>NZ_CP102332.1:2727147-4090721 GCF_024600715.1 Streptomyces changanensis
CGGCGAGCATGTCGTTGAGGATGACGTCGGCGGCCTTCAGCTCGTCCGTCGTCTCCAGCAGCGGCACGATGCCGATCTTCGCCCAGCCGGCGTGCAGGTCGACGAGGCCGGCCTCGCGGGCGAGGACGGCGGCGGCGAAGACGTCGTCGGCGCCCTGGCACATCGAGATGATGTACGACTCGATGACCTCGGGCCCGAACCGCTCGAAGGCCGCCTTCACCGTGTGGAAGACGCCGAGGGTCTTCTCGCCGGCGGCGTCGAGCGGCGCCGGGGTCGGGGCGAGCGGGCGGCGGGAGCGCAGCTCCTTGGCGAGGAGCTTCTGCCGGTACTCGCGGGGCATGTCCGCGTACCGCCACGACTCCTCGCCCAGCCGGTCGAAGAGCTGGCCGAGGGCGTGGTGGTGGGCGTCGGCGTGCTCGCGGACGTCCATCGTGGCCAGCTGGAGGCCGAACGCGGACAGGGTGCGGATGGTGCGGTCCAGGTGCCCGTCGGCGAGGAGGCCGCCGCGGTGCTCGCGCAGGGAGCGCTGGATCAGGGTGAGGTCCTCGAGCAGCTCGGAGGTGCCGAGGTAGTCGCGGCCCTCCTGGTGCCCGGTGCCCCGGGCGAGCCGCTCACGGGTGTGGACCAGCTTCTGCCGGATGCAGGTGGCCTTGAGCCGGTACGGCTCCTCGGCGTTCAGCCGCTTGTAGCGGGGGCTGATCTCGGGGAGGCGCTCCAGGTCCTGCTGGAGGGAGTCCAGCAGCTCGGGGGTGGCGCCGGCGTACCGGATGGAGTTGGAGAGCAGGCCGCGCAACTCGTCGATCATCTCGATGGCGTCGGTGAGGCCGTGCTCGTGCTGGAGGATCAGCACGTCCCAGGTGACGGCCGGCGTCACGTTGGGGTTGCCGTCGCGGTCGCCGCCGATCCAGGTGCCGAAGGTGAGGGGGCGGGTGCCGGGCGGCAGCTCGACGCCGACCCGCTCCAGCTCGGCGGCCAGGTCCTCCAGGACGTCGCCGACCGCGCCGGCGTGCAGCTCGTCCAGGTAGTAGATGGCGTTGCGGGCCTCGTCGGCGGGCTCGGGGCGCACCACGCGCAGCTCGTCGGTCTGCCACACGAGGTCGATGTTCTCGGCGAGCCGCAGGTCGTGGCGGCGCCGGTCGGCGCCGGTGACCGGCTCGTCGAGGAGGGCGGCGATGCGGCGCAGCTTGTTCAGCACCGAGCGGCGCGCGGCCTCGGTCGGGTGCGCGGTGAAGACCGGCCGGACGTTGAGGTTGCGGACCGCCTCACGGACGTGGTCCGGGTCGCCGTCCTTCAGCATGTCGGCGGTCCGCGCCAGCAGGCCGCCCTCGGCGGCGCGCCGCTCGCGCATCTCCCGGCCGCGGTGGACCTGCTCGGTGACGTTGGCGAGGTGGAAGTAGATCGAGAAGGCGCGGACCAGCCGGGCGGCGGTCTCCAGGTCCGTGTCGCCGAGCAGCTCGGCGGCGGCCTCGCCGTCCTCACGGGTCAGGTGGCGGACCTTCTCGACGAGCTCGAGGAGCTCGGGCCCTTCCTGCCGTACGAGCGTCTCGCCCAGCAGGTCACCCAGTCGGCGGATGTCGGCACGCAGCTCGGCGCTGGCGGAAGGGGTCTGGTCGGCACTGCTCACAGGTGCGGCTCCTTGCAGTGATGAGCACGTCTGGAGGGGGTACTGCTGTGGTGTCCCGGGATCGTCCCTTCGAACTACCGGCGGGTTTGGCGGGTCGATCCCTCGGGGACGCTGCGGACCGCGCTGTCCGACGACACCCAGGATAGGTGTCCTCCCGGGCCGCGCCGTGCGCAGCCCTCTTGCCGCGAGCCGGTGCGCTGCCATACTTACGACGCCGTAGGTTACGGAACCGTAGCCACGCTGCCCCTACGACGACCCCCATCCCCCATCCCCGACACCCATCCCCCGTCTCCTCCCTCATCCCTTCCTCTCACCCCCAGGGACGCCCATGACCACGAGCCCCGACGTGTTCGACACCGCGACCGACGACACCGCCGTGCCGTCCGCCACCCTCGGCGGCGACAACAAGCGGTCCATCGAGCAGATCGCCCTCCTCCTCTTCATCACGGTGCCGTTCCTGGCCCTGGTCGCGGCGGTGCCGCTCGCCTGGGGCTGGGGCGTCAGCTGGCTCGACCTGGGCCTGCTCGTCGCGATGTACTACATCGGCTGCCACGGCATCACGATCGGCTTCCACCGCTACTTCACCCACGGCTCGTTCAAGGCGAAGCGCCCCCTGCGCATCGCCCTCGCCGTGATGGGGTCGATGGCGGTGGAGGGGCCGCTGGTGCGCTGGGTGGCGGACCACCGCAAGCACCACAAGTTCTCGGACGCCGAGGGCGACCCGCACTCCCCGTGGCGGTTCGGCGAGTCCGTGCCCGCGCTGATGAAGGGCCTGTGGTGGGCGCACATCGGCTGGATGTTCGACGAGGAGCAGACCCCCCAGCAGAAGTACGCCCCGGACCTGATCAAGGACCCGGCGCTCCGCCGGATCTCCCGCCAGTTCCTCCTGTGGACGATCGTGTCGCTGGCGATCCCGCCGGTCGTGGGCGGTCTGGTGACGATGTCCTGGTGGGGCGCGTTCACGGCGTTCTTCTGGGGCTCGCTCGTGCGGGTCGCGCTGCTGCACCACGTCACGTGGTCGATCAACTCCATCTGCCACGCCGTCGGCAAGCGCCCGTTCAAGTCGCGTGACCGCTCGGGCAACGTCTGGTGGCTGGCGGTGCTGTCGTGCGGCGAGTCCTGGCACAACCTCCACCACGCCGAGCCGACCAGCGCCCGGCACGGCGTCATGCGGGGCCAGGTGGACTCCAGCGCCCGGCTGATCCGCTGGTTCGAGAAGCTGGGCTGGGCGTACGACGTGCGCTGGCCGAGCCCCGAGCGCATCGAAGCCCGCCGCCAGTCGCACTCCGCGAACGCGGCATGATGGACGGTGTGGCGATCGACGGCAGTGGTACCAGCAGCGACAAACCGAGGCGCGGACGCCGCGTCCGCATGACGGGCGCGGAGCGCCGCCAGCAGCTGCTCGACATCGGCCGCACGCTGTTCGCCACGCGCGGTTTCGAGGGCACGTCGGTGGAGGAGATCGCGGCCAAGGCCGGGGTGTCGAAGCCGGTCGTCTACGAGCACTTCGGCGGCAAGGAGGGGCTGTACGCCGTCGTGGTCGACCGCGAGATGCGCCAGCTCCTCGACATGGTGACCAGCGCGCTCACTGCGGGGCACCCGCGCGAGCTGCTGGAGCAGGCGGCGTTCGCGCTGCTGGACTACATCGAGACGTACACGGACGGCTTCCGGATCCTCGTGCGGGACTCACCGGTGGCCCAGTCGACGGGTACGTTCGCGTCGCTGATCTCCGACATCGCCACACAGGTGGAGGACATCCTGGGCCTGGAGTTCAAGGCCCGCGGCTTCGACCCGAAGCTGGCCCCGCTGTACGCGCAGGCGCTGGTGGGCATGGTGGCGCTGACCGGCCAGTGGTGGCTGGACGCCCGCAAGCCGAAGAAGGCGGAGGTCGCCGCCCACCTGGTGAACCTCGCCTGGCACGGCCTGGACGGCCTGGAGCCGAAGCCCCGCCTGATAGGCCACCGCAAGTCCTGACCCGGCCCCCGCGCCCCTCCCCCGCCCCGCGCCCGCCCCGGCCCCCGCGGGCCGGGCGCGGGGACCGGGACGGGGACCGGACGGGGCCGGCCCGGAGGCGCGGGCCGGACGGTCAGTACTCCTTCCGGGCGACGGCGAAGACGCGGCGGTACGGGAAGACCGTGCCGTGCGGCCCCGGCGGGTACGCCTTGCGGAGCAGGTCCCGGTACTGGGACAGGAACTCCCCGGCGGCCGCGTCGTCCCCCTCCAGGGCGGTGAGGACGGGGCGCAGCGCGGTGCCCTTGACCCAGTCGAGCACGGGGTCCTCCCCCTGCAGCAACTGCGCGTACACCGTCTCCCACACGTCGGCCGTGCAGCCGAGGTCGGTGAGCCGGCCGAGGTACTCCGTCGCGTCGAGGACGTGGACGAAGCGCCGCCCGTGTCCGGCGAGGCGGGAGCGCCATCGGGGGCTGTCGCACAGCTCGCCGAGGAGGGCGTGGCTGGGCGCGGTGAAGTTGGCCGGCACCTGGAAGGCGAGGGTCCCGCCCGTGACGACGCCCTCCAGCCAGCCCGCGAAGGAGTCCGGATGGTCCGGCACCCATTGGAGCGCGGCGTTGGAGACGATCAGGTCGTACGGCTCGTCGGGCGTCCAGTGCGCGGCGTCGGCATGGCGGAAGTCGAGCCAGCCACCGCCGGGCGTCGTGCCGGCGTGGTGCTTGTCGGCCTGCTCCAGCATCTCCGGGGACAGGTCGAAGCCGGTGATGTGGGCGTCGGGCCAGCGCTCGGCGAGCAGCGCGGTGACGTTGCCGGGTCCGCAGCCGAGGTCGGCGATGCGGGCGGGCCTCCCTTCCGCGGTGGCGGGCAGTTCCGGTATCCGGGCGAGCAGGTCCAGGAACGGACGGGTGCGGTGGCCGGAATGCCTCAGGTACTGCTCCGGATCCCACGTGGGTGCGGAATGCACGGTCGAACCCCCTTGCTGGTGCCAGTTGTCTAAGCGGAACGTTGCTCCAGGCGGGGCCCGCTCAATCGTCCGGAAACACATTTCTTGACGTCAAGAGACTTCATGTCGACAGATCCCCTACACTGATCGACATGGAGGACGAGGTCGACCGTCTGGTCGCTGCATGGCGCCGAGAGCGCCCCGACCTCGACGTGGAGCCGCTCGAGGTGCTCAGCCGCGTCTCCCGACTGGCCCGCCACCTCGACCGGGCGCGCCGCCTCGCCTTCGCCGAGCACCAGCTGGAGCCGTGGGAGTTCGACGTGCTCACGTCGCTGCGCCGTGCGGGCGCCCCGTACCAGCTCTCCCCCGGCCAGCTGCTCACCCAGACGCTCGTCACGTCCGGGACGATGACCAACCGCATCGACCGGCTCGCGAAGAAGGGCCTCGTCGAGCGGCTGCCCGACCCCACCGACCGGCGCGGCGTCCTGGTCCGCCTCACCGCCGAGGGGCGCGACCGCGCCGACCAGGCCCTCGCCGGCCTGTTGGACCAGGAGCGGGCGATCCTCGCCCGGCTGTCCCGCGCCCAGCGCGCCGACCTCGCCGCGCTGCTACGCCAGCTGACCGCCCCGTTCGACAACATCCCCGGCTGACACGGCCGGCCCCACGCCGGCTCTGCGGGCCAGGGCGACCGCCGCCAGCGTGGAGTGGACGCCGAGCTTGCCGAGGACGTTCTGCATGTGGGTGCGGACGGTGTGCGGGGAGAGGAAGAGCCGCTCCGCGACCGCCTTGCGGCCCAGTCCGGCCACCATGCAGCGCAGCACCTCCCGCTCGCGCGGGGTGAGCGACTCCACCAGCCGCTCGCTCTCGGTGCGGTGCTTGCGCGCGGCCGTCAGCTCCCGCAGCACGCCGGTGAGCAGGGCGGGCGCCAGGTGCGTCTCGTCGCGCAGCACACCGCGTATCACCCCGAGGAGGCGCTGCAGGGAGCAGTCCTTGGCCACCCAGCCGCACGCGCCGGCCTGCAGGGCGAGGGCGGCGCGGCCCGGGTCGTCCTTCTCCGCCAGGACCACGGTCCGTACGGAGGGCTGCGCCTGGCGCACCCCGGCGACCAGGGAGATGCCATCGACGATGCCGTCCGCGGCGCCGCCGTCCGGGACGACGCGCGCCACCGGCTGCCCGGCCGCCGCGCCGAGGTCCGCGTCGACGAGGAGCACGTCGAACCGGCGGCCCTCGGCGGCGGCCCGGTCGAGGCAGCGCATCGCCGCGGGACCGCTGCCGGCCGCGGCGACGTCCACGTCGGGCTCGGCCGCCAGCGCCGCGGCGAGCGACTCGGCGAAGATGCGGTGGTCGTCCACCACCAGAACCCGGATACGGACCACGGACAACCCCCATGGGTCGAGGAAGCGGACAGGCGCGGGGACGGCGCCCGGAGGCGGGGCGGGCACGCGGGCACACGGCCGCCGCCGTGCACCGGTGCCACCCCACCCGGGCGTCGTACCCCGACCGTCTCGCCCCCTGATCAGCACCGGCCCCCACCGGTGCTGTGCATCAGGGTACGGGCGCGGAGCCGGACGGGAAGTCGATTTGCAGAACTGACCGACCCGGCCGTTCCCCCTGTGTCACCTGTGTCGTTACGGGGCGGAAATCGACAGTTTTCCCATCACCCGCCGCAGGTGGACTGGTGGTACCGGTGGGTGCCGGGGGTGGAAGTGGTGCTGGTGGTGCGGGTGGTGGTGCCGGGGTGACACGACCCTGGACCGGCCCCCGTCAGGCCCGGCGGCCGACCTCCACCGGACGCCGGCGCCCGGCCCCGCGCCCGACCTCCACCAGGCCCCGGCGGCCGGCCTCCACCAGCCCCCGTCCGACCCCGCGCGCCCGGCCCCGTCCGGCGCCCGGTCACCGGAGCCGGCGCGCCCCCGCCGACGGGACCGCCGGGAAGATCCGCGGGGGGCGCAGGCCCCGCGCCGCGAACGCCTCCTCCACGGCCGCCGCCACCGCGTCCGCCGCGTCCGCCTCGGTCAGGACGACGGCGGAGCCGCCGAAGCCGCCGCCGGTCATCCGGGCGCCCAGGGCCCCCGCGGCGCACGCCGCCGAGACGACGAGGTCCAGCTCCGGGCAGGAGACGCGCAGGTCGTCGCGGAGCGAGGCGTGCCCCTCCGTCAGCACCGGGCCGACCGCCCGTACGTCGTCGGCGTCCAGCAGCGCCACCGTCCGGGCGACCCGGTGGTTGTCGGCAACCACATGCCGGACGTACGCGCGCACGGTCGGGTCGTCCAGCCGCGCCAGCGCGCCGGCGAGCTCCTCGTGGGGGACCTCGCGCAGCGTGCGGACCCCGAGCGCCCGCGCGCCGGCCTCGCACCCGGCGCGGCGCTCGGCGTACGCGCCGTCCCCGAGGGCGTGCCGCACGCGGGTGTCGACGACGAGCAGCCGCAGCCCGTGCGCGGCGGGGTCGAACCGCACCTGCCGCCGGGTCAGGTCGCGGGTGTCGAGGTGCAGGACGTGGCCCTCGGCGCAGCAGGCCGACGCCATCTGGTCCATGACGCCGCAGGGGACGCCCACGAAGTCGTTCTCGGCTCGCTGGGCGAGGACGGCGAGTTCGGGGCCGCTCAGCCCGAGCCCGAACAGGTCGTTCAGGGCGAGGGCGGTGACGACCTCCAGGGCGGCGGACGACGACAGCCCGGCGCCCGTCGGCACGGTGGCCGAGAGGTGGACGTCCGCGCCGGTGACGGCGTGCCCGGCCGCGCGCAGCGCCCACACCACGCCCGCCGGGTAGGCGGCCCAGCCGCCGCCCTGGCCGGGCGTCAGGTCGGCGGCGTCGAGCCGCACCACGCCCCCGGACGCGGGGTCCGCCTCGGCGGAGTGGAACCGCAGCACGCCGTCCGTGCGCCGCGTGACGGCGGCGACCGCGGTGTGCGGCAGCGCCAGCGGCATGACGAACCCGTCGTTGAAGTCGGTGTACTCGCCGATGAGGTTGACCCGCCCGGGGGCGGCCCACACCCCGTCGGGCTCCGTCCCGTACAGCTCCCGGAACTGCGCGGCGACCTTCTCGGCCGCCGCCGCGTCACCGGCCCCGGTCACCGTCCCCGGTTCCGTCCCCGTCCCGGGTCGCGCCCCCGTCGTCACCGGCTCCGTCTCCGTACCGCTCATCGTGCCGCCTCCCGCTCCCGGGCGTGCCCGCGGGCGAACTCCCAGGCGTCGGCGACGATGCCGGCGAGGTCGGTGCGGGTGGGCCGCCAGCCGAGCCGTTCCCACGCGGTGGCGGCCGACGCGACGAGGACGGCCGGGTCGCCGGGGCGGCGCGCGGCCAGGACCTCGGGGACGGGGTGGCCGGTGACCTTGCGGACGGTCTCGACGACCTCGCGGACCGAGAAACCGCTGCCGTTGCCGAGGTTGCAGACCAGGTGCTCGCCGGGGGTGACGGCGTCCAGCGCCAGGAGGTGGGCCTCGGCGAGGTCGGCGACGTGGATGTAGTCGCGCACGCAGGTGCCGTCGGGGGTGGGGTAGTCGTCGCCGTAGACGGAGATGGACTCCCGCTCGCCGAGGGCGACCTGGAGCACCAGCGGGATCAGGTGCGACTCGGGGTCGTGGCGCTCGCCCTGCGGGCCGTGGGCGCCGGCGACGTTGAAGTACCGCAGGGACGCCGCGGCCAGCCCGTGCGCGGCCGCCTCGCCGGCGATCATGTGGTCGACGGCGAGCTTGGAGGCGCCGTACGGGCTGGTGGGCGCGGTCGGGGCGGTCTCGGTGAGGGGAGTGGAGACCGGCTCGCCGTAGGTGGCCGCCGTGGAGGAGAACACCAGCCGGCGGACGCCCGCCGCCCGCATGGCGGCCAGCAGCGCCATGGAGCCGCCGACGTTGTTGTCCCAGTACTTCTCCGGTCGCGCGACGGACTCGCCGACCTGCGAGAACGCGGCGAAGTGCAGGACGCCGTCGAACGACGGGTCCAGGAAGCGGGCCGCGTCTTGGACCCGGCCCTCGACGAAGGCGGCGCCGTCCGGCACGGCCTCGCGGAAGCCCGTCGACAGGTCGTCGAGGACGACCACCTCGTGGCCGACCTCCAGCAGGTGTGCCGCGACGACCCCGCCGACATAGCCGGCCCCACCCGTGACCAGGTACTTCATGATGCGCTCGCTACCTCTCGCAGTCGCCGTGCCGCGGCCTCCGGGGGCACGTCGTTGATGAACACGCTCATGCCCGATTCGGAGCCCGCGAGGAACTTCAGCTTGCCCGACGTGCGGCGGATGGTGAACAGCTCCAGGTGCAAGGCGAACGCGTCGCGTCGCGGGTCGCCGAACGGCGCCTGGTGCCAGGCGGCGATGTACGGCGTGGGCGGCGTCCCGCCCGCGCTCCCCTCCGCGGCCCCGCCCGCGCCCGTGGTCGCGCTCCCCCCATCCTCCGCGTCGAAGATCCGGTCGAAGCGCTTGAGGAGCTCCAGGTAGACCCGCGCGAACTCCGCGCGCGCCGCGTCGTCGAGGGCGCGCAGGTCGGGGACGCGGCGGTTGGGGTAGAGGTGCACCTCGTACGGCCAGTGCGCGGCGTACGGCACGAAGGCGGTCCAGTGGTCGGTGGCGAGGACCACCCGCTCGCCGTCGGCGCGTTCGCGGGCGACGACGTCGTCGAAGAGGTTGCGGCCGCCGGTGCGCCGCGCGTGCTCGTCGAGGGAGCGGAGCATGAGGGCGGTCCGGGGCGTGGTGAAGGGGTAGCCGTAGATCTGGCCGTGCGGGTGGCCGAGGGTCACGCCGATCTCGGCGCCCCGGTTCTCGAAGCAGAACACCTGCTCCACGCCCGGGTGCGCGGCGAGTTCGGCGGTGCGGTCGGTCCACGCCTCCAGGACGAGCGCGGCCCGCTCCTCGGTGAGGTCGGCGAAGGACGCGTCGTGGTCGGAGGTGAAGCAGACGACCTCGCAGCGGCCGGAGTCCCCGGCGAGGGAGGGGAAGCGGTTCTCGAAGACGACCACCTCGTAGTCGTCGGCGGGGACCTCCGTGTGCCGGCCGTCGCGGGACGGGCAGAGGGGGCACTCGTCGGCGGGCGGGTGGTAGGTGCGGCCCTGGCGGTGGGAGGCGACGGCGACGCGGTCGCCGAGCAGGACGTCCTCGCGGACCTCGGAGGTGGTGGCGACCGGATCGAGCGGCCGCGGGTCGAGGGCGTCCCGTACGGCGTCGTCCCGTGAGTCGTAGTAGATCAGCTCGCGCCCGTCGGCGAGCCGGGTGGACGTCTTCTTCACGCGGAGGCTCCTCGCACCACACCAGATCAAACAGAACCACACACAAGGAACCACAAACAAACAGGGTCGTCAATGGACGCGCCCCGCCCGCGGGCGCGCACGGCACGGAGGGCCGCACCGGTGGCGGTCGGCCATCCGGTACGGCCCTCGGGGACGCGCTCGAGTGCGGTGGGGTGCGGTGCGGTGGGGTGACGCGGTGGGGTGGGACGGGCCGGGGTGGGAGGCGGCGGGGTGGGAGGCGGCGGGAAGGCGCGGGCTCAGAGCTGGCGGGGGATGCCCGGCACGTCGGCGGCGGCCCGGTCGAGCAGGCCGGTGCGGGCGGCGAGCGCGGCGGCCTCCAGCCGGGAGCCGACGCCGAGCTTCATCAGCACCCGCTGCACGTGGGTCCGGGCGGTGCTCGGCGCGATGCCCATCCCCGCGGCGATCAGCCGGGTGTCCTCGCCCTCGGCGACCCGGACGAGGACCTCCACCTCGCGGGGCGTCAGCATCCGCAGCAGCCGCTGTCCCTCGTCGTCGGGGGTGGCCGCCGGGTCGAGCAGCTCCGTGAAGGCGCCCTGGAGCAGCTGGGGAGCGACGGCGGCCTCGCCCGCGCGGGCCTTCACGATCGCGCGTTCCACACCCTCGATGCGCTCGTCGTGGCGGACGTACCCGGAGGCGCCGGCGGCGAAGGCCGCCGCGATGCCGCGCGGGCTCGGCACCGGCCCGAGGACCAGCACCGCCACCTGCGGGCGGTCGCGCTTGATGCGGACGACGGGGTCGAAGGCGCCCGGCTCGGCCGGGGCCGCCGTGCCGAGGAGGCACACCTCGGGCGCGCGGCTCACCACCAGCTCGGCCGCCCCCGCCACCGGCGCGGCGGCGGCGAGCACCCGGTGCCCGCGCAGCTTCAGGGCCGAGGCGAGCGCCTCGGCGAGCAGGCGGTGGTCGTCGACCACCATCAGCCGTACTCCCATCGAGAACCCCCATCCCCTTGGAGATGGCCCCCCGGCCCTCCATGACCCGGCAAGCTACACGCTTGTTCGACGTCCTGCTCCCCCTACCGGTCAGAAGCCCCCCACAATGTCGAATTCTTCGCCAATCAGGGCTACTTGGGGGACGGCGGCTGACGCCCGCGCCCCGGCGACGCTTGGGACCCGGCGTGCCCCGGCCGCCGGCGCCCCGGGCACGCCGGCGGCCCGACGCGCCCGGAACGCACCGGCGGCCCGGCACGTCCGCGCGGGACGTGCCGGGCCGCCGGGGGCCGGGGCCGGGTGGGGAGCCGGGTGGGGAGCCAGGGCCGAGGGGCCCGCCCGGTCACTTGGTGGTGAACACCAGCGCCAGGTAGCGCGTCTCCTTCACCACCGTGGACGGCTTGGAGACGAAGTAGTCGGCCATGTACAGCCGGCCGTCCTGGTAGATCATGTCCTCGCGGTCGGCGATGATCGTCTCGGTGTTGCGGATCGACCGGTCGGCCGGGGTCTTCAGCAGCACCGTCTCCTCGAAGGATGCGCCGTCGACACTGACGATCTGCCCGCCGCGCTCGTAGCCGGGGGACTTGTAGACGATGACGTTCCCGCCGTCCATCCGCACCGGGAAGACCGTCGTGTTGGCGCCGGAGTCCAGCTTCCGGCCGACGAGCTTGCCGGTCGTCAGGTCGAAGGCGACCAGTTCGTTGACGCGGTTGTAGTCCTCGCCGGTGCCCTCGTGGCTCTCCGTCGGGAGGTAGAGGCGGTCGTTGCCGACGACGAGCTTCTCGCAGTCCTCCACCTCGGTGGAGCCGCACTTGCCCGCGTACCGCGACGCGTCGGCGGCGATCTTCACCTTGAGCTTGCCGGTCGCCTCGTCGATGGAGAAGAAGTCCGAGATGCCGGAGCCGTCGCCCGCGGTCCGGCCGATGTCGGCGGCCGCGACGAGCGGCTTGGTGGAGACGATCGCCGCGTACTCGACGCCCGCGGGCATCTTGTACGAGGAGATCGGCGCCCCGGTCGTCGGGGTGAGGTTCTGGACGAGCACGTGCTTGTTGCCGCTCTCGCCGCACTGGCGCACCGCGACGAGGCCCTCGCCGCCGCCGTACCCGAGGTCCTTGCAGTTCTCGGTGTTCGCCTGGGGGCGCCAGTACTCCTTGCCGGTCGCCAGGTCCCAGGCGGCGCCGCCGTCCGTGCCGCCGGCGGCGACGGTGCTCGCGCCGATGGTCACCTCGTCCCAGCGGACCTTGCGGTCACCGCCGGTGCCGCCCGCCACGGACTTGGTCCACAGCAGCTTGCCGGCGTCGAGGTCGATCACCCCGACCTCGGAGCACGGCGGGTACTTGAGCTGCGCCGTCGGCTTGGACGGCTGGAAGACCAGGGCGGCCCTGCCGTCCTTGACGTGCCGGGAAGCGGCGCAGATCTCGCCGGGGAGCGGCACGGTCCAGAGCTTGGTGCCCTTGTGCGGGTCGTAGCCGACGACCTCGTTGACACCCGACTTGACGTACGTCTTCTCCGTCAGCCAGGAGCCCTTGGTGGTGACCGTGTCGGTGACGACGGGCGCCGGGATCTGGAAGGCGACCTTCGCCTGGGTGTTCGCGGGCGCCTTCTCCTTGCCGCCGCCGCCGGGGGCCTTGGCGCCGCCGTCGTCGCCGCCGCCCGTGGTGGCGCCGGTGGTGCCGTTCGCCGTGGCGGTCCCGTCGTCCCGGGTGGAGGCGTACCAGAGGCCGGCACCGACGATCATGACGACCGCGACGGCCGCCGCGATGATGATCTTCATTGACGCTGAGAGCTTCCCGCGCCCCTGGCCGGCCGGCGCGCCGGGCACACCCGGCTGCGGTGCCTGGTGCATGGGGGCGGTGGGGTAGCCGTACGCGGGCGGCCCGCCCGGTACCTGGCCGTGCGGCTGGGTGGGCGGCGGGGCCGGGTAGCCGTACGGCGCGGGCTGCCCGGCCGGGGGCGCCGGCGGACCCACCGGCGGCTGGGGACCCTGCGGCGCCTGCGGCGGCTGGGGAGCCTGCGGGTAGCCGTACCCGGGGGCGCCCTGCGGCGCCTGGGGGTAGCCGTACCCGGGGGCGCCCTGGGGCGGCGGCGCGGGCGCGCCGAAGCCGCCGGGCGGGACGTCCTGCGGCGCCCCGAACCCGCCCTGCGGCGGCGGGCCGGGCGGCTGGTCCGGCGGGCCGGGCGGCTGGTTCGGCGGCGGGCCCGGGGGCTGGTTGGGCGGAGGGGGCGGCTGCGTCATCGTGTCTGCGTACCTCGGGAGGAAGGAGTCGTCCGTCCGCCCGCCACCGGGGTGGCGGGCGGACGGCGTACGGACGGCGGCGGCCTGCGGGCCTCGCGGGCCTGCGGGCTACTTGCCGAAGGCGATCATGGTCTTGGTCTCCATCTCCGCCTTGTCGTTCTGCGCGCTGACGCGTCCGCTGGCGATGAGGAACCGGCCGTCGACGTAGAGGTACCGCGGCTGCCAGAAGTCCCGCTCGACGCGGGCGACGGACGCCGGGTGCTGGAGGACGACCTCCGGCTTGCCGCCCGTCGGGGCGAGCGTGGCGACGGCGCCGCCGCGGTCCCAGGAGCCCTCGACGTACAGCAGCAGCCGGCCGCCGTCCATGCGCAGCGGGAGCAGCGTCTTCTCCGGGCCGGCCGTGGCGCGCCACTTGGGCTTGCCGGTGTTCAGGTCGAACGCCACGACGTCGTTGGTGCCGCGGGTGAGGCTGGTGGGCTCGGTCGACATGTAGAAGGTGCCCGCGTCGGCCGCCACTCCGGTGCAGCCCTGGAGCCGCTCGCCGAAGACGATCAGGCCGCCGCCCCCGCAGTTCGCCCGGAACTTGTCCTGGCCGCCGGAGAGCTGGGAGCGGAGCTTGCCCCCGTCGGTGAGGGCCAGCACGGTCCGCTGCTTCTTCTCCTGGTGGACGGCGTTCACCACCAGCGGGCTGACCGAGTAGACCTTGTCGACCTCCCAGCCGCGCGTCAGCTGGTACTTCCACGTCGGCCTGCCGGTGGCGGGGTCGACCCCCCACACCTCCTGCTGCGGGTTCTTGTAGTCGCTGACCCGGCAGTTGGCGGCGGCGACGAGGCGCGGGCCGTCGCCGGCGAAGGCGTACGGCTGGCAGCCGTCGGTGGGCTTGCCGAAGAGCTGCTTGCCGTCCGCGAGCGAGAAGCCGTAGGAGTTGCCGGTGCCGGCGGCCGCGACGGTGTCGCCCGCGATGGCGAGCGTCGGGTCGGAGAGCGAGCTGAAGCCGCCGCCCTTGGGGATCTCCTTCTTCCACCCCGCCTTGCCGGTCTTCAGGTCGATCTGCTGCAGGACGCGGCAGTCGGCGCGGTCCGTCGTGCCGTCCTTGACGCCGATGACGATGACGCCCGCGGCCGTGGGCGCGGCCGGGGCCTCGCAGACGTCCGTCGTGAAGGGGATGCTCCACTTCTTCTTGCCGTCGGCGACGGAGAAGCCCTCGACGCTGCGGTACATCGCCTTGACGACGGTGTCGCCGACGACCCACGGGCCCAGCACGTTGGCGCCGTTGCGCGGCAGGTCCACGTCGTTCTTGAGGAGCCACTCGACCTTGGCCTCGCCCGGCTGGCGGCCCGCGTTCAGGTCGTCGTCCTGGGTACGGCCGCCGCCGGTGCCGTCACCCTTGTCGACGGAGTCGGAGTCGGAGGCGGTCGGCGTGGGCGACGGCGACGCGGACGCCCCCGCGGTGGGCTGCGCCGGCTCGTCGCCGTCGCCCACGATCCACCAGGTGCCGCCGGCCACGAGCAGCGCCGCGGTCACCGCGGCGACGATCACGGCGGGCTTGCCCTTGAACGGGCCGCCGCCGGAACCTCCGCCGGGCGGCACCGGCCCGCCCGGGTAAGGCGGCTGGGTCGGGTGGCCGCCGTAGGGGTTCGGCTGCTGGCCGTACGCGCCGGGCTGGCCGTACGGGCCCGGCTGCTGGCCGTACGGGCCGGGCTGGGCGGGGGCGCCGTAGGGCCCGGGCTGGCCGTACGGGCCCGGCTGGGCGGGCGCGCCGTACGGGCCGGGCTGCTGGCCGGGGGCCTGCGGGTAGCCGTAACCGGGCGCGGGCGGCTGGCCGGGTGCCTGCGGGAAGCCGTGACCGGGCGCCGGCGGGTGGGCCGGGGGCGCGGCGGGCGGCTGCGCGGGCGGGGCCGTCGGCGGTTGGGCCGGCGGCTGGGGGACCTTCTGCGGGTCATGCGGAGACCCGAAGCCTCCCTGCGGCGGTTGCTGGCTGGGCGGCTGAGTCATCAGCGCTTCCCCCTTCGTGCGGTCCGCTGGCCGATCGGCCTCCCCCGCGATCCCGGCCGGGGACGTATGGCCGGGATGGAGCGATTCGGACAGGGATGTCGCACTGTTACGTGAGTCGAGCGGGGCTTCTTTGTACCACCTGGCCGCAGACGGCAGACGGGCCGGACCGCCCCTGTTCCCAAGGGAGGACCGGCCCGTGATGCCGCTGTTATCGGCTCTCCACGGCTTACCCACGCCGCCGCGCGGAGGCCCCGCGGGTGCGCCGCGGCGCCGTGCCACGCCCGCCGCGCGCGCCCGTGACGCTACGCGTCCTCGGCCAGTTCCAGCCAGCGCATCTCCAACTCCTCGCGCTCGGCGCCCAATTCCCGCAGCTGCGCGTCGAGCTTCGCCACCTCGCTGAAGTCCGTGGCGTTCTCGGCGATGCGGGCGTGCAGCGCGGACTCCTTCTCGGAGATCCTGTCGAGCTGCCGCTCGATGCGCTGGAGCTCCTTCTTCGCGGCGCGGGCGTCCGCGGCCGACGCCGCCTTCGCCGCCTTGGCGGCGGGCGCCGCCGCGGCGGCCGAGCCCGCGGCGGGGGCGGCCGACGCCGCCTCGACCATCCGCCGACGGCGCTCCAGGTACTCGTCGATGCCGCGCGGCAGCATCCGCAGGGTCGCGTCACCGAGGAGCGCGAGGGTGCGGTCCGTGGTGCGCTCCACGAAGAACCGGTCGTGGGAGATGACGACCATCGAGCCGGGCCAGCCGTCGAGGAGGTCCTCCAGCTGCGTCAGGGTCTCGATGTCGAGGTCGTTGGTGGGCTCGTCGAGGAAGAGGACGTTCGGCTCGTCCATCAGCAGCCGCAGCAGCTGGAGGCGGCGGCGCTCACCGCCGGACAGGTCGCCGACCGGCGTCCACTGCTTCTCCTTCGTGAAGCCGAACTTCTCGCACAGCTGCCCGGCCGTCATCTCCCGGCCCTTGCCGAGGTCGACGCGGTCACGGATCTGCTGCACCGCCTCCAACACCCGCAGTGTCGGCGGCAGTTCAGCGACGTCCTGGGAGAGGTAGGCGAGGCGGACGGTGCGGCCGACGGTGATCCGGCCGGCGACGGGCTGCTTCTCGCCCTGCGTCACCGCGGCGTCGGCGAGGGCCCGCAGCAGCGACGTCTTGCCCGCGCCGTTCACGCCGACGAGACCGATCCGGTCGCCGGGGCCGAGCTGCCACGTCAGGTGCTTCAGCAGGACCTTCGGCCCGGCCTGGACGGTCACGTCCTCCAGGTCGAAGACGGTCTTCCCGAGCCGCGCCGACGCGAACTTCATCAGCTCGGCGTCGTCGCGCGGCGGCGGCACGTCGGCGATCAGCTCGTTGGCCGCCTCGATGCGGTAGCGGGGCTTGGACGTGCGGGCCGGGGCACCGCGCCGCAGCCAGGCCAGCTCCTTGCGGACGAGGTTCTGCCGCTTCGCCTCCTCCGTCGCGGCGATCCGCTCCCGCTCGGCGCGGGCGAAGACGTAGTCGGAGTAGCCGCCCTCGTACTCGTGGACCGTGCCGCGCTGCACGTCCCACATGCGGGTGCAGACCTGGTCGAGGAACCAGCGGTCGTGGGTGACGCAGACGAGCGCCGAGCGGCGGTCCCTCAGGTGCCCGGCGAGCCAGGCGATGCCCTCCACGTCGAGGTGGTTGGTCGGCTCGTCGAGGACGATGAGGTCCTGCTCGGCGATGAGGAGCTTGGCGAGCGCGATGCGGCGCCGCTCGCCGCCGGAGAGCGGCCCGATGACCGTGTCCAGCCCCTGCGGGAAGCCCGGCATGTCCAGGCCGCCGAAGAGGCCGGTGAGCACGTCGCGGATCTTGGCGCTGCCCGCCCACTCGTGGTCGGCGAGGTCGCCGATCACCTCGTGCCGGACGGTGGCGGCGGGGTCGAGCGAGTCGTGCTGCGTGAGCACGCCCGCCCGCAGTCCGCTGTTGTGCGTGACGCGGCCGCTGTCGGCCTCCTCCAGCTTGGCGAGGACGCGGATGAGCGTCGTCTTGCCGTCGCCGTTGCGGCCCACCACCCCGATCCGGTCGCCCTCGGAGACGCCGAGGGAGACACCGTCGAGCAGGGCACGGGTGCCGTACACCTTGCTGACGGCCTCGACATTGACCAGGTTGGCGGCCATTTCACTCCTGATGTGGCGGAAGGGATCGACCCTCCAGGGTAGTGGGCGCCGGAGGGTGCCCGCGGGCCCGTGCGGTAGCGTGCGGCGATCGTCGGAGGGGAGGGCCCGGAAGTGGTGGGGCGGGCAGTGGTGGGGCGGGCGGCCGGGAAGGCAGCGGCGGCGGCCGTGGTGGCCGCGGTGCTGGTGGGCGGCTGCGCTCCGGGCACCGGCGCCGGCGGGACGGCGGCGGGTCCGTCCGCCGGGAGTACGGGGCCTTCGGCCCGGGCCGCGGGCCCGACGGCGGGGGCGGGGGCCGCGGGGGCGGCGGCGGGCCCGTCCGCGTCGGCCCCGGGTGCCGCCCGGCCCGCCCGGGTGGCGGCGAAGGGCGGCACCCTCGGGGCTCCCGGGTCGGCGTGCCCGCTGCCCGTGACGTTCGACGTCGCGGCCGCGTGGGTGCCGAAGCGGATCAAGCCGGTCGACGACCCGGACCTGCGCGACCTCCTCGACCAGGGCACGGTGACGATCGTCTGCGAGATCGACGCCAAGCCCGCGGGGAACATCGGCTTCCTGCGCGTCTGGACCGACGGCGACGCGGCCGCCACGCCCCGCGAGGTCCTGGAGTCCTTCGTGGCCGGCGACGACTCCCCCGGGTCCGTCGTCCACCGCGACGTCGAACCGGCCGCGGACCCCGCGCTGCCGGCCGCCGAGGTGACGTACGTCGTCACCAGCCCGCTCCTGGGCGAGCGCAAGAAGGTGCGCGCGCTGGCCGTGGTCACCCCGGCCGGGCCGGTGGTGCTGGAGCTGGGCGGCATGGACACCGACGAGCACGAGGGGATGCTCCCCGCGTACGAACTGGCGAAGGGGTCCCTGGCGGCGGCACGCCGCTGACGGGACACCGCGGCCACGGCACGACCCCTGGAGGCCCCGCGAGAGCTGCGGGACCTGCGGGAAAGGCCCGAACGGCAAGAACCGGAGGACGTCGTACCGCGTGTCCGTGATCGAACACGCGACCGTGGCTCCCCACGAACGTCCATCTGCGAGAGGTACGACATGAGCAAGGACAGCAGCAAGGACCAGGCGGCCCCGAGCGGGCGCCGCCGCGGGGTACGGCCGGTGGCCCTCGCGTCGGCGGCGGCCGTCGTCCTGGCCGGCGGGGCGTTCTGGCTGTCCGGCGGGTACGACGCGTGGCGCGGTACGGACGACGCGCTGGCCGGCGCCTGCGACGGGCACCTGGCCGACGGGCCGGTGCGGCAGCTGCTGCCGGGCGTCGCGCTGACCGCGTCCGCCGCGCTCCAGCACGACGGGTGGCGCTGCGCCCTCACCGCGGCGGACACCACCGGCAACGGCGGCACCCGGTTCGAGGTGCGGGTGCGCGACGCGCAGGAGCCCTTCGGGCCGGACGGCGCGGTCGACCCGGGTGACGGCGCCGTGCCGCTGGGCGGCGGCTGGACCGGCTCCTTCGCGTACGGGGCCCCGGACGAGGGCGGCCCCGCGCGCGGCCGGGTGGTGGTGCTGCTGGACTGCGGCGACGAGACCGGGGACGGCCTCCTGGCGGCGGCGGACGCGCGCCTCGGGAGCGGTACGGGCTTCCGGGACGCCGGGGCGCGGGCCCGGCTCGCCACCGCCCTCACGGACACGGCGCTGTCGTACGCGCGGCGCACGGGCTGTGACGCGGCGGACCCCGGACCGGTGCGCGACGTGGCCGCCCCGGCGGCGGCCGACGTGCGCGTGCCCCTCGGCCGGGCGTCCGGGACCTGCGCCGGGGTCGTCGACGCGGCGACCGGGCGCCGGTGGGGCGCGGGTACGGCCGCGGAGACCGCCGCCGAGCCGGCGCCGGTGGAGCACTGCACGCTCGGCAGCGTGTCGGGGACGCCGCTGTACGCCTTCACGGCGTCGTACGGGCCCTACGGGGAGGCCGTGCTGTCGGGTGGGGACGCGCTGCCCGCGCTGGGCAAGGCGAACGCGCCGGAGGGCCACTACCGCATGACCGCGCGGTGCCCGGGGGCGGACGGGACGGCGGTCTACGAGATCGTGCCGGACGACGGGCTGGCGCTGGACCACGTGTCGCTGCGGACCGCGCTGAAGTCGTTCGCGACGGCCTCGGCGGAACGCCACGCCTGCGACGCCCCGTCCTGACGTCGTGACCTGCCGCCGTCGTGACCTGCCGCCGTCCTGACCTGCCGCCGTCCTGACCTCCTGACGTCCCGACCCCCTGACGCGGGACCCGCACCCGGCCCGGCCCGTACCCGGCCGGCGTCGGGCGCGGGTCAGCGCCGGGGTGACCGCTCCACCAGGAGCCAGCCCGCCAGGATCATGGCGACGGTCGTCGGGGCCGTGACGTCCACGGCGATCAGGAGCGCGGTGCGGCCCTCCAGGAGGCCCGCGAAGCCGACCGCCGACAGACCGAGGACGCCCAGCAGGCAGAGCGCCACCCCTACGGCAGCCGCCGGCCCGGACCCTCCGCCGGGGCCGGACACGCCACCGCCCGGCGCCCCACCGCGGCCCGGCACCTGCGGGGTGCCGGGCGCCGGGTCGCCGCGGACGTCCCGCTCCGGACCGCCCGGCTGCTCCGCGCGGCGGAACACCGCCACCAGCAGCGCCGTCAGCGCCGCCGCGGCCACCAGCCGGACCGGCAGCTGCGCCCACCACGCCCCGGTCGCCGGCTCCGGCAGCGGCACGCCCAGCGCGAGGAGCGCGCCGTACACGCCGAGCATCGCCGTCAGGTGCCACAGGAACGCCGTCATGGCGAGGCCGTTCGCCGCGACGACCGCCCGCCAGACGCCGGCGCGCGCGGCGAGCCGGGTGCCGGGGCCGCGCAGCAGCTCCACCGCGCCGACCAGCCACACACCGTGGCACAGCAGGGCCAGGCTCGGGGGCGCCATGTTGGAGACGGCCTCCCCGGGCATGCCCACCATGGACAGCGGATACGGCCCGAGGGCGACCAGTGCGGCCGCCCCGGCGAGGCCGGCCCCGGCCAGGACCAGGGGGGCGCGGCGCCCGCGCAGGCGGCCGTCCGCGCGGAGGAAGCCGAGCTGGTGGACGGCCAGCCAGACGAGCCCGAAGTTCAGGAACCCCACGAAGGGCACGCCGCCCGCGAAGCGCAGGGCGTCCACCGCGGCCGCCCCCGCCGCGAGCGCCGCGAAGGCGCCCCAGCCCCACCGCTCGTGGAGCGCCAGCAGCGGCGGCGTGAACGCCACCATCGCCAGGTACACGCCGACGAACCACAGCGGCTGCGCCACCAGCCGCAGGGCCGTGCCCGTCAGCCCGGAGCCGCCGCCGAGGAGCTGGACGACGAGTGCGGCGGCGCCCCAGACCGCGACGAACAGGACCGTGGGCCGCAGCAGCCGCCGCAGGCGGGCCCGGACGAACACCGCGTACGCGGGGCGGGAGCGGGAGGAGAGCGCGTGGGCGAAGCCGCCGACGAAGAAGAAGACCGGCATCACCTGGAGCCCCCAGGTGGCGATCTGGAGGGCGGGGACGACCGCCAGGAGGTTGCCCACCCGACCGTCGGCCGTCACCGCCGCCATCAGCCAGTGCCCGAGGACGACCACCGCCAGGGACACGACCCGCAGCAGGTCGATGTACCGGTCCCGCGTGGCGGGGGTGGCGGCGGCGAGGTCGCGCGCCTTGAGTCCCGTACCCGTACGTCGCATGCGGCGACTCTCCCGCCCCGGCCGGGCGGGCGGGAGGGCCGTCGTACTCAGACGCGGCGTGAGTACCCGGACCCCGGCCCCGCCGGCCGGGCACGGGAGCGCGGCGACGGGCCACGGGCCAAGGGCCGGACACACCCCCGACGTGACGGGCGCGGGTGCCCCGCCGCGGGGCGGGGCGGGTACGCGAGGTCCCCGGCCTGACCGGCCGGGCACGGGTGCCCGAGGTCACGGACGGACACCCGCGGCCTCCGGCACCACAGGCAGTGCGCACGCCCCACCGGCGTCACCGGCAGTAAGCACGCCCCACCGGCGTCACGGGCGGTGCCGCGCCCCGGCCGGGTGCGGGGTGCCCGGCCGGGCCCCACCGGCCGGCTCACGGGCCGAGGTCACGGGCGGGTGCCACGCCGCCCGCCGCGGGGCGGGTACGCAGGCCCCGGCCCCGCCGGCCGGCTCACGGGGGCGAGACCACGGGCGGGGTGCCACGCGCCGGCGCGGAGGAGGGGCGAACACCCCCGTGTCACGGGCGGGTGCCCGCCCGCTGCGGGGTCACGGGGTCAGGATCCGGGCCCCCGGTGCGGGGGAGGTGGCCGTGCGGGCCGTGCGGCAGGTGCCGGAGGCGGTCAGCGCCGCGGCGACGGACCGGGCGGACTCGGCGTCCTTGACCAGGAACGCCGTCGTCGGCCCCGAGCCGGAGACGAGGGCGGCCAGCGCTCCGGCGTCCGTCCCGGCGGCGAGGGTGTCGGCGAGGGACGGGCGCAGGGAGAGCGCCGCCGGCTGGAGGTCGTTGGCGAGGGCGCCCGCGAGGGCGGTGGTGTCGCCGGTGCGCAGCGCGTCGAGGAGGGCGGGCGGGGCGGTGGGGGCCGGCGCGTCGGGGGTGAGCCGGTCGAACTCGGCGTAGACGGCCGGGGTCGACAGGCCGCCGTCGGCCACCGCGAACACCCAGTGGAAGTCCCCGCCGACGGGCAGTGCGGTGAGTCGCTCGCCGCGGCCGGTCCCCAGCGCCGCCCCGCCCACCAGGGAGAACGGCACGTCGCTGCCGAGTTCGGCGCAGATGTCGAGGAGGTCGGCGCGGCTGGTCCCGGTCCCCCACAGGGCGTCGCAGGCGAGCAGGGCGCCCGCGCCGTCGGCGCTGCCGCCCGCCATGCCCCCGGCGACGGGGATGTCCTTGGCGATGTGGAGGTGGACGGCGGGCTCGATGCCGTGCCGGGCGGCGAGCAGCTCCGCCGCGCGGGCCGCGAGGTTCGTCCGGTCCAGGGGGACCCGGTCGGCGTCGGGGCCCTCGCAGGTGACGCGCAGCGACGGCGCGGGGGTGGCGGTCACCTCGTCGTACAGGGAGACGGCGAGGAAGACGTTGGCCAGGTCGTGGAAGCCGTCGGGGCGGGCGGGTCCGACCGCCAGCCGGACGTTGACCTTGGCCGGGACTCGTACGGTGACGCTCACGCTCGTGCCTCCGCGATGCGGGCGAACTCCTCGACGGTCAGGGACTCGCCGCGGGCCTGCGGGGAGACGCCCGCCGCGACGAGGGCGGCCTCCGCGGCGGCGGGCGAACCGGCCCAGCCCGCCAGCGCGGCCCGCAGGGTCTTGCGGCGCTGGGCGAACGCCGCGTCGACGACGGCGAACACCTCCCGCTTCGTGGCGGTGGTCCGCGGCGGGTCCCGGCGGACCAGGGACACCAGGCCGGAGTCGACGTTGGGGGCGGGCCAGAAGACGTTGCGGCCGATGGCGCCGGCGCGCTTGACGTCGGCGTACCAGTTGGCCTTGACGGAGGGCACGCCGTACACCTTGTTGCCGGGGCCCGCGGCGAGCCGGTCGGCGACCTCCGCCTGGACCATGACGAGGGTGCGCTCGATGGTCGGGAAGCGGTCGAGCATGTGCAGGAGCACCGGGACGGCGACGTTGTACGGGAGGTTCGCGACGAGTGCGGTGGGCGGCGGGCCGGGCAGCTCCGTGATGTCCATGGCGTCCGAGTGGACGAGGGAGAAGCGCGTCGCCCGCTCGGGCAGGCGGGCGGTGACGGTGGCGGGCAGCGCCGCGGCGAGCGTGTCGTCGATCTCGACCGCGACGACGCGGTCGGCGGCCTCCAGCAGGGCGAGCGTGAGGGAGCCGAGGCCGGGGCCCACCTCCACCACCACGTCGTCGGGGCGTACCTCCGCGGTGCGGACGATGCGCCGGACGGTGTTGGCGTCGATGACGAAGTTCTGGCCGCGCTGCTTGGTGGGGCGTACGCCCAGCGCTGCGGCCAGCTCGCGGATGTCGGCGGGGCCGAGGAGGGCGTCGGGCTCAGTGGTGCTCACCGATACAGCCTACGGCCGCAGTGCGGCCACGGGCTCGCCCCCCGCTGCACGTAGAGCTTCTTCGCCCGGTATGTCTGTTCGGCGGCGGGGGCGTCCTGGGGGCGGCCGCTGCCGCCGAGCGCCCGCCAGGTGCCGGGGTCGAACTGGTAGAGCCCGCCGTAGGTGCCGGAGGCGTCGACCGCGTCGGGCCGGCCGCCGGACTCGCAGCGGGCGAGGGCGTCCCAGTCGAGACCGTCGGCGCCGTGGACGGAGCGGGGCTTCGGGCGGGTACCGACCCGCACGATCTGCGTGACGGGCTCCCGGACCAGCTCGGCCCCGGTCCTGCGGGGCGGCTGGGCGACGCCGTTGACGGAGCGGAGCGCGTAGGTGACGCGGCGCAGACCCGGGCGGCCCTGGCGGGTGACGACCTCGGTGCCCGTGAAGAGGCGGGGGTCCTCGACGCGCCGGACGGCGAAGGGGACGGGCTGGTCGCGGGTCTCGCGGCCGTCGGTGATCCGCAGGACGGTGACGGTCTGCCCGTCGCGCGGGAAGGAGCCGGGCGGCACGGAGGTGGTGTCGTCACCGTCGAGGGTGATACCCGCCTGGTCGAGGGCGTCGGCGACGGTGGCGGCGTTGGTGCGGACGGTGCGTTCGCGTCCGTCGGCGAGGAAGGTCACGGTGCGTTCGGTGCGGATGTCCAGGGCGAGGCCCTCGCGGCCGATGGCGGAGGAGCGGGACGCGGAGAGGTGGGCGCCCTCGGCGCGGACGCCGAGCTCGCGCAGCGCCTCCTCGACGGTGCGGGCGGTGGTCCACAGACGCCGGCTGCGGCCGTCGAGGGTGAGGTCGACGGGGCGGCCCCAGCGGACGACGACCTCGTCGCCGCTGGCCAGGGCGGTGCCGGGGGCGGGGGCGACGAGGTCGTGCTCGCCGACGGTGAGCCCCTCCTCGTCGAGGAGCTCCTCGACGTCGTCGGCGAAGGTGTGGAACGTGCGGGGCGTGCCGTCGACGCTGAGCCGGACCGCCTTGTCGTCGGCGACGAACGCGCTGGTGCCGCCGGCGAGCACGGCGACGACGAGGGCCTGCGGGACGAGCCGCCGCAGCCCGTCCCCGCCGCCGCGTGGTTCCGCCGCGCGGCGGCGGGCGGCCCGGCCCCCGCCGGCCCGGGCGGTGGCGGCGTCGTCCCCGGGGGCGGTGGGGGCCGGGATGGCCGGGGCCATCGGGCCCGCGGGGCCGGCCGGGGCCGGGCGGGACGGGTCGGCGGCGCGGCGGCCCCGGGTGGCGGCCCGATGACTGCCCTGCGAGGTGTTCACGAGGCCGGGACCCTAGCGGAGGAATGGTCACTCTCCAAGGCGACTCGACCACGCAGCGTCATCCGACTACCCTGCGCGCGCCCCGGTCCGCCCGGCGGGGGACGCCGACGCGACCGGTACGGCGCGACGGCCGCGTACGGGCGCGACGGCCGCGTACGGCGGTACGCGGCGGGACGACGGGACGGCCGCGTACGACCGTACGGTGGCGGTACGGCGTACGGCGTACGGCGGTACGGCGGGACCGGTCCGTGCTCAGCGGCTCAGCGGCTCAGCGGCTCAGCGACCCCTGGGGCCGGCGGTCAGTAGTCGAAGGCCCGGGCGGTGTTGGCGGCGAGCGCCGTCGCCATCTCCTCCTCGCCGATGCCCCGGACGGCGGCCATGGCGCGGACCGTGACCGGGATGAGGTACGGCGCGTTGGGCCGCCCGCGGTACGGGGCCGGGGTCAGGAAGGGCGCGTCGGTCTCGACGAGGACGAGGTCGAGCGGGGCGACGGCGAGGGCGTCGCGCAGCGGCTGCGCGTTCTTGAAGGTGACGTTCCCGGCGAACGACATGAAGTAGCCGCGCTCGGCGCAGGTGCGGGCCATGTCGGCGTCGCCCGAGTAGCAGTGGAACACCGTCCGCTCGGGGGCGCCCTCCTCGGCGAGGACCCTCAGCACGTCGTCGTGGGCCTCCCGGTCGTGGATGACGAGGGCCTTGCCGTGCCGCTTGGCGATCTCGATGTGGGCGCGGAACGAGCGCTCCTGCGCCTCCTTGCCCTCCGGGCCGGTGCGGTAGTGGTCGAGACCGGTCTCGCCGACCGCCTTGACGTGCGCGAGTGCGGCGAGCCGGTCGATCTCGGCGAGGGCGTCGTCGAGTGCCGCGTCCCCGCCGCCCTCGCGCGCGCCCTGCCGGGACCACCCTCCCTCGGGGTCGCCGAGCACGATCCGGGGCGCCTCGTTGGGGTGGAGGGCGACGGCGGCGTGGACGTTCGGGTGGGCCGCGGCCGTCTCCGCCGCCCACTGGGAGCCCTTGACGTCGCAGCCCACCTGGACGACGGTCTCGACCCCGACGAGGGCGGCCTTGGTGAGGGCCTCCTCGACGGTGCCGTTCTGCATGTCGAGGTGGGTGTGCGCGTCGGCCACGGCCACGGGCAGGGGTTCGGGCAGCGGAGGCGGGGCGTCCTTGGCACTCATGCCCCGATCGTACGGAAGGCCCGTGGCGCCGCTCGCGGGGGAACCCCGGCCCTACTCCCGGTGGAAGGGGTGCAGCAGGTGCGCCAGCCGCCGATGACGCGGCCCGCCCTCCGACACCCCCGCCTGACCGCCGCCCACCTGGCCGCCGCCCGGCGCGTCCGACGCGCCGGAGCCGCCAGGGACGCCCGCTGCGCCCGGCTCGCCCGCCGGGGCGACTCCGCCGGCGTCCGCGGGCGGTCCGGTGGAGGGGTCCGTCGCGGGCCGCCCCGCCGCCGCGGCCCGCGGCAGCGGTCTCTCCTCCATCTCCTGCCCGAGCGGACCAGTCGTCGCCACCGGGATGGCCGCCCGCCGGGGCGCCACGCCGGGCACGCCCGGCCGGGTGGGCCGGGGCTCGCCGTGGTCGAGGACCGTGGAGATCCGCCCGGACCGCATGATGCGCACCTCGTGCCGCCCGCAGTTGGGGCACGTCGGGTGGGAGAGCGGGGAGGGCACGCGGCTGCCCTCGCTGCGGTAGACGGCGACGTCATGACCGGTGACGTCGGTGTGGTGCTCGATGTCGTACGCCTGCTCCCAGCCGTAGCCGCACCGCATGCACGCGAAGGCGTACGCCTCGTGACCGACCGGAGTGCCGGGGGTCTCGCTCATGCCGGCTCCTTTCCACCACACCAGTGGACGCCTTCACGGGCGGATCGGCACCTCGCCCGCGAGCGCGGGGCCCGGCGGAGCGCGGGGCGCGCACCGGCAGGTGAGGGGCCCCACCTCCCACGATAGTCCTCAGCCCGCCGCCGGGCCGCCCGCGCCGGCGTTCTTCGCGGCGACGACCGCGTCGAACACCTCCCGCTTCGGCAGCCCCGCCTCGGCGGCGACGGCCGCGATGGCCTCCTTGCGGCGCTCCCCGGCCTCCTCGCGGATCCGCACCCGGCGGACCAGCTCGGCCGGGTCGAGGTCGGCGGGTCCCGTTTCGGGGGCGCCCTCGACGACGACGGTGATCTCGCCGCGTACGCCCTCGGCGGCCCAGGCGGCCAGCTCGGCGAGGCCGCCGCGCCGGACCTCCTCGTACGTCTTGGTGAGCTCGCGGCAGACCGCCGCCCGCCGGTCCGCGCCGAACACCTCGGCCATCGCGGCGAGCGTGTCGTCGAGCCGGTGCGGCGCCTCGAAGTAGACGAGGGTGCGCCGCTCGGCGGCGACCTCCCGGAGCCGGGCGAGGCGCTCGCCCGCCTTGCGGGGCGGGAAGCCCTCGAAGCAGAACCGGTCCACGGGCAGGCCGGACAGGGCGAGCGCGGTGAGCACGGCGGACGGGCCGGGCACGGCGGTGACCTTGATGTCCCGCTCGACGGCGGCGGCGACGAGCCGGTAGCCGGGGTCCGAGACGGACGGCATGCCCGCGTCGGTGACCAGCAGCACCCGTGACCCGCCCGTGAGCGCCTCGACCAGTTCCGGCGTGCGCGCGGCCTCGTTGCCCTCGAAGTACGACACGACCCGGCCGCGCACCTGGACGCCGAGCGCCTGGGTGAGGCGGCGCAGCCGGCGCGTGTCCTCGGCGGCGACGACGTCGGCGTCCGCGAGCTCGGCGGCGAGGCGGGGCGGGGCGTCGGCGATGTCGCCGATCGGGGTACCTGCGAGTACGAGCGTTCCAGTCACGGTGCCATCCTCGCAGCCCCGCGCCCGGCCCGGCCGGGCGAGTCGCACGGGCGCGTTCCCTACGATGGCGCGGTGACCAGACTTGCGCCTGAGGCCCTGCACGGACAGGACGGACCCGGTGGGCGCGCCGCCGGGGAGCACGCGGGAGGGCCGACGCCCGCGTGGGAGCGACGCCTGCGCCGGTTCGGCCACGCGCCCCGCACCGGGCCGGGGCTGCGGGAGCGGCTGGTGCCGCCCTACACGCGCGCCTCGCCGCGGCTGTGGCACGGGCTCGGGCTGCCGCCGGGGGCGGTGGACGGGCTGCTGCGCCTCGCGCCGTGGGGCGGGCCGCTGCTGGTGGCGCTGGTCGCCGGGGTGCTGCGGTTCTGGAACCTGGGTTCGCCGCACGCGGTGATATTCGACGAGACGTACTACGCCAAGGACGCCTGGTCGCTGATCCACCGCGGGTACGAGGGGGCGTGGCCGAAGGACGTCGACGCGACGGTCCTGCAGGACCCGGGCGCCGTCGCCGTGCCGCTGAACGCCGGGTACGTGGTGCACCCGCCGATGGGCAAGTGGGTCATCGGGCTCGGCGAGTGGATGTTCGGTTTCGATCCGTTCGGCTGGCGGTTCATGGTCGCGGTGTGCGGCACGCTGTCGGTGCTGATGCTGTGCCGGATCGGCCGGCGGCTGTTCCGCTCGACGTTCCTCGGCTGCCTGGCGGGCGGACTGATGGCCGTCGACGGGCTGCACTTCGTGATGAGCCGCACGGCGCTCCTCGACCAGGTGCTGATGTTCTTCGTGCTGGCGGCGTTCGGCTGCCTGCTGATCGACCGCGACCGGACCCGGTGGCGGCTCGCGGAGGCCCTGCCGGTCGACGCGGACGGGGTGCTGCGGCCGGACGCCCGCGTGGCGGCGACCCTGCGGCTCGGCCTGCGGCCGTGGCGGCTGGCGGCCGGTGTGATGCTGGGCCTGGCGGCGGCGACGAAGTGGAACGGCCTGTACGTCATGGCCGCGTTCGGGCTGCTGACCGTGGCGTGGGACGTCGGCGCGCGGCGGGTGGCCGGGGCGCACCGCCCGTACCGGGCGGTGCTGACGCGGGACGTGCTGCCGGCGTTCGTGTCGGTGGTGCCGGTCGCGCTCGCCACGTACGTCGCGTCGTGGACGGGGTGGATCCTGTCGGACCGGGGCTACTACCGGAACTGGGCGACGACGGGCGAGGGGCGCGGCAGTTCGTGGTCGTGGCTCTTCCCGGAGTGGTGGCGCAGCCTGTGGCACTACGAGTCCGAGGTGTACACGTTCCACGTCAACCTGACGTCGGGCCACACGTACGAGTCGAACCCGTGGAGCTGGATCGTCCTGGGCCGCCCCGTGTCGTACTTCTACGAGTCCCCCGCGCAGGGCAAGGACGGCTGCCCTGTCGACGCGGCGGAGAAGTGCGCCCGCGAGGTGCTGGCGATCGGCACGCCGCTGCTGTGGTGGGCGGGCTGTCTGGCGGTCCTGTACGTGCTGTGGCGCTGGTTCTACCGCCGCGACTGGCGGGCCGGGGCCATCGCGTGCGGCATCGCGGCGGGGTGGGCGCCGTGGTTCTTCTACCAGGAGCGCACGATCTTCCTGTTCTACGCGGTGGTGTTCCTTCCCTTCCTGTGCCTGGCGGTCACGATGATGATCGGCGCGATGGTGGGCCCGGCGGCCGGCCCCCCGGGCGCGGACGGCGTCGCGGACCCGGACGGCCGGGCCGAGCGGCGGCGCACGGTCGGGGCGATCGGCGCGGGCGTGCTCGTCCTGCTCATCGTCTGGAACTTCATCTACTTCTGGCCCCTGTTCACCGGGGAGACGATCCCCATGGACGAGTGGCGGGCGCGGATGTGGCTGGATACGTGGGTGTGAGCGCTTCCGTTTGATTCCGTTCGGATAACAGGCGCCTGGCGGGGCGTCACGGCGACGTAGGGTCCCCCCAGGGGCTCCTTGAACGTGTTCAAGGAGAGTTGTCACCGGAGGGGGAGACCGCGGGATGCGGAGTGGAACGAAAGTGATGATCGTCGGCGGCGTCTTCGTCGTCGCGGTCGGCGGCGTCGGGTACGGGGCGGTCAACGTCTGGAACGGGATGACCGGCGGGACGACCACCGCCACCTCCCCCGCCGGGACGCCGCGCAGGACCGGGCCGGTCACCGCCGAGGAGACGAAGGCGGCGGCGGAGGGCTTCCTCACCGCGTGGGCGGCGGGGGACGCCGCGAAGGCCGCCGGCTTCACCAACGACCCGGCGAGCGCGCAGACGGCTCTCAGCGTGTACCGCACCGCGACCCACGTCGGCGGCATGAAGGCCGTCGCGGGCACGCCGTCGGGGACGACGGTGCCCTTCACGGTGAGCGCCGTCGTCTCGTACGACGGCGTCCGCGTCCCGTGGACGTACGCCTCGCGGCTGACCGTGGTGCGCGGGCTGACCACCGGCGAGCCGCGCGTCGACTGGCGGGCCTCCGTGGTCCACCCGCAGCTGAAGGACGGCGAGTCGCTGAAGGTCACCGCCGCCGGACCGCCCGCCGTCAAGGCCCTCGACCGCTCCGGCGCCGAGCTGACGGTGGAGCGCCACCCGTCGCTGGCGCCCGTCCTGGACGAGCTGCGCAAGCGGTACGGCACCGAGGCCGGTGGCACGCCCGGCGTCGAGCTGGTCGTCTCCGGCGAGGGCGACGCGGCGGACCGCACCCTCCTCACCCTGCGGAAGGGCAAGCCGGGCGAGGTCCGCACGACGCTGGACGCCGGGGTGCAGGCCGCGGCGGAGAAGGCCGTGAAGCGGTTCCCCGAGTCGTCGGTCGCCGCCGTCAGCGCCGGCACCGGGGAGATACGGGCGGTCGCCAACAACCGCAAGGACGGCTGGAACGCCGCGTTCCTCGGCCGGCAGGCCCCCGGCTCCACCATGAAGATCGTCACCGCGGCGCTGCTGCTGGAGAAGGGCCTGGTGGGCGCCGACAAGCCCGCCGAGTGCCCGAAGGAGGCGATGTACCAGGGCCGCACGTTCCGCAACCTCGACGGCTTCTCCATCGAGGGCGGGACGTTCACGCGCAGCTTCGCCCGCTCCTGCAACACCGCCTTCGTCAAGCTCATCGACGACGCCGCGAACGACGCCGCGCTCGGCGAGGAGGCCCGCGACGTCTTCGGCATCGGTCTCGAATGGCGGACGGGCGTACCGACCTTCGACGGCTCCGTCCCGGCGGAGACCGGCGGGGAGGCCGCCGCCCAGTACATCGGCCAGGGCACGGTCCAGATGAACGCCCTGAACATCGCCTCCGTCACGGCCACGGCGAAGGCCGGCACCTTCCGGCAGCCGATCATCGTGCCGCGCTCCCTGGACGACCGCGAGATCGCCACCGCCGCCCGCTCCCTGGACGCCTCGGCCGCCCGGCAGCTGCGCGACATGATGCGCGCCACGGCCACCGGCGGCACCGCGGCCGCGGCGATGGCCGGGGTCGGCGGCGACAAGGGCGCCAAGACCGGCTCCGCGGAGGTCGACGACCAGGGCGTCGCCAACAGCTGGTTCGCGGCGTACGCCGACGACCTGGCGGCCGCCGCCGTGGTCCAGGCCGCCGGGCACGGCGGCGACGCGGCGGGACCGCTCGTCGCCTCGGTCCTGAACGCCCGGTGACGGCCGGGCCCCCGGCCCGCGCACCGGCCGCCGGGACGCGGCGGCCGGGCGACGGCACGGGCCCCGCCGGGCGTCCGGCGGTGGGCCTCCCGTACGCGGTGTCCCGGACCGTCCCGTGCGGGGAGCCCACCCCTCGCCCGGTTCTCCGGCCCGCCCCGCGCACGCCGTCCGCGCCCGGGAGCGCGCGCCGCGCGGGCGTGCGGGAGCGCACCGCGTGACGCCGCTCGTCGCGGCGGCCGTCCTGCTCGCGGCGGTGGGGCACGCCGCCTGGAACGCCCTCGCCCACCACCTGCGCGACCAGCTGGTGACCTTCACCCTCATCTCCGGCGGAGGGGCCGTCATCGGCGCGGCCACGGCGCTCCTCGCCCCGTTCCCCGCGGCCGGCGCCTGGCCCTGGCTGCTGCTGTCGGCGGCCGTCCACGTCGCGTACATGGCCCTGCTCATGCGGTCGTTCACGCTCGGCGACTTCGGCCAGGTGTACCCGATCGCCCGCGGCACGGCGCCGCTGGTGGTGACGGGGCTGGCGGCGGTGTTCCTCCACGAGGTGCCGGACGGGCAGCGGCTGGTGGGGGTCGCCGTGGCCAGCGCGGGCCTGCTGGGCCTGGCCCTGTGGGGCGTGCGCCGCGCGGGCCGCCGCCCGCAGTGGGGGGCCCTGCTCGCGGCGGGCGCGACGGGCCTGACCATCGCCGTGTACTCGGTCGTGGACGGCGTCGGCGTCCGCGCCTCGGGCAGCCCGATCGGCTACATCGCGTGGCTGATGCTCGTCCAGGGCCCGGTCATCCCCGCGTACGCGCTGTACCGCCACCGCGGCGCGCTCGCCGGCCGGCTCCGGCCGCACCTGCGCCTCGGGCTGCTGGGCGCGGCCCTCTCCGTCGCCTCGTACGGCCTGGTGCTGTGGGCGCAGACGCGGGCGCCGCTGGCGCCGGTCGCGGCGCTGCGCGAGTCGTCAGTCAAGCTTCGTTCAGGCTGCATTGACCATGGGCATGAAGGCTGCCGAACTCAGCGACCCTGCGCCGTCGTACATTCGCGTCCCGTTGCCTCTGGGCCACCCTCCCTTGATCGCCCAGGCCTTCCCGCTGTGCGCGAGCCCGTCGTCTGTCCAGCGTGAGAGTCTCAGACCGTGTTCCTGGGGATGCTCACCGCAGAAACGATGAACGAGAAAGCAGGGGGTGGTGCGTGTGCGACGGGGTGCGCGCGAAGTCATGCTCACGCGACAAGGCGTTGGTGCTATTGCATCGGCATCGCTGGCCGCATTCGGAATACTGAGCGCGGCATTTCAGGTAGCTCTCGCGGTATGGCCAAGCCTGACCCAACATGACATATGGATTTTGATACTGCTGGCGATCAGTTGCCTCACCGTGGGCGTCTGGCATACCTGGCCAAAATTCGAGACAGATCACAGATATAGGTATCCGGATTTTGCCATCCAAGTAAAATGTGGAGATGTACTGGATGAGCCAGAGAACGTGATTATCGGCTTCACGGACACCTTTGATACCGACCTTGAGGGTGGAATCGTAATCAGTCCTCGCAGCGTGCAAGGCCAGTTTCAAAAAAAATACTATACCGGCTGCACCGGGGATCTTGATTTTCATCTAGACAGGCGGCTGTCTGGAATTCAACCGAGCGCGTCAGAAGATGTCGAGAATAAGCGCATGGGAAAGCGAGATCGCTATCCAATAGGAACAACGATTATGCTTGAGCGCTCAGGAAAACGATTCTACGCCGTAGCCTACGGATACATGAGAAATGACTTGCGAGTCAGCTGCTCCGTGGATGCGCTCTGGGCGAGCCTCACGGCGGCTTGGAACTCAGTCCGAATTCATGGCGGACTTGATCCGGTAGCCATTCCTGTAATAGGCTCAGAGTTAGCGCGAGTGGGGTCACTAGATCGAACAAGTCTGATAAAAATGATCGCCCTCTCATTCGTTGCCTCATCGCGCGAGGAGATAGTATCTCGGAAATTGACTATCGTGGTACACCCCAAAGACCGCCATGCTGTGAACTTGGTGGATGTGGAGAGGTTCCTCAGAACGCTTTGACCGTAGCGGCGGTGAGGTCGGCGCCGCCGCCACCAGCGATTACCCCGATTTCTGTTGAGCTGGACTAGCCGAATTTACACAAAGATGGCCATCGGCAAAATTTGAACCGCCGGGTACCTCACGAACGGTTCATTGGACTGCAAGTTGAATCCCGGGATATTGGTCATAGCGTCGGTCACAGAACCTGACATGTCTTCCATTTTCCCCACGACAGTCCGACGCGAAAGATTAATAGACTCGCCCTCACGTACCACGCGGGTGACCTTGCCCAAGACGATGAAGTCCCCCGAGCTGAGTTTTTCCGCAACGGCGGCGTCGTAGTATTCTGACGACACAGTCAGAACCGCCCTAACTCCTGATGCTGTTTCAAGAACAACGTCATGAATGGGCGACGACTCCAACTCCTCCTTCATCTTCCTCATAAACCTCATCTCGATACTCTGTTCGAACTGTCGGAACTGCTCTGCCATCTCGGCGTATGGGTGCTCTTCACTTTGGCCTGCTTGCTCGCGATTTTGCGGGTTCCCTGACCTTCGGTTCATAGATTTCTGGGAGCGCTTATCCTCAACGCTTTGAGAAATGTCTCCCATGTACGACATCGCCTGAGTGAAGATGGCCAGCATCTCTTCCAGGGGATTACCCGTGTACCGGCCTGAGAGTTTTACGAAAGTGCCGGGCGTAACAGCAGCCAACTGGTCTCGGTTCTCGAGCGCCAGGATCGCATCGTCCTGGTGGAGGAAAGCATATAGCCCGTTGAACAGGCTGGCTGCGGTGTGGTGACGTGCCACTCTGGTCTCAGCAGTTTCGGCAACAGGGTGGCCGCTTTCCGCGCTAAGAGAGGATTCCAATCCCAGAAGCGCCCCCAAGGAAGGTAGCTTCATCTCACCCTCGCGGTTTGGCTTTCCCGCCCGAAGCTTTTCCTTCTGGACCGTCTGCTCGCTGGAGAGGTGCACCCCTCCTTCGAGGTAAGCAAGGAAACTAACCATCATCTGCACGTCGAGGTATAGGGGGTGAGCCAGTTCGTAGTCAGCCATGTCATCAGGCTTAGCACACACTCGCGGTGAGGTGCGGCTGTTTGGGCACAACTTAGATCGTTCGAAGGGGCCAGCAGGCTAGTGACGCACTTAGTGGGCGAATCGGATAAATGGCTCACATGTGGTGGAAGGGAGTCCTCTGGAGGTGCGAGCCCCTCCCTGCGTGTAGCGACAGTGTGGCCTGGTCGGTAGCGCGATTGCCCACCTTCTCGGTGATGCGCCCCCTGCTGTCAGTGCCTGCCCTTACTCTGTGTTCATGGCTCTGCGAACAATCACATTGAGCGTTTTGATCGCGTCTCCGGGTGACACGGTCTCCGAGCGTGACATCGTTGAGGACGTAATTCGTAGTTGGAACAGTGATCACACGCTGCGACGCAAAGTTCACATGCTGCCATTGCGGTGGGAATTGGGCGCTGTTCCGATGATAGGGCGTAAGGATGCTCAGCAAGAGATCAATGAGCAATTCGCCGATGCGGCGGACATTGTAATCGCGGTATTCAATAGTCGGCTTGGTAAGGCGACCGTTCGTGCAGCCTCTGGCACAGCAGAGGAAATTCTCCGGGCTCGTGAACGTGGTGCAGCGGTTCATGTCTTCTTCTCCGACGGTTCTGTGCCGCGCGACCATGATCCTGATCAGCTCAGAGCGCTAAACGCATTCCGATTGGAAATGCAGGAGAATGGCCTGACGGGAAGCTATGTCTCCCCAGACGATCTCGTCACCAAAGTGCGTAGATGCCTAGAACGTGACGCCTACGATTTGAGTGATCTGGGTAACGATGATGCTGAGGCTCCTGCCTCGGTTTCGGGAGTAATCTTGCGGTCCACTTATCTCTACGATCGAGAGCCGGTGACCGATAATCGCGGGCGAGTTAAGTTGAAGTCAGTAAGAGAACGTCTCCGCGTGGAGAATCTGGGCGCCACGGTCGCAGAAGATGTAGAGCTGGAGCTTCGCTCTGCTGCGGAAGGAGAGGCTCCGATCGCATTCGGAGACATGACGGCATCGAGCATCCTCCCTCGCTCGCACGTTGATTTTCCAGTATCCGCAACGGGGCTAGGGGTCGCCTTGCAGGGGACTGTGGTTCACCGGTGGAACGAGGCTGGAGAGGCTCACGAGGAGGAGCAGACGATCTCATGGACCTAGAGAACTTCGATCGCTTGCGTACCTTCAGGCCCCGTAACTCTCCGCGATAGGTGAGTAATCGCGAAGCGGCCTCCAGTGGTTGCCGGGCCTTGCCCGCTCGTAGGTGGGTAGCGTCAGCCGTGACGCACTCCCGATTGATCGCGCGACTAGGGGAGCTGGTACGGGCTTGGCGGTTGACGCTGCTTCATCATATGAGGGGTTCACGTCAGCGACGGTTGCGCGGGGGATGGTTGCCGCGTGCCGGGCAGTGGGGCTCAACGACAGAGGCGCTGCGTTGATCCGACTTGGTGAGAACGTGCTGTTCCGGCTGACTGAGGCACCGGTGACCGTCCGCGTGGCCCGGGGCGGGAGTGACTGCCAACGGCGCAGAAGGAAGTTGCAGTTGCCCGGTGTTGGAAGAGCTGGGGGTCTGTGCGGCACGCATCGTGGAGGATGTCGAACAGCCCCTGCTGATCGACGGGCATCCGGTGACGTTCTGGCACCGGATCGTGGAGGGTGATCGGAAAGCTTCCTACGGGGAACTGGGGGCGGTGCTGCGTGACCCCCACACGCTCACGGGCCGGTCTTGAGCTGCCTTGGTTTCAGCCCTTCGAAAAGCAGGAACTGCGGATCGACCGTGCGCAGAGTCCAGAGGATGACCGGGCGTCCCTGCGAAAACGGTGGGGTGAGCTTCAAGATCGCTACGCCGAGCTTCGGTTCAAAAAGGGACCGGTCCACGGGGATGCCCACGTGCATAACCTCATGGTGGACGACCGCAGACAAATGATCCTCATCGACTTCGAGGCGTTCTGCCACGACCATCCTGAGTGGGATCTGATGGTCACGGCTGCTGAGCATCACAGCCTGGGGTGGCAGAGCGACAAGCAATACGCCGGCTTCGTGAGCGCGTACGACGGGACCTGTACGACTGGCCCGGATACGAGACGATGCGCGGTCTTCAAGAGTTCGGCATGACGTGTCTCATGCAAAACATCCGGGAGGACGAGAAGACAGCTGCCGAGTATCGCCGGCGCATGGCGGCCCTTCATGACGACGCTGTCCCGCGGGATTGGCGTCCCTGGTAGGGCGCTACTCATCGCCGTCCAGGCGGGCCAGAGCATCGCGTACCTGGTCGTTGAGCGGGTGCACCGATAGTAGGCGTACCGGCCGCTGTCCGTGCCAGATGCGTTCCTGCCGGTCGACGCCGGTCTGGTCTTCGTCCCTGGTGTGGAGGATGCGGCAGTAGATCGCTGCGGGCTCGCCCGGTGTGACGACGGCCCTTCTAGCTTGGTCGGGCCATGTCAATCACTGTATGAGCCGGGTATGACACCGTGATCGTGGGCGCGGTGGTGTTCAAGGAGCGCTTCGGCGCGCCGCGCGTCGCCGCCGCGGGGCTGATGGCCATGGGCATCGCCCTGATGCTGCACGGGGTGTGAGCGGCCCCACCCGGCGGCGGGGCACCGAAAACACCTCGAACTCCCCGGCCATACGCGGCTAGCCTCGCGACCATGACCACCACCCCGACCCCCGCCCTCCAGACGATCCACGGCGTCCCGGTGTGGGTGTGCCCGGCACAGGGCGCCCCCGTCGCGACCGAGCAGGACGCCCTGGACCTGATCGGCGACGCCGGCTACCACGGCGCCCGGTGGGTCGTCGTTCCCGTCGAACGCTTCGACGGGAGGTTCTTCCACCTGCGCACGGGCGTCCTCGGCGACATCGTCGGCAAGTTCGCCAACTACCGCATGGGGCTCGTCGTCCTGGGTGACGTCTCCGCGCACACGGCGGCGAGCGACGCGCTGCGCGACTTCGTCCGCGAGTGCGACCGCGGCACGCAGACGTGGTTCGTCCCGGACCTCGACGCCCTCGGCGAGCGCCTGGCCGCCTGAAACCCCGCCGCCGTGCCCCGTGATCAGGCCCCCGGCCCGCCTCCCGCCCGCCCGGAGCACCGACCCGGGTCACCCAAGGCCGCTCGGGCACGGCGTGCGGCCCTGCCGTCCGGCAGGCGGAGGCGGCCGCGTGCGGCCGCGAGTGGCCTCTGCGGTGGCGGGACCGGGCGGGCCCCGCGCGCTCCGACCGGCGCAGACCAGCCGGCACGCCGCGCGAACCCGGCGCGCTCAGCCCGCGGCGGGCGCGCAGCGCGGGCAGCGGCAGGGCGGCCAGACGCCCGACATCAGCGGGGGCAGGCGGTCCGTGGCCCGGTAGACGCGCGGCGCGGACCAGGTGCGGCCCCCGTCCCGCGACACCCGCAGGGTGAGCAACGGGGGCGCCCCCGCCTCGGGCCGGGCCCCCACGGCGCGACCACCCGGCACACCGACCGGTTCGGGTACGGACAGCGAGGGGCGGGCGGCCGATGTGCCCGGGGAGGTCGTCTTTCGCATGAAGGCGACGCTAGGCAGAGGGGCTTGGACTGAGCCACGCGATGTTCTCGCATGTTCTCAGCACACGGGACGATGAGCGTCGATGGTCTCTTCTGTTCTGGGTGAACAGGTACCGTCCGGTGCCCCGCTTCCGACACCCTGACGATCAGTCGAACCCACCGGAGGAGTCCTTCATGGCACGGCGTTTACGCTTCAACGGCACTGGTAGCGGGGAGGGTGGGTGCCCCAGCATCCACGAGGACCAGGACACCGGGGAGATCATCGTCCATGGCCCGCCCCTGACCGACCCCGAGAACATCGCCCAGCTGCGGCACCTGTCACCGGGGGAGGTGCCGATCGTCGTCCCCCGTGAACTGCTCGTGGACTTCGGACCCAAGGAAGTGACCCGCGTGCCCCGCATCATCGACCTCGAAGCGTTCGGCAAGCTCTTCGAGGTGTTCGAGCACACGGCGTGGCGGCTGGAGACGCGGCGGCGGTTCGCGTCGGACGAGGCCACGGACACCTACGCCCAGTTCATCCGGGGAGAAGCACCGTCCTGGGACCTCAACAGTCGGTGGGCGAACACCATCCGGGAGAAGACCTCGGGTGGGGCGACGGTCGGCCGGGTGCGCGTGGTCGACCGGCCCCCGACGCCCGGGCAGCGCTACCTCCTCGCTCACGCGGAGAAGAACACGGCGATCGGGGAGGACATCCGCAACATGTGGCGGGACGAGGCCGACCGCCTCGACCTGCCCGCCGAGGATTTCTGGATCTTCGACTCCCGTCTGGTCGCGCTGCTCCGCTTCGACGATGACGACGACCTGGTCGACGTGGAGCTGATCACCGAGCCGGCGGAGGTCGTCCGCTACGCCCAACTCCGGGACCGAGCCTGGCACTACGCCGTACGGCGCGAGGCGTTCGCCGCGGAGGTCGCGGCGCTCGGCTAGGGGGTTACCGTGTACCGGTGAGCACCGACTTCCAGCAGGCGCGCAGGGCCCTCGGAGCGAGACTCAAGGAGCTGCGCGAGGCCGGTCCCCATGGTCGGCTCACCGGTACCGTCCTCGCGGGGCGGCTGGGCTGGCCCCACTCCAAGGTCTACAAACTGGAGAACGGCCGCCAGACCGCGTCGCCCGAGGACCTGCGTGCCTGGTGCGAGGCCGTCGGAGCACCCGACGCGCTGGAGGAGCTCCGCGCGCGGCTCAGCGGGCTCGAGTCCCACCAGCGGTCGTGGCGCCGGCAACTGGCCGCCGGGCACCGCCCCGTGCAGGAGGCTCACAACCAGGCCCACGCCGACGCCTCGGTACTGCGCGCGTGGGAGTCCTCGTGGGTCGTGGGAGTACTCCAGACACCCGACTACGCCCGATCCGTCCTATCCCGCTTCGCCGAACTCCACCGCTCGCAGCGGGACGTCGAGGAGGCGGTCCGCAGCCGCATGAAGCGGCAGGAGGGCCTGTACGACGCGCGCAGGCGGTACCACGTCCTTCTCTGGGAAGGTGTCCTCCACGCCCGGATCTGCCCGCCGTCCGTCCTGGCGGCACAACTCGACCGTCTCAGTGGTGTGATCGGGCTCGACACCGTGGAACTCGGCGTCGTGCCGTTCGGTGCCGCGTTGAAGATCCCGCCCGGTGTGGGGTTCTGGATCTACGACGACAGGCAGGTGGTCGTCGAGACGTGGCACGCCGAGCTGTGGCTGGACGACGAGGACAGCGTCCGGACGCATACGCGGGTCTGGCGCACCCTGCGGGAGTCGGCGGTCTTCGGCGGCGAGGCACAGCGCGTCATCCACGAGGCCCGCCGGGCGTTGGACGTCCGCTGAGTCGGTCTCACGGAGCGCGCCCCGGCGGTGTCGTGGGCACGGGAGGGTGTGGCTGGGAGCTAACCCAACGAGCGGCGTACCGCGCGGATCAGGGCCTGGGCCCGGGGGTCGGCGGTGACGCCCTTGCGCATGCCGTTGGTGACGTAGCCCAGGGCGACGCCCGACTCCGGGTCGGCGAAGGCGAGGGAGCCGCCGCGGCCCGGGTGGCCGAAGGAGCCGGGGCCGAGCAGCGGGGACGCGGGGCCGTGCAGCATGTAGCCGAGGCCGAAGCGGGTGCCGACCACCAGGACGCGGTCGGGGCCGGCGGACTCCTCGGTGCGGGCGACGGCGAGGGTCGCGGGGGCGAAGAGGCGGTGGCCGTCGACGGGGCCGATGAGGGAGGCGTAGAAGCGGGCGAGGGCGCGGGCCGTGGCGATGCCGCCGGAGCCGGGCAGGCCGGCGGCGCGGTACGCGGGGTCGTTCTCGTCGGGTACGGGGTCGATGACGGCGAACGCGCGCCGGGTCAGGGACCGCTCGTCCCCGTACGCCTCGGCCACCGCCCGCTTCGGGCGCAGGACCAGACCGCCGGTGGCGGACGCCGGGGGTTCGGCGAGCCGGCCGACGCGGCCGACGCGGTGCGCCTCGTCCTGCGGGAGGCCCAGCCACAGGTCGAGGCCGAGGGGGCGGGCCACCTCCTCGGCGACCCAGCGGCCGATGGGGCGGCCGGTGACGCGCCGTACGAGCGCCGCGAGGAGCCAGCTGTACGTGTGGGCGTGGTAGCCGTGGTCGGTGCCCGGCTCCCACGCGGGGGCCTGGGCGGCGACGGCGGCGGCGGCCCGTTCGAAGTCCCGGCCGACGTCCAGCGCGTCGGCGGGCGGCAGGGGCGCGTCGAGGACGGGGACGCCGGCGCGGTGCGCGAGGAGGTGGCGGACCAGCGTGCGTTCCTTGCCCGCCGCCTTGTACTCGGGCCAGTACGTGCCGACGGGCGCGTCCAGGTCGAGCTGCCCGCGCTGGTGCAGCAGCAGGGGGACGGCCGCGGCGACGCCCTTGGTGACCGAGCGGACGACCTGCGCGGTGTCGACCGCCCAGGGGGCCGTGCCGTCGACGTCCCGGGTGCCGGCCCACAGGTCGACGACCTTGCGGCCGTCCCGGTACACCGCGACGGCTGCCCCGCGCTCGCCCCGCTGGTCGAAGTTGCGCGTGAACGCGTCCCTCACCGGCTCGAAACCGGGGTCCACCGTGCCCTGGACGTCCACTGCTCAGCTCTCCCTCGGGGTCGGTCGCTCACCCCATGGTGCAACGGCTCGGTGCGCGCGCGGATTCCGGGTCGGCCTCGCGGTCGGGTCGAACCCGAACGGCAGCTCCAGACGGTGGCGGCGCATGAGCTCCTCGTCGGCGAGGAGGTCGCCCGTGGGGGCGTCCGCGGCGACGACGCCGTCGCTGAGGATCACCGAGCGGGGGCACAGTTCCAGCGCGTACGGCAGGTCGTGCGTGACCATCAGGACCGTGACGTCCAGGGAGCGGATGACGTCGGCGAGCTCGCGGCGGGACGCCGGGTCGAGGTTGGACGACGGCTCGTCCAGGACGAGGATCTCCGGCTCCATCACGAGGACGGTGGCGACCGCCGCCCGGCGCCGCTGGCCGAAGGAGAGGTGGTGCGGGGGCCGGTCGGCGTACTCGGCCATGCCGACCCGGCGCAGCGCCCGCCGTACGGCCTCCTCCAGCTCCGCGCCGCGTACGCCCGCGGCCGCCGGGCCGAAGGCCACGTCCTCGCGGACGGTCGGCATGAACAGCTGGTCGTCGGGGTCCTGGAAGACGATGCCGACGCGGCGGCGGATCTCCGCGAGGTTCGCCGGCTCGACGGGCAGCCCGGCCACGCGGACGGTGCCCGCGCCGGCGGTGAGGATGCCGTTGAGGTGCAGGGCGAGGGTGGTCTTGCCGGCGCCGTTCGGGCCGAGCAGGGCGACCCGCTCGCCGCGTTCGACGGTCAGGTCGACGCCGAACAGCGCCTGGTGGCCGTCGGGGTAGGCGTAGGCGAGGCCCCGGACGTCGAGCGACGGCACGAAACCCAGGGAGGGGGGCGGGGACGGCGGGGGCGGCGGGGGCGGGGTCATGGCGTCCATCCCAGCAGACAGACCACGAGCGCCGACAGCGGGAGCGCCATCGCGCGCAGCCACTGGGCGCGGGTCGCGGTGACCTCGTCGATCACGGGCATCGTGCCGGTGTAGCCGCGGCTGACCATGGCGAGGTGGACGCGTTCGCCGCGTTCGTAGGAGCGGATGAAGAGGGCGCCGGCCGACGTGGCGAGCACCCCCCAGTGGCGTACGCCCCGCGCCTCGAAGCCGCGCGAGCGGCGGGCGATCGACATGCGGCGCATCTCGTCGGCGACGACGTCCCCGTACCGGACCATGAAGGTGGCGATCTGCACGAGCAGCGCGGGCAGGCGCAGCCGCTGGAGGCCGAGGAGCAGGTCGCGCAGTTCCGTCGTGGCGGCCAGCAGCACCGAGGCGGCGACGCCGAGCGTGCCCTTGGCGAGGACGTTCCACGCGTCCCACAGGCCGGGCATGGAGACGGCGACGCCGAGCAGCGTGGTGCGCTCCCCCGGCACGACGAACGGCAGGAGGAAGGCGAAGGCGACGAAGGGCACCTCGATGACGAGCCGCTTGAGCAGGTGGGCCGCGGGGACCCGGGCCGCGCCGGCGACGGCGGCGAGGAGCAGCGCGTACGCGCCGAACGCCCACACCGCCTCGCGCGGGGTCGACACGACGGTCACCACGAAGGCCAGGACGGCGACGAGCTTGGTGTGCGGCGGCAGGTCGTGGACGGGGGAGCGGGCGGGCCGGTAGAGCGAGTGGGCGCGGCCGGCGCCCATGTCAGACCGTCTCCCTGTGCCGGTCCTCGGCGCCGGGTGCGGTGGTGTTCCGGCGTCGGCGCGCCGCCCAGAGGACGCCCGTGCCGAGCGCGAGCGTCGCGCCGACGCCGATGGTGCCCGCCAGCCCCCCGGACAGGCGGGTGTCGGTGACGCCCCTGACGCCGTAGTCGGCGAGCGGGGAGTCGGCGGCCGCGTGGTCGCGGGCCCGCTCGTCGATGCCGTGGTCGGCGGCGACCTTCTCCAGGCCGTCGGGGGCCGCGGAGGCGTAGAAGGAGACGAAGCCGGCGAGGAGGACGGTCACGGCCACGGCGACCGCCCGGATCCGGCCGGTGGGGCGTCCGGCCGCGGCGGTGGCCCGGGTGGGCGCCGGGGCCGCGTCGACGAGCTCGCCGTGCACGCGCAGCTTCAGCGGCGCGGTGAGGCCCCGCGCCCCGTACACCAGGTCCGGGCGGACGGCGAGGACCGCGCCGACCGTCGCCGTGGTGATGAGGGCCTCGCCGACGCCGATCAGGACGTGGACGCCGAGCATCGCGGCGAGGACCTGGCCGATTCTCACGTCGCTGGTGCCGCCGACGGCGTACACCAGGGTGAACGCGGCGGCGGAGGCCGGTACGGAGACGAGCGCGGCGACGAAGGTCGCGGCCGACACCGAGCGGCGGGTGCGCGGCAGGACCGTGACCAGGGCGCGGAACAGCGCGTAGGCGACGAGGACCGTGACCCCGCCCATGACGGTGATGTTGACGCCGAGCGCGGTCAGCCCGCCGTCCGCGAAGAGCACGCCCTGGAGGAGCAGGACGACGGCGACGCAGAGCAGACCGGTCCAGGGCCCGACGAGCACCGCCGCGAGCGCCCCGCCGAGGAGGTGCCCGCTGGTGCCGGCGGCGACGGGGAAGTTCAGCATCTGCACGGCGAAGACGAAGGCGGCGACGAGGCCCGCGAGGGGGGCCGTCCGCTCGTCGCCCAGTTCGCGGCGCGCACCGCGCAGCCCGACCGCGACGAGCCCGGCGGCGACGAGGCCGGCGGCGGCGGAGACGGGCGCGTTGATGAATCCGTCCGGGACATGCATGGGCGACCGCTTTCGGTCGTGCGGCGACTTCTGGCCGTTCGATGATGGCCGCTCCTGCAAACCATGTGCAAGAGCGGGGATGTCACGGAAAGGGCACCGGAGGGGGCGGGTCCGGCGGCGGACCGGCGGCGCTGACCGGGCGGACGGGACGTATTGGTGCGAGATTGGGGGGTATGCGATCGAGAAGGTGACGGCGAGTGGGAGGAGCCCGACGATGCGCCCCACCGACGGACGCCCCGTGGATTCCCGGACCGGCCACGGCTCGGGGGCTGCCCCGCCCGCGCGGGACGTCCCCGTGGCGGGTACGCCCGTCAGGGACGGCTCTCCCCGGGACGGTTCCGTGCCGGACGGCGACGCCCGCGTACCGCGCGGTGACGGGGCCGGCCCCTACGGCGCCGCCCCGGCCCGGGTCGAGGCGCGGGCGCGCGGCATGGTCGTGACCGACGGGCCGCTCTCCCGCCCGGTGCCCGTGGCGCTGCGCTACGAGCCGGGCGCGGAGCCGCCGTCCGTGCGGTTCGTGCTGCCGGCCGGCAGCTGGACGTTCCCGCGGACCGTGCTGGAGCGGGGGCTGCGCTTCCCCGCTCACGGTGACGAGGTGGACGTGTGGCCGTGCGGGCGGGTGCAGACGGTGGTGGAGTTCCACTCGCCGGAGGGCACCTCGGTGGTGCAGTTCGACTCCTCGGCCCTCCGCAGCTTCCTGCGGCGCACGTACGCCGCCACGCCGGTCACGCGCTGAGCGCGCGCCGGCCCGGTGGCGGCGGTGCGGCGGTAACGGGAGCGCCGGACCGCGGCCGGAGGGTGACGGCCCCCGCCGGGACGGCGGGGAAAGGGGCCACCCGGCCGGCCCCGGCGGGCGGGCCGGGTGACCCCCGTGCGTCACGGGCCCGTCAGGCGCGGACGAGTTCCCGGTCCTGGTCGGCGTCCGGGCCGCCGTCCCCGGCGAGCCGCTTGCGGAGCCTGTCGCCCTCGACGTCGACGTCGGGCAGGACGCGGTCCAGCCAGCGCGGCAGCCACCACGCCTTGTGGCCGAGCAGGGCGAGCACGGCCGGGACGATGGCCATGCGGACGACGAAGGCGTCGAAGAGGACGGCCACGGCGAGGCCGAAGCCGATCATCTTCACCATCTGCTCGCTCGCGCCGATGAAGCCGGCGAAGACGGCGATCATGATGACGGCGGCGGCGGTGACGACCCGGGCGCCGTGCCGGAAGCCGGTGACGATCGCCTCGCCGGGACGCTCCCCGTGGACGTACGCCTCCCGCATGCGGGTGACGAGGAAGACCTCGTAGTCCATGGCGAGGCCGAAGACGACGCCGACCATGAAGATCGGCATCATGCTCATGATCGGGCCGGTCTGCTCCACGCCGAAGACCGAGCCGAGCCAGCCCCACTGGAAGACGGCGACGACGGCGCCGAGGGCGGCGACCACGGAGAGCAGGAAGCCGAGGGCGGCCTTGAGCGGTACCAGCACCGACCGGAAGACGACCATCAGCAGCAGGAAGGCGAGGCCCACGACGAGCGCGAGGTAGGGCGGCAGCGCGTCGTTCATCTTCTGCGAGAAGTCGATGTTCATCGCGGTCTGGCCGGTGACGAGGACGTGGTCGCCGGTGGTCTCGCGGATGTCGTGGACCAGTTCCTCGGTCTCCGGTGAGGACGGGCGGTCCTTCGGCACGACGGTGATCATGGCCGTGTCGCCGGCCTTGTTGGGCGTGGGCGGGGTGACGGCGGCGACGCCGTCCAGGCCCTTGATCCGGTCGGCGGCCTTCGCGGCGGCGTCACCGTCGCCGTCGACGACGACCATCAGGGGGCCGTTGGAGCCGGGGCCGAACCCGTCGGACAGCAGGTCGTAGGCGCGGCGCTGGGTGGTGGAGGTGGGCTGGGCGCCGTCGTCGGGCAGGCCCATCTCCAGGGAGGCGGCGGGGACGGCGAGGGCGCCGAGGCCGATGACGCCGACGAGGAGGACGGCGACCGGGCGGCGCAGCACGAAGCGCGCCCAGCGGGTACCGGCGTTGGGGCGTTCGTCGGCGGGCCGGTCGGCGTCCGCCTTCCCCGTGTCCACGGCCGGGGTGCGGTCGGCGGCGGTGGCCGGGGCACGGTCGGCGGCGGCCTTGCGGGCCTTGCGGCCGACGACGCGCCGGCCCGCGTAGCCGAGGAGCGCGGGGATGAGGGTCAGCGCGATGAGCACGGCGATGGCGACGGTGCCGGCGGCGGCGACGCCCATCTTCGTGAGCATCGGGATGTCGACGACGGCGAGACCGACGAGGGCGATGACGACGGTGAGGCCGGCGAAGACGACCGCCGAGCCGGCGGTGCCGACGGCGCGGCCCGCGGCGTCCTCCCCTTCGCGGCCCTCGGCGAGTTCGGCGCGGTAGCGGGAGACGATGAACAGCGCGTAGTCGATGCCGACGGCGAGGCCGATCATCGTGGCGAGCGTGCCGGTGGTGGAGCCGAGGTCCAGCGCGCCGGCGAGCGCGGTGATGGACGAGACGCCGATGCCGACGCCTATGAGGGCGGTGAGCAGCGGCAGCCCGGCGGCGACGAGCGAGCCGAAGGTGACGACGAGGACGATCCCGGCGACGACCACGCCGATGATCTCGCCGGTGCCCGTCTGCGGCACGGTCTGCAGGGCGTCGCCGCCGATCTCCACGGTGAGGCCGCCGTCGCGGGCCGCCTCACCGGTCCGGTTGAGCGCCGCGCGGGTGGCCTCGGTGAGCTCCATCCCGTTGACCTTGTACGACACGTGGATGTACGCGGTCGTGCCGTCGCGCGAGACGGCCTGGGCGGTGTACGGGTCGGTGACGTTCGCGACCTCGTCGGAGCCGGACCGCAGGTCGGCGACGGCCTTCTCGACGCGGGCCCGGTTCGCCGGGTCGGTCATCTTCTGCCCGTCGGGCGCCTTGAAGACGACGCGCGCGGTGGCGCCGTCGGCGCTGCCGCCGGGGAACCGTTCCTCCAGCAGGTCGAAGGCCTTCTGGGCCTCCGTGCCGGGCATCGAGAAGGAGCTGGACGTGGGTGCGGGCGCGGACGCCGCGCCGACTCCGGCGAGGGCCAGCAGCGCGACCCACAGCAGGGTCACGAGGTGGCGGCGCCGGAAGGCGAACCGTCCGAGACGGTAGAGGAACGTGGCCACTGGGGCGTACTCCCGAGGTGAGTGGGACAGGTCAGGACAGGGGGAGTCGGCCCGACAGCGTGAGCGGTGCGCGTCAGGTACTGCGGTACTGCGGGTCCTGCGGTCGTGCGGTGCCGCGGCCGCTCCGGGGGCGGAGCGGAGCGGCGGCACCGGCCCGGTCGGCGGGACCGGTGCGGCGGGCCGGGCCGGCTGGCTGCCGGCGGGCCCGTCGGGCGGGGGCGCGGTCCGGCGCGGGGAACGCCGGGGCCGGCCGGCCCGGGTGGCCGCCCGGGGCGGGCGGCGCGGTGCGTCAGACGCCGAGCGCGGGGAGCACCACGGCGTCGACGTACGTCATGAGGTACGCCTGGTCGACCGGCCGGTCCTCGATGAGGGGGCGGGCGACGACGGCGCCGATCATCATGTGCGGGACCAGGTCGAGCGCCGGGTTGTCGGCGGCGACCTCGCCCCGCTCCACCGCGCGCCGCAGCACCTGGCCGAGCCCGGTCACCTCGGGTTCGATCAGCAGCTCGCGCAGCGCCTGGAGGAGTTCGGGGTTGTCGCCGATGGCGTGGGCGAGGCCCCGCATCATCGCGGAGTCCTTCTCCATGCGGCAGTCGTCGGTGCGCGCGACCATCTCGTGGAAGTCGCCCCGGAGAGTCCCGGTGTCGATCTCCGCGATCCGGACGGGCTCGTGGTGCCGCAGCGACTGGGCGACCAGCTCGGGCTTGCTCCCCCACTGGCGGTAGAGGGTGGCCTTGCTGGAGTGGCTGCGGGCGGCGATGGCGTCCATGGTGAGGCCGTCGTACCCGACCTCCCCGAGGAGGTCGATGACGGCTTGGTACAGCTCGGACTCGCGTTGCGGGGTGAGTCTGCTGCGGGCCATGGGCGCTTCCATCCGAACGAAACGGTTTCGTACACCCGCAGCGTAGATCACCCGACGAGCGAAACGAAACCGTTTCGTACGTGGCCTGGGTCACGAACACCAGAGCGGTCGGCCGGTCGAGTTGCCACTCCCCCGCGGCGCGGAAAGCATGGCAGGGTGAGCAGCGACGGCGCGTACCTCCGGTATCCCCACCTCCACCAGGACCTGCTGTGCTTCGCGGTCGAGGACGACCTGTGGATCGCCCCGCTGGTCCCCGAGGGCGCCGCGCCCGGCCGGGCGTGGCGGCTCACCGTCGACCGGACGCGGATCGGGCACCCCCGCTTCTCGCCGGACGGACGGCACATCGCCTACACGAGCTGGCGCAGCCTCGACCCGGAGATCCACCTGGTGCCGGTGGAGGGCGGCCCGGCGCGGCGGCTCACCTACTGGGGCTCGCTCGACACCCGGGTGTGCGGCTGGGACCCGGACGGCAACATCCTGGCGGTGGCCTCGCACGGCCAGCCGTTCTCGCACTTCTCCTGGGCGTACAAGGTCGGCGTCGACGGCAGCCCCGGCCGGCGCCTGCCGTGGGGGCCGTGCGCCGACATCCAGGTCGCCGACGCCGACGGCGAGCACCGCACCCTGCTGCTCACCGGGAAGCCGCCGCACGAGCCGGCCGCCTGGAAGCGGTACCGGGGCGGCGCGTCGGGCCGGCTGTGGCTGCACGGGCGGCGGCTCCTGCCGGACCTCCGCGGCCACCTGGACTGCGCGATGTTCGTCGGTGACCGGATCGCCTTCCTCTCCGACCACGAGGGCGTCGGCAACCTCTACTCGTGCCGGCACGACGGCTCCGACCTGCGCCGCCACACCGACCACGACGCCCACTACGCCCGGCACGCCTCCTCGGACGGGCGGCGGGTCGTCTACCAGTGCGCGGGCGACCTGTGGATGGTGGACGCCCTGACCCCCGACTCCCGCCCGCGGCGGCTCGCGGTGCGGCTCGGCGGCCAGCGCCCCGGCCGGCGCCGGTACAGCGTGCCGGCCGCCGGGCACCTCCAGTCGGTGGCCGTCGACGAGACGGGCCGGGCCAGCGCGGTCTGCGTGCGCGGCAGCCTGTACTGGCTCACGCACCGCGACGGGCCCGCCCGGTGCATCGCGGACACCCCGGGGGTGCGGGTGCGGCTGCCGGAGATGCTCGACGGCGGACGCGTCGCCTACGTGACGGACGCGGACGGCGAGGACGCCGTCGAGATCGCCCACCTGCCGCGCGCCAGCGGCGAGCGCGAGCCGCGCCGGCTGGCCGGCGGCGCGCTGGGGCGCGTCCTGGAGCTGGTGTCGGACCCGGACGGGGAGCGGCTGGCCATCGCCTCGCACGACGGGCGGCTGCTGCTGCTGGACGCGTCGGAGGAGTCGGGCGGCGAGGTGACGGAGCTGGTCCGGTCGGACAACGGGCCGGTCAGGGACCTCGCGTTCTCCCCGGACGGGGCGTGGCTGACCTGGTCGCACCCGTTCATCGGCCGGTCGCTGCGGCAGATCCGGATGGCCCGCATCAAGGACGGGCTGGTGGTCGACGTGACCAACGGCCGCTTCGAGGACGAGAGCCCGGTGTTCACCCGGGACGGCCGCTACCTCGCGTTCCTGTCGTGGCGGGGCTTCGACCCGGTGTACGACGTGCACACCGGTGACCTGTCGTTCCCGCTGGGCTGCCGCCCGTACCTGGTGCCGCTCTCCTCGACGACGCCGTCGCCGTTCGCCCTCTCCCCGGAGGGCCGCCCGGCGGCGGGCGGGCTGGACGCGGACGCCGAGGAGCGGGCGGGTGACGGCACGGTCCTGGTCGAGGTGGAGGGGCTGGAGAGCCGCGTCACGCCGTTCCCGGTGGCCGCGTCGAAGTACTCGTCGCTGCACCCGGTGAGCGGCGGCGGCCTGGTGTGGCTGCGCTGGCCCATCTCCGGCGCCCTGGGCGAGACCTTCGTCAACCCCTCGGACCCCTCGGAGCGGCCGACGCTGGAGCACTTCAACCTCACCAAGGCCCGCAAGACGGAACTGGTCGGCCACCTCGACTCGTTCGCCGTCAGCGGCGACGGCACCCGGATCGTCGTGGTCGACGAGGGCGAGCTGCGCGCCATGCCCGCCAACGAGGTCGGCGACCCCGACACCACCGTGTACGTCGACGCGCGCCGCATCCGGCACGAGGTCGACCCGGGCGCGGAGTGGCGGCAGGCGTACGCGGAGGCGGGCCGCATCACCCGGGCCCACTTCTGGGACCCGGGCATGGGCGGCATCGACTGGGACGGCGTCCTCGACCAGTACCGGCCGCTGGTGGACCGGGTGGCGACGCCGGACGAGTTCGCCGACCTGCTGCGGGAGGTCCTCGGCGAGCTGGGCACGTCCCACGCGTACGTCACGCCCTCCCGCCGCAACGAGGGCCCGCCGCACTACCAGCGGGCGATGGGCCTGCTCGGCGCCAACCTGGTGTGCCGGGACGGCCGGTGGGTGGTGCGGCGGATCCTGGCGGGCGACTCCTCCGACTCCAAGGCCCGTTCGCCGCTGGCCGGTACGGGCATCCGGGAGGGCGCGGTCCTCACGCACGTGGACGGCCGGCCGGTGGACCCGGTGGCGGGCCCGTACCCGCTGCTCGCCGCCGCGGGCGGGACGACGGTGGAGCTGACGTTCGCCCCGCCGGAGAGCGCCGACGGGGACGCCGGCGGGGGCCGGCCGCGGCGCGTCGCCGTGGTGCCGCTCGTCGACGAGCGTCCGCTGCGCTACCAGGACTGGGTGGCCAAGCGACGGGAGGTCGTGCGCGAACTCAGCGACGGCCGCTGCGGCTACCTGCACATCCCCGACATGGGAGGCTCCGGCTGGGCGCAGTTCAACCGCGACCTGCGCCTGGAGGTGTCGCGGCCGGCGCTCATCGTCGACGTGCGCGGCAACGCCGGCGGCCACATCAGCGAGCTGGTCGTCGAGAAGCTGACCCGCCGCATCCTCGGCTGGGACCTCACGCGCAACGCGCAGCCGGTCTCCTACGCGTCCAACTCGCCGCGCGGTCCGGTCGTCGCGCTCGCCGACGAGGCGACCTCCTCGGACGGCGACATGATCACGGCGGTGTTCAAGCTCCAGGGGCTCGGCCCGGTCATCGGCCAGCGCACCTGGGGCGGCGTCGTCGGCATGACGGGGCGCCACCGCCTGGGTGACGGCACGGTCATCACCGTGCCGATGAACGCGGCGTGGTTCGAGGCGTACGGCTGGGGCGTGGAGAACCACGGCGTGGAGCCGGACATCGAGGTCGAACGGACGCCGCTGGACTGGGCGGAGGGCCGCCACCGGCAGCTGGCGGACGCGGTCGAGGTGGCGCTGGGCCTGCTCGCCGAGCACCCGGCGTCCCGCCCTCCGGACTACTCGTCCGTCCCCGACCTCCGCCGCCCGGCGCTGCCGCCCCGGGGGTGACCCCCGGGTCCACGCCCGGTGCCCCGGCCCCTTGTGCCGGGGCACGGCCGTGCCGTACGGACGCCGGGGCGCCGCGAGTTGCGGAGCCCGGCACGGAGTGCGCCCCCGCCGACGACCGACGACCGACGACGCACACCCCACCCGGCGACCGCCGAGAAACGCCGGCCCGACCACGCCCGGCTCCCCGGCCGCCACAAGCGCCACCCCGCCCACACCCCCGGCCACAGCCCCACGACGGCCGACGGCGGACGCCCCACCCCGCAACCACCGAGAAACGCCGACCCCCGACCGCCCCCGGCCCACCCGACCACCGCAAGCGGCACCCCACCCACCACCCCCGGCCGCAACCCCCACCGGCCTCAGCGCACGTCAGGCACGCCGAACCCCCTCGGACAGGCAGCCCTGTCCGAGGGGGTCACGTCAGGCGTCGGTCAGACGTCCCTGCTCTGGTCGAGGCGGTCGCGCTCGCGCGCGGCGCGCGACATGACGTCCGTGTCCATGTCGCGGTCCTCGGGACGGCCGCGCTGCGGCTGCTGCGGCTGCTGGGGCTGCTGGGGCTGCTGCGGCTGCTTGCCCTTGCGCTGCATGCGCTCCTGCGCCTCGTCCTTCATGCCCTGCGCGCGCTGCTTGCCCTGCTGCTGCAGCTGCTCGGCCTTGTCCTTGAACTGGTCAGAGATGCCCATCCGGGTCTCACTCCTACGAGGTGGGGGGAACGGGGTCTTCATCGGCCCCGCGCCGCCCAGCCTGGCACGCCCGGTCACCCTGCGCATGTCGATCAGTCACGCTCCGCACGCGCCCGTTCGTCCGCGGCGCCGCCCGCCCCGACGAGCCCGGTGGGGACGTGCCCGAGCCGGGGTCCGAAGCGGCGCATCTCCCGCGGCCCGACGGTGGCGATGAGTCCCGGCAGGCAGCCGCGCACGGACTGCATGCCGCGCAGCCACCACTGGGCGTAGACGTGGGGGGCCCGCCGCTCGATGCCGGCGACGATCCGGTCGACGGCCGGGCCGAGCGGGTAGGTGCGGTTCGCCGGCCAGGGCAGGCGGCGGCGCAACTCCCGCATGACGTCGTCCTGGTCGGCGCCGCGGACCATGTCGGTGTCCGTCCAGGAGAGGTAGCCGACGCCGACGCGGACGCCGCGGTGGGCGACTTCGGCGCGCAGGCTGTGCGCGAACGCCTCGACGCCGGACTTCGACGCGCAGTACGCCGTCATCATCGGGGCGGGGGTGATCGCGGCCAGCGAGGCGATCTGGAGGAAGTAGCCGCGGCTCTCGGTGAGTACGGGGAGGAACGCGCGGCCGGTGACGGCGCCGCCGACGAGGTTGACCTCGATGACGCGCCGCCATGCGACGGGGTCGGAGTCGGCGAACGGGCCGCCCGCCGCGACGCCCGCGTTGGCGACGACGACGTCGACCTTGCCGAAGCGTTCCTTCACCTCCAGTGCGACGCGTCCCATCGCCTCGTGGTCGGTGACGTCCGCGTGCCACCAGTCGCTCTCGGTGTGGAGGCGTTCGGACACCCGCTTCAGCTCGTCGGGTTCGAGTCCGACGAGCGCGACCCGCGCGCCGCGTGCGGAGAGTTTGCGCGCCAGCAGTTCCCCGACGCCGCGCGCGGCGCCGGTGACGACCGCGACCTGCCCTTCGAGGCTGGTCCTGCTCATACGGCTTCCTCTTCCCTGTGGTCGTCGCGGTCCCGCGGGCCGGGCGCGCGGGTGCCGAGGTGGGCGGCGGCCAGGCCGCGTATCCGCGCGGTGACCGCCTCGGGCGCCTCGACGGGGGTCATGTGGCCGATGCCGGGCAGTTCGTCGAGCCCGGCGCACCGCGGGAGGGCGGCGGCGAGGCGGCGGGCGTGGACGGCCGGGGTGAGCCGGTCGGCGGTGCCGACGAGGACGGCGGTGGGCACGTCGAGTCCGCGTACGCCGGCCTCCACGTCGAGCCCGGCGAGCACGTGCGACCAGGCGACGCGCACGGCACGCGGACAGGCGTGCACGATGCGGGCGCACTCGGCGACGCGGGCGGGGTCCGCGCCGGGGCCCATGGTGGCGTACTTGAGGAGGGCCTTCGACGCGGCGGTGACCGGTCCGAGCGGGACACGGGCACCCAGGACGAGCCCGGTGAGCCAGGTGCGCGGACGCCCGGGGCGCAGGGGAAGGACGCGGGACTCGGCTATCAGCCGGGAGGCGCCGGTGCTGCACAGCAGGGCGGCGGCGGCGTGGGCGCGGAAGGCGGGGCGTCCGGCGGCGGCCATGAGGGTCATGCCGCCCATGGAGTGGCCGGCGAGGACGGCCTTCTCGCCGGGGGCGAGGGCGGCGGTCAGCACCGCCTCCAGGTCGTCGGCGAGGGCGCGTATGGAGTGGCCCTCCCGGGCCGCGGCGGCGGTGCGGCCGTGTCCGCGCTGGTCGTAGACGACGACCCGGTGGTCGGTGGAGAGGTCGCGCACCTGGGCGGCCCAGAAGGCGGTGGAACAGGTCCAGCCGTGGGCGAGGACGACGGCGGGGGCGCCGTCGGGGCCGTGCACCTCGACGTGGAGGCGGTGGCCGTCGGCGGAGAGGGCGGTCATGGTCCGCGGGGCCGTGGTCACGCCACCGCCCCCTCGCGGCCGGCGCCGGCGGTGCCGGATGTGCCGGCGGTCTCGCGGGGCGCCCGCACGACCTCGTACTCGGCGAGGTCGACGCTCCGTGTGGCGCGCCGGAACTCGGCGGTCGTGCCCGGCCACAGGGTGGTGTTGCGGCCGTTGGCGTCGAGGTACCAGCTGTCGCAGCCGCCGGACTTCCACACGGTGCGCTCCATGCGGGCCTGCAGGCGCCGGTTCCAGGCGGCGACGGCGGACGGCCGGGGGGCCAGGGCGCGGCCCTCGCCGAGGAGGTCGAGCCGGTGCAGGAAGTCGGCCATGTAGTTCAGCTGGGACTCGATCATGAGGATCATCGAGGAGTTCCCCAGGCCGGTGTTCGGGCCGATGATCGTCATCCAGTTGGGGAAGCCGGCCGCGGTGGCGCCGCGCAGCGACTCCATGCCGTCCTTCCACGCCTCGGCGAGGGTGAGGCCGTCGGCGCCGACGACCCGGTCGGCGATCGGCATGTCGGTGACGTGGAAGCCGGTGCCGAAGACGATCGCGTCGACCTCGGCCTCGGTGCCGTCGGCGCCGACGGCGACGCGGCCGCGCACCTCGGCGAGGCCCGCGGCGACGACGTCGACGTTCGGGCGGGCGAGCGCCGGATAGTAGTCGTTGGAGAGCAGGATCCGCTTGCAGCCGATGCGGTAGGACGGGGTCAGTTTGGCGCGCAGCGCCGGGTCCTTCACGGCGCGGCGCATGTTGGCCTTCGCGACCGACTCGACCAGGCCCAGTTCGCCGGGGCGCTTGGTGAAGGCGCTGACCTGGAGTTCGCGGATGCCCCACAGGATGCCGCGGCGGGCCTGGCCGGTGAAGGGCAGCTGCCGGTGCAGCCAGCGTTCCACGCCGGTGATGGGGCGGTCGACGCGCGGCATGACCCAGGCGGGGGTGCGCTGGAAGAGGGTGAGGCGGCCGACGCGCGGCTGGACGGCGGGGACGATCTGGATGGCGGAGGCGCCGGTGCCGACCATGGCGACGCGCTTGCCGGTGAGGTCGTAGTCGTGGTCCCAGCGGGCGGAGTGGAAGACCGTGCCGCCCTCCTCGCGGAACCGGTCGAGGCCGGGGAGGTTGGGGACCTTCGGGTCGGAGAGCGGGCCGGTCGCGGAGACGACCACGTCGGCGGTGAGGGTGCCGCGGGACGTCTCGATCTCCCAGCGCAGCGCGTCCGCGTCCCAGCGCATCAGCAGCACCTCGTGCCCGAGGCGCAGGTGCGGGCGGAGCCCGAAGGTGTCGGTGACGCGCTCCAGGTAGGCCCGGATGTGCGGCTGCCCGGAGAAGGTGCGGGGCCAGTCCGGATTGGGGGCGAAGGAGAAGGAGTACAGGTGGGACGGCACGTCGCAGGCGCAGCCCGGGTAGCTGTTGTCCCGCCAGGTGCCGCCGACGGAGTCGGACCGCTCCAGGACGACGAAGTCGGTGATCCCCTCGCGGCGCAGCCGGACCGCGGCGCCCAGGCCGCCGAAGCCGGATCCGATCACCGCCACCCGTACGTGTTCGCGCGCGTGCTCGCTCATGCCGCCTCCCGAAGACTCTGCCAGCAATCACTGGCACTGTCCGGGAGGGTAGAACAGCTCACTACCGAGCGGTAGGGGTCCGGTCGGGAAAGTTACCCACGGTACGTCATAGGCTGGCGCACGTGTCGAACGAGGGCGAGGACCGTGAGTACCGCATGGAGGAGTTGGCCGAGGCGGCCGGTATCACCCCTCGTACGCTGCGGTTCTACCGCGAACGCGGACTGATCCCGCCGCCCCGCCGCGAGGGCCGCATCGCCTGGTACGGGCCGCACCACCTGGCCCGGCTGCGCACCGTCGCCGCCCTGCTGGAGCGCGGCCACACCCTCAACGGCATCGCGGACCTGGCGTCCGCGTTCGAGAGCGGCCGCGACGTGGGCGAGGTCCTGGGGCTCGGCGAGCCGACGGAGGAGGAACCGGTGCGGCTCACCCCCGAGCAGCTGGCCGACCACTTCGGCGACCAGGTCACCGCGGAGAACTTCGCCGCCGCCCTCGACCTCGGCTACCTCGCGACGGACGGCGAGGAAATCGTCCACGTCAGCCGCCGCCTGCTGGACGTGTCGTCCGCGCTGGTCGACGAGGGGGTGCCGCTGGCGGCGGTCCTCGCGGCGGCCCGCCGGGTGCGCCACCACGCCGACGCCCTGGCGGAGCTGTTCACCGACCTCCTGCGTGCCCACGCCCGCGACGGGGACGTCGACCGGCTGCGCCCGCTCGCGAAGAGCGTCGTGGAGGCCGAGCTGTCGATGGCCCTGGACCGCCGACTGCGGGCCCGGGACGCGAAGGCGTGAGCGCGGCCCCGGGCGCCGAGGCGCGGCCCGGGGCGCGGGCCCGGGGTACGGGGCGCGGGCCCGGGGTACGGGGTACGGGGCGCGGGCCCGGGGTACGGGGCGCGGGCCCGGGGTACGGGGCGCAGGCCCGGGGCGTGGAGGCGTGAGCGCGACTCAGGGTGTCCGGCCGGTCGGCAGCCGCCACCAGCGGGCCTTGTAGATCCCGCCACCCGCCAACCGGTACACCCCGGTCGGCTCCCCCGCGCCCCCCGACGGCCTTCCGAGGCTCCCCGGCGGCAGTACCGCCGGACCCGCCGGACCCGCCGGGCCCGGCCGGTGCACGGTGACGCCGGTCGTCCACCAGTCCTCGGTGAGCCCCGGCTCGGGCACGGTCGACAGGACCTGCCCGGTGAGCGGGTCGTCGCCGACGGCCTTCACCCGCGCGCGGCTCACCGCGGGGGCACCCGGGTAGTCCCGCACGAAGGCGCGGCGGCTCTTCACGTACTGGTACACCGCCGTCCCGGTGCTCACCCACAGCCGGTCCGGGTCGCGCGCCACCTGCCCGAGGTCGTGCCCGCCCGGCTCCGGCAGCCGTACCTCGTCCACCGGGCGCAGCCGGGGCCGCCCGCCGACGGTACCGGCCCGCAGCGCCACCAGCCGGTCGCCGCCCAGCGCCCACAGGACGCCGCGCCGCCCGTCCCACTGCAGGCCGTGCGCGTCGGGCAGCGCGAAGTCGGCGGAGGCGTCGCCGGGCGGCGGCGCGTACAGCCGGACGAGGCCGCCGGTGCTGCCCGCGACGGCGACGGAGCCGTCCGGCAGCAGCTCGGCGCTGTGCGGGTTGACGCGCAGGGTGCCCGGGGCGAGGGCGCGGGCCCAGTACCGGTCGCCGGAGGGGTACGCGACGACCGCGGCGAACCCGTACGACGCGGTCGTCAGCACGTACGTCCGGCCCCGCCACCGCCGCACCTTGGCCTCGTCGGGGTGGACCCAGCTCCGCTCCGGCGCGAGGTCGGCGTAGCGCGGGTCGCCGAGCGGCGTGAACGCCCACCGCTCGGCCGCCGGGCCCCACACCCGCCGCCGCCCGTCGAACACGACGAGCCGCCGCGTGGCCTGCTCCGTGACGATCACGTCGGGCGTACCGGCCGGCACGCCGGCCTCCGGCGGGACGCCGGGGGTGGGCCGGACGGCGGGGGTGGCCCGGACGGCGGGGATGGACAGGACGGCGGTGGCGACGGTGGCGAGCGCGACGAGCGCCGCGAGGTGGACGGCCGGCATCCGCCCCACGCTGCCACCGACCCGCCCCGAGACGGGGACGGCACGCCAGGGACGCCGCCGCCGGAGCGACGGACGGACAGCCGCGCCCGACCGTACGCGGCCCCGACAGCGGCACCGCCGGCGGCGGTGCCGCCAAGGACGCCGGCGAGGTCAGGCCGCGATGGCCAGGCGGCGCTGGATGGGCGGGACGTCCTCCTCGGCCGTCTCCGACGGCTCCAGGGCGAACGCCGCCTGCGGGTGCTCCTGCACCAGGCGGAGCCAGTCGCCGACCGTGGACCCCCGGGGCACGATCACGGTCTCGGCCGGGCCGAGCGGCGCGCGCGTGGACAGCACGGTGGCCGTGAACTGGTCGGTCGCCGTGACGAGGATGACGTCGTGCCCGAAGCTCGACACGCGCTCCATCACCCCGCGGGCCGGTTCGTCCGGGTCCGCGACCACGACGACGTGTGCGCCCTGCGCGTCCGTGGTGTGGGCGTAGCGCGCCAGGTACTCCAGGAAACCGGGGACGTGCTTGCCGTGCAGCTCGGCGAGGACCCGGTCGCGACCGGCCTGGTAGCCGGGGGTCTCGGCGGCGGTGAAGCTCAGGGTGAAGGAGACGGCGCCGGCCAGGGCGACGTCGATCTCCGCCATCTCCGCACGCGTGGGGTAGACGGCGCCGTCGTCGAGCCCGCGGGCGGCGAGCCACGCGTTGACCTCGCTCCACAGCCAGGCCCGCGACCGGCCCACGGTCCCCTCGGGAACGGGGAACGGCTCGCCCCCCGCCCGGCGGTCGCCGGCGATCCACTGGCTGACGTTCTGCCGGGTGCGCCCCGTCCGCTCGGCGATCTCGTGCACGCCCACGAGGTCGCGATCCAGCCGGCGCACGCGCAGGTGGGGCACGACGGCGCGGGCGGCGGACGCGGCGGTCAGCGCCGCCTCGACGGCCGAGCCGCCGGAGCCGGTGATGCTCAGGAGGTCCACGCCACCGGCCCGGGCCAACAGCGCGTCGCACCGCTCCAGCAGGGCGTCGACGGCGGCCTGGTCGTCCACGTCCGCGCCGGAGACGACAAAGGTGAAGTCGTAGTCCATGGTTGGCCCCCTAGTCCTTCACCACAGTCCCAGAGCTGTTGACATTCGTCAACAGAAGAATGGGGCGAAAGCAGGACATACGTTCCCTGGCCTACTCGCGAGGCCGACCCGTGAGACTGCGGCTCGGCGCGCTCTCGGGGAGGGGGCACCGGGACGCCATGCGGTCGATCCGACGGGCGTGCGTGCCGTCGTTCTGCGGCGATCCGGAGACGGGGATGGTGGTGCAGCCCGCCCCGCACGGGCAGTACAGCCTCCCCCAGTGCCCCTCCTTGCGCAGGGCCCAGCCCAGGGCCGTCCACTTCTCCAGGACCCTGCGGACCTCCTTGCGGGGATGGTCCGACGCCTTGAGGTCGCGACCCGTCATCCGGTCACCGCCCCGGCCCGGCGGTGGCGGTCGCGCGGTATCCCCCGCCCCGGCGGCGACAGGCGTGCGGCCCGCGGCGGAGCGGTGCGGGGATGGGCAGGTACCACGGGAGATTGCGCTCCTCTAGTGCAGGCCGCGCGAGGACACGACTCTCCCGCGAGCAAGAACACCTACGTGTCGGAGTGGTGACACTCCGCCATCAGAACGATACTCCAGATGGCGGACATCCCGTCAGAAGCTTCACCGACACCGCTCGGTTTGTGCACCGGCCCGCTCAACTCCGGAAGCACCCCACCACCGGGCGGCCGGACCGACCACCCCTCACGACCGGACCGACCGACCGCCCCTCACGGCCCGTAGACCGCCGTCACGGGGGCGTGGTCCGACCAGCGGTCGGCGTGCGTCGCGGCGCGCTCGACGTGGGCCTTCAGGGCGCGGGCCGCGAGGCCGGGGGTGGCGACGTGGTAGTCGATGCGCCAGCCCGCGTCGTTGTCGAAGGCGCGACCGCGATAGGACCACCAGGTGTAGGGGCCCTCCTGGTCGGGGTGGAGGGCGCGGACCACGTCGACGTACCCCACCTCGTCGAAGACGCGGCCGAGCCAGGCGCGCTCCTCGGGGAGGAAGCCGGCGTTCTTCCGGTTGGCCTTCCAGTTCTTCAGGTCGGCCTCCTGGTGGGCGATGTTCCAGTCGCCGCAGACGACGACCTCACGGCCGTCGGCGGCCGCCCGCTCCCGCAGCTCCTTCAGGTAGGGGAGGAAGGCGTCCATGAAGCGGACCTTCTCGTCCTGCCGCTCGGTGCCGACCTCGCCGGAGGGCAGGTAGAGGCTGGCGACGGTGACGCCCGGCAGGTCGGCCTCCAGGTAGCGGCCGGACGCGTCGAACTCGCTCACCCCGAAGCCGACCCGCACGGCGTCCGGCTCGCGCCGCGTGTAGAGGGACACGCCCGCGCGGCCCTTGGCGGCGGCCGGCGCGTGCGCCGCGAACCAGCCCTCGGGCGCCCGGACCGCCTCGGGGAGCTGCGCCTCCTGGGCCCGCACCTCCTGCAGGCACACCACGTCGGCGGCCGTGTCGGCCAGCCACTCCACGAATCCCTTCCCCGCGGCGGCGCGCAGGCCGTTGACATTGACGGTCGTCACAGTGAGCATCCCGGCACAATACGACAGGCCACCCGACCGTCCGACCGCCCGGCTCTCGCATAGAAGTACGATTCCCTGCATGAATATTCAACGTGTCCCCTTCGACCACCCCGACGCGGTCAAGCTGAACGACGAGGTCCAGCTGGAGTACGCCCGGCGCTACGGCGACGAGGGGGACCTCACGTACCTCGACCCGGACATGTTCCGGCCGCCGCGGGGCCTGTACCTGATCGCGTACGACGAGCGCGACCGGCCGGTCGCGACCGGCGGATGGCGCACCCAGGACGAGAACGACGAGGGGTACGCGGACGGCGACGCCGAGCTGAAGCGGATGTACGTGGTCCCCCAGGCGCGCGGCCACGGTCTGGCGCGGCACGTGCTCGGCCTGCTGGAGGAGGACGCCCGCGCCGCGGGCCGGCTGCGCATGGTCCTGGAGACCGGCGACCAGCAGCCGGAGGCGATAGCCCTGTACACCTCCAGTGGTTATGCGCCCTGTGCCAAGTTCGGCTACTACCGGACACACGAGAGCAGCCTCTGTTTCGCGAAACCGTTGACGGGTCAGTAATAAGTCAGTGACGCGCCCCTGACAATCACACCGGAGCGTGGCACGCTGCCTCACACAGCGATCCGGTACCGCGATCCGCACAGGCATCCCCCTTCGTCACCCCCCACTCCCCTGCCCGGACGGCCGACGGCCGCCGGGCACGGCAGAAGGAGACACGTGTGATGCGTCATCGCCCCTCCGCAGCCGCCCTGCTCCCCGCCGGAGCCCTGCTCGTGGCCGCGCTGACCGCCGCCCCTCCGGCGGGCGCGGCCCCCGCCCCCGACGCGCCCGCGCCCGGCGCCGCGGCCCACGCGGTACCGGCGGCCGAGCAGCAGGGCGCGGCCGGGTTCTGGACCGCCGAACGGATGCGCGGGGCGGCGCCGTTCGACCTGGCGCCCACCCCGGCCCGACTGGCGACGCTCAAGCCGCCGAAGCCCGGCGGCCCGACGACGACGGTCGCGCCGACCGCCGCGGCGGGGGCTTCCGCGGGCGCGGCGGCGGGCACCCTGGCCTTCCCGCAGGCCGGCGGCGCGTGGACCGGCGGCGGGGCGGTCGTGAAGACGTCGGGCCGGGTGTTCTTCACCCACCAGGGCCGTACGGCGTCCTGCTCCGGCAACGCCGTGACCAGCAAGAACCAGTCGACGGTCATCACCGCCGGGCACTGCGTGAAGTACCAGGGCAGCTGGCACACCAACTGGGTCTTCGTGCCGGCGTACGACAACGGCCAGGCTCCGTACGGGCAGTGGACGGCGACGAAGACGCTCACCACGCCGCAGTGGCAGGCCAACGAGGACATCAACCACGACGTCGGCGCCGCCGTCGTCGCCCCGCTGAACGGCCGGACCCTCACATCGGTCACCGGCGCGCAGGGCGTCCAGTTCAACGGCGGCTACAACAAGGCGATGTACGCCTTCGGCTTCCCGGCGGCGTCCCCGTACGACGGCTCCAAGCTCGTGTACTGCAGCGGGAACTCCTCCAAGGACTTCCTCTTCTCGCAGGACCACTCCCTCGGCTGCAACATGACGGGCGGGTCGAGCGGCGGGCCGTGGTTCACCGGCTTCAGCGAGGCGACGGGCACCGGGCTGCAGGTGTCGGTGAACAGCTTCGGCTACACCTTCCTGCCGAACCGCATGTTCGGGCCGTACTTCGGCAACGAGGCGCAGGCCCTGTACGACCAGGCCCAGGGGTCCTGACCCCGCCACCGGCCCCACGCGCCCCGGTCGCTTCCCGCGCCTCCGGGACGCCACCGCGCCACGACGGCCCGCCGGACCACCCGGCGGGCCGTCGCCGTCGCCGCGGCCCGTGCGCGCGCCGTCGCCGTCGTGACCGCCGTTCGCCGCCGACGGGGTGTCCGCACGCTGCGGCAGGGCAGGCGAGGCGCGCGAGTGCCGGGGTGTCACCGGGAGCCCCCGCGGCGGGACCGGGGTGTCCATCGGGGGCCCGTGCGGCAGGGCGCGCCGGTGCCGGGGTGTCCATGGAGGACCCCGTGCGGCGGGGCGGGGTGTCCTCCGGGCGTGCGGCGGTGGCGGAGCGTCCACCGGGGGCGGTCCGTGCGGCGGGGCGCGGCGGGGCCGGGGTGTCCGCCGGACCGGGCGTCAGGCGGGGGCGGCTCCCGGCCCGCTCACCGCCCCGGCGCCGGCACCCGGGGCCGAGCCCGTACCGGGCGGGGTCGCCGGGGCCGAACGCGGCGCGGCGGAGCGGGGTGCGGCCGGCGGGTGGGAACCGGCGGGGCCGGACGGGGGTACGGCCCCGGGCGCGGCGGGCGGGGGCGCGGCGGAGTGGGCCGCGTCGGTCAGCCAGTGCTGGGCGGGCGAGCCGTCGCGCAGCCGCACCACCACGCTCGCCCCGGCGGCGGGCGCGGCCGGGGCGAGGGCGAGACGCCCGTCCCGGCGCGGCACCACCGTGCCCTGGACGGTGAGGTCGTACCGCACGTCCGGCGAATTCGGCACACACGCGCCGAGGACGACCGTTCCCTCGGGCCGCCCCGCGTCGGCGCACAGTCCGGGCGCGGCGGCGTTGCGCAGCAGCCCGTCCGGCTCGTAGGACCACAGCTGCGTGGCCGCGCCCGAGCACTCCGCCACGACCAGTTCCGCCCCGGCGACCGGAATGCCGCCGCGGACGTCCAGGCACGCGCCGCCCGCCCCGGTGCCGCGCAGCCGGGTGCGCAGGGCGCCCGGCACGGGGTGGCCGGCCTGCGCGGGCGGCGGCGGGGTCACGGCGGGCGGCGGCGGGGCGGTGCGGGGCGGGGGCGGGGTGGGCGCGCCGTCCGCGGTGGGGGTGGCGGTGCCGGCGGGCGGCCGCGCGGCCGGCGGGCCGGCGCCGTCCGGCCACAGGGCGGCGGCGACGGCCGCGACGGCCACCGCGGCGACGGTGGCGGCGACGGCCACTCCCGCCCCGGACGTCCGCGGGGCGGCGCCGCCGGAGCCGCGTCCCGGCGCGGCGCCCCGCCACCGCAGTCCGGCGGCGACGCGGCCGCGCAGGGCGGCTGTGTGCCGCCCGGCCCGGTGTCCGCCGCCGGGACCGCCGCGCGGCCGGCGGCGGGCGGGGCGCGAGTCGAGGTAGCGGGCGGCGCCCTCGCCGAGGACCGCCTCGGCGAGCAGCAGGGGCAGCCGGGCGTCGAAGTGGCGCAGCTGGTCGGCGGCGTACCGGCAGTGCGGGCAGCGCGCCAGGTGGCGCACGATGTCGGGGATGAGCGGGCCGGTGCGGCGCAGCGAGATGTCGAGGAGCCGCCCGTAGTGGCGGCACTCCGCGTCCGGGGCCAGTTCGTGGTGGGCGGCCACGCAGCCGGCGCGCAGGCGCTCCCGCGCCTCGGCGAGCGCCTCGGACGCGTCGCGCGGGTCGAGGGCGAGGAGCGCGGCGGGGATGGACAGTCCCTCCCCCTCGACCTCGCGGTGCCACAGCAGCACTTGGGCCGGTACGGGCAGGGCGCGGAAGGCGCGGGCGGTCAGGAGGCGGTCGTCACCCGGTTCCGCGGGGGCCTGGATGCCGGGCAGCGCCGCGGTGAGGGGAGTGCTGGCGGCCCAGGCGCGCAGCACCCGGCGGGCGGCGACCAGGAACAGGGGGCGCAGGGCGGTCGCGGCGCCGTCGGAGTTCCCACCGCCCGCGTCCCCGAAACCGGTGTTCCCGAGACCCCCGCTCCCGAGGCCCGCGTTCCCCCGGCCCGCTTTCCCTTCGCCGATGGTTCCGCCTCCGGAGGGTCCGTCGCCGGGAGTTCCGGCGTCGAAGGTTCCGCCGTCGCCGATTCCGCCGCCTGTGACGCGGAGGGTTTCCAGCGCCCGGGAGAACGCCGTCGCCGCGACGATTTCCGCGGTCGCGCGCGAGGGGGTGAACAGGGACGCGTAGTCCAGTACCGGTTGCCAATGGCGGGCCGTCAGCGCTGCCGCGGGGAAGGGGTCCGGGTCCCGCTCCACGGCTCCGAGGTGCAGCGCCGCGGCCAGTCGGGCGTCGGAACCCCCGGATATCGGCCCGTGGGAATTCTGCATGGGCGTCTTTCCGTCCGGAAAAGAGTGGGGGTCGCCTCAATGGTTCGTACCTGCACGGACGGATCGTCGTGGGAAAGCGTCCGCTCGGTGGAAAAAGTCGCCTGGTGGGCCGTGAGGGGCCTCACCTTTACACAACTTCCCCGTACGGAACAAGAGTTCCTCGGAGTACGCCTGCCACCCCGGCGACGGGTATTGCGTACCGGGGTGGCGGCGGGATCGGCAGGGCGGGCCCGTGGCTCGTCAGCGGGCGTGCGGGCGAGCGATGTTGTCCGGGTGGAGGATCTCGCGCAGCCGGGCCTCCGTCAGCAGGCCGCGCTCCAGGACCAGTTCCTGGACGCTGCGGCCGGAGCCGAGGGCGTCCTGGGCGACGGCGGTGGCCTGCTCGTAACCGATGTGCGGGTTGAGCGCGGTCACCAGGCCGATGGAGTGGGCGACGAGGTGGGCGAGGTGGTCGCGGTTGGCGGTGATGCCGGTGACGCACCGCTCGGCGAGCGTCAGACAGCCGGCCCGTAGATGGGTGAGGCTCTTGAGCAGGCTGTGCGCGATGAGCGGCTCGAAGGCGTTCAGCTGGAGCTGCCCCGCCTCCGCCGCCATGGTCACCGCCATGTCGTTGCCGATGACCTCGAACGCGATCTGGTTGACGACCTCGGGCACGACCGGGTTGACCTTGCCGGGCATGATGCTGGAACCGGCCTGCACGGGCGGCAGGTTGATCTCCCCGAACCCGGCGCGCGGCCCGCAGGACAGCAGGCGCAGGTCGTTGCAGGTCTTGGAGAGCTTGACGGCGATCCGCTTCAGGACGCCCGAGAGCTGGACGAACGCGCCGGCGTCCTGGGTGGCCTCGACGAGGTCGTCGGCGGTGGTCAGCGGCAGCCCGGTGAGGGCGCGCAGGTGGCGGGAGGCGAGCGCCGCGTACTCGGGGTGGGCGTTGAGGCCGGTGCCGATGGCGGTGCCGCCGAGGTTGATCTCGCGGATCAGCGCGCACGCCTCGGCGAGCCGCTTGCGGTCCTCCTCCAGCATGACCGCGTACGTGGCGAACTCCTGGCCGAGCGTCATCGGCACGGCGTCCTGGAGCTGGGTGCGGCCCATCTTCAGGACGTCGGCGAACTCCTCCGCCTTGGCGGCGAACGCGGCCCGCAGCACCTCCATGGCGTCGAGGAGGCGCTGCGCGGTGAAGTCCAGGGCGATCTTGACGGCCGTCGGGTAGACGTCGTTGGTGCTCTGCCCGGCGTTGACGTCCTCCAGCGGATGGAGCCGCCCGTAGTCGCCGCGGGCGTGGCCGAGGAGTTCCAGCGCCCGGTTGGCGACGACCTCGTTGGCGTTCATGTTGGTGGAGGTGCCGGCGCCGCCCTGGATGACGTCGACGACGAAGGCGTCGTGGAGCTTGCCGGCGCGGATCTCCTCGCAGGCGGCGACGATCGCGTCGGCCTTGTGCGGCTCCAGGAGGCCGAGGTCGCGGTTGGCGAGCGCGGCGGCCTGCTTGACGCAGGCGAGGGCGGTGACCAGCTCCGGGTAGGCGGAGATCGGCGTGCCGGTGATCGGGAAGTTCTCGACGGCGCGCAGGGTGTGGACGCCGTAGTACGCGTCTGCGGGGACGTCGCGGTCGCCGAGCAGGTCGTGCTCCACGCGGAACGCGGCGGCGGCCGGGGTGGAGGCGTCGGTCGGGACGGGGGCGGGGGCGTCGGGCGTGGTGGCCATGGCGGCGGTACGGCTTCCTGTCGGCGGGTGGAGCGGCGGGGCGGCCCGGGGGCGCCCGGGCACGGCGGGCGGTGCGGCCCGTTGGGCGGGGCGGCCGCCGGGCGGGAACGGCAGGTGGTGCGGCCGCCGGGCGGGAACGGCGGGCGGGACGACCCCCGCCCCGTACGGCGGCGCGCGGGTCGGCCGCCCCACCGGCCGCCGGTGGGTCAGACGCGGGCCGGTGCGGCGGGGACGGACTCGCCCAGGGCGTGGCGCAGGACCCGTACGCGCTCGGCGGGGTCGGTGGTCGCGAGCACGGCGGCCAGGACGGCGACGCGGGCCTGGCCGGCCCGCAGGGTCCCGGTGGGTACGGCGCCCGCGGCGACCAGGTCGACGGCCCCGCCGTGGGTGTAGATCTGGGAGACCGGCCCGGCGTGGACCCGCGTGGTGAGGGCGACGAGGACGCCCCGCGCGGTGGCCTCGGCGACGGCCGCGACGACCTCGGGCGTGGCGTTGCCCGCGCCGGTGGCGACCAGCACGACGCCCTGCGCGCCGGCCGCGACGGCGGCCTCCAGCAGGACCGGGTCTCCGTCGGCGTGGTGCATGACCATGTCGACGCGCGGCCGGGCCTCCGGCATGCCGGGCAGCGGCAGCGGGGCGGGCCGCGCCGGGCGGCGCAGCACGGAGACCTTGCCGAAGCCGATGTCGGCGATCCGCGCGCCGGACGGGTCGGCGAACGCGTCGGCGTCGAGGGTGTGCGTCTTCACCGTGCCGCGCGCGGCGTGCACCTTGCCGTCGAAGGCGACGAGGACGCCGAGGTCGCGGGCGCGGGCGGCGGTGAGGAGCGCGTCGTGCAGGTTGCGCGGGCCGTCGCCGTCCTCGGCGTCCAGCGGCAGCTGCGCGCCGGTGAAGACGACGGGGCGCGGGTCGTGGTGGTACAGGTCGACGAGGAACGCCGACTCCTCCAGGGTGTCGGTGCCGTGCGTGACGACGACGCCGTCCACCCCCGGATCGGCGAGCACCTCGTGCACCGTGCGCACCAGGGTGAGCTGGTGGTCGGTGGTCAGGCGGGGGCTGTTGACGCTGAACAGGTCGACCACCTCGACGGTGATCCCCTCGGGTACGGCGGCGGTCGCCATGACCTCTTGGCCGTGCGCGTCCGCGGCGAAGCCGGAGCCCTGCCAGCGGCTGGCTATGGTGCCGCCGGTGCTGATGACGACGATCCGTCCCACGGTTGCCCTGTCCTCTCCTCACCGCGCTCACCGCGGCCTCGACCGAACGGAATGTTCGAACGCAAGGATAGAAGAGTGGACGCGCAATCGGATCGCCTTCTCCGCCACATACGCCGACAAACGGTGGTGGATAATTGCGCCATGGACGAGATCGACCGCGCTATCTTGCGCGAGCTCCAGGAAGACGGCCGGCTGAGCAACCAGGAGCTGGCGGCCCGCGTGGGCCTGACCCCCTCCCCCTGCATGCGGCGGGTGCGGCAACTGGAGCAGGACGGGGTGATCCGGGGCTACCGCGCGGTCATCGACCCGGAGGCGGTGGACCGGGGGTTCGAGGTCCTGGTCTCCATCGAGGTGAAGCGCGACCGCGAGGTCGTCGAGGCCTTCGAGGCGGCGCTGCGGGACATCCCGGACGTCGTCGAGGCGTACCGGCTCTTCGGCAGCCCGGGGTGCCTGCTGCGCATCGCGGTGGCGGACCTGCGCGCCTACGAGCGGCTGTGGATCGAGAAGCTGACCGCGCTGACGGGCGTCACCGAGGTCAACTCGCAGATCATCATGAAGCGCGTCAAGGAGCCCCGCGGCCTGCCGGTCGACGGCTGACGACCCCACCGGCCCGCCCCGGCCGACCCCGCCATCGGGCCGCTCGCGGCCCACCCGACCCCCCGTCCCGGCCGGTCAGCGACCGCTGCCGCCGTGACCCCCGCCGCTCCGCGCCTCGCGTACGAAGTGCCGGACGAAGACGACCACGCCCCACGCGAGCAGGACGTTGACGACCGCGCCGCCCGCGTACTGCGGCAGGAGGTCGAACGGCCCCACGCCGCCGCCGTCGGTCGAGAACTCCACCTCGCCGCCGCCGATGAGCGGCGGCAGCAGGTAGAAGCCGAGGAAGGCGACGAGGACCGGGCCGGGGAACGTCACCAGGGCCAGGAGCGGGCCCCAGCCGTCGGGCGCCCCGAGGATCCCGTGGGCGAGCGCGGCGGCGGCGACCAGCCCGACGTAGGCGCCCGCCAGGAGGGGGGCCTTGCCCCGGCGCGCGGGGGTGCGGGTCTGTGCCATCGGGGCCGTCCGTTCTCTCTCACGGGCGGGCGCGAGCGCCCGGAACACGGCGGCGGGCACGCTACCCGGACAAGGGGGAACGCCCCGACCGCACACCCCATTATTGAACACGTTCAACACGCTGGTCGACCCCCGCACCCCTGACGCCCCTCACCTCCCCGCCTCCCCGCCGCACCGGCCGCGCGTGCCGACCCGCTCACGCCCCCGGACCTGCTCGCGGCCGCGGTCCCGCGCGTGGCCGAAACCGTGACCGCGAATCGACAAATCCGTACGGCGCCGCCACACCCGGTTGTATGCTCCATCCGCCGCTGAGCCGCGCCGCGCGCCCTCGCGCGCCGCGCCGCGCTCGCGGCCTCTCTTCACTCACCCCAGGGGGGGTCCATGACGTTCCACCGTACGTACCGCACAAGGTCGCACGCCCGGAGACTGGCGTCCTGCACCGCGCTCGTCCTCTCCGCCGGCCTGCTTCTCTCCGGCACCGCCGCCACCGCCGTCGCCGACGACGGCCCGCGCGTACCGGCGCAGCGCCCGCCCGTCGAGCGCTCGGCGCCCGGCGTCGAACGGCCCGAGGGGCAGTTCCCGAAGCCGCGCACCCGCATGTCGACGGAGTCCACCGCCGAAGCCGCCGCCGGCGCGCCGAGCCGCCACGACTTCACCGGCGACGGCGCGAGCGACCTGCTCTACCGGAGCGTCGACGGCCGCTTCTACCTCAAGCGCTCCGAGGACCCGGCCAACGACACCGACTTCGGCCTCTTCGGGGACCTGGACGAGAAGTTCAAGGACGTCATCCCGGTCGGCGACCTCACCGGTGACGGCACCGCGGACGTCCTCGCCCTGTCCCCGTACGGGACGCTGTGGTTCCGCGGGACCCACACCGGCGGCAGCGGCACGTCCGACCCGTACTGGGGCGGCAACGGCTGGCAGATCTACAACAAGGTCCTCTCCCTCGGCGACGTCAGCGGCGACGGCACGGTCGACGTGCTCGCCCGCACCCCCGCCGGCGAGCTGTACCTCTACCGCGGCAACCGCTCCGGCAGCACCCCGCTCCAGGCGCGCGTCAAGGTCGGCACCGGCTGGGGCGCCTACGACCAGCTCGTCGGCGTGAACGACGCGACCGGCGACGGCCTCGGCGACCTGTACGCCCGCACCCCCGCCGGCGACCTGCTCCTCTACGCGGGCACCGGCGACGCCGCCGCCCCGTTCAAGGCGCCCGTGAAGGTCGGCACCGGCTGGCACATCTACAACCAGCTGACCAGCTCCGACGACATCACCGACGACGGCCGCCCCGACCTGTTCGCCCGCGACGCCGCCGGCACCCTGTACTACTACGGAACCGACGCCACCGGACGCCCCACCGCCCGCCAGGGCTTCGGCACGGGCTGGAACACCGTGGACCTGATCGTCGGCTCCGGCGGCAACCCGTCGACCGGCAAGGCGTCGATCCTGGGCCTGGACACCAGGGGCACCCTCTGGGCGTACTACTCCCGCCACAACGGCACCCTCACCACCCGCGACCAGGTCAGCGACGTCGGCGGCTGGGCGGGCGCCCGCGTGACCTTCGCCAACTCGCTGGATCACGACGGCGAGGCGGACCTCCTGGAGGTCTACGACGGTCACCTGTACAACTACGACCGGTACTCCGACGGCCCCTACGACCTGGGCCGCGGCTGGGACGCGTACAACACCGTCGTCGGCCCCGGCGACCTGAGCGGCGACGGCAAGGGCGACCTGCTGGCCCGCACCCCGGCCGGCGCGCTGTACCTGTACCGCGGCGACGGCAGGGGCTACGGCCTCGCCCCCCGCCTGTCCCTGGGCACCGGCTGGAACGCCTACAACGCCCTCGTCGGCGGCGGCGACATGACCGGCGACGGCCACGCGGACCTCCTGGCCCGCACCCCGGACGGCACCCTCTACCTGTACGCGGGCACGGGCACCCCCGGCGCCCCGTTCAAGGCGCGCGCCAAGGTCGGCACCGGCTGGAACGCGTACACGAAGCTGGCCTCCCCCGGCGACATGACGGGCGACGGCCGCGCCGACATCCTGGCCGTCACCTCCGGCGGCACCCTGTACCGCTACACGGCCACCCACACGGGCGGACCCAATCCCTTCGCCACCCGCGCGAACCTCGGCACGGGCTGGAACACCTACCGCACCCTCCACTGATCCACCGACCCACCGCAGGAGCCCCGGCCGACCCTCGTCGCCGGGGCTCCTCCCGTGGGCGGTCGCCTCGCACCGCCCGCCGGCCCAGGACACGGCGGAGCGGGCCCCAAGACGGCCTCAGCCCCCCACGTGACCGACTGTCACCCCGCGCCCCCGGTATCGGACCTCACCACCCTCAGCGAGTCGAGCGAGGGCCACTCGACCATGTTCCGACAGTGGCGAACGGTTGCCCCTCCACCAGATCACCCCTCGGCCGCCCGGTACACCGTCCCGCCTCATCAGGAGTGGGCGGTCGCGGCGCCATTCCTCCCGCCGGCGGACTCACCCCCGGATCACGCTGTAGCGCAGGTCACACCGGAACCGATTCTTTATCAAGATCACTACAACCATTTCCGGGCGTGACACACCTCACCACAGGCACCTTGGCGTTGCCCAGTTCCTCCGTGTTTCCGCAATGGACGCATCCGCCAAGGCCCGGCTTCGATAAGGGACATCAACCCGCAGGGGCGGCCGGCGAGGAGCTCTCCCCGCCGACCGCCGGCGTCGAAGGCCGCAACGAAGCCCCGCGGCGCATCGGCGTGTGTCTCCGGGCAGCACGACCGCGATCGGCGCTCCTGGCACGGGCCGTGGTGGTGAGGGCCTCCGCCGGGAGGGCTTCGCGGGCCCTGGCCTCGACTCGGTGGACCGACGTGGGGACCGACGACCACGACGGTCCGTCGACGGCCGGGAGCACGTTCCGGTCGACATCAGTGGAGTAGAAGGGAGCCGTGATGTCACGGCCTTCAGGACAAGTGTTCAGCAGACGTCAGATGCTGGGCATCTTCACCGCGGTGGGAGCCGGTTGCGCGCTGCCCGCCTGCGCGATCGGGGCCCACCCGGCGTACGCGGCGAGCGGGACGGGCTCCATGGCGGTGCCCGAGGGAACGGGTCTTCCGGACACCGACCGCGGCAAGGTGGTCTGGGCCTACAAGTCGGGCGGCCGGGCTGTCCGCGCCGCGGCGGCCGCGGCGCTGGTGGGCAGCGCGGCGGACGTGACGGCGTTCCTCGACCGGAAGCTGCCCGTCGCCCGGGCCGAGGACAACAGGTTCACGCTCCTGAAGTCCCTGTCCACGGCGGGCAAGGCGACTCGCGCAGGTGCCGACGGCGCCTTGTCCGGTGGAGACGCGGCGGTCGAGACCTTCCTGACGGGCGGCTTCCGGGCCGCGGTGCACGAGGATCTCAGGGTGGCCGTCGCCACGGTCATGGCCCACGGCGGTCGCGCCGTGAAACGTGGGGCATCCGCTGCTCTGGACGCCGGTTCGGACTTCGCGTTGCGCGCCTTCCTCAGTGGCGGGCAGTTCACCGCCCACGAGGAGGACGACCGTGTGCAGGTCCTCTCCATCCTCGTGACGGCGTCCCCGCAGGTGCGTGAGTACGCGGAGCGGGCACTGAACGACGGGTCGCCGAGGGCGATCCGGTGGTTCCTGGAGACGGGCCAGCACATCGCCCGGGCCCGTGACGAGGAAACGGCGACGATCGAGCAGCTGGTCAAGGTCGTCGAGGCGGAGGGGCGCCGCGCCAGCCGGAAGACCGACGAGGCCATAGAGCTCTCCGCCCAAGCGGTCGAGGCCGCCGAGAAGGCGAAGGACGCGGCGCTGGAGGCCAAGGCCGAGGCCGAGGCCGCCGAGCGGGACGTCCAGCGCTCGGCCGTCGCGGCGAACAAGGCGGCGGAGGCGGCCAGGGGTGCCGCCGCGGCCGCGTCGACCGCCGTGTCGGCCTCGCGGACCGCGCAGGCCGCCTCGCGGCGTGCGGTGGCGGCCGCGCAGGCCGCTGCCGCGGCTGCCGCAGCGGCGGGGCGCGCCGCGGCACGCGCGTACCGTGCCGCGATCGCCGCCTCCAAGGACGCGACGATGGCGTCCGCCGCCAGAACGGCGGCGGAGATCGCCCGGAAGATGGTCGGCTTCGTCCGCTCCGTGGCCTTGAAGGCCGACATCGCGGCGGTGGCTGCCCAGGCGGCCGACCAGGCGGGCGCGGCTGCCGCCGGCTCGGCGATCAACGCGGCCGCCGCAGCCCGTGCTTCGGCCGACGCGGCCGTCGCCTCCGGCGCCGCGAAGGCCGAGTCCGCCGCCGCGCAGCAGGCCGCCGCCGAGGCGGAGGCCGCCGCGAACAGGGCGACACAGGCCGCGGGCAGGGCGCGGACCCTGGCCGGGCAGTCGGCTGCCGCCGCCCGCACGGCGCGTGACGCGGCCAACAGCGCCGCCGACCACGCCGAGAAGGCGGCCGCCGCCGCCGAGGAAGCGGCCGCCTACGCCGGCAAGGCGGTCGACTACGCCAACCGGTCGACGGCAGCCGCCAACGCCGCCGTCGACGCGGCGAACAAGGCCGCCGGCGCCGTCGCCAAGGCACGCGAGGTCGAGCAGGCGGCGCGTGAGGCCGAACTCGCCAGGCTGGCCGAGGAGACCGAGGAGGCGATCGAGCGGGCGCGGCTCGAGGCGGTCGCGGAGACGAATCTGCTCGAACGGTCCAACCGGCAGCGGACACAGGAAGCGCGCCTGTCCGAGGAGGTCCTCGGACTCATCGGCTCCGCGGAGTCGGCGCTGCGGAACGGGAACATCGCTGAGGCCGTGGCGGCGGGACGCAGGGCGGCGGTCCAGCTCATCGACCGGTCGGGGACCTGGACCCGGGAGGCCGCGGAGTTCGCGCTCGCCGGCTCGGACGAGGACGTCGTCCACTGGATCGAGGCCGACCGTGTCATCGCCCTGAACCAGGACAACGCCGAGAACGTCGCGGCGATCTCCGCGGTGTCGACGAAGAACGTGGCCACGGCGGCCCATGAGGCTCTGAAGACCGAGGACGCCGCCCGGATCAGAGGGTTCCTCGAGAGCGGGGCGGTCGCCGCGGCCAGGGACGACAACCAGGTCGAGATATTCAAGCTCCTGGCCGACGACTCCACCGGCAGGGCGGTGCGCAGCGCGGCCCAGGCCGCGCTCGACGCGGGAACCGCCGAGGCCCTGCACACCTTCCTGCACGTCGAACGTGCCGCGGCCGTCCGCGAGGACGACCGGGTCGCGGCCGCGACCCTCCTGGCGAACGGGGGCCCCTACGTCAAGGCGGCGGCCCGGATCGCGCTCGAGGGCGACACGCACATGCTCCGCCAGTTCGTCGGGACGACGCAGTACGACTTCGCGCGGCTCGACCACGATCACGCGACGCACATCAGCGCGATCCGCGCGGCGATCGCGCGCGCGGCCAAGATCGCGTCGGACGCCCTGGAGGACGCGGCACGGGCCTCCGAGGCGGCGGCCCGCGCGCGCAACGCCGCCTCGGAGGCGACCGACTGGGCCAACCGCGCGCAGGGCTACGCGAACGACGCCAAGCTGTCCGCCGAGGAAGCACGCAAGAACGCCGCGGCCGCCGAAGGGTCCGCGGCCGCCGCCGCGCAGTCCGCCGAGACCGCACGTCAGGCGGCCGCCGCGGCGCGCCAGGCGAGCAGCGTGGCGAGGCACGCGGCGACGCGGGCCGTGCGGTCCGCCACCGTCGCCGCGTCCTACGCCGCGGACGCCGCGGTGTCGGCGGCGGCTGCCCGCAAGGCGTCCCTCGCGGCGGGCAAGGACGCCACCGCCGCCGCTCGAGCCGCGTTCGAGGCCAAGGTCCTCGTCATCCAGGCCGCGATACGCGAGGCGATCGAGAACGCGCGGGACAACGCGACCGTCCCCATCGACCCGCAGAAGAACGGCCTTCCCCAGGGCGCCGAGAGCTGCCTGACGCCGTTCGGCAACCCCATCCCGTCCGGCACGCCACCAATCCGTGGGAGCTGGGGTGGAGCTGGCTCACCGGGGACGGTTCGCGGTCGCAGTGCTTCGGCCCGAACGACGAGTTCACCGGCATCTACCGTGATCACGAGTACACGAAGGAGGTCCTCGCCTTCTTCGCCTCCCGCACGCAGTCCGGCAACTACGAGCTGGGCCACACCTACATGTACGACTACCAGCTCGGCGGCTTCGACGGTGTCGGGAAGTACCTCACCGACTACGGGACGCTCACCACGGCGGGGCTCACCGGAAACCTGGCGTACACGTTCCTGGGCTCGCACTACGTCAGGATGACTCCCCTCCGCGAGAACGCGGACGGCTCCGTCGTGTGGCGGTACACCGCGTTCAACGAGTCGGACATCGAGTCCGCGACGCACCCTCCCGTCATCGGGTACACGGACTGGTGGAGCGACACGGTCGGTTCGTTCGTCGACAAGGTCGTCGGCGACTCGGGGCCGATGTCGCCCAAGACCCAGGTCATCGAGTTCGACGTTACGCTGGGGCCGTGACGCGCAAGAGGGCTGGTCGGCGGTGGCTGGTCACCGCCCTGACCGCCTCCGCCGTACTCCTCCCGGGGTGTACGGGCGCGGGCTCGGTCGACCCCGACGAACTGCCAGGGGTGTACCGCGACGACGCGAGCGGCAGCGAGATCGTGCTCGAGTCCGACGGGACGTTCTCCGCCACCGACGTGGCGGGGGAAGCCGTGGGGGGTGGCGGTGACCCCGTCGACTTCAGCGGCCGATGGGAGTTCGTCGAGAGCAGCGCGTCCGGCGATTTCGTCTACCTGACGGTCGACGCCGGTGAGCTCGGCAAGGTCGGCGGCATGAAGCTCCACCCGAGCGGCCGGACGGTGGAGTTCCACGCCGATCCGGACGGGCCGCCGTCCCTGGTGCTCACCAGAGCGGCCGCACCGTAGGCCCTGCGCCGCCCTTGGCCCGGCGCGTGGTGGCACCACGCCTGATGCGGCGGCCGGGCCGCGGAACACCCGTTCCGCGGCCCGGCCGCCGTCTTCCCGGCTCCGGCCGCGAGTCCGTTCCGCTCCCCCGGGTCACGTCGATCACCAGCCCGGGCCGCCCCGGGGGCCGGTCCGCACACGTCGGCACGGGCCACACGCCCCCGCAGCGGCCCACCAGACCCGCCGCGCCGCCCTCCGCCACCCCGGACAGACAGCGAAGCCCCCGAAACGACGAAGATCCCGCCCGATCTTGCGATCGGACGGGATCTCGTCACTGCTCTTGATTCGACTCGCGAACAGTCGTCTGTGGACCTGAGGGGATTTGAACCCCTGACCCCCTCGATGCGAACGAGGTGCGCTACCAGTCTGCGCCACAGGCCCTTGCGACGTGTGAAACATTAGCATCCCGATCGGGGTGCTCGGAAATCCGTTGTCCGGTGGGTGGCCCGGGGCGGTGGGTCGGGGTCACTCGTTGGCCGCGCGGGGGCGGTCGTCGTCCGCGTACTGGTCGAAGAGCGGGGTGCGGCCGTGGTCGCGGGGGCGGCGGGGGGCCGTCGGGGACGGGTTGGGGTTCTGGCGGGTGGGCGGGGGCGGGGTGGGCTCCGCCGGGGAGGAGCGGGCGGCGCTCCACGTCTCCGGGTCGGTGACGTCGACGCCGCCCGTGGCGCGCGGGGCGACCGGGGCGGTGACGTACGTGGGGAGGGGGACCGGGACGGGGTCCCAGCTGTCGCCGCGGGCCGGGCCGCGCTCGCGCTGCTGGTCGACCCACTCGGCGTGGTCGGTCTGCTCGACGAGCGCGCGGCGGCCGGCTTCCGCCGGGGAGACCGACGGGGTGGGCTCGGGGTGCGCGGGGGCCTCGTCGTCCTGGTGCGGGGCGGCGGGCCGGCCGCGGCGGGGGCGGTTCTCGCGCAGCCGCTGGGCGGCGGCCTCGGCGCGGCGCCGGTCCATCACGTAGACGAAGCGGCGGCGCTCCTGGCGGCGCAGGTAGGCGATGTAGCCGCTGAGCAGGGCGGCGGGGGCGGCGGGCGCCCAGAGGAAGGCGAGGCCGCCGACGGCCGCGGCGACGGTGCCGACCGTGAAGGCGAGGAAGAGGAGGACCGTCGTGCGGCGCCGGCGGGCGAGGACGCGAGAGCGGCGGGCGCGTTCGGCGGCGGCCCGGCTCACGGCGGGGCCGGCCGGCCGGCGGGCCCCCGCGGACGGTGCCCCCGCGGACGGCGCGGCCGGGGCTGCCGCGGCGGCGCCCGGGAGCTCGAGTCGGGCCTCGGTGTGGTCCGGGGGCGCGGCGAAGGCCCGGACGTCGACCGAGTCGATCTGCTCGGTCTCGGCGTCCGGGTCCACGTCGGGCACCCGCCGGTCCTCGTCGGCGCGCGCGCGCAGCTCCTTGGCGTACCGGCGCTCCATCGCCGCCCGTCCGGACAGGAGCCGGATGGCGGTGCTGAAGCGTTCCGTCGGACGAGCCTCGTTCAGCTCGTCCTGCCTGCGGAGCCACATCGGCACCAGGTAGGCGGCCCAGGCTCCGACGATGACTGCGTAGATGAGGCCGCTGCTGCTCACATCTCACACGGTAGAGGTCTTCGCGCGGGGCCATCCGCCAATTGGGCCGGTGTGTCGCACGATCTGGCTGATATCACTGACATTTTTTGTGATTGATCAGACCGATTCTGCTCGACCGGCTCGCTATTCGAACAAATGAATTATTTCTTCTGGTGTTCGCGCCGTGACCTGTGCCAGCGCCGCAGCAGCCCTTCGGGGACTTCCTCGGCGGTCAGGGCGAAGACGAGGTGGTCACGCCACGCGCCGTCGATGTGCAGGTAGCGCGGGCGCACGCCCTCCTCGCGGAATCCGAGTTTCTCCACGACGCGCCGGCTGGGCCCGTTCTCGGGGCGGATGCACACCTCGATCCGGTGCAGTCCGACGGAGCGGAAGCAGTGGTCGACGGCGAGGGCGACCGCCGTCGGCATCACCCCGCGGCCGGCCACGTCCTGGTCGACCCAGTAACCGACGTGCCCCGAGCACATGGAGCCCCAGGTGATGCCGGCGACGGTCAGCTGGCCGACGAGCCGGCCCCGGTACTCGATGACGAACGGCAGCATCCGGCCGGCGTTGGCCTCGGCGCGCAGGTGCCGGACCATCTGCCGGTAGGTGGGGCGCTGGACGGGGGGAGCGCCCGGCGCGGGCGGCGGGACGGTGGCCTCCCAGGGGCGCAGCCAGTCGCGGTTGCGCCGGTTGACCTCGCGCCACGCCTTCTGGTCGCGGGCCCTTATCGGGCGGAGCACCACGTCGCCGTCGGCGAGCGACGCGGGCCAGGCGGGGTTCATGACGCGGGTCTCGGGTGGTCGCCGCCGCGCAGTTGGTCCACGGCGTGGACGAGGAGGTCGCCGAGGACCGCGAGCCCGTCCCGCACGCCGCCGGTGGAGCCCGGCAGGTTGACGACGAGGGTGCGGCCCGCGACGCCCGCCAGACCACGGGAGAGCGCCGCCGTGGGGACCTTGGCGCGGCCGTGGGCGCGGATGGCCTCGGGGATGCCGGGCACCTCGTGGTCGATGACGCGACGGGTGGCCTCGGGGGTGGCGTCGGTGGGCGACAGACCGGTGCCACCGGTCGTGAGGATCACGTCGTACCCGGCCCCGATCCCGTCGCGCAGGGCCGCCTCGACGGGGTCGCCGTCGGGGACGACCCGCGGGCCGTCGACGGCGAAGCCGAGCGCGGCGAGGCCCTCGACGAGGATGGGGCCGCCCCGGTCCTCGTACACCCCGGCGGAGGCGCGGTTCGACGCGGTGATCACCAGGGCCCGGTACGTCACGCCCGGCTCCAGTCCCCGGACTTGCCGCCCGTCTTCTCCTCCACCCGCACGTCGGTGATGACGGCCGACTTGTCGACCGCCTTGACCATGTCGACGACGGTGAGGGCCGCCACGGACACCGCGGTGAGGGCCTCCATCTCGACGCCGGTGCGGTCGGTGGTGCGGACGGTCGCGGCGATCTCCACGGCGTCGTCGGCGACGGACAGGTCGACCGTGACGCCGGAGACGGCGAGCGGGTGGCACAGCGGGATCAGCTCGGGGGTGCGCTTGGCGCCCATGATCCCGGCGATGCGGGCCGTCGCGAGGGCGTCGCCCTTCGGCACGCCCTCGCCGCGCAGCAGCTCCACCACCCGCGGGGAGACCAGGACACGACCGGTGGCGCGGGCGGTGCGCGTCGTGACGTCCTTCCCGGAGACGTCCACCATGCGGGCCGCGCCCGCCTCGTCGATGTGGGTCAGGCTGCCTTGCGTACTCACTGCACTCCGCCTCGCGATCCTGGCGCCGGTTGTCTTGTCGGCACGGCGGCAGACACCGTACCGCCACGGCCGCGGCCGGTGGGCCGCCGGCTCAGCCGATGAGCACCACCTCCAGCTCCGCGCCGGGCTCCACGCTCGTGGCGTCCTCGGGGACGACGAGGAGCGCGTCGGCCCGCGCGAGGGCGGCGACCAGGTGCGACCCGGCACCTCCCACAGGAGTGACGGTACCCGCCGCGGCGTCGTACGTCCCGCGCAGGAACTGGCGCTTGCCGGCGGGGGACGTCAGCGGTCCGTCCGCGCTGAGGGCGGCGCGCACGCGCGGGCGGTGCAGGTCCGGCAGGCCCATGAGGGCGCGGATGGCGGGCCGGACGAACAGCTCGAAGGAGACGTACGAGGAGACCGGGTTCCCCGGGAGGGCGAGGAGCGGGGTGTGGTCGGGGCCGATGGAGCCGAACCCCTGGGGCTTGCCCGGCTGCATGGCGAGCTTGCGGAACTCGACGCCGCCGCCCGGCTCGTCCGCGTCGGACGCCGCCGACAGGGCCTCCTTGACCACGTCGTACGCCCCGACGCTGACACCGCCCGTCGTCACCAGGAGGTCGGCGCGGACCAGCTGGTCCTCGATCGTCGCGCGCAGGGTGTCGGCGTCGTCGGTGACGGCTCCCACGCGGTAGGTGATGGCGCCGGCGTCGCGGGCGGCGGCGGCCAGGGCGAAGCTGTTGGAGTCGTAGATCCGGCCGGGGCCGAGCTCCTCGCCGGGCTGGACCAGCTCGCTGCCCGTGGACAGCACGACCACGCGCGGGCGGGGCCGGACGCGGACCGTGGCGCGGCCGATGGCGGCGAGCAGGCCGATCTGGGGCGGGCCGAGGACCGTGCCGGCGGGGAGGGCGAGGTCGCCGGCGGCGACGTCGCTGCCGCGCGCGCGGACGTGGGCGCGGGGCCCGGCGGGCCGGTGGACGCGGACCTCGCCGCCCGCGCCCTCGGGGGCGGCGCTCGCCGCGCGCATGGTGGTGGCCGCGCCGGCGCCGGCGCCGCCGTCGGTCCACTCGACCGGGACGACCGCCTCGGCGCCGGGCGGGAGCGGGGCGCCCGTCATGATGCGGGCGGCCTGGCCGGGGCCGACGGTGGGCGGCTCCTCGCCGCCCGCCGCGACGTCCCCGACGACCGTGAGCACCGCGGGGTACTCCTCGCTGGCCCCGGCCACGTCGGCGACGCGCACCGCGTAGCCGTCCATGGAGCTGTTGTCGAAGGGCGGCAGGGCGACGGGCACCGTGACGTCCTCGACGAGCACACAGCCCTGGGCTTCGGGCAGCCGCATCTCGATGGGGTCGAGCGGACGCACGGCGGCGAGCACGTCCTCCAGGTGCTCGTCCACCGACCAGACGGTCCTCTCCGCGCTCTGTGGGCTCACGGGGTCTGCATCTCCTCGGTGACGTAACGGCGGAGCCAGGATCGGAACTCCGGTCCCAGATCCTCACGTTCGCACGCGAGTCTGACAATGGCCCTGAGGTAGTCGGCGCGGTCCCCGGTGTCGTACCGGCGGCCCTTGAAGACCACGCCGTGGACGGGGCCGCCCGGGCCCTGGTCGACGGCGAGCTTGTGCAGGGCGTCCGTCAGCTGGATCTCGCCGCCGCGGCCGGGGCGGGTCTCGCGCAGTATCCCGAAGACGGCCGGGTCCAGGACGTACCGGCCGATGATCGCGTAGTTGCTGGGGGCGTCCGCCCGGTCGGGCTTCTCCACGAGGTCCGTCACCCGGACCACGTCGGCCTCGTCGGTGGGCTCGACGGCGGCGCAGCCGTAGAGGTGGATCTGCGCGGGGTCGACCTCCATGAGGGCGACGACGCTGCCGCCCTCGCGCTCCCGGACCTCGATCATGCGGGAGAGCAGCGCGTCCCGGGGGTCGATGAGGTCGTCGCCGAGGAGCACGGCGAAGGGCTGGTCGCCCACGTGCGGGGCGGCGCACAGCACGGCGTGGCCGAGGCCGCGCGGGTCGCCCTGCCGGACGTAGTGCATGGTCGCCAGGTCGTTCGAGGCCCTGACCCGGTCCAGGCGCTCGTCGTCGCCCTTGCGGTACAGCGCCTCCTCCAGCTCGTAGTTCCGGTCGAAGTGGTCCTCCAGGGGGCGCTTGTTGCGGCCCGTGACCATCAGCACGTCGTGCAGCCCCGCGCCCACCGCCTCCTCCACCACGTACTGGATGGCGGGCTTGTCGACGACGGGCAGCATCTCCTTGGGAGTGGCCTTCGTGGCAGGCAGGAACCGGGTGCCGAGTCCCGCGGCGGGGATGACAGCCTTGCTGATCCCGGGGTGCGACTGAGTCATGCCGAGCACCATATCCGGTTGGTATGGGAGGAAGATGAGCCTTGGATTACCTTCCTCCGCATATGGGGCTTTACAGGACTTTTGAGAGGTTGGTGGGACGGCGTGATGGCGGAGGAGCGGGCGACGGCGACCGGTGGCGGGGCGCGGAGGCCCGGGGGGCCGGAGGGGGTCGGACCGGGGCCGGCGCCGGACGCGGCGGGCTCCGGGCCGGACAAGGCGGGGCTGCGGCGGCAACTGCTCGCCGCGCGGACGCTGCTGACGACCGAGGACGTCCGCCTGGCCGCCGCCGAGCTGGCCGACGCCGCGCTGAAGCTGCCCGAGCTGGCGCGGGCCGGGACCGTGGCCGCGTACGTCTCCGTCGGGCGCGAACCCGGCACCCGCGCGCTGCTCGACGCGCTGCGCGCGCGGGGGGTGCGGGTGCTGCTGCCCGTGCTGATGGCCGACAACGACCTGGACTGGGCCGTGTACGAGGGCCCCGACGGCCTCGTACGGGCCCGCCTGGGGCTGCTGGAGCCCTCGGGGCCCCGACTCGGCCCGGACGCCGTCGTGACGGCCGACGCGGTGCTGCTGCCCGGCCTCGCCGTGGACGCCCGGGGCATGCGGTTGGGCCGGGGCGGCGGCTCGTACGACCGGGTGCTGGCCCGCCTGGCGGGCGCGGGCGCGGATCCGGCGCTCGTCGTCCTGCTCTACGCGCACGAGGTGGTCGCCCGGGTCCCGGAGGAACCGCACGACCACCCCGTGCACGCGGTGGTGACCCCCGGGGGCGTACGGCGCCTCAGCGGCCCGCCCCGGGGTGCCTGATCACGGCTTGAGGACCAGGTGGTCGACCTTCCGCGCGTCGACCGCCGCGTCGGTGAACGGCCAGTCGAGGAGCTCGCCCCTCGCCCACAGGTCGGTCTGGTCCGTGTAGTGCGGGTGGTAGGCGTGACCGGAGGCGCCGGTGAGGTTGATCCAGCGGGACTTGTCCCACTCGCCGACGTTCACGACCATCCGCATGGACGGCACCCAGACGACCCCGTAGCCACCCGCGGCGTTCCAGCCCGTGGCGTTGACCGCCGCCTCGCCGCCCGCGAGGTTCCACGGGCCGCGGTTCAGCATGAACTTCACGACGCCGGGACCGCCGGTGCCGAGCGTCTGGTTGCGCAGGTTCAGCTGGTGCAGCCGGCCCCAGCTCCAGGTGGAGACGTCCTTGCCGAGCTCGGCGGTCAGCTCCCACCGGGCGTCCTTCAGGGCACGGGCCAGCAGCTGGTCGCGGGTCTGCGTCGCGGCGTCCAGACGGTTGGCCGGGGTGTGCCACCACGGGTTCGCCTCGTCCTTCAGGAGCGGGCGGACCACCTCGTACCAGCGGTCGCCGCCGTCGGGCTGCGCCTGGTCCGCGTCCCGCTGGCCGCACTCGCGCACGAGCCGGTCGCGCTGGTCCTCCGGGACGTTCGGATCGGCCGGCGCCACGTTGAGGCACTCGCCCTTGACGCGCAGCTCCTTGGGGAGCTTGTCGCCGAAGGCCAGCTTGAGGACGTTGCGCCAGACGGCGTTGAAGTAGGCGGCGGCCGCGGAGTCCGCCTCCTGCGTGTAGTCCCAGCCCTCCAGCAGCTTCTGCGCCTCGCGGACGTACGGGTCCGACACGTCGATCTTCAGCAGGAGCGGCGTCAGCAGCTTGGCGATCTCGCTGCTGTTGTCCATCTGCATGGTGCGCATGTCGTCCGTCGAGATCTTCCCGCCGTCCTTGGTCTTCGACTCGATGAGGTCGTTGATCCGCTGGCTGCGGGAGCCGTAGCCCCAGTCCTCGGTGAGGCGGTGCGGGTAGTCCCCGCCGTTCACGACGGCCTGGTTCGCGGTGACGATGTAGCCGCGCGCCGGGTCCTGCTCGTACGGCAGCTCGTCGAAGGGGACGAAGTCCTTCTTCCAGTCGTACGCGGCGTCCCAGCCGGGGGCCGGGAGGGTGCCGTCGTGCTTCTCGGAGCGGACGGGGATCTTGCCCGGGGCCTGGTAGCCGATGTGGCCCTCGGCGCCCTTGGCGTCGGCGTAGATCAGGTTCTGGGACGGCACCTCGAAGTCGCGGGCGGCGTCGCGGAAGTCCTTGAAGTCACGGGCGCGGTTCAGCTTGAACACCGCGTCCATCGAGCGGCCCGGGTCGAGGGCCGTCCAGCGCAGGGCCACCCCGTAGCCGTCGCCGCGGTCGGGCGCGAGGTCGGTGACGGGGGCCTTCTGGCCGACCTTCTCCGCCTCGCCGCTGCGGTCGGAGATGAGGGGGCCGTTGTTGGTGGTGCGCACGGTGATGGTGCGGCTGCTGCCACCGGCGACCCGGATGACCTCCTCGCGGGTCTCGAACGGCACCTCCTTGGTGCCGCGCAGGTACCCGCGGTCGGTGACCTTCTGGAGGTACAGGTCGGTGACGTCGGCGCCGAGGTTGGTGAAGCCCCAGGCGATGTCCTGGTTGTGGCCGATGATCACACCGGGCAGGCCGGCGAAGGTGTAGCCGGCGACGTCGTAGCGGCACTTGTCGGACACGGCGCGGCAGTGCAGGCCCATCTGGTACCAGACGGACGGCAGCTGCGGGGCCAGGTGCGGGTCGTTCGCGAGGAGCGGCTTGCCGGTGGTCGTGTACTTGCCGGAGACGACCCAGGAGTTCGAGCCGATCCCGTGGCCGTTCGGGCCGAGGAGGGCGGGGACCTCCGCCAGGGCGTCGGAGACGGCCGCGAGCTGGCTCTGGAAGCCGCTCAGCGCGCCCGCGCCGGTGCCGGCGGAGCTCTGGGCGCCCTGGGTGCCGGAGCCGCCCTGGGTCCCCTGCGTGCCGGAGCCGGTGCCGTCGGAGCCGGTGCCGTCGCCGTCGGAACCGCTGCCGTCGCTCTCGCCCTCGCCCTCGCCGTCACCGGACGCCTTGAAGCCCTCGACGATCGGGCGGTGCAGCGCGTACGGGTAGTCCGGGTACAGCTGCTCGATCTGCTGCGGGCTCAGGCGGCTCGTCATCAGCGAGCGGTCGATCTCGTCCTGCATGTTGCCGCGCAGGTCCCAAGCCATGGCCTTGAGCCAGGCGATCGAGTCGACCGGCGTCCACGGCTCGATGGCGTAGTCGTGCGAGAACGCGAGGGCGGAGTACTCGACGGAGACGTCTTTGGGCTCCTTGCCCTTCAGGTAGGCGTTGACGCCCTCCGCGTACGCCTGGAGGTTCTTCTTGGTCTCGGCAGACAGCACCGTGTCGTACTCCTGCTGCGCCACGCGGTGCCAGCCGAGGGTGCGGAGGAAGGCGTCCGAGTCGACCAGGTCCTTGCCGAGCATCTCGGAGAGGCGGCCCGCGGTCATGTGCCGGCGGACGTCCATCTCGTAGAACCGGTCCTGCGCCTGGACGTACCCCTGCGCGCGGAAGAGGTCGGCGTCGGTCGACGCGTAGATCTGTGGGACGCCGTAGCCGTCGCGCTTCACGTCGACCGGCCCGGACAGCCCGGCGAGCTGCAGCGTGCCGGTGGTCTGCGGGAAGGGCGCGCGTACGGTGCTGACGCCCCAGTAGGCGCCGTAACCGACGCCCGCGACGAGCGCCAGCACCAGGGCGATCACGAGCAGGCGGGCACGCCGCCCCTTCTTCTTGGGGGAAGAGACGGTGGTGTTGGCGGGCATCGCTGTCCTTCGAGGCGCAGGCTTGGTCCTGGAGTGCTGGGAGCAACCATAGGCGCAGCGCTCGGCCGGTCCGGACGCGGTGTCAGTGAGGAGGCCGCCCACGGGTGTCGACGGAGGCGTTAGGAGAACGTTAAAGATTAGGTAAGGTAACGAAGTACTGGCCGTCGTGCACCCGTCGAACAGCCGGACATGCCCGGCATGTCGTCACGGAGTCGACGGTTCGGCAGCCCGGGGCGCCGACAGGGCGGTCCGACCGCCGCGTTCCGGCGGTCACCGGCCCGCGGCACCCGGTGCCGGCACCGGCGGCCGGAACCAGCCCTCGCGGCCGGTTTCCGGTACCCACCGCGACCCGGCCCCGTGACCGCTACCGGCACCCCGGTGGACCGGTCTCTCCGGTGGACCGGCATCCCGGTGCACGGTCTGCCGGTGGCCGGGCGGCACCACGCGCGCGTGGGTGGGTGCCCCGTGGGCCTGTGGGCCTCGGCGTGACCACGCGCGCGGGGGCGGTGATCCCGCCCGGCGCACGAGGGTGCGGGACTCCGACACCCGGGCCGGCGCCCGGGTCGGGCCCGCACACAACCGCATCCGCGCACAACTGAAGACGACCGCGCACGCACACTCTCCGGAAGGTTCGGCCCCTGACTGTCCACCAGCTCAACGAACTCCTGCTCATCGGCTCGCTCGTACTGCTCGTCGCCGTCGTCGCGGTGCGCGTCTCCTCACGCAGCGGCCTCCCCAGCCTGCTCCTGTACCTCGGCATCGGTGTCGCCATGGGCCAGGACGGCATCGGCAACATCACCTTCGACAACGCCGAGCTCACCCAGGTCATCGGCTACGGCGCGCTCGTCGTGATCCTCGCCGAGGGCGGCCTGGGGACGAAGTGGGAGCAGATCAGACCCGCGCTGCCCGCGGCGACCGCCCTGGCGACCGTCGGCGTCGCGGTGAGCGTGGGCATCACGGCCGCCGCCGCGCACTACCTCATCGGCCTGGACTGGCGGCAGTCGCTGCTCATCGGCGCGGTCGTCTCCTCGACGGACGCCGCGGCCGTCTTCTCGGTCCTGCGCAAGGTCCCCCTGCCGAGCCGGGTGACCGGCACGCTGGAGGCGGAGTCGGGCTTCAACGACGCCCCCGTCGTCATCCTCGTCGTCGCCTTCTCCACGACGGGACCGGTCCACAGCTGGTACGTCCTCGTCGGGGAGATCGCGCTGGAGCTCGCCATCGGCGCGGCCATCGGCCTCGCGATCGGTCTCCTCGGCGCGTACGGCCTGAAGAGCGTCGCCCTGCCGGCCTCCGGCCTGTACCCGATCGCCGTGATGGCCATCGCCGTCACCGCGTACGCGGCCGGCGCGCTCGCCCACGGCAGCGGTTTCCTCGCCGTATACCTGGCCTCCGTGGTCCTCGGCAACGCGAAGCTGCCGCACCAGCCGGCCAACCGCGGCTTCGCCGAAGGCCTCGGCTGGATCGCCCAGATCGGGATGTTCGTCCTCCTGGGACTGCTGGTGACCCCGCACGAGCTCATCCACGACTTCTGGCCCGCGGTCGCCATCGGGCTCGTCCTGACGGCCGTGGCCCGCCCGGTGTCCGTGCTGCTGAGCCTGGTGTCGTTCCGCATCCCCTGGCAGGAGCAGGCTCTGATTTCGTGGGCCGGGCTGCGCGGCGCGGTGCCCATCATCCTGGCGACCATCCCCATGGTGTCGGGGATCGAAGGCAGCCGGAAGGTTTTCAACATCGTCTTCGTGCTGGTCGTCGTCTACACCCTCGTGCAGGGGCCGACGCTGCCCTGGCTGGCCAGGACGCTGCGCCTCGGCGACCAGGACGGGGCCACCGACCTGGGCGTGGAGTCCGCCCCCCTGGAGCGGCTGCGCGGCCACCTGCTGTCGCTGTCCATCCCGGAGCGTTCCCGGATGCACGGCGTGGAGGTCGCGGAGCTGCGGCTGCCGCCGGGCGCCGCGGTCACCCTCGTCGTACGGGAGGGGCGCAGCTTCGTCCCGTCCCCGGCGACGGTGCTCCGGCGCGGCGACGACCTGCTGGTCGTGGCGACGGACCAGGTACGGGACGCGACGGAACGGCGGCTGCGGGCCGTCGGCCGCGGCGGCAAGCTCGCGGGCTGGCTCGGCACGGGCGGGACACCGTAGCGCGGGGCCGCGCCGCAGGAGCGGGGCGCCGTGAGGGCGGGCGCTGGAAGGGCAGGCACCCGTGGGGGCGGGGCCCTGTCGGGGCGGGCGCCCGTGGGAGTGGGCGCCCGTAGGGGTGGGCGCCGGGAGGGGCGGGGCGGGGCGCTGGAAAGGGTGGCGGTCCGGTCGGATGACGGGCGCCGCCCGTCCGGCGGCGGGTGCCGTCCGGCGGCGGGTGCCGTCCGCCGGCGGACGGGTGCCGTCCGAGCGCCCCGCCGAATCACAGGGCCCGCTCCATCGCGTCGCACATTTCACAGGTGCCGCACCAGCACCGCCCTGTACCATGAAGGCACACTGATCGACCAACTCTGCCTGACGCAGGGCTGGCGCGACCGTATGGCGGCCGGGTCCCCCCTCAGCGGAACCCAGGTATCTACCGCGCTTCCGCGCAAGAGGACAGCCCTCGGCGGCTCCCGTCACCCAGGGGAGCGCTACCAGGCGGCAGAAAGGCACGGGCCGTGGCATCCACGGTCACCTCCGACGACGCCGTGAAGCGTCCCGGATACGGGCAGCTCCTGCGCACACCCGGCGCGTGGACGTACCTGCTGCCCGGTTTCGCGGCACGCCAGCCCTTCGCGATGCTCACCATCGGCATCGTCCTGCTGGTCCAGCACACCACCGGCTCGTACGGCACCGCCGGTGCCGTCGCCGCGGTCACCGGCGTGTCCATGGCACTGTTCGCGCCGCAGAGCGGCAAGCTCGCGGACCGCTTCGGCCAGCGCGCCGTCCTCCTGCCCGGTGTCCTGGCGCACGCCGCGTCGGTCTCCCTCCTGACGGCCCTCGCGCTCGCGGACGCGCCCCTGTGGGCCCTGTTCGCGGCGGCCGTGCCCAGCGGCGCGTCCGTCCCGCAGATCGGCCCCATGGTGCGGGCCCGCTGGGCCGCCCGGCTCGAGGGGTCGCCGCTGATGTCGACGGCGGCGGCGTTCGAGTCCGTCACCGACGAGTTCACCTTCGTCGTCGGCCCCGTTCTGGCCACGGCGCTGTGCACCGGCGTGCACCCGGCCGCCGGCCTGGTCGCCGAGGCCGGCCTCACCCTGGTCGGCGGCCTGCTCTTCGCCGCGCAGAAGCGCACCCAGCCCGCCCACGGGACGCACTCCTCGCAGGCCGGCTCGCCGGCGCGCGTGTCGGCGCTTTCCGTGCCGGGCGTGCGGGTGCTCGCCGTGGCGTTCCTCGGCATCGGCTCCGTCTTCGGCGGCATGCAGGTCTCCCTGACCGCCTTCTCCGAGGAGATCGGCAACCCGGGCGCCAACGGCCTGCTGTACGGGCTCTTCGCCGCCGGCAACATGCTGGCCGGCGTCGCCGTCGGCGCCATCGCCTGGAAGGCCGGGCCGCGCCGCCGCCTCATCGTCGGCTACACCGCCCTGACCCTGACCGCCGCCCTGCTGTGGACCGCCCACTCCGTGGTGCTGCTGGGTCTGCTGGGCCTCGTCGTGGGCCTGTGCATCGCGCCCGCCCTGATCACCGGCTACACGCTCGTCGAGTCGCTGGTGCCCGCCACCGCCCGTACGGAGGCGTTCACCTGGCTGACCGGCGCCGTGGCGCTGGGCCAGGCCGCCGCCGTGACGGTCGCGGGACAGCTCGCCGACACGTACGGCTCGACCGCCGGCTTCCTGGTGCCGCTGGGCGGTACGGCCCTGGCCCTCGTCACCCTCGTGGCGCTGCGCTCGCGGCTCGTCGCCCGGCCCGCGGGCCGGACCGTCGCGCGTGGTATGGGTCACCGCGTGCCCGTGGCGGTGGACTGACGCGACGGAATGCGTCACTATTGTTCGTCGTTAGCACTCATCGAGTGAGAGTGCCAGGAGGAAGACAAGTGCCGACCTACCAGTACCAGTGCACCGAGTGCGGCGAGGGCCTCGAGGCGGTGCAGAAGTTCACCGATGACGCCCTGACCGAGTGCCCGAGCTGCCAGGGACGCCTGAAGAAGGTGTTCTCGGCCGTCGGCATCGTCTTCAAGGGCTCCGGGTTCTACCGCAACGACAGCCGCGGCGCGTCGTCGAGCAGCTCGCCCGCGTCGTCGTCCTCTTCCTCGTCGTCCTCCGCGGCGTCGACCCCGTCGTCCGATTCGTCGTCCTCGTCGTCCTCGGGCGCGAAGCCGGCGGCGTCGAGCACGGGCGGCGGCAGCAGCACCTCCGCGGCCTGACCACGTCCCGAAGGCCCCGCCGTCCCGTACGGCGGGGCCTTCGGCGTACCCGGGTCGGGTGACCGCTGGGGGGCCGGCCGCCGGGATCGCCCCGGGGTGCTTCCGAGCCGTCCTCCAAGCGTGCGTCGCGGGCTCCGCTTCAGCGTGCGCCGCAGGGTCCGCTTCGGGGGTGGGCCGGGGTGTCCCCGGGTGCCTCCGGGGGCGGGCCGGGGATGCCCTGCGGCGGGCCGGGGGTGGCTCCGGAGCGCTTCGGGGCCGCGTCTAGGGTGAGCCGCATGGCGACGAACGCAGAGATCGGCGTGATCGGCGGGTCCGGCTTCTACTCCTTCCTGGAGGACGTCACGGAGGTCGAGGTCAGCACCCCGTACGGCAGCCCCAGCGACTCCCTGTTCCTCGGCGAGGTGGCCGGCCGCCGGGTCGCGTTCCTGCCTCGGCACGGCCGTGACCACCGGCTGCCGCCGCACCGCATCAACTACCGGGCCAACCTGTGGGCGCTCCGCTCCGTCGGCGTGCGCCAGGTTCTGGGGCCGTGCGCGGTCGGCGGTCTGCGCGCCGAGTACGGGCCCGGCACCCTGCTCGTCCCCGACCAGCTGGTCGACCGTACGAAGGCACGCGTCCAGACGTACTTCGACGGCGAGCCGCTGCCGGACGGCAGCGTGCCGAACGTCGTCCACATGACCTTCGCCGACCCCTACTGCCCCGACGGACGCGAGGCCGCGCTGACGGCCGCGCGGGGCCGGGAGTGGGCGGCGGTGGACGGCGGCACGATGGTCGTCGTGGAGGGCCCGCGCTTCTCGACCCGCGCCGAGTCGCGGTGGCACGCCGCCATGGGCTGGTCCGTCGTCGGCATGACCGGCCACCCGGAGGCGGTGCTCGCCCGCGAGCTGGGCCTCTGCTACACGTCGATGGCCCTGGTGACGGACCTCGACGCGGGCGCCGAGACGGGCGACGGCGTGTCGCACACGGACGTCCTGCGGGTGTTCGGGGAGAACGTCGAGCGTCTGCGGGCCGTCCTGTTCGACGCGGTCGGGGCGCTGCCCGCGACCGAGGACCGCACGTGCCTGTGCACGCACGCCCACGACGGCTGGAACCTGGGCATCGCGCTGCCGTAACGGCTCGGGGTACCGGGAGGCGCCCGGGCGGGCGGGTGATGCCGGGGCGGGACGGGGGATGCCGGGGCGGGGCGATGCCCCGGGCGTCGGGGTTGCGCGAGGGCGGGCCGGGCGCGCCGACGAGCGCGGGCGGGCGGGCCGGTGGGGAATGCGGCTCCACCCCTGGGGTGAGCGAGCTTTCCCCAGGTAGACGCCTGTCCACAGGCCCGAGCGGAGCAGGCGGAAACGCGGCAGGGTGAGGACGTCGGTGATCCGCCGGCGGTTCCCCGCATGACAGGTGGTGTCTGCCATGACGTCCTCCCGTACCCGCTCGCACCCGCCCACGCCGCCCCGGCCGCAGGTCCAGCCGCCGGCACGCCGTCCCGGGACGTCCTGCGCCCCAGGGGGGACGCCGCCGGCCCGCGGGCCTTCCCACCGCGCCCCGGCCCCTCCTCCCCCGCGCCTCCCGGTCCTTGCTCCCCCGCTCCCCCCTGTCCCTTCCGCTCCTCCCGCGTCTCCTCCCGTTCCTTCGCCGCCTCCGGCGGTCGCGTCGGTGCCGGAGACGTGCGCGGTGCCGCCCTTCGCCCCGGTGCGGGTGCGCGGCGGGCGGTACGGGTTACGGCGCGCGGTACGGCGCAGGCGGCGGGCGCTGGCCGCCGGGCTCGCCATGACGGCCGCCGCGCTGGCCGCCTCGGGGTTCCGGGGGCCCGCTGCGCCGGGACGGCCGACGCCGGAGAGCGCCCACGCGGTCGCGGTCACGGCCCCGGCGCCCGACCGGCCGCCATTCGCGGCGGACCGTCAGCGGGCCGGCTCCGTCCGGGTCGCGGCACGCCCCGGCCCGCGCGGGCGGGCACCAGGCAGGACGGCGCTCGTGTCCGCGCCGGTACGGATCGCGGACGCGGAGACGGTGCGGCTGCTGAGCCCGGGCGACCGGGTGGACGTGATCGCCGCGCCCGTCACCGCCCCGGGCACGGCGGCGGAGGACGGCGGCCCCCCGGCCCGGGTGGTGGCGTCGGGCGTCCGCGTGACGGAGGTACCGCGCCCGGAGGACGCGCCGGCGCACGGGGCGGGGACGGGAAACGAGTGGGCCGACGGCGGGACGGTCGGCGGCGCCCTGGTCGTCGTGGCCGTGCCGCGCCCGACCGCGACCGCGCTGGCGGCCGCGGCCGCCACGTCCCGGCTGGCGGTGACCCTGTGCTGACCGCTCCACCACCCCGAGCGCCCACCCGTACGGTCGGCCCGCCGCGTCACCGGTCCGTGCGTACGGATTGGACGGGCACGCTCCGGTCGCGGCGTAATGGCTCCGCCCACACGACACGCGACGAAAGGCACCGGAGTGAGCCAGGAGAACAGGACGAGCCTGCTGGAGGGGTTCAAGGCGTTCCTGATGAGGGGGAACGTCGTCGATCTCGCGGTGGCCGTCGTCATCGGTGCCGCGTTCACCAACATCGTGAACAGCCTCGTGAAGGGGGTCATCAGCCCCATCGTCGGCGCCTTCGGCACCCAGAACCTGGAGAGCTACCAGTTCTGTCTGAAGGGTCCCTGCTCCGTACGGGGCGGCGAGGTCACCACCGGTGTCGCCATCCTGTGGGGCTCGGTGCTCAGCGCGACGCTCAGCTTCCTGATCACCGCCGCGGTGGTCTACTTCCTGATGGTGCTGCCCATGGCCAAGTACCTGGCGCGCAAGGCCGCGCGGGAGAAGGAGTTGCACGGCGCGCAGGACGCCGTGGACGTGACGGAGCTGGACGTCCTCAAGGACATCCGAGAGGTGCTCGTCGCCCAGCGCGGCGACGAGACGGCCGGCCGGTCGGGGGTCCGCGCCCCGTAGCGGCGGACGGCGCGGTGGCTCAGAGGTGGTGCGGCGGCTTCTCGTCGAGGAAGCGGGCCAGATCGGCGGCCCCGCCGTCACCACCCGGAGCCCGCTCGCCCCACCCACGGTCCGTATCGTCCGCGGATTGCTGGTCCAGCGGATCGTCGAAGACCAGGGCCGGCCTCTTCTTCGGCGCGGGCTGGTTCTCCGCATCTCGCGGTCCGGGGGCGGGGGCGGTACTCATACGTTCAGCCTACGCCCGGCGCCACTGGCCGCGTCGCGAACCGAGCAGCGCGTCACAGCCGTCGCGGCGTCCACCCTCTGCTGTGCTGTCCCCCATGACGCACGAGCCCGCCGACGCCACACGCCCCTCACGGCCCCTACGGCCGCTGATCGCGCGCGACCGCGACCAGGAACACCGCGCCGCCACCCCCCTGGAACTCTTCTTCGACCTGTGCTTCGTCGTGGCGGTGGCGCAGGCCGGCATGCAACTGGTGCACGCGGTCGCCGAGGGACACGCGGGCGCGGGACTCCGGGACTACGCCATGGTGTTCTTCGCCATCTGGTGGGCGTGGATGAACTTCACCTGGTTCGCCTCGGCCTACGACAACGACGACGTCCTCTACCGGATCATGACGCTCCTGCAGATCGCGGGCGTTCTGATCCTCGCGGCCGGAATCTCCGACGCGTTCACCGACCACGACTTCCTGCTGGTGTGGCTGGGATACGCGGTGATGCGCGTCGCGCTCGCCTCGCAGTGGCTGCGCGCCGCCCGGCACGCGTCCGGCCCCGAGCGGACCACCGCCCTGCGGTACGCCGGCGGGGTGCTGGCCTGCCAGGCCGGGTGGAGTGCGCTGCTCTTCGCACCGGGCGCGGCCAAGCCGTGGGTGTTCCTGGTGATGGCGTGCGCCGAGATGACGGTGCCGCTGCTCGCCGAGCGCGGCCGCGGACGGAGCACCGCCTGGCACGCCCACCACATCGCGGAACGGTACGGACTGTTCACGATCATCGTGCTCGGCGAGAGCATCGCGGCGGCGACCGTCGCCGTGAAGGAGGGTGCGGCGGAGAACGACGCGCTGGACGATCTGCTGCCGATCGCGGTGGGCGGGCTGCTGCTCGTCTTCGCCGCCTGGTGGGTCTACTTCGTCGTCCCCGCGCACGCACGGCTGCGGACCACCGGCCGGGGCTTCCTGTGGGGGTACGGCCACTACCTGATCTTCGCTACGGCGGCCGCTGTCGGCGCCGGCGTCGAGGTGGCGGTGGAGCAGTCCGTCGGCAAGGCCCCCATCTCGGACACCGCGGCGGCCGCGGCGGTGACCCTCCCGGCGGCCCTGTACCTGCTGCTGGTGTGGGCGCTGCACGCCCGGTACTTCAAGTTCGGCATCGCGCAGCAGCTGGTCCTGCCGACCGCGGCACTGGGCGTGCTGCTCTGCACGTTCGCCGGTGACTGGGCGGTACTCGCCGCGGGCCTCGTGGCCACCGCCGCGGTCGCCACCGGCGTGACCCTGACGGCCCGCACGGCCACACACCGGACGGGCGTGGTCTGACGGCCCGCAGCGGTACGCGCGGGAGAGGAAGGGGTGGGGCGCGGACGGGGGGAAGGGGCGGGGCGGGAGGGGGCGGGGGTGGGGGGGGGAGGCCCCCTCCGGGTGTGCTTCGGCGTGATCCGTGCAGGCGTGGTGCCGCTCATGGATCCGCGCGTGCTAGGCAGAGGGCATGGACGACGCGAGGGTGACGGGGCACGGGGCGGATGGCGCGGACGGGCCTGCGGGAGGGTCCCCAGAGGATCCTGCGGACAGGCCTGCGGACGGGCCTGCGGGGCGGGTGGACGGGCCCGCGGCGAGGACCCTGGGGCGGCTGGACGGGCCCGCCGAGGAGGCCGCAGGGCGGGCAAACGGGCCCGCCGAGGAGGCCGTGGGGCGGGCGGACGGACCCGCGGAGACGGCCGCGGGCTGGAGGGACGGGCTGACCGACGTGGTCGGGCTGCGGGTCGGGCACGCGCGGGTGCCGGGTGACGGGGCGCTGAGCGGGACGACGGTCGTGTTGGCGCCGGAGGGTGGCGCCGTCGCCGCGGTCGACGTGCGGGGTGGCGGGCCGGGGACCCGGGAGACGGACGCGTTGGACCCGCGCAACCTGGTGCAGCGGGTCGAGGCCGTGGTCCTCACCGGCGGCAGTGCCTTCGGGCTGGAGGCGGCCTCGGGGGTGATGGCGTGGCTGGAGGAGCGGGGGCGGGGCGTGCGCGTGGGGCCGGAGCCCACGCACGTGGTGCCGGTGGTGCCGGCGGCGTGTCTGTTCGACCTGGGGCGGGGTGGTGACTGGGGGCGCGGCCGGGCGCGGCGACCGGTCGGGCGGCGGTGGAGGCGGCCGCGGCGACCGAGCCGGGGGCGCCGGTGGTGTGCGGGTGCGTGGGGGCCGGTACGGGTGCGGTGGTCGGTGGGTTCCGGGGTGGGGTGGGCTCGGCGAGCGTGGTGCTGAAGGGGTCCGGGGTGACGGTGGGGGCGCTGGTGGTGGCGAACGGTGTGGGGTCGCCGGTGGACCCGGGGACGGGGGTGTTGTACGGGGCGTACGGTGATCCGTCCTTCGCGGCGGGGGGCGCGCACGGCGGTGCGCCCGCGTACCCTTCGCCCGAGGTGCGCGCTGCGGCGGCGCTGCGGCTCGCGGAGGCGCGTGAGCGCAGTGGGATGCCACCGATGAACACGACGCTGGTCGTGGTGGGTACGGACGCGGAACTGACCCGGGCTCAGGCGCAGAAGGTCGCGGGTACGGCGCACGACGGCATCGCGCGCGCCGTGCGGCCGGTGCACCTGCTGAACGACGGGGACACGGTGTTCGCCCTGGCGACCGGCGTGCGCCCGCTCACCGAGGGGCGCGATCCGCTGGCGTTGAACGGGGTGCTGGCGGCGGCCGCGGACGTGGTGGCGCGGGCGATCGTCCGGGCGGTGCTGGCGGCGCGGGGTACGGCGGGCCCGGGCGGGGAATTCCCCTCGTACGGGGAGCTGTACGGCGCTCTGCCGGGACTGGGCCGGGCGGATGGCCGCGGCGGGTCGAACGGGTCCGTGGGGCCGGGTCGTTGAGGTGTGCGGTGGGGGGCGCGCGGGAACTCGCTTCGTGCGCCCTTCGTTTTGTGGAAGCCGGACGCGTTGTCGTACCGAGGCACTACCTTGAGCAAGCATCGAGTAACACGCGGCGACGGCCTGGAGACCCATCTTGAACGATCCGATCGAGCGGAACGATCCGTACGAGACCACGGAGACGCACGTCGAGCGACTCCTGGGGCGGGCGCTCAACTCCTTCGACCTGCCCGATGCCCTGGTCGAGCGGCTGCAGTCGGCGCTGGCCCACGCGAGCGCGCTGCACGCGTCGCACCACAGCGCGGTGCTGCACCGTGTGACGTACCGGCACACGTACCTGCTGGCCGACGGTTCGTCGGTGACGCTGTGGGAGCTGGTCCACCACGTCGGCGCGGACGGTGAGGACCACCATGAGCTGTACGTGGACGAGGCGGAGGTGCGGGTGGCCGCGGCGCACCTGTCGGAGGCGCTGGGTTTCCCCGAGGTGGTGGCCGTCGCCGATCCGCTGGACGACGACCTCGACGCGGACCTGGAGCTGCTGAGCGCGCTGCTGGTGCGTCCGCCGGCGCCCGCGCCGCGCACGTACGTGCCGGACGAGTCGGCTGACCACGCGCGCCGGGTGCTGCGCCGCGCGGAGAACGCCGACCGGCCGGGTGAGGCGGTCGCGGCGCGGCTGCGCGGGGCGTTCGCCCACCACATCCAGCAGGTGTTCGGCCGGCAGTGCGGTGTGGCGGGTGGCAGGGACGCGGGGTTCTCGCTGTACGAGCACGCGTTCCTGCTGCTGGACGGGAGCGAGATGAGCGTGTGGGAGGTCGAGCACACGGCGACGCCGGACGGCCGTCACATGTGCGAGGTGTACGAGGACGAGCGGGCGGCGCGCACGGCGATGGAGTCACGCGCCCGGGTGCGCTGAGGGCCGGTGGCGGGGCGCGCGGCCCCGGTGGCCGGCGGGTCGCCGGTGGCCGGCGGGTCGCCCGCCCCCCGGCCCCGGTGCGCTGGGGTCCGCGGCGTGGCGCGACCGCGGGGTTTCGGCCGGGGTGCCGGGGGCCGGAGCGCGGGGCTTGGCCGATGTGTGGCCACCCGGCGGGGTGCGGGACCGGACGGCGGGGTTCGACCGGGGTGCGGGGGACGGACCGGGGTGCGGGGGACGGACCCGCCGAGTGTCCGACGGGGGGTGAACCGTGGGCCGGCGGGCGGCCGGGGCCCGCGGTGAGTGCGGGCCCCGGCTCGCGCGAGGGCGGTCAGCTCGCTGCTGCCGCCGCCTCCTGCCCCGCCTCGGCCGTCCCGCCCGCCGGCTCGGCGGGCGTGCCGGTCGCCGGGGTCCTGCGGGTGCTCTTGAGGAGGATGACCAGAGCCGCGCCGACGGCCGTGCCCGCGACGATCGCCAGGAGGTACGGGAAGGCGTTGCCGATCAGCGGGACGACGAAGACGCCGCCGTGCGGGGCGCGCAGGGTGGCGCCGAAGGCCATGGACAGGGCGCCCGTGACGGCGCCGCCCGCCATCACCGACGGGATGACCCGCAGCGGGTCGGCCGCCGCGAACGGGATCGCGCCCTCGGAGACGAACGACGCGCCCAGCACCCACGCGGCCTTGCCGTTCTCGCGCTCCGCCTTCGTGAAGAGCCGTCCGCGCACGGTGGTGGCCAGCGCCAACGCGAGCGGCGGCACCATGCCGGCGGCCATCACCGCGGCCATGACCTTCAGGGAGCCGTCGTTCGGGGTGGCGAGGCCGCCCACGGCGAAGGCGTACGCGACCTTGTTGACCGGGCCGCCCAGGTCGAAGCACATCATCAGGCCCAGCAGCGCGCCGAGGAGGACGGCGTTCGCGCCGGACAGGCCGGACAGCCACTCCGTGAGGGCCTTCTGGAGCGTGGCGATCGGCTTGCCCACCACCAGGAACATCAGGAAGCCGACCACCGCCGACCCCAGCAGCGGGATGATCACCACGGGCATGACGCCCCGCAGCGCGGGCGGGACGCGCAGCCGTTGGACGGCCAGGACGACGGCGCCCGCGAGGAGGCCGGCCGCCAGGCCGCCGAGGAACCCCGCCTCGACGGTGAGCGCGACGGCCCCGCCGACGAAGCCCGGCACCAGACCGGGGCGGTCCGCCATGCCGTACGCGATGTACCCGGCCAGGACGGGGACGAGGAAGCCGAACGCCAGGCCGCCCGTCTGGAACATGAGGGCCGCCCAGCTGTCCGCCTGCCCCCAGGCGAAGTGCTCGGCGACGGACGGCGCCTTGTCGATGTCCCAGCCGCCGAGGGCGAAGCCCAGGGCGATGAGCAGGCCGCCCGCGGCGACGAAGGGGACCATGTAGCTGACCCCGGACATGAGCCACGTGCGGAGCTTGGTGCCGTAGCCGTCGCCGGGCTCGCCGGCCCGGCCGACCGGCGTACCGACCGAGGGGCCGCGCGGGGTGGCGTCGGGGGTGGGCGTTCCGCCGTGTTCCGCCAGGGCGCGGAGCTCGGCGACCAGTTCGGCGGCGCGGTTGACGCCGGCCTTCACGCCGACGTCGACGGTCGGCTTGCCGGCGAAGCGTTCCCGGTCGCGTACCGGCACGTCGTGGGCGAGGATCACGCCGTCGGCCGCGGCGATGACGGCCGGGTCGAGGCGGGTGAAGCCGGCCGAGCCCTGCGTCTCGACGGTCACCTCCACCCCGGCGTCCCGTCCGGCCCGTTCCAGGGCCTCCGCCGCCATGTAGGTGTGCGCGATGCCGGTGGGGCAGGAGGTGACGGCGACGATACGGAAGGGGGTACCGGCCCCGCCGGGGGCTCCGGCGACGGGGCCGGGGGCTGCCGCGTCACCCGGGACGGGTGGGCCGTCTGGGCCTTCCGCGCCACCCGGCCCGGCGCCACCCGGCACCGTGCCGTCCGCCGGGGCGGTGGCATCCGTCGGGGTCGTGTCGCCCGCCGGGGTGGTGGCGCCCGCCGGGGTGGTGGCGCCCGCCGGGGTGGTGGCGCCCGTCGGAGCGGTGCCGTCCGCCGGAGCGGTGCCGTCCGTCGGAGCGGTGGCGCCCGCCGCGTCCGTACGGCCGCTCCCGTCCGTGCGGTCGGACCCGTCCGTGCGATCGGACCCGCCCGTACGGTCGCCCCCGTGGTGCCCGCCCGGGCCGGCGGACCCGTCGGTGCCGCCCGCGCCGGGGGCGTCCGCGCCTTCGCGGTGGTCGGTCGCGGTGGCGCCCGCCGGGGGCGGTTCCTCGCCGCGTATGCGTGCCGCCGCCCGCTCCGGGTCCGTCTCCGCGCGCAGCGCCGTCGTGAACCGCTCGTCCATCAGACGGCGGGCCAGGGACGACAGGATCGTCAGGTGGGCGTCGTCGGCGCCGGCGGGGGCCGCGATCAAGAAGATCAGGTCCGCGGGCCCGTCGGGGGCACCGAAGTCGATGCCGTGGGGGGCGCGGCCGAACGCCAGGGTCGGCTCGGTCACGTGGGTGCTGCGGCAGTGCGGGATGCCGATGCCGCCTTCGAGGCCGGTCGGCATCTGGGCCTCGCGGGCCGCCACGTCGGCGAGGAAGCCGTCCACGTCGGTGACGCGCCCGAGGGACGCCATGCGCGCGGCCAGCGAACGGGCCGCTTCCTCCTTGGTGTGCGCGGCCAGGTCGAGGTCGACCAGGCCACCGGTGATCATGTCGCTCATCGCGGGCTCCTCTCGCTCAGCTCGTCACGCGGAGAGCGCGCGGTCGAGGGGGACGTCGGTGGTCACGGTGACGGCCGACGGGTCCAGGTCGGCGGGGGTGGGCATCTGGCTGCCGGGAAGGCGTACGGCGGCGGCGCCGTGGGCGACGGCGGCCGCGAGGGCCTCAGGGCCCCGGCCGCCCGCCGCGAGGAAGCCGGCCAGGGAGGCGTCCCCGGCGCCGACGTCGCTGCGGACGACGCTGACCGGGGCGTGCCCGTACCAGGTCCCGGTGTCGGAGACGAGGAGCTGGCCGTCGGCGCCGAGGCTGGCCAGGACGGCGCCCGCGCCGGCCGCGCGCAGTTCGTCGGCGGCCTTCAGCGCGTCGCCGACGGTGGCGAGGGGGCGGCCGACGGCCTCGGCGAGCTCCTGGGCGTTGGGCTTGATGACGTCGGGGCGGCCGCGCAGGGCGGCCGGCAGGGAGGGGCCGGACGTGTCGAGGGCCGTGCGGGAGCCGTGTCCGTGGACGCGGGTGACGAGGTCGGCGTACCAGGCGGGGGCGAGGCCCTGGGGGAGGCTGCCGCAGCAGGCGACCCAGTCGGCGTCGGGGGCGTGGGTGCCGACGGCGGCGAGGAGCGCCTCGGACTCGCCGGGGGTGAGGCGCGGCCCCGGCGCGTTGATCTTGGTGAGGGTGCCGTCGGGTTCGGCGACGGCGATGTTGGAGCGGGTGTGGCCGCCGAGGCGCACGGGGGCGACGGGGATCTCCTGCCGGGCGAGGAGTTCCGCGACGAGGGCGCCGGGGGCACCGCCGAGCGGGACGATCGCGAGGGTGCGGTGTCCGGCGGCGGCGACGGCGCGGGAGACGTTGACGCCCTTGCCGCCGGGGTCGACGCGTTCGCCGGTGGCGCGCAGCACCTCGCCGCGCTCCAGGGCCGGGACCTCGTAGGTCCGGTCGAGGGAGGGGTTGGGGGTGACGGTGAGGATCATGCGCGGACGACTTCCGTTCCCGCGGCCTCGATGGCGGCCGCGTCCTGGGGGGCGAGCCCCTCGTCGGTGATGAGCAGGTCGACGTCGGTCAGGTCGCCGAAGCGGGCGAAGTGGTCCTGGCCGTGCTTGGCGGAGTCGGCGAGGAGGACGACGCGGCGGGCGGCGCCGATGGCGGCGCGCTTCACGGCGGCCTCGGCGAGGTCGGGGGTGGTGAGGCCGTGGGCGAGGGAGAAGCCGTTGGTGCCGAGGAAGGCGACGTCGGCGCGGATCTCCCCGTACGCGCGCAGCGCCCAGGCGTCGACGGCGGCGCGGGTGCGGTGCCGTACGCGGCCGCCGACGAGGTGGAGGGCGATGCCCGGGTGGTCGGCGAGGCGGGCGGCGGTCGTCAGGGCGTGGGTGACGACGGTGAGGGGCCGGTCCAGGGGCAGGGCGGCGGCGATCCGCCCGACGGTGGACCCGGCGTCGAGGATGACGCTGCCCTCCTCGGGGAGTGCGGCGAGGGCCGCGCGGGCGATGCGGTCCTTCTGGTCGGCGGCGGTCGACTCGCGTTCGGCGAGGTCGGGCTCGAAGTCGAGACGGCCCGCCGGGATGGCGCCGCCGTGCACGCGACGTACGAGGCCGGCCCGGTCGAGGGCCTTGAGGTCGCGCCGGATGGTCTCGGCGGTGACCTGGAACTCCTCGGCGAGGGAGAGCACGTCGACGCGGCCGCCCTCGCGGGCGAGGCGAAGGATCTCCTGTTGGCGCTCGGGTGCGTACATGTCCGTTGACTTCCGTTCGTGACCGAACCTGTGGTTCTGCTGGCAGGCTACGCGCCGACACGGGAGAAGTAAACAGATTCGGGCACCACCCGGGCAGACTCGGACATCCACGGGAGTGGCGGTCTCCCCTGCGCGCCGCGCGACGCCGGCGCGCGGCGGAGCGGGAGCCGGTACGCGCTGTGCCGGCCGGTACACGGCGTGCGGGCCGGTACACGGCGTACGGAGCGGGTACAGGGCGCGCGGAGCCGGTACGCGGTGTGCGGGCCGGGGCCTGGGACGGGGTGCGGGCGTGGCGCGCGGGGTGGGGCGGTCGGGCCGGGGGTGCGCGGGCGCGGCGCGCGGAGGCCCCGCCGGGTGTCGCCCGGCGGGGCCTCGACAGGGTGTGCGTACGGTCGCGGGGTCAGCGGGCGGCGAGCGCCGGTTCCGCGTCGGCGTCCGCGTCCGCGTCCGCGTCGGCGTCGGCGTCCGCGTGCGCTGCTGCGGCGGGGGCCGGTACGGTCGCGTCCGGCTCGTCGGCGTCCCCGTCCTCCGCGTGCTGCCGCGGTCGGGCCGGCAGCGCGAACATCACCACGAACACCACGGCCAGTACCGCCGCGACCCAGCCCAGGGCACCGGTGAAGGCGTCCGCCACGGCCCGTCCGAACCCGTCGGGGACGAAGACGACCGAGACGAGGCCGAGGCCGAGTGCGTTGCCGAGCTGCATCACGGAGTTGACGATCCCGGACGCCGATCCGGCGTGCTCGCGCGGCACGTCCGACAGGACCGCGTCCGTCAGCGGCGCGACCACGAGGCCCATGCCGAGGCCCATCACGACCAGCGGCAGCGCCATCTGCCAGGACGTTATGCCCATGCCGTACCGCTCGGCCTCCCAGACGTACAGACCGATACCGGCCACCATCGTCAGGGCGCCCGCCTGCAGTACCCGGCGGCCGAAGCGGGGGACGAGCTTCTGGACGGACAGCCCCGCCGCGACCGACACGGCGATCGAGAACGGCACGCCCGTCAGTCCGGCGCGCAGCGCGCTCCAGCCGAGGCCGAGCTGCATGTACAGCGTCCACACCAGGAAGAAGATGCCGAGCGCGATGCCGAAGGTCAGCTGCACGGCGACGCCCGCCGCGAAGCTCTTGACCCGGAAGAGGGAGAGCTCGACCAGCGGCGAGCCGTCCCGCCGCGCCTTGCGCCGCTCGTAGGCCACGAAGGCGGCGAAGACGGGGACGGCGGCGGCCATCGTGACGAAGCACCAGGCGGGCCAGTCCAGCTCGGCGCCCCGCGTCAGCGGGTACATGACCAGCAGCATCGCGGCGATGGCGACGACGACGCCCGGCAGGTCCAGGCGCAGGGCGCGCGGCGCCCGCGACTCGGTGATGTAGGCGCGGCCCAGGAGCAGCGCGGCCACGCCGACGGGGAGGTTGATCAGGAAGATCGGCCGCCAGCCGAGGCCGAACAGGTCCCACTGGGTGAGCAGCGCGCCCAGCAGCGGACCGGACACGGCGCCGAGGCCGACGATCGCGCCGAACAGGCCGAAGACCTTGCCGCGCTCGTGCGCGGGGAAGGTGGCGTGCACGATCGACAGGACCTGCGGGACCATCAGCGCCGCCGTGCCGCCCTGCAGGATCCGCGAGGCGACCAGCATGTCCGGGCCGGTGGCGAATCCGCAGAGCGCGGAGGCGAGGGTGAAGCCGCCGACGCCGATCAGGAACAGGCGCTTGCGTCCGTGGATGTCGCCGAGCCGGCCGCCCGTGATGAGGCCCGCCGCGAAGGCGAGCGCGTACCCGGCGGTGATCCACTGGATCGCGCCGAAGGTCGCGCCGAGGTCCCGTTGGATCGCCGGGATGGCGATGTTGACGATCGTCACGTCCACGAGGTCCATGAAGGCCGCGGTCATGACGATGGCCAGGGCGAACCAGCGGCGGCGGTCCGCGCCGGGGCCGCCGGCGCGGTACTGGGGGTGGGGGTCGGCTTCTGCGAGGTCATGGCGGGAAACCTACGGGTCCTCTAGGACAGAACACGTCCTAGATGACGGCGATGCTGGACGGCATGACGGACACACCGGCACGTCTCCTGAAACTGCTGTCCCTGCTGCAGACCCCGCGCGAGTGGCCGGGCAGCGAGCTCGCCGCCCGCCTCGACGTCAGCCCCCGCACCATCCGGCGGGACGTCGACCGGCTGCGGGAGCTCGGCTACCCCGTCGAGGCGTCGAAGGGCGCCGTCGGCGGCTACCGGCTGGTCGCGGGGGCCGCGATGCCCCCGCTGCTCCTGGACGACGAGGAGGCCGTCGCCATCGCGGTGGGCCTGCGCGCCGGGGCGGGCCACGCCATCGAGGGCGTGGAGGAGGCGTCCGTGCGGGCGCTGGCCAAGCTGGAGCAGGTCCTCCCGTCGCGGCTGCGGCACCGGGTCTCCACGCTGCAGAGCGCGACGATCCCGCTGACACGGGGGGACGGGGCGACGGTCGACCCGCGCACCCTCACCGCGCTCGCGTCGGCGGTCACGGGGCGGGAGCGGCTGCGGTTCGGGTACCGGGCGGGGGACGGCACGCGGACGCGGCGACAGGTGGAGCCGTACCGGCTCGTGTCGACCGGGTACCGCTGGTACCTGGTCGCCTACGACCTGGGGCGGGAGGACTGGCGGACGTTCCGGGTGGACCGGGTCGACGAGCCGTTCCCCACGGGGGCGCGGTTCACGCCGCGCGAGCTGCCCGGCGGCGACGCGGCGGAGCTGCTGGGGCGTTCGCTGCGCGGGCGCCAGGAGGGGCTGGAGCTGGACGTGTCGTTCGACGCGCCCGCCGCCTTCGTGGCGGCACGCCTCCCGGGGTACCTGACGCCGGAGTCGACGGGCGGAGCCACCTGCCGGCTCCGGGCGCGGGCGGTCGACTCGGTGGAGTGGCTCGCCGTGCGGCTGGCGATGGTGGACTGCGAGTTCACGGTGCACGGCCCGCGCGAGCTGGCGTCGTACGTCGCCGAACTGGGCGCCCGCCTGTGCCGCGCGGGCGTCGGGGACGACGGGCCGGGCGGTCCTAGCGGACTGGGCGAACCGGGTGTTCCCAGCGGTCCGGGCGGACCGGGCGATCCGGGTGTTCCCAGCGGCCCCAGCGGTCCGGGTGGTCCGGGTGTTCCCGGCGGTCCGGGGGACGCGAGCGACGGGGACGGGCCGGGCACCGCGCCCTGATCCGGGCGGCGTACGCGGCGGGCGTCACGGTGGCGCGTGGGCCCAGGCGCGCCGCTCGGCAGTGCGCCCCACCAGCAGGCGCGCCATGCCCCAGGCGTGCCGCTCGGCTGGTACGCCCCACCGGCAGGCGCGCCACGCCTCAGACGCGTCGCTCGGCAGGCACGCCACGCCGCAGGCTCGCCGGGCGGTGGGAGCCGACGCGCGCCCCGACGGACACGGCCGCAGCCCCCCGCCGGGGGGGAGGCGGAGGGCTGCGGTTCGGCCACCGCCCCGCCCCTTGGGGGGATCCGGGCGGGACGGTGGGTTCGTGGGGGGCGCGGCCGACGCCGTCAGGCGGCGGCGTCGAAGCCGGTGTCCCTGGCCATGCGCTTCAGCTCCAGCAGGGCGTGCTTCTCTATCTGGCGGATCCGCTCGCGGGTCAGGCCGTGCTGCTTGCCGACCTCGGTGAGCGTCCGCTCGCGGCCGTCCTCGATGCCGTACCGCATGCGGATGATGGAGGCGGTGCGGTTGTCGAGCCGGCCGATCAGGTCCTCCAGCTCCTCGCTGCGCAGCAGCGTGAGCACCGACTGCTCGGGCGAGACCGCGGAGGTGTCCTCCAGCAGGTCGCCGAACTGCGTCTCGCCCGCGTCGTCCACGGACATGTTCAGCGACACCGGGTCGCGGGCCCAGTCCAGGACGTCGGAGACGCGCTCCGGGGTCGAGCCGAGCTCGGTGGCGATCTCGGCGGGCTCGGGGTCCCGGCCGTTCTCGCGGTTGAACTCGCGCTGCACGCGGCGGATGCGGCCCAGCTCCTCCACCAGGTGGACGGGGAGGCGGATCGTGCGCGACTGGTCGGCTATGGAGCGCGTGATGGCCTGGCGGATCCACCACGTCGCGTACGTGGAGAACTTGAAGCCCTTGGTGTAGTCGAACTTCTCCACCGCGCGGACCAGGCCGGCGTTGCCCTCCTGGATGAGGTCGAGCAGGGGCAGCCCGCTGCGCGGGTAGCGCCGGGCCACGGCGACCACCAGGCGGAGGTTGGAGCGGATGAAGACGTCCTTGGCGCGCTCGCCCTCGTCGACCAGGCGCTCCAGCTCCTCGCGGGTCGCGCCGTCGGCGTCGGTCTCCACCTCGCCGTCAAGGATCTGCTGCGCGTACACGCCGGCCTCGATGATCTGGGAGAGCTCGACCTCCTTGGCGGCGTCGAGCAGCGGCGTGCGGGCGATCTCGTCGAGGTACATGCCGACCAGGTCGCGGTCGGCGATCTCCCCGCCCACGGCGCGAACGCTGCTGGCCCGAGCGGTCCTGGTGGCGGACTCCGGACGGGCGACGGCACGGGTTGCCATGCGAGCTCCCTTACTGAGTAGGTCGCGACACCCTCCCGGGTGCCCTGCATCCGATGGAAACAACGACTGGAATCCGGACAGAATTCCCCAGCCGACCCTCGATTTAGCCGATCATGCAGTACCCTGTCCCGCCGCACGGGCGGTCATGCACGGCTCGACCGAGCAGAAGTGCAGGTCGGAGCGGGGAAACCGGCCCGCTTCTTCGCCGCCCGCGACAAGCGGTCACCTGGTCGCCCGTGACGGCGATCACATACGGCACGGTGTCCTCACCCCCGAACGGCGTCCTCGTACCCTGCGGTCGCCCTCCCACCCGGAAGACGACCCCCACCCCCTCCTGGTTGCCCGCACAACGGTTGCCATGCCCGAATTGTTCCAAGACGAACAAAGAAGCCCCCGGCCCACGCCCCTCACCCTCACCTCCACCCCCACCTCGCCCGCCCGAGCCGGAACGGTCGCCGGCCCGGCCACGCGGGCCCTGTCGGCCCTGTCGGCCCGCGCCGACAGGGCCCGCGGGCCTAGGTCCGACGGGCCGCGGGCCTAGGTCCGACGGGGCCGCGGGCCCGGAGCGGCGGGGCCGCGGGGACTACGTCGGCGGCCGGTTCCGCCGGCACGGAGACGTGCCTAGGGTCCCGGACATGGACCACACCGACACGGCCCCCTCCCCCGCCCCCTACACCGGCGACCCGACCGGCATCCTCGACGAAGCGCTCGAACGCCTCCACGCGTGCGGCCCGGAGCGCGACGGCTGGCTCAGCAACCACGCCCCGATGGCGGTCGAGGCGCTCGCCCGGCACGGGCACGCGCCGCGGGTGCACCGCTGGATCGACCGGTACCGGGCGAAGCTGGAGGACATGCCGACCCCGTACGAGCGGGTGACGCGGGAGAACTGGCGGGAGGCGCTGGGCGACCCGGCCCGGATGGCCGACTGGGCCGCCCACTTCGAGCGGGAGACCGCCGAGCGGCCCTGGCGGGAGGTGCTCGCCGAGTGGTGGCCGCGCCTGCTGCCGGGCATCGCGGCCGGCGCGACCCATCCGGTGATCCGCGTCGGTCACGCCGTACGCACCCTGCTGGCCGCGGGCGACAACGCCCCGCGCGTCACCGAGCTCGCGCACGCCCTCGGCTACTGGGCCGCCCGCCATCAGCCCCTGCCCGCCGTGACCGAGCTCCGGCCGGCGCCGACGGCCGCCGCCGCCCTCGACGCCGTACCGACCGTGCCGGAGCAGTCGGGCGGCATCCGGGAGCGGCTGGCGCAGCTGTCCGCGCTGCCGCGGTGGGGCACCGCGCCCGACCCGGAGGCCGCCCGCGCGCACCTGGCCGAGCTGGTCACCGCGGCGACTCACCGGTACGCCACGCACGGGCACGGCTCGCCGGTCATGCTGGTGCACGCCGCCACCGCGCCGAACGCCGTCCTGCGCACCCTGCCCGTCCTGCCGCGCGACCTGTGGGTGCCGAGCCTCGGCGCGGCGTGGGCGGCGAGCGCGGCGGTCACCGCGGCGTACGCCCCCGCCGCCCCGGACCCGGCCCCGCCGGGCCTCCCGGGAGCCGCCCGGCTCACCCCGCAGGAGGTGTTCGAGCGGGCGGCGGCGCACGGCAACGACCATGCCATCAAGTTCGCCGACACGGCGCTCGACGTCGGCGACCCGCTCGCGCTGGCCGCGACCGTCCGGTCCGTGGAGCAGATCCCGCCCCTGTTCTGACCCGTACCGGTCGCATGGGCGACGCCCCGTTCCGACGGCCCGACCGGCCGCGGGCGACGACGCCCCGTTCCCACCGCCCGGCACACCCCTACGGCTCCCCCTCCCCGGTCGCCGGCCCCGCCCCCACCCCGCAGGCCGCTGCTCCGTTCGGGACATCGCCGGGCGGCACATTCCATGTGCACAATCCGTTTTCACCTCCGTCGACTCCAGCGGCACGGCGCATGATCAACAGCTGGCGCCCCGTGTCAACATGCCGGGGGACCAGGTGGTTTGGAGCCGGAGGTACACCGCCCGTGGCGGCGAACGACAACCCCACCGTCAGGGGACGACGACTGGGGGCGGAGCTGCGCCGGCTCCGCCTGGCCAGCGGCCTGACCGGTACGCAGGTGGCGGCGCGGTTGCTGATCTCCCAGGCCAAGGTCAGTCACATGGAGACCGGCCGCCGCGCCGTCAGCCCCCGTGACGTGCGCGACCTGTGCGGGCTCTACGGAGTCACCGACCAGCACGTCGTCGACTCCCTGATGGGACTGGCCAGGGAGTCGAGAAGGCAGGGCTGGTGGCACGTCTACGGCGACATCCCCCACGGCGTCTACGTCGGCCTGGAGACCGAGGCCGCCTCCCTCCACACCTACGAGCCCATGGTGATCCCCGGTCTGCTGCAGACCCCCGCCTACGCGGCCGCGGTCATCGAGGAAACGATCCCGCTGGCCACCGTCGAGCAGGCCGCCGCACGGCTGAAGGTGCGGCTCCGCCGGCAGCACCGGATCTACGACCCCGCCCGCCGCCTCCGCCTGTGGGCCGTCCTGGACGAGTCGACCCTGCGGCGCGTCGTCGGCAGCCGGGAGATCATGCGCGAGCAACTGGAGCACCTGCACGCGCTGAGCACCGAGCCGCACGTCACCGTGCAGGTCCTCCCCCACGCGGCGGGGGCCCACCCCGGCCTCTCGGGGCAGTTCTCCCTCCTCCGGTTCCCCGACAGCGGCCGGGCCGTGGTGTACCTGGAGAGGTTCACCAGCGACCTCTACCTGGAGAGGCCGCACGACGTGCGGCACCACGAGCTGATGTACGCGCACCTGCAGACCCAGGCCCTCTGCCCCGACCGCAGCCGGCACCTCATCAGGGAGACCGTCGGGCTCTACGCCTCGCCGCCGACGCGGTGACGGGCCGGGCCGGCCCGCGCCGAGCACCGTCCGGCACCCGCACCCGCACACACATCCGCGCCCGCACCCGCGCCACCGGCACCGGCACCGGTGTCGGCTCCGAACCGGCCGCTGGCGCCCGCGCCCGGCACCGGCGTCGGCGAACCGACAGCTGGACGCCCCCGGCTCAGCCGAACTGCACGGACCGCTTCGCGAGCCCCAGCCAGAAGCCGTCGACGACGCTGCGGGCCGTGTCGAGGTCACCCGCCGCGTCCGCGGCGCCGAGCGTCACGAACAGCGGGGCGAAGTGCTCGGTACGCGGGTGGGCGAGCTCCCCGGCGGGTGACGCGTGCCGGAAGTCGAGCAGCGCGTCGACGTCCCGCTCGGCGAGGGCGTGACGGCCCCACTCGTCGAACTCCGCCGACCAGCCGGGGACGCCTTCCTGGCGCAGCGCGGCGAGGTTGTGGGTGAAGAAGCCGCTGCCGACGATGAGGACCCCCTCGTCGCGCAGCGGCGCCAGCCGGCGCCCCAGCTCCATCAGCCGGCCCGGGTCGAGGGTCGGCAGGGACACCTGGAGGACCGGGACGTCGGCGCCGGGGTACATCTCGACGAGCGGTACGTAGGCGCCGTGGTCGAGTCCGCGGTCGGGCATGTCCTGGACGGGGGTGCCGGGGGCGCGCAGCAGTTTGCGGACCGCCTCGGCGAGCTCCGGTGCGCCGGGTGCGGGGTAGCGGACGCGGTAGTAGTGCTCGGGGAAGCCCCAGAAGTCGTACACGAGGGGCACGGTCCGGGTGGCGCCCAGGGCGAGGGGGGCCTCCTCCCAGTGGGCGGACACCATGAGGACGGCGGTCGGGCGGGGCAGGTCGGCGGACCAGGCGGCGAGTTCGCCGGGCCACACGGGGTCGTCGGCGAGCGGCGGGGCGCCGTGGGAGAGGTAGAGGGCGGGCATGCGGGTGGTCATGGCGGGTTCCCCTCGGCGTTGCCGCACGGCATGGCCGCGCGGGGAGCGGGAGACGGAGGTGGGGGTGGAGGTGAAAGAGAGGGCAACTTGAAAGTTCAATCTCACCGCGCCGCCCACGGTAACGGCATCTAGTTTAATCTTCAAGAAGAAGTAGAGTGGATATATGAACACTGCATCCATCGACGGGGATGGCGCGCCGGGAGACGGCGCGGCCCGGGGCCCGGCGGGCGTGGCCACGGACGGGCCGCGCTGGCTGACCGACCGCGAACAGCGCGTGTGGCGGTCGTACGTGCACGCCACCATGCTCCTGGAGGACCACCTGGACCGGCAGCTCCAGCGCGACGCGGGGATGCCGCACATCTACTACGGGTTGCTCGTACAGCTCTCCCAGGCACCCCGCCGCCGGATGCGGATGACCGAGCTGGCGAAGGGCGCGAAGATCACCCGGTCGCGGCTCTCGCACGCCGTCGCCCGCCTGGAGCGGAGCGGCTGGGTCCGCCGTGAGGACTGCCCGTCGGACAAGCGCGGGCAGAACGCGTTCCTGACGGACGAGGGATTCGCGGTGCTGCAGCGCAGCGCGCCGGGCCACGTCGAGGCGGTGCGGCAGGCGATGTTCGACCGGCTCACGCCCGAGCAGGTCGACCAGCTCGGCGCCATCATGCGGGCCGTCGCCGACGGCCTGGAGCCGTCGGACCCGAACGCGGACCTGCCCTGGCTCCGCTGACGCGGACACCAGGGCAGGTGGCGGATGTGACGAGTGGGGTGGGGGTGGCACGGGCCGCCGGCCAGGAGGAAGCCAGGAGCCGTGACGGGCACGGACGCGGGCCCGGACGCGGGGGCCGTGCCCGGCGCCGTCAGTGCGCCAGGACCGGCACCGGGACCGCGTCCCCGTCGCCCGGCGCGCCGTCCCCGGCCCCGCCCTTCGGCGGTGCGAGGTTCGGCCGGCCCGTCGTGACGAGGGTCAGCGCGATGGCCGCGGCGGCGACGAGGATGCCGACCGCCCACCAGATGGCGGACGTGTACCCCTCCACCATCGACTCCAGCAGGACGAGCCGCTGGGCCTGCGGCGACGTCGCGGACGCGGCGTGGGCCGCGACGTACGCGGTGGTCGCGGAGGCGGCGATCGTGTTGAGCAGCGCCGTGCCGATGGCCCCGCCGACCTGCTGCGAGGTGTTCACCATCGCCGAGGCCACCCCGGCGTCACGCGGCTCGACGCCGTGCGTGGAGAGGGACATCGCCGGCATGAACGCCGTGCCCATGCCCAGGCCGAGGAGCAGCTGCGCGGGGAGGATCAGCCCCGTGTACGAGGAGTCGATCTCCAGCCGGGTCAGCAGCAGCATGCCGACGGCGGCCGCGAGGAAGCCCGGCCCCATCAGCAGCCGCGGCGGGACGCGGGTCATCAGACGCGTGCCGATCTGCGTCGAGCCGGTGATCATGCCGACGACCATCGGCAGGAACGCGAATCCGGTCTTCAGCGGCGAGTAGCCCTTCACCACCTGGAGGTAGTAGGTGAGGAAGAGGAACAGGCCGAACATCGCGATCACCGCGAGGCCCAGGGAGAGGTAGACCCCGCCGCGGTTGCGCTCGGTCATCACGCGCAGCGGCAGCAGCGGGTTGCGGACCTTCGCCTCGACCGCGACGAACGAGAGCAGCAGCAGCACCGACGCGGCGAACACCAGCAGCGTCCCGGCCTCGGTCCAGCCGTGCGACTCGGCGCGCGTGAACCCGTACACGAGGGCGACCAGGCCGAACGTGGACAGGAGGACGCCGGGGACGTCGAGCGGCGAGCGGTTGCGGCTGCCGACCGGCTCACGGATCACGAAGTAGGCGCCCAGCGCGGCGACGACCGCGAAGGGGATGTTGACGTAGAACGTCCAGCGCCAGTCCAGGTACTCGGTGAGGAAACCGCCCAGGATGAGGCCGACCGCGCCCCCGCCGCCGGCGATGGCGCCGTAGATGCCGAACGCCTTGGCGCGCTCGCGGGCGTCGGTGAACATCACGGCGAGCAGCGACAGGGCGGCGGGCGCGAGGAGGGCGCCGAACACGCCCTGCAGGGCGCGCGAGCCGAGCATCATGGCCTCACCGGTGGCGGCACCGCCGAGCGCGGACGCGGCCGCGAAGCCGAGGAGGCCCACCACGAAGGTCCGCTTGCGCCCCCACAGGTCGGCGATCCGGCCGCCGAACAGCAGCAGTCCGCCGAAGGCGAGGGCGTACGCGGTGATGACCCACTGGCGGTTGCCGTCGGAGATGCCCAAATCCTGCTGGGCGGAGGGCAGTGCGATGTTCACGATGGTCGCGTCGAGCACCACCATGAGCTGGGCCAGGGCTATGAAGACGAGCGCCTTCCAGCGGCTCGGATCGGGCAGCACGCCGGCTGCTTCGGGGGTTCTCGACATGGGTGTGGCCACCTAATGGGTCGTCGGCACGGAAAGAGGAAAGGCGTGGGGCGGGCGGAGCACGGTGGTACGGACGCAACCGGTGGTGCCGGTGCGGGTGGTACTGGTGCGAGCGGCACTGGTGATGCCGGTGTGGGTGGTACTGGTGTGGGTCCGTACGTCTCGCGGGCCGTACGTCGTGCGCGCGGTCAGGCGCGGGTCGTACGGCGTGCGGGGCGCACGGGTCCTGCTGGTCGTGCGTGGGCGTACGCCGCGTACGGGGTCGTACGTGGCGGTACGGGTTCGTGGCGGGCGTCAGCGGTCGTGCCGGCGCAGACCCTCCAGGGTCGCGGGGGTCCCGGGCAGCGGGGAGCGGCCGGGGGCCTCCAGGCCGTCGAGGAGGAGCTGCAGGTGGCGGTGGACGAACTGGTCGTTGTCCGGGCAGGCGGTGCCCGGCAGGGGGCGGGTGAGCTGGGACAGCGCGACGAGCAGGTCGCCGACGGCGACGTCGGCGCGGAGCCGGCCGGCCGCCTGCGCCCGCCGGAAGAGCCCCTGGACGGCCCCCTCCAGCCGGCCGCGCGCGGCGGCGATCCCCGGCTCGTCGTGGTCGAAGGTGCCGGAGAGCATCGGACACAGGGCGCCGAACCGCTCGTCGGCCGCCTCGTGCGCGAAGCGCCGAACCGCGTCGAACGTGTCGGCCTCCTCCGCCGCGGCCCGCTCGGCGCTGTGCGTGATGCGGGCCATGACGGAGACGACGACCTCGTGGGCGAGGGCGGTGCGGTCCGGGAAGTGCCGGTAGAGCGTGGCGTTGCCGACGCCGGCCCGGCGGGCGATCTCGTCGAGCGGCGCGTCCGCGCCGGACTCGACGAACATCTCGCGGGCGGCCGAGACGATCCGCTCGCGGTTGCGCAGGGCGTCCGCCCGCGGTCGCGGCGCCCGCCGTCCGGCCCCGACACCGCACCCGGCGAACGCGGAAGCCGTGCCGGTCGGGGAAGCCGTGCCGGTCGGGGAAGCCGTGCCGGTCGGGGAAGAGGAGGTGGTGCCCGTCGCGGGCCCGGTCGCCGGGGTGGCGGACGTCATGGCGGTCACGGTCGGACTCCCTCTCCTCGTGCGGTCTCGTACGCGTCGGCTCGACCTCGTCGTGCCTCGTCGTGGCCCGTTCGGCGGAGCCACGGCAACCGGGGAGAAGCTCCCCGCTTACCGGCGGCACCCATGCAAACGGGGAGACCGTCCCCGCTTATTTCCCGCCCGTCTGTGACCCGCGTCACCCGAATGCCCGGGTACCACGATCGGGCCACCCGGCGGGCGCCCCCCGAGCACCCGGCAGACGCTGTGGACATGCAGCAGCCGACCAGCCGACGACGGCGAATACGCAGGACTGCCGCGATCGGAACCGTCACCGCCCTGTCCGTGGCGGCCCTCGCCACGGCGAGTTCCACCCAGGGCCCCGTCCCCGCCACGGCGGGCCCCTCCGCCGCCGAGCCCGCGTCGGACGCCCTCACCCCCCGCTCGTCCGGTACGGCCGACCTCGCCGCGTGCCGCATCGGCCCGGCCCCGGACGTGCAGATGTCCGAGGGCGTCCCCACCCCGGCCGGCTACGCCCGCTCCACCGGCGTGGTCCGCGCCCTCAACCTGATGATCGACTTCCCGGACGCGGTCGGCGACGGCCCGGCGATGCGGCGGTTCGCGGAGTTCTTCCCGCAGACCTCCGACTGGTTCCGCACCAGCTCCTACGGACGGCTGCGCTACGTCCCGTACGCGCCGCTGACGGGCTGGCTGCGCATGCCGCTGCCGTTCGAGGCGTACGGGATCGACCGCGGCGCGCCGTACGAGCCCGGGTACCGCAAGCTGGTCGAGGACATCGTGGAGGCCGCCGACGAACGGGTCGACTTCAGCGCCTACGACCTGGTCAACGTCCTGGTCACGCCCAACGCCGGCCCGTCGGCCCTCGACACCGTCCTGTCCGTCACCTTCTCCGGCAACACGGAGGCGCCCCGCGCGGACGGGGTGGCGCTGTCCAACACGTCCTTCGTGTACAGCCGCCAGGACGACGGGTCCGGCTCCTTCGAGGAGACCGGCTTCCGGGTGCTGCCGCACGAGAACGGCCACGTCTTCGGCCTGCCCGACCTGTACACGCCCGAGGGCGGGGCGGCCGTCGGCCACTGGGACATCATGTCCGAGGACTGGGGCGCCAACAACGACCTGCTCGGCTGGCACAAGTGGAAGCTGGGCTGGCTCGACGCCGGGCAGGTGCGCTGCGTCGAGGCGCGCGGCACCCACGAGTTCGCCCTCACGCCGCTGGCCCGTTCGGGGCGCGGCGCGAAACTGCTGGTCGTACCGACGGGCCGCCGCTCCGGGTACGCGGTCGAGGTCCGCGTCCGGGAGGGCAACGACGAGGCGGTGTGCGAGCCGGGCGTGCTCGTCTACCGGGTACGGACGGACGTCGACACCGGTCAGGGCCCGGTGACCGTCGCGGACAGCGAGGGCGGCAGCGGCGGGTGCACACGCCGGCCCAACGTGCACGCGGAACTGTCGGACGCGCCGTACGGGCCGGGTGAGACGTTCCAGGACCGGACGGGCCGGATCGCGGTGACCGTGGTCGCGAAGGAGCGGGACGGCTCGTACCGCGTCCGCGTCACGCGCCGCTGAGACCGGGCGGCGCGCGTCGGGTCACACCACGGCACACCGGGGCACACCAGGTACAGCGAGCGGGTCACACCCCGCCGAAGCGTTCCCGCAACACGTCCTTGAGGACCTTGCCCGCGGCGTTGCGGGGCAGCGGGTCCGCCACGAAGTGGACGTGCGCGGGCACCTTGAACGCCGCCAGACCCCGCCCCACGTGCGCCCGCAGCGCGTCGGCGGTGACCACGTCGCCGCCCGGGACGTCCCGGAGCCGGACGACCGCGGCGACCTCCTCGCCCAGCACCGGGTGCGGGACGCCCAGCACGGCGGCGTCGGCGACCCGGGGGTGCGCGTGCAGGGCGGCCTCCACCTCGACGCAGTACACGTTCTCACCACCGCGGATCACCACGTCCTTGAGGCGGTCCACGACGTCGACCCGACCGTCCTCCCGCACCACGGCGAGGTCCCCGGTCCGCAGCCACCCGTCGGCCGTGAACGCCTCCGCGGTCGCCGCCTCGTCGCGCCAGTAGCCGCGCACCAGGCTCTGCCCGCGCAGCAGCAGCTCGCCGACCTCCCCGTCCGGCAGCGGCACGCCGTCGGGCCCGGCGACGCGGACCTCCGTGACGGGGGTCGGCCGGCCCGCGCTGCCGGGGCGGCGGCGGTACGCCTCGCCGTAGTGCGCGAGGACCCCGCCGCAGGTCTCGGTGAGGCCGTAGCCGTTGCGGGGCTCGATGCGCGTGCCGTACTCCTCCGTGAGGCGGCGGACGATCTCGGGCGGCGCGGCCGCCCCGCCGGTACCGAAGTTGGTGAGCGTGTCGAGTCCCGCGCCGCCCGCCGCGTCGAGCAGCTGCAGGGCGGTCGCGGGAACGCCGGCGTAGTGGGTGACGCGGTGGCGGCCGATGAGCTCCAGCGCCCGGTCGGGGTCCCACCGGCGCATGGACAGCAGCGTGCCGCCCGCGGCCATGACGGCGTACACGGAGGTGAAGGCGGCGGCGTGGAAGTACGGGAACGTCGTCAGCGACACCGGCGGCCTCCCCCGCCCCGGCACGTCCCCGCGTTCCAGGGCCGCGGCGGCCGCCTGGTAGCGCGGGTTCAGCGCGGCGGCGACCTGCGCCCGGTGGGTGGCGACGGCGCCCTTGGGGCGGCCGGTGGTGCCGGAGGTGTACAGGATGGTGGCGTCGTCGTCGGGCCGGACCTCCACGGCGGGCGGCGCGGCGCTCCCCGCCCCGACGCCGTACCCGCCGGCGTCCCCGACGCCGTACCCGGCGTACCCCGGGGTCGGTCCGGCGGCGTGGCCGGCGACGTCACGGCACACGTCACGGGCGGTCGGTACCTCGTCGAAGCCGACTCGGGGCACGTCGTTGTGCCGCGCCCAGTCCGCCAACCGCCCCGCCCGCTCGTCGTCCGCGAGGATCACCCGCGGCGCGCAGTCGTCCAGGGCGTACGCGCACTCGTCCGCCGTCCACCAGGCGTTGAGCGGCACGGCGACGAGTCCGGCGAGCTGCGCCGCCCAGAAGGCGACCTGCCACTGGGGCCGGTTGCACCCCGCGATGACCGCCCGGTCCCCGGGCCGCAGCCCGAACGCGTCGGTGAGGCGCGTCGCGAGCCGGCAGGCGGCGAGCAGGAACTCCCGGTACGTGTAGGACGTCCCCCCACCCTCACCGTCACCGTCGTCGAGGAGGAACACCGCGTCCCCGAACGCCCAGGTCGCCTCCGCGAACTCCCGCAACGTCCGCGGCCCGGCGACGTACTCCAGCCGCCCGTCCGCCCCCCGCCGCACGGCGAACGGCGCCCCGGGCGCGGTCAGCAGGGCCTCGGCCCGCGAAGAACTCTCGACGTACGACACGCCGGGACGCTACAGGAACCCCGCCCGCGGGCACCGTGACGGCCACCACGGCGGACCCGCATCCGCGCCGACGCCCGACACCCCCACCCGCTACACTGTCGGCGGCGGCCCGGCCCGCCATGATCACGCCTCAGTAGCTCAGGGGATAGAGCACCGCTCTCCTAAAGCGGGTGTCGCAGGTTCGAATCCTGCCTGGGGCACAGAGAAGAGGGCCAGCTCAGGAGGGATTTCCTCCCAGGCTGGCCCTTCGCCGTTCCGGACGCCGTGCCGCACGCGTGCCACTCCGCCCGCTCGGCGTCCTCCGTGGAGGAGTCCGACACCGATCCCCCACCGCCCCGGATCATGGCCCCGAGCCGGTCCGCGACGGCCCGGTCCCGGTCGCTGGTCATGTGCTGATAGCAGCGCGGCACGCGAGCTGCTGTGCCCCATCCGGTCATCAGCTCCCGCGTGCCGGCCCCGGCCGTCGAAGTCAACGTGTCGCCCGTGTGCCGCAGGTCGTGGACGTGCAGCTCGACCGTGACGCCCGCCGCCTTCCGGGCCGCGTACTTCGGCGCCTTGTCGAAGAGCCGGCCGTCCTGCGACTCGGCCTGGGCCCGGCGCACGGTGAGGGTCAGCTCCTCCAGGTCGACATCCCGGCCCCGCAGGACCGCGCCAGCTCGCCGAACCGCAGAGTGGTGAAGGCCGCCAGGAGCACGAGGAGCCGGTAGCGCGGCGCGATGGCGTCGGCGAGGGCGAAGACCTCCGCCACCGTGAGGACCGGCCGCTCGGGCACGTCATAACGGTCGGCACCCTTAGACCGTGTCCTATGTGGTGAGGCGGACAAGGCGCTTGTAGCAGCACAGGGCGGCGGCGAGGCCGGGAAAGGCCAGAAGTCGCGGGGGCGGCGCTCGTAGCGGTGGTTGAGTCTGCGGTAGCCGGCCAGCCAGGACATGGTCCGCTCAATCACCCACCGGTGCCGCCCGAGTCGCCCTGATGACCCGACGCCTTTGCGGGCGATGCGGAACGCCGATCCGCTTGCCGCGGAGCGATTTCCACAGTTGGACGTGTCGTATGCCGAGGCACCGGCACGCGCCGAGGGGGCCCGCGAGCTGGTCGAAGGTCAGCGGCCTGGGCACCGGCGCCGTGGTCGTCGCCGACCGCGCCGCGGCCAGGACGTTCTCCTCACTGTCCGGCGGCACGCTCCACGCCAGCACCGACGGCGGAGCGACCTTCACCCCCCGCGCCACCGGCCTTCCCGCCGATGGCCGGCTCACGGCCGTCCCCGGCGTCGCCGGGGACCTGTGGATCGCCGGTGGCGGTCAGGGGCTGCTGCACTCCACCGACGGCGGCCGCATCTTCACCAGGCTCACCACGGTGAAGTCCGCCTCCGCCCTCGGCTTCGGAAAGGCCGCACCCGGCGCCTCCTACCAGGCCCTGTACCTGATCGACACCGTCAAGGACGTCACCGGCATCTTCCGCTCCACCGACAAGGGCGCCACCTGGCTCCGCGTCAACGACGACGCCCACCAGTGGGGCAGCATCGGCGGTGTCGGCGTCATCACCGGTGACCCCGACACCTACGGGCGCGTCTACGTCGGCACCAACGGACGCGGCCTCCAGTATGGCGACCCGTCCTGACCCCGACGCCCGAGCGGGGCCGAGGGCATTGCCCGCGGCCCCGCGACGGCTGAGGAAACCCGACCGGTCACCCCTCCGCGGCCCTTCTCGGCCCCGCGCCTTCGCCGGGGCGGGTGCTTTCCGTGTTCGCGGTCCTGTGGGGCGCCGCGCTCCAGGAGCGGAGCCCGGACGGCATGCTCGGCCGGGTGTACGCCCTCGACGCCCTCCTCAGCCAGGCCCTCATGCCCGTCTGCGTGGCGGCGGGCTTCCTGCTGGGGGTGCTGTCCCCCGCGGCGCTCACCGCCTTCGCCGGGTGCGCGCTGGTCGTCACCGTGGTCGCCGTCCTGCCCGTCCCGGGCGTCCCCACCCTCGGCGCGCCGACGAAGCGGGAACCGGCGGGGACGCGATCCGGGACGCCGCTGTGACGGCGGGGCGGGGCCCCGGTGTCGGGGCGGGGACATCGTAGGGTCGTCGCATGGTGATCGGGACGGTTCGTGAGTGGCGGGACGAGGAGGGGTGGGGGGTGCTCGACTGCCCCGAGACGCCCGGGGGTTGCTTCGGGCACTACTCCGCCGTCGAGATGCCGGGCTTCCGCGCCCTGGCGCCGGGGCAGCGGGTCGAGCTGACCTGGGAGGCGCCCGGCTTCCGGCAGGACGGTTACGACTACCGCGCGCTCACCATCGTCCCCCTGCCCGCTTGACGCCCCGGGTCTCGCGGCAGGTGGTGCAGGAGCGGGGCCTCCAGGCGATGAGCGGGCCGCCCCACGGCGGGCGGTAGTGCTGTTCGCCGAGGTCGACGGCGGCGTCCTCGGTCAGCGGCGACCCGCAGTACACACAGTCGCGGCCACGGCGGCGGCCCGCGGTGAGCGCCTCCACGTCGGGTACGCCGTCCAGCGTCGACGCGGGCCAGTACTGGCTCTCGATCACTGCCCCGTCCTCCCTTCCGCGCACCGCGCGCAGGAGCACGGCGGGTAGGCGAGTCCGTCGAGGGGCGGCGGCCGGTCGTCGGGCTCGTACGCGCGCCGGTCCAGGACGGTGGTCGTCGTGCCGTCCGGGCCGACGCGGTACACCCGCAGGGAGATCCCGCTCACCGGGCGGCCCCCTCGACCAGGACGTAGGGGCGTACCGGGGAGCCCGTCTCGATCAGCACGTGCGGCCGGGCGGCGGCACGCGGCAGGTGCGGGGCGACGGGCGCGGGGCGGGGGCCGCGGGACGCGCCGTACGGGTGGGGTGCTCCGGGGAGCGGGTGGGGGTGCGGGTGTGTGCGCCCGGTTCGGCGGCCCGTTGCTCTCAGCCGAGACGCGAGGGCAGCGCCCAAGCGGCGTGGAAGGGTCATGGCGAATCCTCTTGGTCGGCCGTCCCCCAGGTGGGTGTGGGCGGCTCGCGGGGGTGTGACGCACACAGAATCTTGTGACGCAGTGTGTCGAACCAAGCCCACATCGGTAATCTCACGCTGGGATGACTTGCCATCCCCATCGCGCATACCGGGAGCTGCTGCATGTCGACCGTGTTGGAACCGATCGAGTTACCGGGTTGGGCCTGGGAGCATGCGGGAGTTCGGCAGGCCTTGCGGGTGCGTGACATCGGGGCGGTGTTCCGGCACGTCCAGCAGTACACCGGAGCAAGCCAAGCTCGCATCGCCACGGCTGCAGGGATGACGCAGGCACGCGTCAACGAGATCATCAACGGGCGTCGTGAAGTCTCCAGACTCGACGTGTACGAGCGGATCGCGCACGGTCTGCGCATGCCTGATGGCGCACGCCATCTGCTTGGCCTCGCGGCCGGTGGTGAACGGTGCGGGGACGGAGCGGCTTACGACCTCGCAGCCTTTCCCGAGGTCGTCCGCGTGTACGCGGCCCAGTCCTCGGCAGCTCAGGACATCCGGAACCAAACGAGCGAGGCGCGGGAGTTGGACGTCCTGGCCGTTCGGGGTCTCGGATTGATCGGCTTGAACGACTCACTGCTGCGGACGTGCCTCTCTCGGCGAACTGGAGGAAAGGGAATCCGCGTTCGGGTTGCCCTGTTGGATCCGGAATCACCAGTGCTCGCACGCCGTGCAGCCGAGATCGGCGAATCGGCGGAGTCCCTGGCCAGCGGCGTGTGTCTCGCCGAGGCCCGCCTACGGGAGCTCACCGACGTTTGTGACATCAGCGTGTACCGGTATCGCACTCTGCCCACTTGGCGTGTGATCCGCACGGACGCCACGATGTTCGTCGGCGCCTTCGACACCGGCTGGGAGGGTCACGAGTCGGCCACCTACAAGGTCATGGAGACACCTCAGGGCCCTCTGTTCCGGGGGTTCCGCCGCATGTTCGAGGCGGTCATCGACGAGGCCGAGCGAACGGTCTGACAGAAAGGGGACGGCGTGATCGAGGCGGAGCTGAAAGCGCGTGTGCACGCGCCCGAGGCGGTCATGCGCCGGCTGGACGAGCTGGCCACAGCTCGGATCGAGGTCTACCGCGATACCTATTACGACCGCCCTGACGGCTCGCTGGGCCATGCCGATCAGGAACTGAGGGTGCGAACCGTGCAGGGCGCCGGCAGCGCTCACACCCTGATCACGTTCAAGGACGCCGCGGTCGACTCCGAGTCCGGTTCCAAGCCCGAGCATGAGACGGTCGTCGGCGACGCCGACGCGGCGCATGCGATTCTCCGGGGTCTGGGACACGTCGAAGTGATCGCCTTCGAAAAGCACTGTCGCAACTACGAGTTCCAGGCGCGAGGTCGGCACATGGTCGCCACGCTCGTCCGGGTACCGGACATCGACGGGACGTTTCTGGAGGTCGAAGCCCTCGTTGCCGAACACGAGGTTGCCGCCGCCCTCGCCGATGTCCGCGCGGTACTGGCAGAGCTGGGGATCGAGCCGAAGGACCTCACACTCGATACCTACACTGGCGCTGTGGCGGCACAACGCTGTTGAGTCCTGCCAACGGGGCCCCTGGCAGAGGGAACACAGGAACGGCCGTACCCTCCGCGGGGCCGAACCGCGCGGAGGGGATGTGGCGCGGGCGGCTCGGGAGCCGCCCCCGGCGGGTGGGTCAGCGGTGGATGGACGGGGTGCGCCAGGTCTTGCCGCGGGTGAGGTCCTTCACCTGGAACGAGCAGTAGCCCTGGCGGGGGACGGCGAACGTCCAGTCGAGGACCTTGGTGGTGACCTTGTACGACGTGCCGCCGTACACGCGGTCGTCCCGCCGGCACAGGAGGGCGAACTCCACCCGGTGCTCGCGCATGTCGTCGCCCGCGTACAGGACGCCCTGGTAGCCGTTGGGCTTGTCGTAGATGCAGACGGCGGACTCCTCCAGGTACCCGGCCGTCGCGCACATCGTGTCGGCGGCCTGGGCGGTCGGGGCGGCGACGAGCGTGGCGAGGGCCCCCAGGGACAAGGCCGTCCGTCGGGTGGTGTCGTTCATGGGTGGTTCCCGGTTTCCGTCGGTGCCGGTGGCACGGGGCAGGTGTGGCGGTGAGTGGTGGGTGGCGGGTGGCGGGGTCGGCGGGGGTGTCACCAGGGCCTGTTGATCGGCACGTGCATGTCGGTGAGGTACCGCTCCGCCGCGTCGTCGAAGAGCGAGATCCCCGCGTGGACCGGGTCGTTCTGGCCGCCGTCGTCGGAGACCACGCCGATCTGCTTGCCGTTCCAGTACATGGGGCCGCCCGAGTCGCCGTTGCGCAGCGCGCCGTTCTTCGGGGAGCTGAAGACGCGGTAGGCCGGGCCGCCGGCGAGGTCCCGGGTGTAGTCGATGATCCTGACCTTCGCCTGCTTGAGCTTGACCGAGCCGGGGCACGACAGGCAGGTGCGGCCCCAGCCGAGGGCGAGGCCGTACTCGCCCGGTACGGGCTCCAGCCTGGTCTGCAGCTCGACGTGCTGGACCTCGGGGTAGCGGCGTACGTCGGCGGTGAGGCTGGCGACGGCGAGGTCCTGGTGCCGGTTGACGTTGCCGATCCGGATGCGGTGGCCCTTGCCCTTCTCGGTGTGGCCGACCAGGACGTAGTAGTCGCTGAAGTCCGCGCCCTGCGGGAAGCAGTGTGAGGCCGTCAGGACCTTGATCGGACCGACGACGCTGCCGCTGCACCGGTACGCGGGGCCGCCGGACGTCGACTCCCACACCTGGGCCATGCCGGATCCCCACCGCGACTCGATCGTCGTGCCGCCCTCGACGGCCTGCGCGGAGGGGGTGGCCAGGCCGAGGGCCACGCCCAGGGAGAGCAGCGCGGCGGTCGCCGTGCGTCGTACGCGGTGCCTGCGGGTGTTCTTCATGCTGTCGTTCTCCGGTCGCCGTGTGTGGTGAGGGGTGGTGGGGCGGGTGGTGTGATCGCGGGTCAGTACGCCGCGGCCTCGTCGAAGTCGTCCGTCCAGTGCATGACCCGGGCGTCGTCGGTGAGGTACGTGCCGGACGGGAGGGTCAGCTGCGCGGACGGGCCGGTGGAGCCCGTGCCGTTCGCGGACGCGAAGTGGACGGCGAGGCGGGAGGCGGTGCGGCCGTTGACCTCGCCGCCGGTGCGCTCGCCCATCAACACGACGGAGGCGTACGCGGACCCGCCCGGGGCGAGCCGGATGACGCTCTGCCGGCGGGTCGAGTCGTCGACGGCGATCGGGGCGTGCGCCTGGTCGAAGCGCAGGTACGGCGCGGCGTGGAGGTCGCAGGGCGCGGAACTCTTGTTGCTGGCGGTGAGCAGCAGGTGGTTGATGGGGCGGGCGGGGCGCTGGACGACGACGCGGGTGTTGGCGCCGGTGCAGGTGGTGACGGCCGCGGCGGCGGTCCTGCCGCCGTTCGGCCGGTGGGCGGTGGGCGTGCCGCCGGTGGCCTGCCGGTCAGCGGTGGCGCTGCCCGCCGCGGGGGCGGAGGGCGCGGCCGTACCGGAGCCGCCCGTGGAGGAGCCACCGGGGGTGCCGGGGGTGCCGGTGGCCTCCGCGCCGGGCGTCGCGGGCGCGGTGGACGGTGCCGGGGCGGTCACGGCGGTGCCGGCCGGCACGGCGGACGCCGGGTCCTTCGACACCTCGGTGATACCGCAGGCGGACATCGAGAGGGCCGCCGTCAGCAGGGCGGCGGCGATGGTGGTGCGGCGGATGCGGCTGGTGCGGGTGGTGGTGGAAGTGCGCATGGTGAACAAGCCCCCGTCGGGTGGTGCGTGTGTGGTGGTGGTCGCGGCAGTGGCGCCGTCCGAGCGCGCCGGTTCCTGGCGGCCGTGGGGCCCTCACGGCCCCGGTCGAGCCGGGGCGGTGTCCGCCTCCGGTCGAGCGGCCCACCCGGTCCGGGCGGCGCTGCCCTCACTCTGCGGGGCCGCGCGCCGTTCCCGCCAGCCACCGGTGGGAACGGGGGACGCTGGAACGCCCGAGCCAGCCCTGACCTGCGGAAAGGTGCGGCGCCTGGAACGCCTGCCTGGAACGGGGAAGCGGCGTGCCGGCCGGGTACGGGCCGGGTACGCCCACGAGTGCGGGCCGAGTACGGGTACGGCGACGGGTGCGGGCCGGGTACGCCCACGGGTGCAAGCCCACTACGCGCACGGGTGCGGGCCGGGCACGGCGACGGGAACGGGCCCGGTGCGGCCGGGCGCGGGCACGCGTCGGTGACGGGCGGCCGGGCCGTGGCACGTGGCTGGTGGCCGTGCGCGGGTCCGCGTCGGCGGTGACCCGCGCCCCGCGACCCGCGACCCGCGACCGTACGTCGGTACGTGGGTGGGGCGGTGCTCGGGGAGGGGAGGCGGCGTCAGTCGGCCGGGGCGGCGCAGGGGGTGCCGCGGGGGAAGAGGCCGTACGGCGACGCCAGCCGGTACACGCCCGGCGCGGGCGCCTCCAGCTCGGTCCACTCGTCCCCCTCCGCCGTCCGCGCGGACTTCCGCAGGCACGCGCCGCCCTCGGCGGGCAGCCGCTCACCCCGCTCGTCCACCAGGGACAGCCACGGCGAGTACGGGACCTTCACGCGTATCCGGCCGGGCCTGTCGACCCGCAGGGTGAGGGCGTCCGCCGCCGCCGCGTCGACCGTCGCCGACGGGCCGGCCAGGGGGCTCGCGCCGCGGACGGCGAACAGGCGCCAGTGGCCGTCGGACCACACCGGGTCCAGATAGGGCAGGCCGCGTTCGATCAGGGCGGTCTCCTCCTCGGCGCCCGTGTCGGGCCTGCCCGTGGGGAGGACGACGTACCGCACGGCCCAGCGGTCCAGCCAGGCGCGGTAGGTGCCGGCGTTCAGGGTGCCGTCGTAGAAGAGCGGGTTCCGCTCGATGTCGGCCTGGCGGTTCCAGCCCCGCGCGAGGCTCACGTGCGGGGCGAGCGCGCTGGACTCGCGGTGGCTGCGGGCCGGGACGACCTCGACGCGGGTCCGCTCCGCGCCCCGGCGCTCCAGTTCGTCCAGGAGCGGCGCCGTCCGGCTCGCCCACGACGTGTGCGGCGTGGTCAGCCGCACGTCGTCGACGCTCTTGAAGCCGATCCACGCGTGGAACACCAGCAGGGCGGCGAGCAGCGCGTACCGGCCGCGCCGCGTCGCGTACGGCAGCGCCGCGAGCAGCACCACGCCCGCGAACAGCATGGGCAGCCGCGTGACGTTGGAACCGATCTGCGAGTCGACCAGCCAGGTCAGCAGCGTCCCGGCGACGTACAGGCCCGCCGCGACGCGCACGGTCCGCCACGCCGCCGGCACGAGCGCCAGGCACAGCGCGCCGAACACCACCGGCAGCAGCACCGTGCCGAACCCCATCGGCTGCGTACCGGAGAACGGGAACAGCAGCGCCGTCGCCGCGACGACCAGCACGGGCGGCACGCCCAGCGCGTACGCGGCGGGCCGTCGGCCCCGCAGGAACAGGGCACCGGCCACCACCCCGAGGAACAGGCCCGCCACCGGGCTCGCGGCGGTCGCCGTACCGGCCAGGAGCGCGGCGGCGGTCGCCCGCGCGGCGTGGTGGCGGCGCCACCGGCGCGGCCAGGCGAAGACCACGGCAGCCGCGCCGAGCGCGCACATCAGCCCGAGGCCGAAGGTGACCCGCCCGGACACGGCGTTGCACAGCAGCGCGAACACCGCGGCGAGCGCGCAGGCGAGGGGGTTGCGGACGGCGCGGGTCCGCACCAGGAGGAGGGCGGTGAGCGCCGCCGAGACCGTCCCGGCGGCCATCATCGTCGCCCGCACGCCGACCAGCGACATCACGTACGGCGACAGCACGCTGTACGACATCGTGTGCATGCCGCCGTACCAGGAGAGGTTGTACGCCGAGCCCGGGTGGCGGGTCGCGAAGTCCGCCCACGCGTCCTGCGCCGCGAGGTCGCCGCCACTGTTGGCGACGGCGAGGAACCACAGGACGTGCAGCACGGCGGCCAGGGCGGTCGCCACCGCGACGGGGTGGGCGCGCAGCCGTCGCGGGCCCGCCGGCGCCGGGCGCTCGGATCCCGGGCGCGCGGGCCCGCGGCGTGCGGACGGCACACGTGCGGGCGGCACCCGTGTGGGCGGCACGTGTGTACGGGCCACATGGGTGGGCGGCGCGTGGGTGGGCGACGGGTGCGCGGACCGCACGTCCGGGCCCGGGCCTTCCGCGGTGGTCACTCCTCGGCTCCCTGGTCCGACCTTCTTCGACTGCTTCGACCTGCTCGGGCCCGGTCCACCTGCCCCGACCTGCTCCGACCCGCTCCGACTGCTCCGCACCGGATTCGGCCTGCTCCGGACCCCGGGCTCGGCCCGCTCCGGCCCGGGGTTCGGCCCGCTCCGGCCCGGGGTTCGGCCCGCTCCGGCCCGGTCCGGCCCGATGCGGGCTTCCCGGCGAGACGCGCTCAGGGCGCCCCGGTGGTCCGGGACGCCCTGGCCGCGCGGTGCGTCAGCCGATCCGGGTGAGCTTGGCGCCGAAGCCGGGTTCCGCCAGGTCCTGCTGGAGCGCCACCGGGACGCTGACCCGGCCCTCGCCGGAGCCGACGGCCAGCTCGCCGACGACCGTGCCCCCGGCCGCCGTGTGCGGGACGGCCTTGCCGCCGTCGGTGAGGATCAGGTCGACCTCCAGCCCGGCCCAGCCGACCGGCTTCAGGTCCTTCGTGGCGACGACCGGCGTACGTCCGCCGAGGCCGTCGTCGACGTACCCGACGACGTCGCCCTTCTTCACGACCGCCGCGGACGTGACGCCCTCCTTGGCGGCATCGATGAGGCCGCGGCTGAACGTCTCGACGGCCAGCTTCGTCTTCTCGGAGAGCAGCGCCGGCGACTTGACGTTCATGACGATGCCGAGGACGCGCCGCACCTTGCCGTCGACCACCGTGTTCGCGGACCACAGGAGGTTGCCGCCGGCCGGGGTGGACGTGCCGGTCTTGACGCCGGAGATGCCTGGCTGCAGCAGGAGGGTGTTGCCGTTCTCCAACTGCCGGCCGATCTGCGGCAGGGTCACGTTCGGCATGTCGACGATCTCGCGGAACGCCGGGTCCTTCATCGCCGCCTTGGCCAGCTTCAGCTGGTCGACCGGGGTGGAGACCGTGCCCTTGTCGAAGCCGCTCGCGTCCGTGTACGTCGTGTTCGTCATGCCGAGGTCCTTGGCGGTGGTGTTCATCTTCTTGATGAACGCCTCCTCGGACCCCGCGTCCCAGCGCGCCAGCAGGTGGGCGACGTTGTTCGCGGAACGGATCATCAGCAGCTGGAGCAGCTCGCCCTGCGTGTAGACCTGCCCCTTCTTGACGGGGGCGACGGACCAGTCGGGGTTGCTCGCCTGCTCCTCGGTCAGCTGGTCGATCTCGATCTTCGGACCGGCGCTCTTGCTCTTGATCGGGTGGTCGCGCAGGAGCACGTACGCCGTCATCGTCTTGGCGACGCTCGCCATCGGCGCGGGCTTCTGCGGGCCGTACGTGCCGATCAGGCCGACGCCCTCGACCTCGACCGCGCCCTGGCCCTCGGTGGGCCACGGCATGGCCGGCTTCCCGCCCGCGAAGGTGTACGTGGGGTCGGCGGAGAGGCTCAGCGACGGGGCGGGCAGCGGCCGCAGCATCTGTACGACCGCAAAGACGATCACCAGGAGGAGGACCAGCGGGGACCAGATCTTGACCCGGCGCACGAGCGTCCGCACCGGTGTCTCCGGCGGGGGCGGCGTGTTCGTCAGCTCCGCCAGGAGGTCCAGCGGCGGGAGCGGCGGCATGGGCTGCTGCTTGGTGCGCTCGGCCTCGGCGAGGGACGCGGGCGGCGCGGGAGTCTCGGCGGTGATCTCGTTCGGGGCGGCGGCACGCGGCGGCACGGTGGACGCCGCCCCGGCGGACGCCGTCGCCTTGCCGGACGCGGTCGCCCCGGCGGACGCCGTCGCCTTGTCGGAAGCCGTCGCCTTGCCGGACGTCGGCCCGGCGGACATCGCCTTGCCGGAGGCCGCCGTGTCGGGCGTCGGCCCGGCGGACGTCGCCGTGGCGCGGGCCTGCGTCTCGGGGGTGCCCGTGGCGCGCTTGGGCGCGGCGGGGCGTACGTCGTCGGTGCGCAGCGGCACGAACGTGCTCGGCCGCCCGTCGGACTCGTCGTCGGCGGTGTCGGCACCGGCGGTGTCCGTGTCGGTGTCACCGTCGGCGGTGTCGCGGGCGCTCGTGTCGCGGGTGCCGCCGGTGGCCCACTTGGGGGCGGTCCTGCCGGCGGGGGCCTCGTCCGCGTCCTCGCCCGCCGGGGCCTTGCCCTTGCCCTTCGCGGGGGTCGGCGTGGCCGTCACGGCGGCGGGCTCGTCGTCCGACGGGGTCTTCCCCGAGGACGCCGGGGACCTCGGCGTGAGCGCCTTGAGCGCGGTCGTGGGCTGGTCGACCCGCGCGGCGGGCTTCCGGACGGTGCTGAAGACCGCGGTGGGCTGGTCGACGTTGCGCTCGGCTGTCGCAGCCGGGGCGGGGTCCTCCTGCTCGTCGTCGCGGTCATCGTCACCGTCGCGGTCTTCGCCGTCGCCGTCGCCGGCGCGGTCGCCGGCGCGGTCGCCGTCGGCGCGCGCGTCCGAAGCGGCCTCGGTGGCCTCGGGCTCGGCCTCATCATCGGCGGTGTCCACGGCGGCCGCCTCCGGGGCGTCGGCACCGGCACCGGCGTCGGCACCTGCATCGGTGTCGGCCGGGGTCGTGGGGTCGGCGGCCCCAGCGGAGTCGGCGGTGTCGGCGTCCGACGACTCCCGCGCCTCGGGCACGGTCGCGCCCCCGGCGGCAGCCGTACGCTCCCCGGCGGACCCCTCCGACGCGTCCGACGCGTCCGACGGCTTCGACGGCTCCGCCCGGTCGGCCGCCGCCTTCGCCGTGTCGGGCGAAGCCGCCCCGTCCCGTGCCGGCTCCCGCGCCGGCTCCGGCTCCGTCAGCTTCGGCGCCTTGAACACCGCGGTCGGCTGGTCCACCCCAGCCGGCCTCGCACCGGTCCGCGCCTCGCCGAAGGCGGCGAGCCGCGGATCGCGACCGCCCGCAGCCGTCTCCCCCGGAGACTTCCGCTGCTCCGACTTGTCGGGGGACTCGCCCGCCACCGTGCCTCCAACCAACGCGTTGTCCGAACCGTGTACCAGTGTCCTGTGTGAGCCCCTCGGCCCCCGTGCTAGACGAGAACGACATACCTGCCGGTTCCCGCACGAAGCACCCAGGCGCTCTCGACAGATGAATGTGAGAGGGGTCACCCTGTCATTCATCCACGCGGGGAGGCATGGATGGGCAGGAGCCGCAGAACACTTCCGGAGGAGCTTCTGCTGCTCGCTCTGGACCCGGCCACGGGTACCACAGCGCAGCCGCAGTCGCTCGACCTCGGCCTCGCCGGAGCACAGCTAGTGGAGCTGGCTCTGGCAGGACGGATAGCCCCTGACGGGGATCGTATCGCCGTGGTGATGCCACGGCCGACAGGAGATCCGACGCTGGACTCCGCACTGGAACTGCTGCGCAGACGCGGCAGCCCGGTACGGGCGGTCCACTGGATAGGCGGACCCCGGCTGGGGTTGCGTCAGACGTACCTCTCGCACCTGGAGCGCTGCGGCATGGTCCACGCCGTGGAGAGCCAGATGTGCGGGGTGCTGCCGACGACGCGCTACCAGGCGACGGACACCGCCATCAGCCGGGAGATCAGGTCCCGGCTGGACAGCGCGATCCGCACCGGCGTACCGCCGGACCCGCGGACCGCCGCCCTGGCCGCGCTCGCGCACGCGGTCGGCCTGGGCAAGCACCTCTACCCCGGTAACGAGGGGCGTTCGTCGCGCTCCCGGCTCCGGGACCTGATCCGGCACGACCCGATGGGCGGCCTCGTGGCGCACGCCGTGATGGACGTCCAGAACGGCGTCGGCGCTCCGCAGCGCCGTCCGCCGGCCCCGGGAGGTCCAGGCCGGCCGGCCGCCACCGTCCCGATGCGGACGGCGTCGCACCCCGGGCCCATGGCCCGCGTCGCCGCGCGCTGAACCACCGGCACCACGCGCACCACCCGCACGCACCACCCGCACCGCCGCCCGTACGTGGCACCGCCGCCCGTACGCGGCACCGCCGCCCGTACGCGGCACCCCGGTACGGGAGCGACACCTGTACGCCCGCACCACCGCACGTCCACCGCACCGGCGTCCCACACGGCCCGGTCGGGAGTCGCACGGGTGCGCGGGGCGGCCCGCACGGCCGTCCCGCGCGTTCGCGTTCGCTCACCCGTGTGGCAATTCTCCAGCGCCACACGCCCTTTGGTGGCAGTCTGCTGAGCAGTAGATACGCAGAGCAACGCCAGCTACAGCCAGGCAGCCGGAGGTGCAGTTCCCGTGGCGTCCAATGTCAACCCCACCGTCAGGCGACGCAGACTGGGCATGGAGCTCCGCCGGCTGCGCGAGCAGAAGGGCATGACGGCGGAGGAGGTCGCCGAGCGGCTGCTCGTCTCCCAGTCGAAGATCAGCCGGCTGGAGAACGGCCGCCGCTCGATCAGCCAGCGCGACGTGCGGGACCTGTGCGGGGTGTACGAGGTCGAGGACCGGCGGATCGTCGACTCGCTCATGCAGATGGCGAAGGACTCGCGGCAGCAGGGCTGGTGGCACGCGTTCGGCGACATCCCCTACAGCGTGTACATCGGCCTGGAGACCGACGCCGCGTCGCTGCGCGTCTACGAGCCGCAGATCGTGCCGGGGCTGCTCCAGACCCGGGCGTACGCGGAGGCCGTCATCAACGGCGCGCTGCCGGAGGCGCCGGTGTCGGAGATCGACAAGCGGGTCAACGTCCGTACGCGCCGCCAGGACCGCGTCCACGACGTGGAGAAACCGCTGCGCCTGTGGGCGGTGATCGACGAGTCGGCGCTGCGCCGGGTCGTCGGCGGCCGGGACGTGATGGTGGAGCAGCTGGAGTCGCTGATCGAGCTGTCGCACCTGCCGCACGTGACGGTGCAGGTGCTGCCGTTCGAGATGGGCGCGCACCCGGGCATCAGCGGGCACTACGCGATCCTGGAGTTCCCCGACGCGACGGACTCGTCGGTCGTCTACATCGAGGGCGTCACCAGCGACCTGTACCTGGAGAAGCCGAACGACGTCCAGCGGTACAGCGTCATGTACGAGCACCTGCGCGCGCAGGCGCTGGGGGTGGAGCAGACCCGGCAGTTCGTCGCGGCGGTGGCCAAGGACCACGCCGAGAGCTGAGCCGGCGGCCAAGGACCACGCCGAGAGCCGAGCCGGCGGGCCGGGGGCCGCGTCGCGGCGCCACGGAGCCGCGCGGCCCTGCGGCGCGGCTGCCCACAGGCGCCAGGCTCCACGGGCCGAATGTCGGGGTTCATCCGGAAACAACCGATCCGACAGTACGAGGATCGGCACGGTACACCCCCACCGGCCGCCGACGGTAGACCGGACGGGAACATGCCATCCGGATGAGTGAACGACCGCCCCGGACCCGGAGGGTGGGCGAGTAGCGTCGATCACGCCAGCCTGACGGTTGGCGCGACTCCTGCCAGCCAGAACCAGCCAGAACCGGAGTGAACAATCATGGCCATTATTCAGGGCGCCACGGACACCTGGACGAAGTCCTCCTACTCCGGCGGGAACGGCGCGTGCGTCGAGGTCAAGTCCCCCGCCGTCGCCTCGATCGCGGTCCGCGACTCCAAGGTGCCCGCGGGCCCGTCGATCTCCTTCGTACCGGGCGCGTGGAACGCCTTCGTCCGCGAGGTGGGCGCCGGCTCGCTCTGAGCCGCACCCCTTCCTGCCCCCCCACGTCGCGACGGAGCCCTCTCGACTGGTCCGCCGTCCCCGGCCGAGAGGGATCGGGCCCACCCGCGACGACGCCCCCACTCCCCGCCCCCATTTCTTGCCGGTCCCTTTTCCGGCCCTTTCTGTGAACTTGGTCGACATACCGGTCAGTACCCGGCAGTGTGACCTCTGAGCGCGAGCCGCCGGTCCCCGCCTCCCCGCCACGGACCACGGCGTACGAGCCTGTCCTCCTCCTCTCCACGGCCGCACGGGACCCGCATCCCGCGCGGCCGTCGTCATGCGCGCACCGAGCCGCGGCGCGTGCGCGCCGGCCCGCGCGCACGGGGTGCCGACGGCCTGACGAAGCGTCCGGTCATCGTCCGACGCCCCCTGCGCCGCCGACAACGGGCCCGAAGGTCAAGAACCGGCAAAGACGTTCCAGCCGGTGACTGCTGTTCATGTCCATGACCCGGAAGGGTCTTGACCGCTTGCCCGCCCGGACGGTTCAATCCCCGAAAGCCCCGCTCCCGCACGGGGTGCCGCTGGTCCGCACCGTACTGACGAAGTGCCGTGGCGTTCACAAGGCGGACCCCTGGAGGGGGCAATGAACAGTCTCGACTGGGCTGTGCTCATCGGCTACTTCGGCGTGATGGTGGCGATCGGGCTCTGGTCCCACAAACGCATCGACGACGTCGGGGACTTCTTCACCGCGGGCGGCCGCATGCCCTGGTGGCTCTCCGGCATCTCCCACCACATGTCCGGCTACAGCGCCGTCATGTTCACCGGGTACGCGGGCATCGCCTACACCTACGGCGTCACCTCGTACGTCACCTGGTCCTTCCCCATCGCCGTCGGCATCGCCATCGGCGCGCGGCTCTTCGCGCCCCGGCTCAACCGGCTCCGCTCCCGGTTGCGCGTCGCGTCCCCGCTGGAGTACCTGAAGAACCGGTACGACCTGCGCACTCAGCAGGCCCTCGCCTGGTCCGGGATGCTGCTGAAGATCGTCGACGTCGGCGCGAAGTGGGCCGCCATCGCCACCCTGCTCTCCGTCTTCACCGGCATCTCCCTCAACCAGGGCATCCTCATCACCGGTGTCGTCACGGGCGTCTACTGCACCGTCGGTGGGCTGTGGGCCGACGCGCTCACCGAACTCGGCCAGTTCGTCATCCAGTTCCTCGCCGGGATCGCCATGCTCGCCGCCGTCCTCGCCGAACTCGGCGGCTTCAGCGCGCTGTGGACGGTGTGGGACCGGCCCGAGCTCCAGGGCCACGCGGAACCCACCGCCGGGCCGTACACGATGACCTTCCTGCTCGCGTACCTCTTCATCAAGACCTTCGAGTACAACGGCGGCATGTGGAACCAGGCGCAGCGCTACATGGCGACGCCCAGCGCCCGGGAGGCCACCCGGTCCGCGTGGCTCTCGGCGGCGCTGTGGCTCGTCTGGCCGCTCGTCCTCTTCTTCCCCATGTGGTGCGCGCCCCTGCTGGTCACGCCGGAGAAGGCCGACGCCTCCGACGCGTACGCGCTGATGACGGGCGAGCTGCTGCCGCACGGCCTGCTCGGGCTGGTCGTCGTCGGTTTCTTCTCCCACACGATGGCGATGTGCTCCTCCGACGCCAACGCCATCGCGGCCGTCTTCACCCGGGACATCGCCCCCGTCCTGTCGAAGGCCGCGCGCGGCTGGTCCCACCGGGCGGCGCTGCTCGCCGCCCGGTGGTCGACCGTCGCGTTCCTCGCGCTGTCGATGGGCATCGCCACCCAGGTCGACTCGCCCGCCTTCAAGGACATCATCACCGTCGTCATCAAGTGGGTGGCCGGGCTGATGGGGCCCATCGCCATCCCGTTCATGCTGGGTCTGCTGCGGCCCTTCCGCCGCTCCGGCCCGACCGCCGCGCTGGTCTCCTGGGCCGCCGGACTCTTCGCCTTCTGGCTCACCAACTACGGCCTCGACGGCGTCGAACTGCAGATCCAGATCGTGTCGCCGGTCGCCACGTCCCTCGTCCTGTACGTCCTGCTCGGCCACCTGAAGCCCGAGGACACGCCCGAACGGGACGCCGTGCTCGACCGGATCAACACCGAAGCCGACGGCTCCGACACCGGTGGGCCCGACACCGAGGCCCCCGGCGCCGGATCACCCGGCGCGGGGTCGCCCGACACCGGAACCCCCGACGCCGGGTCCACCGGCGCCGGCTCGCCGGCCGCCGCTCAGCCGCGCGGGTAGCGGGCCAGCCAGCCCGGCGACGCCGCCGACGGGCCGTGCAGCGCCGGGCCCTGCGTCATCTCCAGGGCGAAGTCGTCGGCCAGCTCCAGCAGCGTGGACCGCCCCTCCAGCTCGGCCAGCCAGGCCGGCGGCAGGGCGGTCTCGCCGTGCAGCGCCCCCAGCAGGGCGCCCGCGAGCGCGCCCGTCACCTCCGACGGGCCGTCGTGGTTCACCGCCAGGCGCAGCCCGTGCGGTACGTCCTCGGCGACCAGCGCGCAGTACACGGCGATCCCCAGGGCGTCCTCCGCGGCCTCCCCGTCCGTGTCGCCCAGCGACGCGATCCGGTCGGGTGTCGGCACGCCCTCGCGCACCGCGGCGACCGCCCGCTCCAGTGCGGCGGCCACCGGCTCGTGGTCGGGCCGCTCCGGCAGCTGCGCCAGCGCGCCGCGCACCGCCGACTCCACGTCCAGGCCCCGCGCCACCCCGTGCACCACCACCGCGTACGCGCCGGCGGCCAGGTACGCCGCGGGGTGGCCGTGCGTCTGCGTGGCGCACTCCACCGCCAACTGGCACACCAGGTGCGGCTCCCAGCCCACCAGCAGCCCGAACGGCGCCGACCGGACCAGGGCGCCCGCGTCCCGGGCGGCCGGGTTCTTCGGTGCGGCCAGCGTGCCGAGGACCTCGTCGCCCAGCCCCGTCAGACAGGCGCGGGGCGGATCGCGGCGGGTGTACAGCCACTCCTGCGCGGCGAGCCAGCCGTTGTCCTTGCGCCGCTCGTCCGGGCCCCAGTCGCGCTGGGTCGCCGCCCACCGCAGGTAGGCGCGGTGCAGGTCGGTCGGCGGGTGCCAGGCGCCGGTGTCCCGGCGCACCTGGGCGCGGATCAGCCCGTCGACGGTGAACAGGCCGAGCTGGGTGGCGTACGTGACGGCACCGCGCCGGCCGTGGGCGGGCGCCAGGTCCGTGAGCCCGTCCGCGCCGTGCAGCTCGCGGATCGCCTCGACGGGCAGGCGCGCCACGCCCGCGCCGAGGGCGTCCCCGATCGCACCGCCCAGCAGGCAGCCCCGTACCCGGGCGCGGAAGTCCTGCTGTTCGGCCCGGCCCCAGACGGTCGCCGCTGTGGTACTCACCGACAGGCCCCTCCCCCGCGACATGGCTCCGGCGCAGCACTGTAATCGAACGGGTGCCGGCCGCCGAGGGCCGTCCGCGCAGCAGGACGACGGTTATTCGCCGCGCGCCGGGAACTCGCACGGGCGATGCTCCGACTACCTGTCCGGGGTCGTTTTCGGCCCGCCTCGGAAAGATGGAGTCAGGAGTTCTTCATGCAGCGTCGTTTGTGGTGCGGTACCGCCGCCCTCCTGGCGTTCGCCGCGGTCGGCTGCGGGACCGGCGACGACGGTCCGGGGGCGACGGCCGCGACCGGCGGTGCGGGCGGGGCCGGCTACCCCGTCGAGGTGACGGACTGCGAGGGCGGGAAGACGACGTTCACGGCGGCTCCGGAGAAGATCGTCACGAGCAACGCCTCCAGTCTGGAGCTGCTGCTGCGCCTCGGCGTGGGCGACAAGGTCGTCGGCACCGGCTTCCCGCCCGCCAAGGGCGCCCTCCCCGCCGAGCTGGACGCCCCGGCGCAGCGGGTGAAGGTCCTCAGCGACAGCGTCATCCCCAAGGAGAAGCTGCTCGGCTCCGGCGCCGACCTCTACATCGACACCTTCGCCTCGGTGAACCGCGGCGGCCACGGCATGGGCGACGTGCCGACGGAGAAGGAGTTCGAGGCCGTCGGCATCAGGCACGTGTACCTGAAGTCGACCGCCTGCGCGGGCTCCGCGAAGGGGCCCGTCACCGACCTCGGCAAGGTGACGGAGGACATCCGGACGCTCGGCGCCATCACGGGTACGTCCGCGAAGGCGACCGCACTCGTCGACGCGATGGACCGGAAGGTCGGCGCCGTCCGGAAGGCCGTCGGCCAAACGCCCGAGAAGGACCGGCCCACCTACTTCCTCTTCGACTACGACGCCGGCACCAAGCAGCCCATCGCGGTCTGCAACCGGCAGATCGCCAACGCGGTGATCTCGCTGGCCGGGGCGCGGAACGTCTTCGCCGACTGCGACGCCACGTTCAAGCCGGTCGGCTGGGAGGACGTCGTCGCGGCGGACCCGGACTGGATCCAGCTCGCCGTCCGCAACCGCGGCAGCGCCGCCGCGACGGAGAAGGCGTACGACGAGGCCCGCGCCTGGCTGCGGGGCAACGCCGCGACCAGCGGGCTGAAGGCCGTCAAGGAGGACAGGTTCCTGAGGATCGGGTCCGAGGTCACGACCATCGCGGGTGTGCGGAACGCCGACACCGTGCACCGCATCGCCGCGACCCTGTACCCCGGCAAGGTGAGGGCCGACCGCTGATGCCCACCAAGGAGGCCACGGCCGGGCCCCCGCCCGCGGCCGGGGAGCCGGCGCCCGGGCGGCCCCCGGGGAAGGACGCCGCGAAGGCCGCGGGGAAGGCGACCGGCGTACGCCACGTGCCCGCCGGGCTGCTCGCGGCCGTCCTCGGCGCGGCGCTGCTGGCCGCGCTGACGTTCGCCGTGGCGTGGGGGTCGACGGACATCGCGCCCCGCGAGGTGTGGTCCGTGGTGCTGCGGCGGCTCACCGGCGAGGCGCCCCGGCCCGGCACCTCCGACCTGATCGTCTGGCAGCTGCGGCTGCCGCGCGCCCTGCTGGCCGCCGTCGTCGGCGCGGGTCTGGGCCTGATCGGGACGGCGGTGCAGGCGCTCGTGCGCAACCCGCTCGCCGACCCGTACCTGCTGGGCATCTCCAGCGGCGCGTCGCTGGGCGCGGTGGGCGCGCTGGTGCTCGGGCTGGGCGCGGGCGGCGCGCTGGGCCTCGGGGTGTCGGGGGCGGCGTTCGCCGGGGCCCTCGGCACGTTCGCGCTCGTCTGGCTGATCGCCCGGCGCGGGGGGAGCTTCTCGCCCCTGCGGCTGGTGCTCGCCGGGGTGGGCATCGGGCAGTTCCTCACCGGGTTCACCAGCTACCTGGTGCTGCGGGCCGGCGACGAACAGCAGACGCAGGGCGTGCTGTTCTGGCTGATGGGCAGCCTCGGCGGGGCGAGCTGGGACACGCTGGCCGTGCCGGCGCTGGCCGTGCCGGTGGCGCTGCTGCTGCTCCAGGCGCGGTCCCGGCCGCTGAACACGATGATGATGGGCGACGAGACGGCCGCGGGCCTCGGCGTGAGCCCGGCCCGGCTGCGGCGCGAGCTGTTCGTGGTGACGAGCGTCCTGACCGGGATCCTGGTCGCCGTCTCCGGGGCGATCGCCTTCGTCGGCCTGATGGTGCCGCACGCGTGCCGCCTCCTCGTCGGCGCCGACCACCGCCGGCTGCTGCCGGTGTCGGCGCTGTTCGGCGCGGTGCTGCTGGTGATCGTCGACCTGGTGTGCCGCGTCGCCCTGGACGGGGAGGAACTGCCGGTGGGCGTCGTCACCTCGCTGATCGGCGCGCCCGCGCTGCTCTACCTGCTCGACCGGCGGCTCGGGAGGACATCGTGAACGTCTCCGTCGAGGACTTGAGCGTCGCCTACGCGGGCCGGGCCGTCGTGTCCGGTGTGCACCTCGTCGCGGGCGACGGCGAGATCGCGGGCCTCGTCGGCCCCAACGGCAGCGGCAAGTCCAGCGTCCTGCGGACCGTGTACCGGCACCTGAAGCCGGCGGCGGGCCGGGTGGTGGTCGACGGCCGCGACGTGTGGGACCTGTCGCCGGTGCAGGCGGCGCGGCAGGTGGCCGCGCTGCCGCAGGAGCGGACGAGCGACTTCGAGCTGACGGTCGGCGACATCGTCATGATGGGCCGCACCCCCTACAAGGGGCCGTTCGCCGGGGACAGCGCCACCGACCGGGCGGTGGTGGCGCGGGCGCTGGCGCAGGTGGGCATGGCGGAGGCGCGGAGCCGGTCGTTCTCGGCGCTGTCCGGCGGCGAGCGTCAGCGGGTGCTGCTGGCGCGGGCGTTGGCGCAGGACCCGGACGTGCTGGTCCTGGACGAGCCGACGAACCACCTCGACGTGCTGCACCAGGTGGAGCTCCTGGCGCTCCTGCGCGAGCAGCGCCGCACGACGCTGGTGTCGCTGCACGACCTGAACGCCGCGGCGTCGGTCTGCGACCGGCTGCACGTGCTGCACCGGGGGCGGGTGGTGGCGTCGGGGACACCCCACGAGGTGCTGACGCCGGAGCTGCTCGCCGAGGTGTTCGGCGTGCGGGCCGCCGTGGTGGAACACCCGCTGACGGGCGATCCGTTGATCGCTTTCGACCACCGTTCACCGGCCGGGGCAGCGGCCGGGACGGTGGCCGGGGACGTCTCCGCGCCGGCGGCCCGGCCGGCGGCGGCGACCCCGGCCGGTCCCCCTCCGGGAGTGACGGAACCGGAGAGGGTGCCCTGACGGGCGGCGAGGGGCCGCCCTTGGCAGAGGGCGGCCCCCCGGGGGACCGACACGGAGAGGGAGGAGGTGGACGGGGTGAACGGTGACGCGGAGCTACGCGGTGTGCCCGGTGGGCGCCCCGTCCAGCGCGCCCGCGGCGCGCGCCCTCATGGTGGCCAGGACGTCGTCGCGGTGGTAGAAGACGCGGCGGCCGTTCTTGTGGCGGCGCCAGCGGTGGGTGTTGGCCAGCCAGTACACCGTGCCGGAGGCGATGCGCCAGCCGGCGGAGATGTCCTGGGCGGTCAGCCCGACGGGACCGCGGCCGGGGCGCGCGGGCGCCTCGTGCAGGGTGTGCCACAGGTCCGGCGTCCAGGTGTGCCCGCGCTCGACGGAGCACGTGATGGCCGCCCGGCCCGACGGGGCGCCGGAGCCGAGGTGCGCGACGAGCGTGCCGTGGCAGCCGGGCCGTACGCACGGGCCGATCACCATGTGCCGGTCGCTGCGGCCGGACAGCTCCGACCAGGCGGACTTGACCAGTTCGTCGGTCTCGGTCACGAGGTCCCCCGCCGCCTGGTGCCCGGCCAGCCAGCCCGCGTGGTGGCTGAGGAAGGCGAGGAGCGCCACGGTGTTGCGGGTCGGGGCCTGCACCCCCCGTTCCTCCCGGACCACCGCCGCCCAACTCGCGAGCACGCCGCGTATTCGGTCTCTGAGGTCCACGGCGTGGGTGTTGAGCGGGATGCCGGGCGCGCCGCGTTCCCTCACCCGCTCGACCACCCCCCGCGAGGACCTCGACGAGGTGAGGGAGTGCGTCAGCTCGTTGTACAGCTCCCCGAGCGCGACCAGGTTCCTGGTGATCCGCCGGGGGGTCACCCGGGTGCTCGGGCTATAGGCGGGAATAGCGGCACATGGCATGGGGCATCCTCTGCAAGCGTATGACGACGGCATCAATGAGCCTGAGGGTCCCCACTACCAGGTCGATACCATTCCGTTCCCACCCGCCGGCGACGCCGGTCGGCCCTTGACAAAAACCCCCGCACGCCAAGAAGATGGGCTCCAGGTTGGTGTTTCATGCCCGCTTCGGGCAGCACCTCCGGGGGGCTTCGCGTTTTCCGCGTAAACACCGCGTAAAGCGATGATGAACCGCGCTCCTCTGAAATGCAATGCGCTCATCTGCCCAGCTCAGCTGGGCTGTTCGGCATGCTCAGGGGCGCCCTCGGCACCTTTCGCCCTTCCCCGGCACGACGCCCCCCGCGGTCCCACCCGGCGGCACCACGTCATCGGCGCGCCCCTTTGACGTGCACCGCGGGGCGGTTCGATCTCCGTGGCCGGAAACAGCCGTACGAGCGGTATTGGTAATTCCGCTGCCACCCCGCACCCCCACCGAGGAATTGAGGCCGACATCACTACGCGCACGGAAACCACGGAAACCGGCCTGCGATCCGTGGACACGGTCCTTTTCGATCTCGACGGCACCCTGGTCGACACGCTCGACGACATCGTCCGCGCGGTCAACACCGCGCTGCGCGCCCACGGCCTGCCCGTCCTGACCCACCCGGAGGTCCGCAGTCGCGTGGGCGAGGGCGGCACGGCGCTCGTCGACGCCTCCGTCCGCGCGTCGGGGCGCGACGTGGGGCCCGCGGTCGTGGCGCGGGCGCAGGAGGCGTACCTGACGGGGTACGCCGCCTCCCCCGCCGAGGAGTCCCGGCCGTACCCGGGGGCGGAGGAGCTGCTGAACCGGCTGCGGACCGTGGGGATCCGCACCGCGCTGTGCACCAACAAGGCCGGCGGCGTGACGCACGCCCTGCTCCGGGCGCTCGGCCTCGACGGCGCGTTCGACGCCGTGGTGACGGGGGACGACCCGGTCGGCCGCAAGCCGTCGCCGGAGCCGTTGCACCACGCGCTGAAACTGGCCGGCGGCTCGGCCGGCCTGATGGTCGGCGACAGCAGGCACGACCTCGCCGCCGCGGCGTCCGCCGGCATGCCCGCGGCGTGGGTCGGTTTCGGGTACGGCCGACCCGACCCCGGGCAGGCGCCCGACTTCGAACTGCCCAGCCTCGACGCGCTGGAGGCCGCGGCAGGCGCCGCCGGCATCCGACTGCGCGCCACCCGATGACCGCACCCACCCATCCCTCAAGGAGGGAACGATGTCCGGTTCACCCGCGGATGAGATACTCCGTCTGGTCTTCTCTTTCCGCCGTCTCGCCCACGGTGCCGCGGCCGACTGCGCCGCCGGAGGCTGCGAGCAGTGCTTCGCGCTGCACCGGCCCAAGGTCGAGCACTTCATCGAACAGGGCGTTCCCGTCCACTTCGTGATCCCGGCGTTCCCGGCCAAGTCGCCGAACCCGGAGAAGGTCCTCGGCACCCTGCCGGACATGGCCGAGCGCGTCTCGCTGGAGTTCCTCCAGGAGCTGTGCGACTACACCCGCCACTACTACGAGCCGGGCGCCCGCATCACCATCTGCTCCGACGGCCACGTCTTCAGCGACCTCGTCGGCGTCGGCGACGCGGACGTGGCGACGTACGGCGTCGAGCTGGAGACGCTGCTGCAGGCGATCGGCGCCGACGCGATCAACACCTACGGGCTGCAGGACGCCTTCCCCGGCTTCCCCTTCGACGAACAGCGCGCCATGCTCACCAGCCAGTACGCGGTCCCCGTCGAGGACGTCCGCGCCCGCGCCCTGAAGGAGCCGGCCGCGCGGAACATCTTCGGCGGCATCCACCGCTTCCTCTTCGAGGACCGCATGGCCACGACCACCGGCCGCAGCCGCAACAGCGTCCGCGAGGAGACCAAGTCCCTCGCCTACCACGTCATCCAGCGCAGCGACGCGTGGAGCAACCTCGTCGAGGACTTCTTCCCCGAGGCGCTCCGCCTCTCCATCCACCCGCAGGTCAGCCACTCCCAGAAGATCGGCATCCACATGATGCGGACCCGGGACAACTGGCTGACCCCCTGGCACGGCGTGGCGCTCGACGACGGCGAGGGCGTGCGCCTGGTCAAGCGCAGCGAGGCCGAGCAGCTCGGCGCGACGCTCGTCCGCCGCGGCGGCCGGGACAGCCACTACATCGCCCCGGACGTCTCGTCGTCCCTCAAGCCGCTCATCGAGGAGGTCGCGTCATGACCGCGTACACCGTCACCGCCCTCAAGCCCTTCGGCGCCGTCGTGGAGGCCCAGGAGCCGGGCACCGACCTGGGCGACGTCGACCCGGCGGCCGTACGGGCCCTGGTCGGCGAGCACCGCGTCGTCGTGCTGCGCCGCTTCCGCACCTGGACGCACAAGGACGACCTGGTCGCCTACGCCCGGCGCTGGGGCGACCTGCTGTCGTGGAACTTCGGCGAGGTGCTGGACCTGGAGGTGCACGCCGACCCGAAGGACTACGTCTTCACCCCCGGCGAGGTGCCCTACCACTGGGACGGCGCCTTCGCCGAGAAGACGCCCACGCACCAGATCTTCCAGTGCGTCCGCGCCCCCGCCAAGGGCACCGGCGGCCGCACCACCTTCTGCGACACCACCATGGTCCTCGACGCGCTCCCCGACGAGCTGCGGGCCCGCTGGGAGGCGCTGGAGATCACGTACCGCAAGGAGAAGACGGCGCACTACGGGGGCCACATCACGGCCCCGCTGGTCCAGCGCCACCCCCACACCGGCGAGCCGGTCGTGCGGTACGCGGAACCGCTGGACCCCGAGAAGTTCCTCAGCCCGCTCTTCCTCGACGTCGAGGGACTGCCGGAGGGGACCGACGCGGAGGACTTCTTCGCGGACATCCGGGAGCGCCTGTACTCCCCGGACGTCATGTACCAGCACGCGTGGGAGGACGGCGACTTCGTCGTCACGGACAACCACGCGCTGCTGCACGGCCGTACCCCGTTCACCCAGGGCTCGCCGCGCCACCTCCGGCGCGTGCACGTCCTGTGAGCGCGACACGCACCACCAGGCTGACGAGAGGCGAGTCTTGATGCGACCGTACTACGACGTTGTGATCATGGGTGGCGGACCGGGCGGTGCGACGCTCGCCGCGCTGCTCATGCGACAGGGCGGGCTCAGCGTCGCCGTGTTCGAGAAGGAGGAGTTCCCCCGCGAGCACATCGGGGAGTCCTTCGCGCACCCCCTGATACCGGTGCTGGAGGAGAGCGGGGCCCTGGAGAAGGTCCTGGCCAGCGACTGTTGGGTGAAGAAGTTCGGCGGGATCTTCCAGTGGCGGGGCGAGGACCCGCACGTGGCGTTCTTCGACCACGACAACACCGTCCGGGACGGGGCGCACCGCTGGGCGGTGCACGCCAACCGCTCGGAGTTCGACGCGATCCTGCTGGACCACGCGCGGGACTGCGGCGCCGAGGTCTTCGAGGGCGTCTCGGTCTCCGACTGCTCGCCGCCGGCCGACGGCACGGGCCAGGAGGTGACGCTGAAGGACGGCCGCACGGTGCGCGCCGGCTACTTCGTCGACGCCTCGGGCCGGCGCAACAGCGTCGTCACGAAGAAGAAGCGCGAGTGGCTCTCCGGCTACCGCAACATCGCCATCTGGCAGCACTACCTGGGCGGGAAGCCGACCCAGTCGCTGGAGGGCGACTGGAACATCTTCCGCGAGCACGACATGTCCCCGATCGGCTGCTTCGCCTTCCGCGACGGCTGGTGCTGGTACATCCCCGTGCCGAAGATCATCGACGGGGAGCGGGTGGTCACCCACTCGATCGGCATCGTCACGGACCCGGGGATCCTCAAGCAGCCGGGCACCGACTTCACCGACGCGGAGGTGTTCCTCCGCACGATCAAGGAGGTGCCGAAGCTCAAGGAGCTGATCGGGGACATCCGCCCGGTCGGCGACAAGATGCTGACGGCGACCAACTACTCGATGATCAACGACCGGTTCGCGGACTTCGACGGGCGCTGGATCCTGCTCGGCGACGCCTCGTACTTCGTCGACCCGCTCTTCTCCTCCGGCGTCGCCTTCGCCACCAACCAGGCGCGCGCCGCCGCCGCCCTCATCCGCCACTCCAGCGGTTCGCAGATGAGCGAGGAGGAGCTGCGCGGGCTGTGGGAGGACTACGACACCGAGTGGCACGGCATGGCGTCGTCGTTCGCGCTCTCCATCGACCAGTGGTACCACGCCATCGGCAAGGACAACCCGGAGAGCGTCTACTGGAACAGCCGCGGCACCGAGGGCCCGGCGGGACCGAGCCACGAGAAGACGTTCCAGGCGCTGCTGAACACGGCGTTCACGCCGGACCTCCTCCAGGTCCTGGCGCAGGGCGAGGGTCTGGCCGGGCTCGACGTGGACGGTCCGTTCATGACCGCCTTCGCCAAGGCCAACAAGCTGGAACTGACAGCCGACACGAAGGTGTCCCTGAAGGAGGGCGTGGCCGTCCTGCAGGGCCCGGCGCTCGACATCCCCGGCTTCAAGGCCGCCATCCCGCCGAACCCGGACCTCGTGCCGGCGGAGGAGCAGCAGGCCATCAGGGCGTACTGGGAGGACCCGGTCCGCAACGGCCACCTCGTCGAGTCGCCGCTCGACCGGCCGCTGGACTGCCACCGGTTCCACATCCCCGGTGACCCGGAGGCCCCGCAGGTGCGCGGCCTGGACGAGCGGGACGGGGCGGCGGACCTCTGGGCGCGGCTCCGCGGGGGGCCCGTGCTCTGGAGCGAGCTGGTCCAGGACCTGCACGAGGGCCAGGAGCGGCTCCTCAAGCGGCTGCTGCACGCCGGGATGCTGGAGCTGGGCAACCACGCCTGACCCGGTCCTTCCCGGCCCGCGACCCGGCCCGTGCCGGCGCACCGCACAGGCGCCGGCACGGGTACGGGCGCGGGTCGCTCCCGCGGGCACCGGCGCTCCACCCGCGCCGCGTACCACCCGCACCACCAGAACCGCCCGCACCACCAGAACTGCCTGCACCACCAGAACTGCCTGCACCAACCGCAGCACCACCTGCACCGCCCGCGGCCCCGGCCGCGGTGAGGAAGACACGGCACCATCCGCGCCACCGCCGCCCGTCCCGCCCTCGGGGGCTTCCGCCCGCCGCGGCCGGGGCGGGCGGCGGCGCGCGGCCATCCAGACGTTCCAGCAGAGGTGAGGGTCGCATGGGCCAGAACAGCACGGCGGGCGAGGACAGAGCGGTCGCGCGGTGGCGCGACATCCTCGGGCCCGATGCCATCGCGTACGACGAGGACGCCCTCGCGGCGGCCTCCCGCAACACGTCGGCGTTCGCGCCGCGCCGCGTGGTGGCCGTGCTCCGGCCCTCCGACCCCGACCAGGTCGAGCGCGTCGTGCGGATCGCCCGCGAGGAGAAGGTGCCGCTCCACCCGTACAGCACCGGCCGCAACTGGGGCCTGGGCTCCCGGCTGCCGGTGCGGGACGGCTGCGCGCTGCTCGACCTGTCCGCCATGAACCGCATCCGCGCGGTGGACAGCGCCGGGCGGTACGCGGTCGTGGAGCCCGGCGTCACCCAGCTCCAGCTCGCCGACCACCTCGCCGAGCACGCCCCGGACCTCGTGGCCAACGTGACGGGCTCGTCGCCCGACTCCTCCGTGCTCGGCAACCTCCTGGAGCGCGGCACGGGCTTCCGCCGGCACCGCGCGGAGGAGGTGCGCGGCCTGGAGGTCGTCCTCGGCACCGGCGACCGCATCCGCACCGGCCTGTGGGCGGGCGAGAGCACGCGGCAGCTGCACCACTACCCGTACGGGATCGGGCCCTCGCTCGACGGGCTGTTCGTCCAGTCCAACCTGGGCGTCGTGACCGCCGCGGTCGTCGACCTGCTGCCCCGTCAGGAGCAGTTGCGGCTGCTGATGTTCACCTGCTCCGAGACGGCGCTCCCGGGCGTGGTCGACGCGGTGCGCGGGCTGTTCCTGCGCGGCACCGTCCGGTCCATCGTGCACGTCTTCAACGACAAGCGGATCCTCGCCATGACGCGCAGCGACCGCGTGCCGACCTGGACCGGCGCCGTGGCCGTCGACGGCACCGCCGCGCAGGTGGAGTCGGCCGTCGAGGACATCACGACCACCCTCGCCGCCGAGGGCGCGGCCGTACGGGTGGTGGGCGCGCGGGACGCCGCGGCCCCGGACGCCGACCCGATGGTCGCCGCCATGTACGACGTGCACTCCGGACGGCCGACGACGGCCTTCCTCCAGGGGCTCTACCAGTCGGTGCCCGGCGCGGCGGTCCCGACCGACCTGGACGTCCTCGACGACACGACGGTCGGCTACCTGGCCTGCATGCCGGTGGCCGCGGTCGACGGACGGACGGTCGCCGACCTCGTCGCCCTGGTCGAGAAGACCTGCGCGGACCACGGCCTCGTGCCCGCCATCGCCGTCAACCCGACGGGCCCGGACTACCTGGAGTCGGTCGTCAACCTGTACTTCGACCGCACCGATCCGGCGCAGGAGGAGGCGGCCCGGGCCTGCAACACCGAGCTGCACGAGCGGCTGTACGCCGACGGCTTCCGCTTCTACCGCGTCGGCGTGGAGACGATGGCGAGCCTCACCGCGTGGGACACCGCGCCCTGGGACGCCGTGGCCCTGCTGAAGGACGCGCTCGACCCCGACGGCATCCTCTCCCCCGGCCGCTACGCGCCCCTGCGCCCGTGACGCCCACCGGTCCGCGCCGCCCCCGGCGGCGCGGACCGGCAAGGCCGCGCGGGCCCGCGCGGCCGGGCGGGTCGTACGGCGGGGCGGGTCGTACGGCGGGGCGGGTCGTACGGCGGGGTGGCGCCGCCCCCACGGGCGCCCACCGCCCACCGCCCGCCCGGCGCCTGCCCGGCGCCCGGCGCCCGCTCAGCGTCCGGCCGGCACGCGGTCCGGCCCCGGGGCCGCGGCGGCCCGCCCGCCGGGTCCGTCGCCGGACGGCCCGGCGGCCCGGCGGCGGGTGGCGAGGAGCAGCACGCACACCCAGGCCGCGCCCGCCGAGACGGCCAGCGCGTACCGGGCGCCGTGCGCGGAACCCGCGAGGCCCCACACGGCGCCCGCGAGCGCCGGGCCCATGGCGAAGCCGAGGCTGCGGGAGAGCTGCACGAGGGAACCGGCGATGCCTACCGCCCTCGGCGGCGCGGCCGTCATCACCAGCGTCTGCGTCGGCCCGCCGTACAGGCCCATGCCCGCGCCGGCGAGCGCCAGCCGCCAGGCGACGTCCACCTGGGTCCAGTGGTCGCCGCTGAGCGCGAGCAACGTCAGGCCGACCGCCGTGACCGAGGCGCCGGCGAGGGCCGTGGGCCGGGGCCCGAAGCGGTCGGCGAGGCGCCCGCCGACGGGGCCCATGAGCCCCATGGCGAGGGGGAAGGCGAGGACGGTGAGTCCGGTGGCGGTGGCGGACAGGCCGCTGTCGTCCTGGAGCCGCAGCGCCACGACGTAGTGCATGGCCGCGAAGCCGGCGGCCAGGGAGAACACGGCCCCGTACACCCCGCCGACGCCGGAGGCGCGCACCACGTCGAGGACGGGGCGGGCGGCGGGCCGGCGCGTCCACCACACGATCGGCGGCAGCGCGGCGAGGCCCAGCAGCAGCCAGGCGGGGACCGCCGGGGCGAGGGTGAGGCCGAGGAGGAGCGCGGCGACGGCGCTGCCGACGAGCGCGGCGTCGACGAGGGGCTGACGGCCGGGGGCGGTCAGTCCGCCGCGCTTCGGCAGGACGCGGACCACGACGAGCAGGGCCACCACGCACACGGGGATCTTGACGAGCAGGACCGCCCGCCAGCCGAACGCGTCCAGCAGGACACCGCCGACGGCGGGTCCGGTCACGGCGCCCAGCGGGCCGAGCGTGGCGGGCACGCTCATCGCGCGGCCGCGCACCGACGGCGGCACCGCGCGCATCACCAGGACGGGCATGAGGACGAACAGCAGGGCGCCGAAGGTGCCCTGGGCGATCCGGGCGACGGCCAGCCACGCCATCCAGGGCGCGAGCGCCGCGAGCATCCCGCAGAGGGTGAACCCGGAGATCGCCAGGAGCAGCGCGGACCGGAGCCCGACCCCGCCGCCCTTCCCCGCGGCCTCGCCGCCGCGGGCGCCGCCGTCCAGCCAGCGGCCCGCCGGCAGCAGCATCGACACGACGGCGAGCTGGTAGCCGAGGACCGCCCACTGGGCCATCGACGGGGAGACGTCCAGGTCGGTGGATATGGTGGCGAGGGCGATGTTCACGACGTTCATATCGAGCATTGCCGTGAAGGACAGGGCGCCCGCGATGGCGACGAGGATCCACGGACTGCGGTCACCCGTTAACGGGTTCCCCGGCTTGTCGGGCGGCTGCTGGTCCGGGGCGGGTTCCTGCCCGTGGTGCGGCATTGCTGGGTCCTTTCACGCCCGCCGTGCGCCGGGCTACACCCTTATGGTCGCAGGTGGTTGGGGGTGGGTTCCCGGGCGGCGGGTGCGGGCGCACCGGAAGCGGACGGCCCGCCTTCGCGGTGCGGCCGAAAAACGGCGGAGGCTTTCTCCAGGTAGTCGGCCCGCGGCCCGCGCGGGTTCCCGGGGCGGAACGGGAGAATGCTCACGTGTGGCATTGCCGCCGAGCCGGGTGGATTCGGCGCGCATTCGTGCCAGCATGGATTCCCGGGCCGCGGGAAATCGCCACTCTCCCAGGCGCGGCCCGTCCCTTGTCGGCCCGTCAGCCACGTGTCCGGGCCATCCCCCGTACCGGGATTCGCGGCTGGCGGGCGCTTTCGTGCAGGAGCGGAACACCATGAAGGATGTCCAGCCCGAACAGGCCGCCGCCGACCGCCCCGCCGACGCCGATCACCCCGCGGCCGACCGCCCCGCCGACGCCGCGGCCGACCGCCCCGGGGCCTCGCGGCCGCGCGGTCCGCTGCTGGGCCTGAGCGGGTTCCTGGCGCTGCTGGTCGCCCTGCTGGCGGTGTCGTACACCGTCGGGTCGTTCGCCGGGCCCGTCGCCCCCGGCCTCCACCCCGGCGACAGCCGGCCCGCCGACATGCCCGGCGGCGAGGACGGCGGCGGGATGGACATGGGCGGCATGGACATGGAGGAGAGCCGATGACCGCGCCCGGACCCGTGGCCGACGCCACGACCACCACCGACCTCGTCATCGGCGGCATGACGTGCGGTGCGTGCGTCGCCCGCGTCGAGAAGGGGCTCGCGAAGCTGGAGGGCGTCGTCGCGTCGGTCAACCTCGCCACGCACACCGCCCGGGTCACGCACCCGCCCACCTACACCGTCCCCGACCTCGTCGCCGCCGTCGAGCGGTCCGGCTTCACCGCCGAACCGCCCGCGCCGCCGAAGTCCGGCGACGAGACCGAGGCCGGCCGGCAGGAGCGGCGCGACCAGGAGGCCGCCGCCGAGGACGCCGCGCAGCGCGGGCGGCTGATCGTGACGGCGTTCCTCGCGGTGCCCGTCCTCGCCCTCTCCATGATCCCCGCCCTGCAGTTCAGCAACTGGCAGTGGCTGTGCTTCGCACTGGCCGCGCCGGTCGCGTTCTGGAGCACCTGGCCCTGCCACGTGAAGGCGGTCCGGGGGCTGCAGCACGGGGCGTCCACGATGGACACGCTCGTCTCCCTCGGCACCGTGGCGGCCTTCTCCTGGTCGACGTACGCCCTGTTCTTCGGCGGCGCCGGGCAGCCGGGCATGACGATGCCGTTCACGCTGCTGCCGTCGGCGTCCGCGGGCGTCGCCCACATCTACCTGGAGGCGGCGGTCGCCGTCCCGCTGTTCGTGCTGACCGGGCGGTACCTGGAGGCCCGCGCCAAGCGCGGCACCGGCGCCGCGCTGCGGTCGCTGGCCGAGCTGGCCGCCAAGGAGGTCTCCGTACGCTGCCAGAAGTCGGGGCGCGAGCGGCGCGTCCCGGTCGACCAGCTGCGCGTGGGTCAGGTCTTCGTCGTACGGCCCGGTGAGAAGGTCGCCACCGACGGCGTGGTCGTGGAGGGCAGTTCGGCCCTCGACCTGTCGCTGGTGACCGGGGAGAGCGACCCCGTCGAGGTCGGCCCCGGCTCTCCGGCCGTGGGCGCCGCCGTCAACGCCGGCGGTCTGCTGCTGGTCCGGGCGACCGCGGTCGGCGAGGACACGCAGCTGGCCCGCATCACCAAGCTCGTCACCAACGCGCTGGCGGGCAAGGCCCGGGCGCAGCGCGTCGCCGACCAGGTGGCCGGGGTGTTCGTCCCGGTGGTGCTGGCGCTGGCCGTGACCGTGCTGGGGTTCTGGCTCGGCGCCGGCGCGGACGCCCAGGCGGCCGTGACGGTCGCCGTGTCCGTGCTGGTCGTCGCCTGCCCGTGCGCCCTGGGCCTCGCCACTCCGACGGCGCTGCTCGCGGCGACCGGGCGCGGCGCCCAGCTGGGCATCCTCGTCAAGGGTCCGCGCGCGCTGGAGTCGCTGCGGGCCGTCGACACGGTGGTCCTGGACAAGACCGGCACGCTCACCACCGGCAAGCTGCACGTCACCGCGGTCACCCCGGTCGACGGCACGGACGGCGGCGAGGGCGCCGGCCCCTCGCGCGTCCACGCGGTGCTGCGGCTGGCCGGCGCGGTCGAGCAGGGCTCGGACCACCCGCTGGGCCGCGCCATCGCCGGGTACGCGCGGCGCACCCTCGGCGAGGACGCGCTGCCCCCGGTCGCCGACTTCGCCTCCACCACCGGTGTGGGCGTCGCCGGCCGGGTCGACGGCGTACGGGTGGAGGTGTGCGCCCCGGGAGACGAGGTGCTGCCCGAGCCGCTCGCCGCCGCGCTCGCCAAGGCCGAGAGCAGTGCGCACACCCCGGTCCTGGTCAAGGTGGACGGCTCCGCCCGGGCGCTGATCGCGCTGGGCGACACGCTGCGGCCGGGCGCGTACCGCGCCGTGGAGCGACTGCGGCGGCTCGGGCTGCGTCCGGTGCTCGCCACCGGTGACCGCGAGGCCACGGCCCACGCCGTCGCCAAGGAGCTCGGCATCCCCACGGCGGACGTGCACGCCCGGTGCACGCCGGAGGACAAGGCCGCGCTGGTGGCGGGGATGAAGGGCGAGGGCCGCCGGGTCGCCGTGATCGGTGACGGCGTCAACGACACCGTCGCCCTGGCCGGCGCCGACCTGGGCATCGCCATGGGCGGCGGTACGGACGCGGCGATCGGCGCCGCCGACGTGACGCTGGTCCGGGAGGACATCGAGGCCGTCGCCGACTCCGTCCTGCTGGCCCGCCGCACGCTCGGCACGATCCGGACCAACCTGGTGTGGGCGTTCGGCTACAACGCCGTCCTCATCCCCCTCGCGGCGACCGGCTGGCTCAACCCGATGGTGGCGTCCGCCGCCATGTCGGTCAGCTCGGTGATCGTCGTGACCAACAGCCTGCGGCTGCGCGGGTGGCAGCCCCGCCGCCCGGCCGCGGCCGCGCGCAGGACGACGGAGGCACCCGTATGAGGGCCGTGGTACGCCGGATCGACAAGGTCCTGCCCGCGGTGGCCGCGGCCGTGGCGAGCGCGATCGCGATGGGCGGGCTCACCGCCTGGACGGCGGCCGGCGCCGCCGGGACGCCCGCGGAGTTGGAGGTGACGCACGCGCGGCTGCTCCAGCCGTTCCCCGGACGGGAGTCGACCGCCGTGGTGTTCACCGTCACCAACGGCGGCAACGCCACCGACCGGCTGACGGGCGTCAGCTCCCCGGCCGTGACCGAGGCGATGCTCGCGCGGGACGCGGACGCGGGCGAGGCGGCCGCCAGGATGCAGATGATCGCCTCCGTGGAGGTCCCCGCCGCCGGGACGCTGGAGATGACCCCGTACGGCACGGACGTGATGGTCAAGCTGCGCGAGCCGGTCCGGCTCGGCCAGCGGATCCCCTTCACGCTCCACTTCGAGCAGAGCGGCGACGTCCGCACCGAGGCGCTCGTGGTGCGCCACTCGGAGTGGTCCTACCGCTGACCGGTCGCACCGAGAAGGGCCGCCCACCCCCGGGAGGAGGTGGGCGGCCCTTTGCGCTCTCACGCCGGGCTGGCCGAGCGGACGCCGTCCAGCCGGTGGGCCGGGCCGCCGCAGCACAGCAGCTCCTCGAAGAAGGCGAAGACCCGGCGGTGGTAGGCGCCGGCGGCCCAGCCGAGGCTGATGTTGTGCCCGGCGGCGGTCTGGCGGGCCACCTGCACCCGCTCCGCCGCCGTGAAGTACGCGGTCAACTCGGCCAGCGCCTCGGCGTCGTGCCGCCACCACGCCTCGTGCTCGGCGAACGTCAGGCGCACCGGTACCGTCGTGCGCGCCGCCACCCGCGGGAAGTCCCGCGGCCAGCGCGCCGCCTGCGCCACCTCACGGGCGGGCGGCTCGCACACCAGCTCGGCGCCGGCCGTGAAGGTGCCGGGCGGGTAGAGGCTCGGCGGGCCCCAGTTCCACCGCGCCGAGCCGGTCCGGCGGCGCCCGTCCGGGCCGGCGGCCGGGCCGGGGATCCCCCCGGGGCCCGGGAGCGCGCCGGGGCCCGCGCCGGGCAGGGCGCGGCGGTGGCCGCACCCGGAGATGTCCAGCCCGACCAGGCCCTCGTGGAGCCCCTGGGCCGCGGCGGTCAGCGCCACCTGGCCGCCGAAGGAGTGGCCGAGGACGAGCAGGCCCCCACCGAGCCGGTACCGGGCGGCGAAGTCGGCGATCGCCGCCCGGAGCAGTTCGGCCTGGTCGGCGACGCCGAGCCCGTCCGGCAGGTGGGGCGCGGAGGCGCCGTACCCGGGGCGGTCGACGGCCAGGACGGTGTAGCCCAGGCGGGCCCCGAGGGCCAGCAGGGACACGCTCGGGTGCGCCCGGCCGTCGAAGTACCCGGCGGTCATGCCCCCGCCGTGCAGGGCGAGCACGGTTCCCCTCGGCTCCCCGGCCGGCTCGGCGAGCAGACCGGAGAGCGTCAGCCCGCCGGCGTCCAGCGCGACGCGGACGGCCGCGCCGGACGGGGGTGTGCCGGGCATGGCTCCTCCATTCCTCGTGGACGAAACGGTGGTCGGCGGCGCCTGAGGGCGCGCTCCTCAGAGCCGGACGGCACCGGAGTTGAGGCAGGCCAGCAGGGTGCGGGCCTGCACGTTGACGTAGTGGCCGTGCGCGGTCAGCGAGTTGAGCTGGCCGACCGTCACCCAGCGGTAGCCCGGCGGCGGGTCGACGGGCGCGGTGTCCTCGTCGGCGCTGACGAAGAGGTACCGGATGCGGGCCTCCAGGAACCGGCCGCCCTCCTCGGAGTGCTCGGCGGCGTAGTGGGCGGTGCCCCGCTCGTCGGCGGCGCGGACCAGGTCCAGGAAGGGCGGCCGGTCCTCGGTGCGCACCGGGTCCCAGTTGCCGGGGGTGCACTGCACGGTGGGGGCGAGTTCGATCGTGTCGAGGTACCCGGCCTCCACCTTGGCGTGGACGAGCACGTGCGGGACCCCGCCCAGGCGACGGAAGACGAACGCGGCGATCCCGGTGCCGCACGGTTCGAGCAGCGGCTGGGACCAGCCGGTGACCTCGCGGTTCCCGGCCTCGACGGTGACGCCGGTGATGCGGAAGAAGCGCCCGTCGGGGCGGCCTATGCCCTCGGCGTCCCGCGCCCAGTCGGCGACACCGGCGAGGGGGACGAGCCGCACGTCGACGTCGTGGCGGGCCCGCTCGGCGGTGAACCACGACAGCAGCTCGGTGTCGGAGTGGAGGGCGCCCGGCTCCGGGACCGCCATCGGGAAGCAGGCGAGGACCGTGCGGGCGTCCATGTTGACGAGATGGTCGTGGCGGAGCAGCTCGCCGATCTGGCCGAGGGTCAGCCAGCGGAAGTCCGGGTCCTCGGGGACCTCGGCGTCCGTCTCCACGAGCATGTTCCGGTTCGACTTGCGGAAGAACCACGAGCCGTGTTCGGACTGGAGGGAGTCGGCGAGCACCCGGCCGCGGGCGGCGTCCGTGAAGTGTTCGAGGTACTTCACCCCGGCGCCCTCGTGGACCCGCTGGTAGTTGCTGCGGGTGGCCTGCACGGTCGGGGAGAGCTGGAGGAGGCCGGGGTTGCCCGGTTCCATCTTGGCCTGGAGCAGGAAGTGCAGGACCCCGTCGAACTCCTTGGCGAGGATGCCGAGGATGCCGACCTCGGGCTGGTGGATGATCGGCTGCTGCCAGCTGCCGAACGGCCCCTCGTCGACGGTGGCGGCCAGGCCGCGCACGGCGAAGAACCGGCCGCTGCGGTGTACGAGGTCGCCCTCGTCCGGAGTGAACGACCAGCCGTCGAGCCGGTCCAGCGGCACCCGGCGCACGGCGAACCGGTGGGCGCGGGAGCGGGCGGCGAGCCAGCCCGGGACGTCCTCGGTGCGCACGTGGTCGCCGTGGCCGACGGCGGCGGCGGAGCGCGCGAGCCGCGCGGCCAGGTCCTGGGCGGCCCGGGGCCGCAGGAGCGCGGCGGCGGTCACGGCCGGCCCCCCGGGGCGCGCCGCTCGCGTTCCGCCTCGTCGGCGAGGTGCGCGACGGTGCGGCGCAGCGCCTCGGGGAACGGGGTGGTGGGCGCCCAGCCGGTGGCGGCGCGGAACGCGGAGGCGTCGATGGTGACGCTCGCGAAGTCACCGGCCTCCGCGTGCGCGGGCGGCTCCACGGAGACGACGGGGACGGGCGGTTTGCCGGTGCGGTCCGAGACGAGGACGGCGACCTGCTGGAAGACGGGGCCGAGCGGCCTGCCCTCGCCGGTGCCGAGCAGCCAGTGCCGGCCCGCGAGGGCGTCGGTGTGGTCGACGCCGGCGACGACGGCCCGGGCCAGGTCCTCCACGTAGAGCAGGTCGCGGCGGACGCTGCCGTCGTGCCACATGGTGATGGGGTCGCCGGCCAGCGCGCGGCGGGTCATCGCCGAGACGATGCCGCGGTCGCGGGCGGTAGAGCCGGGGCCGTACCCGAAGACGGTGGGCAGCCGCAGGGAGGTGCCGCGGAGCACGCCGCGGGCGCTCGCGTCGAGCAGGAGCCGCTCGGCGGCGAGCTTCTGCCGGTCGTACTCGCCGGCCGGGCGGTCCTCCTCGGTGCCGTCGAGGACCTCCTTGTCGGTGGGGCCGACCTGGGAGGCGGCGCCCGTGAAGACGACCTTCGGCAGGGGCCCGGCGCCGCGGGCGGCGAGGGCGTCGACGAGGTCGCGGGCGAGGCCGACGTTGACGCGTTCGGCGGAGGAGTCGCCGTCCTCGATGCGCCAGGTGGAGGTGGCCGCGCTGTACAGGGTGGCGAGGACGACGACGTCCGCGTCGGCGACGGCGGCGGCCATCTCGCCGGGCTCGGTGAGGTCGGCGGCGCGCACCTCGACGTCGGCGCGGGCGCCGTCCGGGATCCGGGCGGGTCGGCGGGAGACGGCGCGGATCCGGACGGGTCGGGCGGCCAGCTCGCGCAGGACGGCGGAACCGACGAAACCGGTCGCGCCGAGCAGGGCGACGCGCGGGGCGGGGGTCACTGCCACAGCGCCGCCTCCACCTTCAGGCAGGTGTCGTACTCGGGCAGCAGGCCGCGTTCCCGCGCCTCGGCGAGGGTGGGCGCGGCGGTGTCCCGCTCGGACTGGGCCAGGTCGTACCCGTCGGGGATCGGCAGCGCCAGTGCGGGGTCGAGGGGGGAGACGGCCAGCTCGTTCGCGGCGGTGTACCCCTCGGACATCACGTAGACGACCATGGAGTCGTCCTCCAGGGAGAGGAAGGCGTGGCCGACGCCGACCGGGATGTACAGGGCCTGGCAGGTGTCACCGCCGAGTTCGGCGGTCTCGTGACGGCCGAAGGTCGGGGAGCCGACGCGCAGGTCGACGAGGTAGTCCCGGACCCGGCCGTAGGGGCAGTAGACGTACTTGGCACGGCCGGGCGGGGTGGTCGTGTAGTGGATGCCGCGCAGTACGCCGCGGGCGGAGAGGTTGTGGCTGATGTCGCGGACGGGGAAGAGGGCCCGGCCGCGGACCCCGCTGAAGGGGGCCTCCTGGTAGGGGGAGGTGAACAGGCCGCGGTCGTCCCGGTGGACGGGCGGCGTGAAGGCGAACGCGCCCTCGATGCCCAGCTTCTGTACCTGCACGGTTGTGGCTCCCTGGTCGGTGGGGACGGCGGTCACAGCGCGGCGAGGACGGAGCGCAGGGCGGTGATGACACGCTCCTGGACGTCCTCGGGCAGCGAGGGGTACATGGGCAGCGAGAAGATCTCGCCGGCGAGCCGTTCGGTGACGGGCAGCGACCCGGGCTCCACGCCGAGGTGGGCGAAGCCGGACATGGTGTGCACGGGCCACGGGTAGCTGATGTTGAGGGAGATGTCGTGGGCCTTGAGGGCCTCGATGATCTCGTCGCGGCGCGGGTGGCGGACGACGTACACGTAGTAGACATGGCTGTTGCCGGGGTTGGTGGCGGGGAGCCGGAGCCCGCCGGGGCCGGTGAGGTCGCCGAGGCCCCGCTCGTAGCGGCGGGCGACGGCGTTCCGGCCCTCGACGTAGGCGTCGAGGCGGGTGAGCTTGCGGCGCAGGATCTCGGCCTGGACCTCGTCGAGGCGGGCGTTGTGCCCGGGGGTGCGGACGACGTAGTAGACCTTGTCCATGCCGTAGTAGCGCAGCTGGCGCATGGCCCGGTCGGTCTCCTCGTCGGCGGTGAGGACGGCGCCGCCGTCGCCGTACGCGCCGAGGACCTTCGTCGGGTAGAAGGAGAACGCCGCGGCGTCGCCCATGGTCCCGGCGAGGCGGCCGTGGTGGCGGGCGCCGTGGGCCTGGGCGCAGTCCTCCAGGATCTTCAGTCCGTGCCGGTCGGCGATGCGGCGCAGCGGCTCCATGTCGGCGCACTGGCCGTAGAGGTGGACGGGGAGGAGGACCTTGGTGCGGTCGGTGACGGCCGCCTCGACCTTCTCGGGGTCGATGAGGAAGTCCTCCTCGCGGACGTCGACGAAGACGGGCGTGGCGCCGGTCGAGACGATCGCGACGACGGTCGGCGCGGCCGTGTTCGAGACGGTGATCACTTCGTCGCCGGGGCCGACGCCGAGCGCCTCCAGGGCGAGCTTCAGCGCGTTGGTGCCGTTGTCGACGCCGGTGCACCGGCCGCCGCCGTGGTAGGCGGCGAACTCCTCCTCGAAGCCGGAGACGCTGTCGCCGAGCACGAGGCGGCCGGACGCGAAGACCGTGGCGACCGCGTCGAGGATGTCGTCCTTCTCCTTCTCGTACTCGGGCAGGTAGTCCCAGACGTACGTGGTCATGGCTCTCCTCGGGTGCGTGGCGGGTCAGGGGTGGTGCGGGGTGCGCGCGGCCTTCCACCGGTCGGGGTGGTCGCGGTACCAGGCGACGGTGGCGGCGAGGCCCTCGGCCAGGGTGTGGCGGGGCGCGTAGCCGAGCTCCTCACGGATCTTGCGGTCGCTGAGCGCGTAGCGCAGGTCGTGGCCCTTGCGGTCGGGCACGTGGCGGATCATCGACGCGTCCGCGCCGCACAGGTCGAGGATCCGCTCGGTGAGTTCGCGGTTGGACAGGTCGTCGCCGCCGCCGACGTTGTAGACCTCGCCGGGCCGGCCGCGGGTGAGGACGAGGTGCAGGGCGCGGCAGTGGTCGTCGACGTGGAGCCACTCGCGGCGGTTGCGGCCGTCGCCGTACAGCGGGACGGGCTCGCCCTGCAGGAGGTTCGTGACGAAGCGCGGGATGACCTTCTCGGGGTGCTGGCGGGGGCCGTAGTTGTTGGAGCAGCGGGTCACGCTGACGGGCAGGCCGTGGGTGCGCCAGTACGCGCGGGCGATCAGGTCGGAGCCGGCCTTGGAGGCGGCGTAGGGGGAGTTGGGCAGCAGGGGCGAGTCCTCGGTCCACGACCCGGTCTCGATCGACCCGTACACCTCGTCGGTCGAGACGTGGACGACGCGGCCCACGCCGGCGTCGACGGCGGCCTGGAGGAGGGTCTGCGTGCCGAGGACGTTGGTGCGGACGAAGTCGGCGCCGCCGTCGATGGAGCGGTCGACGTGCGACTCGGCGGCGAAGTGGACGACGGCGTCGTGTCCGGGGAGCAGGTCGGCGAGGAGCGCCGCGTCGCAGACGTCGCCGTGGACGAAGGCGAGGCGGTCGTGGGCGGCGGGGAGGTTGTCGCGGTCGCCGGCGTAGGTGAGCGCGTCGAGGACGGTCACGGTGTGCGCGGCGCCCGGTTCGTAGGTGTCGTCGAGGAGGGCGCGGGTGTAGTGCGAGCCGATGAAGCCGGCACCGCCGGTCACCAGGATCCTCATGCGGGCTCCTCGTCTCTCCTGGCCGGCTGGGCGTGCCGGTCGTCGGTCGTGATCTCCATCAGGTACTGCCCGTAGGGCGACTTGGCGAGGGCGAGGCCCAGGCGGTGGCAGGCGTCGCGGTCGATGTACCCCATGCGCCAGGCGATCTCCTCGACGCAGCCGATGCGGACCCCCTGCCGGTGGGAGAGGATCTGCACGTACTGGCCGGCCTCGGTGAGGGCGTCGTGCGTGCCCGTGTCGAGCCAGACGAAGCCGCGGCCGAGCTGGACGAAGGTGGCCTTGCCGCGCTCCAGGTAGATGCGGTTGACGTCGGTGATCTCCAGCTCGCCGCGGTCCGAGGGGCGCAGCGAGCGGGCGATGTCGACGACGTCGTTGTCGTAGAAGTACAGGCCCGTGATGGCCAGGTTGGAGCGGGGCCGGGCCGGCTTCTCCTCCAGGCCGACCAGCCGGCCGTCGGCGTCGACCTCGCCGACGCCGTACCGCTCGGGGTCGCCGACGGGGTAGCCGAACAGCACGCAGCCGTCGACGTCCCGGGCGCTGGTGCGGAGGATCTCGCCGAAGCCGGGCCCGTGGAAGAGGTTGTCGCCGAGGATGAGGGCGACGGAGTCGTCGCCGATGTGCTCGGCGCCGAGGACGAACGCGTCGGCGAGGCCGCGCGGCTTGTCCTGCTCGGCGTAGGTGAGCGTGAGGCCCAGGGTCGAGCCGTCGCCGAGGAGCCGCTGGAAGCCCGGGACGTCGCCGGGGGCCGCGATGATGTGGATGTCGGTGACGCCGGCGAGCATCAGGACGGAGAGCGGGTAGTAGATCATCGGCTTGTCGTAGACCGGCAGCAGCTGCTTGGAGACGCCCAGCGTGATGGGGTGCAGCCGGGTGCCGTGGCCGCCGGCCAGGATGATTCCCTTCATCCCGCGGTCCCTTCCGGAAGTGGTGGGTGCGTCGGCGCGGCCGTCCCGGTCACGAGTCGGCGGTGGTGCTCGTCGCGGGCGCCTTGGGTGGCGGTGGCGGCGCCAGGAAGCGGTCACCGCGCAGTTCCTCCTCGGCGGTCTGCTCGACGCGGTTCATGGCCATCCGGAGCAGCGGCGGGGCCATGAGCGAGGTGAGGACGGCGACGAGGACGACGATGGAGTACATCTCCACGGTGAGCAGTCCGAGGCGGACGCCGATGAGGGCGATGATGACCTCGATGACGCCGCGGGCGTTGATCCCGGCGCCCAGGGCGAGGCACTCCCAGCGGTTCATCCGGGTGGCCGCCCCGCCGATGAACGCGCCGAGGAACTTCCCGGCCACGGCGACGGCGAAGACGGCGAGCCCCCACAGCGCGACCACCGGGTCGGCGAGGGAGGTGAGGTCCATGCGCAGTCCGGCGGTGGCGAAGAACAGCGGCGCGAGGACCACCATCACGGTGGTGTTGAGCGGGGACAGCGCCGACGCGTCGAAGTCCTTGGTGCCGCCGACGAGGATGCCGCAGAGGAACGCCCCCAGGGCGGCCTCCAGGCCGAGCGCGTGGGTCCCGGCGGCCGACAGGGTCATCAGGACGACGGCGGTGACCACGGACAGGCCCGGTACGGAGGACCGCGCGGCGGCGCGCATGGCGGCGCCGACGACGAGCCGGCCGACGGTCATGGTGGCGGCGAGGAGCAGACCGACCTCGCCGAGGGTGGTGACCACCTCGCCGGCGTACAGGCCCGTGGTGGCCATGGCGGCGATCAGGGACAGGAGCACCCAGCCGACGGCGTCGTCGATGGTGCCCGCGACCAGGATCATCTGGCCGATGTCCCGGTGGATGAGCTTCATGTCGATGAGGGTCCGCGCGATGACGGGGATGGCGCTGACGCACATCACCACGCCGACGAAGAGCGCGAACACGGTCTGGTCGGCGCCCGGGGCGCGCAGCTGCGCGGGCAGGACGAAGCCGAGCCAGGCGCCGAGGGCGAGCGGCACCAGCAGTCCGGCGGCGCCGACGCCCACCGCGCGGGCCCCCTGCCTGCGGACGAGCTTCAGGTCGAGGTGGATGCCGGTGAAGCCGACGAGCAGGATGACGCCCAGTTGTCCGACCGCGTCGAGCAGGTGCATGTGCTCGGCGGTCTGCGGGAACAGCCAGTTCCCCACGCCGGGCGCGACGTGGAACAGCAGCGACGGCCCGAGGAGCACCCCGGCCGTCAGCTCCCCGACGACCGCCGGCATGCCCAGCCGCTCGGCGAGGCGGCCGAGGACCAGTGCGGCCAGCAGCAGCACGCCCACCTGGAGCAGCAGGATCAGCAGTGCGTGGCTGGGGAGGGGCTCGACCACCGAGGCGGCCACGGTCATGAGGGGCACTCCTTTCCGTACGACGTCTCGGGCCGGGTGGGCCGCAGGGTCCGGTCCGCCGTGGCGGGGACCCCGCGGTCCGGGCGCGCCCGGCCGGCGGGACCGCGGGGGTCGCGCCGGCCGGGCGGGGCGGACGTCACGCCGCCGCGGGCCGGTCCTCGGCGTCGGAGCCGGTGCCGGTGCCGATCGCCTCGAAGTGGCTGGGGCGGCCGTCGACGTAGACCTCCCGGCCGATCTTCTGGGCGTCGCGGCGGTGCATCAGCTCCCAGGTGCCGTCCGTGCGGTGCAGCAGGGTGGAGTGCCACGGGGTGGTCCACGCGTCGGCGGCGCCCAGCAGACGGATGCCGAACTTGATGGAGCCGCGGTTCTGCGGGTGGATGGAGAGGCGGACGTTGCGCGGATAGCTCTCGGCGATCAGCTCGCTCCAGGCGCGGCTGCGGAGGATGACCTCGTAGGCGCGGCGGCGGCAGTCGCGCTGGAGCGCCGACCGGGTGCCCTCCCAGTTCGCGGTGTCCTCCACCAGGAAGCGGGTGATGCCGCGGTACATGCGCAGGGACGACTCGTCCTCGCGCACCTCGGCCCGCAGCTCCTCCAGCGAGGGGCCCAGGGTCACGGCGGCGCGCTGGCGCTTCTCGTCGTACGTGAGGTCGGGGCCGTACACGTCGCGCAGGTCGAAGGTGTCGAGGTGGTCGGCGAGGCCCTCGGCGCGGATCATGTCGGCGATGGCGTCGTTGTACGCGTCGATGTGCGCGTCCGGTACGTGGATGACGTCACCGAAGATGTGGCCGTCGGAGCAGATGAGGACCTTGGCTCCGGGCGCGTAGACCTTCTCGATCTCGGCGCACAGGGAGTCGAGGAAGCGCAGCGCGAGCCGCTCGCCGTGGTCGGGGAGGTGGCTGAAGACCTTGTCCAGGTTGGGCGACTTGCACGGGAAGCCGGGCAGACTGAAGATCACCTGCTCGTTGTTGGCGACGAAGTCCCGTATCTGGGCCAGCTGCTCCGGGAAGTCGTCCGTCTTGTCCAGATGGGTGTCGGGCTCGACGGTGCGCCGGTGCGGGATGAGCAGCCGCACGATCTCGTGGCTGATGCGCTCGACCTCGGGCGTCAGGGCGTGGCTCGTCGTGGTGGCGGACTCGGACATGGCTGATCGGCTCGCTTCCGTGAGTCGTGGTGCGGGGAGGTGTGGTCCGGGGGCGGTCCCGGCGTGCCCGGCCGGGTGCGGTGCGGTGGGCACGCGACCGGGCCTGTTCAGTGCCGTACGGGGCAGCCGCCGCGCGGGGTGGCGTCCGCGGGGCCGTAGGCGACGGGCAGTTCGTTGAGGCCGCGGGCGAGGACGGCGCCGACCCAGACGAGCTCCTCGTCCGGCACGGCGAGGCGGATCTGCGGCAGTCGGTTGAGCAGTTCGCGGACGGCTATCTGGAGCTCGACGCGGGCGAGGGCCGCGCCGGGGCAGAAGTGGATGCCGTGCCCGAAGGCCATGTGCGGGTTGGGCGAGCGGTCGAGGTCGAGGGTGTCCGCGTCGGGGAAGCGCTCGGGGTCGCGGTTGGCGGCGCAGAGCGACACGATGACGGAGTCGCCGGCGGGGACGGTGGTGCCGTAGAGGTCGGAGTCCTCGGCGAAGAACCGCCACGTGGTGAGCTCGAAGGCGCTGTCGTAGCGCAGGAGTTCCTCGACGGCGCGGACGAGGAACGCCTTGTCCGCGTCGCTCATCTCGCCGCCGACGGCCTCCTGGAGGCGGCGCAGCTGGGCGGGGTGGCGCAGGAGGGCGACGAGGGCGGTGGTGATCTGGTTGGTCACCGGCTCCTGTCCGGCGACGAGGAGCTGGAAGACGATGGAGTCCTGCTCCTCCTTGGTGATCTCGCCGGCCTCGCAGGCCCGGACGAGCTTGGTGAGCAGGTCGTCACCGGGGTGGGCGCGCTTGTGCTCGACGACCTCGGCGATGTAGTTCTGCAGGCCGCGCAGGCGCCCCTCGTACACGGGACGCAGCGGGTCGCTGGGGCCGACGGGCTGGACGACCTTGCCCCAGTCGCGGTCGAAGCCGGCGGCGATGGCCTCGGGCAGGCCGATGACCTCGGCGAGGACGCGGAAGGGGTAGTGGGCGGCGAAGGCGCCGACGACGTCGACGACGCCGCTGCCGTCCTCGGCTTCGGACGCGCCGAGCGCGGCGTCGAGCAGCTCCGTGGCGATCTCCTCGAAGCGCGCCCGCTTCCGCTCGACGTTGCGGGGCGTGAACGCCTCGGTGACGAGCTTGCGCATGACCGTGTGCTTCGGCGGGTCCTGGTGCAGCAGGTGCACCTGGAGCTGGGAGTGCTGCGGCTCCGGCATGATCGCCGCCCGGTCGCGCCACGCCTTGTTGCCGAGGTCGTGGTTCTTGCCGAGGCGGTCGTCGTTGAGGGCGCCGTGCGCCGCCTCGTACCCGGTGACCAGCCACGCGTTGACGCCGCTGGGGAAGTTGACCCGGTGGACCGGGCCCTCCTCGCGGAGCTTCCGGTACAGCGGGTACGGGTCGGCCTTGTACTCCTTGCCGTAGAGCGGCAGCGGTTCGGAACGCGGCATGGCGTGGTGCTTCCTTCCTGAGGGGCGGTCCGGTCCCGGGTGGGAGCGGTGGGGTTCGCGGAACGCTGCGCGCGCGGTCGACCGAGCGCGGGCGCGCCGAAGCGGCGCGGGGCGTGGAGCGGTGGGGGTGGTGGTACGCGGTGGGGCGTGAGGTGCCGTCGTGCGTGGGGTGGTGCCTGGTGGCGCGTGAGGGGACGCGGTGGGACGCCGTGACGCGGGGGCGGCACGGTGGGGCGCGGAACGCGGCGGGGGGTCGTATCGGTACTGCGCGAGGGGGACGGAACCGTTCCGACGGTCCGTCAGTGGTGTTCCCGGCGTTTCACCACCGGCTTGTGCGCGGCGTCACATGCGAACCGTCTACGCGTACAAGTCACCAACAGTGAGCGAGTATTCTTGGCCACAGGTCGACATGTCAAGTTGGATCTGTTCATCCGTCAACTCGTTCACGGGTGACCAGAATTGATCAAACAACTGGCTTAAATGACTGCCTCATGCGCCTGGTTCATCCCATAGAGTGAGTTTCCATGATGGCCTCACGGGGGAGCGCTGTCCGGTTTGGCATTCTGGGCACGTTGGTGGTTTCGGTCGGAGAACAAGATCTCCACCTGGGCGGTCCGCGCGCCCGCGCGGTTCTCGGCGCCCTGCTGCTGGAGGCGAATCGGCTCGTTCCGATTTCCCATCTCGTCGAAGCGGTGTGGGAACGCGTTCCGCCCGCGACGGCGGAACACCAGATTCGTAAGATCGTCGCCGATCTCCGTTCACGCATTCCCGACGCGCCGGAAATGCTCGTCACCGACGGACCGGGATACCGGATCATCGTCGGCGAGGACCAACTCGATCTCCTCCGCTTCGACCGGGCCCTCGACGAGGCCCGCCGGTGCGCCACCGTCGACGGTGAGGTCGCCGCCCTGGAGACCGCCCTCGGCCTGTACCGCGGACGGGTCCTGCCCGACAGCCGCAGCCCCGTCCTCACCTCCGCGGCCGCCGCCCTGGAGGACCGCTACCTGGGCGCCCGCGAACGCCTCCTCGAACTCCGCCTGGAGCAGGGCCGCGCCCACGACGCCGTGACCGAACTGCTGCCGCTGGTCGCCGAGCACCCGCTGCGCGAGTCCCTCAGCGCGCTGCTGATGGTCGCCCTGTACCGGGTGGGCCGGCAGGCCGACGCGCTGCGCGTCTACCACGACCTGCGCAACCTCCTCGCCGAGCAGCTCGGCATCGACCCGAGCAGCGCCGTCAACTACCGCTACCAGCAGATCCTGCGCAACGAGCCCGGCCTCGACCGCTCCCCCGCCGCCGCCCACGGCCCCGCGGCCGCCCAGCCCCCGACGCCGCCGCCCCGCTCCCTCCCGCACGACCTGCCCGACTTCACCGGCCGGGAGGCGGAGCTCGCGCGGCTCCTCGCCCAGGCGTCCGCCCCGGACGGCGGCGCCGCCCACCCGGCCGTGCGGATCGTCACCGTCGACGGGATGGCCGGCAGCGGCAAGACCACCCTCGCCGTCCACGCGGCGCACCGGCTCGCCGACCGCTACCCCGACGGCCAGGTCTTCCTCGACCTGCGCGGCTTCAGCCCGCACGGCCCGCCGCTCGCCCCACACGAGGCGCTCGGCACGCTGCTGCGGGCCCTCGGCGTCCCCGGCGACCGCCTCCCCGACGACCTGTCGGACCGCGAGGGCCTGTGGCGCGGCATGACCGCGGACCGCCGCATGCTGCTCCTCTTCGACAACGCCGCCGCCTCCGACCAGGTGCGCCCGCTGATCCCCGCGGGACCGGACTGCCTGGTCCTCGTCACCAGCCGGCCGAGCCTCGCCCAGCTGGACGGCGCCACCGCCCTGCCGCTCGCGCCGCCCCCGGCGGCCGACGGGCTGGCGCTCCTCGGCCGCGTCCTCGGCCACCGCCGCGTCGCCGCCGAGCAGGAGGCCGCCGCCGAACTCGTCTCCCTGTGCGGCCGGCTGCCACTGGCCCTGCGCGTCGTCGCCTCCCGGCTGACCAACCGCCCCCAGTGGAGCCTCGCCTACCTGGCCGGACGGCTGCGCGACGACGCCACCCGCCTGGACGAGCTGACCGTCGAGCACCGCAGCGTCCGCACCGCGCTCGAACTGTCGTACGCGGCCATGCCCGCCGGCCACCAGGAGCTGTTCGGCCTCCTGGGCGCCCACCCCGGCACGGACGTCGACGGGCCCGCCGCCGCCGCGCTCGCCGGGCTCGCCCCGCAGACGGCCGAGGCCCGGCTGGAGGACCTGCTCGACGCGCGGCTCCTCGACCAGCGCACCCCCGGCCGCTACACCTTCCACCCCCTGGTCCGCGCCCTCGCCCGGGACGCCGCCGCGCACCGGCCCCAGGCCGCCGGCGAGGCGCGCCGCCGGCTGCTCGACCACTACCTGACGGCCGCCGAGGACGCCGCCGCGCTGGTCGAACCGGGCCGCGAGCCCTCGCGCCCGGCGGCGGAGCACCGGTCCCCGGCGGCCGTACCGCCGCCCCCGCCGCCCCCGCGCGACGCGACCGCCGCACTGGCCTGGTTCGACGCGGAACGGGCCAACCTCCTGGCGGTGCTCGGTCACGCCGAGGAGTCCGGGGCCGACCGCCACGTCGCCCGCCTGTCCCTCGCGCTCGCGCCGTGCCTGCACGCCGGCGGCCACGTCGAGGACGAGCTGGCGGTGCTCCGCAAGGCCGCGACCGCCGCCCGGCGGCTGGGCGACCCGGCCCTGGAGCGCGCCGCCCTCACCGGCCTGGCCGCGCCCTACGGACGGCTCGGACGGGTCGCGGAGGGCCTGGAGTGCGCCCGCGAGGCGCTGTCCCTGTCCGAGCGCACCGGCGACCGGGCCGGCGCCGCGCACTGCCTCAGCCGGATCGGCGCCTTCCACAACGCCCTCGGCCAGTACGAGAGCGCCATCTCCGCCCTGCACCGCGCACTGGTGCTGCTGAGCCGCACCGACGCGCGCACCGCCGAGGAGAACGCCGTCCTCGCCTCCCTCGCCGAGGCGCAGGCCGCCCTCGGGCGGCACGCCGAGGCGCTCCAGACCAGCCGCCTGGTCATCCTGCACAGCCGGGAGGCCGGCGACCCGCACGGCGAGGTCACCGGCCTGACCGGCGAGGCGACCGCGTACGCCGCGGCCGGCCAGCTCGACATGGCCCTGGACCGGCTCGCCGAGGCGGCCGCCCTGGCCCGGCGCACCGCCGCGCCCGACGGGCTGGCGCCGGTCCTCGCCCGGTACGCCGACGTCTACCGCCGCCAGGGCCGCCACCGCGAGGCGCTGCACGCCGGGCACGCCGCCCTGCACCTGCTGCGCAGGGTCCGCCGCCCCGCCCTGACCGCCGCTGTGCACAACGTCATCGGCGCCGTCCACCGCGACCGCGGCGAGTACCAGCGCGGCGAGGGCCACCACCAGACGGCCCGCCGGCTCGCCCTGCGGGCGGGGCTGCGCCGCGAACTGGCCCTGGCGCTCGACGGCATCGCCCACGCCCGGGCCCACGGCGAGGGCCCGCACGAGGCGAAGGAGCACGAGCCCCGCTCCGCACCCGCCGCGCCCAGCACCCGCCCCCGGGCCCACGCGGGCGCCGCCCAGCACCCGCACCACTGACCCCGCGTCCCCCCGCCCCACTGACCCCGCGCACACCCGGCCCCGGCGCGCGGACCCCGACGCGCGGACGACCGGACGCACGGACGGACCCCGGCTCCCCCGGCCTCTGCCTCGCGCCGCCCGCCGCGCACCGCCCACAGACGGCAGACGGCAGACGGCAGACCGCAGACGGCAGACCACAGACCGCATACCCGCCGCACGCGCCGCACCGGCGGACCCCGCACCACCCCGCGGGGCGCACAGGACGCACGGACGCCCCGCCCGGCCCACCTGGGCCGGACGGGGCGTCCGTACGCGTCACGCGTGCCGTGCGGCCGTCACCGCAGCGGGGCGAGCACCTCCCCCGTGGCGGCGTCCCGCACGGTGATCGCCTCCATGGGGCAGGTCTCCGCCGCGTCCAGCACCGCGTCGTCCGGGCCGACGACCTCGTCCACCGGCCGGGCCCGGCCGCCGTCCAGCCGCATCCGGCCGTGCGCGGTGCCGAGGCACAGCCCGGTGCCGGCGCACACGAGCCGGTCGACCTCGATCCGCCACTTCCCCTGCTCCTGCGCCTGCGCCTGCTCCTTCTCCCGCGCCTCTTCCGGGCGCGGTCCCTGGGGCTGGTCCTGGTCCTGGGACATCTCCTGCTTTCCTTTCACGTCACGGGACGACAGGGGGCCGTACCCGGGTGGAGCGGGACGCGGCACCGAGAGCGGCCGCGCGCAGCGACCGCTCCACGGCCGACGCGGCGTCATGGCCGGGCAGGATCCCCCTCCGCTCCGCCTCGGCCATCGTCACCGCCCTCCGGTCGCGCTCCGAAATGATCAGATCCGTACCGCCGGGGACGGGCAGCCCCAGCTCCGGATCGAGGACGGAGACCGTCTCCTCGTCCTCCGCCGCGTACCGCGCGGACCGCAGGTCGGTGATGACGGTCTCCTCCAGGGCCACGACGGCGTGCGCCACACCGGCCGGCAGGTACACGCCGCTCGGGTGGTCGGCGTCCAGCACGAGGGACTCCCACGCGCCGTACGTCGGGGAGCCCACCCGCACGTCCACGGCGATGTACAGCGCGCGCCCCCGGGAGCAGTGCGCGTACGTGGCCGTGCCCGGTGGCGTGCGGGTGTAGTGCAGACCCCGCACCGCCCCCCGGCGCGACCGGCTGTGGGTGGCCTGTCGCACGGGGAACAGCGGACTGCCGGTGGCCGCCTCGAAGGCCGCCTCGTCGTACGGGGCGGCCACCTGCCCCCGCGCGTCGGACGAGGGCCGCGGGACGAACAGGTACGCCCCGGCGGTCCTCAGCTCGCGCACGTCCACGACGTCCGTCCCTCCCCGGTCGCCAGGCGGACCGCCGTGCGGGCGCCGGCGTCAGGCGCCCGCCAGCTCCTCCAGGCGGGTGACGATGTCGAGCGGGGTCGGCATGGCCTTGATCTCCGCGCGGACCTCCGCGGCGGCCTCGCGGATCGACGCGTCCGCGATGACCGACTCCAGCAGCTCCGGGCCGATGTCGTCCGGCTGGGCGATCCGGCCGAGGCCGCGGTCGGCGATGGCCTGCGCGACGACCGGCCGGCCCAGGCCCTTGAAGGCGGGCATGACCTGCGGCAGCCCGTGCACCATCGCGCCCAGCGCCGTACCCGGCCCGGCGTGGTGGATGACCGCCGAGCAGCCCGCCAGCAGGGCGCTGTAGGGCACCCAGTCGAAGGCGTGGACGTTCTCCGGCAGGGGGCCGAAGGGCTCCAGGTCGACCCGCGGCAGGACGACCACGAACTCGGCGTCCGTCTTGGGCGCCGACGCGAGGATCCGCTCCAGGATGACGGCCGCCTCGCCCGGCACCGGACCGCTGCCGAGGGTGACGGCGATGCGGGGGCTCTCCGGGCGGCGGTTGAGCAGGTCGTACAGCGGCTTCGGCAGCGGGCCGCTGCCGTTGTACGGCACGAAGCCCATGGACCACATGCCGGGCTCGGTCGGGACGACGCTCGGCGGGGTGATGTCGATGGTCGCCCGCGCCTCGGGCAGGGTGACGCCGTGCTCCTCGAAGAGGTCGGCGTGCAGCTGGCTCATCATCTCGGCGGAGGGGTTGACGAACCCGAAGCCGTGCTGGACGGCGGGCACGCCGAGCTTGGCCGCGGCGACGATGCCGGGCGTGAGCAGCGGCGAGTGCACGACGATGTCGGGCCGCCACTCCTCGGCCGTGCGGATCACCGCGTCGACCATCTCCGGCTGGAGGCGCAGCGCGGCCGCGACGGCCCCGCCGACGACCTCCAGGTACGGCACGCCGGACGCCTCCTGGAGGAGCTTGGCGGCGACCTCGGGATGGTTCTGGGCCAGCTTGCCCACCATCTGGTCCAGGGACAGGCCGGGTGCCACGTCCACGGTGCGCGCGCCCGCCTCGCCGAGGGCGAGGCCGGGGCCGCAGGAGGCGACCATGACCTCGTGGCCCGCCAGCTGCAGGGCCCAGGCGAGCGGGACCATGGGGTAGGTGTGTCCCGTGCCCGGGGTGATGGTCATCAGTACACGCATGTGTGGGAGTTCTCCGTTCGGAAAGGCGGGCGGCGTCGGTGCTCGGCGGCACGGGCGGCGGGCGGCTCGGCGCCGCCGCCGTCAGCGCAGCAGGTCGATGGGGCGCTCGGGGCGCAGGCCGATGGCCATCGCCCGGGCGGGGCCGGCCTGGAGCGGCGGCAGCCGCTTCATCAGGCGCAGCACGACGGGGGTGGTGGACTTCCCCTCGCCGCGGATCCACGGTTCGAGGAAGCGGGACTGCAGGAAGCGCTGGATCCGCTGCGTGACGGCGGTGGCCGTCTCGCGGCGCTTCTGCACCTGCGCCAGGTGCTCGTCGTTCAGCGCGCCGTCGCGCAGCGGTTCGGCGAGGACGTTGGCGGCGGCGACGGCGTCCTGGAGCGCGAGGTTGATTCCGACGCCCATGATCGGCGACATGGTGTGCGCGGCGTCGCCGAGGCAGAGCATGCCGGGCCGCCACCAGCGGCGCAGCCGGTCGATCTGCACGTCGAGCGTCTTGACGTCGTCCCAGCTGCGCAGGTCGTCCTCCAGCCGGCCGGCGAGGAACGGGGTGAGTTCGGCGAGCGTCGCGCGGAACGCCTCCAGTCCCTTGGCGCGCAGCTCCTCGTACCCGCCCTTGCGGATGGCGATGGCGGCCTGCCAGTGGCCGAGCCGCTCGATGCGGACGAAGAGCTGGCCGTCGGAGAGCCGGCCGACCATGCCGCCCGGGTCGCTGTCCTCCTTGGTGAGCTTGAACCACAGGATGTCCATGCCGGAGCCGAAGACCTGCGGTCGCATGCCGGCGCTCTGCCGGAGGGCCGAGCGCCGGCCGTCGGCGGCGACGGTGAGCTCGGCGCGCAGCTCGTGCTCGCCGTCGGCGTCCGTGTAGCGCAGGCCGTTGACCCGGCCGCCAGCCGTGGTCACCCCGGTGACCTCGGCGTTCTGCACGAGCCGGAAGTTCGGGAAGCGGTTGGCCTCCTCCAGGAGGAAGTTGAGGAAGTCCCACTGCGGGAGGAAGGTGATGTACTTGAACTTCCCGGGCAGTCTGCGGAAGTCCGCCAGGGTGTGGGGGCCGTCGTCGGTGACGACCTGCAGGCAGTGGATGCGCTGGTGCGCCAGCTTCCGGAACGTGTCACCCAGGCCGAGTTCGACCATGAGCTGGTGGGTGGAGGCGTGCACGGTGTCGCCCCGGAAGTCGCGCAGGAAGTCGCCGTGCTTCTCCAGGACCACGGTGTCGACCCCTGCCCGGGCCAGCAGCATGCCGAGCATCAGCCCCGCGGGGCCGGCGCCGGCTATGGCGCACGTGGTGTGACCTAATGCCATGTTCTCCCTCGATCCGTTTCCGCGGCTCGCGTCACCGCGCGTGGGGGGACATCACCATTCGACGAGAAGGGATTCCGGGGCCCGCGCGATGAGGCCCGGCTTCCACGGAACATCATCTGCGGTGCCGGTGAGACGCAAGGTGGGGAATCTGGCCATCAACCCCTCCAGTGCGACCTTGAGTTCGGCGCGGGCGAGACTCGCGCCGAGACAGAAGTGCATTCCGTGGCCGAATCCCAGGTGCGGGTTGCGCTCGCGGTCGAAACGGATGGTGTCGGGGTCCTCGAAGACGCGCTCGTCGCGGTCGCCGGCGGCCCGCTGGAAGATCACGGTGTCGCCCTCGCGGATGAGCTTCCCGCCGATCTCGACGTCCTCCGAGGCGCGCCGCGGGAAGCTGCCGACCGAGCGGAGCGGAATGATCCGCAGCATCTCCTCGATGGCGGGGTCCAGCAGGTTCCGGTCCTCGCACAGCTGCGTGTACAGCTCGCGCTGGGCCAGCAGCAGGAAGGAGACGTTCGAGATCATGCTGAGCGAGGTCTCGTGGCCGGCCATGAGGACGCCGATGCCGGTGCGCACGGCCTCGACCTCGGAGAGCTGACCGGCGTCGAGGGCCTCGATGAGCACGGATATCAGGTCGTCGGAGGGGCTGGAGCGGCGCTTGGCGATGAGTCTGCGGAGGAAGTCCTCCAGTCCGTCGCGGGCCTCGTTGATCTCCTCCTTGGTGTGCGCGGAGGTGGCGACGAAGACGTCGGAGTACCGGCGGAACTCGGCGCGCTCCTCGTACGGGACGCCGAACAGCTCCACGATCATCCGGACCGGAAGCGGAATGGCGAGGCGCTGCACCAGGTCCCCGGGCGGGCCGGCCTCCTCCATGGCGTCGAGCTCGGACTCGACGAGGTCGCGCATGCGCTCGGCGAGCTGCGAGACGATGCGCGGCCGGAAGGCGTGGGCGACGACCTTGCGGATCCGGCCGTGGTCCGGCGGGTCCATGCTGAGCAGGTTGCCGGGGCGCAGCGGCAGCGGCGTGACGCGCGCGGTGTCGGGCTCGGTCGCGGCGTGCGAGCTGAACCGCGGGTCGGCGAGGAACTGCTTGATCTCGTGGTAGCCGGTGAGGAGCCAGGCCTCGCCGCCGTACGGCATCGTCACCCGGGACACCGGTTCGTGGCGGCACAGTTCCAGGTACCGCGGGTGCAGGTCGAGCCGGACAACGGGCCCGAAGGGGTACTTCGGCGCCCCGACGGTTTCTGTGACGGTCATGATGGCCACCTTCTGCGTGTCGTCCATCGCGCCGGAACCGGGAGAACCAGGGCGCTCACGCCGTGGTGGTGGCACACACGTGAAGCCGATGCTCGGCTTTCCGAGGAATCCCGGCGATTCGACGGTGAGGAGAAGAGGTACGAATGCTTTTCGGGCGGGACTGGTCGGGTCCGACTTCGGGTGCGTCGGCGGCGGTGCGTCGACGCACACCGAACCGGCCTCTCGTACCGGAATCCTCTCACAAGGACCCTGCGGAAAGCCGGTGTTCGATGTCCTGATCACGTCCCCGCGGAAGGGGCGGGAACGCGAGAACCCGCCGGTCGGCGGGTGGGTGGGAGAAAGAGGGGGAGAAAGCGCGAGCCCCGCCGGCCGTCTCGGTGGCCGAAACGGGGCGGGGCTTTTCCGGACGATCTCTCCGGAGGAATAGGAAGGGTTAATTCCGTCTCAGGCGCTGGTGTGCGAGCGCTGACCGGTCCTCGCCTCCCGCTCCACGCGGTCGGCGAAACGGAGCCACATGTCGGCGCATTCGCGGGCGAGTTTGCTGACGCCCTCGGCGCAGTGCGGCGGGATGGTGGTGGCGAGCCGCGTCCACACGGACTCGTCGACGTCGTGCACGGAGAAGCAGCGCAGCAGGAACCGGCCCGACTGCGACAGGCGCAGCGCCGGGTCCTTGCGGAGCCGCTCCAGGAGTTCGCCGGAGTCCCGCGGGACCTGGACCTGCCCGTCCGCCCGGTGCGGCGGCGTCCGCTGGGCCGGGATGCGCGGCTGCGGCCGCTCGGGGCGTGCGGCACCGCGGCCCTCGGGCACCGGGTCGCGCCCCAGCAGCAGGCGCTTCTTCACGTCGTGGGCGGTGCCGAGGGAGATGCCGGCCGCGCGGGCGATCTCGCGGAGGCTCGCCCCGGGGCGCTCCAGCATCAGTTCGCCGGCGCGCTGCCGGCCGCTGGCGACACCGGCCACCCCCGCCGGGCGGCGCTTGCCGTCCAGCCCGATGCGGGTGTTCAAGTGGGGAACCTCGTCACTCGAACGCCGCACCCGCGAGACCGTGCGCGGCGACAGGGCGGTGACGGAGGCCACGTACCGGTCGGAGAGCGCCGGGTTCTCCCGCAGGATGCGGGCGGCCGCGGCGAGCCGGTCGCCGTGCGACAGCGGCTTGCCGTGCGAGATGTTGAGGCTGACCGCGACCGCGAAGAGGCTGCCCTCCGGGGCGTCCAGCAGATAGGCGCTGATCGTGCGGTCGCCGCGCGCCCGGGCGGCGGCGAGCCGGTGCATGCCGTCGACGACCCGCCCGGAGGGGCGGTGCACGACGATCGGCGGCAGGTCCTCGTCCAGCGCGATCAGGGTGTCCACGTACTCCTGGTCGAGGCCCTTCGTACGCGGCGAGTCCGCCGGAAGGAGCGTCTCGACCGGCACGTCCGCGCGGGTTGCCGCGCTCAAGGTCGGAGCTAAGGTCAGTATGCCGTCGCCGTCACCGCTACTCATCGAATCCCCCGCGTTCCCCCGCCATGATCGATGGTGCTACGCCTGCACGTTAGCAACCTGCTACAGGCCAAAGCAAGGAGTTCACGGAGCGTGATCACGGTCGGTCGTACGGCCCCAAAAGCCTTGGTGCGCAGGGGTTTTGACGATCAAGGCCGGGGCGCGAACCGGCCACCGGCCGGTTCGCGAGGGGTGTTACTTGCGGTTGTACAGGCGGACGGTGAGGGAGCCGAAGACCGCCACCAGCGCGACGGACCAGCCGAGCGTCCAGGCGATGTCGACCCCCGGCCACCGCCCGTCCATGAGGCCGCGCACGGCGGAGGCGACGTGGGTGATGGGGTTGTTGTGGACCAGGGTCTGCAGCCAGCCGGGCATGGTGGCGGGGTCGACGAAGATGTCGCTGAGGAAGTTCAGCGGGAAGATCGCCGTCATCGAGGCGCCCATCACGGTCTTCTCGTCCCGCACGAGCAGGCCGAACATGGTCCCGATCCACGAGAAGGCGAAGGCGAAGACGATCAGCAGGAGGATGCCGGCGACGACGCCGGGGACGCCCCCGTCCGGCCGGAAGCCGATGATCATGCCGGCGGTCAGCATCACCAGCGAGGCGATCGAGTAGCGCAGCACGTCGCCCAGCAGGTAGCCGATGATCGTGGCGGGGCGCCAGATCGGCAGCGTGCGGAACCGGTCGAAGACGCCCTTGTCGATGTCGTTGTTGATCGCGATGCCCGTGTACATGGTGGTCATCACGACCGACATCACCATGACGCCGGGCAGCAGGTACTGGATGTACTCGCGCGGCGAGCCGGCCAGCGCACCGCCGAAGAGGTGCGTGAACATCAGCACCATCATCACGGGCAACACCGTCACGTCGAAGAGCTGCTCCGGCACGTGCTTGATCTTGAGCATGGCCCGCCAGCCGAAGGCGAGCGAGGCCGCCAGCGGACCGGCCCGGGTGGGCCGCTCCTCGGCGACGAGCAGTTCGGCGAGGGTCCGGGCCGGGACGGGCGCGAGGTCGTCCTCGCGCGCGGGGGCCCCGCCCGACGTCGTGGTGCTCATGCCGCCGCCTCCTCCTTGACGCCTGCGGACGCGGGGTCCGCCTTCCGGTCGGTGAGCGCGAGGAACACCTCGTCCAGGCTGGGCTGCCCGAGCGAGAAGGTGTCGACGGTGATGCCGCGGCGGGCCAGCTCGGCGAGGGCCTGCGAGGCCCGCTCGGCGGCGCCCCGGTCGCCGTCGCCGTTGTCGACGCGGGCCGTCAGCGCGAACGGGTCGGGGTCGAGCTGGACCTCGGCGGCCAGGTGCAGGGCGAGCACCTGCTCGGCCTCCGCCCGCTGCTCGGGGTCGCGCAGCCGCAGGTGCACGGAGCCGGCGCCGACGGACGCCTTCAGCTCGCCCTTGGTGCCCTCGGCGATGACCCGGCCCTTGTCGATGACGGCGATCCGGGCGGCCAGTTGGTCGGCCTCGTCGAGGTACTGCGTGGTGAGCAGGACGGTCGTGCCCTGGGCGACGATCGCCCGGACGATCTCCCAGACCTGGTTGCGGCTGCGCGGGTCGAGACCCGTGGTCGGCTCGTCCAGGAAGAGCAGGGCGGGGGTGTTGAGGATGGACGCGGCGATGTCGAGCCTGCGGCGCATGCCGCCGGAGTAGTTCTTCACCTGCCGGCCGGCGGCCTCGACCAGGGAGAACGCCTCCAGCATCTGCCCGGCGCGGGCGCGCGCCGCCCGCTTGGTGAGCCCGACGAGGCGGCCGAGCAGGACGAGGTTCTCCTGCCCGGTCAGGTCCTCGTCGAGCGAGGCGTACTGGCCGGTGAGGCTGACCAGGCCGCGGACGGTGTCGGCCTCGCGCACCACGTCGTGGCCGAAGACCCGGGCCTCGCCGCCGTCGGGGCGCAGCAGGGTGGCGAGCATCTTGACGCTCGTGGTCTTGCCGGCGCCGTTGGGCCCCAGTACGCCGTAGACGGTGCCCGCCTCGACGGTCAGGTCGACGCCGTCGACGGCGCGGTTGGCGCCGAAGGTCTTCACCAGGCCGACGGCCTCGATGGCCGGGCCGGACGTCGGGGCGCGGTCGGTCATCGCCGGATCACCCCCGCACCGCGTCCCCGGCGGGCGCCTTCAGCGCCTCGGGGTGACGCTTGAGCCGCTGCAGGACGAGCATCCCGCCGATGCCGGGGACGAACGACAGGAGACGGGCGCCCGCGGACGCGCCGGCGACCGTGAGCGAGAACGTCGCCACGATGGTCAGCAGGTACGCCGTGCCATGCGTCGGCCCGCCGAGGGAGGTGATCGGCTTGGCGTGGATGGTGAACAGATTGACGAAGAGGATCACGATCGACGCGGCCTCGACCGCCGCCGCGATCCGCAGCACCTTGATGTTCATGGTGGTCAGACCCCCGTGGTGGAGCCGGGGCGGACGATCATGAGGACCACGACCACCGACCACAGCAGGTTGAAGATGCCGGTGAGCATGCCCAGCCGGGCGGCGGCGGCGTTCAGACCCTCGGCGGCCGTACCGCCGCCCTGGGCCATCGCGAGCATGCGCTCCTGGTTGGGCAGGATCGCCATGGCGAGCATGAAGGCCGCGATGGCGGTGAGGATCATCGAGGTGATCAGCCAGGCGTCACCGAGGACGCCCAGCTGCGCGCCCGTGGCGAGGCCGAACACCGGGACGACGAGCCCGGCGACGGCGTAGATCCGGCAGACCCGGTGCAGGAACGCCGCGATGGCGGCCGAGCGGCCCTTCTCCTCACCCTCCCCCCCTTCGGACACCGCCTGCTTCGCGTAGCGCGGGAAGAGCGAGGCCGCCACGGCGATCGACCCGACCGCCAGGATGGCGGCGAGGACGTGCACGGACAGCAGGAGCTTGGTCACGGTAGTGCCTCCAAGCGGGACGGAGCAGACCCTCGATAGATTGGCTACCAATAGATAGCACGCCTACAACAGGATTGGGTAGAATCGCTGGTCATGAGGACAGACGCGGTGCGCGGCCACTTGGACGGACTCCTCCTGGCCGTGCTCGAACCGGGCCCCCTGCACGGCTACGCGATCATCGCGGCCGTCCAGCAGCGCAGCGGGGGCGCGCTCGAACTGCGCACGGGCACCATCTATCCGGCGCTCCAGCGGCTGGAGCGGCTCGGACTGCTCAAGAGCAGCTGGGACTCGGTCGGCGAGCGCCGGCGCCGCTGCTACGAACTGACCGAGGCCGGTCGTCGTAGTCTGGCCCATGAGCGGAACGCCTGGCAGGAGTTCACGACGGCGATCGGTTCGGTTCTCTACCCCTCGACATCCTCGACACCCTCGACGGGACTGGCCACATGAGCACCGGGGCGGGCATGGAGACGAGCATCGGCGCCGCGGCGGGCGGCCAGAAGCGCCCTGCCACCCCTTCCGACCCCCTCGACGCGTACGTCGCCGCCCTCTCCGACGTGCTGCGCGGCCCCACCCGCGCCAAGGCCCGGCTGGTCGCCGAGATACGCGACGGGCTCGACGACACGGTCGCCGCGCACATCCGCGCCGGCCTCCCCTACGAGCGGGCCGCCGAGCTGGCCGTACGGGACTTCGGCTCGCCCGACCACCTCGCGCCCACGTTCCAGCACGAGCTGACGATCGCGCAGGCGCGCCACACGGCCCGCGCCGCCGCCCTCACCGTGCCCTTCGCCGTGGTCTGCTGGCTGCTGGTGTGGACGGCGAGCCACGACAGCGCCTGGCAACTGCCCCGCACCACCTCGCTGCTGACGGTCCACCTGGTGGGCGTCGCCGCCATCGCCTCGGTCCTGGCCGCGGCCACCCTGACCGCGACCGGCCGCCTCGCCCGCTGGCTGCCCACGCCGCACCGGCTCCCCCTCGCCGTGGCCTGGACGGGTACGGCCGCCAGCATCGCCATGGCCATCGCCGCGCTGGTCCTCGTCACGCTCTCCGTCGTCGTCACCAACTGGCCGCTCGCCGTGGCCGCCGGGGCCTTCGCCGCGGCGTCGCACGCCGTGGTGGCCTCGTCGGCCCGTACCTGCCGGCAGTGCGCCCGCCTGCCGGTCACCTAGGCGTGCGGGACGAGCACACGGGACCACGTCCGGCCCGGGGGAAGCGGCGCGGCCGCGCCCGGGCCGCCGTCCGCGTCCGCGCGGCCGACCGGACGGATCACCGCCCAATGGCCGACAACCGGGGACAGTGCGCGGTCTCGCCCCCTACTCTCGGAGCGACGCGGATGACCGGACCCCAGTACTCCGAGGCGGGGTGACGTGCGGTGGTGAGACTCGCGGGCCCGGGGCCCGCCCTGCGGCTGGCGCGCGCCACCGTCTTCGCCGCCGTGTGCGTGGTGACCGCCGCGCTGGGGCACTCACTCGCCGCCGGTGAGCCGTTACCCCTGGACGTCCTCGCCGGGGCGATGGCCGTCACCACCGCGCTGGCCTGGTGGCCGGCCGGCGCCGAGCGCCGCGGCGCCCTGCGGATCACCGGGACGACCGTCGGCGCCCAACTGGCCCTGCACACCGCCTTCTCTTTCGCGCCCTCGTCCCACGGGGGCGGACACCACCAGCAGACCACCGGCGTCGCCCTGCCGCCGAGCGTGTGCATGGGCGGCGCCACCGACCCGGTCGCCCAGGCCGTGTGGCAGGCCCACACCGCCGCGCCCGTGGCGGCCCCCGGGCCCGAGTCGCCCGTGGAGTACGCGGTGCGGCTGCTCACCCACGGCTCGTGGCTGATGTTCTTCGCGCACGTCCTGGCCGCCCTCCTGTGCGGCCTGTGGATGTGGCGCGGCGAGGCCGGCTTCTCCGCCATCGCCCGGTCCGTACACTGCGCCCTGTTCGTCCCGCTGCGGCTGGCCCTGGCGGGGTTCACCCCGGCCATGCCGGTCCGCCTGCCGCGCGCCGCGGCGGCCTTCGTCCGGCCGCGCCGGCTCCTCGACGCGCTGCTGCGGCACGCCGTGTCCCGACGGGGCCCACCGCGGGGGTGCCCGGTCCCCTGCTGACCCCGTCGCGACGGCGGGACGGCGAGGGACCGGTGCGTACCACCTCCCACCCCTCACCCCTCGCACGTGCGCCGCCGCGCCCGGCTCCCCGCCGCGCGGCCGCCACGCGTGGCCGGACCGACGCGTCCCGGCCGCGGCGCGCAGCAACGAAGGACGTTTCCATGCCCACCCCCATCAGTGCCGTACGCAACCGTGCCGCCGCCCCCGACGACGACCGGATCACCGACCTGGCCCTGGCCGCCGCGCGGGGCGACGCCACCGCGACGGAGGACTTCATCGCGGCCACGCACCTGCACGTCTGGCGGTTCATCACCCGGGCGTGCGGTGACGCGCACAGCGCGGACGACCTCACCCAGGAGACCTACCTGCGCGCGCTGCGCAGCCTCCCGCGGTTCGCGGCCCGCTGCCACGCCCGCACCTGGCTGCTGTCGATCGCCCGCCGGGTGGTCGTCGACCGCTACCGGTCGAACGCCGCGCGCCCCCGCCTGGCCGACACCGCCGACTGGCAGGCGGCCGCCGAGCGCGCCCAGCAGACCGGGCTGCCCGGTTTCGACGAGGGCGTGGCCCTGCTCGACCTGCTGGAGTCGCTCGACCGGCCGCGCCGGGAGTCCTTCATCCTCACGCAGGTCAAGGGGCTCTCCTACGAGGAGGCCGCCTCCATCGCGGGCTGCCCGATCGGCACGGTCCGCTCCCGCGTCAACCGGGCGCGGCAGAACCTCACGCACCTGCTGAAGTCGGCCGAGGAGGACGCCGCCTGAGCCGGGGGCGGTCGGGCACCTGACATCCCGGCCGCCCCCTCCCCGCGGCGCGTCCGGCGGCCCCGCCGGCCGGCCCGCCGCCCCGCGACACCCCGACCGGCCGCCAGGCGCCCGCCCACCGCACGCGGCGCGGCCGTCAGCCGGTCAGCCCACCGGACGCCAGGCCGCCATCAACCGGCCCCGGTCCGTCAGTCCGTCAGCACCGGCAGCAGCTCCGGCAGGTGCCCGTCGGACGCCGCGGCCGCCGCCCGCCGCTCCTCGGAGACCTCGCCGTACAGGGTGGTCCGGGGCCGCGCCGGGCGGCCCGCCGCCTCCGCGATGGCGACGAGGTCGCGCACCGACCGGTACGAGCCGTAACCCGACCCGGCCATCCGGGAAATCGTCTCCTCCATGAGGGTGCCGCCCAGGTCGTTCGCCCCGGACCGCAGCATCTGCGCGGCACCCTCCGCCCCGAGCTTCACCCAGCTGGTCTGGATGTTGCGGATGTGCGGGTGGAGCAGGAGCCGGGCCATCGCGGTGACCGCCCGGTTGTCACGGACGGTCGGCCCCGGCCGGGCGACGCCGGCGAGGTAGACGGGCGCGTTGGTGTGGACGAACGGCAGCGTCACGAACTCGGTGAACCCCCCGGTCTCCTGCTGGAGGCGGGCCAGGGTCCGCAGGTGGCCGAGCCAGTGCCGGGGCTGGTCCACGTGTCCGTACATCATCGTCGACGAGGAGCGGATGCCCAGCTCGTGGGCGGTCCTGATCACCTCGATCCAGGTGGCCGCGGGCAGCTTGCCCTTGGTCAGGACCCAGCGGACCTCGTCGTCGAGGATCTCCGCCGCCGTGCCCGGGACGGAGTCGAGGCCGGCCTCGCGCGCCGCCGCCAGCCACTCGCGGATCGACATCCCGGTGCGTGACGCGCCGTTGACGACCTCCATCGGCGAGAAGGCGTGGACGTGCATCCCGGGGACCCGCTCCTTCACGGCCCGCGCGATGTCGAAGTACGCCGTGCCGGGCAGGTCCGGGTGGATGCCGCCCTGCATGCACACCTCCACCGCGCCCACGTCCCAAGCCTGCTGGGCGCGGTCGGCGACCTGGTCGAGGGAGAGGGTGTAGGCGTCGGCGTCCGTGCGGCGCTGCGCGAAGGCGCAGAAGCGGCAGCCGGTGTAGCAGACGTTGGTGAAGTTGATGTTGCGGGTGACGATGTACGTCACGTCGTCCCCGACGGCCGCGCGCCGTACGTCGTCGGCGATCCGGCACAGCGCGTCCAGGGCGGGGCCGTCCGCGTGGAGCAGGGCGAGCGCCTCGCCGTCCGTCAGCCGCGTCGGATCGTCGGCGGCCGTCGCCAGCGCGTGGCGCACGTCGGTGTCGATGCGTTCGGGCACCATGCCGGGGGCGGCGGCCTCGCGCAGGGCGTCCCAGTCGCCGTACACCGCGTCGAAGTCCTCGCGGCGGTCGCCGGTGCGGCCGTCGGTGTCGATGGCGCGGTGCAGGTCAGTGCGGCCGGAGGCGGTGAACGCCTCGTCGGGCTCCTGCCACGGGCGGCCCTCCACCACGGCGTCCTCGCGGGCCAGGCCGGTCACCGGGTCGGCGAGCGCGGCCACGTGCGGGCGCAGGCGCGGGTCGAGCCAGGGCTCGCCGCGCCGGACGAACTCCGGGTACACGCAGAGCCGTTCCCGCAGCTCGAAGCCGGCGGCGCGGGACCGGGCGGCGAGCTCCTCGATCCGCGGCCAGGGCCGCTCGGGGTTGACGTGGTCGATGGTGAGCGGGGAGACGCCGCCCCAGTCGTCGATGCCGGCGCCGATGAGCCGCTCGTACTCCGCGTCCACGAGGTTGGGCGGGGCCTGGAGGCAGGCGGACGGGCCGAGGACGTGCCGGGCGACGGCCACCGCGGCGACCAGGTCGTCCAGTTCCGCGTCGGGCATGGCGCGCATCGCGGTGTCCGGCTTGGCGCGGAAGTTCTGGACGATCACCTCCTGGATCCCGTGGTAGGCGCGGGCGACCCGGCGCAGGGCGAAGAGGGACTCGGCGCGCTCCTCGTACGTCTCGCCGATGCCGATGAGGAGGCCCGAGGTGAAGGGGACGGAGGAGCGGCCCGCGTCCTCCAGGACCCGCAGCCGGACGGCGGGCTCCTTGTCCGGGGAGCCGTGGTGGGGGCCGCCCGGTTCCGACCACAGGCGGGTCGCGGTCGTCTCCAGCATCATGCCCATCGACGGGGCGACGGGCTTGAGCCGCTGGAAGTCCGTCCAGGACAGCACGCCCGGATTGAGGTGCGGGAGCAGGCCCGTCTCCTCCAGGATGCGGATCGAGATCGCCCGCACGTAGGCGAGGGTGTCGTCGTAGCCGTGCGCGTCGAGCCACTCGCGCGCCTCGGGCCAGCGCTCCTCCGGCTTGTCGCCGAGGGTGATGAGGGCTTCCTTGCAGCCGAGGGCGGCGCCCTTGCGGGCGGTGTCGAGGACCTCGTCGGGTGACATGAACATCCCGTGACCGGCGCGGCGCAGCTTGCCGGGCACGGTGACGAACGTGCAGTAGTGGCACGTGTCGCGGCACAGCCGGGTCAGCGGGACGAAGACGCTCTTGGAGTACGTGATGACCCCGGGCCGCCCGGCCGCCTCCAGGCCGGCGTCACGCACCCGGGCGGCCGAGGCGGCGAGCCGTTCGAGGTCGGCGCCGCGCGCCTGGAGCAGGACGGCGGCCTCGGCGACGTCGAGCGCGACCCCGTCACCGGCCCGTTTCAGGGCGCGGCGCATCGCGTTGTCGGTCGGTCGGCTTCCGGTTCCCGTGGAGGTCATCCCCCGAGGATACGAGCGGAGTCAGAGGTACCGCGCACCGTCGTCCAGAACCCGCAGCACCTCCGCCTCGCCCGCCGCGGGGAGTTGCAGGACGACCTCCTCGACGCCGAGGTCCGCGTAGTGGGCCAGCTTCCCCGGGTCGGGCCGCACCGCGTACGGGACGACCTGGAGGGCGCCCGGGTCGCGCCCCGCCCGCTCCCACGCCTCGCGCAGGGCGGGGAGGCTACGGGTGAGGCCGCCGCCGCCGACGGGCATCCAGCCGTCGGCGTACCCGGCGACGTCGGAGAAGAGGACCGGTCCCGCCGCCCCGCCGAGGAGGATCCGCGGCGCGCCGCCCCGCACGGGCTTGGGGTGGGCGAACGACGCCGCGACCGAGGCGAAGCGGCCCTCGTACGCGGTCGGCTCCCCCGCCCACAGCGCCCGCATGACGGCCATGTGGTCGCGGACGCGGGCGCGCCGGTTCGGCCACTCGACGCCGTGGTCGGCGGCCTCCTCGCGGTTCCAGCCGAAGCCGACGCCGAGGGTGAGGCGGCCGCCCGAGAGGTGGTCGAGGGTGGCGACCTGCTTGGCCAGCACGATCGGGTCGTGCTGGGCGACGAGCGTGATGCCGGTGCCGAGCGCGAGCCGCTCGGTGACGGCGGCGGCCTGCGCGAGGGCGACGAACGGGTCGAGCGTGCGGCCGTACTCGCGGGGCAGGTCGCCGCCGGCCGGGTAGGGGCTGGTCCGCGCCACCGGGATGTGCGTGTGCTCCGGCAGGTACAGGCCGGCGTAGCCCCGCTGTTCCAGCTCGCGCGCGAGGCGGACGGGGGTGATGGTCTCGTCGGTGAGGAAGATGGTGGTCGCGAGGCGCATGGGCCGGTCCTTCCGGTGCGGCGGAGGGCGTCCGCGGGGATCGTACGCGGGTGTCCGCGGGTAACCCCGGGGCGCCGTCCGGTGTTCCCGTTCAGGTTGGCGACGGCGCGTAGACGGCGCGGTTCACGCCACGTACGGTCGTCACGTCGCCCCCCGGGAGGGGGTGCGGGACGGGGGTTTCGCATGATGGCGCATCAGCATCCGCATCGGGATACACGTCGGGGGACGGATCCGGCCGCTTCCGCGGGGAGCCGGGCCGCACGGGACGCGTCGGGCGTCCGCGTCCGGCCGACCCGATAGGGGCTGTCGGCACCTGACGGCTCGTCAGGACCCGACTTCCGGAATTGGGCCGACCACACCGGTGCCCGCAGCCGTCCGGCTGCCGCTCACCCCTGCCCTTCCGCGCCCGGCCCAGGCCGGGCGGCATCCCCGACCCCTTCGCCTTCCGGCAGCCGCGACGCGCGGCGCATCCGTGTACCAGCGAACGAAAGGTCTGACACGTGCGGGAGTACTACGACGTCGTGATCATGGGTGGTGGCCCGGCCGGGTCCACCCTCGGCGCCCTGCTGGCCCAGCGCACCGACCTGCGGATAGCCATCTTCGACAAGGAGGTCTTCCCGCGGGAGCACATCGGCGAGTCCTTCGCCCACCCGGTCGTCCCCGCGCTCCAGGAGAGCGGGGCACTGGCCAAGGTCCTCGCCAGCCCGTGCTGGGTGAAGAAGTTCGGCGGCGTGTACGCCTGGGACCCGGGCAAGCCGGCCGTCGCCCTCTTCGACCAGGCGCCGTTCGAGAAGGACGGCGTGCGGCGGTGGACGATGCACGTCGACCGCGCCGAGTTCGACCACATCCTGCTGGACCACGCCGCCGACGTGGGCGTGGAGGTCTTCCAGGGCGTGGCGGTCACGGCGTACGAGCCGGACCGCAACGGCGGACTGGTACGGCTGGGCGACGGCGGCGCGGTCCGCGCCGGCTACTTCGTCGACGCGTCGGGGCGCCAGAGCAGCGTCTCGGCGGCCCGCAACAAGCGCGGCTGGCTGTCGAACTTCAAGAACATCGCGATCTGGCAGCACTTCACCAAGGGCGGCCAGACCCAGAACCTCGCCGAGGACTGGAACATCTTCACCGAGGACAACCTGTCGCCGATCGGCTGCTTCGCCTTCCGCGACGGCTGGTGCTGGTACATCCCGGTGCCGAAGGTCATCGACGGCAGGCGGGTGCTGACGCACTCGGTCGGCATCGTCACCAACCCGGCGGTGCTGAAGGAGCCGGGCCGCGACTACACCGACCAGAAGACCTTCCTGGAGGCGGTGCGGCAGGTGCCGTACCTGAAGGACCTGATCCAGGAGGCCGTGCCGGTCGCCGACACGATGCTGACCGCGACGAACTACTCCCGCGTCAGCGACGAGTTCGCCGACTACGACGAGCGGCACCTGCTCGTGGGCGACGCGGCGTTCTTCGTCGACCCGCTGTTCTCGTCGGGCGTCGCGGTGGCGCTGACGCAGGCGGCGGCCGCGGCGCTGCTGATCCGCAAGACGGTGGACGGCAGCCTCGACGAGACCGACCAGCGCCACCTGTGGCAGGACTACAACGCCAAGTGGCACGGCACGGCCGAGACGTTCGCGCTGATGATCGACCAGTGGTACCACGCCATCGCGAAGAACAACCCGGGCAGCGTGTACTGGAACACCCGCGGCACGGGCGCCGACCTCGGCATCCGCGAGCAGACCTTCGACGCCCTGCTCAACACGGCGTTCCAGCCGGCGCTGCTGGAGGTCATGACGCACGGCAGCCGCAAGGTCGAGGACCTGGACGCGGCGGGCCCGTACCTCACCGCGACGGCGCTCGCGGAGCCGGCGGAGCTGACGGACGACGCGCTGGTGTCGCTCGCGCCGACGGCGGGGATCCGCGACAGCGTCACGTTCGTGGTGCCGGGCTTCAAGGCGACCAACCCGCCGGCCAACGTCCAGCTGCCGCCGGCGATCATCGACGGGATGACGGAGTACTGGCGCAACCCGATCACCAACGCGGGCGCGTCGCCGTCGCCGCTGCGGGACACCATCCCGTGCCGGCGGATCTTCTCCACGGAGGACCCGCACGGCCCGACCATCGACGCCGACCCGCAGCGGGACGGGGTGGACGAGCTGTGGAAGCTCCTGGGCGAGGGCCCCGTGAAGTTCGGCGAGCTCGCCCCGCGCCTGACGCCGCCGCAGACGCGGCTGGTGAAGCGGATGTGCGTGAGCGGCTTCCTCACGGTCCAGCCGGCGTCCTGACCCCCACACCGCGCCGCCCCCGGCCCCCGGCCCCGAGGAGCCGCCCCGGGCCGGGGCACCGGATCACCGGTGTCCTCGGGACACCGGGATGACCTTGGGAACGCGGGGCACCGGACCCCGGGAATCGGGGGGGACCCCCGGCCACAGGGGGGCCGGACACCGGAAGCCGGGGGATGTCCGGAAGGAGGGGCCGAAGGGGGGCCCGGATCGTCCGCTCGCCGGGGATCGGGGCCGTGGGACACCCGACGTCGGGAGGGGCCGTGGCGGGTTGCCCCCGCAGGGGTCGGCGGCGGCAGCGGGGTGACGTGTCGCGGTACCCGAGGCCGCCGACCCCGAGGAGGTGACCCGCCGCGGCCCCGACCCCCGAGGCCGGACCGCGGAACCCACACACCTCCCCCGGACGCAGCCCGGAAGACGGAACCACCCGAGAGCCGCCCGCGTCCCGGGCCCGGGACGCGGGCGCGGGGGTCAGACGCCGGTGGTGCCGTCGACGATCTCGCGGATCGCGTCGAGGTGGCCGTTGTGCCGGGCGGTCTCCTCGACGAGGTGCATGAGGATCCAGCGCAGCGTGACGTGCCGGCCGTCCCTGACCGGCCGCTTCGCCCGCTCGTCGAGGTCGTGCTCCGTGACCAGCCGGCCGTAGCGCTCGCTGTTCGCCCGGTACTCCGCCAGCAGCTCCTCCAGCGGCATGTCGAGCGCGACGCGCATCTCGCGGTCGGGGTCCTCCTGCGACCAGGGCGCCCGGTCCTCCTCGCCGAGGAAGATCGCCTCGAACCAGTAGTGCTCGACCCAGCGCAGATGACTGATCAGCCCGGCGACCGTCATCAGCGGCGACGCGGGCAGGGGGGCCGTGCGCGCGCCCTCGTCGGAGAGGCCCTCGCACTTCGAGACCGCGGTGGCGCGGCAGTAGTCCAGGAACGTGGTCAGGTAGGCGCGCTCGTCCTCGGACGGGGGCGTGTCGCTGCGTGTCATGGGTCGCATGCTCGCGCCCCGTACGCACCCGTGTCGAACGAATACCCGACCGCCGCCAACCCACCCGACAGCCACCCCGACCGCCGCCAACCCACCCGGCGCCCGGCCCGACCGCCGCCGGCCCACCCCGGCCCGACCCACCCCACCCACCCCGGCCGCGGGCGGGGCGCGAACGGCCGCCGCTCAGTCGTTGACCGCGGTGAGCAGGAACGCCGCGTCGGTGACCGCCGTGATGCTGTGCCGCTCGGGCGGGACGAGATGGAGGGCGCCCGTCGAGAGTTCGGTCTCCTGCGTCGCGGTGTTCACGGTCACGACCCCGCGCAGGACCTGGAGGGAGGCCGCGGGCGGGGCGTTGTGCTCGTCGAGCCGGGTGCCGGCCGTGAGCGCGATGACGGTCTGCCGCAGGGGCCGCTCGCGCAGCAGCAGGTTGGCGCTGCGGCCGTGCTCGGAGCGGTGGGCGGCGGCGAGGTGTTCCTCGGCGATGGCGTTCAGGTCGTGCTGAGGCATGGGACCACCCTGCACCCGTCGGGCCCGCGCCGCACTGCCGGCGCGTGCGGGCCGGTGACGACCGGCGGCCACCCGGCGCGCGGAGAAGGTTCGCGAGGGCGTCTCGCGAGGGCGGCGGACACGGCGCGCCGAGACGGCGCGCGGACACGGCGCGGAACGCCGCGCGGCCGGACCCGGGAGGGTCCGGCCGCGCGGCGACTCGGGTGGGAGCGGGGGCCGGGGCTCAGTCCTCGGCGAGCAGGGCGGGGGTCTCCTTCGTCAGGACCTCGCCCCGGAAGAACGCCGGGCTGCGGCGGTGCATCACGGCCATGAGCACCACACCGGCCAGCAGCAGGCCGATGCCGATGACGAAGACGGAGCCGACGCCGAGGACGGAGGAGCCGCTGCCGTAGGCGGGGTCCCACATGTCGGTGAGGGTCTGGACGAAGACGGCCGTGAGCATCAGGCCGCCCAGGCCCGGCAGGATCCCCCGGACGAAGAGGTGGCGGACCGAGCGGGTCAGGTCGCGGCGGAAGAACCAGACGCAGGCGAAGGCCGTGATCGAGTAGTAGAAGCAGATCATCAGGCCGAGCGCGTAGATGGTGTCGACCAGGACGTTCTCGCTGACCAGGGTCATCACGGAGTAGAAGACGCCGGTCGCGACGCCGGCGACGACGGTGGCGCGGCCGGGGGTCTTGTGGACCGGGTGCACCTTCGAGAAGGCCGGCGGGAACGCCTCGTAGGTGGACATCGCCAGTGCCGTGCGGGCCACCGGGATGAAGGTGGTCTGGAGGCTGGCCGCGGCGGAGGCCAGGACCGCGACGAAGAGCAGGATGCCGAGGCCGGAGCCCATGATCGGGGCGGCCAGCGCCGCGAAGACGTTGTCGGAGGTCTCGGGGTTGCCGAGGCCGAGGCCCTCCGCGCCGACGCCCGCGTACATCTGCACCGCGACGGCGACCATCAGGTACGAGGAGACGATCACGACGATCGCGAGGAGGGCGGCGCGGCCGGGCGTGCGGGCGCTGCCGACGCTCTCCTCGTTCACGGACAGGCAGGTGTCCCAGCCCCAGTAGATGAAGATCGACAGGGAGAGGCCGGCGGTGAAGGCCGCGAAGGAGTCGACCGCGAAGGGGTCCATCCAGGACCAGGAGAAGGACAGGGAGCCCGCGACCTCGCCGGCCTGGGTCACGGCCATCCCGGCGAACAGGACGATCACGACGAGCTGGAGGCCCACCAGGGCGTACTGGAGCCACTTGGTGGCGGTGATGCCCCGGTAGCTGACCACGGTCGCGGCGGCGACGAAGGCGAGCGTCGTGAGGATGTGGACGGCCTTGTTGTCGTCGAGGGCGGCGATCGAGGGGCTGCCGGTGATCTCGCCGGCGGTCAGCCAGAAGAACGACGTGGCGACGCCGGCCAGGTTGGACAGCACGACGACGGTGGCCACGAGCAGGCCCCAGCCGCACATCCAGCCGACCTTCGGGCCGAACGCCTTCACCGACCAGGTGAAGGAGGTGCCGCAGTCGGGCACGGCCCGGTTGAGCTCCCGGTACGCGAAGGCCACGAGCAGCATGGGGAGGAAGCCGGCGAGGAAGATCGCGGGCATCTGGAGGCCGACTTCGCCGACGGTCGGGCCGAGGGTCGAGGTCAGGCAGTAGACGGGGGCGACGGTCGAGATGCCGATGACGGCACCGCCCGTCAGCCCGACGGAGTTCCCGCCGAGCCCCTTGGTGCGCACACCGCTGTTCTCGCCCGTCGCGTCGACGTTCCTTACCGTGTCTCCGGCCGGGGGCCGGGCTTCCACCTGAGTCATGTGCAGGACGGTAGGGGGTGCGGTTTCCACATCCGGAGGATCGAACTCCGCGATCTTTCCCTTCGGTTGTACGGGACGAAACGGTCCCGTGGCAGGGAATTCATGGCCTGTTGCACCTGAGACCATGCATCATCCCGCCACCATGCGAAGTGTTCGGTATGCGGGAACCGTAGGTGCGTCCGTTTTGCCCCTTTCAAAAATTTCCCGTGCCGGTTTTTCCAGACCTCCGGGACCGGGGACCGCGGCGCAGCACCGGTCGTCCGGTCCCGCGCGCCACCGCCGTCACGCGGGGCGGGTCAGGTCCGAGGGGTCGGTGTTCGCGCCACACAGGACGACCGCCGTCCGCTCGCCCTCCGCCGGCCCGTAGGCGCGCAGTCCCGCCAGGGCGGTCGCGGCGGCGTGCTCGACCGCGACACGGTGCTCCTCCCACAGGTCCCGGCGGGCGCGCACGATCTCGGTGTCCGGGACGAGCACCGAGCAGACGTCGTACCGCTGTGCCGCGTGCAGGGCCAGCGGGGTGACGCGGCGGGCGCCGAGGGCGTCGGCGGCGACGGACTCGACGGGCACGTCGACGACCTCGCCCGCCGCGAGGGCGGCGTTCAGGGCCCGGCAGCGCTCCGGCTCGACGGCGACCACGCGCACCCCGTACCGCTGCGCCGAGGTGGCCACGCCGGCGAAGAGGCCGCCGCCGCCGACGGAGACCACCACCGTGTCCAGGTCGGGCAGCCGCCCGTGCAGCTCCTCCATGAGCGTGCCGGCGCCCGCGGCGATGAGCGGGTGGTCGTACGCGTGCGAGGCGAGCGCCCCGCTGCCGGCGGCGTGCTCCCGGCACGCCTCCAGCGCCTCCGCGTACTCGCGGCCGACGAGCCGCACGTCCGCGTCGTACGCGCGCAGCCGGGCCACCTTCACGGCGGGGGCCCCGGCGGGCAGGAAGACCGTGGCCCGCACGCCCTGCCGCCGGGCGGCCCAGGCGCAGGCCAGCCCGGCGTTGCCGCCCGAGGCGATGGTGACGCCCGCCTCGGGCAGGGTGCCGGCCTCCTGGTGGGCGCGGATGAAGTTGACGGCGCCGCGCGCCTTGAACGTCCCGGTGTGCTGGAGGAACTCCAGCGCGTACCAGTTCCGGTCGTCCGCGCCGGGGGCGACCGCCAGCGGACGGACCCGTCCCGCGACGCGCTCGGCCGCCGCGGTCACGTCGGCGTGGCTGAGGAGCTCCATGTCAGGACCATACGACGAGGTGGCCGCTGGTGGTCAGGCCCAGGAAGAAGGCGAAGGCGACGCGCCGCCCGGGCCCGCGGTTGGGCGCCACGGCGTGGAAGTGGCCGGGGTGGAACAGCAGTCCGTCACCCACGTGCGGCGGCAGTTCCACGCGCTGGCGGCCCTCGACGGCGCCCGGGCCGTAGCCGTACGCGTCACGGTGGCGTTCGTCGTCCGGGTCCCAGCGGTGCCGCCACACGGTGGTGGCCCCGCCGTCGGCGACACTCACGTACAGGTTGAACGCGAGCTGCGCGACGACGTGCTGGTCGAAGAGCCCGCCGGGGAACTCGCGGTTGATGTCGTCGTAGTGCGTCAGCAGTCCGGCGTTGATCTCCCGCAGGGTCCCGCCGAAGGTCGCCCGGCCGCCGACGGTCGCGGGCACCACGGCGGCGCCCCAGGCGGCGCCGAGGCGGGCGAGGGAGATCGCCACGGGGTCCGGGCGGATCCCGGCCCGGTGCCACTCGGCGCGCGCCGCGTCGGCCTCCGCCCAGTAGCGGTCGGCGTCGAGCGTGCCGCCGGGCAGGCGGTGGTCGTTGAGCGCGGGTCCGAAGCGCAGCACCGGCGTCGGTACGCGGCCCGGGTCGTAGGGCGTGGTGTGCAGCCGGTCCAGGGCCGCGGTCACGGACCGGCAGGTGGCGGGGTCGAGGAACCCCGGGACCCGTACGGCGGCGAGGGTCCCCGCCGCGAGACGGGCCAGGTGTCCGCCGGTGAACGCGGGGGCCTCCGCGACGGTGAACAGCGGGTCGGGCGGGGCGGGCGCCTCGGTGGGCGCCGTCGGTGCGGTGACCATCTCGCCTCCTCGGCCGGAGGGGGTACGACTCGGGGCACGCGGCTTGCGGCACGCGGCTTGCGGCACGCGGCTCGGGGCATGCGGCTCGGGCATGCGCTTGAGGGCATGCGGCACCCTCCGACCGTACGACGCACCGTCGCGACCTGCATGTCGGGGCGTCGCGGCGGGTGACGGCCCGTAGCCGAAATCACCCGTACGGGCTGAAGCCGCCCCCTACATTCGGTCCTCCGGAGCACACCGACAGGACGCCGCCGGAACGTCGGCGGGGGCACGGGAGGACAGCATGGGCGTGTTGGAGGGCAGGACCGCCGTCGTCACCGGAGGTTCGCGGGGGATCGGCCGGGGCGTGGTGGAGCGGCTCGCCCGCGACGGCGCGGAGGTGGTCTTCAACTACGCGCGGGACACGCGGGCCGCCGAGGACGTGGTGCGGACCGTGCGGGCGGCGGGCGGCAGCGCCCGGGCGGTGCGGCTGGACCTGGCGGAGGCGGGCGCGGCCGAGGAGTTGATGCGGACGGCGTCAAAGGAGTCGGCGGCCGGCCCGGTGCGGATCCTCGTGAACAACGCGGCGGTGAACTTCACGCCGACCCCGCTGGACGAGACCGGCGACGAGCTGTTCGACCGGGTGCTGGCGGTGAACGCCCGCGCGGCGTTCCTGACGGTCCGGTACGCGGCGCGGTACATGCCGGAGGGCGGGCGGATCGTCAACGTCTCCACCCTCAACACCAGCCGCCCGGGACGGGGCATCGCCCCGTACATGATGAGCAAGGGCGCGCTGGAGCAGCTCACGGCGGCGGCCGCCCAGGAGCTGGGCCCACGCGGGATCACCGTCAACACCGTGTCGCCGGGCGCCACGGACACCGACCTCCTGCGCGGCACGAACCCGCCGGAGGCGCTGGACATGGCCGTCGGCCTGACCCCGCTGGGCCGCCTGGGCGAACCGGCCGACATCGCGGCGGTGGTCGCCTTCCTCGCGGGCCCGGACGGGGGGTGGGTCACGGGGCAGAACATCCGGGCCACGGGCGGCCTGGGCTGACCCCACGGGCCCGCCACCCCGCGGGGCCCGGACCGACGCCACGGGTGCCGGGCGCCGGCACGCGGGCGCGACACGCGGGGCACGGGCCACGACACGCGGGGCACGGACACGTGGCCCGGCCCCCGACCCGCCCTCGGCCGCCGACCCCCGGCCCCCGGCCCCCGGCTCACCCCACCCGGAAGCCGAGCGCCATGGCGAGCACCGCGGCCTGCTCCAGGTCGACGCGGGCACCCGCGGCCCGCGCCGTCCTGGGGTCGAGCGACGACAGGTCACTGCCGCGCAGGTCGGCCCGGTCGAGGCGGACGTCGCGCCAGCGGGCGCCGGACAGGTCGCAGCGGGTGACCACGGCCTCCTCCAGGCGGACGTCCGTGAGGTCGGCCTCGCGCAGGCGCACGCCGTCCAGTTCGGCCTTGCGCAGGTCGGCACCGGCCAGCTCCGCGAACGACCAGTCGCCGCCGTCGACGGTGAGGAGGGCGAACGTCGACCCGGGGAACCGGCTGCCCACCAGCTTGCACCGCTCGAAGCGCGTGTCGAGGAACACGCACCGGCGGAAGGCGCAGTTGGTGAACGCCGACCCGGAGTGGCGGGAGGCGTTGAACCGCACCCCGGCGAAGACGCACCCGTCGAAGGAGGCCCCCTCGCTCGCCCCTTCCGTCCCGTCGACGTCGAGGAAGGTGCACCCTTCGAACGCGTCGCCCGTGTCCAGTTCCCGCCCGTACCAGTCCTCGCCCCGCACGACGAGGTCACGTGTGATCGCCATGGCCCGATCCAACCCCGTCCCGCCGCCACCCCCGCCACCCGGCACGCCCCCGCACGGCGACACACCCCCGGTAGGGCACCACTTCCCGCCACTTGCAACGGATCTGACGTGGCGTCACTTGTGTGCGCCCCGTCGGGTCGTGTCACGACCTTGTGCGCAGCGTCACCCGATGCTGACGCATCCGCCATGAACAAGGCAGACTGTCAGCGGCGATACCAGCGGTACGGGCAGGGGGAGCTATGGACCGTGACTACGGGCCGCGAGTGCCGGAGCAGCGTGTTCCACGGCAGGCGCAGGTACCGGGCGGTCGGGCACCGGTCGGCGACCGACCCCCCGGCGGCCACGGAACGGTCCCGGGAGGCGGGCCGGCGGGTCGCGCCGCCCTGCGCTTCGGGGTGCTCGGACCGGTGCGCGCCTGGCGCGAAGGCGAGCCGCTGCCGTCCGGTTCGCCGCAGCAGCGCGCCCTGCTCGCGGCCCTGCTGCTGCGCGACGGGCGGACGGCGACCGCCGCCGAGCTGATCGACGCGATCTGGGGCGACGAACCGCCCTCACAGGCGCTCGCCGCCGTCCGCACCTACGCCTCCCGGCTGCGCAAGGTCCTCCCCCCGGACGTCCTCGTCAGCGAGTCCGGCGGGTACGCGATCCGCGGCGCGGGCGACGCGCTCGACCTGAACGTGGCCCAGGAGCTGGCCGCGGAGGCGGAGAAGGCCCGTGTCGCCGGCGACCGCGCCCAGGCCGTCGCGCTGATCGACAAGGCGCTCGGGCTGTGGGACGGCGAACCCCTGGCGTCCGTGCCCGGCCCGTACGCGGAGACGCAGCGCGCCCGGCTGGAGGAGTGGCGGCTCCAGCTCGTGGAGACCCGCCTCGACCTGGACCTGGAGTGCGGCCACCACGCCGAGGCCGTCTCCGAGCTGACCGCGCTGACGGCCGCGCACCCGCTGCGCGAGCGGCTGCGGGAGCTGCTCATGCTGGCCCTGTACCGCAGCGGCCGGCAGGCCGAGGCGCTCGCCGTGTACGCGGACACCCGCCGTCTCCTCGCCGACGAGCTCGGCGTCGACCCCCGCCCGGAGCTGTCCCGTCTCCAGCAGCGGATCCTCCAGGCCGACAGCGAGCTGGACCGGCCGGTCGAGGAGGCCGCGCCGGGCACGGCGGCCGTGGCCCGTCCCGCGCAGCTCCCGGCGACGGTCCCCGACTTCACCGGCCGGGTCCCCTTCGTACGGGAACTGGGCGACCTGCTGGTCACCTCCGAGGGCTCGGTGATGGCCGTGTCGGCGCTCGCCGGGATCGGCGGCGTCGGCAAGACGACCCTCGCCGTCCACGTGGCGCACCAGGCGCGGCCGCACTTCCCGGACGGGCAGCTGTACGTCGACCTGATGGGCGCCGGGTCCCGCGCGGCGGAGCCGGAGACGGTGCTCGGCTCGTTCCTGCGCGCGCTCGGCACCCCGGACGCGCAGGTCCCCGAGACGCTTCAGGAGCGGGCGGCGCTCTACCGGTCGACGCTGGCGGGCCGGCGCGTCCTGGTCCTGCTCGACAACGCCCGTGACGCCGCCCAGGTGCGGCCGCTGCTGCCCGGCAGCGAGGGGTGCGCGGCGCTGGTGACCAGCCGGATCCGGATGGTCGACCTGGCGGGGGCGCACCTGGTCGACCTGGACGTGATGTCGCCGGACGAGGCGCTGCAGCTGTTCACCCGGATCGTGGGCGCCGAGCGGGTGCGGGCGGAGCGGGAGGCCGCCCTGGACGTGGTCGCGGCGTGCGGCTTCCTGCCGCTGGCCATCCGCATCGCGGCGTCCCGGCTGGCCGCCCGCCGCACGTGGACGGTCTCGGTGCTGGCGGCGAAGCTCGCCGACGAGCGGCGCCGGCTGGACGAGCTCCAGGCGGGCGACCTGGCCGTGAAGGCCACCTTCGAACTGGGCTACACGCACCTGGAGCCCGCGCAGGCCCGCGCCTTCCGGCTGCTCGGCCTCGCCGACGGGCCGGACATCTCGCTCGCCGCGGCCGCCGCCGCCCTCGACCTGCCGCTGCAGGAGACCGAGGACCTCATCGAGACGCTCGTGGACACCTCGCTCGTCGAGTCGGCGGCCCCGGGCCGCTACCGGTACCACGACCTCGTCCGCCTCTACGCCCGCGCCTGCGCCGAGCGCGACGAGCAGCCCCCGGCGGAGCGCGAGGCGGCCATGTCGCGGCTGCTCGACTTCTACCTGGCGACCGCCGCCCGCGTGTACGCCATCGAACGGCCCGGCGACCGGCTCGTCGACCACCTCGAACCCACCACGTACGAGGGCCTGTCCTTCACCGACCGGCACACCGCGCAGGACTGGCTGTACCGCGAGGCGAACTGCGTCCTCGCCTGCGTCCGCCAGGCGACCGCGGGCGGGGCGCCGGCCAGCCGCCTGCGGCGCGCGGTGGACCTGCTGTGGGCGGCGAAGGACCTCACCGAGTCCGGGGCGAACTCCAAGCAGTACGAGTCGGCGGCGCTCGCCGCGCGGGAGGCCGCGCACGCCGCCGGCGACGCCCGCACGGAGGCGCGGGCGCGGACGACGCTGAGCAACGTCCACCTGGTGGCGGGCCGGTACGACCAGGCGGACCGGGAGGCACGCGCCGCCCGCGAGCTCGCGGTGGCCGCGGGCGACGCCGCGCCGGTCTACTGGGCGGACAACGACCGCGGGATCATCGCCATCGTCCAGGGGCGCCACCAGGACGCCGAGGAGCACCTGGTCCGGGCGACGGAGGGGTCGCGGGAGGTCGGCAACCTCTCCAGCGTCGCCACCGCCCTGTGCAACCTCTCCCGGGTGCACCTCCTCACCGGCCGCCCCACCAGCGCCATCGACCTGGCGCGGCAGGGCATCGAGCTCTACGACCGGCTGGGCCTGACGCTGCGCCTGGCCAACGGCCGGTACGCGCTCGGCGTCGCCCTCACCCACGCGGACCGGCACGCGGAGGCGCTGGAGGAGTTCGCCGAGGCGCTGCGGATCTTCGCGAAGAACCGGCAGCGGCTGTGGGAGGGCGCCACCCACTTCCGCATCGCCGAGGCGCAGTTGCGGTCGCGGCGGCCCGCGCACGCCGCGCAGCACGCCGAACAGGCCCTGGCGCTCGGCTGCATCGGCGGCGACCAGATGCGCGGCCACACCCTGACCCTGCTCGGCAAGGCCCTGCGGGCGCTGGGGCAGAGCGACCGTTCCCGCGCCTGCCTGGTGGAGGCGCTCTCCCTGTACGAGGAGCTGGGGGCGCAGGAGGCGGCCGGCGTCCGGGCCCTGCTGACCCCCTCGGCGGCCTGACGGACCGGGCGGTCCCACGAGCGGGCGGAGGCCCCGGACCGGGGCGTTCAGCATTCGTTTATGCGGAACCGGCACTCTACTGGTGAACGGTCCGTCGCGTCGGGGGGCAGGCGGGCCGATCGGCGCTCACCGTCTAGGGTGAGCGGTCCTGAGCGCCCGTTCGGCGGCCATCGGGGGAGTCGCCGAACGGGTGTGGCCGATCACACCGCACCACCAAGGGGGAAACGATGAGCGAGAAGAACGAAGAGATCATCGCGGCGATGGACAACCACGTCCCCGCCCCGCCCCGCGAGGGCCTGGTCACGATGGACAACCACGTGCCCGCCCCGCCGCGGGACGGCGTGGCCGTCGAGGAGATCCTGACCACGATGGACAACCACGTCCCCGCCCCGCCGCGGGACACCTTCGTGACCATGGACAACCACGTGCCGGCGCCGCCGGTCAAGTAAGCCCACACACACGGGGGTGCGGCCGCGGCGGCGCGGAGGGGGAGCCGTCGCGGCCGCTGCGCGTCCCCGGGCCCGGTCGGATGCCGACCGGACCCGGGGACGTCGCCGTTCCCGGGCCGGGGCGGGTCAGCCGACGGTGCGGGAGGCGCTCGTCACGACGCACTGGGTGTACTCGGACCCGGTGCCGCCGCCCGTGTAGGCCGTGGTGGCCTCGGTGGTCCGGGATCCGTTCGCCGGGACCGCGACATCGTCGACCCGCGCGGCGGCGTAGGGGGCGGCCTTCCCGGCGCCGCCCTTGAACCGGACGGTCGCGTCGTAGGTGTGGCCGACCGTGCCGTCGTTGGTGATCGTCAGCCGGGCGACGAGGTTCTTGCCGGACGCGTCGAGCTTGCACTCGTCGATCCGGATGTCCCGCATGGCCTGGTCGCCGGAGGAGCCGCCGCCGGAGACCGAGCCGCCCGAGGTGCCGTTGCCGTTGTCGTTGTCGTGGCTGCCGCCACTGCTCGACCCGCCGCTGGAGCTGCTGGAGCCGGAGCCGGAACCGTCGCAGCTGCCGCCGCCGGAGCCGCGGGCACCGGTCAGGGCGACCAGGACGACACCGCAGACCGCGACCGCCCGAACGTGACGCATCTTCATGTTTCAACCCCCGTCGAAAGTGGAATACTGCGGCCCTCATATTGACGAGCGCACGTCACCCTAGCAGCGGGGTGGAGGACGCCATGCCGCCGTCGCGGGGTTCCCCGCGCGGCTGTCGGGTACTCGGCCGCCGACCGGACTCCGTCCGGCAACACGAGCCGAAGGAGGCCGACGATGATCCGTAACGTGATCGGCGCCGTACTCGCCGTCGTGGGCGCGGCCGCCGCCGTGTGGAGCCCGTTCCGGATCTGGTACGACGGGCGCCTGGGCCGGCACTACCGGATCGACGACGTCGTCGGCGGCATCACACCCGAGACCGCGGGGCTGTGGACGTCGCTGTGGATCGCCATGGCGTTCGCGGCGCTGGTGGCCCTGGCGGGTGTCGTGCTGCGCTCCCGGCTCGCCGTGGCGCTGGCCGGGGTGATCGTGCTGGGGTTCTCCGTGCTGTGGATGGTCCGCCAGGGCCAGGCCGCCGGCAGCCTCACCGCGTCCGGTGACGAGACGCGGGGCCTCGGCTCGGGTCTCGGGCTGGCACTGGCCGGCGGGGTGTTGCTGCTGCTGGCCGCCGCGCTGATGGCGGGCCGGCGGAAGCGGCACGCGGCGCCCGCGGGCCGGCGCTCCGACGCGTCGTACCCGACGCTGGACGACCCGCACCACCGTCACGACCACCACGGCCACGATGACCGGCACCACGACGACCAGCGCGGCTACGGGGACCAGCACTACGACGACCAGCGCGGCTACGGGGAGCAGCACTACGACGACCAGCGCGGCTACGGCGACCCCGACCACCGCGACCAGGGGGGCTACCGCAACCCCCAGGAAACCCGCGATTACCCCCACCCGGACGACCGCCGCTGACCACCCCACCGACCACCCGCCGCGGGCACCGCCGCCCCCGGCCGTGAGGCTCATGCCGGCGGTCGACCCCGCGGATGCGGGTGGCCGCCCCCCCCGGAAGCAGGGCACGGCACCGCCAAGGGGCGGACCACCGGCGTACCGGCCTACCGGGCCGCGGCCCGCCCCGTGGCGGTCCCCTTCACCGCGTCCAGCGCGTAGACGCACCGGTCCTTGCTGCACGCGTACACGACCCCGGCCCGCGCCACGGGCGACCCGGTGATCTCGCCGCCGGTGGTGAGCTTCCAGCGGAGCTGCCCGCCCGCGGCGTCCAGGGTGTACAGGACGTGGTCGGCGGAGCCGAAGTGCAGGCGCCCGTCCGCCACGACGGGCGCGCCGACGATCTCGCCGCCGGCCGCGAACCGCCACTTCGGGGTGCCGGTGACCGCGTCGAGCGTGTACAGGGCGCTGCCGCTGCCGACGTGGACGTTGCCGTCGGCGACGAGCACCGGCTCGATCGACTGGCGCGTCTCCGTCGCGATGCGCCACCGGTCCTTGCCGGTCGCGGCGTCGAGGGCGTACACGGTGCCGAGGTGGTCGGCGAGGTACACGCCGCCGCCGGTCACCGCGGGCCCGGGGGCGAAGGCGGGCGCGGAGAGGAACACCGCGGGCGCCTCGAAGTGCCAGCGGACGCGGCCGGACATGACGTCGACGGACAGGACGCGCGTGCCGGCGGCGACGTACACGTAGCCGTCCTCCGCCGGGGTGACGCGGACGGGCACGCCGCCGCACGAGGCGGCGTCGCCGATGGGGTACGACCAGCGCTCGGTGCCCGTGCGGGCGTCGAGGGCGCGCAGCCGGGCGTCGTGCCAGACGTACACGGTGTCGCCGTGCACGGCGGGCCCGGCCTCCGGCGTCTCGAAGTCGGTCTGGGCGCCGGAGAGCTCCCACAGCCGGGCACCGTTGGACGCCTCCCAGCCCTGGACGCCGCCGCCGCGCGTGCCGGTGACGACCGTGCCGCGGTCGACCTTGAGCGAGTACACCCACGCGTCGGTCTGGAGCCGCCACAGCTCGCCCGCGTCGTGGGCGCCGAGCGCGTAGAGGGTGGGGCCGTCCGAGGCGTGGATGCGGCCGGCGGCGACCGCCATGGACCAGGCGACGTCGCGGGTCTTGAACTGGCGGCGGCCGGTGGCCACGTCGAGGGCGTGGACCTCGAAGGACGTCACGTACAGGAGGTCGCCGTCGACGACGGGCGTGCCCCACACGTCGTTCGACATGCGGAACCGCCAGGGCCGCCAGTGGCCGGGCGTGGCGACGGCCGGTCCGCCGTCGGTGGCGCCGCCCTGGCCGGGCACCGCGCCGCCGGGGCCCGGCAGGGGGCGGCCGGTGGGCGGCGGCGGGGCGCCGTCGCCGGTGAGCCCGGCGGGCGGGCGGATCCAGCCGGTCGCGGGGCCGGCGGGGTCGTGGGCGGCGCGGGCGTCGGCGCGGCGGGGGCCGGGTCCGATGGGCACGCCGGAGCCGGGCAGCCGGACCGGCGCGGCGCCGGAGGGGGCCACCGCGTGGCCGGTGCGCGGGTCGGTGCCGCCGCGCCGGGCGGCGTCCCACTCCTGCCCGGGCGGGGGCGCGCCGGGTGCCCGGCCACCGGCGGGTCCCTGCGGCGGGGGGCCCTGGGGCCCCCGGCCCGCGGCCCCGTGGCCGGGGGGCGGGCCGGGCGGGACCGGCGGCGTGGGCGGGGGCGGCGGGGTGGGACGGCCGCCGCGCCGCTGCTCGATCATGGCGGTGGCGAGGGCGGGCAGCCACGCGGAGGCCGTGCCGCTGTCGTCGCCGCCGGCGAAGAGGTGCGGGGCCAGCTGTGCCTGGAGGTCGGCCGGGGTGGGTCGCAGCGCGGCGTCCATCTGCATGCACGACTCGATGAGGGGGCGCAGCTCGTCGGGGAGCCCCTCGAGGTCGGGGCCCTCGCGCAACAGCATGAAGACCGTCTCGACGGGGTTCGCGCCGTGGAAGGGGGCGTGCCCGGTCGCGGCGAAGACGAGCGTGGAGCCGAGCGAGAAGACGTCGCTGGCGCCGGTGACGCTGCGCGAGTCGCGGGCCTGCTCGGGGGACATGTACGCGGGCGTCCCGACGGCGACGTTGGTCATCGTCAGCCGGGTGTTGGAGACGCCGGAGGCGATGCCGAAGTCGATGACGCGCGGTCCGTCCTCGACGACGAGGACGTTCGACGGCTTGAGGTCGCGGTGGACGAGGCCCGCGCCGTGGATGGACTGGAGCGCCTCGGCGATCCCGGCGGCCAGCCAGCGCACGGCGGGCGCGGGCATCGGCCCGCACTCGTTGACGATCTCCTCCAGGGAGGGAGCGGGCACGTAGGCGGTCGCCAGCCACGGCACGGCGGCGCGCGGATCGGCGTCCACGACGGCCGCGGTGTAGAAACCGGACACCGCCCGCGCGGCCTCGACCTCGCGGGTGAAGCGGACGCGGAACAGCTGGTCCTCGGCGAGTTCGGTCCGTACGGTCTTGATCGCCACGCGGCGGCCCGACGCCGACCGCGCCAGATAGACCAGGCCCATCCCGCCGGCGCCGAGCCGGCCCAGCACCTCGAACGGGCCGATCCGTCTCGGGTCGTGCTGCGTCAGCTGCTCCACTTGCGTGCCACCTCCCCGTCAGGGCCATGAGGGTACGACCCTGTGGACCCTGATTCTTCCTGTCCGGGGCGGCCGTGGCGAACCCGGGGGCGGATCGGGGTGTCTCACCCGGATCCGGACACGCCGGTGAGGCCGACGGGGTGGGGGCGCCGACGGTGGCACCCCGCGATCCGGCCACGCGTCCGGTCCGGCGGCGGCGGGCCCGGGGGGTCAGGCGGCCTTGGGTTCCGCGAGGACGGCGAAGACCGCGCCCTGGTCGTCGGCGAGGACGGCGATCCGGCCGTACGGCGTGTCGAAGGGGGGTTCGGTCACGCGGCCGCCCAGGCGGACGGCGGTGGTGGCGGTGGTGTCGCAGTCCTCGACGGCGAAGTAGACGAGGAAGTGGGCCGGCATCTCGGCCGGGAAGGCGTCGCCGATGACGCTGCGCCCGCCGATGGCGGTGTCGTCGGTGGGTTCGCCGGGGCCGGGCGGGGACCAGACGCGGAAGTCGGCGGCGGGGTCGTCCAGGTCACGGGTGCGGTAGCCGAAGACGGTGGAGTAGAAGGCGTCGACGGCGTCCTTGTCGGCGGCCCGGGTGTAGACCTCGGTCCAGCAGTACGAGCCGGGGACCCCCTGGCGGCCGAAGCCGGGGCGCTCCTCACCCTGCCAGAGGCCGAAGACGGCGCCTCCCGGGTCGACGGCGAGGGCGGTGACGCCGGCGGTGCCGACGCGTACGGGGGCGGTGATGATCTGGCCGCCGGCGTGCCGGATGCGCGCGGCGAGGGCGGCGGCGTCGGGGGTGGACAGGTACACGCCCCAGGTGGTGGGCATCCTGCCGTCCCCCTTGGGGGCGAGTCCGGCGACGGGTGCTCCGCCGCCGAGGGCGACGGCGTACGGCCGGCCGGGCTCGCCGCCGTCGGTGAACGTCCAGCCGAACAGCTCGCCGTAGAAGCGCTTGCCGGCCTCCAGGTCCGGGAGCAACGCGTCCGCCCAGCAGGGCGTGCCCTCCGGCGTCTGCTGCGCGGTCCCGTCCGTGGTCGCGGCCATGGGCGTGGCTCCTTCCCTGTGCACGGGTGCGCACGGAGCGTGTGCGCCCGTGGGCGTCACGCTAGTGCGGGCGCGGGCGGGACGCAGGGGGAGCGGGGCCGCTCGGGCGCTTGTCCACCAAAGTTGTCCACAGGCTGTTGATAATCCTACGGACCTGGGGACAGCGGCGGACGCACGTGGACGGGTGGGCGACGGCCCGCGGAGGGGCCGTGGCGGGTCGCCCCCGCAGGGGTCGGCGGCGGCGGCCCGTTCACCCTGGTGGGACCCGGGGCCGCCGACCCCGAGGAGGTGACCCGGCGCGGCCCCGATCCACCCACCACCGCCCCCCTTCCGCCACCGGCCGGCACGGGCGCGCGAAAGGGCGACAAGGGCGTACTGGCGCCCGGGGGGGTGCCCCGAAAAGACCGGAAAAGGGGGTGTTCGCACGGGGGTGCACCCCATTTGCAGTCGGCCGAATAGCGCGCCGAACACCCCTCGGTAAGCTGACGGCATGACAGGACAAGTACGCACCGTCGACGGCCGCGTGGCCGGTCGGCGCGGACAGGCGACGCGGCAGAAGCTGCTCGACTGCCTCAGCGAGATGCTCGGCTCCTCGCCGTACCGGGACGTCAAAGTCATCGACGTGGCCCGGAAGGCGGGCACTTCACCTGCGACCTTCTATCAGTATTTCCCGGACGTGGAGGGCGCTGTCCTCGAAATCGCCGAGGAAATGGCCAAGGAAGGCGCAGGATTGACCGAATTGGTATCGGGTCGCTCCTGGGCCGGCCGGGCCGCCAAGCAGTCGGCGGAGGAGCTCGTCGACGGCTTCCTCGACTTCTGGCGGCGCAACGACGCCATCCTGCGCGTCGTGGATCTCGGGGCCGCCGAAGGGGACAAACGGTTCTACAAGATCCGCATGAAGGTCCTCAGCTCGGTCACCAGCTCCCTCACGGACGCGGTGAAGGAGCTCCAGTCCAAGGGCCGGGTCGACAAGGACGTGAACCCCGCCGCGATGGCGGGCGCCCTGGTCACCATGCTCGCGTCGGTGGCCTCGCACCAGAAGGGCTTCCAGACCTGGGGCGTGAAGCAGGCCGAGATCCGCCCGAACCTGGCCCTCCTGGTCCACCTCGGCATCACGGGGAAGAAGCCGACCAAGTAGGCGGCGGGGCGCCCGGCGCGGACGGTCCTGTCACACCGGCGGCGGTACGCCCACGGCGACCGCCGCCGGCACCCCGCGCCCGGCCACTCCCGCCACCCGGCCACTCCCCCGGCCGCCCCCACCCTCGTCCGCTCCCCCCCGGCGGTGCGCCTCGGCGCGACGGCCCATGATGGGCCCATGACGGACAGCGCCTTCGAGGACACCCTGCACTCCCTCCGGGTCTGGGACACCGACCTGCCCGGCTTCGACCCGGACACCGCCCCGGACGACCCGCTGCCGCTCTTCCGCGACTGGTTCGTGGACGCCGCCCGCGCGGGCCAGCCGGAGCCGCACGCCATGCAGCTGGCCACCGTCGACGCGGCCGGTCACCCGGACGTCCGCACGGTGATGCTGCACGGCGCCGACGCGCGGGGCTGGCGGTTCGCCACGCACTCCACCAGCACCAAGGGCCGACAGCTGGCGGCCGTCCCGTACGCGGCGCTCCACTTCTACTGGCCGGCGCGGGCCCGCCAGGTACGGTTGCGGGGCCACGTCACGATGGGCAGCGCCGCCGAGGCGTACGACGACCTCCACGCCCGGTCGACGGGCGCGCTGGCCGCCGCGCTGGTGGGCCGCCAGAGCGAGCCGCTGCCCTCCGTGGGGGTCCTGCGCGAGGCGAGCGACGACGCCTGGACCCGCGCGGAGTCGGACCCGACGGTCGGGGTCGCCACCTGGACGGTCTACCACCTGGCCGCGCGGGAGGCCGAGTTCTTCCAGGGCGACGCCCGCCGCCGCCACGTCCGCCTGCGCTACCTCCGCGGGGACGACGACACCTGGACCCGCATGCTGCTCTGGCCGTGACCACCGACCCCACCGCCCCCGCCACCCGGCCGCCGTCACCGCCGCTCACCGCGCCGCCGCCTCACGCCCGCCCGGCGGCACGGCCGTCCCATGCCCGCCCGGCGGCCCGGTGGCCGGTACCGGCCACCCGGATGGCCGGTTCTCCGTGAACGCTCCGGCGGCCCCCTCCGTATCCCTCTGCAAGCTGATCGAGGAGGGACCATGCATCCGAACCGACGCGCCCCCCGGCGCCCCGCCGTGCCCCGGCCGGCCATCGCCGCCGTGGCCGCCTCCTGCGCCGCGCTGCTCGCGCTGTTCCTGCTGGTGCGGGGAGGGAACGACGAGGCGCAGGCCGGACAGGCCGCCTCGGTCGTGCGGCAGGACGGGGGGTACGGGAGCGTCGCGGCCGGTCCGCAGCCGGTGACGGAGATCGACCGGACGTTCCTCGTGAAGGTGCGGCAGGCGGGGCTGTGGGAGATACCGGCCGGGCGGCTGGCGCAGACGAACGGCTCCAGCGAGGCGGTGAAGCGCGCCGGCCTCCACCTGCTCGACGGGCACAGCAAGCTCGACCAGCTCGTCCGCGAGGACGCCAGGATCCTCGGTGTGGAGATCCCCAACGAGGCGACGGAGGAGCAGCAGGGCTTCGTCCGGCAGCTGGAGGCCGCGCGGGGGGCGGAGTTCGACCGGATCTTCGCCAACATCCTCCGCTCGTCCCACGGCAAGATCTTCGCCACGATCGCCGAGGTGCGCGCGGCGACGCAGAACGACCTGATCCGCCGGCACGCCCGCCAGGCCAACGACACCGTCCTGGACCACATGGAGGTACTGGAGGACACGGGCCTGGTGGAGGGCAAGACGTTCGCCGAGGTCGAGGCGGCGGTCACCCCCAAGTAGCGGCGCCGCGAACCCCCGGCCGGACGCGGACACAGGACCCCCGACGGGCGGACGGCCGGCACACGACCCCCGACAGGAGAACGGCCCGCACGCGGCCACCACCGGACGCGGGCACGCGGACCCCGCCGAACAGGTGCAGGCCCAGCACCCGGCGGCGGGACCCAGCACCGGGGGCGGCCCAGCACCCGACGGCGAGCGGCCCAGCACCGCGGGCGGCCCAGCACCCGGCACCGAGGCCCAGCACCGGGGCGGCCCAGCGCCCGGCGGCGGGCTGGCCCAGCGCTTGGCGGCGGGACCCAGCACCGGGGGCGGCCCAGCACCCGACGGCGAGCGGCCCAGCACCGCGGGCGGCCCAGCACCGCGGGGCGGGGCCCGCCCCGCCCCTGGGCGTGGGCGGGGCCTCGACGCACGCCCCGCGGGTGCGCTCCGGCGGGTGCGCCCCGGCGGGTGGGGCCGGGGGCGGGGACCGGTTCGTAACCCTTTCGCAACCGATTTCCCCCTTGACCGGGACCCAACAAAAGATCCGGCCACTACGCTCAGCGTCCATGGCCCGAGACACCGTTCCGACCACCCCCGACGCCGTCCTCGGCCCGCCCGTCTACGTCATCGGCGGCGGCCCCGGCGGCCTCGCCGTGGCCGCCGCGCTGCGCGCGCGCGGCGTGCGGGCCGTCGTCCTGGAGAAGGCGCCCACCGTCGCCGCGAGCTGGCGCCGGCACTACGACCGGCTGCGGCTGCACACCACCCGGCGGCGCTCCGCGCTGCCCGGACTGCGCCTGCCCCGCGCGGTCGGCCGCTGGGTCGCCCGCGACGACGTGGTCCGCTACCTGGAGAGGTACGCCGAGGCGCACGACCTGGAGGTCGTGACCGGCGTGGAGGTCCTCCGCATCGAGCGCGCGCCGGCCGCCGGCGGCGCCGACGGGCTGCCCGGCGGGGACGCGGACGGGGCGCCGGTCCGGACGCCCGGCGGGACGCGAGGCGCGGCCGGCGCCGGGGACCGGTGGGTGCTGCACGCGACCGGCGGCCGGCGGCTGACCAGCCGCGCCGTCGTCGTCGCCACGGGCGCCGCCCACACGCCCCGGGTGCCGCGCTGGCCCGGCGTCGACGCGTGGGAGGGCGAGCTGCTGCACTCCGCCGCGTACCGCTCCCCCGCCCCGTACGCCGGGCGGGACGTACTGGTCGTGGGGGCCGGCAACAGCGGCGCCGAGATAGCCGTCGACCTGGTGGAGGGCGGCGCGGCGCGGGTGCGGCTGGCCGTCCGTACGGTGCCGCACCTGGTGCGCCGGTCGGTGCTGGGCTGGCCCGCGCAGGCCACCGGGCTACTGGTGCGCCGGCTGCCGGTGTGGCCCGCGGACCGGCTGCTGCGGCTGCTGCAGCGGCTGACGGTGCCCGACCTGTCGGCGTACGGGCTGCCGCGCCCGGCCGGCGGCCCGTGCGCGCGGCTGCGGCGCGACGGGGCGGTACCGGTGTACGACACGGGTCTGATCGACGCCGTGCGGCGGGGGCGGGTGGAGCCGGTCGCGGCCGTGGCGTCGTTCGGGCCGGGGAAGGTCACGCTGGCGGACGGCTCGGTGGCCGGCCCGGACGCGGTGATCGCGGCCACGGGGTACGACCGCGCGCTGGAGGGCCTGGTCGGCCATCTGGGCGTACTGGACGAGGAGGGGCGGCCCGTGGTGCGGGGCGGCCGCACGGCGCCGGGGGCGCCGGGCCTGTACTTCGCCGGCTACACGCACCCGCTGAGCGGCCTCCTGCGGGAGATCGCGCGGGAGGCCCGGCGGATCGCGAAGGCGGTCGCGGCGGTGCCCCAGCCACCCGCCCCGTACGGGGTGCACGGCCCTCACGGGCCGGTGGCGCCCGGCCGGACGCGGCGGCGCGGGACGCGCGGCGCCGACACCGGACCCGCGGTCGGGGCCGGAACCAGGACGGGAGCCGACACCGACACCGGTACCGGAACCGGGGCGGGAGGGCGGGAGGACGACCGTCCCGTCGTCCTCCCGCCCGGGCTCGTGCCGCCGGTCAGCCTGCCGCGTTGAGGACGACCTTCGCGGTGTTGTCGGTGGTGTCCGGGTCGTTGGGGCGCGCCTCGCCCCACGTGTCGCGGAGGGTCACCGTGCCGGTGGCACCGGGGACGACGGTGTCGACGCGCAGCGCGAACGGCAGGGAGACCTGCTGCCGCTCACCGATCCAGATGGGCAGGTCGCACTGGTAGCGCGGGGCGCCGCCGGGGCCCTCGTACCAGTCGCCCGAGGCGGTGCGGCCATGGCAGTTCTCCGGGGCGGAGGTGACGGTGGCGCCCTGCGGGACGACGAAGTCGACCGCGGCGACGGGCTCACCGGAGCGCAGGTTGGCGACCCAGCCGGGGCCGTCGTTGCGGAAGGTCACGTCGGCCGTGACGGTCTGGCCCGCCGCGGCGGTCAGGTCGGCGCCGCTCACGGAGAAGTCGGAGGTGTTGGCCACCCGCACGGCCGTGTACAGGCCGTTGTCCGACGGCTCCAGGTCCTGGGCGTCGCCGCCCGGGTCGACGCTGATGTCGAGCCGCTCGTGGTAGGCGTACGCGGCGGCGGTCGCCGTCAGGGTCCGGGGCAGCGCGAAGGTCGCGCCGGGGGCCACGACGTCGTCGAAGACGCAGTCGACCCGGTTGAGGGCGGCGGTCCCGGACCGCTCGTCCAGCGGGGTGGTGCTGCACTTCGGGTCGACGGCGCCGACGTCCAGGCCGCGCGTGACGTACATCGTGACGCGTACGCCGCGGGCCGCCTCGCTGCCGCGGTTGACGACGGTGAACGGCACGGACACCGTGTCGCCGGGCCGCACGGTGCCGCTCGGCCCGTCGCCCCGCACGACGAGGTCGGGGCCGGAGCCGAGCGTGACGGTCGTCTCCTGCTCGTGCGCGGCGAGTTCGCCGCCCTGCTGGGTCGTCGTGGCCCGCGCCGAGTAGCCGATCCGGCCGGTGGCGCCGAGGGCCGCCCCGGCCGCCGCGCGGATCTGGAGGCGGACCCGCTCGTCCAGGCCCGAGACGGGCACCTCGGGGACGCTGCACACGGCGCTGGTGCCGCTGGGCGCGCAGTTGTCCGGCCAGACCACCTCGGCCACGCCGGCGAGCCCGGAGACGTCGACGGTGAGCCGGCCGTCCGTCACGGCGAAGTGGGCGTTGTCGTGGGTCAGCCCGACCTCCAGCGTCCGCTCCGTGCCCGCCTCGCCCCCGGTGCCGACGGGCAAGGTGGTCTCGTACGGGGCGCTGATCCACAGCTGGTCGCTCTGCGGCTCGTCCTCGGCGGAGGCCGGGAGCACCGTTCCGGCGCCGACGATCCCGGTGACCACGGCGACGCACGCGACGCGCGTCAGGGCACGGGCGGGGGAGGACATTCTCATGGAATGGAGCCTCTTTCTCTGTGTGACGGAAGTGATGTATGAGGTGTGGCACCCACAAGACCGCCGAACCCGTCGGGAGGTTGTACGCCCAGGTCGGCCCGGCCGCGCGGGAGTTGGAGGAACGACGGGACGACGTCCCTGTTCCCGACATGCCAACTGTTCGGTAACCTGACAGGGCGTCATCTATCTCGCGCGACGACCTGCGGGGGGCGGCGAACGATGCTCGGATCCACGTACGGCACCCTCACCAACGATCCGCGTGACCGGGCCGCGCAGGCGGGCCGCGAACGCCCCGGCGACGCCGACGTGGACGTCGGCGGTCGGCCGCTGGCGGTCGCCGTCCCCGATCTGGACCGGCTGTTCCGGCCGACGGCGGTGGCCGTCCTCGGGGCCTCGGACATCGAGGGGCGCCCGGCCACCACCGTCACGCGGTGGGTCATGTGCTGGGCGGAGCGGGTGGGGGCGCGGGTGCACCCGGTGCGCTCGGGGCGGGGCACCGTCTTCGGTACGGCGTGCGCCGCGTCCGTCGCGGAGCTGCCCGGCGACGTGGAGGTGGCCGTGCTGGCGGCCGGCGATCCGCTGCGCGCGCTGGGGGAACTGGCCGGCACAGGCGTACGGTTCGCGGTCGCCGCGGACCCGGCGGGCCAGGGCGTCGCGGACCCGGAGCGGTGGGCGGCGGCAGCGGCGCGGGCGGGCATCCGGCTGCTCGGCCCGGGCGCGGGAGTGTTCGGCCCGAGCGACGCGACGCCCTCCGACACGGAGACGGACGCCACGGGGACCTCCGGCACGGAGACGGACGGCACGGCGCCCTCCACCACGGGGCCCTCCGGCACGGAGACGCACGGCACGGGGGCGGACACCGGCCCCCGGCAGGGTGCCGACGGGCCCGCCGTCGCGCTGGTCACCCGCACCCGGCACCAGGGCCGGCCCCTGGCCGCCCTGGCCGAGCTGGGCGTGCGGATCAGTCACTGGGCGGCCACCGGCGACGGCGCGGACCTGGGGGCCGCGGACCTCCTGGCGTACCTGGCCGGACGCCCGGAGGTCGGCGCCGTCGCCTGCCAGCTGGGCGAGGTCACGGACGGCCGGGCCCTCCTGCTCGCCGCCGACCACGCCGCCCGCCGGGGCGTCCCGATCGTGGCCGTACGCACCACCCGCGCCCCTGGCGCCACCCACGCCGGCGGCGGTACCGGCCTCCCCGACGACGACGGCCCCGCCACCGCCTCGGCGCGGCCCGTCCCGACCACGTCCACCGTCCCGGCGACGGCCGCCGCCCCGGCCACGGCCCCCGCCACCCCGGCCACGGGGCCCGACCGGGTGAGGGACGCGGCGCTGCGCCAGTTCGGGGTCGTCCCGGTCGACACGCCGGACCAGCTTCGCGACACCGCCACGCTGCTCGCGCGGGCCCGTCCGCCCCGCGCGGACGGTGTCGCCGTGTACGCCCTGTCCGGCGCCGAGACCGCGCACTTCGCCGGCCTGCTGTCCGCCGCGGGGCTGCCCCTCGCCGCGCTCGGCGAGGGGACGCGCGAGGCGCTCCGCGCGGCGCTGCCGGGCCACCCCGACGCCCCCGAGCCCGTCGGCGGCGAGGGCCACCCGGCCGGTGACCGGCGCGGGCGCCGCGCCCTCGACGCGCTGCTCGCCGACCCCGCCGTCGGGTTGCTGGTCTGCCCGGTCGCCGCGCCGGTCCCGCCGCTCACCGACCGGTTGGCGCGGGACCTCGTCGAGGCCGCGGAGGCGAGCGGCACGCCGGTGTGCGTCGTCTGGGGGTCGGCGGCCGGCACGGAGGCGGCGTACCGAAGGACGCTGCTCGGGTCGTCGCGCGTGACGACGTTCCGCACCGCGGGCGGCTGTGTCGCGGCGGTCGCGGCCTACTTCGCCCACCATCGCTTCGCCGCCGCCTACCGCTCGCCGTTCGACGAGGCGCCCCGCACCCCGTCCCCCGCCCTGCGCAAGGCGCGGGCGCAGCTGCGGCCGGGGCGCCGGCTGAGCGAGCACGGGGCCAAGCAGCTGCTGCGGGCGTACGGGATCCGCGTGCCGCGCGAGCAGTTGGTGACGAGCGCGGCGGCCGCCGTCCGGGCCGCGGGGCAGGTCGGGTACCCGGTCGCGCTGAAGGCGTCGGCCCCGCACCTGGCGCACCGGACGGGGCTGGGCCTGGTCCGGCTCGGCCTGACGTCCGCGAGCCAGGTGCGGGACACGTACCGGGAGTTGGCCGACATCGCCCGGTACGAGCACGTCGACCTGGACGGCGTGCTCGTCTGCCAGCTGGTGGAGGGCGGGGTGGAGATGCGGGTGGGCCTGGCCCACGACCCGGCGTTCGGACCGGTCGTCACGGTGGGGTTGGGCGGGGTCCTCGGCGAGGTGCTCACGGACACGGCGGTGCGCGTGGCGCCGTTCGGCGCGGCGGAGGCGCGCGGGATGCTGGACGAACTGCCCGGGAGGGCCTTGCTGGACGGGGTGCGGGGCGGCCCGCCGCTCGACGTGGACGCGTTGGTGGAGGTCGTCCTGCGGGTGCAGCGGATGGGGCTGGAGCTCGGCGGGGAGGTCGCGGAACTGGTCGTGGACCCGCTCGTCGTCCTGGAGCGCGGTCAGGGCGCGGTCGCCCTGGGCGCGCACGCGCGGTGCCGGCCCGGCGGGTAGGGCGCGTCCGGCACCCGGCGGGCGGGACGGAGGGCGGGGACGGTGGTGGACGTGGGGTGGCGGCGCGCGCATGCGCGCCCCGAGCACGGCACGGCGGCCGCCACCCGGTCCGGCGTGGGCGCTCCTCCGGCGTTCCTCCACCGGGGGTCGGCACCGAACCGCGACCCGTACTCGCCAAGGACGGTCAAGGCCCTCGGCGTCCCCTCGCCACGAATCGCTGGTCCCAGGGTGATCAGAACGACACCCCACGTCAACGGGTATTCGCAGAAATGACCGTTACGTACTATTCGCGACGGGGCGCGGGGCGCTGTCCGGGGAGTAGGCGCGCGTGCCGCACGCCCTCGGTTCCCGTACGACCGCGCTGAGCACGGGCCCGCTCCGGTCGACCTCGCACCAGATCCGCTTGCCGCCGCCCTCGGGCTGCCAGCCCCACCGGTCGGCGAGGCCGTCGACCAGTTCCAGCCCGCGCCCGTGGGTGTCACCGCCGTCCGCGCGGCGCTGCCGCGGGGGGCAGGTGCTGCGGTCGGCGACCTCGACCCGCACGATGCCGGCCCCGGCGCCGCCGGGCCCGAAGAGCATCCGCAGGACGGCCGGGCACCCCGTGTGCACCACGGCGTTGGTGACGAGCTCCGAGATGAGCAGCACCAGCGTGTCCGCCAGTGGCTCGTCGGCAGCTATGCCCGAACCGGCCAGCCGTGACCTGGCCCATCTCCGGGCCCGTCCCACCTCGGCGGGGTCGGGTCCGACTTCCAACTGCACCTGAAGCACCTGCACCGCTCACACCATCCGAACCGGCGGACACATCGCCTCGCGCCTCACAGCGATCCTTGCGGGACAGCATGGTTGACGTACAGTCACCGCAACAAGCGCTTCGGGCATATTCCAGCGCGAAGGAGTACGGTTGGTGCATACTGTGCGACGCGCTTTCCGGGCAGTCGAACACCCGGGCGCGATCCGCCACGCCAGCCTCACCACCACGCGCACGCCACGGAGCGTACCCGAGGGGGCCGCCGCACCCGGCGCGTGGCGACCGCCGCGCGGGACACGACCCGGTATCGACTCTGCCCACCGGGCGCCCGGTTACCCTCACGCACCGTCACCCATCGTGGTGACGCTGCGTACGGACCGCCGGGGTCAGGCGACCACGAAGTAGCGGGCGAGTGCGCCGACGGCCCGCTCCTCGTCGATCCGGCCGTCGCCGTCCGCGCCGAGCGCCCCGACCGCGCGGGCCGCGGCGCCGGGCTCGACGCCCAGTACGCGCAGCGCCCGCTCCACCCCGGCCGTCTCCGCCCGTCCGTCCCCGTCGAGGTCGGCGACGGCCAGCACGGCGCGGACGAAGGGGCGGGTGATCTCGGCGAACCGCTCGGGGTTGTCGTGCAGCCGCTTCACCGCTCCGTGCGCGAACTCCTCCCGGCTGACCCGCTGGTCGCCGTCGACGTCCGCGATGCCCGCGAGGCCCTGCCAGAACGCCTCGGCGCCGAGCGTCACGGCCTGTCCGCGGTCGGACCGGTACGGCGTGCCGAACTCCGACAGCAACCGCCGCGCCGCGGTGGTGAAGTCCTCGCGCGAGACGTATCCGCTGCCGTCCTGGTCGAGCGCCGCGAACCGGGCGGCGACGCGGTGCTGGTGCAACTCCTCCGCTTCCATGCGGGGAGCGTACGACGGGACGGGGCGCCCGGGGAGGCGCAAGGCCCGGCGCGCCTGCGCACACCCACCGTCCCCCGTGCCCCACGGCCCCCGCGCCCGGCGGCCACGCGGCGGGACGGGGCGACTCGCGCGGAGCCGCCCTCGGGTCCGACCGAGGCGACGGGCACGGCCGGGACCACGGCCCCGACCGGACCACCCCGGTTCGCCCCGCACGACGGCCCCGACCGGATCGCCCCGCTCGCCCCGTACGACGGCCGCCACCGGATCGCCCGGCTCGATCCGCAGGACGCCCCGGCCGGACGGCCCGGCTCGCCCCGTCGGCCCGTCCGGCTCGACCCGGCCGACGGCCCCGGCCCGCTACGCCGCGGGGCGGTCGTCCGTCGCCGCGGGGAGGTCCGGGTACACGTCGAACAGCCGCTGCACGCCGAGCGCGGCCAGCACCCGGTTGACGTGCGAGCCCTCCACGGCGCCCCGGGCCGGCAGGATCAGCCGGAGGCCGCCGCGGCAGGAGTGGAGCAGCCGGCGGGCCGCGATGAGCACCCCGACGCCGCTGGAGTCGCAGAAGAGGACGCCGGACAGGTCCAGTACGAGGTCGTGCCGCCCGTCCGCGACCACTTCGTGCACGCGCCGCCGGACCACGGGCGAGGACACCAGGTCGAGTTCGCCCCGCACGCGGAGCACGGTCCAGGCGCCGTGTTCGGCCCGCTCCACCGTCAGCATCACGTGCCGCGCCCCCCCATCGCCGGGCGCCGTCGCCCTGCGGAGGCGTCCTTCCCGTCGCCCCTGCCCCGTCCGCCCCCGTCGAAACACCCGCACCGGAATCCGGCGGGATCCCTTACCACCGAGGCCCGACGCCGCACCGGCAGTTGCCCGAAGGGGGGCGCACTCCGGCGCGGGCGGACTACGTTGGAACCATGGCGAAGGACACACCACCGCGCTGGGACCGCAGGATGCAGCAGCGGCTGGCACGCGGCGAGGCGGCCGCGCTGGGCGAGCTGTACGACCGCTTCGCCTCCCTCGTCCACAACACCGCCCACCGCGTCCTGGAGGACCAGGGGGCCGCCGACCTGGTCACCCGGGAGGTGTTCGGGTACGTGTGGGAGAACCCGGACGCCTACGACCCGCGCGAGGAGGGGTCGTTGCGGGCGTGGATCGCGCGGCTGGCCCGCCGCCAGGCCGTGTACCGCCTGCGCCAGAGCGGTACACGGGCGCTCGCCGAGCACGGCGGGGGTTCGGCGGAGGAGTGGGAGCAGAAGGTACGGCGGGCGGCGGTGGCGGCCCGCGCCGACTACATCGTCACCGCCATGCCGGCGCCGCTGCGCAAGGCGCTGGAGCTGGCGTACTTCCAGCGCCGGGACTACCGCCAGACCGCCGCCGACCTCGGCGTGACCGAGGACGAGGCGCGGCGCCGGCTGCGGTTGGGGCTCCAACTGCTGTCCACGGCCCACACCCGGCCCGTCGAGGGGTCGCCGCCCGGGTACGGCGGGTACGGCGGGTCACCGCTGTGACCGGCCCGCCGGACGGGGACGGTCGCGACGGCGAGCCCGACGGCCGGGACGGCGTGGGCCGCGCGCCCCGCATACCGGCCCCGCGCCGCGCGGCGGACGACGCGGCACGCCCCGCCCCGGAGGCCCGGGCGCCCGGCGCACCGGACCCCCGGGGCGCCGGACGGCACGAGCCGGAGCCGGACCCTCGGCAGCCGGGCCGTGAGCCGGACCCTCGCGACGCCGGACGGCACGATCCGGAGCCGGGTCCGCCGGAGACTGGCCGGGAGCCGGGGGAGCGGAGCCCGCGGGAGCCGGGTCCGGTACCGGACGCTCCGGACGGACCGCCGCCGCCCGCGCTGTCGCACGCGGTGCTGAAGTCGCTGCTCGGGGCGTGGGCGTTGACGGCGTGCTCGGCGGAGGAGACGGCCGCCGTCGAGGCGCACCTCACCGAGTGCGCGCCCTGCGCCGACGAGGCGCTGCGGCTGCGTGACGCGGTGGGGCTGCTGCACAGCGAACGCGATCTGGACCTGGACCCGCTGCTGCGGTCCCGCGTCCTGGAGAACTGCCTGGGCCGGCGCCCCGCCCGGATCCCGCTGCCCGGCTGGGCCGGGCCGTACGACGCGGAGACCGCCCGGCTCGACGCCCTGCTCCGGGACATCGGCGAACCGGAGTGGCACGCTCCGGTCCGGCTGGGGTGGTACGAGGACGACCGCGGCGTGGACCGCCGGACGACGGTCGCGGGGGTCATCGCCCACCTCTACGCCGTGGACGGGCTGGTCGCGGCGGCCCTCGGCCTGGGCGACCCGCTGCACCCGGGGGTGCGGGGCGCGCCCGCGGACCTCCCCGACGGCTGTGGGCCGACCGGGCGCACGGAGGCGCTCTGGCGGTCGGCGTCCGAGCCGTGGACGCGGGCGGTGCGCGACCCGTGGCGGGACCAGGCGCACACGCTGGTGCGGACGGTGTCGTTCGCGGGGCACGGGGTGGGCGACCTGTCCGTCCCGTACGGCGCGTTCTCCCTCCCCCTGCGGGACGCCCTGGTGGAGCGGGCGTTCGAGTGCTGGGTGCACGCGGACGACATCGCGGCGGCCGTCGACTACCCGTACGAGCCGCCGGCCGGGGCGCACCTGCACGGGATGGTGGACCTGGCGGCGCGGCTGCTGCCGGCCGCGTTGGCCGACCGGCGCCGCGCGGGGCTCGCCGGCCCGCCCCGCACACTGGTGGAGGCGGGCGCCCCGGGGCGTTCCCTGCACTTGGAGGTGGAGGGGGCGGGCGGCGGCCACTGGTACATCGCGCTCGACTCGCCGGCGGCGGTCGGGTCGCCGGACCACGAGGTCGCCCAGGTGGCGCTGGACGGCGTGGAGTTCTGCCGGCTCGTGGCGGGGCGGGTCCCGCCGGAGGAGGCGGCGGCCGGCCAGGACGGGGACCGCGAGGCGGTCAGGGACGTCCTCCTCGCGGCGGCGTCCCTGAGCCGCCTGTAGCCGCCCGCCGCAGCCGACGGACCGACTACCGACTACCGACTACCGACTACCGGGACGGTCGGCCCCTCGCGGCCGTCGGGCCGTCGTGGCCGTCGTGGCCGTCAGGCGAAGACGACCGTGCGGCTGCCGTTGAGCAGGATGCGGCGCTCGGCGTGCCACTTGACCGCGCGCGCCAGCGCCTGGCACTCCACGTCGCGGCCGACGGCGACCAGCTGGTCCGGGGTCACCTCGTGCCCGACGCGCTCGACCTCCTGCTCGATGATCGGGCCCTCGTCGAGGTCGGCCGTCACGTAGTGGGCCGTGGCGCCGATCAGCTTCACGCCGCGCGCGTGCGCCTGGTGGTACGGCTTCGCGCCCTTGAAGCTCGGCAGGAAGGAGTGGTGGATGTTGATGATCCGGCCGCTCAGCGCCTTGCACAGGTCGTCCGAGAGGACCTGCATGTACCGGGCGAGCACGACCAGCTCGACGTTCTCGCTCCGCACCAGCTCCAGCACGCGCGCCTCGGCCTCGGCCTTGGTGTCCTTCGTGACCGGGATGTGGTGGAAGGGCACGTCGTAGGAGGCGGCGAGCTCCGCGAAGTCCGTGTGGTTGGAGACGACGGCCACGACCTCGACCGGCAGCGCGCCGATCCGCTGGCGGAAGAGCAGGTCGTTCAGGCAGTGACCGAACTTCGAGACCATCAGCACCACCCGCATCCGCTCGTCGGCGCGGTTGATCTGCCAGTCCATCCCGAACGAGTCGCCGACGGCGGCGAAGCTGGCCCGCAGCTTCTCGACGGTGACCGGCGCCTCGGCGGAGAAGTGCACCCGCATGAAGAACAGGCCCGATCCGCGGTCCCCGAACTGCTGGCTGTCCTCGATGTTGCATCCCGTGATGAAGAGGTAGCTCGACACGGCGTGCACGATGCCCTGCTTGTCGGGGCAGGAGAGGGTGAGGACGTACTGGTCGGTCATCCTCGCAGGATGCCATACGCGGCGGCCCGGCCTCGCGCCGCGTCCGCCTGGCGGACCGGGCCCGCGGGCCTTCGCCGGCCACCCGGCGGGCCGGGTCCACGTGCGCCCGCCGCCGCCCGGCGGACCTGCCGCCCCGGGCGTCCCCCCGCCGCCCGGCGGGCCCGGCGGGGGGGGCCTCAGGTGGCGCCGGTGAAGGCCCGCAGCGCGTGCAGCGGCTGCGGCGGGGCGTCGGGGTCCTCACCGTCGTTCACGGCGAGCCGGACGTGGGCCTCGCGGGCCGCGCGGACGGCGTCCGGCCAGCTCTGGTGGCCCAGGTAGGCGGAGACGGGTGCGTCCGGACCGACCTGGTGCATGATCCGCAGGACCCCCAGCACCGCCGCGTCGACCAGCGCGGCCTCACCCGGGTCGCGGAATATGGTGCCGACGTACTTCTCGGCGGACCAGTTGTCCAGCCAGGTGTCCTCGACCAGCCGGTACACGGCGTCCGTGACGTCCCCGTACCCGTCGACGCCCGCCAGCCAGCACTCCTCGTGGAAGCGGACGTCGGAGAGCATGTGCAGCGCCGAGCGCACGTTGGCGCGCCAGCGCCACCAGGGCATGTCGTCGATGGGCATGCCGCCCATGGTGGAGGAGCGACGGCCGCGACGGGAAGAGTTCATCTGCGTTCACCTTGCGGGCCCGGTCCTCTCGGACCGCGCCCGGGACGGACGGGGCGCGTGCGCCGCCGGTCTGCGGCGCCGCGTTCGATCGTACGTCCCCACCGTACGCGCAGGTCCGCCCCCGCAATTCACCTCGTCGTCACCGACCGTTGAACCACCCTCACAGCCGCGTTACCCAGGGGGCGGAAGTGTGCGTGTCCATGACCGGTAACGGCAGGCGACGTCCTTCCACCTCGCTCCTCCCCAGGGCCGCGGCGGTGCTCGTCGCGGCGTCCCTCCTCACCGGCTGCGGCGCTCTCCCTGGAGCCACGGGGGGCTCCAGGGAGCCCGTCACGGTGATGACCTGGGCCCCTTCGGGCACCCGCGCGACCAACATGCCCGGCATGCCGGCGATGGCCGAGGCGTACGCCCGCTGGGCCAACAGCCGGGGCGGCATCGACGGCCACGAACTGCGCGTCCTCACCTGTAACGAGGACAACACCGCGACCGGTGCCGCCGCGTGCGCCCGCCAGGCCGTCCGCGAGGGCGCGGTCGCGGTGGTCGGCTCGTACAGCCAGCACGGCCGGGCCTTCATGGCGACCCTGGAGGCGGCGAACATCCCGTACATCGGCGGGTACGGCCTGTCCGACGAGGAGTTCACCAGCCATCTGTCCTACCCGGTCAACGGCGGGCAGGTCTCGCTGCTGGCCGGGAACGGCATGCAGCTCGCCGCCTCCTGCGAGCGGGTGTCCCTCGTCCGCCCCGACACGATCGCCGGCGACTACCTGCACGCGCTGCTCAACTCCGGGCTCACGCTGGGCCGGCAGCGCGAGGCGTACGACATCCCCGCCGCCGAGGACGCCGGCGAGTACGCGGCCGTCGCCGACCGCTCCCGCGAGCGGGCCGGCGACGAGCGCGGCTGCGTCACGGCGGCGCTCGGCGAGCGCACGGCCCACTTCTTCGACTCCTACCGGCGGCTGCCCTCCGACGGCCGGGACGTGCGCGTCTCGTCGGTGCTGGGCAGCGTCGACCAGCCGCTGGTCGACCGCACGGGCGGCGCCTCCGGCCCCTTCGAGGGCGCGTACATCACCGGCTGGTACCCCGACGCGGCCGACCCGCGCTGGGAGCCGATGAAGCAGACGATCCAGGAGCACGCCTTCGGCGACAACCGGATCGACCCGGCCGACGCCGGCGTGCAGACCACCTGGATCGCCTACACGGTCCTGCGGCGGGTCCTGGAGGCGATCGGCGACGAGGAGGTCACGCCCGGCAGGATCGCCCTCACCCTCGACCGGGGCCTGCGGGTGGACACCGGGGGGCTCACGCCCACCCTGCGCTGGCGGTACGAGGACATGCTCGGCACGCCCGGCTTCCCCCGGATCGTCAACCACGGGGTGACCTTCCAGGTCGTGCGGCAGGGCCGCCTCGTGGCGCAGACCACGGGCTTCGTCGACGTCGGCGAGGCCATGCTCGACGCCCGCACCTCGTAGCCGCGACCCCTCGACGGACGTGCGCGCGCGGGGGTGCGGCGCTCAGACGGACGGCGTGCGGGGGTGCGGTGCTCAGACGGGCGGCGTGCGGGGGTGCGGCGCTCAGACGGGCGGCGTGCGGGGGTGCGGCGTACGGCCCTCGGGCGTGCGGTGCTCGGGTGTGGGGCGTGCGGCGTGCGGCGTGCGGCCCTCAGGCGTGCGGGGGTGCGGGCGTGCGGCGTACGGCCCTCGTGCGTGCGAGACGCGACCCTCGGGCGTGCGGCGCTCGGGCGTGCGGGGGTGTCCGGTGCGGCACCCCCGCGGGCGGGACGTCAGAGCTCCGTGGGCTGGCGTTCGGGGAGGCCGTGCGTCCGGGCGATGCCGTTCCACAGGCCCGCGGCCTTCCGCTTGGCGTCGGTCGCCTCGCTGCTGGCCCCCGCCGCCGAGGCGGTGCTGCCGGTGTTGCGGGCCTTGCCGTCCTTGCAGTTCTTCGGCTTCTTGACCTGCTCGGCCCAGGCCGCGTAGTGGTCGTCGGCCTTGGCCGACGCCTGCCAGGCGGTGGTGAGGGCGGCGGCGAGGTCGGCGTGGTCGGGAAGCTTGTCGATCGGCGTGCTCCCCAGCCGGGTCACCAGCTCGCGGCGCTGCCCCGCGGCCTCGCGCAGGTCGGTGGCGGCCTCGTCCAGCTTCTGGCACCGCTTGATGTTCTCGACCGACCGGATCACCGCGGCGCGGCTGTCGTTGCTGTCGGCCAGCAGCTTGTCCAGCCCCTCCGCCTGCGTCTTCACCGGGTCGGGGGCGGGCGCGGCCGACGTCCGCTCGGGCGTCGGCGACGAGGCGGCCGCGGCCACGCCCGTCTTGTCGGTCCGTCCGTCCGGGTCGTCCCCGCCGCCGAGCAGGGCACCCGCGCCGAGGCCCACGACGGCGCACCCCACGACGACGGCCGCGACCAGCGGCAGCTTCGAGGAGCGGCGGCGCGGCTCGTCGTCGTACCCGTCGTACGGGTCGGGGCGCCCGGCCGGGGCGCTCCAGGACTGCTGCGGCGGGGGCGCCTGGTGTTGCGGACGGACGTACTGCTGCTGGTGCGGGGGCTGGGGGTGCTGGGCCTGCGGCGGCTGGTGGTGTCGGGCTGGCTCCTCGTACCGGGGCATCTGCTGCGTCCCGCCCGAGGTGCCGTCCCGGAAGAGGTTGTCGAACTCGGCCGGCGGACCGGTACGCCCCGGTACGGGCGGTATGTACTGGGTCGCCTCGGCGTCCGGCTCCGGCTGCCGGGGCGGCTGGTGCTGGTGCTGCGGCGGCTGGGGCTCCGGCTGGTACTGCGGGGACGGGTACGGCTGCCCGTACCCCTGCGGCGGCTGGGGCTGCCCGTACCCCTGCGGCGACTGGCCGTACCCCTGCGGCTGGGGCTGCCCGTACCCCTGCGGCGGCTGGGCGCCGAAGCCCGTGCCGAGGAACTGCGTCGACTCCGCCGGGCTCTCCGGTGGCAGGGGCGAGGACGCCGGCGGCACCGGCCGCAGGTACTGCGTGGCCGGGTCCGTCACGGCGTCCGGGCCCACCGGCCGCAGGTACTGCGTCGCCGGGTCCGTCACGGCGTCCGGGGTCGGGGACGCGGCGGGGTCCTCACCCGGCGCGGCCTGCGGGGGCGGCGGCCCCCAGGGTCGCCCTGCGGGCTGTCCCCACGACTGGCCCTCCTGGCCGTGTCCGCTCTGCGTCACCGGGACTCCTACGTGTGAACCTACGGAAACGTCGGCTCACGCTACCGGGTGGACCCCCGCCCCCGCACACGGGTGCGGCCGTCAGGCCGCCTGGAGGTCCAGCCGCGCCGTGAACTCCCGTACCGCGGCCTCCTCCCGGAACGGCTCCAGCCGCAGCTGGAGGTCGTCGAGGTACTCCGCGCCGCGCGACGACCGCAGCGTGCCGAGGAGTTCGGCCGCGCGGACGCCCGTGTGGCACGCCTGCTCCACCTCGCGCTGCTGCACCTGCGCCGACGCCAGCAGCACGAGGCCGATCGCCCGGCGCCGCGCGCGGGACGCCGGGTGGCCCTCCAGCGCCTCGGTCGCCGCCCTGGCCGCCGCCCGCGCCTGGCCGAGGTCCCGGTGGCAGTGCGCCAGTTCGTCGGCGAGGTACGCGTGGTCGAAGTGGGCGATCCACGCGGGGTCGTCGCCCGAGCCCGGGTCGGCCCGGTCCAGCGCCGCGACGGCCCGCCCCGCCACGTCCTCGCAGGTGCGCGCGTCGCCGAGGAGCGCGTGGCCCCGCGCCTCGGCCGCCAGGAACATCGCCTCCGCCCGCGGCGTGACGTGCCCGCGGGCGCCCTCCTGCGCGGCCCGCGCCAGCTGGGCGATCTCACGCGGGTTGCCCAGCTCCGCCGCGAGGTGGCTCATGGACGCGGCGAGCACGTACCCGCCGTACGCCCGGTCGCCGGCCGCCTGCGCGAGGCGCAGCGCCTGGATGTAGTACCGCTGCGCCAGACCGGGCTGGCCGGTGTCGACGGCCATGTACCCGGCGAGTTCGGTGAGCCGGGCGACGGCGGCGAAGAGCTGCCGGCCGACCGCGTCCCGGTAGGAGCCGGCCAGCATCCCGGAGACCACGCTGTTGAGGTAGTGCACGACCACCGGCCGCACGTGCCCGCTGCCGAACCGGTGGTCGAGGTCGACCAGCGCCTCGGTCATGGCCCGTACGGCGCGGACGTCCGACAGCCCCACCCGGGACCCGGCGGCCCGGGAGACCTGCGGGTCGGGGCCGGTGATCAGCCAGTCGCGGCTGGGTTCGACGAGGGCGGAGGCGGCGACGGTCGAGCCGGACAGGAAGTCCCGCCGTCCCACGTCGCTGCGCCACAGCTCGCAGACCTGCTCGATGGCGCCGAGGACGGTCGGCGCGAACTGCAGGCCCACCCCGCTGGCCAGGTTCTTACCGTTCGCCATCCCGATCTCGTCGATCGTGACGGTACGGCCCAGCTTGCGCCCGAGTGCCTCCGCGATGATGCCGGGGGCCCGGCCACGCGGCTGCTGTCCGCGCAGCCAGCGCGCCACGGACGTCTTGTCGTACCGCAGGTCCAGCCCCCGTTCGGAGCCGACCATGTTGACGCGGCGGGCGAGCCCGGCGTTGGAGCACCCCGCTTCCTGGATGAGAGCCTGCAGCCGTTCGTTCGGCTGACGGGCGACGAGCGGCCTCGCTGCCATGACTACCCCCTGTGGTGCCGGTGGTGATCAGTCCGTCGATCACTGCCCGGCTGGTGTCCGGAGAATGCAGAACGTGGCGCTGTAATACCAAAACAACGACTATGGCGACGTATCGCGGTGCATGCCGGGAGCCTCCCGCATTGACGCCCCTCCCCCGACAGTGGTTACCCCTCCATGGCTCCCGCAGCCCGTGCGCGCCCCCGGACGTGCACCCATGCGCCCCGCGTGCCGGATCGATGCACCTCGGCCTTCGGCTTTGCGCCCCGTAACCCCCGGTGTGGCGGGGAGTTGTGCTCTCCGTGGAAGAGACCATCGGAGTCACGGAAGCCGCACGGATCCCCCAGCAGCGCGGTGAGCAGCTGTTGGACAGCGCCGTGCGGTACGCGGAAGAGCGGCACTGGGACGTGTTCCCCGGTACGTGGTTGGAGGCGGTCGAGGGGCGGGAGCTGTGCTCCTGCGAGGACCCGGCCTGCCCCGCGCCCGGCGCGCACCCGGCGCGGCCCGACTGGGCGTCGCAGGCGACGGGGAGCGCGGTCGGGGCGCGCCGGCTGTGGGGCAGGCACCCCCGGGCGTCGATCCTGCTGCCGACGGGGCGCACCTTCGACGCGCTGGACGTGCCGGAGTCGGCGGGCTTCCTCGCGCTCGCGCGGATGGAGCGGATGGACCTCACGCTCGGCCCGGTGACGTGCACGCCGGACCGTCGCATGCTGTTCTTCGTCCTGCCGGGCGCGGCCCCGAAGGTCGCGGACCTGATCCGCAAGCTGGGCTGGTCCCCGGCCGGGATCGACCTGGTCGCCAAGGGCGAGGGCCAGTACGTGGCGGCGCCGCCCACCCGGATCGGCGGCCAGGGCGCGGTGCAGTGGGCGAACCGCCCCACCGCGGCGAACCGCTGGCTGCCGGACGTGGAGGAGCTGATCAGCCCCCTCGCCTACGCGTGCGGCCGGGAGGCGGCGGCCGCGCGGGGGCGCCAGTAGGGGCGCGGGCCCGCCGGTGAGGGGTTCGTAGGCTGTCCCCACGGTCGCAGGGTGCGGCGGGGACAGCGAGAGGCGGCAGTGACCATGCCGGAGCCGGAAGTTGACATGGCGGGTGGAGCGCCCTCGGCGGCGCCGCCCGCCGTTCGTGTGGAAGGGCTGTGGAAGCGCTTCGGCGAACAGGTGGCGGTCGCGGGGGTGGACCTGGCGCTGCCCGCCGGGAAGTTCGTCGGCCTGGTCGGCCCGAACGGCGCGGGCAAGACGACGACGCTGTCCATGGTGACCGGGCTGCTGCGCCCCGACGGGGGCCGGATCGAGGTCGCCGGGCACGACGTGTGGCGGGACCCGGCCGCGGTGAAGGCCCGCATCGGTGTCCTGCCGGAGGGACTGCGGCTCTTCGAGCGGCTCTCGGGGCGTGAACTCCTCGGCTACACCGGGCGGCTGCGGGGGCTGCCCGGCGCCGAGGTCGACAAGCGGGCCACGCAACTGCTGGACGTGCTCGACCTGGCCGGCTCGCAGCACAAGCTGGTGATCGACTACTCGACCGGCATGCGGAAGAAGATCGGGCTCGCGGCGGCGCTGCTGCACAACCCGGAGGTGCTCTTCCTGGACGAACCGTTCGAGGGCGTGGACCCGGTGTCGGCGCAGACCATCCGGGGCGTCCTGGAGCGGTACACGGCGTCGGGCGCGACGGTGGTGTTCTCCAGCCACGTGATGGAGCTGGTGGAGTCGCTGTGCGACTGGGTGGCGGTCATGGCGGCGGGCCGGATCCGCGCACAGGGCACCCTGGCCGAGGTGCGGGGGGACGCGCCCACGCTCCAGCGGGCGTTCCTGGAGCTGGTGGGCGCGCAGGGCCGGGACACGGGCGAGTCGCTCGACTGGCTCGGGGGTGCGCGGTGACCCCGGCGGCCGGTACGGCCCTGCCGGGCGGCACCGGCGGCCCCGGGGTGCCGGGGGCGTCCGGGGTGCCGGGGGCGTCCGGGGTGCCGGGGGCGTCCGGTGTGCCGGGGGCGTCCGGAGTGCCGGGCGGGGGGCCGGGCGGGGGGCCGGGCGGGGGGCCGGGGGTGGTGGGTGCCGGGCTGGTTCCCGTCTTCGTCGGGATCAAGTGGGCGCTGCTGCGCAACGGCCTGCGGCAGTCGACGGGTCGGACGGCCGTCTACGTCGTGTCGATCGTCTTCACGCTCCTGTTCGCCGCCGGGCAGCTGCTCGGCATGGTGCTGCTGCGGGGCCACGCACAGGCCGGCACGCTCGCGGTGCTGCTGACGGCGGTGCTCGCCCTCGGCTGGGCGGTGATGCCCCTGTTCTTCCCGAGCGGTGACGAGACGCTCGACCCGACACGACTGGTGATGCTGCCGCTGCGGGCGGGTCCGCTGGTGCGGGCGCTGCTGGTGGCGTCGCTGGTGGGCATCGGCCCTCTGTTCACGCTGTGCCTGGCGGTGGGTGCCGGCATCTCCGTGGCGCACGGGGCGTTCGCCGTGGCCGTGGCGGTCGTGGCCGTGCCGCTGGTGCTGCTGGTCTGCCTGGCGCTGGCACGGGCCGTCGCCGCGGCGAACATCCGGCTGCTGACCTCGCGCAGGGGCCGGGACCTGGCGCTGCTGAGCGGCCTCGTGGTGGCGGTCGGCATCCAATTCGTGAACTTCGGCGCGCAACGGCTGGGCGAGGCGGGCGGGTTGTCCCGGCTGGGGCCGGCCGCGGAGGTCGTGCGCTGGGTGCCGCCCGCGTCGGCGGTCGGCGCGGTGGACTCGGCGGGCCGGGGCGCGTACGGGGCCGCCGTGGTGCAGCTGCTGCTGTCGGCGGCGGCGCTGGCGGGGCTGCTGTACTGGTGGCAGCGGAGCCTGACGACGCTGATGACGGCGCCCGACGGGTCGACGCTCGCCGCGGCCGGCACCGGCGCGGACCGGCGGCGCTCCGCGGCGGGCGGGGGCCGGCTGTGGCCGCAGGGGCGTACCGGCGCGGTCATGCGGCGGGCGCTGACGTACGCCTGGCGCGACCCGAAGGCGAAGTCCGGGTGGGTGACGGCGCTCGCGCTGGGCGTGATCATCCCGCTCTTCAACGCCTGGCAGGGCAACGGGTCGATCTACTGGTCGTGCTTCGCGGCGGGCATGCTCGGGACGCTGATGTACAACCAGTTCGGCCAGGACACCTCGGCGTTCTGGATGGTCGCGATGACCGTGTCGTCGCCCCGGGACGCGTACGTGGAGCTGCGGGCGCGGGCCTGGGCGCTGCTGCTGGTGACGCTGCCGTACGCGACGCTGGTGACGGTGGCGACGGCGGTGGTGGTCGGTGACTGGCGGGCGCTGCCCGAGGGTTTGGGGCTGTCGTACGGGCTGCTCGGGGCGATGCTCGGGATGGGCGCGTGGGCCTCGGCGTTCTTCCCGTACTCCATCCCGCAGGACAGCGCCTACAAGAACGCCGCGCCGGGGCAGGGCTCACTGGCGTGGATCTCGATGATGGGCGGGATGTTCGGTTCGGCGGTGCTGTGCGCGCCGCTGATCGTGGCCGCCGTCTGGTCGCACGCGTCGTCGACCGGGCCGTCGGGGTGGCTGCTCCTCCCGCTGGGCGCCTGCTGGGGCGCGCTGCTCACCTGGGCGGGCCTGCGCTGGGGCGCGTCGCGCACGGCGCGGCGCCTGCCGGAGATCCTGGCGGCGGTCAGCAAGGCGTGAGCCCCGCCCGCTGCGGCCGTACACGGATCCGGGCGGGCCGGGTCCGCGTACGGCGGGGCGGGCCGGGTCCGCGAACGGCGGGGCGGGCCGGGCCGGGTCCGCGTACGCCGGGGGCGGGGCCGTGTACGGCGGGGCGGGGCCGTGTACGGCGGGGGCGTCAGGGCGTCGGGGCGACCTCGGAGAGGAACGGTTCGACGGCGGCGCGCCAGGCTTCGGGCTGGTCGTAGTGGAGGTAGTGGCCCGCGTCGGCGACCTCGGCGTACCGGCCGTGGGGCAGGACGCGGACCATCTCCTGCGCCTCGGCGCGGCCCAGTTCGCCGTCGGGGCCGCGCACGACCAGCGTGGGGCAGCGGACCTGGGCGAGGGTGTCCCAGTGGGCGTCGTGGACCCAGGTCTCGCGCGCGGCGAGCATCTGCCGCGGGGAGAAGACCGGCCGCCAACCGTCCGGCGACTCGCACATGACCTCGGCGAAGAAGGCGCCGCGCGCCGGGTTCGGCCGCTCGACGCGGGGGTCGTCCTCGCCGAACCACCGGCGCACGTCGGCGAGGGTCGCGAACGGCACGGGCCAGGTGCCGAACCAGCTCTCCCACTCCCGCTGTGACGCGGCGCCGAGCGCGGAGGCCCGCATGTCGCCGATGACCAGGGCCCGGACCAGGTCCGGCCGCTCCGCGGCGAGCTGCCAGGCCGTCAGGGCGCCCATGGAGTGGCCGACGAGAGCCACCGGGCCGAGGTCGAGCTGCTCGATGGCGGCGGCCGCGTCGGCGACGTACGCCTCCCGCGTGTACGGGCCGGCGGCCGGTTTGTCGCTGTGGCCGTGGCCGCGCTGGTCCAGCGCGACGGGCCGGTACTTCTCCGCCAGCCAGCGCGCCGTGTCCGCCCAGTGCGCCGCGCGGCCCATCAGCCCGTGGAGGAGTAACACGCCCTGGACGGGCTCGGCGCCGTCGTCACCCGGCCCCTTGGGCGGGTCGGCGAACTCCCAGGCGGCGAGGCGTACGCCGTCGGCTCCGGTCAGGTCGATCCGTCGCACCATCTGCCCTGGCACCCCCTTCTGTCACGTCGGCTACCCCCGTCAGACTATCGAACTCATATTCGAGAACCGGGGTATCGGCGCCAACACCGCTCGTTCGAGTGACCCCACTCAAGGATTGGAGGGCGCTGCCGAGGGGAGATCTTCAGCGGGAGGCGGACCACTCGGGGAAAGAGGTCCGACGGGATTGACCCTGGGAGCTCGGGGCTCCGGGTCAACACAGGGGAGGTCGGGTCCCGGTGCCGCGAGGCACCGGGACCTTCCTCGTGTGTGGACGCGCGCTCCGCTGCGGACGGCTGGCGCACCGCGCTGCTCCCTCCCCGGGCCGATCACCTGCCGCAGCCAGACTGGCACGCGCGGCGCCCGCGCGGCGGCCGTTCCCCGGATCGGCCCGTTCCGCCTGGCCGGAACCGCCGGTGCCCCGCGCCGCCGACCGCCGGTGGCCCCTGCGCCGGGGGACCGCCGGGGCAGCCGGGACCGCCGGGGGCCGCCGGCGGCGAGGGCCCCGCACGCGCGCCTCGGCGAGGCCCGACGCGTGCCGGGGAACCGCGGCTTCAGCGCTTGGCGACGAAGACGTGCGACGCCACGTCGGCGTCCAGCTCGGCGGCCTCGCCGCTGCTGCCGACGAGCACCCCGCCGGGTGACTCGGTCACGCTCACCACGGAGCCGGGCTGCACGCCCGCGCGCCGCAGCGTGTACATGAGCTGGGCGTCCGTCTGGATCGGCTCGCCGATCCGGCGCACCACCACGGTCTTGCCCTCGGTGCCGGCGTCCAGCTCGGAGAGGGAGACCATGTCCTCGTTGAGGTACGGGTCGCTCTCGCCCTTCTCGCCCAGCTCCTCCAGCCCCGGGATGGGGTTGCCGTACGGCGACTCCGTGGGGTGGCGCAGCAGCTCCAGGACGCGGCGCTCGACGGCCTCGCTCATCACGTGCTCCCAGCGGCACGCCTCGGCGTGGACCTGCTCCCACTCCAGGCCGATCACGTCGACGAGGAGGCACTCGGCGAGCCGGTGCTTGCGCATCACGCGCGTCGCCAGCCGGCGGCCCTCCTCCGTCAGCTCCAGGTGGCGGTCGCCGGCCACCGTCACCAGGCCGTCACGCTCCATCCTGGCCACCGTCTGGCTGACCGTCGGGCCGCTCTGGTCGAGCCGCTCGGCGATACGGGCGCGCATGGGCACCACACCTTCCTCCTCCAGCTCGAGGATGGTGCGGAGATACATCTCCGTGGTGTCGATCAGTCCGGACATACGTGCCCCTCGGTGCGTGACATTCAACCTGCGCGGCCCCGTCTCCATTGTTGCCCATCCCGTCGGCAACCGTGCCGCCCCGGACGGGGCGGCGGCCCGCGGCCGTATTGACAGGGGAATGGTCCAGACCGCACCGTGATCCGCGACACGACGAGAGGAAGGCCATGTCGATGGGCGACAGCACACTGGCCGGTCAGTTCTTCGACGCCGCGATCGGGCTGCTGCGGCGGGTCAGGGACGAGGAGTCCGGTCACATCGCCGCCGCGGGCGCCGCCGTCGCCGGGGCGGTCGCCGCGGGGGGCCGCCTCTTCGCCTTCGGGGCCGGGCACTCCTCGCTCGCCGCGCAGGACGTCGTCTATCGCGCGGGGGGCCTCGCGGTGATGAACCTGCTCGCCGTACCGGGCGCGGTCGGCGTCGACGTCACGCCCGCCACCCTCGGCTCGGCGCTGGAGCGCGTGGACGGCCTGGCCGCCGCGGTCCTCGACGCGTCCCCGGCGCGGGCGGGCGACGTCCTGTTCGTCGTCTCGCTGTCCGGGCGCAACGCCCTGCCCGTCGAGATGGCCTCGCACGCGCGCGCCCTCGGCCTGACGGTCGTCGGCGTCACCTCCGTGGCGTACGCGAAGGAGACGACGTCCCGGCACCGCTCGGGCACCTTCCTCAAGGACCACTGCGACGTCGTCCTCGACTCGAAGATCGCGGTCGGGGACGCCGAACTGGCCCTGGACGGCGTCGCCGCGCCCTTCGGGCCCGCCTCCACCGTCGTGACCAGCGCCCTGATGCAGGCCGTGATGGCCGCGGCCGCCGAGGAGCTGGTCCGCCGGGGCGTCGAGCCGCCGCTGCTGCGCTCGGGCAACGTCGACGGCGGGCACGAGTGGAACGTCCGCGTGATGGACGAGTACGCGGACCGGATCTTCTACCGCCGGTAGGGCGGGACGGAGGGCCCCGCAGGTACGCGCCGTCAGTCGGGGTGGGCCAGGTCGAGGGAGGCCGCCACGCGGACGGCGACGCTCTCCGCGTAGCTGACGTCCGGACGCTCGAAGGGCGGTCTGCTGCCGGAGCGCAGGAACGTCACCACGCCCAGCGTGCGGCCCCGGCTGCGCAGGACGGCGCAGAGCGCGTGGGCGGTACCGGGCGGCCAGTGCCGCTCCGCCGCCCACGACCGCGACGGGCCCCCGCGGCGCCCCGTCGCACCCTGCCCCGTCGGCCCCGCCGCCCCGGGCGGTCCGCCCGGCCCCGGTCCGGGCGGTGCCGCCGGCCACGTGCTGGCCCGTACCGTGGCCGCCCGGTCGAGCGCCCGCAGCGCCGGGTGCCCGGCGGCGTACGGCACGGGCAGGCCCGCGCCCGGGACGCGCGCGACCGGGCCGGGCGCCTCGGCGGGGGTGGCCGCCGTCCGGACCAGGCGGGTGCCGTCGTCCCGGGCGACGTCCAGGAGCGCGTCGTCGGCGAACCCGGCGAGCGCGAAGTCCAGGTAGACGGTGGCGGCCTCCATGGGGTCCTCGCACTCCGCCGCCGCGGCGCCCGCCCGGTGCAGCTGGCTCGCCCGGAACCGCATCCGGTCGGCGTCCTGCTCGGCCTGGCGCGCCTCCGTCACGTCCTCGAACAGCCACGCCACGCCGAGCGGTGCCGGGTCGCGCGCCAGGGGCGAGGCGAGCCGCAGGAACGCGCTGCGCCAGCAGCGGCGCCGCTCCCCGTCCGGGGTGCGGACCGTCGCCCACAGCTCGGTGGGCGCCTCGGGGCCGCCCTGCGCCAGGACGTGTTCCAGCGCCGCCTCCAGTTGGTCGGCGCCCTGCAGGACGGCGTCCCCGAGCGGGCGGCCCAGCAGCGCCGTGCGGGACGCGCCGAGGGCGTGCGCCGCCGGGCCGTTGACGACGGCGGGGCGCAGGTCCGCGTCGACCACGACGACGGCGCACGGCGCGTCGCCGAACAGGGCGTCGCTCAGGGCGACGGAGCGTTCGAAGTCGAGCTGCGCGTGGACCTCGCCGAAGGCGCAGTACACCCCGGCCGGGCTGCCGTCGGCGCCGCGCACGCCCGCCGCCTGGGTCCGTACGAGGACCCGGCCGCCGTCCTTGCGGAGCAGCGGGAACTCGTGGAGCCGGCGGCCGGGGCCGGCCATGGCGCCCGCCAGCCGGGCCTCGATGCCGGCGGCGTCGGCGGGCCGCGCGGCCCAGCCGCCCAGGCCGCGGCGCCCGACCGCCTCCTCCGCGGGCCAGCCGAGGAGCCGCTCGGCCTCGCGGTTCCAGTGGGTGACCACCCCGTCCGCGTCGAACGCGCACAGCGCGGTGTCCATCCCGTCCAGCAGCGCGCTGAGCAGATCACCGTCCGCCCGCGCCGTACCGCTCCTGGACGCACTCATCCCGGCACCCCCTGCAGGACGTGGACGTTGGCGCACGTGCAGCGGCACGTGCCAGGCCATTCAACCTCGAACGTGACCCACGACACACGGGGTTCGCGAAATTCGGTTGAGCGGGGCGTGGGGCGTTCCTAGGGTGTGGAGCACACGAGAGAGGAGGTGATCCGGAAGTGATTTCTTTTCGGATGCGTGAGGTGACTGCGGGCTGAGGCCTGTCGTCACATGACGGCAGGCCTCCTGCCGTACATCCAGCAGTCACCGGCCCGCGGGCTCGTCGGCACATCCGGCCGACCTCTCTTGCCAGCAGGAGAGAGCAGAGCCCGCGGGCTTCTGCGTGCCCGGGGCCCCTCTGCCTGCCCGGGGCCTTTGCCCGTCCGGGGCCTTTGCCTGTCCGGGGCTGCCGTGCCCGGGCCGTTTCGTGTCCCCGACGCCGGAAGCCCCCCTCCGGCTCCCGGTCCCGGCACGGGACCGGGGCCGAGGCCGGGACAGCGCGCTACGGCGCCAGGCGTTCCACGTGCCAGGAGCCGGTGGGGGTGCGGGTGTAGCGGAGGCGGTCGTGGAGGCGGTTCTCGTGGCCCTGCCAGAACTCGACCGCCTCGGGCGCGACCAGGTAGCCGCCCCAGTGCGGTGGTACCGGCACCTCCTCGCCCTCCGGGTAGCGGGCCGCCAGTTCCTCGTAACGGGCGAGGAGTTCGTCGCGCGAGGCGATGACGGACGACTGCGCGCTGGCCCAGGCGCCGAGCCGGGAGCCGTGCGGGCGGCTGCGGAAGTAGGCGGCGGTCTCCTCCCGGTCCACGCGGGTCGCGGTGCCCGTGACGATGACCTGGCGGGCGACGGGGTGCCAGGGAAACAGCAGGGAGACGTGCGGGTTGGCGGCCAGCTCGCCGCCCTTGCGGGACTCGTGGTTGGTGTAGAAGACGAAGCCGCGCTCGTCGTAGTGCTTGAGCAGCACCGTGCGGGCGGACGGGCGGCCGTCGGGGGTGGCGGTCGCCACGACCATGGCGTTCGGCTCGCGGATCCCGTCGCTGTCGGCCGCGTCCTTGAACCAGCGCGCGAACTGTTCCATGGGGTGGGCGGCGAGGTCCCGCTCCGCGAGCACGGAGGTGTGGTACTGCTCGCGCATCGGGGCCGGGTCGGGAGCCGGGTCCAGGGCGGGATCGAGGGCGTCGGTCACGGCGCCCATCCTGCCGCAGGGCCCGTCCCTGGAGTAGCGCCCCCGGCCTCCGGAGGGCCGGGCGGGGCGTCCGGTCGGTCCCGGGGCGCGGCTGCCGACGCAGTCTGCCCCGCTCGCCGGGCGTCCAACCCCGGCGCCCGGTTCGGCGGAGTGTGCCTGATGTCACGCTTCCCCGCATCGGGGGAACCCGACAGACTCGTCGGCTGGGTCACTGTTCCTTCCACACACACGTCACCACGAGGAGCCGCCAGATGTCCGACTTCGTACCCGGGCTCGAGGGAGTCGTCGCGTTCGAGACGGAGATCGCCGAACCGGACAAGGAGGGCGGCGCCCTCCGGTACCGCGGCGTCGACATCGAGGACCTGGTGGGTCACGTCTCCTTCGGGAACGTGTGGGGCCTGCTGGTCGACGGCGCGTTCAACCCCGGCCTGCCGCCGGCCGAGCCGTTCCCGATCCCGGTGCACTCGGGCGACATCCGCGTGGACGTGCAGTCCGCGCTGGCGATGCTCGCGCCGGTGTGGGGCCTGAAGCCGCTGCTCGACATCGACGAGCAGCAGGCCCGCGACGACCTGGCGCGGGCGGCGGTCATGGCGTTGTCGTACGTCGCGCAGAGCGCGCGCGGGCAGGGCCTGCCGATGGTGCCGCAGAGCGAGATCGACAAGGCGCGGTCGGTGGTCGAGCGGTTCATGATCCGCTGGCGCGGCGAGCCGGACCCGAAGCACGTCAAGGCCGTCGACGCGTACTGGACGTCGGCCGCCGAGCACGGCATGAACGCCTCCACGTTCACCGCCCGCGTCATCGCGTCGACCGGCGCGGACGTCGCCGCGGCGCTGTCGGGCGCGGTGGGCGCCATGTCCGGCCCGCTGCACGGCGGCGCGCCCTCGCGCGTCCTCGGCATGATCGAGGAGATCGAGCGGACGGGCGACGCGGTCGCGTACGTGAAGCGGGCCCTCGACAAGGGCGAGCGGCTGATGGGCTTCGGCCACCGCGTGTACCGCGCCGAGGACCCGCGCGCCCGGGTGCTGCGGCGCACGGCCCGCGAGCTGGCGGCGCCCCGCTTCGAGGTGGCCGAGGCGCTGGAGAAGGCGGCGCTGGAGGAGCTGCACAACCGCCGTCCGGACCGCGTGCTGGCGACGAACGTCGAGTTCTGGGCGGCGATCGTGCTGGACTTCGCGGAGGTGCCGGCGCACATGTTCACGTCGATGTTCACCTGCGCCCGCACCGCCGGGTGGTCGGCGCACATCCTGGAGCAGAAGCGCACGGGCCGCCTGGTCCGCCCGTCGGCCCGGTACGTCGGGCCCGGCTCGCGCGACCCGCGGGAGGTCGCCGGTTACGAGGACATCGCGGAGTAGTCCGCGCCCGGCGCCCGGACCCGGCGCCGCGGTGCGACCCGCCGGCCCCGCCGCCCCTCGTGGGTGGCGGGGCTTCGGCGTTCCCGGGGGCTTGCGGTGCTTCCCGGGGGCCGCGCGGCGTTCCCGGGGAGGGGGACGGGCGGTGCCGGCCGTCGCCGCTATTTAAAAGCAATCATGCTTGCTTGTTTCTCTGGGCGCTGTCATGCTCCCGGGACACACCGCCGTGTCCCGACCCGAGGGAGCGCACCGTGCCCCACCCGGATCCCGAGCAGGGCCCGCCGCCCGCGCCCGCCGCGCACGCCTCCGCCGCCGCCGCACGCGGGAGCGCCGCGCACGACACCACCACCGCCGCCGTCCTGGCCGACCTGCGCGCCGAGGGCGACGACCTCGACCGGCTCGTCGCCGGGCTCGACGCCGCCGGGTGGGCCGCGCCGACGCCGGCGCCCCGCTGGAGCGTCGCCCACCAGGTCGCGCACCTGGCGTGGACCGACGAGGTCGCGTTCCTCGCCACCACCGACCCGGGCGCCTTCGCCGGCCACGTCGCGCGGGCGGCCGCCGCGCCCGGCACCTTCGTCGACGAGGCCGCCGAGGCGGGGGCCACCGGTCCGCCCGCCGCGCTGCTCGCCCGCTGGCGCACCGCGCGGGAGCGGCTGCACGACGCCCTGCGGGCCGCGCCGCCCGGCACCCGCGTCCCCTGGTACGGGCCGCCCATGAGCGTCGCCTCCATGGCCACCGCCCGCCTCATGGAGACCTGGGCGCACGGCCGCGACGTCGCCGACGCGCTGGGCGCCGTACGCCCGCCCACCGCCCGGCTGCGCCACGTCGCCCGCATCGGCGTGCGCGCCCGCGACCACGCCTTCGCCGTGCACGGCCTGACCCCGCCCGCCGGGCCGTTCCGGGTGGAGCTGACGGCGCCGGACGCCGCGGGGGCGATCTGGGCGTACGGGCCGAAGGACGCGGCGCAGCGCGTGACCGGGCCGGCACTGGACTTCTGCCTCCTGGTCACGCAGCGGGCCCACCGCGCCGACCTCGCCGTACGCGCCGAGGGCCCCGACGCGGACCGGTGGCTGGACGTCGCCCAGGCGTTCGCCGGCCCGCCCGGGCCCGGCCGGGAACCCGCCGGGGAGGCCCGGTGACCACCATCCCGCCCGACTCCCCCGCCCTCCCCGGCTCGCCCGGCGCACCCGACCCGACCCCCGTGCCCGCCGTGTCCGCCACGCCCGCCACGCCCGCCACGCCCGAGGCACCCGACCCGACCCCCGTGCCCGCCGCGTCCGCCGTGTTCCCCGCACCCGCCGCGCCCGCCGCGCCGGTGCTGCGGATCGGGAACGCCTCCGGGTTCTACGGCGACCGCTTCGACGCGGTCCGCGAGATGCTGACCGGCGGCCCCCTCGACGTCCTCACCGGCGACTACCTCGCCGAGCTGACCATGCTCATCCTCGGCCGCGACCTCCTCAAGGACCCCTCCCTCGGGTACGCGCGGACGTTCCTGCGGCAGATGGAGGAGTGCCTGGGCACCGCCCACGAGCGGGGCGTCCGCGTCGTCACCAACGCGGGCGGCCTCAACCCGGCCGCCCTCGCCGACGCCCTGCGCGCCCTCGCCGACCGGCTGGGCCTGCCCGTCCGGGTCGGCCACGTCGAGGGCGACGGGCTGCCGCTCCCCGACGGCGCCCTGACCGCCAACGCCTACCTCGGCGGCGCGGGCGTCGCCGCCTGCCTCGCCGCGGGCGCCGACGTCGTCGTCACCGGCCGCGTCACCGACGCCGCGCTCGTCACCGGCCCGGCCGCCTGGCACTTCGGCTGGGGCCCGGACGCCCACGACGCCCTGGCGGGCGCGGTCGTCGCCGGGCACGTCCTGGAGTGCGGCGCCCAGGCCACCGGCGGCAACCACGCCTTCTTCCACCGCGACCGGTACGACGCCCGCCGGCCCGGCTTCCCCCTCGCCGAGCTGCGCGCCGACGGCTCCGCCGTGATCACCAAACACCCGGGGACCGGCGGCACCGTCACCGTCGGCACCGTCACCGCGCAGCTGCTGTACGAGACGGCCGGCGCCCGCTACGCCGGACCCGACGCGACCGCGCGCCTCGACACCGTGCGCCTCACCCAGGAGGGACCCGACCGGGTGCGGGTGTCCGGGGTGCGCGGCGAGGCGCCGCCGCCGCTCCTCAAGGCCGGGATCACCCGGCTCGGCGGCTGGCGCAACGAGATCGTGTTCGTCCTCACCGGCCTCGACGTGCCGGCCAAGGCACGGCTCGTGCGCGACCAGGTGGACGACGCCCTGGACCGCGCCCCCGGGCGGCGCCCCGCCGACGTGCGCTGGGAGCTGGTCCGCACCGACCGCCCCGACGCCGCCACCGAGGAGACCGCCAGCGCCCTGCTCCGGCTCGTCGTCCGCGACCCCGACCCCGCGAAGGTGGGCCGCGCCGTGACGGGGGCCGCCGTCGAGCTCGCCCTCGGCAGCTACCCCGGCTTCCACGTCACCGCCCCGCCCGGCAAGGGCACGCCGTACGGGGTGTTCGAGGCGGTGTACGTCGACCCCGCCACCGTCGCGCACACGGCGGTGCTGCCCGACGGGCGGCGCGTCCCCGTCCCCCACCCGGCGGCCACCCGCGCCCTCGCGCCCGTCCCGCGGCCGCCCCTCCCGCCGCCCCTGCCGGCCGGTCCCGCGCGGCGGGCGCCGCTCGGGCTGGTCGCCGGGGCCCGCAGCGGCGACAAGGGCGGCGACGCCAACGTCGGCGTGTGGGTGGAGAGCGACGACGCCTGGCGCTGGCTGGCCCACACCCTGACCGCCGACCGCCTCCGGGAGCTGCTGCCGGAGACCCGGGACCTGCCCGTCACCCGGCACGTCCTGCCGAACCTGCGCGCCCTCGACTTCACCGTCACCGGCCTCCTCGGGGAGGGCGCCGCCGCGCGGGCCCGGTTCGACCCGCAGGCCAAGGCGCTCGGCGAATGGCTGCGCGCCCGCCACCTCGACGTCCCGGAGGTCCTCCTGTGACCGTCCTCGCCTCCGCCCTCGACCCGTCCCGCGCCGACCACGCCGCGAACCGCGCCGCCATGCTCGCCCGCCTCGACGAGCTGGCGGCGGCGCACGCCGCGGCGCTGGCCGGCGGCGGGGAGAAGTACGTCGCCCGGCACCGCGCCCGCGGCAAGCTCCTCGCCCGCGAGCGCGTCGAGCTGCTGCTGGACGACGACACGCCGTTCCTCGAACTGTCCCCGCTCGCCGCGTGGGGCTCCGACCACGCCGTCGGCGCCTCGCTCGTCACCGGCATCGGCACCGTCGCGGGCGTCGAGTGCCTGATCACCGCCAACGACCCGACCGTGCGCGGCGGCGCGTCCAACCCGTGGACCCTCCGCAAGGCACTGCGCGCCAACGAGATCGCCCTCGCCAACCGTCTGCCCGTGATCTCCCTGGTCGAGTCGGGCGGCGCGGACCTCCCCTCCCAGAAGGAGATCTTCATCCCGGGCGGCGCCCTCTTCCGCGACCTGACCCGGCTCTCCGCCGCGGGGATCCCCACGATCGCCGTCGTCTTCGGCAACTCCACCGCCGGCGGCGCCTACGTCCCCGGCATGTCCGACCACACCGTCATGATCCGGGAGCGGTCGAAGGTCTTCCTCGGCGGACCGCCCCTGGTGCGGATGGCGACCGGCGAGGAGAGCGACGACGAGTCGCTCGGCGGCGCCGAGATGCACGCCCGCACCTCCGGCCTCGCCGACCACTACGCCCTCGACGAGCACGACGCGCTGCGCCAGGCCCGTCGGATCGTCGCCCGCCTCAACCACCGCAAGGCGCACCCCGGTCCGGGTCCGGCCGCGCCGCCGGCGTACGACCCGGAGGAGCTGCTCGGGATCGTCCCCGGCGACCTGCGCACCCCGTTCGACCCGCGGGAGGTGCTCGCGCGGATCGTCGACGGCTCGGACTTCGACGAGTTCAAGCCGCTGTACGGGACGAGCCTCACCACCGGCTGGGCGGCGCTGCACGGCTACCCGGTCGGCGTCCTCGCCAACGCCCGGGGCGTGCTGTTCAGCGAGGAGGCGCAGAAGGCCGCCCAGTTCATCCAGCTCGCCAACCAGCGGGACGTGCCGCTGCTCTTCCTCCACAACACCACCGGCTACATGGTGGGCCGGGAGTACGAGCAGGGCGGCATCATCAAGCACGGCGCCATGATGATCAACGCGGTCTCCAACAGCCGCGTCCCGCACCTGTCGGTGCTGCTGGGCGCTTCCTACGGCGCCGGGCACTACGGCATGTGCGGTCGCGCCTACGACCCGCGCTTCCTCTTCGCCTGGCCCAGCGCCAAGTCCGCCGTCATGGGCCCGCAGCAGCTCGCCGGGGTCCTGTCGATCGTCGCCCGCGCCTCCGCGCAGGCCAAGGGCCGCCCCTACGACGAGGAGGGCGACGCCGCTCTGCGGGCCGTGGTGGAGCAGCAGATCGAGTCCGAGTCCCTGCCGATGTTCCTGTCCGGGCGGTTGTACGACGACGGGGTCATCGACCCGCGCGACACCCGTACCGTCCTCGGGCTGTGCCTGTCGGCGATCCACACCGCACCGGTCGAGGGCGCGCGCGGCGGCTTCGGCGTCTTCAGGATGTGAGGCCCCGTGATCGAGACCCTGCTCGTCGCCAACCGCGGCGAGATCGCCTGCCGCGTCCTGCGGACCTGCCGCGACCTGGGCGTCGCCACCGTCGCCGTGCACTCCGACCCGGACGCCGGGGCGCTGCACGTGCGGCGGGCGGACGCCGCGGTGCGGCTGCCGGGGGCCGCGCCCGCCGACACGTACCTGCGCGGCGACCTGATCGTGGCCGCCGCCCTCGCCGCGGGCGCCGACGCGGTGCACCCGGGGTACGGCTTCCTCTCCGAGAACGCCGCCTTCGCGCGGGCCGTGGAGGCGGCCGGGCTGACGTGGGTGGGGCCGCCGCCCGCGGCGATCGAGGCGATGGCGTCCAAGACCCGCGCGAAGCGCCTCATGGGCGTGGCCCCGCTCGACCCGGCGGCGCTCACCGAGGCCGACCTGCCCGTCCTGGTCAAGGCGGCAGCGGGCGGCGGCGGGCGCGGCATGCGCGTCGTCCGGGACCTGTCCGCGCTGGCGGGCGAGGTGGCCGCCGCCCGCGCCGAGGCCCTGTCGGCCTTCGGCGACGACGAGGTGTTCGCCGAGCCGTACGTCGCGGGCGGCCGCCACGTCGAGGTGCAGGTCCTCGCCGACGCGCACGGCACCGTCTGGGCGCTCGGCACCCGTGACTGCTCCCTCCAGCGCCGCCACCAGAAGGTGATCGAGGAGGCGCCGGCCCCCGGCCTGCCGCCCGCGCTCGCCGACGAGTTGTGCGCGACCGCCGTGCGCGCCGCCCGCGCCATCGGCTACACCGGGGCCGGCACCGTGGAGTTCCTGGTCGCGGCGGACGGCACCGCGCACTTCCTGGAGATGAACACCCGCCTCCAGGTCGAGCACCCGGTCACGGAGGCCCTGTACGGCGTCGACCTGGTCGCCCTCCAGCTCCGCGTCGCCGAGGGCGCCGCCCTGCCACCCGAGCCGCCCGCCCCGCGCGGCCACGCCGTCGAGGCGCGGCTGTACGCCGAGGACCCCGCGCGCGGCTTCGCCCCGCAGACGGGCACGCTGCACGCGCTCGACGTGCCGGGCGTGCGCCTCGACACCGGGTACGCGGCGGGCGACGGGATCGGCGTCCACTACGACGCGCTGCTCGCCAAGGCCGTCGCCCACGCCCCCACCCGGCGGGAGGCCGTCCGCGCTCTGGCCCGCGCGCTGGAGCGGGCCCGCGTGCACGGCCCGGCCACCAACCGGGAGCTGCTGGTACGGACCCTGCGCCACCCGGAGTTCGCCGAGCCGGGCCGGGTCGACACCGGCTTCTACGACCGGTACCTGGCCGACCTGACCGCCCCCGCGCCGGGCGCCGGCCACGCCGCGGTGGCCGCCGCGCTCGCCGAGGCGGCGTCCCGGCCGGGCCCCGGCGCCTGGCGCAACCTCCCCTCGGCGCCCCGCACCCGCGCCTACACGGGACCGGAGGGCGCCGGTGGGAGCGACGGTCCGGCGGCGCACGTGGTGCGGTACCACCGGACCCGCGACGGCTACGCCCTGCCGGACCGCCCCGGGGTGCGGGTCGTGTCGGCCGCGCCCGACCTGGTCCGCCTCGACGTGGACGGTGTCGTCCGCCCGTACGCCGTGACCGCGTACCCGGTCCCGGGCGGCGCGGGGACCGTCCACGTCGACGCGCCCACCGGCTCCCACCGGTTCACGCCCCGGCCTCGCTTCCCCGACCCGGCCGAGCGCACCGCGCCCGGCTCGCTGCTCGCGCCCATGCCCGGCACCGTCGTGCGCGTCGCCGACGGGGTCGCGCAGGGAGCGCGCGTCGAGGCGGGCCGGCCGCTGCTGTGGCTGGAGGCGATGAAGATGGAGCACCAGGTGACCGCCCCGGCCGCCGGCGTCGTCACCGCCCTGCACGCCGAGCCGGGCCGCCAGGTCGGGGTCGGGGCCCTGCTCGCCGTCGTCACCCCCGACCCGCCCGGGGGAACCGCCCAGCCCGCGCAACGGCCCGAGGCGGCCGACCCGTCCGGGGAACCGGCGCGGCCTGAGCCGACCGACCCGCCCGGGGAGTGACCGGCGCGCCGAGCACGTCCCGCCCGTCCAGTCCGCACAGGAGGAACAGGCATGACCGCAGTCACCGGCACCCCCTTCGAGACCGCCGAGCAGCAGGCGCTGCGCACCGCCGTCGCCGCCCTCGGCCGCCGCCACGCCGACACCCACGAGGAACACCCGGAGGTGCTGTGGGCGGAGGCCGGCAGGCTCGGCTACCTGGGCGTGAACCTGCCCGAGGAGTACGGCGGCGGGGGCGGCGGCGTCGCCGAACTCGCGATCGTGCTGGAGGAGTTGGGCACGGCCGGCTGCCCGCTCCTGCTGATGATCGTCTCGCCCGCGATCTGCGGCACGGTCATCGCCCGGTTCGGCACCGACGAGCAGCGGCGGCGGTGGCTGCCGGGGCTGGCCGACGGCAGCCGGATCATGGCGTTCGGCATCACCGAGCCCGACGCGGGCTCCAACTCCCACCGCATCACCACCACGGCCCGCCGCACCCCGGGCGGGTGGGTGCTGTCGGGCCGCAAGGTCTTCGTCTCCGGGGTCGACCTGGCGGAGGAGACGATGATCGTCGGACGGACGGCGGACGCCCGGACGGGCGCGCTGAAGCCGTGCCTGTTCGTCGTGCCGCGCGACGCGCCGGGCTTCCGCCGCACCGCCATCGACATGGAGTTGCGGGCCCGGGAGAAGCAGTTCGAGCTGACCCTCGACGACGTGCGGCTGCCCGCCGACGCCCTGGTCGGCGACGAGGACGCCGGCCTGCTCCAGCTGTTCGCCGGGCTCAACCCGGAGCGGGTGATGACGGCGGCGTTCGCGCTCGGCATGGGCCGCTTCGCGCTCGCGCGGGCCGTCGCGTACGCGAAGGAGCGGCAGGTGTGGAAGGCGCCCATCGGCGCCCACCAGGCGATCGCGCACCCACTGGCCGCGTCCCACATCGAACTGGAGCTGGCCCGGTTGATGACGCGGCGGGCGGCCGCGCTGTGCGACGCCGGCGACGACGTGGGCGCCGGCGAGGCGGCGAACATGGCGAAGTACGCGGCGGCCGAGGCGTGCGTGCGGGCCGTCGACCGGGCCGTGCACACCCTCGGGGGCAACGGCCTCACCCGCGAGTACGGGCTGGGCCGGCTCGTCACCGCCTCCCGCGTGGCCCGCATAGCGCCGGTGAGCCGGGAAATGATCCTGAACTACGTCTCGCACCAGTCCCTGGGACTCCCGAAGTCGTACTGACCACGCTCGTACTGACCACGCCATCGGAGGCGAGAGCCATGCCCCTGGTCACCACCGCCCACGACCGCGCCGTCGCCACGCTCACGCTGGACGCGCCGGACACCCGCAACGCCCTCTCCGCCCGGCTCGTCGCCGAACTGGCGGACGCGTTGGCCGACTGCGCGCAGGACCCGGCCGTCCGGGCGGTGGTGCTCACGCACACCGGCACCACCTTCAGCGCGGGCGCCGACCTGAAGGCGCCACCGAGCCCGTACGCCTTCGTGGCGCTGCTGCGCCGGATCGTGGAGCTGCCGAAGCCGGTGGTGGCGCGGGTCGCTGGGCGGGTGCGGGCCGGCGGCCTGGGGCTGGTGGGGGCGGCCGACCTGGTGGTGGCGTCGGAGGGGTCCGACTTCGCCCTGACGGAGGTCAGGATCGGCGTCGCCCCGGCCCTCGTCTCCCTCACCCTGCTCCCCCGCCTCGACCAGCGGTCTGCGGCCCGCTACTACCTGACGGGGGAGCGGTTCGACGCGGCCGAGGCGGCGCGCATGGGCCTGGTGACGGCGGTGGCGCGGGACGTCGACGCGGCCCTCGACCCGCTGCTCGACGCGCTGCGCAAGGGTTCGCCGCAGGGTCTGGCGGAGTCGAAGCGGCTGGTGACGGCTAGGGTGCTGGAGACCTTCGAGCGCGACGCGGAGGAGCTCGTGCAGCGCTCGGCGCAGCTCTTCGCCTCGGCGGAGGCGCGTGAGGGAATGACGGCCTTCCTGGAACGACGGGACCCCGCATGGGCGATGTGACGCCGAAGCAGGACCGCAGCCGCGTCACCCGGCAGCGGCTGCTCGAAGCCGCCGTGGCGTGCCTGGCCGAACGCGGCTGGGCGGGCTCCACGGTCTCCGTGGTCGCGGAGCGGGCGGGGGTGTCGCGGGGCGCCGCGCAGCACCACTTCCCCACCCGGGAGGACCTGTTCACGGCGGCGGTCGAGTACGTCGCTGAGGAGCGGTCGCAGGCGCTGCGCGGGCTCACCGGCAGGAGCCGCGCCGAGGTGGTCGAGGCACTGGTCGCCCTGTACACGGGGCCGCTGTTCCGGGCGGCCCTGCACCTGTGGGTGGCCGCGTCGGACGAGGACCAGCTGCGGCCCCGGGTCACCGAGCTGGAGGCCCGGGTCGGCCGGGAGACGCACCGCATGGCGGTGGAGCTGCTGGGCGCCGACGAGTCGCGGCCGGGGGTCCGGGAGACCGTCCAGGGGCTGCTGGACATGGCGCGGGGGCTGGGCCTCGCGACGCTCCTCACCGACGATTCGGCCCGCCGGGCTCGGGTGGTGGCCCAGTGGGCCCGCCTGCTGGACGACGCCCTGGGCTGACCGGCCCCACGCCGACCGGCCCGCGCCGACCGGCCCCCGCTTACCGGCCGGGCTGCGCCCCCGCGCTGACCGCTCCGGGCTGACCGGCCGCGCTGACCGCCCCCGGGCCGGCCGTTCGGCGCCGACCGACCGGGCCGCGCCTGGCGGACCGACCGCCCCGGGCGTCCCTACCGTCAGCGGGACCCGGCGCGGGCGCGTACGGCGCCGATGCTCGCCGCGACGACCAGGGTGATCGCGAGGGCGTCGGTGGCGGACAGGGCCTGGTGCAGCACGAGGAAGCCGGCCAGGGCCGCGACGGCCGGTTCCAGGCTCATCAGCACCGCGAAGGTCGGGGCCGGCAGCCGGCGCAGCGCGACGAGCTCCAGGGTGTACGGCAGGACGGACGACATCAGCGCCACCGCCAGGCCCAGCGCGAGCGTCGACGGCACGACCAGGGCGGTGCCCGCGTCCGCGAGGCCGAGCGGCAGGCTCACCAGCGCGCCGACGACCATGGCGAGCGCGAGCCCGTCGGCCTGCGGGAAGCGCCGGCCGGTGCGGGCGCTGAAGACGATGTACGCGGCCCACAGGGTTCCCGCCGCGAGGGCGAAGCCGGCGCCGACCGGGTCCAGCCGGTCGAGGCCGCCGCCGCTGAGCAGCACGACGCCCGCCAGGGCGAGGCCCGCCCACAGGAAGCTGACCGCGCGGCGGGACGCCACGACGGACAGGGCGAGCGGGCCCAGCACCTCCAGGGTGACGGCCGCGCCGAGCGGGATGCGGTCGATGGCCTGGTAGAAGGTGAGGTTCATGCCGGCCATCGCGACGCCGAACGCGATGACGGTCCCCCAGTCCGCGCGGCTGTGGCCGCGCAGCCGGGGGCGGCACACCACCAGCAGGACCAGCGCGGCGAGGGCCAGTCGCAGCGTGACCACGCCGAGCGCCCCCGCGCGGGGCATCAGCAGCACGGCGAGGGCCGCGCCGAACTGGACCGACAGGGCCCCGGCCACCACCAGGGCGACCGGTCCCAGCGCGCCCCGGCCCGGCTCCCGCGCCGGAGCGGCGGTCTCCGGGGCGTCCGCGGTACGGGCCGCCGTCGCGGGGTCCGCGGGGAGGGGCGCCGGGGTGTGCGCGGGGAGGGGCGCCGGGGTGTGCGCGGCACGGGCGTCGTTCACCGGGATCTCGTCTTCCTCTTCTTCCTCGTTCGTGGTGCTCGGGGCTTCGGAGGGACCCGTTCCACTGCTTGGCCGTCCCGTCCACGGTAAGCAGTGAAACCGGGGGACGGCGATGGCAGGGTGCCCTTTCTCACCTGCAGGGACGGTCCTTCTCGTAAGGGCTGCCGACAGGTGGCACGTAGCGCTGATACACAGAGCTGCGCTCGCGCTCCTGGGGGCAACGTCCCTGTCTCGACGGCTTGCGAGTACGCCTCCCCCTGCGGCGGTCGTGGGATGAGGAGGTCGGGCCGGATGTCTCGACGGCGGCAACCGCGTCGCCGCTGTGCACGTTCGCTCGGTGCCGGACATCGCCACCCTCTGAGGACCTTCCACATGACAGTTAGATCACCGCAGTGTCCCGCTCGTTATCGATCCGACGAGCGGCTGTCGCCCCTGCCGCACGGCGCATAGCTCGTCACCAGATGAGTGAAATCCGGCCGCTTGCGAGGGGCTAGCCCCTTCCAGGGGCATGTCCGAGATTATGGCTGATGAATTCGAAGACTCGGCCGAATCCGGCCGGGGAAGTTTGCGCAAGAACTTGACATGGTTGATCGGGATTCTCGCTGGCATCGCGGGAATCGTTGCCACGGTGATCGCGCTCTGGCCGGATCCGCCTTTCACCATCGAGGACTGGGCGGAACGCGCGGAGGCGATCTGCGACGACACCTCCGGAGAGATGGCCGAGACAGCCCGAGAGGCCAATGACGCCTGGACCTACACACTGACTGCATCCCAGAACGGAACAGCAACGGCAGCCGATTTTGTGGCAACCGGAAACCTCTATTACAAAATGGCCGGCGCACAGGTCAAACGAGCTGGCGACCTGAGCGACATCCAGAAACCTGACTCAGAAGAAGAACAAGTCACAGAAGTTATCAGAGACTTCCGAGCTGCGAACAAGTTGATCTACGCGGCGGCAGACACGCTACGCAATGTCAACACCCAGAACCCGCAGGAGACAATCGACCGGTTCAATGCGCAATCGCAGTCCTACAACGCCGAGGTCAACACAGTCAACAGCCGCCTTACCACACTCGGTGCTGGCCACTGCGTCCCTCCCGTCAACGCGCCGTAGGGATACGAAATCCATACGCGCGACACCGCTCACATCTTCATTCAGGAGCCGGTGACGGCTTCTCTGACCCGGTCACCCTTCGGCGTCCCCGTCGTCGGGTTCGCCCCCGTCCGGATGACGCAGGGGGACGCAAGCCATCCGCGAGACGGCGGGCCAAATTGCAGGCGTTATAGCTGCCTCACCACATGCGGGCGGCCAGGAAGGCCTTGCTCGACTGCCAGCTGATGCCGAGAGTGCACATCGGCTCGGCGAAGCTGCGCCAGCCGGCCGCCGGAGAGGATGAGACCGGACCGAACCTGGACCTGATGTTCTCTGCCAAGACGGTCGACTCAGACTTGCTCGCCCAGCAGTGCGACCAGACCTTTGCGACGATGGCGGAGACGGACCGGGAGTACATCCGGGCTACCTAGAAGGACTGACGCCGCCGCACACAGGGGCAACCACGGCGGCCAGCCGCCGGTCATCCCGGAGACATGCCGCGCACCGTGCTTTGCCGCCGTGTGAACGGCGAGACAGTCGAGGGCACCCGAGCCCGACCTGCTCATTGCCACCGGTCGCCACAAGGGAAATATCCCAGCCGACAGCATCTATCGGGCGTTCGCCGAGCGCGAGGGACTCGGGCGCACCCGGGAGCATTCGGGACGGCTCGCGCCGGCTTCGCCATCCTCCAGCAGCGCGCCTGCAGTCCGATGTAGGTACTCAGCGTTACAGATCACCTGCCCCAGTTATACGAGAGCAGTGCCGGGACGGTCGCCCTCCGACCCGTCGGGGCGGGGGTCGAGCGCCTCCGCCAGCACCTCGGCGAGGTGCCGGGCGCGCCGGCCCGCCAGCTGGTGCAGCTGGGTGCGGCAGGAGAAGCCGTCCGCGAGGAGTTCGGTGTCCGGGCCCGCCGCGCGCACCGCGGGCAGCAACCGGTCCTCGGCGCAGGCGACGGACACCTCGTGGTGGCCGCGCTCGAAGCCGAAGTTCCCGGCGAGGCCGCAGCAGCCGCCGCTCAGTTCGCCGGTGAGCCCGGCGCGCTCGCGCAGGCGGCGCTCGGCGGCGTCGCCGAGGACGGCGTGCTGGTGGCAGTGGGTCTGCCCGGCGACGGGCCGGTCGACGCGCGGCGGCCGCCAGTCGGGGGCGGTCTCCTCCAGGGCCTGGGCGAAGGTGCGTACCGACGAGGCGAGGGTCCGCGCCCGCGGGTCGTCCGGCAGCAGCTCCGGCAGGTCCGTGCGCAGCGCCGCCGCGCAGCTGGGCTCCAGCACCACCAGGGGCGCCGTGCCGAGGAGCGGTTCCACGGCGTCCAGGGTGCGGCGCATCACCGCGCGGGCCCGGTCGAGGCGGCCCGTCGACACGTACGTGAGGCCGCAGCAGACGCGGCCCGGCGGCAGCGCGACGCGGACGCCGGCCGCCTCCAGGACGGTGACGGCGGCGCGGCCGGCGGAGGGTGTGAAGTGGTCGGTGAAGGTGTCGGGCCACACGTACGCGCGCGGCGGCCCGGGCGGGAGGCCGGGCGGGGGCGTGTGGCGGGCCGCCCAGGCGCGGAACGTCCGGCGGGCGAGCTCCGGCAGGGGCCGCTGCGGCGCGATCCCGCCGAGCCGTTTCGCGACCGCCGCGAGGGGGCGCACCCGGGCGGCGGCGTTGAGGAGCGGCGCGAGGGGCGCGGCCGCGCGCAGCAGGGCGGGCAGGGAGCCCATCGTGTAGTGGGCGGCGGGGCGCGGCCGGCCGGCGTAGTGGTGGTGCAGGAACTCCGCCTTGTACGTCGCCATGTCCACGCCGACGGGGCAGTCGCTGCGGCAGCCCTTGCAGGACAGGCACAGGTCGAGGGCGTCGCGCACCTCGGTCGAGCGCCAGCCGCCGGTGACGACCTCCCCCGCCAGCATCTCGTGCAGCAGCCGGGCCCGGCCGCGCGTGGAGTGCCGCTCCTCGCCGGTGGCCCGGAACGACGGGCACATCACGGACGCCCCCGCGGCGGGCCCCTCGACACGGCAGGCGGCGACGCCCACGCAGCGGCGCACGGCCGTCCCGAAGTCCCCGCCGTCGTCGGGGTAGCCGAAGGCGACGTCCACGGGCGTGCGCGGCAGGACGTCGAAGCGGAGGTTCTCGTCGAGGCGGGCGGGGCGGACCAGGGTGCCGGGGTTCATCCCGCCGTCCGGGTCCCACAGGTCCTTGAACCGGCCGAAGAGGGCGACCAGTTCCTCGCCGTACATCCGCGGCAGCAGCTCGGCGCGGGCCTGCCCGTCGCCGTGCTCGCCGGAGAGCGAGCCGCCGTGGGCGACGACCAGGTCCGCGAGGTCCTCGGAGAACCGGCGGTAGCGCCGCACGCCCTCCGGTTCGGCGAGCCGGAAGTCGATGCGGACGTGGACGCAGCCGTCGCCGAAGTGCCCGTACGGCGTCCCGCGCAGCCCGTGCTCGGCGAGGAGGGCGCGGAAGTCCCGCAGGTACGCGCCGAGGCGGGCGGGCGGTACGGCGCAGTCCTCCCAGCCGGGCCACGCCTCGGCACCGTCCGGTGTGCGGGTCGCGGTGCCGGCGGCGGCCTCCCGGACCCGCCACAGGGCGCGCTGCCCGGCCGGGTCGGTGACGACGGTGCCGTCGAGGGCGTCGGCGGCGCGCAGCAGGGCGGCCGCGCGGGCGGCGGCCTCGGCGGGGCTCGCCCCGCCGGTCTCGGCGAACAGCCAGGCGGCGCCCCGGGGGAGGCGGGCGCGGGCGGCCGGGTCGCGCACGAGGTCGTGCGCCATGCCCTCGACGGTGAGCGGGCCGTGCGGCAGGAGGCCGGGCGCGGCCTCGGCGGCGGCTGCCTCGTCGGCGTACCCGAGGACGGCGAGGGCCCGGACGGGCGGCGCCTCGACCAGCCGGACGACCGCCTCGGTGAGGACGCCGAGGGTCCCCTCGCCGCCGCAGAAGGCGCGGGCGACGTGGGTGCCGCGCTCGGGCAGGAGGGCGTCGAGGGCGTAGCCGGAGATGCGGCGCGGCAGGCCGGGCGGGAAACCGGTGCGGACGAGGGCGAGGTGGTGCCGGACCAGGTCGACGACGCCGTCGGGGGCGCCCCGGCCGTCCGCCCCGAGGCGCAGCGCGGCGCCGCCGTAGGTGCGTACGGCCAGTTCGACGACGTTGTCGGCGGTGGTGCCCCAGGCGACGGAGTGGGCGCCGCAGGCGTTGTTGCCGATCATGCCGCCGAGGGTGCAGCGGCTGTGCGTCGAGGGGTCGGGCCCGAAGGTCAGCCCGTACGGGCGCGCCGCCCCCCGCAGCCGGTCGAGGACGGCCCCGGGCTGGACGGTCGCCGTGCGGGCCTCCGGGTCGACGGAGAGGACGGCGCGCATGTGCCGGGTGAAGTCGAGGACGACGCCGGTCCCGGTGGCCTGCCCGGCGACGGAGGTCCCGGCGCCGCGCGGCACCACGGGCGTGCCGTGCGCCCGGCACACCTCCAGGGCGGCGGCCACGTCGTCCGCGTCGTACGGCGCGACGACGCCGAGCGGGACGCGCCGGTAGTTGGAGGCGTCCATGGTGACCAGGGCGCGGGCACCCGGTCCGAAGTCCACGTCCCCGCGGACGGCGGCGCGCAGCGCCCGCTCCAGGTGTGCGTGATCGCCCATGCACCCCAGCATGCCCGCGCCCCCGCCCTTCCGTCCGGCCACGCGCCCCGTCGACCGTCCGCCGACGCTTCCCGTCGCCCCGTCCGCCGACGCTTCCCGCCCCCCTGTTCGCCCCCGCGTCCCGTCACGCCGCCCGGCCGGGTCTCCGCCCCCGTCCACCCGCCCCGTCGGGGTGTCCCCCACCCGCCCCCTTCGGGTGCCCCCCGCCCGCCCCGTACGGGTGCCCCCTCTCCCGCCCCGCCCAGGTGTTCGTCCACGTGTCCCGTTCGGGTGTCTCATCCGACGGACAGGGGCGTCGGGGCGCCGGGGGAGCGACTAGGCTCCGGTCCGTGGCTGAGATCCGGATTCCCGCTGACATCAAGCCCGCCGACGGCCGTTTCGGCGCGGGCCCCTCCAAGGTGCGGACCGAGGCGCTCGACGCGCTCGCCGCGACCGGCACGTCCCTCATGGGCACTTCCCACCGGCAGGCCCCGGTCAAGAACCTCGTGGGCGAGGTCCGCGCAGGCGTGCGCGACCTGTTCTCGCTGCCCGAGGGGTACGAGGTGGTGCTCGGCAACGGCGGCTCGACCGCGTTCTGGGACGTCGCCACCCACGGCCTGATCGAGTCGAAGTCGCAGCACCTGTCGTTCGGTGAGTTCTCCTCCAAGTTCGCGAAGGCGGCGAAGCTCGCCCCGTGGCTGGCCGAGCCGACCGTCGTCTCCTCCGAGCCCGGCACGCACCCGGAGCCGCGCGCGGAGGCGGGCGTCGACGTGTACGCCCTCACCCACAACGAGACCTCCACCGGCGTCGCCGCGCCGATCGAGCGTGTCGACGGCGCCGACGAGGGCGCGCTGGTCCTGGTGGACGCCACGTCCGGCGCGGGCGGCCTGCCGGTCGACATCGCCCAGACCGACGTCTACTACTTCGCGCCGCAGAAGTCCTTCGCCGCCGACGGCGGCCTGTGGATCGCCGTGTTCTCCCCGGCCGCGCTGGAGCGCGCCGCACGCGTGCACGCCTCGGGCCGGCACGTGCCGGAGTTCTTCTCGCTGCCGACCGCCATCGACAACTCGCTGAAGAACCAGACGTACAACACCCCTGCCCTCGCCACCCTCTTCCTGCTGAACGAGCAGCTGAAGTGGATCAACGGCCAGGGCGGTCTCGACTGGGCCGTGCGCCGCACCGCCGCCTCCGCCCGCGCCCTGTACGGCTGGGCCGAGGAGTCCAAGTACGCCACGCCGTTCGTCACGGACCCGGCCAAGCGGTCGCAGGTCATCGGCACCATCGACTTCTCCGACGAGGTCGACGCCGCCGCCGTCGCGAAGGTCCTGCGGGCCAACGGCATCGTGGACACCGAGCCGTACCGCAAGCTGGGCCGCAACCAGCTGCGCATCGCGATGTTCCCGGCCGTCGACCCGGCCGACGTCGAGGCCCTGACGGCCTGCGTCGACCACGTCATCGACAAGCTCTGACGCACCCGTCCGAGGGGCCCGGTACCGCGACCACCCGCGCGGTACCGGGCCCTTCGGCGTGCGCGGTCGGTACGCGAGCCGTGCGCGGTCGGCGTGCGCGGTCGGCGTACGCGGTCGGTCCGTGCGGCCGGGGTGCGCGGCCGGTCCGTGCGGTCGGCGTGCGCGGTCGGTCCGTGCGGCCGATTAGCGACCTGTGCAGGGGCGCCGGTGGTCCCTACCATCCGTAGCGCACGTCCGGACGGAGCGGGGCACAGCGGCCCGAACCGTTTGAATGTTTGACATGTCCATGACCGCGCTTTCGGTCGAACCCCCCACGTCGGCCGGCGACCGATCGGAGAACCATGTCCGCGAAGCCCTCCAGAAGAGCGTCCAGAGCGCTGGTGACCGGCGGCGCCACCGTCGCGCTCGCCGGGTCCACGCTGCTGGCCCCCGGTACGTCGACGGCCGCCGGCGGCGGCATCGTCGCCCCGCCCGACAAGATCGTCATCGAGATCGCGACGGTCAACGGCTCGGGCTGCCCCGCGGGGACGGCCGCCGTCGCCGTCTCCCCGGACAACACGGCCTTCACCGTCACCTACAGCAACTACCTCGCCCAGGTCGGCGTCGGCTCCAAGCCCACCGACTTCCGCAAGAACTGCCAGCTCAACCTGGTCGTCCACGTACCGCACGGCTTCACGTACGCCGTCGCCAGCGCCGACTACCGCGGCTACGCGCACCTGGAGCGCGGCGCCTCCGCGATCCAGAAGGCGTCGTACTACTTCCAGGGCTCGCCCGACACCGCGGCGCGCCAGCACCCGTTCAACGGGCCGTTCGACAACAACTGGCAGGCCACCGACCAGACCGACTGGGGCCAGCTGGTGTGGGCGCCGTGCGGGGTGAAGCGGAACTTCAACATCAACACCGAGCTGCGCGTCAACGCCGGCACCTCGGACACCGCGAAGACCAACAGCTTCATCGCCATGGACTCCACCGACGGCGACATCAGGACCGTCTACCGCCTGGCCTGGCGCGAGTGCCCGGACCGCCGGGGCTGACGCCGGCACAGCGGCACCACGGCACACGGCGGCGGCCGCCACCCCGGCCACCGGCGGCCGCCGCCCCGTGGCCGGTGGGTCCGCGCCCCCTCCGCGGACCCACCCCTCCCCGTCCCCCGACCCCGCCGACCCGGCGGCCCGGCGGCCCGGCGCCCCCGCCGCTTCTGCGGCCCGGCGCCCCGGTGCCTCAGCGGCTGAGGCCGCGGAACCGGCGTACCGCCAGCGGCAGGAAGACCACCGTGATGGCGAGCGGCCACACGACGGCCATCAGCAGCGCGTGCTCCTGGATCCAACTGCCGTCGGACGCGACCTCGTTGCCGAACAGGCCGCGCGCCGCGGACGCCGTCGACGACAGCGGGTTCCAGGCGGCGACGGTCCCCAGCCAGCCGGGCATGGTCGACGTCGGGACGAAGATGCTGGAGATCATCGTCAGCGGGAACGCCACCGCGAAGAGCGATCCGGCCGCCTCGGGGTTGGGCAGCAGCAGCCCGAGCCAGACGCCGACCCAGATCAGGGCGAACCGCAGCAGCAGCAGGAGGCCGAAGCCGCCCGCCGTCGCCGCCGCCCCGCCGTCGGCGCGCCAGCCCATCGCCAGCGCCGTGGCGGCCAGGATGGCCAGCTCGGCGCAGGCGATCAGCAGGTCGGTCACGCCGCGGCCGGTCACCACCGCCGACGAGGCCATGGGCATGGACCGGAAGCGGTCGGTGACGCCCTTGGACGCGTCGGTGACGACGGTCGTCGCGGTGTTCATGAAGCCGAACGCCATGGTCGTCACGAACATGCCCGGCATCAGGTAGTTCCGGTAGTCGCCGGCCGTGCCGCCGTCCCCGCCGGGCGCCTTCATCGCGCCGCCGAAGACGTAGCCGTACAGGAGGACGGAGACGATCGGGAAGCCGAGCTGCCAGGCGATGTAGACCGGTTTGCGCCGGTAGTGGGTGAGGCTGCGGCGGACGATGTTCCAGGAGTCCGCCACGGCCCAGTACGCGCGCCCCCGCCCGGTGGCGGGAGTCAGGGTCGTGCCGCTCACGCCGCCGCCCCTTCCCGCCGCGCCGGACGTGCCGCCCCGGCCGCCGGGGCGCCGCCCGGCCCGCTCTCCCGGCCTTCCGTCCCGTCCCGCGGCGACCCGTCCTGCGGCGACCCGCCCCCCGCGCTCCCGCGCTCGGCCGCCGTCCCGCGCTCGGCCGCCGCCTCGCGGGCGGCGCGTCCGGTGAGGCGGAGGAACACGTCGTCCAGCGTCGGCCTGCGCAGCCCGATGTCCTCGACCCGCACGCCGTCGTCCCGCAGGGACCTCGCCGCCTCCGTGAGCGCCTCCACGCGGTCGCGGACCCGGGCGTGGACGCGCCGTTCGGCCTCGTCCACCCGCACCTCGCCCTCGCCGACCCGGGCCACCACCGCGGTGACGCGCGGCAGGTCGGCCGGGTCGGCGGCGACGACCTCGATCACGTCGCCGCCCACCCGGTCCTTCAGGGCCTGCGGCGTGTCGTCGGCGATGGCGCGGCCGCGGTCGATGACCGTGACGCGCGAGGCGAGCCGGTCCGCCTCGTCCAGGTACTGGGTGGTGAGCAGCACCGTCGTCCCGCCCGCCACGAGGTCCCGTACGGCGTCCCACACCTCGCCGCGGCCGCGCGGGTCCAGGCCCGTCGTCGGCTCGTCGAGGAAGAGCACCCGCGGGGCGAGGACCATCGAGGCCGCCAGGTCGAGCCGGCGCCGCATGCCGCCGCTGTACGTCTCGACGCCCTTGTCCGCGGCCTCCACCAGGTCGAACCGCTCCAGCAGCTCGTCGGCGCGCAGCCGGGCGCGGCGGCCGCCCAGGTGGAACAGCCGCCCGAACATCTCCAGGTTCTGGCGCCCGGTCAGCACCTCGTCGACGGCCGCGTACTGGCCGGTGAGCCCGATGAGGCCGCGCACCCGGCCGGGGTGGCGGGCCACGTCCACGCCGGCGACCTCGGCGCGCCCGGCGTCGAACCGCCGCAGGGTCGCGAGGACCCGGACGGCGGTGGTCTTGCCGGCGCCGTTGGGGCCCAGGAGCCCGTGCACCGTACCGGGCCGCACCAGCAGGTCGAACCCGTCCAGGGCGTCCTTGTCGCCGTACCTCTTCCGCAGGCCCTCGGCCCGGATCGCGTGGGTGGTCTCCATGCGGTCGCCTCCGTCCACAGAAACTGAGTACACCGTACCCAGCGGAGCGTACACCGTACCCAGTTTTGGTGCGCGGTGTTTTCCCGGCCGTACGCTGGCGCCATGACCAGCAGCGGCGGCGACACCACGACGAGCGGCAGCGGCGACATCGTCCGCAGCCTGGAACTGCTCTGGGGCACCGAGACGCCCCCGAGCCGGGGCCCCCGGCGCGGGCTGTCCCTGGAGCGGATCGTCACCGCCGCCGTCGAGCTCGCCGACGCCGAGGGGCTCGACGCGGTGTCGATGCGCCGGCTCTCCACCGAGCTCGGCGTCGGCACCATGTCCCTCTACCGGTACGTGCCGGGCAAGGCCGAGCTGCTCGACCTGATGCTCGACCGGGTCCAGGGCCTCCCGGCGGACACGGTCGTACCGCGGCAGGCCGACTGGCGCGCCGCCGTCGAGACCCTGGCCCGCGGCCACCTCGCCCTGTACCGGCGCCACCCCTGGCTGCTGAAGGTCAACCAGAGCCGTACCGTCCTCGGCCCGGGCACCCTGCGCGGGCTGGAGTCGGCGCTGGGCGGGCTGCGCGGGATGGGGCTGAGCGACCCGGAGACGCTGTCGGTGATCATCGCGGTGCAGAGCTTCGTCGGCGGCATCGCGCGGATGGAGATCGAGGCCGTGGAGGCGGCGAAGGAGACCGGCGTCAGCGACGAGGACTTCTGGAAGAGCCAGGAACCCATCCTGGCGCGCGCCATGGAGAGCGGGCGGTTCCCGCTGATGGCGCAGTTGTCGGAGGACACCTTCTCGGCGGAGTTCGACCACTTCGCGTTCGGGTTGCGGTGCCTCGTCGAGGGCTTCGAGGCGGTCGTCGCCCGCAGGGCGGCCGACCCGTCCTGACGCGTCCCGTGCCGCCGGACGCCCCGGGCGCCCCCGGCCGGTACCCGACGGGCCCCTCCCGGTCGGGCTCCCGACCGCTCCCGACCGCTCCCGATAGGTCCCGATGGGTCCCGACGGCTCCCGATGGGTCCCGATGGCCCAGTCGGCGCGCGGTGCGCGCGCGGGTCGCGCAGCATCGGTGGGGAAGCAGCCGCAGAAAGCAGGAGGCAACGCAGTGCGTCTCGGACCCCCCTCGTCGACCGCCCTCACGGTGGCCGCCCTCACCCTCCTCGCGGGCGCCGCGGCCCCCGCCTCCGCCACGACCGCCGCGCCCCAGGCGGCGCCTCCCGCGGCGCCCGCCGTGCGGGTCGCCGACCCCGCTCCCGCCGCCACCCACTGCGTCCCCGCCGCGCCGCTGCGCCTCCAGGGCTCGCAGCGCCCGGCCGGCCCGGCCGTCGGCCTGTGCGTCACGGTCTCCGGCGCGTCCATGACCGTCTCGGCCTCGGCCGACTGCGCCTGCACCACCTCCGGCACCTGGACGGCCCGGCGCGGTGACGCCCGGGACGCCACCGCCTCCGGCACGCTCGGCGCCCGCGCCGAGTACGCCGGACCCGGCACGTACGCCGTCACGGCGACCGTCAGCATCGGCGGCGGCCCCCGCGACGCCGCCTCCACCACCCCGCTCACCGGCACCGTCGGCGGCACGTTCGCCCTCGCGGCGGTCCTGCCCGCCCCGACGCACCGCGTCGAGGTGGCGCCGGCCACGCTGCGCCCCGGGACGACCACCACCCTCACGTACAAGGTCACGCAGGTCGCCGCCGAGGGGGACGGCAGCGCCCGCCTCGGCGTCATCGGCGAGCCCGGCAGCGGCGTCTCCGTCACCTCGCCGGACGCCCGCTGCGTCAACCCGCTCACCAGCGGCACCCCCACCCGGCGCAGCCCGCACGCCGTGGACTGCACGCTCACCGACCTCGCGGTGGGCCGCCCGGCCGCCGTCACCGTCCGGGTCACGCTGCCGTCCGGCTCCTGCTCGTCGGTGGTGTCCAAGCTCGGCTACTGGACGCCGAAGGGCCAGCAGGTCTCGGGCGCCATGCTCAACGGACCCACGCTCGGCTGTCGCTGACGCGCCGTCGACACCCGCACCGGGCCCGCGGCGGGGCCGGCCGCCGTCTCCCCGGCGACCGGCCCCGCTGTCACACCCCGGCCGTACACTCGCCCGATGAATCCGACGAGCCCGACCGGCAACCCGACCAGCCCCACCGGCCAGACCGGCCCGACGCGAGCCTCAGGAACGTTCACGGTCGCCGCGTTCGAGCCCACCTCCCTCGAACCGGACCCCGCCGTCGAGACGGCCCTCCCCGTCACCGTCGCCACCATGGAGAAGCGCTACGAGGGCGAGGTCAACGGCCGGTCCGCGACCCTCTTCACGTCCGCCTACGACACGGGCGCGGGCACCGGCACCTACGTGGCGATGGAGTCCTTCGAGGGCACGCTCGCCGGTCGCGCCGGCACCTTCAACTTCGTGCACGCCGCCTCCACGACGGCCGGTTCGGGCCGGCTCGGCGAGTACTTCACCGTCGTCCCCGGCAGCGGCACCGGCGAGCTCGCCGGGATCACCGGCGGCGGCGGCCTGGCCGTCGACGAGGACGGCACGCACCGCGTCTGGTTCGACTACGCGCTGGGCGACTGACCCCCGGGGCCCCGGCCCCGCATCCGCCGCAGGCTCAGCAGCAGCGCCGCGCCGAGCACGACGGCGCCCAGCGCGAGCCCCGACCCGCCGCCCTCGTCGCCGCCCGACGGCGAGGAGGCGGACCCGGAGGGCCGCGGCGTCGGGCCCTGCGCGGGCGCCGCGCCCGTCCCCTCCACCGGCACCCGCGCGACACGACTGCCCTCGCCCTCCGTGCCGAACATCAGCGCCGTCCCGTCCGGCGTGTACGTCACCGACTCCGACTGGCCCTGGATGGGCGCCCGCACCCGCTCGTCCGGGCCGAGCCGCCCGTCGCGCCACGCGTAGCCGCGGGCGCTGAAGTAGCTGCGCAGCACCAGCCGGGTCCCGTCCGGGGAGAACGCCCCGTCGGTCACCCACGGCACCTCGCCGATCCGCCGGAAGACGTTGGTGCCCTTCGCCGACAGCTCCCGCGGCCCCTCGTACAGGCCGCCGCCGTCCTCGTGCTTCGACGCGATGTACACGCGGCCCGTCTTCGGATGGACCATCAGGGCCTCCGCGTCGCGCGGCCCGTCCTCGTACGTCACCGTGTACTGCGTCGCCGTGACCGTCGCGTCGCCGAGCCGCTCCGGCTCGCGGAAGCGGTAGATCCACACGTGGCTCCACGAGCCGCCCAGGTTGTCGCCGATGTCCCCGACGTACACGTACCCGTCGGGGCCGACGGAGACGGCCTCCATGTCGCGGGGCTTGCCCACGCCGCGCAGCGTGATCGTCGCGACGGTCCGTCCGGTGCGCCCGTCGACGGCGAAGAGCCGCGGCTCGTCCTGGTCGTTGTGGGTCCAGTAGACGCCCGGGTGGGCGCGGCTGGCGGCGAGCCCGCTGGACTCGGTGATCCGCGGGTCCGCGAGCGTGAACCCGTCGCCGCCGTCGTCCGCGAGGGCGGGCCCGGCGGCGAGCAGCGGCGCGGTGAGGGCGAGGGCGGCGCCGCCCAGGGTCGTGCACAGCGCGCGGAGAAGAGCCATGGCCCCAGTGTCCACGGTCACGTGGCGTTCCACCCGCGCGACCGGCCATGATGGCGGCCATGTGTCCCAGGTTCCTGTTCGTCGGCGACTCGATGACCATCGGCAGCGCGGGCGAGCACACCTGGCGCTACCGCATGTGGCAGCACCTGGACGCGGCGCTCGGCCCCGGCCGGTACGGCATCGTCGGCCCCCGCACGACCCTGTACGACCCGGAGGCCGGCGCGCCGGTCTCCACCGCGTACGCCGACCCCGCGTTCCCCGAGCCGGCCCGCGCGCACCTGGCCGGATGGGGCGAGGGCTGGCTGCACATGGCGCCGCTCATCGGCGACGCCGTGGCGGACGGCGGGGCGGACGTGCTGCTGGTCTCGCTCGGCCTGATCGACCTGGGCTTCTACACCAACAGCGACCAGACGGTGGAGAACGTCCGGGCGTTCGTCGCGGCGGCGCGCGCGGCGAACCCGCGGGTGCGGGCGGTGCTGCTGCCGGTCATCCCGAACGTCCGCGCCGAGGAGGAGCCGCCGTTCGCGGCGGAGTGCGCCCGCTTCAACGAACTGCTCGCGAAGACGGTCGCCGACCTGGACCACGGCATGTCCCCGCTGCTGCTGGCGTCCCCGCCGGCCGGGTACGACCTGCGCGCCGACACGTACGACGGCACCCACCCGGGCCCGTCGGGCGAGCACAAACTGGCCGCGGCCTACGCGACCGCCCTGCACCAGGCATGGGGCCTGGGCGCCCCGTACCGCCCGGCCCCCTGAGCGGGACCGGCCACGCGTGACGGGTCGCGGGCGTGACCCGGGACCGCGCCCGGGTCACGGCGACCCGATCGGGGCCCACGCCGACGCGTCCGCCGGGCTGCCGGGTGCCGTTTCCGGTGCCGACCGGCGGGACAGCCACTGCGCGCGGGTCAGGGCGTACTCGACCTCGCCCTCCTCGGCGCCCTCGATCGGGTCGGGCCACTTCTCGAAGTGCGTGGTCACGTACGTCAGCCCGGCCTTCTCCATCACGCGCCGCGAGCCGCTGTTGACGGCCATCGTGTACGCCACGACCCGTTCGACGCCCAGCTCGGCGAAGCCCTTGTCGACCAGCGCCCGCGCCCCCTCGGTCGCGAGTCCGCGCCCCCACGCGACCCGGCGCAGCCGGTAGCCGAGCTCGACCTCGGCCGCGCTGTCCTCCTTCAGCGGCCGGAACTCGAACCACCCGAGCCACTCCCCCGTCGCCGCCTCCTCGACCGCCCAGTAGCCGCGCGTCCCCGTGCACGGGTACCGGCGCAGCATCCCCGGCAGGTGTTCGTCGCGCGCCACCTCCAGGGGCGTCGGCCGCCCCCCGCTCAGGTACCGCATGACCTCGGGGTCACCGTCGAGCGCGACCAGCAGCCCTTCCTCACCGGGCGCGAAGGGGCGCAGGACCAGACGGTCCGTCGTCAGGAAGACTTCCGTGGATCCCATGGGCGGATTGTCGCCGCCGGACGGCCGCCTGCCCACCGAATATCCGTTGGGGGGACGGATCCCGGCCGTCTACCGTCGCGGTCATGCTGCCCGCCGTGGGGACCGACGAGCAGTGGGGCGCCGTCGTCCCCGGCGAGGCGGTGATGCGACCCGGGGTGGAGGACGTGCGCGCGCCTCGGCTTGGCGGGCGCGCCTGACCACCCGGCGAGCCGGCGCCCCGCGTCGCGCGCCGAGGGGCGGGCGGCCTCCCGTCCGGGCCGGGCGGCCGCCCCCTCCCGCTCACCTCCCCCGCGGCTCCGGCGCGACCGCGTAGTCGCCGATGTCCGTCGTGTCCGGCTCGATCCGCGCCAGCGCCTTCGCGATCGGCCCGTCGAGCCGCGCCGCCTTGTCCGCGTCGCGCTCGGCGCGGCGGGCGGCGAACTCCGGCATGACCTCCCCGGCGAAGGTGCGCAGCGACTCGCACACGTGCTCGTGCCGGGTCCGGCCCAGCTGCGCCGCGAAGATCACCTGGTCGACTCCGGCCGCCTCGTACCGGCGCACCAGGTCGGCCAGTTGCTCAGGCGTGCCGATGCCCTGGCGCAGGGAGGCGATCTGCGCGAGCCGCGCCTCGTCCTCCGGGGTGCGGGGCTCGCCGAGCGCCGCGACCGGGTCGCGCGTCAGGCCGTGCTCCGCCCGCGTCTCCTGGAACTGCTGCCACAGGTCGCTGCTGCCGGGCCGGTGGCGGCCGAGCCCGTAGTAGTACTTGAGGCCGAACGACCAGAAGTGCGCGCCGTCCAGGCCACGGTCGAGGGCCGTCTCCTCGTCGGGGTGGCACATGAGGGGCAGGACGACCGCGAAGTTCGGGTTGACGGCCCGCCCGGCGGGGACGCAGTCGTCGGAGGCGATCACCCGGTAGTACAGGTCGACCCACTCCTTCGCCTCCTCCGGCGTGACGAAGGAGAGGGAGAGCGCGCCGAGGCCCGCCCGTGCGGCGGACTCGATGGTCTGCCGCGCCATGCACGCCACCCACAGCGGCGGGTGGGGCCGCTGCTTGGGCTTGGGCAGGACGTTGCGCGGCGGGACGTCGATCCAGCGGCCCTTGTGCCCGGTGAACGGCTCGTCGGCGAGCATCCGCGTGACGACGCCGAGCGCCTCCTGCCACTGCTCCCGCTTGGTCTCCCGGGAGACGCCGAACCCGTCCAGCTCCATCTGCGAACTGCCTTGTCCAGTACCGAAGTCGACGCGTCCGCGCGATATCAGGTCCAGGGTGGCGATCCGCTCGGCGACGCGGGCGGGATGGTTCACGCCGGGGGCGAGCGTGACGATGCCGTGGGCCAGCCGGATCCGATCGGTGCGGGCGGCCGCGGCGGCGAGGAACACCTCGGGGGCGGAGGAGTGGGAGTACTCCTCCAGGAAGTGGTGCTCCGTCTCCCACACGTAGTCGTAGCCGAGCCGGTCGGCCAGTTCTATCTGGTTGAGGGCTTCGTGCAGCAAACGTTCCTCACTGCCCGACTCCCACGGGCGGGGCAACTGGTGCTGGTACAGCAGTCCGAACCTCATGGCGGTGTGCTCCTCGGTAAGGCGGTCGGGTGCGGCATCGACCCGGCGCTCACGAGCTGCCCGTACGCGGTACGTGGCATACCCAACCAATGTGGTTTTGGCCGGTACCTCACCCCTCACCGACCACTACGGCACCACCCGCCCCACCCGTCGACACCCGTCCGGCACGCCGAACACCACCGGCCGCGACCGGCTGACGCCGCGCACGCCCAACGGCCCGCGATTCACACCGCGCGAGCTGCCCGACGAGGACCTGGCCCGGTACACCTCCCGCGCCGTCTCCAGCGCCCCCTACCGCCACCGGGCGCGCTTCACCCTGCGGGCGCCGGCGGAGGCGGTGGCGGAGCACCTGTCACCGACGAGCGGTACCGTCACCGCGCTCGGCCCCGACACGTGCGAGCCGACCTGCGGGTCGGACTCCCTCGACGAACCGACCCTGTGGGTGGACCTGCTGGTCGTCCCCTTCGAGGCCCACGAGCCGCCGGAGCTCCTCACACACCTGCGCACCCTCGCGGACCGCCTGGCCGCCGCCCTGCCCCCGAACCCCCCGCGCCCCTGACGAGCCGCCCACGGCCTGCGGGCCCGGGCGCCGAGCCGACCCGGCCATCGGCATGTCGTTCGACGGGCGGACACCGGGGGGAACTGGTGGCCGATCGGATCACGCGAACGACCCGCCGCCCCCACACGGAACGAGGATCGAGCGCGGGCCGGATTCGCACCCCTCGGTGACGACCCCCGACCGGTACCCCACGGCACGGCGGCGGCCCGCCGACCGCCACACCTCGCCCCGCCGGGCCCGGCCGGGCCCGGGGCGGCGGACTTGCCCCGGCGTCGCGACCGGCCGGCGCGCTTCACCGAACGGCACCCGCGCGGAAGAGCGGGGAGGACCGTTTCCCCGCGCGCGATCCGGCCGGCGCGCCGGCTGGCCTGATCGCACTCGAACGAACATCCAGTAATTGACGGCCCGTCAGATCTACCGGAAGCCTTGCCGGGGAGGAACCGACAGCAAAGGAGCGGGACGAAGCGTGGCAGACGAGAGCGGAAAGACCCCCGACAAGCCCTACGTGATCCGTGGCCGAGGCAAGGACAAGGCCCCGGCGGGCACCTTCGCGCTGTTCGCGGACGTCAACTACAACGTGGGCGGACCACGGGACAAGATCCTCGTCATCCCGACCAAGGGCACGGCGAACAACTTCAGCGAGTACGAATTCGACCAGAGCGACGACGGCGTGAGCTCCGTCGTCAACAACACCGCCGACGACAACATCCTCTTCACGCGCACCAACCAGGGCGGCAGCCGGCTGCCCGTCAAGGCCGGCACGTCGATCGACGACATGACGAAGATCCCCCTGCCGGGCAGCCCGACCAGCACGTGGAACGACCAGGCCCAGTCCGCCCTCGCCTTCGCCCGACCCGTGCCGCTCCCGGTCTTCACCGCCCCCGCGGCCGGGGCGCAGACCGAGGACCGCCGTCAGCCCGTCCGGGGCACCGCCGCCCCCGACGTGCAGCAGGTGCTGCTCTACGAGGGGACCAAGCAGCTGGCCGGCCTCCCGGTCAAGGACGGCGCGTGGGAGTACACCCCGGACGCCGACTGGCCGCTCGGGCAGCACGACCTCGCCGCCGTGGCCGTGCGCGACGACGTGACCTCCGGCAAGGCGTACCAGCGCTTCTACGTCACGCTGCCGAGCCCCGTCGTGGACATCAGGTCGCCCTTGAACGGCGCGGAGGTCGACACCGGGAGCTCGATCGACGGTGTCGCCTTCAACGCCGATTCCGTCCACCTCATCGAGGGGGGCACCAAACTCGGCAGCGCCACGGTGAGCGGTCAGAACTGGTCCTTCACCCCGGACGGCGGATGGAGTACGGGCGGTCACGCCGTGACGGCGACGGCCGTGCGCGGCAGCCAGGAGTCGGAGCCGGACACGGTCACCTTCACCGCCGCGAAGAAGAACCTCACCGTCGACTCCACCTTCAACTCCAGCTGGCAGGACTGGGAGACCCAGAAGTACATCCACTCCTACGACATCACCCTGTACGCCGGTGAATCCGACGTGACCCACTGGAACGTCGGGTTCGGACAGCTCCCGGTCGGGTCGGTGCTCCACAAGGAGTTCACCAGCACGTTCTGGGGGATGATCATCGAGGACGGCTCCCACGGGGACGTCCTCCTCGGCTCGCCTCCCGCGGGCGTCCACGTCGTCCCGAAGGGCGGCAAGCTGACCATCCGCGTCCTGGTGCTCCTCCCGACGCAGGACGAGGCCCACAAGCACCTCTACGCCCTCTTCGCCAAGTCCCTGTCCCGCTGACGGCGACCACCGCGGTGGCCCGGCGACGCCCTCGTGGGCGCTGCCGGGCCTTTTCGCATGCCCACGGGTACGGCCCGCGTCCTCACAGGACCTCCAGCAGCAGGTGGTGCAGCAGCTCCGGGTCGACGAAGGGCATGTCCCGGGTGGGGCGTGAGCGCCAGTCCAGCGGCCACGTCAGCCCGTCCAGCGCCGGCACCCCGACGTACGCCGCGCACCCCGCCCCGCGCGACAGCGCCCGCGCCCGGCCCCCCGGCCAGCCGTAGGCGGCGGCCGTCTGCGGCGGCACCAGGAAGTACATGTTCCGCTGGCCCGCCAACTGCCGCACGATCGGCCCCGCCTGGAAGTCCGTGTACGTCATGAGCCGGTACGTCACCTCCTCCGCGAGCATCCCGGCGATCCGTACGGCGTCGAAGTGAACGCCCGCGTGGCGCAGGGCATGACCGGAGGCGGGCACCCAAGAGGGAGCCGTGTCAAGCGGCTTGGGGAGATTCATGAGACCAGCTTCACGACTCGGCTCTACTGTGACCAGCGCCACAAGGCGTCTGTGCTGAGCTGTGCAAATGGGAGCGGCGACTGTGAACCCTGTGAACATCGGGACCAACGGCACCCCCGGTGCCGCGAAGGCGTTCGGACGGCTGCTGCGCTTCCACCGGCAGCGCGCGAAGGTCTCCCTGGAGCTGCTGGGCGAGCACACCGCGTACTCCAAGTCCCAGGTGGCCATGATCGAGCGCGGCGAGCGCAAGCCGAGCGCCCGGTTCGTGGAGGTCGCGGACGAGGTCCTGGGTGCACAGGGTGCACTGCTGGAGGTCGCCAAGGAGGTCACGGCGAGTGGAGTGGCGGCGTGGCTGGAGGACTATCTTGTCGCGGAGGCCCAGGCCGTCTCCGTCCACAAGTACGAGAATCACGTGATCCCGGGACTCCTTCAGACGGAGGCATACGCCCGAGCCGTCTTCCAGTGCGCCAACCCGCCGTTGGATGACGAGGTCATCGAAGCGTCCATCACAGCGCGGCTCGCCCGGCAGGGCCTGTTCCGGCGCAAGCCGCTTCCACTGATCAGCTTCGTTCTCGAGAAGGCTGTGCTGACCCGCCCCATCGGTGGCAGGGCAGCTCTCAAGGAGAATCTGCTCAGCATTCTGGAGGTGGGGCGGCTCCGCCACGTATCGATCCAGGTGATGCCGGAGGACCGAGAGACACACGCCGGACTCGATGGCCCCTTCATCCTGCTCGAAACCGCCAAGCACCGCAGCCAACTCGTCTACGTGGAGGGGCAGGGTGGCCGCTACTTTCTCAGCGAACAGCCGGACGTAGCAGACGTGTTCGCCCGCTATGGCATCCTGCGAGCACAGGCGTTAAGCCCTGAAGACTCTGCGGAACTCATCGAACAGGTGGCACGAGAGCTATGAGCACCGACCTCAACTGGTTCAAGAGCAGCCACAGCGGCAGCCAGCAGGGTGAGTGCGTCGAAGTCGCCTTCAACTGGTTCAAGAGCAGCTACAGCAGCGACCAACAGGGTGACTGCGTCGAGGTCGCCGTCTGTCCGCACACCGTGCACGTGCGGGACTCGAAGGACGTCGCCCGCCCCGGGCTGGCTGTCGGGGCGGGCGCGTGGGACGTGTTCGTCAGGACCCTGGCCCCGTGAGGACGACGAGTTCCCGCGTCGCGCGCGTCATCGCGACGTAGCGGTCGACCGCTCCCTCGACGCCCTCGCCGAACTTCTCCGGGTCCACGAGGACGACCAGGTCGAACTCCAGGCCCTTCGACAGCTCCGGCGTGAGCGACCGGACGCGGGGGCGGCCCCGGAACGTGGGGTCGCCGATGACGCAGGCGACCCCCTCGTCATGGGCGGCGAGCCACGCGTCGAGGATGCCGTCCCGGTCCGCGACGGAGCCGTGGACGACGGGGACGCCGCTGCTGCGGACGGAGGTCGGCACGTTGGCGTCGGGGAGCGCGGCCCGGATGACCGGCTCGGCCTCCGCCATGACCTCCTCCGGGGTGCGGTAGTTGACCGTGAGGGAGGCCACCTCGGCCCGGTCGAGGCCGACCCGCGCCAGCCGCTCCTGCCAGGTCTCCGTGAACCCGTGCCGGGCCTGGGCGCGGTCGCCGACGATGGTGAAGCTGCGGGACGGGCAGCGCAGGAGCAGCATCTGCCACTCCGCGTCGGTCAGCTCCTGCGCCTCGTCCACCACGACGTGCGCGAACGGCCCCGCGAGGACGTCCGGGTCGGCCGTGGGCAGCGCGGACTCGTCGACGAGGCTGTCGCGCAGGTCCTGGCCGTGCAGCATCGTCACCGCGCCCTCGCCGTCGTGGTCGGAGGCGATGACGTTGTCGATCACGTCGGCCATGCGGGCCCGCTGGGCGGCGACGTCCGCGTCGTGCCGGCGCTTGCGCAGGGACGCCTTGGGGTCGCCGAGCCGCTGCCGGGCGGCGTCCAGGAGCGGCAGGTCGGACACCGTCCACGCGTGGGCGTCCGCGCGCTGGAGCGCCCGCACCTCGTCGGGGCCCAGCCAGGGCGCGCACATCCGCAGGTACGCCGGTACGGTCCACAGGTCGCCGACGAGGTCGGCCGGCTCCAGCAGCGGCCAGGCGCGGTTCAACGCCCCGACCAGTTGCCGGTCGTGCCGCAGCGCCCTGCGGAACAGGTCGTCCGGTACCTCGGCGTCGAACTGGTCGCGGAGGATCGTGACCAGTTCGTCGAAGATCCGGTCGCGCGCCTCGTTGTGCGGGGTGCCGGGCTCGGGCGCGTCGAACGCCTCCGCCCAGTCGTCGGCCGACAGCCGGGCCTCGCCCCAGGGGGTGGTGACCGTCATGGCGTCCGTGGGCGGGGCCTCGTAGAACCGGACGGCCTTCTCGATCGCCCGGACCAGGGGCGCGGACGCCTTCAGCCGGGCCACGGCCGGGTCCGTCTCGACCGCCGCCGTGGCGCCCTCGGGGACGAGGTCGCGCAGGGTGCACGTCTGCACGCCCTCCTCGCCGAGGCTGGGCAGGACGTCCGCGACGTACGCGAGGTACGGCTCGTGCGGGCCGACGAACAGCACCCCGCCCCGACGGTGGCCGAGGCGCGGGTCGGAGTACAGGAGGTACGCGGAGCGGTGCAGGGCGACGACGGTCTTGCCCGTACCGGGGCCGCCGTCCACGACGAGGGCGCCGCGGGAGCCCGCCCGGATGATGGCGTCCTGGTCGGACTGGATGGTGGCGAGGACGTCCCGCATCCGCTCCGACCGGTTGCCGCCCAGGCTGGCGATGAACGCCGACTGGTCGTCGAGCGCGGCGCCCCGCTCCAGCCCGTCGGCGGTGAACACCTCGTCCCAGTAGTCGCTGATCCGGCCGCGGGTCCAGCGGTAGCGGCGGCGGCTGACCAGACCCATCGGATGGGCGTGGGTCGCCGCGAAGAACGGCTCCGCCGCCGGGGAGCGCCAGTCGACCAGCAGCCGGCGCCCGTCGCCGTCGGTGAGGCCGAGCCGCCCGACGTACAGGGGCTCCGGCTCGCCCTCGACGACGACGTGGCCCAGGCACAGGTCGAGGCCGAAGCGGCGCAGGGCGCGCAGGCGCCCGGACAGCCGGTGCACCTCCACGTCCCGCTCCATCACCTCCCGCCCGATGCCGCCGGGTGCCCTCAGCGTGGCTTCGAGGCGGTCGGACACCTCGGCGATCGACTGTTCCAGGGCGGCCGCGATGGCCGCGAAGTGCTCCTCGTCGGCGGCGATGAGCGCCGGGTCCGCCTTCGCGGAGAGACGTTCCGGCAGAGCGAACGCGCTCGTGGTGGAAGGGGTCACGTCAGCGGCTCCGTTCCTGCGTCGTGGCCGCGGAGACCCGCGGTGCGGCCCCCCGCGCCGGTCCTACGTCCCCGCACGCCCCGTGAAACGACAAAAGCAAACGCACTTAGTGAATCTCCCATTTCCCCAGCATCCGGCCTAGGCCAGCGATTCTGCGCCACGGAGGGGGCCTTGCCGCAAGCCCCCCGGTGCGCTATACGTTGAGAGTGCCGGAGAGTGTGGTCTGTCTCCTCCACCGTCACCTCGCGGTCTCCCGCCCCCTCCCTCCTCCGCGACGCGGAGTTCTTCGCCGCCTCCGGGCGCAGGCCCCCTTCCCGCCCCGCCCCGGCGCCCACGCGCCGGAGCCGGCCCCGGAGTCCCGGACCGCGTCCCGCCCGGGGTCCGCGTCCCGCCCGGACCGCTTCCCGGACCGCGTACGGCCCGCAGGGCGGGCGGCGGGCATCGTGCTTTCCGCAGGTCGCGTGGTGCCGGAGCCCCCGTGCGCCCGGGAGGAACCGCCCGACGGGTCCGTGCTGCGCAGCCGACGACACGCGGACGCACCGCCCCCAGCACGTGCCGGACCGATCGGTCACCCACGTGTCCGCCAACGGCGACATGGTGGAGGTCGACACGCGGAGCATCCCCGGGCCGGGGGCGGCGCCCCGGCCCGTGCCCGCGTTCACCACCGAGCAGCCGAAGGCTCCCGCCACGTCGCCCCGTTGGCGCGCGGCACTCGACGCGCTGCCCGCCGCCCCCGACGAGGGCGGGTCGGCCTCCGAGCGAGGAAGCCGCGGCGGGCTCCGGCCACCGGTACGCCCCACGGGCCGGGGCGTTCTCAGGCGCCGGGGGTCGTGTCCGTGGGTCCGGTCGTGGGCGGGAGGCGGAGGAAGCCGGTGGCGCGGGGGGTGAAGGTGAGCTCGCAGTCCTCGCCCACCCCCGACCGCACGCCCTCCGCCACGTCCGCGTCGGGTGTGCCGAAGACCTCGAAGCGCTCCACCCGGCAGTGCTCCATCACGTCCTTGATGTACGGGTCCGCGAGCCGCCAGTGGGTGCGGACCGCTTCGGAGTCCCGGTACAGCTGGAAGCTGTGCGCGAGCAGCCGCTCCTCGTCCACGAACGTCTGCACCATCACCTGCGGCCCGTGCTCCCGCGCGAAGGCCACCGCACGGTCGATCGCGTCACGGAAGTCCTCCAGGTGGCCGTCGGTGACCCGCATGGTGTTGTGGAACAGCAGGGTCGTGTCGTCGTGTGTCGTCATGACCCGAGCCTGCTTCCTCAAGTGGACTTGAGGTCAAGGCGTGGAGGGCGGCCCGGTGATCGGCGGCTCGGTCGCGGTGATCCCGCGCAGGCCGAAGAAGTACGTCGCGACAAAACCGGCCGCGTATCCGGCGAGCAGGCCCGCCGCGTAGACGGTGACCGTCCGCAGCAGGCCGCCCGCCCCGTCCAGCAGCGGGAACAGCGCCCACCCGGACGGGCCGATCGCCGTCGAGCCGACCGTGTCGCCCCACATCCCGAACAGGCCCACCACTCCCCCGCCGAACGCCCCGCCCACACACGCCGTCACGAACGGGCGGCCCAGCGGCAGCGTCACGCCGTAGATCAGCGGCTCGCCCACGCCGAGCAGACCCGCGGGGAGCGCGGAGCGGATCGTGCGGCGCAGGGCCGTGTCGCGGCGCAGGCGTACGTACACGGCGAGGGACGCGCCGACCTGCCCGGCGCCCGCCATCGCCAGGATCGGCAGGAGCACCGTGTGACCCTGCTGCTCGATGAGCGTGGCGTGCAGCGGGATCAGCGCCTGGTGCAGGCCCAGCATCACCAGCGGCAGGAACAGCCCGCCCAGCAGGAACCCGGCCGCCGCGCCGCCGTGCGCCAGCAGCCGGTCGGCGGCCGTGCCGATGGCCGCCGCCACCTCGCCGGCCGCGTACATCAGCCCGTACACCGTCGCGAGGCCCGCGACGAGGACCGTCAGCGTCGGCGTGACCAGCACGTCGAGGGCCTCCGGGACCCTGCGGCGACACCACTTCTCGACGCGCGTCGCGAGGAACGCCGCCGCCAGCGCGCCGAGGACGCCGCCCTGGCCGGGCGACAGCTGCTGCCCGAACACCTCGACGCGGGACACCCCCGCGTACACGACGATCGCGGCGACGGCCCCACCGAGGACGGGCGTCCCGCCGAACTCCTGCGCCGTGTTGTAGCCGACGAACACCGCGATCAGCGCCATGAAGCCGGAAGCGATCACGGTGAGGGCGGGGGTGAGGGCGGGCAGCGCGCCGAGGTTGACGAGGAGGCCGTTCAGTCCGGCGATGATCCCGCAGCCGATGAGGGCGGGGATCAGGGGGACGAAGACGTTCGCGACGCGGCGCAGGAGCCGGCGCACCGGGCGCCGCCCGCCCGGACCGCCGGGACCGCCGGAGCCCGAGCCGGCCGGACCGGGGCCCGGGCCGCCGGGGCCCGAGCCGGCGGTCCCGGGGCCGGCGGTCCCGGGGCCCGGGCCGTGGGCGGTGACGGCGGCCGCGCCGCCGGGGCCGCCGGGCGGGGCGGTGGCCGCCGGGGCGACCAGCGCCGCGAACTCCGGGGTGACCCGCGCGACCGCGCCCGGGCCGAGGACGATCTGGTACGTACCGTCGTCCTCGACCACGCCCAGCACGGCGGGCAGGGCCCGCAGCTCCGCCTCCCGTACGAGGGAGCGGTCGCGCAGGGTGAGGCGCAGACGGGTCATGCAGTGGGCGACGGACGCGACGTTCGGCGCGCCGCCGACCAGGGGGAGGAGGGCCGCCGCCGTGGACCGGTGGTCCGGGGGGCGGGGTTCTTCGGTCGTCGTCATGGGGGCCTCGCCGTGCGGGGGGTGTCCGGGGGGCCGCCGGGTGCTCGGTCGGGGTCAGGGGACCGCCGAGAGCGCGGCGCGCAGGTGACCGTGGTGCTCCGCGAGGAGGCGGGCGGCGGTCGGGGCGTCCACCCCGCCCAGCAGGACGAGGATCGCGTGCTTCACCTCGCCGCCCGTCGCCTCCAGGGCCGCCGCTATCTCCCCGTCGGACGCGCCGGTCGCCTGCGCGACGATGCGGTGCGAGCGGGCGCGCAGCTTGTCGTTGGTCGCGCGCACGTCGACCATCAGGTTCCCGTACGTCTTGCCGAGCCGGATCATCGTGATCGTCGAGAGCATGTTGAGGACGAGCTTCTGCGCCGTGCCGGACTTCAGCCGCGTCGAACCGGTGATGAACTCCGGCCCCACCACCACCTCGATAGCGTGGTCCGCCGCCGCGGCCAGGGCACTGCCCGTGTTGCAGGCCACGCCGACCGTCAGGGCTCCCGCGTCCCGCGCGTACTCCACGGCGCCCACCGCGTACGGGGTGCGGCCCGACGCCGAGACGCCGACGACCGTGTCGTCCGGGCACAGGTCGAGGGCCTTCAGGTCGTCGTGGGCGAGGGACGCCGCGTCCTCCGCGCCCTCCACCGAGCGGACCAGCGCCTCGGGGCCGCCCGCGATCAGCCCCACGACCTGCGACGGGTCGGCGTTGAAGGTGGGCGGGCACTCGCTGGCGTCCAGCACGCCGAGCCGGCCCGCCGTGCCCGCGCCCGCGTAGACGAGGCGGCCGCCGCGCGCCATGCGGGCGGCGATGGCGTCGACGGCGGCGGCGATCCGCGGCAACTGCCCGGTCACCGCCGCCGGGACGGCCCGGTCGCCGTCGTTCATGGCGCGGGCGATGTCCAGGGTGGAGCGCGTGTCGACGTCCGCCAGGTCGGGGCGGAACTCCTCGGTGGTGAGCGTGCCCAGCTGCGTACGGAGGGAGGCGGGGGCCGGGGCGGCGGCCGGCCCTTCCGGGGCGGCGGACGGGTCCTCCGGGGCGGCGGCCGGGGCGTGGCCGAGGCCGGTGGCCGTGGTCCGGGTGGCGGGGCCGGTGGCCGGGGTCCGGGTGGCGGGGCCGGTGGCCGGGGTCCGGGTGGCGGGGCCGGTGGCCGGGGCGGGGTCGTTCATGCGCGGCTCTCCGGTGCGTCAGCGGGTGGACGGGCGCGGGCGCGGCGCCCTGCGGTGGGCCAGCGCCTCGTACGACGCGGACAGCGCGGGCGCGGCCGTCGCGTACGTGCGCTGCGTGACCCCGGTGAACAGGCAGTCCACCACCAGCAGCTGGCTCGTGCGGGACGACATGGCCGCCGGGCGCAGCTCCGTCTCGCGGGCGGTGGACGTCGTGAGGACGTGGTCGGCGTACTGGGCGACCGGCCCGTCCGGGCGGCCCGTGATCGCCACGGTCGTCGCGCCCCGCTCGAAGGCGACCCGCAGCGGCTCGATGACGTCCGCGGTGGCGCCGGAGTGCGTGACCGCGACGGCCACGTCGCCCGAGCCGAGCTGCACGGCGCCGGTCACCGCCACGTGCGGGTCGTGGTGGGCGTGCGCGACCAGGCCGATGCGCAGCAGCTTCTGCGCCAGGTCCTGCGCGACCAGCCCGGAGGCGCCGATGCCGTACACGTCCGTGCGGCGGGCGTCCGCGAGGGCCTGGACCGCCGCGGCCAGCTGGACGGTGTCCAGGGCGGCCGCCGTGTCGGCGAGCGTCTGCTGCTCGTCGCGGGCGAGCTTGGCGACGACCGCCTCGATCGGGTCGTCGACCGCGATGTCGGAGGTGACCGCCGGTGAGCGGCCCGAGGTGCGCTGCGCAGCCAGCCCGGCCAGCGCCAGCCGCAGGTCGCGGTAGCCGGGGTAGCCGAGGAGGCGGGCGGTGCGCACGACGGTCGCCTCGCTCGTACCGGTCAGCTCCGCCAGACCGGTGACCGTGAGGGCCGCGCAGCCGGCCGGGTCGGCGGCGACCGCCTCCGCGACGCGCAGCATCGACCGGGTCATCGACGGGGCCAGGGTGCGCACCTTCGCGGCGAGCGGATCCGCGGCGGCGCCCACGACCGGGCCTCCGCCCGCGTCCGCGCGCGGGCCGCCCCGGTCCGGCGGGCCCACCCGGGCGGTGAAAGTTTCCTTCACTTCGTCGATCACCTCTGAAACGTATTTTCAGTGATGGTGGCCGTCAACCCCGCGCGTCAGAATGGCTGCATGAACGAACCGGACCGGCTGGAACAGGCACTGCACGCCGCCCGCGCGCTCGTCCTCGCCGACCTCGCCGCCCGGGACGTCGCCCAGGCCGAGGTCGTGTCCATGGTCGAGGACGCCGTCACGCACCGCCGCTGGTGGGTCGGGCAGTGGCCGGAGGGCATGGGGTACCTCTCCGGGCTGGTCGCCCAGGACGTGCAGGACGCGCTGCTGGAGCGGTACGGACGCTGGCCGCTGTGCCCCGTCTGCGACTCGGGCGACCCGCACGCCCTCCACGTGGAACCGGAGCTGGGCCCCGACCCGCACTGGGTGTGCGGCCGGGCCGGCGTGGTCGTCGCCCCCGTGGGAGGCCTGACGTGACGCTCTACATCGACCCGCCGACCTGGCCCGGCCACGGCCGCCTGTGGTCGCACCTGATCAGCGACACGTCCTTCGACGAGCTGCACACGGCGGCCGCCGCGATCGGCGCGCCACCGCGCGCCTTCGACGGCGACCACTACGACATCCCCGCGGACCGCTACGCCGACGCCGTGGCGGCCGGGGCGGTGGAGGTCGGCCCCAAGGAGATCGTGCGGCTCCTCAGGGCCGCCGGGCTGCGCCGCCCGAAGCACCTCCGGACGCCTTCGCCGTGACCCCGGCGGAAGCCGTGGGCGCGGTGACGCCGGTGGGCGCCGTGGCGTCCGTGGGCGCGGCGGTTGCGGCGGTCGCGCCCATGACGACGCGGCTCGGCGTACCGGTCTCCCGGCGGTGCAGTCGCAGCGCGACGCCCACGGTGAGCAGCGCGACGAGCGTCATGGCGCCGCCCGCCCAGGCGGTCGCCGGGTAGCCGAGGCCGGCGTCGATGACGGTGCCGCCCAGCCAGGGGCCGCCGGTGTTGCCGAGGTTGAACGCCGCCGTCGTGGTGGCGCCCGCGAGCGTCGGGGCGGCGCCGGCCACGTTGAACATCCGGGCGTTGAGCGCCGGGGCGGTGTAGAACGCCGAGACGCCGAGGAGGAACGACACCGCGACCGCCGCGACCGGACTGCCGCCGAACAGGGCGAGCGCCGCGAGCAGCACCGTCGACGCGGCGATGCCGCTCAGCAGCACCCCGAACAGGTGCGCGTCGGCGACCCGGCCGCCGACGGCCGTACCGACGAGCGCGCCCACGCCGAAGAGCCCCAGCACCATCGGCACCCAGCCGGAGTCCAGGCCCGCCACGTCGGTGAGGAGCGGAGCCAGGTACGAGAAGGCGCAGAACACCCCGCCCGCGGCGAGCGCGGTGACGACGACGGCCAGCCACACCTGCCGGTCCCGGTAGATCGCCAGCTCACGGCGGAGGGCCGGCCGCTCGGCGGGCAGCGGGATCCGCGGGATGCGGGTGACGACGCCGACGAGCGCGAGCGCCGAGGCGGCGCCGACCGCCCAGAAGGCCGAGCGCCACCCCAGGTGCTCACCGAGGAAGGCGCCCGCGGGCACGCCCAGGACGTTCGCGATCGACAGGCCGCCGATCATCACCGCCATCGCGCGGGCCCGCGCCCCGGGCGCCACCATCGCGATGGCCACCGCCGCGCCGACGGCCCAGAACCCCGCGCAGGCGAGCGCGCTCACGACGCGGGACGCGAACAGCACCCCGTACGAGGGCGCCAGGGCGCCCGCCACCTGCCCGAGGCCGAACGTCGTGATCAGCGCGATCAGCGTCGTCCGGCGGGGCAGCCGCAGCGTCGCCACGGCGAGGAGCGGCGCGCCGACGACCATGCCGATCGCGAAGGCCGATATGAGCAGCCCGGCCTGGGGGATGGACACGTTCATGTCCCGGGCGATGGGCGGCAGCAGCCCGGAGAGCATGAACTCGCTCGTGCCGAGCGCGAAGACGGACAGGCCGAGGATGTAGACGGCCGTCGGCATGCGCGCGGGGGCGGGGGCGGGGGCCCGGTCGGTGGCCGGGGCCCGGTCGGTGGCGGGGGCCCGGTCGGTGGCGGGGGCCCGGTCGGTGGCCGGGGCGGTCGACGGCGTCGGGGCGGTGGTGTGCTCGGGGGGAAGATCGTCGTGGGGCGGCATGACAGGTGTGAACACCATCTGAGCCGCTTACATTCCCAGGAGCTCCAGCTCGGTGGCGAGGTTCCGGCGGGCCGCCGCCTCCCAACGGGAGGTCCCGTACGGGGTGCGGAACAGCCGTGGCAGGTCGAGGAGCCGGCGCAGCACGGCGGCGCGGCCCGCGCGGAACGCGTCGTCGGGCACGAAGCCGTACTCCTCGCGCACGGCCGCGGCGTAGGCGGCGTACGCCTCCGGCCCACCGGCGAGGACCGCCAGGTCGGCGTCGCACAGCACCTCGCCGTCGCGGTCCCCGGGCGCGGGGTCGTGCGTGACGGTGAGCAGCACCAGCCGGGACACCTCCGCCGTGCGGTGCGCGTCGACGCCCAGCTCGGGCAGGGCCCGCTCGGCGAGGCGGGCGCTGCGCTCCTCGTTGGTGGAGCGGTCGGGGAGGTACACCGCGTCGTGGAACCAGGCGGCGAGCTCCACGGCGGCCGGGTCGTCGGCGTGCCCGGCCAGCTCGTCGACGCGGCGGAGCACGGCGAGGAGGTGGTCGGTGGTGTGGTAGCGCCGCTGCGGCTCCGCCCACCGGCCGAGCAGGTCCCGCAGGTACGGCTCCGAGTCCGGGAGCCCCGACGGATCGGACGGCTGGGGGGCCTGCGGGTCGGGCGACCGGGGGGCCTGCGGGTCGGGCGGCTGGGGGGCCTGCGGGTCGGGCGGCTGGGGGGCCGCCGACCGCTGCCGCTCGGGATCGCCCGCGCCCCGCGCCCGCCGGACGGTCGCCAGCCAGCGGGCGCGGAGTTCGTCGTGGGCGGGATGCGGGGCGGGTGCGGCCATGGGGCCCATTGTGCCGCGCGGCCCCTTCCCCGCTACGTCACGGCCCGGAAGCCGCGCAGGCGCAGGCTGTTGCCGACGACGAAGACGGACGAGAACGCCATCGCGGCCCCGGCGATCATCGGGCTGAGGAAGCCCGCGGCCGCCAGCGGCAGTGCCGCCACGTTGTACGCGAACGCCCAGAAGAGGTTCCCCTTGATCGTCCCGAGGGTGCGCCGGGAGAGCCGGATCGCGTCGGCGGCGGCCCGCAGGTCGCCCCGGACGAGGGTCAGGTCGCCCGCCTCGATCGCCGCGTCCGTACCGGTGCCCATCGCCAGGCCCAGGTCGGCCTGGGCGAGCGCGGCGGCGTCGTTCACGCCGTCGCCGACCATGGCGACGCTGCGGCCCTCGGCCTGGAGGCGCCGTACGACGTCGACCTTGTCCTGCGGCAGCACCTCGGCGATGACGTGCTCCCGGTCGATGCCGACCTCGGCGGCGACCGCCTCGGCGACGGTCCTGTTGTCACCGGTGAGCAGGATCGGCGTGAGGCCCAGCGCGCGCAGCCTGCGGATCGCCTCGGCGCTGGTGTCCTTGACGGCGTCGGCGACCTCCAGGACGGCCCGCGCCTCGCCGTCCCAGGCGACGGCGACGGCGGTCCGGCCCGCCGCCTCGGCGGCGTCCCGGGCGCGGGCCAGCTCGTCCGGCAGGCCGATCGACCACGCGTCGAGCAGCTTCTCCCGCCCCACCAGCACCGCGTGCCCGTCGACGACGCCCTGGACGCCGAGGCCGGGCACGTTGACGAAGTCCTCGACGGCGGGCAGGGCGCCCGTCCGCGCCACCGCCCCGGCCGCCACGGCGCGGGCCACCGGGTGCTCGGAGGCGTCCTCCAGGGCCCCGGCCAGCCGCAGCACCTCGACCTCGGCGGCGTCGGCGGCCTCGCCGGCGTCGCCCGCCTCGCCGGTCGCCCCCGTCTCGCCGGCGGTGTGGACGGCGAGGAGCGTCATACGGCCGGTGGTGACGGTGCCGGTCTTGTCGAGGACGACGGTGTCGGCCCGGCGGGTGTTCTCCAGCACCTCCGGCCCCTTGATGAGGATGCCGAGCTGCGCGCCCCGGCCGGTGCCGACCATGAGCGCGGTGGGCGTGGCGAGGCCGAGGGCGCACGGGCAGGCGATGATCAGGACGGCGACGGCGGCGGTGAACGCCGCGGTCACCCCGGCGCCGCCGAGCAGCCACCCGGCGAGGGTGGCGAGGGCCAGGACGATGACGACGGGGACGAAGACGGCGGAGATCCGGTCCGCGAGCCGCTGGGCGGCGGCCTTGCCGTTCTGCGCGTCCTCCACCAGCTTCGCCATCCGGGCCAGCTGCGTGTCGGCGCCGACGCGGGTGGCCTCGACGACGATCCGGCCGCCCGCGTTGAGCGTCGCGCCGGTGACCGCGTCGCCGACCGCCACCTCCACGGGCACGGACTCGCCGGTCAGCATGGAGGCGTCCACGGCGGACCGGCCCCCCACCACGGTGCCGTCCGTGGCGATCTTCTCGCCGGGCCGGACGACGAACCGGTCGCCGACCCGCAGCTCCTCCGCCGGGACGCGCACCTCGCGGCCCCCGCGCACCACGGTGACCTCCTTGGCGCCCAGCTCCATCAGCGCCCGCAGCGCCGCGCCCGCCTTCCGCTTGGAGCGCGCCTCGAAGTACCGCCCGGCGAGGATGAAGGCCGTCACCCCGGCCGCCGCCTCCAGGTAGATGTTGCCGGCGCCGTCGGAGCGGGAGATCGTCAGCTCGAAGGGGTGCGTCATGCCCGTCATGCCGGCCGTGCCGAAGAACAGCGCCCACAGCGACCAGAGGAACGCGGCGGTCGTACCGACCGAGATGAGCGTGTCCATCGTCGCGGCGCCGTGCCGGAGGTTGGTCCAGGCGGCGCGGTGGAACGGCCAGCCCGCGTAGACGACGACGGGCGCGGCCAGCGCGAGGGAGAGCCACTGCCAGTTCGCGAACTGCAGCGGCGGGACCATCGCCATGGCCACGACGGGGACGGAGAGGACGACGGCCGTGAACAGCCGCTGCCGCAGGTCGCGCAGGTCGTCGGCGTCCGCGCCGGCGGCGCCGTCGGCGCCGGGCCCCTCGCCCGCCGCCCCGCCGTCGCGCGCGCCCGCCCCGGCGGGGGGTGCGGGCGGCCGGGCGGTGTAGCCGGTCGCCTCGACGGTGGCGATGAGGTCGCCCACCGACACGTCGTCGCCCCGGTAGGTGACCTTCGCCTTCTCGGTGGCGTAGTTGACGGTGGCCTCGACACCGTCCATGCGGTTGAGCTTCTTCTCGACGCGCGCCGCGCACGAGGCGCAGGTCATGCCGCCGATGGCGAGCTCGACCTCGGCGGTGCCGGGCGTGGTGGCGGGGCCGCTCATCTCGCGCTCATCTCCACTCCTGCGGATCCGGACACCCCGGGACGGACATCCAGGGCCCATACCCTGGGGGGGTATCTCTTTCCTTCAGTGTATACCCCCCTCCGGTAACCCCGTCACCCCCGCGGCGGCCATCCGGCGACCACTCGCCACCAGCCGGCCGCGCGTCGAGCGCCCACAGGACGGCTACCGCGGGGCCCCCACGCATTAGCATTGGACTAGACCTGTACGAGCCCCGTACGGGATCGACATCCGCCTGCGAGGAATGGGGTCCGATGAGCAACCGTGCAGTGCTGGAGGTGATCGCCCTCGACGCCGAGGACGCCATCGCCGCCCAGGCCGGAGGAGCGGACCGCCTGGAGCTGGTCACCGACATGGCCGCGGACGGGCTCACCCCGTCCCGCGAGACGTACGCCCGGATCCGCGCCGCCGTGGACCTCCCGCTGCGCGTCATGCTCCGCCTCGACACCGGCTTCGCCGCCGGGGACGTCGACGCCCTCGTACGCGCCGCGGGCGAACTGCGCTCGGAGGGCGCCGACGAGTTCGTCCTCGGCTTCCTCGACGCCGAGGGCCACCCCGACCTGGCCGCCCTGGAACGGCTCGTCACCGAACTGGACGGCTGCCGCTGGACCTTCCACCGCGCCATCGACCACTGCGCCGACCGCGGCGCCCTCCGCAAGCACCTGGCCGACCTGCCGGGCCTCGACACGTACCTGACGGCCGGCTCCGCCGCCGGGGTCGACGCCGGCCTCTCCGTCCTGACCGCCGAGGCCGCGCAGCGCGACCTCCCCGGGTACGAGGCGGTCCTCCTCGTCGGCGGCGGCCTGCGCCTCGACCACGTGCCCGCGCTGCGCGAGGCGGGCGTCGACGCCTTCCACATCGGCGGCGCTGCCCGCCCGGCCGGCTGGACCTCCCCGGTCGTTCCCGGCGCGGTCAGCGCCTGGCGCCGCGCCCTGGACCAGGCGGCCTGACGGGGCGACCCTGACCGGGGCGGACTGACGGGGCGACCCGGACGCGACGGCCTGACGGGCGCGGACTGACGGGGCGCGGACTGACGGGCGCGGACTGGCGGGCCTCCCGCCCCCCGCCCGTCAGGCGGTCGGGGTCAGGCGGTCAGGTGGGCCGGCAGCGGGGCGGCGTGGACAAGGGTCAGGCCGGAGACCGCGCGGGTGAGCGCCACGTACAGCCGTCGCAGCCCCGTCCGCTCGTCCGGCTCCCCGCCCACCACCGCCGCCGGCTCGTCCAGCACGACGTAGTCGTACTCCAGGCCCTTCGCCAGCGACGCGGGCACCAGCGTCAGCCGCGCCCGCGCCGAGGTCTCCTCGCCCGGCGCGAGGAAGCCGAGCCCCGCCCCGTCCAGCGCCCGGGCCAGCTCCGGGACCCGCGCGTCGGCCGCGATGAGCCCGACGGACCCCTCCCGCCCCAGGAACTCCCGGCACGCCGTGACGACCGCCGGGTCCCGTTCCGCCTCGCCGACGGCCCGCACCTCCAGCGACCCCGGGTTCTCCCGCACCGACCGCACCTCGGCCAGCCCGGGCGCGATGTGCGGCAGCAGCCGCGAGGCGTACGCGATCACCTCGCGCGGCACGCGGAAACCGGCCGTCAGCTCCTCCACCACCGCGTCCGGCTTGCCCAGGTGCCCCAGCGCCTCCGTCCAGCTCCGCGTCGCCCACGGCGTCGTGCCCTGCGCCAGGTCGCCGAGGACCGTCACCGACCCCGTCGAACAGCGCCGCCCCACCGCCCGGTACTGCATCGGCGACAGGTCCTGCGCCTCGTCCAGCACCACGTGCCCCAGCGAGTGGGTGCGTTCCACCAGGTCGGCCGCCTCGTCGACGAGGACGGCGTCCGCGGGCGACCACTTCGCCGACCGCACGCCGCGCGGCGGCCGCGTCCACAGGATCGCCTTCTGCTCCTCCTCGGTGAGGACGCCCCGCGCGTGCTCCGCGAGGAACTCCGCGTCGGACAGCAACCGCAGCACCAGCTTCGCCGGGTCGACCGGCGGCCAGACCGCCTTGACCGCCGCCTTCACCGCCGCGTTGCGCGCCACCGCGTCCTGCACCCGGTCGTCCGGCGCCTCCCCGGCCTCCTCCATCCGCACCAGCACCGCGTGCGCGATGCGCCGCGGCAGCGCCTCACGGGCGGCGCCGTACCGCATGTCGCGGGCGAGCAGCTCCCGGACGATCTCCTCCACCTCGTACGCCGGCACCCGCCACCGGCGCGACCCGCGCACCACGACGACCGGCTCGACGGGCGGCGTCACGTGCGAGCGGACCGCCCGCCGCAGCACCTCCGCCATCCGGGCGTCGCCCTTCACCACGGCCGCCGCCGCCTCGTCCGCGCCCCGCACCTCGACGTGCGTGCCGACCAGGTCGTCGACGGTCGACTGCCGCACCTCCAGCTCGCCCAGGGCGGGCAGCACCTGCTCGATGTACCGGAGGAACGACCGGTTCGGCCCGATGACGAGCGTGCCCGTCCGCGCCAGCCGCTCCCGGTGCGCGTACAGCAGGTACGCCACCCGGTGCAGGCCCACGGCGGTCTTGCCGGTTCCGGGCCCACCCTGCACGCACACCGACCCGGACAGGCCGCTGCGCACGATCTCGTCCTGCTCGGGCTGGATGGTCGCGACGATGTCCCGCATGGGCCCCACACGCGGCCGCTCGATCTCCGCCTGGAGCAGCCTGCTCGTGGTGTCGGCCTCCTCCGGGTCGGTCAGGTGCTCATCCTCGTACGCGGTGAGCTCGCCGCCCGTGTACCCGAACCTGCGGCGCAGGCCGACGTCCTGCGGGTCCTTGCGCGACGCCCGGTAGAACGGCTGCGACACCGGCGCGCGCCAGTCGATCACCATCGGGTCGCCGTGGGCGTCGTGGACGTGCCGCCGCCCGATGTAGAAGCGCTGCCCCTCCTGCGTGGTGTGCAGGTAGTCGAGCCGCCCGAAGAAGAGCGGGGTGTGGCTGAGGTCGGCGAGCGCCTTGACGCGCTCCTCGATCTGGCGGGAGAGGACGGCGGCGTTGACCCAGTTCGCGGTGACGTCCCGGATGTCGAGCGCCTCCACGTCCTCCCGCATGGCGCGCAGGGCGGCACGGGAGGCCCCGAGGTGGGCGCGCTCGCGCGCGAGGGGGTCCGAGTCGGTCGTGGACATGGCGGTGCCTCCGGGCGGAACGATCACGAGGTGAGGTCGGGCCGTCCGGTTTCCGACCGGAGGGCGGCGCTCCCTGCGGGGAGGCGGGCAAGCGGGAAATTGTAGTGAGCAGGGCCGGCGCACGCGAACGGTTTTTCCGCGCGTCCGCCTCGGCAGCGAGCGAGGTGCCGCAGGCGGGCACGGTAACGCGCCACCTGCTCGATTCATGGCGAGCAATCCGGCCAATCAGCGATCATCCGGTTGGCCCGAGCCTTTAGCAGCGCCATGATTGCAGCCAAAGAGAAAGCACTGGGGGGTTTAGTCATGAAATGGAAGAAGCTGGCATCGCATGGAGCTGCCCTCACCACTTTGGCCGTTGGCGCGCCCACGGCAATAGCGGCGAGCCAGTCGTTCCCCTGGACGGCGGGGGCGTTCAGCAAGGGCAGTGAGTCCCGTCGCTGGGACTCACTGGGGGGGAACACACAGACTCAGACTTCCTGCACCCGAACCGGCGGCGGCCGGGGTGGCGTCGTGTCGTACGAGCTGTGGCGGCATGTCTCCGTGGCACCCGATAGGAAAATCGGGTATGGCCGGGAATTCGACTGCTCCCTCACAGACCAGACGAAATCCTGGGACCAGGCTTCGTCCGGGACGTATTACTGGAAGCTCTGGACGGTGCCGACGGATTGTCTCACGCCGGGCGGGAACTGCCCGATGGACTTGACAGGCCGCACCGCCTACACGACCAGCTGAGGTAGTCGCTCTGTGATGTTCCATGAGCAGGAGCGGCAGGCCGTGCTGGCCTGCCGCTCCGTCAGCAAGACGTACGGCTCGCAAGCCGTCGTGTCGGACGTGACGCTGGAGGTGGCACCCGGCGAGGTCGTCGGGTTGCTCGGCGCCAACGGAGCCGGTAAGACGACCCTGATGCGCGTGGCGTGTGGGCTGGTCAGGCCCACGGCGGGATCCGTACAAGTCCTCGGTGAGCACCCGCCGTACTCGCCCGCCGTCGCCCGGCAGGTCGGCGCCGCCTTGGACACGCCGGCCTTCTACCGGTGGATGACCGGGCCCACCCAGCTCCGCAGCCTGCTGCACTCCTCCGGCGTACCGGACCGGGGACAGGCCCTCGCCGCGATCAGGCGCGTCGGCCTGGAGGACGAGGCCCGCAAGCGCATCCGCGCGTACTCGCAGGGCATGCGCCAGCGCCTCGCCCTGGCCGCCGCCCTGATGCGCGGACCGCGCCTGCTGGTCCTGGACGAGCCGACCAACGCGCTGGACCCGCACGCCGTCGTCATGGTCCGCGAGCTGATCCGGCGTGAAGCGGACAGCGGTACCGCCGTCCTGGTGTCCAGCCACCAGCTCGACGAGATCCAGCGGATCTGCGACCGCGTCGTCGTCATGAACCGCGGTACCGTCGTCGCCAGCGGGGCACTCGACGAGATCGGCCTGGGCGAGGCCGAGTCCCTGGAGGACTGGTTCTTCCGGATCAGCGGGCACAAGGGGTCCTGGTGACGATCTGGCATGTGCGCGCGGAATGGCGCAAGATCGCTTCACGTCCGCTGACGCTCCTGTTGTTCGCGGTCCTGACCGTCGGCTGTGTGACGACGGCGTTCTACGCCCAGGACTACTGGTCGCACACCGTGAACGCGGCCCAGAACGGTTTGCGGAACATCGAGAACGGTGAGTCGTACCGGAGCTGTCTGGAGCTCAATCCGAAACTGGGGCCCGAATACTGCACCAGGACCGGGGAGGCGGAGCGGCAGGGCACCGAAGAATGGGTGGCCGACTCGCGGGAGAAGGCTGCCGAGGCCGCCCGCGCGCAAACCGTGCCCGGCGCCTTGGGCTGGGCCGCGCAGGCGTTCGCCTCCTTCCCCGGGCTGGTGGTCCTGGTGCTCCTCGCCGCGCAGTCGATGGGCACCGAGTACGACAACCGGACCGCCGGGAACCTCCTGCTGGCCGACCCGCGCATCCGTACGCACATCCTGGCCAAGGCCACCGCTCTGTGGCTCACCACGGCCGCGGCCCTGTGCTGCGCCGGGGCTGCCGTTGCCGTGTTCGGCCTGGTGAAGGGGCGCGCGGATTACCCGCTCCACGCGTTCCACCTCCCACCGGGCGAGGACCTGCTCCACGGACTGCGTCTGTGGGGCGGCGCGCTGGCCGTCACGGCCGTGTGGAGCCTCGTCGCCGTCGCGCTGGCCGCACTGGCGCGCGGCCAGGCGGGCGGGATCGCGCGGTCCGGGGCCCTGCTCGTCCTCCTCATGCTCGGCTCGGGGGCCACCTGGCTGTGGGGATGGCTGCCCGGGGGCATCGTCGCCGACGTGATGGCCTTCCACCCCGGTGACGTGCTGTGGAACGTCTGGTGGGGCCCGGAATCGGGGAGCGCCGTCCCCCTGCCCGTCCGGGCCCTGCCCACCGTCCTGGCCACCGCCCTGGGGATCTGGTGGATCATGCACGCCGCCGGGCGCGGGAACGAGGTCACATGACCGGGTGGTTCGCCTGCTGGTACGCCGAGCTGCGCAAGGCCGTCCTGTCCCCGGTCGTCCTCCTCTCTGCCGCCGGTGCGGCGCTGCTAGCAGCGGTGATGGGCCTGTACGGCTTCCGACACGCCTACCGGCACTTCGAGGACGGCGCCCCCGCCACGTACGTCGACGAGCCGGCGGGCGCCCTGTGGGCGGCGGCCCAGCACTCCGGGACCTTCGTCGGCCTGCTGGTCGCCGGTGCGTTGGCGGGCGCGCTGTACGCGGTCGAGTGCGAGTCCGGCATGTGGCCGTCGCTGCTGGCGGCCCGGCCGGGACGGGCCCGGCTGCTCGCCCTGAAAGGGGCCGTCGCCCTGCTGCTGACGACCGCGTTCACGGTTGTCCTGGCCGCCGTACTGTTCGCCGTGGGCCGGATGGCCGCCGGGGTGACGGACTTCGCCACGACCGAAGGCCCCGGCTGGGCGGCGGCCGCGCAGGCCGCGGCCAGGTCCCTGGTGGTCCAGATCCTCTTCGTCACGGTCGCGTTCGCGGCGGCCTCCCTCACCCGCAGGACCGTCGGGACGATGGCGGCCGCCCTGGGACCCGTGATCGTGCTCGCCCCGATCGTGGGCATCGACGACATCGCCCCGCTCCACCCGCAGACTTGGGTGGCCGCGTGGCTGCGGCTTCCGGACGAGGCGCAGTACGCCCTTTACCTGTGGACGCGGGAGCCGTCACCGGGGACGGGCACACCCGGCGTGGCGGCGCTCCTGGCGCTCGCCGCCGCCCACCTCGGGGTCCTGGCCCTCGCGGCGCGGGGAGACCGGCTGTTCAGCCCCGCCGACTGACCGCGCCCCCGCCGGGTCCGGCGGCGGCGCTGGGGCGCCCGCGTGGCGGAGGCCGTCCGGGCTCCGGCTGGAGGGCAGAGCACGCGGACGACCCGCAGACGCCGCGACGGCACAAGACGTACTGCCGGGGACGCGGACGCCGGCTTCACCTGTGAGACGCCGGAGGGCTCAGGTTTCGCTGAGGAGGTCGCCCGCGTCGACGATCCGGTACGCGTACCCCTGCTCCGCCAGGAACCGCTGACGGTGCGCGGCGAAGTCCTGGTCGATGGTGTCCCGCGCGACGACCGAGTAGAAGTGCGCCTGGTGCCCGTCCGCCTTCGGCCGCAGGACCCGCCCGAGCCGCTGCGCCTCCTCCTGGCGCGACCCGAACGTCCCCGACACCTGGATGGCGACGGTCGCCTCCGGCAGGTCGATCGAGAAGTTCGCGACCTTCGACACGACGAGGACGCTCAGCTCGCCGTTGCGGAAGGCGTCGAAGAGCTTCTCGCGCTGCGCGTTGGACGTCTCGCCCTTGATGACGGGCGCGCCCAGGTGCTCGCCCAGCTCGTCCAGCTGGTCGATGTACTGCCCGATGACGAGGATCTGCTGCCCCGCGAACTTCCGGACGATCGCCTCGGTCACCCGGCGCTTGGTGTCCGTCGTCGCGCAGTACCGGTACTTCTCCTCGCTCTCCGCCGTGGCGTACGCGAGCCGCTCGGACTCCGTCAGGTCGACGCGGACCTCGACGCAGTCGGCGGGCGCGATGTACCCCTGCGCCTCGATCTCCTTCCACGGCGCGTCGAACCGCTTCGGGCCGATCAGCGAGAACACGTCCGACTCGCGCCCGTCCTCGCGCACCAGCGTCGCGGTCAGCCCGAGCCGCCGCCGGGCCTGGAGGTCGGCGGTGAACTTGAAGACCGGCGCGGGCAGCAGGTGCACCTCGTCGTAGACGATCAGGCCCCAGTCCCGGGAGTCGAACAGCTCCAGGTGCGGGTAGACGCCCTTCCGCCGGGTGGTCAGCACCTGGTAGGTGGCGATGGTGACGGGCCTGATCTCCTTGCGGGTGCCGCTGTACTCGCCGATCTCGTCCTCGGTGAGCGACGTGCGCTTGACCAGTTCGTGCTTCCACTGGCGCGCGGAGACGGTGTTGGTGACCAGGATCAGCGTCGTCGCCTTGGCCCGCGCCATGGCCCCGGCGCCCACGAGGGTCTTGCCGGCGCCGCACGGCAGCACCACCACGCCCGACCCGCCGTGCCAGAACCCCTCGACGGCCTGCTTCTGGTACGGGCGCAGCTCCCAGCCGTCCTCGTCCAGCTCGATCGGGTGGGCCTCGCCGTCGACGTACCCGGCGAGGTCCTCCGCCGGCCAGCCGAGCTTCAGCAGCGTCTGCTTGATCTGCCCGCGCTCGGAGGGGTGGACGGCGACCGTGTCCGGGTCGAGGCGCTCCCCGACGAGCGGCTTGATCCGCTTCGACCGGAGCACCTCCTCCAGCACGGGCCGGTCGGTCGTGGTCAGCACGAGGCCGTGGACGGGGTGCTTGCCGAGGCTCAGCCGCCCGTACCGCGCCATGGTCTCGGCGACGTCCACGAGCAGCGCGTGCGGCACCGGGTAGCGCGAGTACTCGACCAGGGCGTCCACGACCTGCTCGGCGTCGTGCCCGGCGGCGCGGGCGTTCCACAGGCCGAGCGGCGTCAGGCGGTAGGTGTGGATGTGCTCCGGCGCCCGCTCCAGCTCGGCGAAGGGCGCGATGGCCCGCCGGCAGGCGTCGGCCCGCTCGTGGTCGACTTCGAGCAGGAGTGTCTTGTCGCTCTGGACGATCAGCGGTCCGTTCACGCCTCACCCTTTCCGTACGGCCCCGAGGACGCGGCCAAACCTCCAGTGTGCCGCATGGTCGGCGACGCGGGGCCGGCCCCGGCCCGCCCGCGACCGGGCCGGGCCCTCCCGGGGCCGGGCCCCCTCCCTGGGGCGGCCCGGGGAGGCCCCGGCCCCGTCGGGGCAGTCCCGGCACGGTCCGGGGGCCGACGGGGGTGGTGCGGTCGGCCGCCCCGGACCCGGCCCGGTCCGGGCGGCTGCCGGGTCGGCGGGGCCGTCACTCGTCGGCGAGTTCGGCGACGCCCGTGATGCGGTGCAGGGCGTACGTGCGGACCTCGTCGGCGGTGTGGTCGTAGGCGGTCACGAAGCCGCCCTCCACACGGACCGGGGCGATCACGCGCTGGCTGGCGGCACCCTCGGCGTTGACGTAGCCGATCCACACGGCCGAGTTGGTCAGGGCCGCCGCCTGGACGGTGGCGAGGGTCTCGGCGGCGGAGGTGCGCGGCAGGGCGCCGTCGGCGCGGGCGGTGGTCGCGGTCTCCGGTTCCTTGCGGGTGACGGTCGCCGCGAGGTCGCCGGCGCGGATGGCGCGGACGGCGGCGCCGAGGAGGGTGGCGTCGGGCACCGGCGGCCCGTCCGGGACCGGCGCGGGCGCCGTACGGGGGCCGGTGCGGTAGGCGTCGGCGCGGGTGACCAGCACGTCGCCCTGGGCGGACTCGGCGGCCGGGGCGAAGCCCATGGACCGCAGCCCGTCCAGCAGCGCCGCCGGCGCGGCCTTGGAGGCGAGGACCGTCGGGGCGAGCCGGCGCAGGCCCAGCGACGCGGACCGCTTGTCCGCGAGGATCTCCCCCAGCACGGCGTCGTCGTCGCAGCGCACGTACGAGGAGGCGGCGCCGACGCGCAGGTGGCCGTGGCGGCGGGCCACGTCGTCGATCAGGTACGCGAGCGGCTGCGGCACGGGCGTGCGGGAGTGCTCGGCGAGGAAGGCGTGCAGCTCTGCGGCGGTCCGACCGGCGTCCAGGGCGCGGCGCACCGAGCCGGGCGTGAAGCGGTAGACGGTCGCCCCGCCCGTGGACTCGACGTCCGCGAGGACCGACAGGGCGTCCGCGAGGGGGCGGCGCAGCGGGCCGGGGGCGACGGCCGTCAGGTCGGCCTGGAGCAGGACGTGGTCGACCGGTTCGGGCAGCAGGGGCGCGAGCAGCGCCACGGCGGCCTCGCCGTCCGGGTCGTCGAGCAGCGCCCGGCCGTGGCCGGAGAGGGCGCCGCGGCCGGTGACGCCGAGGGTCTCCGCCTCGGACAGGGCCCAGACGGCGAGGCGGGCCCGCAGGTCGGCGCCGGCCGCGCCGCCGCGCAGGGGCCGCTCCCAGCGCAGCCGCGCGAGGAGGACGTCCGGCTCGGCGGCGCTGCCCGGCGGGAGCGCGGCGAGCAGTTCCAGCACCCGGCGCCGCACCTCGGGCGCGGCGCCCCGGTCCAGGTCGGGGCCGAGCACGGACAGGGTGCGGCCCTTGGCGTCCTGCCCGCCGACCAGCCCGGGGGTACGGGTGGAGGCGAGCCACGTCCCGGCGAGGCGGGCCCAGCGTCGGGCGGCGGGCAGCTCCAGCCACGCGTCGTACGCGGGGGTCGGCGCGTACCGCTCGCCGGCCTCGCCGTCCGGGGCGAGCAGCCCCGTCCCGTACAGGAGTTCCAGCCAGAACGCGGCGACCGGCTCCGGCACGTCGAGGGCGGTCGCAGTGCGCTTGAGGTCGCGGACGGACAGGCCGCCGGCCCGCAGGACGGGCGGCCCGCCCTGGTCCCACTTCTTCAGCAGCTCCTCGGCGGTGGCGAGCGCCGTGTACGCCTGCCCGGCCGCCGTGCCGTCCACAACCTGTGGACGGTACTCGCGGGCCGGCTCCACGGCCGGCGGCGCCGGCTCGGGCACCCGGTGCGCCCGCCCGGCGCGCAGGTGCAGCGCCACCTCGCGCGGCAGCGCCACCGTACGGGCCGACACGGGCAGCAGCAGACCGCGGTCGCGCAGCCAGCGGACGGGCGGCGCGGGCACGGCGCCCACCTCGCCGTACGGCGGCCCCCACACCAGCCGGTCCAGCACCCCGAGCGCGTCGGCGGGCGCCTGGTCCAGCAGGGCGTCCATCCTCGTCCGGTCGGTGAACAGCCCCGTCAGGGCGGCCACCGCCGACACCGGGTCGTGCGTGGACGGCAGCCCGACGGCCTGGAGGATCTCCTGGACGCGGCCGGGCGACATGCCGGCCGTCGCCTCCGCGACGGTCGGCCCGAGCCCCGTCGGCGACGGGTGCTGCGGCGACGGCGCGAGCAGCTCCCGCGCGGTGCGGACCAGCCGCAGCCGGTCGTCCCCGCCCCACACCAGGGCCTGTTCGCGCAGGACGGCCACGGCGCCCGGCAGCGCCCGTGCCACGGCCGCGTCACCGACGTCCCCGGCCATGAGCGCGAGCAGCGCCGGGTACGGCGCCGGGTCCGGCGCCACGGCCAGCGCCTCGGCGGTCTGGAGCGCGAACCGGTCGAGCCGCTCCAGGGCCCGCACGACGGAGGCGCGCGTACCGGCCCGCGTGGCGAGCTGCGTCAGGTCGGTCGGGACCGGCACCAGCAGGTCCGGACGCGCCCGCAGCAACGCCGCGATCCCCTCGTCGCCCCGCGCCCGCAACGCCTCCGCGAGCGTGCGGGGCGCCGCCGTACCGTCTTGCTCCTCGGGCACGTGCGCCTCCCGCTCGGTCTCGCCGGTCGCCATCCGCACCACGTTAGCCCCTGGCCCCGTCCCAGGCGCTAACGTCGGGACGTCGACCGGGCGGCGGGCAGCGGCATGGAGGGGCACGGTGGGGATCGAGAGCGACCAGCTGGTCTTCGACTACCTGAGCCGGGTCGGCGACCTGGCACAGCAGCGGCAGTTGCCGGCGAAGGAGCGGATGAGCCTCGTCGCGTCGCTGCGTGACGAGATCGCCCGGCAGCGCGAGGGCGGCGGTGCGGACGGCCCGGCGGGGGTGCGGCGCATCCTCGACCGGCTGGGCTCGCCCGACGCGGTCGTGACGGCCGTGGCCGGCGGCGGCCTCGCCGTACCGGGCCAGCGGACCGCGACGGCGCGGCGCGACCGGGTGTCGGCGGACGCGGAGGCCGGGGGCGGTACGGGGTCCGGGACGGGCTTCGGGGACGGCGCCGGGCCGGAGCCGGACTGGTGGAGCGTGGTGCCCGGGTTCACCGGCGGCGTCGAGGTGCCGGAGCTGCTGGTACCGCCGGAGGAGCAGGGCGGCGAGGGCGGCGCGGCCGGTGGGGACGGCGCGGGGTCCGGGCCGCCCGCGCCCCCGCCCGGAGGGCCGGGCGTCCGGCTGCTGCGCCGGTTGCTGGGCCGGAAGCCCCCGCCGGCGACGCCGGTGAAGGCCGTCCCGGGCGCGGCGCCCGGCACCGCGGTGACCGGCAGCGCGGCGGTCGGCGGGACGGCGGCGGTCACGGCGGTGGTCGTGCCGGCCGTCCCCTCGTGGCGCTCGCGCCTGCTCCGCCGCAGGCCCCGGGGCGCGGCGCCCGCACCGGCCGTCGCGGCCCCGGTCGTCGCCGCCCCGCGAAGGTGGGGCAACCCGGTGCTGCTCGCCGCGGCCGTCCTGCTGGTGGTCGGCACCGTCATCGGCTCCTGGCTCGCCCTCGCGGGCGGCTGGCTCCTCGCGTACGCCACGCGCCGGTTGAGCCGCGCCCAGGCGAAGTGGGCGGTCCTCGGCCTGCCGGGCCTCGTCGCGGCGGCCACCGCCGTGTGGCTGTGGGGCCGCCGCGACGGGCGGTGGGGCGAACCGATCGCGGCGGGCGGCCCGGCGCTGCGCGAGGCGCTGTCCGGGACGTGGCCGTGGACGGTGCGGGTGGCGGCCCTGGCCTCCGCCGCGTACCTCCTGTGGCGCTCCCGCCGCCCCTGACCACGGGCGGGCCGCCGGACGTACGGGCGAGGGCGGGCGGCGGGCGTAGGGGCGAGTCCGGGCGGCGGCGGGCGTACGGGCGAGGGCGGGCGTACGCGTGCGGCCCCGTGCCGATGGGCCGGCGGGACCGCGTGGTGCGCGCGGGCCGACGGGCACAGTCGACCGGCATGCGACGCGGGGACAGGGTCCCTGAGGAGAACGGGCCCATCCATCAGGTACGCGACCTGCGCGTGCCCCGCCCCGGTCACCAGGCCCCGCACCTCGCCGGACGGGCCCGGCCGTGGGTCATCCCCGCCGGCGAGCACTGGGTGTACCGGCCCGACGCAGCCATCGGGGGACGCCCCGCCCACCTAGACTGACCGGCCGCGACGAGAGGAGATGAGCACAAATGCGCCCCGCCCGCTTCACCGACTTCGTCATCGACGTCGTGAAGAACACGCCGGCTGCCGATCGTGTGCAGACCCTCGCCGACGCCGGCGACACCAAGCGCCCGTTCGGCATCGCCATCACGCCTGCCGGTGGCGGCCGCGAGGCCCGGTGGCAGTTCGTGGGGCAGCTGCCGGAAAGCGCCAAGCACGACACCTTCACGGACGAGCCGGTCACCGGCCCCCCGGCGCCCGCCGGCCCCGCGCCGCAGGCCGACGACGAGCCCGAGGCATGGCTGGCCGCCGCCCTCGCGCATGCCGAGTGCCCGGAGATCGCCACGCTCGAACGCTGGTCGACCCGCCCCGGCGCCGGGGCCCAGCGGGGCCTCACCGTGACCTTCCACAACGGCGCGCGGATCTTCGCCCGCGTCCTCTGACCCTCCCCGCGGCCGAGGCCGCCCCGGGGAGCGCACCACCGCACCACCGCACCACCCGTCAGCGTCACCGGGGTTGGTTCCCCGGGCGGAGCCGCGCGGGCCGGACGGCGCCCCGTCTCGCGCGACGGGGGCGCCACAACAGGTCCGACGTTCGGCGGTCCACAGCCACGCCGGGAGTCGGTGCGCGCGGCGAGGCGGAAGTCGACGGAGGAGACGGTGCGGCGGAGGGGGCGGGCGGCGGGGTCAGACGTCCAACTGGTCGGCGACCGCGCGCAGCAGGCCCGCGATCTTCTTGCCGTGCACCTTGTCGGGGTACCGCCCCCGCTCCAGCATCGGCGTGATGTTCTCCAGCAGGGTCGTCAGGTCCTGGACGATCGACGCCAGTTCGTCCGGCTTGCGCCGCTGCGCGGCCGCGACGGACGGGGCGGGTTCGAGGACCGTCACCGACAGGGCCTGGTCACCCCGCTGCCCGGCGACCACGCCGAACTCCACGCGCTGCCCCGGCTTCAGGCTGTCGATCCCGGCAGGCAGCACCGACGAGTGCACGAAGACGTCACCGCCGTCGTCGCGGGAGAGGAAGCCGAAGCCCTTCTCGCTGTTGAACCACTTGACCTTGCCGGTAGGCACGTCCTGTCCTCGTCCTCGTACTCGATGGGGCCGCCGTGGAAAACGGCTCTGGATAGCAGTGGAGCGGGCCACCCGGACCCGCTGGGCAACAAGGCTAATGGTCCAGGCCCCGCTGACAAGACGCCGCCGGCCCGTTCCTCCGGCCTGGGAACTACCCTGGCCGAATGCGTAGCGAAACCACCGCGAGCGACGCCCTGCCGGGCGACGGGCTCATCCGCGTCGGCGCGATCCTCTTCATCGTCGGAGCGGTCGCCACACTCGTCACCGTGGCCCCACTCTTCCTGGGGACCGAGCCGTTCCCGACGGCCGCGTACCTCGTGTCGATGCTGATGGGCGTCGGCTTCCTCGTCGCCGCGGCCGGCGTGCTCCGCACGATCGCCGCGCAGCGGCGTCAGGCGCGGGCCGCCACGCGCTCCGCGTAAGCCGCCCACCAGGCCGGGAACGCCGTCAGATCAGGCAGGACCACGTCGGCGCCGGCCGCGCGCAGGGCCTCCTCGTCGTACGGGCCGGTGGCCACCGAGACGGCGAGGGCTCCCGCCGCGCGGGCCCCGCGGATGTCGCCGAGGTGATCGCCCACGTACACGGTCGCGCCGTGCGCGCGCAGCGCCTCCGCCTTGGCCTCGGCCCACAGCCACCCGACGACCTCGTCCGGCTCCAGGCCGAGGTGCGCGACGTGCAGCCTGGCGTGCGGTTCGTTCTTCGCCGTGACGACGACGCTGCGCCCGCCCGCCGCGCGAACGGCTTGAATCGCATCCTTCGCACCGGGCAGGGCGAGGGACGGTTCGATCGCGTGTGTGGGATACATCTCACGGTAGGCGGCGACCATCTCCTCGATGCGCTCCTCCGGGAACCAGTACGCGAGCTCGTGTTCGAGCGGCGGCCCGAGGCGGCTCACCGCCAGCTCCGCGTCGATCCACACGCCGGTGCGGGCGGAGAGCTCCAGGTACGTCGCGCGGATGCCGGGGCGCGAGTCGATGAGCGTCATGTCGAGGTCGAAGCCGACCGTGAGCGGGGCGGCCGCCCCGGGGGACGGCGCGGCGGGGTCTGCCGCCGGGGCGGAGGACGCGGTGAGGGCCATGGGGGCATTCTGCCCGGGCCGGTCCGCGCGGCGCCGCCGGGTTTCCGGCGGCCCGGGGCCACGGGGAGCCGGGCCATCGGGGCCTGGCGCGACGGACTGCCGGGGCGCGCGCGAAGGACTGCCGGGGCCAGGCGCGCGGGGCCGTCGGGTGCTGCTGAGGCTGCCGGAGCCACGGGCCGACGGGGGCGGTCGGCCGCGGGCCGGCGGGGCTTCGCGCTCGGGCTGCCCGGCTGCGGGCCGGCGGGCTGCGAGCTGCCGGGCTCCGGGCCGGTGGGGCTTCGCGCTGCCCGGCTGCGAGCCGGCAGGCTGCGGGCCGGCGGGCTGCGAGCTGCGGGCCGGTGGTGCTTCGCGCTGCTGGGCTGCGGGCCGGCGGGCTGCGAGCTGCCGGGCTGCGGGCCGGTGGGGCTTCGCGCTACGGGAAGGCGAGCGCGCCCGGACGGACGGGCGGCACCAGACCCTCGCCCGCGGCGCGCGTCAGGAGCGCCTCCACCGCCGCGTACCCCGCCGTCCCCAGGTCCTCCGTGAACGGGTTCACGTACAGCCCGATGTGCTGCTCGGCGACCGCCGGGTCCATCTCCTGCGCGTGGGCCCGCACGTACTCCCGGGACGCCCCCGGGTCCGCCCACGCGCTCCGCACGGACGCCTGCGCCGACTCCGCGAGCCGCCGCAGCACCGGCGCGCCCAGCGACCGCTTCGCGATGATGGCGCCCAGCGGGATGGGGTGGCCGGTCGTCTCCTCCCAGTGCTCGCCCATGTCGGCGAGGCGGTGCAGCCCGTACTCCCGGTACGTGAACCGCGCCTCGTGGATGACGAGCCCCGCGTCGACCTTCCCGTCCCGCACGGCGGGCATGATCTCGTGGAAGGGCAGGACGACGACCTCACCGATCCCGCCCGGCACGGTCCGCGCCGCCCACAGCCGGAACAGCAGGTACGCCGTGGAGCGCTCGCTCGGCACCGCCACCGTGCGGCCCGACAGGTCGAGCCCCGGCTCGCGGGTGAGGACCAGCGGCCCGCAGCCGCGTCCCAGCGCGCCGCCGCACGGCAGCAGCGCGTACTCGTCCAGGACCCACGGCAGCACCGCGTACGACACCTTGAGGACGTCCAGCTCGCCGCGCTCGGCCATGCCGTTCGTGACGTCGATGTCGGCGAAGGTGACGTCCAGCTCGGGCGCCCCGGGCACCAGCCCGTGCGCCCACGCGTGGAAGACGAACGTGTCGTTCGGGCAGGGGGAGTATGCGACGCGCATCACCACTGGCCCTCACTCCTCCCTGAAGACGGTGCTGCTCAGCGACCCGAACGCGCCGCGCAGCGCGTCCAGGGCCGCCCCGATGCGCCAGGCCGCCCGGTCACGGGGGCCGACGGTGTTGGAGACGGCGCGGATCTCGACGACGGGCACCCCGTACGCGGCGGCCGCCTCCGCCACGCCGAAGCCCTCCATGGCCTCCGCGCCGGCCCGCGGGTGGCGGGCGGCCAGCCCGGCGGCGCGGGCGGCGGTGCCGGTCACGGTGGAGACGGTGAGGACGGGGGCCGTCAGACAGGGCCCGCCGGTGGCGCGCAGGGCGTCCGCGACGCGCGCGGTGAGCGCGGGCGGCGGGGTGTGGACGGAGCGGCCGAAGCCCAGCTTCTCCACCGTCAGGTAGCCGTCCGGGGTGTCGGCGCCCAGGTCGGCGGCGACGACGGCGTCCGCGACGACGAGCGCCCCGAGCGGGGCGTGCGGCGCGAAGCCGCCGCCGATGCCGGCGGAGACCACCAGGTCGTACGGGTACGGGGCGCGGGCCAGCGCGGTCGCGGTGGCCACGGCCGCCGCCGCGGGCCCCACCCCGCCGGCGAGCACGTCCACGGTGGCGGTCGCCTCCAGGGCGACGGTCGCGGGGCCGCCGGCGGTCACGGGCGCGGTGACGGTCGCGTCCCCGGTCGCTGTCGGGTCGGCGGTCGCGGGCGCGTCGGCCGACGGGTCGTCGCCCGCGCCGGGCCCGGCGGCCTGCGCCGCGGTCGGGGCCGGTACGGCCGGGGCCCGCCCGGTCAGTGCCTGCGCCGCGGTCGGGGCCTGCGCGGTCGGCCGAGTGGCCGGGGCCCGCGTGGCCGGTCCGGCCGTGAGGACGTGGCTCGTCACGGTGTGGCCGCTCGGCAGCCGCCGGGCGGACCGGGTGGCGCAGCCGGTCAGACCGTCCGCGACGGCCTCCGCCTCCGCCGCCACGGCGGTCACGACCAGGACGCGCAGGGTCACACCTTCTTGAGCACGAAGCGGTAGACGCCGATGGCCTTCTTCGACTTGGCGTCGGTCTCCAGGATCGAGACGCGGACGCTGTCGGGGGCCGCGCCGCCCATCTGGCCGGCGGAGAAGAACGCGCTCGCACCGATCGACCGGTACGACTTCGTGTACGGCTCCTGCTCGGCGCGCTGCCCGTCGAGGAACAGCGTCCAGCCGTTCTCCGCGATCTCCGGGTCGACGCCGAAGCGGACCCGGTCGTCCACGGACACGTCCACGGCCTTGCCGCCCTTGGCGCTGAGGCACTCCTGGACGCGGGACTCCTTCAGGCCGCCCTCGTCGTAGCAGTCGTCGGCGGCCTCGGTGTTGTACGAGTCGGATCCGACCGTCACGGTCGCGATCGGCGTCGGCTTGGTCCAGCCGCAGGCGGAGAGGACGAGCAGGCCGGCGGAGACGGCACCCAGAGCGACGCCGGCCCGGCGGGCCTTTCCGGAGAAGAACGCAACGGTCATGGGGCGAAGGCTATCGGGCCTGGCCGCCGAGGGCGCATGGGGGGCTCACGCGACGCGCGGTCGGCGTGGCGCCCGGTCGTCGCGCCGGGCCGACGCGAGGAGCCCCCGGCCCGCCACGACGACCCCCGTGGCGAGGATGGCCGACGCGACACCCATGCCGAGCGGCCCGTTCAGCGGCAGGGCGATCCCCACCGCGCCGCCCACGACCCACGCCATCTGCAGGAGCGTCTCGGAGCGGGCGAAGGCGGAGGTGCGCACCGACTCCGGCACGTCCCGCTGGATCAGCGCGTCGAGGGACAGCTTCGACAGGGCCTGCGCGAACCCCGCGGCCGCGCCGAGCAGGGCCACGAGGATCCCGCTGAAGAAGATCGCGGCGACCACGGTGGCGGTGAGCACCAGTCCCAGCATCGTGGCGATGATCACCTCGGGAGCGCGGTCCCGCAGCCAGGCGCCGACCGCCGTACCGCAGGCGTTGCCCGTGCCGGCGGCCACGCCGACGACCGCGAGCGAGACGGCGGCGCTCTGCCCGCCCAAGGGGTGGACCCGCAGCAGGAACGCCAGGAAGAAGATCAGGAACCCGGACAGGCCACGCAGCGCCGCGTTGGCCTGAAGGGCGTGCAGCACGGCCGGGCCGACCGTCCGCAGCCCCGGCTTGCGCTCTCCGTGGGTGAGCATGTGCGCCTTGCGCTCGCCCTTCGCCGAGTCCACCTTGTGCGGCAGGGTGAACGCGAGGAACGCCCCCGCGCCGAACAGCACGCACGCCCCGTACAGCGGCCACTCCGGCCCGACCCGGTGCAGCAGCACCCCCACGGGCGCGGCCGCGCCCGTGGCCAGGAGCCCCGCGAGGGTGACCCGGGAGTTCGCCTTCACCAGCGAGAAGCGGGGCGGCAGCAGCCGCGGCACCACGGCCGAGCGGACCACGCCGTACGCCTTGGACGCCACGAGGACGCCGAGCGCCGCCGGGTACAGCTCCAGGTCGCCCGTGGCGACCGCCGTCGACAGGGTGAGCGCCAGGAGCACCCGGGCGAGCATGGAGCCCGCCATGGCGGCACGGCGGCCGTGCGGGACGCGGTCCAGGAGCGGACCGATGACGGGCGCGAGGAGCGCGAACGGCGCCAGCGTGATCGCCAGGTACAGCGCGACCCGGCCGCGCGCCTCGTCGGTCGGCACGGCGAAGAAGACGGTCGAGGCGAGCGCCACGGTGATCATCACGTCACCCGCGCCGTTCACGGCGTGCAGCTCGATCAGCTTTCCGAGGCCGGACTCGCCCGCGCCGTGCGCGTGGGTGGCCCGGCGGATGCCGCGGGCGGTGGAGGTGAAGGGCCAGTGGGCCGCGCGCCCCACCCGGCGGCCGAACCTGCGGCCCGCCGCACCCGTCCGGCGGCCCACCGCGCGGAGCCGTCCGGCACGCCCGCCCCGGCCGGCGCGCCGCGACGGTTCCGGGGACCACCGAGCGGTTGCCACGTCGCCATAGTGCCCCACCTGACCCGTTCGTGGCGGGTTACTTGGGGCGGCCGTGTGGGCGGCGGGCTGCGGAGGGGGTAGCGTGCGTAGCGCGCCACCGGCGGAAAGTTCTCGGCCGCGCGCCTCTTCGGCATCCCGCAGAATGGGTGAAGTGAGGTGGGCCCGAGCACGTCGGGCGCGAACGTCGATGCGGTCCTCGGGTCCGCTCCGTCCGCCGCCCGTGCAGTCGCGCCCGGCGCACCTGTGAGACGGCGTAGGAGAGAAGCGAACCTGTGAGTGCTGCGACGACGCGAAGCCGTGCCCGGCGTGCCCCCGCCCTGGACCGCCTGTGCGCCGAGGCGGTGGACCTCGCCCGGGAGGCGGCCGAAGAGGCTGCGGCGCCCGGCGTCGTCGGCCGGTACGTGGAGGCGGTGGCCGACGGCGACCGGGTCGTCACCCACCTCTTCGAGTGCGCCGAACCCGGCTACCGGGGCTGGCGCTGGGCGGTGACGGTGACCCGCGCGTCGCGCGCGAAGAACGTCACGCTCGACGAGACGGTGCTGCTGCCGGGCCCCGACGCGCTCCTCGCCCCGGAGTGGGTGCCGTGGAGCGAGCGGCTGCGCCCCGGTGACATGGGCCCCGGCGACCTGCTGCCGACCGAGGCGGACGACCTGCGCCTGGAGCCGGGCTACTCCGGTGACGACGCCCCGCCGCCGAACGCCGCCGTGTCGGAGGAGATGTCGGAGCGGGCCGACACCGAGGACGCCGAGTTCGTCTCCCGCACGCCGTCGCGCGGCACCATCGCCGCGATCGCCGAGGAGCTGGGCCTGCGCCGGGCGCGGGTGCTGTCGCGCTACGGGCTCCACACGGCCGCGGACCGCTGGGAGGAGGCGTACGGGGCGAAGACCCCGATGGCCCAGGCGGCGCCCGCCTCGTGCATCTCCTGCGGCTTCCTCACGCCGATCGGCGGGTCCCTCGGCCAGGCCTTCGGAGTGTGCGCGAACGAGTTCTCCCCGGCGGACGGGCGCGTCGTGTCCCTGGAGTACGGCTGCGGTGGGCACTCCGAGGCGGCCGTCATGCCGAAGCCGCCGCGTCCGGCGCCGCCGGTGCTGGACTCGATGGGGGCGGACGCGTTCTCGCTGCGGCCGTCTCCCGAGGGCGGGTCTGTCCCGGACGCTCCCGACTCGGAGTCGGAGGACCTGGGCCACTCCTGACCGCCCGGCGGCAGGACGGCCCCCGTGCTGAGCCCCGCAGCACTGCGCCCGCCCCGGTGCGCTCCGCGGTGTCCCGCGCCCGCCGTGGTCCGCCCGGTCCGGTGCGCCCGCCCGACCGGGGATGGCTCGGCGCCCACCCGGCCGTGAGTGGTTCGGCGCCCCGCCCGACCCCGGATGGTTCGGCGCCCGCCCGACCGTAAGTGGTTCGGCGCCCAGTCGGCCGCGGGTTCGGCGGCCCGCCCGGCTGCCGCGCCATGTGGGCATGTCACGCGGTACCGCGGCACCGGTGGGCGTCCTGGGGGCGCGGGCCCGGCAGCCGGGTGCCGCTCGGCTCCGCCGCGCCCGCCCCTCCCGCCCCTCCCGCCCCTGGCGGACCGCATGCCACGGCGGGGCCTGCCTCGGCGTCCGCGCCCGCGCCCGACTCGTCGCGCGGGCACCTCGTCGGCGGCCGGTGTCAGTCTCTGAGTTCGAGCATCTCCGACCCCCCGTCACTGAACACGGTGATCCGCAGCCGGGTGACGCCCTTCGGGAAGTCCTCCCCGAGCGCGATGCGCACCTCGTGAGCCCGCTCCTGGTCCTCGGCGAGCGTCTTGCCGTCGGGGCCGGTGAGGCGGGCCTCGACGCCGGAGGGGCCCGTCGAGCCGACGGCCTGCCAGGTCCCGCCGTCGAGCAGTGACACCTTCACGTCGCCCGGTTCGAGCGTGCCGGTCCCCTCGGCGACCTGGACGGTGAGGATGTCGGAGGCGTTCTCCGCGGGCTCTCCCAGCGTGTTGGCGACGGTCGCGACGAACACCGTCCCGTCGCCACCGGTGCGCAGGGTGGTGCTCTTCGCCATCGCCCCGTAGACGAGCGTGACCGTCCGGGAGGGGGGTGTCGTCTCCCCTTCGGGCAGGGGTGGCGCCGCTGCCCCGGCGGGGCTGGACGGTGCCGTGGCCCCGGTGGACGGGCGCTGGGAGCCGTCGGGGGTGCCGGGGTCGCTCGCCCGGGTGCTCGGGCTGCCACTGGGCGAGGGGCCGAGCGACGGCGGGGCCGTCACCCGCGAGGGCGGGGTGTCACCGACGTCCGTCCGGTCGGGGGTCCGGAGCAGCGACACGGCGGCGCCTCCGACCAGGGCCGCGGCCGCCACCGAGGCCGCGAGCGCCAGGACGAGCGGGCCCCGGCCGCGGGCCGCCCAGTTCACGGTGGGCGGGCTGGCGGGCCTCAACGAGTGCGGGGTGAGCTGCCCGGCCCGGGCCGCGAGGGCGCGGACGAGCAGGTCCTCGGTCTCGGTGAGCCCGGGGCGGCCGTCCGCCTCCTCCGGATCGCCGGCGTGCCCGGTACCGCCGGGCGCCCGGGAGAGCCCGGCGCGGCCGCTCCCACCGGACGGCGCCGACGCGCCGGAGCGGCCGGTCCCGCCGGAGGCGTCGGGAGATTCCGGGGGGCCGGAGCACCCGGTCCCGCCGGAGGACCCGGTCCCGCCGGAGCACCCGGTCCCGCCGGAGGACCCGGTCCCGCCGGAGAGCCCGGTCCGGCCGGAGGGCCAGGAGCGGCCGGAGGAGTCAGGGGACCCGGGGGTCCCGGAGGAGCCGGGGGAGCCCGGCCCGCCGGGGGACTCGGTGCGGCCGGCCCCGCCGGACGGGCCGGGCGCGCCTGGCCGGCCGGACGCGGCCGGCGGGTCGTAGGGGCCGGTCGTGTACGGGCCGGTGGCGTGCCGGTCGCCTTCCAGCGGGCCGGCGTCCGGCAGGTCCCCGGCGGGCGGGTCCGTGGCCTGCCGGCCGGGTGCGTGCCGGTCCGGGACGGGCCCGTCGGTGGTGCGCCGGTCCCGGTCACGCGGGTCCCGGTCACGCGGATCGTGGTCGCGTGGGGCGTTCATCGGGGGGTCCTCCTCTCCTCGGGCACGGTCAGTCGTGGTCCTGGGCCTTCAGGGCCCGCTCCAACGCGTCCAGGGCCCGGCTGGCGGTGGACTTCACCGCCCCGCGCGACAGGCCGAGCGTCTCGGCGATCTGTGCCTCGCTCAGGTCCGACCAGTAACGCAGGACCAGGACCTCCCGCTGCCGCGAGGTGAGGCCCTGGAGCGCGGCGAGCACCCGGCGGTGTTCGTCGCTGATCAGGGCGTGGTCCTCGGCCGACGCCGCGTCCGCCTCGTGGGGCGGCACGTACGCGCGAGCCGTCTTGCGGCGGCGCAGCATGGAACGGGCCGTGTTGACGACCGAGGTCCGCAGGTAGCCCAGTGCGTTGTCCACGTCGTCCAGCCGCTCGCCGTGCCGCTTGTACAGCGCCACGAACGCGTCCTGGACCACGTCCTCGGCGGACGACTGGTCGTCGACCAGGAGGATCGCCAGCCGCACCAGGGACAGCCGGTGCGCGTGGTAGAGCTCGGTGACCGTGGGCCGGGCCGGGTCCTCCGCCGGCCCGGCCGAGCCGGTCGGGCCCGTGGCCGGGCCGGGCCGCTCCCGGCCGCCGCCCAGCAGCCGGAAACGGGGCCGTGAGGGCTTCGCCGACGCGTCGTCGACGCCCGGGCCCGGGGACAGGGAGCGGAACAACCGTCCCCAGAGGGCGGCGAGGGGCGGCACAGGGGCGACTAAGGCCGTGTTCATGGTGTCGGGTCCTCCGGAGCCACACAGGATTCGTGCCGCAGCGTCCGGTGATCCCCACCCCCGCGACCTTCAGCCCCCGCAGGCTACTCGACATGATCACTGGAAGGGTGGGGGTCAGACGGCCCGGCGGCGGGCGATGAACAGGGAGGCCGCGCCGCCCGCGATCAGCAGGCCGGTGGCGCCGACCAGCAGCGGGGTGCTGTCGGTGCTGCCCGTCTTGGCCATCTCTCCTGTGGTGTCGGCGGTGGTCGGCGTGGTGCCCGTGCCCGTCCGGGCGGCCGTGCCGGTCACCGCGCCCGCGCCCTTGCCGGGAGCGGCGGACGGCGACGCGGTGCCACCGGCCTGCGCACCCGTGCCCGTACCCGTACCCGAACCGGTGCCCGAGCCCGCGGCGGACCCGGTGAGGGTGAACGGCAGGCGCTTACGGGTCGAGGAGAGCGCCGTGCGGGCCTCCAGGTCGACGAAGAAGGACGCGGCCTTCATCCGGGGCGTGGCGACGATCCGGAGGCGGTAGGTGAGGCTCTCGCCGGGGGCGAGCTTCGGCTGCGTCGGGATGATCCGGGCCATCAGGTGGCCGCCCTCGTCCGAGGCGCGCAGCTCGGTGGCGTGCCACGCCTTCGGGGTGACCGCGTACTGCTCGACGCGCACCTCGCCGGTGGCCATGCGGCGCTTGACGTCCTGGTCGGTGATCTCCATCAGGACGTGCATGCGCTGGGAGATGTCGCCCTTGTTGGTGACGGTGGCGGTGAACTCCTTGGCAGCGCCCTTCTCGATCCGGGTGACGCCGTCGGCGCCCTTGACGGTGATGCCGAGCTCGCGGTTGACGTCCGGGTCGCCGGTCTGCGGGGTGCCGTGCTCCACGCCGTACGTGAAGGAGGCGGAGCCGTTGCCCGAGATGAGCGTGAACGTGCCCTGCTTGACGTTGCCCGGGTAGTACTTGCTCGCCCCGAGGCGCAGCTCGTAGGTGCGGGACCGGCCGTTCTCGAGGGGGCCCTGGTCGAGGTTGCCCGTGACGACCTGGTCCTGCTCGCCGAGGGCGACCGGCACCCAGGCGCCCGCCGCGGTGCGGCGCTCCAGCGTGATGTGCGCGGGGTCGAGGTCGACGCCCTTGCCGTCGACGAAGAAGAAGTCCAGCGGGTTCTGGGCGCGGCCGGTGTTGTTGGTGACCTTGGCGGTGAACGGGACGCCCTTGCCTCCGGTGTCCAGGACGGGGCGGCCGCTCAGCCCGCCGAAGGTGACCTCCGGCTCGTGGGCGGTGACGTGGCGGGGGATGCCGAAGCCGACCGTCCGCGCGCCCGTGCCGTCCGCGGACCCGGCGACGGACACCTCGCCCATGGTGACGGTCTCCGGAACGGACCGGTCGAAGGTGACCTGGAACTGGACGCGGACCGTGGCGCCCGGCTTGACCTCGCCCACCGGGAAGCTGCCCTGGAGGGCGCCGCCGGCCCCCGGCGAGAGGGACACCGACTGCCAGGAGCCGTCGACGCGGAAGCGGACGGAGACCTTCGAGCCATCGGCGGGCACGGCCTGCAGGGCGGCGTCGACGTGCTTGCCGTAGGCGACCGTGACGCGGCCCGTGCCGTTCGCGACCGTCTCGGCGGAGCGGTTGGCGAGCTCGGCGAAGAAGTCGTTCCTCTCGCCGACGACGAACGGGGCGTCCGCCTTGGAGACCCGGCCGACCTCCAGGGCCTGCGCCGAGGAGGCCGCGGTGGCGGCGGCCGGCCGGGCGGCCGCCGGGACGGCGACGGCGACCGGGGTGACGACGGTCAGCAGTACGGCGGCGGCGGAGACGACGGAGCGCAGGGCAAAGCGGGACGAAAGGTGCTTCTGCATGACGGAGTTCCCCCAGGGAGCGCATGTTCTCGGTGTGATCGGCGTCGCTCGGCTGTCGTCCCGGTCCCCCCGGTCCCATCGGCCGTATCGCTGCCCTCACTTGGATAGACGTGCGGCCCCCACGGGGGTTGCAGGTGACTTCAGAAGTTTTTTTCGAAGATCTTCGAGACCCCCGCACACCGCCTCCACCAGGCCGTTCAGGGGCGCGGACGGACGCGCGGTACCTTCGGCCGGAGACCGGTTCGTACGTCGAGGAGAGCGGAGCACATCGTGAGCGTGAGGGCGACGGCGGCGGGCGAGGGAACCGACCCGTTCGGGACCGCGCGGCTGCGGCGCGGGGTGCTCGACGCGTGGGGGGCCGGACCCGCGCGGTTCCGGGAGGACGCCAACGCCGAGGAGGAGCTGAGCCTCGGCGGCTACCGCGACCGGCTGGTCGTGGAGTTGGCGCAGAACGCCGCCGACGCGGCCGCCCGCGCCGGCGTCCCCGGCCGGCTCCGGCTCACCCTGCACCCGGCGGACGCCGACGGCCCGGCCCTGCTCGCCGCCGCCAACACCGGCGCCCCGCTCGACGCGACGGGCGTCGAGTCGCTCTCCACGCTCCGCGCCTCCGCCAAGCGCGAGGGCCACGAGGGCGCGGTCGGCCGGTTCGGCGTCGGCTTCGCCGCGGTCCTCGCGGTGAGCGACGAACCGGCCGTCATCGGCCGGCACGGCGGGGTCCGCTGGTCCCTCGCCGAAGCCCGCGACCTGGCCGCCCGCGCCGCCCAGGCCAGCCCCGGCCTCGGCGACGAGCTGCGCCGCCGCGACGGCCACGTGCCACTGCTGCGGCTGCCGCTGCCCGCCGAGGGCGCCCCGCCCGCCGGGTACGACACGGTCGTCGTCCTGCCGTTGCGCGACGCCGCCGCCGTCGACCTCGTGGAGCGGCTGCTCTCGGGTGTCGGCGACGCCCTGCTCCTCACCCTCCCGGGCCTCGCCGAGATCGTCGTGGAGACCCCGTCGGGCACCCGTACCCTCACGCGCGGGCAGGACGCCGCGTACACGGTCGTCGACGACTCCGCCCGCGGCACGGCCCGTTGGCGGACCGTCACGCGTACCGGCCCCCTCCCGCCCGAGCTGCTGAAGGACCGCCCCGTCGAGGAGCGCCTGCGTCCGCACTGGTCGGTCACCTGGGCCGTCCCCGTCGACGCGGAGGGCGCCCCCGCCCGCCCGGACACCACGCCCGTCGTGCACGCGCCGACGCCGACCGACGAGCCGCTGACGCTGCCCGCGCTGCTCATCGCGTCGTTCCCGCTGGACTCCACGCGCCGCCACCCCGCCCCCGGCCCCCTGAGCGACTTCGTCGTGGCGCGGGCGGCCGACGCGTACGTCGAACTGCTCGCCGACTGGCGCCCGGTGTCCACCGGCACCCTCGACCTGGTGCCCGGCCCGCTCGGCAAGGGCGTCCTCGACGGGGCCGTCCGCGGCGCGATCCTCGGCCTCCTCCCCCGCGTCCCCTTCCTGGCCCCCGCGGCGCCCTCCGAGGAGCTGACCGCGCTGCGCCCGTTCGAGGCGGAGGTCGTCGAGGGCGCGGGCGCCGAGACCGTCCGCGTCCTGGCGGAGGTGCTGCCGACGCTGCTCCCGGCGGGCCTGGAGCGGCGCGCCGAGCTGCGCGCGCTGGGCGTGGCCCGGCTGTCGCTGGGCGACGCCGTCGACCGGCTGGCGGGCGCCGAACGGGACCCGGAGTGGTGGTACCGGCTGTACGACTCGCTCGCCGGCGTCGACCCCGACCGCCTCAGCGGGCTGCCGGTGCCGCTCGCCGACGGCCGGACCACGATCGGCCCCCGCCAGGTCCTCCTGCCGCTGGCGGACACGCCCGCGGACCTGGCCCGGCTGGGCCTGAAGGTGGCGCACCCGGACGCCGCGCACCCGCTGCTGGAGAAGCTGGGCGCCCTGCCGGCGACCCCGCGCGCGGTCCTCACCACCCCGCAGGTGCGGGCGGCGGTCGCGGCGTCCCTCGACGCGGACGAGACGTGGGACGACGACGCCCCGGACGCCGGGGAGCTGGCGGAGACGGTCCTCGCGCTGGTCCGCGACGCCGGTCTCGAACCGGGTGACGAGCCGTGGCTCGGCGCGCTGGCCCTGCCCGACGAGGACGGGGAGCCCGCTCCGGCCGGCGAGCTGGTCCTGCCGGGCAGCCCCTTCGCCTCGGTGATGCGCCCGGGTGAACTGGCCCTGTGCGACGAGGAGCTGGCGGAGCGCTGGGGCGAGCAACCGCTCGCGGCCTGCGGGGTGCTGGCCGACTTCGCACTCGTCCGGGCCACGGACGTGGTCCTGGACCCGGACGAGCTGGAGCCGCGCGACGCGGACTACCCCGAACCGGACGACGCCGGCCTCCTCGACGCGGTCGACGTGTGGTGCGAGGACGTCCTGGACCGGCTCCCCGAGGCCCCCGTGCCGCCGGTCGCCACGGAGCTGGTGGCCGTGCGCGACCTGGACATGGTCGACGACGACGCCTGGCCGCGCGCGCTCGCCCTGCTCTCCCGGCCGCCGCTGCGGGACGCGTTGACCCAGCCGGTGCGGGTCCTGTTGCCGGACGGCACGACGCAGACCGTCCGCCCGTACACCGCCTGGTGGCTGCGCGACCACCCGGTCCTCGACGGCCGCCGCCCCGCCGGACTGCGCGCGGCGGGCGCCGACCCGCTGCTGGCGGGCCTGTACGAGTCGGTCGACACGACCGGCTTCGACGACGCGCAGGTGCTGCGCGCCCTGGGCGTGCGCACGTCGGTGGCGGCGCTGCTCGACGAGCCGGGCGGCGCGGCGGAGCTGCTGGGGCGGCTCGCCGACCCGGCGCGGGAGGTGACGGGCGCCCAGCTGCACGCCCTGTACACGGCGCTGGCGGAGCTGGACCCGGAGCAGGTGACGCTCCCGGACGAGCTGCGCGTGGTCGTGGACGGCGAGGTGCGCGTGGTGGACGCGGCGGACGCGGTGGTGGCCGACGCCCCCGACCTGCTGCCGCTGACGTCCGGGGTGCCGCTGCTGCCGGTGGCCCCGGCGCGGGCCGCGGACCTGGCGGAGCTGCTTCAGGTGCGGCGGCTGAGCGAGACGGTACGGGCGGAGGTCACCACGGACGGGGCGGAGCACGCCGTCCCGCCCTCGGTCCTCACCCTGCTGGGGCCCGGCACGCCGGAGGTGTACGTGGAGCACGAGGAGCTGGTGGCCGGCGGGACCGAGCTGGACTGGCGGCTCACCCCGGACGGCACGCTGCACGCGGCCACGCTGGAGGGCGTGGCGGCCGGCCTGGCGTGGGCGGCGGGGCAGTGGCCGCGCCGGTTCGAGGTGGCGGCGCTGCTGGAGGACCCGTCGCGCACGGAGGAGCTGGCGCGGGACCGCTGGTTCGACTGACCGCCACCGGGCGGTACGGGGGGGGCGGCACGGGCGCCGCCCCGGTACCGCCCGGCCCCGCCCCGGTACCGCCCGGCCCCGTACCGCGCCCGGCCCCGCGCCGCCCGCGTACCGCTCCGCCCGGCTGCGTACCGCCCGGCCCCGTACCGCTCCGCCCGGCGTGGCGCGCCCGTACCGCTCCGCCCGCCGCGCCGCGCCCTACGCCGGGACCTTGCGGTCGACCCAGCGCCAGGCGCCCTCCAGGAGCGCGGCCGCCGCGGCGGCGATGCCGACGGCGGCCCACGGCATCGTCGTGCCGACGAGCCGCAGGGCGAAGAAGTCCTGGAGCCACGGCACGACGAGGACCACCAGGAACCCGGCCCCCATCGCCGCGACCAGTCCGACCCGCCACCAGGTGTAGGGGCGGGCGATGATCGCCAGCACCCACAGGGAGACGAGGAACAGGGTGAGCGTCGCGGCGCTGGTCTCGGCGTCGAGCGCCTCGGGCCCGCTGTAGTGGGCGCCGGCGAGCAGGTACGTGGTGAAGGTGGCCGCCGCGGCGATCACGCCGGCCGGCACGGCGTACCGCATGACGCGCCGCACGAAGTGCGGTCGGGCCCGTTCGGTGTTGGGCGCCAGCGCGAGGAAGAAGGCCGGCACCCCGATGGTGAGCGTCGACAGCAGGGTCAGGTGGCGCGGCAGGAAGGGGTACTCGACCTGCGCGATCACGACCAGGACCGCGAGCAGCACCGAGTAGACGGTCTTGGTGAGGAACAGCGTCGCGACGCGCGTGATGTTGCCGATGACCCGCCGGCCCTCCGCGACGACCGAGGGGAGGGTGGCGAAGCTGTTGTCCAGGAGCACGATCTGCGCGACGGCCCGGGTGGCCTCGGAGCCGCTGCCCATGCTGACGCCGATGTCGGCGTCCTTGAGGGCGAGGACGTCGTTGACGCCGTCGCCCGTCATGGCGACGGTGTGCCCGCGGGACTGGAGCGCGCCGACCATGTCCCGCTTCTGCTGCGGGCTGACCCGCCCGAAGACGACCCCGTCCTCCAGGGCGGCGGCCATGGTCTCCCGTTCCTGCGGGAGCCGCCGGGCGTCCACGGTCTGCCCGGCGCCGGGCAGACCGAGCTTGGCGGCGACGGCGCCGACGGAGACGGCGTTGTCGCCGGAGACCACCTTGGCGGCGACGTCCTGCTCGGCGAAGTAGGCGAGGGTGTCGGCGGCGTCGGGCCGCAGCCGCTGGTCGAGGACGACGAGCGCGGTCGGCTGTGCCTTCGCCGCGATGTGCGGGTCGTCGAGGTCGCCGCCGACCCGGGCCAGGAGCAGGACGCGCAGGCCCTGCCGGTTGAGCCCGTCGATGTCGTCGAGGACGGGGTCGTCGTCGGGGAGCAGCACGTCGGGCGCGCCGAGGAGCCAGGCGCTGGTCTGCCCGTCGCCCTCGCTGAAGGCGGCGCCGCTGTACTTGCGCGCGGAGGAGAACGGCAGGGCCTCGGTGCAGCGCCAGTCGTCGTTGTCCGGGTAGGCCTCGACGATGGCGCGCAGGGAGGCGTTGGGGCGGGGGTCGGACTCGCCGAGCGCGCCGAGCACCTTGCGGACGTACGCCTCGTCGGCGCCGCCGAGCGGGCGGAGCTCGGTGACGTCCATGCCGCCCTCGGTGAGGGTGCCCGTCTTGTCGAGGCAGACGACGTCGACGCGGGCGAGGCCCTCGATCGCCGGGAGCTCCTGGACGAGGCACTGCTTGCGGCCGAGGCGGATGACGCCGATGGCGAAGGCGACGGAGGTGAGCAGCACCAGCCCCTCGGGGATCATCGGCACGATGCCGCCGACGGTCCGGGCGACGGAGCCCTTGACGTCGGTGTCCTTGACGACGAGCTGGCTGATGACGAGGGCGGTGGCGGTGGGGACCATCATCCACGTCACGTACTTGAGGATGGTGGAGATCCCGGAGCGCAGCTCGGAGTGGACGAGGGTGAAGCGGGACGCCTCCTCGGCGAGCTGCGCGGCGTAGGCGGCGCGGCCGACCTTGGTGGCGGTGAAGGCGCCGCCGCCGGCGACGACGAAGCTGCCCGACATGACGGTGTCGCCGGGCTTCTTGTGGACGGGGTCGGCCTCGCCGGTGAGCAGGGACTCGTCGACCTCCAGGTTGTCGGCCTCGGCGACGACCCCGTCGACGGGGATCTTGTCGCCCGGGCCGAGCTCGATGAGGTCGCCGAGCACGATCCCGGAGGTCGGCACCTCGGTGGCGGTGCCGTCGCGGCGGACGGTCGGCCGGGCCTCCCCGATGACGGCGAGGCCGTCGAGGGTCCTCTTGGCCCGCAGCTCCTGGATGATGCCGATGCCGGTGTTGGCGACGATGACGAACCCGAAGAGGCTGTCCTGGATCGGGGCGACCGCCAACATGATCACCCAGAGCACGCCGATGAGGGCGTTGAAGCGGGTGAGGACGTTGCCCCGGACGATGTCGACGGTGGAGCGGGAGGAGCGGACGGGGACGTCGTTGACCTCGCCCCGCTCGACCCGGCGGGCCACTTCGGCGGCGGTCAGCCCCCCGGGCCGGTACGGCGGGTCCGGCTCCCCGCCGGCCCCCACGGTCGTGTCCCCGGGCCCGCCCTCGGTCGCGTCCTCGGTCCTGGCACGCTGCGTCATGGTTCCGACGGTACGGGTCGCGGGCGCCGATCACCCCCCGGGCGCGGAGGAGAATCCGACCGCGGGAGGACGGGAACCCTCCCGCGGTCGTACGCGCCCCGCGCGGGGACCGGCCGCCGGGCGGGGGCGGGACGCCGGGGGCCCGCCGGGCGCCGGGCGCCGGGCGCCGGGGTCAGGCTTCCGTCGGGGTGTCGGCCCCGGCGCGGCGGATCGCGGCGTCGCGCCGGCGGACGTACCAGATGCCCAGCAGGCCGAGGCCCGCGCCGGCGAGGCACGTCCAGACCCACCAGTCGAGGTCGCGGTCGGCGAACCAGCCGTAGAAGGGGAGCTGGACGAGGAAGAGGACGAACCAGAGGATCGTGCCGCCGGTGATGGTGGCGACCACGGGCCCCTCAAGGGGTTCGGGTGCCTCGTGCCTGGGGGTCCACTTCGCCATGGGCCCATCGTATGCGGCCCCCTCGTCTACGCGCGGAGATAGCGATCACCGAGTCATATGTTCATACTGAAACGGTTTGCCGTCGACCGGTTCTCTTCGTACGAACACACGAAAGCGACCCGGCCTCGCGGCGGACCGTCACCCCCACCCCCTCCGCACCACGAGGTTCCGCATGCCCTCCACGGTCTCCGCCTCCCCGGACGCGCCCGAGCAGCCACCGAGCGGTACCGGCAGCGCCCTGGACCGCTTCTTCAAGGTCTCGGAACGCGGCTCCACCCTCGCCCGGGAGGTCCGCGGCGGCTTCGCGACCTTCTTCGCGATGGCCTACATCATCGTGCTGAACCCGATCATCCTCGGCAGCGCCAAGGACATGTACGGCCACCAGCTGGACAGCGGCGAGCTGGTCACGGCGACGGTGCTGAGCGCCGCGCTCTCCACGCTCCTCATGGGCGTCATCGGCAACGTGCCCATCGCCCTCGCCGCCGGCCTCGGCGTCAACACGGTCGTCGCCCTGCAGCTCGCGCCCCGCATGGCGTGGGCGGACGCGATGGGCATGGTGGTCCTCGCCGGCGTCGTCGTGATGCTGCTGGTCGCCACGGGCCTGCGCGAGCGGGTGATGAACGCCGTGCCGGTGGGCCTGCGCAAGGGCATCGCCATCGGCATCGGGCTGTTCATCATGCTGATCGGGCTCGTCGACTCCGGCTTCGTCTCCCGCATCCCGGACGCCGCGCACACCACCGTCCCGCTCCAGCTAGGCGCGGACGGCCACCTCGGGGGCTGGCCGGTCCTGATCTTCGCCGTCGGCACGCTGCTGACGCTGGCGCTGCTCGTCCGCAAGGTGCCCGGCGCGATCCTCATCTCCATCGTCGCCATGACGGTCCTCGCCATGGTGGTGCACGCCGTCGCGAAGGTGCCGTCCTGGGGCCTGACCACACCCGAGTGGCCCGGCAACCCCGTGGCCTCGCCCGACTTCGGGCTCCTGGGGCAGGTCAGCCTCTTCGGCGGCTTCGAGAAGGTCGGCCTGCTGACCGGCTGCCTCTTCGTCTTCACCGTGCTGCTGTCCTGCTTCTTCGACGCCATGGGCACGATCCTCGGTGTCGGCGACGAGGCCGGGCTGATGGACGAGAAGGGCGAGTTCCCGGGCATCAACCGGGTCCTGCTCGTGGACGGCCTGGCCGTCGCCGCGGGCGGCGCCACCTCGTCCTCGGCGACCACCTGCTACGTGGAGTCGACGGCGGGCGTCGGCGAGGGCGCCCGCACCGGGCTGGCCTCCGTCGTCACGGGCGGCCTCTTCGCGGTCGCGCTCTTCCTCACGCCGCTCGCCACGATGGTCCCCTCACAGGCGGCGACGCCCGCGCTGGTCGCGGTCGGCTTCCTCATCCTGGCCGGCTCCGTCCGGGACATCGACTGGAGCGACTTCACCATCGCGGTGCCGGCGTTCCTGGCGATGGTCATGATGCCGTTCACGTACTCGATCACGAACGGCATCGGCATCGGCTTCGTCTCCTTCTGCGTGCTGCGCCTGGCCGCCGGGCGCGGCCGGGAGGTGCCGGTCGCGATGTACGCCGTGTCGGGCGTCTTCGTCTTCTACTACGCCATGCCGGCGCTGGGCCTCACCTGACGGCCGGTGCGGGCCGGCCCGACCGGGGCCGGCCCGCACCCCGCCCGCCGGGGCGGCCCGTACGTCCCGGACGGCCTTTCGGTGTCACGCTTACGCCCCGCGCCACCGCGCCCGCCCGTACGCCCGGCGCCGCCCCGCGCCACCGCGCCCGCCCGGCACCGCCCGTACGCACGCCCGGCGCCGCCCCGCCCGCCGGGGAATCCGCCGGCGCCGCCCCGGCCGCCCCGTACGTACGCAGGCCCGCCCGTACGGGAGCGGGTCACGGCACGCCGTAGAACTTCTCCGTCTCGTCGACGGCCGCGCTGAAGCGCTCGTCGAAGTCCTCGCGGACCAGCGTCCGGACCACGTAGTCCTGGACGCTCATCCCCCTCCTGGCCGCATGCTGCCGGACACGGTCGAGCAGCTCCCCGTCCACGCGCAGGCTGAGCACCGTCGATCCCATGCCGGACAGAGTCGCGCCACGCCCGTCGCCCGCGTGTCGCTTTTCGGTCGCTTCTCACTCTTTCGAGTGACACGCCCCTCAGATAATCCGACTGGTCTTTAGCGAGGGTAATGAGTTACCCTAACGAGATGCCCGACCTGTCCAGCGGCGGTCCCGGCAACGAGGCCGACGCCGCCGCCGTGAACGCGCTCCGCTCCGCCGTCATGCGGCTGTCCCGGCGCCTGAAGCACCAGCGTGTCGACGAGTCGCTGAGCCCGACCGAGATGTCGGTGCTCGGCACCCTCGCCCGCTGCGGCACGGCCACCCCCGGGGAACTGGCCCGCAAGGAGCACGTGCAGCCGCCGTCGATGACCCGCATCGTCGCCCTGCTGGAGGCCAAGGGACTGGTCCGGCTGGAGCCGCACCCCGACGACCGCCGGCAGAAGGTCGTCAGCCAGACCGGGCGGGCCGAGGCCATGCTGGAAGAGTCCCGCCGCAAGCGGAACGCCTGGCTGGCGTCGCTCGCCGAGGGGCTGGACGAGGACGAATGGGCCCGGCTGCGCGCCGCCGCCCCGGTCCTGGAGAAGCTCGCGCACCTGTAGGACGACGAACAGAGGAGGCGACCCCTTTTGAGGACGGGAACCGGAGAACACTCCGCCCCCGGACACAACCCCGACGACCACGACACCACCCGCACACCCCGGACCGGCGACACGTTCTCCTCCCTCCGGGTGCGCAACTACCGCCTCTTCTTCACCGGCGCCATCGTCTCCAACACGGGGACCTGGATGGCGCGCATCACCCAGGACTGGCTGGTCCTGAGCCTCACCGGCTCCGCCGCCGCCGTCGGCATCACCACCGCCCTGCAGTTCCTCCCCATGCTCCTCTTCGGCCTGTACGGCGGCGTCATCGCCGACCGCTACCCGAAGCGGCGGCTGCTCCTGCTCAGCCAGGGCGCCCTCGGCCTGTGCGGGCTCACCCTCGCCGCGCTGACCCTCTCCGGGCACGTCCAGGTGTGGCACGTCTACCTGGTCGCCTTCCTCCTCGGCATGGTCACGGTCGTGGACAACCCGACCCGGCAGTCCTTCGTCTCCGAGATGGTCGGCCCCGCCCACCTGCGCAACGCCGTCAGCCTCAACTCGGCCAACTTCCAGTCCGCCCGCCTCGTCGGCCCCGCCGTCGCCGGTCTGCTCATCGCGTCCGTCGGCAGCGGCTGGGCGTTCCTGGTCAACGGCCTGTCCTTCCTGGCGCCGCTCGCCGCCCTCCTCCTGATGCGCACCGCCGAGCTGCACCCGGTCGCCCGCGTCCCGCGCGGCAAGGGCCAGCTGCGCGAGGGGCTGCGGTACGTCGCCGGCCGCCCGGAGCTGATCTGGCCGATCGCGCTCGTCGGCTTCGTCGGCACCTTCGGCTTCAACTTCCCGATCTGGCTCACCGCCTTCGCGGACGGCGTCTTCCACGTCGGCCCCGGCACGTACGGCCTCATGAACACGCTGATGGCGGTCGGCTCCCTCGCGGGCGCGCTCCTGTCCGCCCGGCGCGGCACCTCCCGGCTGCGCATGCTGGTCGGCGCCGCCGTGGCCTTCGGCGTCCTGGAGGTGACGGCCGCGGTGACGCCCAGCTTCTGGCTGTTCATGCTGCTGCTCGTCCCCATCGGGATGTTCGGCCTGACGGTGAACGTCACGGCGAACTCGTTCGTCCAGCTGGCCACCGACCCGGCCATGCGGGGCCGCGTGATGAGCCTGTACATGATGGTGTTCGCCGGCGGCACGCCGCTGGGCGCGCCCCTCGTCGGCTGGGTCACCGACACGTACGGCGCCCGGATCGGCTTCGCCACGGGCGGCGTCGTCTCGCTGGCCGCGGCCGCCCTGATCGGGCTCGCGCTCTCCCGCGCGGCCGGACTGCGGGTCCGCGTCGAGCTGCGGCGCGGGCGCCTGGTGCGCCACCCGCACGTCCACGTCGTCCCCCGGGAAGGGCGTGAACGACCCGGTCACGTCGCCGCCACCGCGTGACAGACTCGGCTCATGAGGCTTTTCGCTGCCGTGCTGCCGCCCCCCGCGGCGGCCGGGGAACTGGCCGCGCTCGTCGACGGGTTGCGGGCACTGCCGGGCGCGGACGAGCTGCGGTGGACGGGCCGCCCCGGCTGGCACTACACCCTCGCCTTCATGGGCGAGGTGGAGGAGGACCTGCTCCCCGAGCTGACCGAGCGCCTCGCCCGGGCCGCGCACCGCACCCAGCCCTTCCCGCTGCGCGTCCACGGCGGCGGACGGTTCGGCCGCCGCGCCCTGTGGGCGGGCGCCGCGGGGGGCCTGGACGACCTGCGGCTCCTCGCCGAGCGCGCGGACGCGGCGGCGCGGCGGGCCGGGGTGTCCATGGAGGAGCACCGCCGCTACCAGGCCCACCTCACCCTGGCCCGCAGCCGCCAGGACACCGACCTGCGGCCGTTCGTGGCGGGTCTCGAACACTTCAAGGGCTCGCGCTGGGAGGTCACCGAGCTCGCCCTCGTCCGCAGCGACCTCCCGGTCTCCGGCGTGCCCGGCGAGGGACCCCGGTACGAGACGGTCGGAACGTGGCCCCTGGGCGGCGCCCGATGAGCTCCGGTTAACCTCGAGGGGTGGAACCGAAGACCCGAAACCGGATCATGGCCGTCGTGCTCGTCCTGATGTTCGCGATCATCGCGGTGGCGTCGCTCGGCGGCCGGTAGCCCCCTCAGCCCCGCCCGCACGCACACGCGCACCTCCGCGCGGCACGGCACCGTGCCGCGCGGTCCGCGACCCCGCACGCCACCGCGCCGGACGGTCCGCGACCCCGCACGCCGCCGCGCCGGACGGGGCCTCGCCGACCTCCGGCCTCCGCGCTCCGGCCGCCCTTGCCTGGAGCGGACTCGAAGCAGTTGGCTTGTGCCCCATGAAGTACACGCAGCTCGGACGCACCGGACTCAAGGTCAGCCGACTCGTCCTCGGCACGATGAACTTCGGACCCCAGACCGACGAACCCACCAGCCACGCCATCCTGGACGCCGCGCTCGACGCGGGCCTGAACTTCGTGGACACCGCCAACGTCTACGGGTGGGGCGAGAACAAGGGCCGCACCGAGGAGATCATCGGCTCGTGGTTCGCCCAGGGCGGCGGCCGGCGCGAGAAGACGGTCCTCGCCACCAAGGTCTACGGCTCCATGGCCCCCGATGGCGAGACGTGGCCCAACCACGACAAGCTCTCGGCCGTGAACATCCGCCGGGCTGTCGACGCCAGCCTCAAGCGGCTCCGCACCGACCACATCGACCTCTACCAGTTCCACCACGTCGACCGCCGGACCCCGTTCGAGGAGATCTGGCAGGCGGTCGACGTCCTCATCCAGCAGGGCAAGATCCTCTACGCCGGTTCCTCCAACTTCCCCGGCTACAAGATCGCCCAGGCGAACGAGACCGCCGCCCGCCGCGGCATGGTCGGCCTGGTCAGCGAGCAGTGCCTGTACAACCTCGCCGAGCGGCGCGCCGAGATGGAGGTCGTCCCGGCCGCGCAGGAGTACGGCCTCGGCGTCATCCCCTGGTCGCCGCTGCACGGCGGCCTGCTGGGCGGGGTCCTCCGCAAGGAGGTCGAGGGCGGCCGGCGCGCCTCGGGCCGGTCCGCCGACGCGCTCGCCGTCACCTCCGTGCGCGCCCAGGTCCAGGCGTACGAGGACCTGCTGGACAAGCACGGCCTGGAGCCCGGGGAGGTGGCCCTCGCCTGGCTGCTGACCCGGCCCGGGGTGACCGGCCCGATCGTCGGCCCGCGCACGCCGGAGCAGCTGGACAGCGCGCTGCGCGCCCTGGAGCTGGAACTGGACGACGAGGTGCTCACCGGGCTGGACGAGATCTTCCCGGGCCCCGGCCCCTCCCCGGAGGCCTTCGCCTGGTGACGGCGTAGGCCCCGCGGTCCGGCAGCGCCGCTCGCCCTCAGGGGCGGGCGGCGCCGCCGTGTCCGGGGCGGGCGGCGTCATTGCCCATGGTCGTGTCCATCGTGGCGTGCAGCAGCAATGGTGCGGGCTCCTCACGGTCGGGTGGTGCGTCTCCCGCCGGCGTCGGCGCGCCCCCGCTCGGCTGCCGGCGGGCGTCGGCCATCACGGTGCATTCGCGCTCGGCCGGCCCAGTCCGGGTGTCGCCGCGCCCCCGCGCCGACGGACGCTGACCACGGCGCACCCCCACGGTGGCCACGGCAGTCCGACGGAAGGAGGGCCCGCATGAGGGTCGGGCGTACGTTCCTCGTCGGTTCGCTGCCGCTCGCCCTGGCCGCGCTGCTCCTGTCGGCGCACACCGCCCCCCGGGCCGCCGCCGACGGCGCCGGCACCGCGGGCGCGCTGCGCCTCTCCGTCACCGTCAACGCCCGGCCGGGCCGTGGCGCCGAGCACCCCGGCGTCCGCCTCGGCCACACGGTCGTCAAGCGGTACACGCTCACCAACCGTTCCGGCGCCGACCTCCACCGCGTGACCGTCACCGACCCGGCCGTACCCGGCGCGGCCCTGCGCTGCCCGGGCGGCCGGAGCTTCTGGATGCGCGGCATGACCAGCGTCGTGTGCACCTCCCGCGTCCCCGCGGCGCCCGGCCGGCACACCGCGACGGTCCGGGCCCGCGCCGAGATCCCCTCCCTCGGGCTGCGCCCCGCCGCGACCGCCACCGCCGGGTACACCGGCGTCGCCGGCGGCCTGGCCGTCGCCGGGGCGGTGCGCGCGGTGGTCGGGGACCGCGCGGTCATCCAGTACGCCGTCGCCAACCCGGGCAACCGTCCGGTGTACGGACTGCGGCTCACCGACCCCGTCCTGCCACCGGGGGCGCGGCTCGACTGCGAGGGCCGCCCGGCGCCGCCGACGGTGCTCGCCGCCGGTGGCCGCGCCTCCTGCCTCGCGCACCTGACGGGACTGCGCCCCGGGACGTACCACACGGCCGTCGAGGCGCGGGCCGGCGACCGGCTGGAAACGCTCGGCCCGGGCGGCGAGCTCGTGGGGCCGCCGCGGCTCGTGGCGCGCGCGCCGCTGTCACCGTTCACCATCCCCCCGCCACCACCGCCCCAGCCGACCCCCGTACCACCGGACGTTCCGGGCGCACCGGGGGCGCCGGTCGTACCGGGGGCGCCGGTCGTACCGGGGGCGCCGGTCGTGCCGGGCACGCCGGCGGTGCCGGGGGCGCCGGCGGTGCCGGGCGCACCAGTGGTGCCGGGGACAACGGGGGCGCCGGTCGTACCGGGCACACCAGGAACTCCTGGAGCGCCACCACCCGTACCACCGGGCGTGCCGGGCGCACCGGTGGTGCCGGGTGCACCGGTCGTGCCGGGCGCACCGGTCGTACCCGGAGCCCCGGGGGCGCCTGGAGCCCCGCCGCCCGGGGCCCCGGTCGCTCCCGTGGCGCCTGGCCGTGCGGTACCCGGCGCTGTTCCCGGTGTGGTGCCGGGGGCCGTACCAGGTGCGGCGGTCTCCGGAGCGGCAGCCGCGGCTGCTGCGGCGGCGGCTGCGGCGGCGGCCGGTGCGGTCCCGGGCGCGGCAGGTGCCGCCGGGGCGGCTGGAGCGGCCGGGGCAACGGGTGTGACGGCCGGGGCAGGTACGGCAGCCGGGGCAGGTACGGCAGCCGGTGCAGGTGTGGGCGCCGGTGCAGGTGTGGGCGCCGGTGCAGGTGTGGGCGCCGGAGCCACGGCGGGCGCGGGCGCCGCCGCCGGGGCAGGAGCCGGGGCGGGCGCCGCCGCCGGAGCCGGTGCTGGCGCGGGCGCGGGCGCGGGGGCAGGTGCTGGCGCGGGGGCAGGTGCTGGCGCGGGGGCAGGTGCTGGCGCGGGCGCAGGAGCCGGCGCCGGCGCCGCAGCAGGCGCGGACGCAGGAGCCGGAGCAGGCGCAGGCGCGGACGCAGGAGCCGGAGCAGGCGCAGGCGCGGACGCAGGAGCCGGAGCAGGCGCAGGCGCGGACGCAGGAGCCGGAGCCGGAGCAGGCGCGGGCGCGGACGCAGGCGCCGGAGCAGGCGCGGGTCTCGCCCCCGGTACAGCACCCGGCACCGCGCCCGGCAGAGCCCCCGGCACCGCGCCCGGTACCGATCCCGGGGTCACCGGGCGCGTGCCCACCGCGCCGCGCACCCCCGCCCGGCCGCAGCGTCCCCCGGCGCGGCAGCCGGAGGTGGGGCAGCTGCTGTCCGCGCGGGCCCGTAGCGCTTCCGGCGACGACTCCGGGCTGCCCCCCGCCCTCTACCTGCTGCTCCTGCTCCTGCCGGCTGCCGTCGTGGTCGTCTTCTCGGCCCGCCGCCTCTGACCGAAGGGCGCCCCCGATGAACCCCGTCATGGAAGCCCTGCTCCTCGGGCTCTGCGGTGCCCTGTTCGCCGCCGGCGTGGTGGTCGCGTGGCACCGCTACCGGCCCGGCGCCCGGGACGGCGACTGCGAGGAGGACAGCGGCGACACCGTCGCCGAGTACATGTCGATGATGATCGCGCTGCTCTACGCGATGCTGCTCGGCCTGGCCCTCGTCACCGTCTGGGACCTGCGTGCCGGGGCCGGCAGCAGCACCGCCGACGAGGCGGGCGCCCTGCACCAGATGACCGTCCTCGCCGAGGGCCTGCCGCCCGAGCAGCGCCTCCGCGTCGAGGGCCTCGCCCAGCAGTACGCCGAGCACGTCGTGCGCGAGGAGTGGCCGCGCATGAACCGGCAGGAGGACCTCGGCGACACCGGCTGGGACATGCTGCGCCGGATGCGCGCCGACGCCGCCGCCCCACCGGACGCCACGCCCGCCCAGCAGGTCACCGCGCTGGAACTCCTCACCCAGCTCGGCACCCTCGACGAGGCCCGCCGCGGCCGCGAGGCGAGCGCCCAGGACTCCCTGTCACCCGTGCTCTGGGTCGGCCTGGTCGTCGGCGCGGTCCTCTCCGTCTGCATCCTGTTCTTCTTCGGCATCGGGCGCAGCGCGAGCCAGCTCGTCATGGCCATGGGCATGGTCGCCCTGACCGTCTTCCTCGGCTACCTGATCCACCAGCTGTCGATCCCCTTCGGCGACGTGGCGGGCGTCAGCACCGACCCCTTCACCCGCTACTTCTCCGTCCCGGGCGCGGGCTGAGGGGTGCCGCGCGGATCAGCGCGTCCCGGTTCATGGCCCGCACCGCGCCCGCAGGACCACGTCCGGCGGGGCCGCGGCGGCCGTGTCCGGGGGGCAGTCCCACTCGCGTCCGCCGCCCGGCGGGCGGAGCTGCACGTACCCGCCGACGTGCCCCATCACCTGGCCCACCCGCCCGTCGCGCGTGTCGACCGCGTACGCCCCGACCGTCCCGCCCACCGGCAGCGCCCGTGCCGCCGGCAGGGCCCCGTCCGCCGGCGGCGCCCCGTCCGCCGGGCTCACGTGCGCGCCCCGCGCAGCGCGCCCGCCAGACGAACCGCCGTGTCGAGGTTGCACCGGCCCAGTTCGATGAGCGGGTGTGACACGTCGTTCGCCACCGTCACCAGGTCGACCCGCAGCGACGGCAGGACGACACCCGCCTCGCGCAGCTCGTCCCGCAACGTCGCCACCGCCTCCTCCGCCGCCCGAAGCCGTTCCTTCATCCCACGCACCTCCATACGCCGAGTACCCGCATTCCATACACAGCGTGGTCAAAGTCCCGGCACCCCGAACGGAGTCGGCGCACCGACAACCCCATCTGGCTAACGGGAGTTGCACCGCGCCGGGCCCGGGGGCGCCCGCGTCCGCGGTCGTCACGCAGCGTGCGCCCCCGGTGATCGGCCTCCCGTCGGCGCCCCCGGAACGCCGGCAGGCCGGTACGGGAAACCCCGTACCGGCCTGCCGGTCCGCGTCGACGTGGTCGGTCAGCCGCTGTAGGGCTTCACGAACTGCGTCTGCGCGTAGAGGAAGCTGTTCGGCTTCGACTCCCAGCCGAGCAGGGCGCCGTTGAAGCCGGCGTCCGGCTTCGCCGTCCAGGTCCACATCTTCACGACACCGGTCGAGGCGTAGTGGTACATCGCGCCGAGGTCGTCGCGGCCGTCACCGTCGTAGTCGCCGACGACCAGCTGGAGGGACGAGGTGTCGAGGTCGCCGCTGAGCGACAGCTTCACCGTCGGGCCGAACGCGGTCTTCGTCGACAGCAGGGTGTTGCCGGTGACCTTGCCGTTGTCGTACCAGAACATCAGGTCGTCCAGGCGGTCGCCGTTGAAGTCGCCGACGTGCGGCTGGGCCTTGTTCCAGTCGTACGTGGTGGCGGCGGGGCCGGTCCACCAGACCTGCGGGGCGGTGAAGACACCGGCGGCCGTGGTCGGGAAGACGTACTGCTTGATGGTGTTGTCGCCCTGGCCGTAGAAGACGCCGAGCTCGTCGCGGCCGTCGCCGTTGAAGTCACCGGTGACGAACTTCGCGCGGGCGCGGGTCCAGGTGCCGGCCGGGGCCGACCACTCGGACTCGACCATGCGGTTGAAGCCACCGGTCGCGTTGGCGGTGAAGGTGAAGAGCCTCGTGACGCCGGTCGTCTTGTCGACGTTCCACAGCGCGACGTCCTCGCGGCCGTCGCCGTTGAAGTCACCGGCCTGCGGCGTCATGTTGCTGTAGTGGAAGGTCGTGTGTCCCGCCGCCACCGCCCACACCTGGACGGGCTGGGCGAACATGCCGTCCGCCTTGGCGGTCGCCAGGAACATCTTGACGCTGGTGTCGGAGTAGCCCTCGACGAAGACGAGGTCGCTGCGGCCGTCGCCGGTGAAGTCGCCCGTGACGCGCTTCTGGTACTCGGCGCGCCACTCGCCCGCCTTCGACGCGTACGTCTTGGTGAAGGCGCCGATCCGGCCGTCGGCCTGACCGCCGAAGGTGTACGTGGCGTCCGTGCCCTCCGCGAAGTCGTACCAGGCCGTCATGTCGCTGCGGCCGTCGAGGTCGACGTCGTTGCGGATCGCGGTGCCGCTGGACCACACGGTGGCGCCGGTGGAGGTGCGCACGACGACGTTGCCGCGGTCCTGGACGACCAGGGAGCCGCCGGCGGCGCTGGTGCCCGACTGCCACAGCGTGGTGGTGTCCGCGGCGTTGCGCACGACGAGGTTGCCGTCCGCGCCGAGGACGGCGGTGGCGCCCGGGTTGCCGGCCGTGCCGGTCGACCACAGGACGTTGCCGGCGCGGCCGGAGACGACGAGGTCGCCGTCGGCCTGCATCGTCAGCCGGGCCGTCGCCGAGACGAGGACGTCGCCCGGCTGCAGGCGCTGGCCGGCGGCCAGCTGGGAGCGGAAGGCGAAGCCGTCGACGCGGGCGGCGACCGCGCCGGTGCGGGTCTCCGTCTCCGGCATGCCGAAGCAGCCGCCCTGCCAGGAGCGGGTGCTGACGCCGACCAGCTCGACGCCGCCGCCGGTCCGCTGGCGCAGGACCGGACCGCCGGTGTCGCCGGCGCAGATCGCGTCGTCGGCGGTGGCGCCGGTCAGGGCGACGGTACCGGCGTCGACGGAGTCCACGCCGAAGGTCGCCGCGTGCAGCTTGTCCGGCCGCCACTCGGTCCTCGACCGGCCGAAGCCGGCCGACTTCAGGGTCTGGCCCGCGGCCGCCGGCGTGGTGGCCACCGGTACCGGGGTGATGCCGGTCGCCGGGGTGGCCAGGCGCACCAGGGCCGAGCCGCCGGTGCCGCGCGGGATGACCTCGACGACCTCGCTGACGTGGCCGCCCGTCCCCGCCAGGTCGTTGCGGCCGATGGTGGCGACCGTCTTCAGCGCGGGCTTGCCGACCTTGACCTCACCGCCCGCCAGCGGGTCGGGCGCGAAGCAGGCGGCGGCGGTCAGCACCCACGAGGCGTCGATCAGCGCGCCGGAGCAGGCGCGCATCTGCTCGCCCTCGCCGATCTGCAGGTTCGCGGTGAACGCGTACGAGGCGTCGGTGACGGCGGCGCCGACCACCGCGTTCGCGGGTATGGCCGTGCCGAGCAGGCCGGTGGCGACGCCGGCCGTGAGGATGCCTGTCGTCCAGGCGGATCGGTGGGATCTACCGAACACGGATGTTCCAATCGGTTACGGGAAAAGGGTGCGGAAGGCGCGGGCGGCTAGCGCCCGTCCGGCTCCGCGAGCGGCCCGAAGGGGTTCTCCAGACCGCGCAGTTCCTCGACCGCGGCGCCGAGGAAGCGCAGCGCCTCCCCGAGGCCGACCCCGTCGACCTGCCGCTCCCAGAGGACGGACGGTCCCTCCGGGAGGTCGGCGACGGGGTGGTCGAGGTAGGCGTCGACGGCGACGCGGGCGGAGCTGTGGGGGGTGGAGACGGTCAGCCGGGCGACGAGGTCGACCTCGTGGGTCAGCGCGAAGTCGGGCGTGAGTCCCACCACGAAGCGGTGCAGCAGCGAGACCTCGACCGAGCCGTCCTCGCGGCGGTCGGTGCGCAGCTCGTGGGAGAGCTCCCGGTGGTCGCCGAGGGCGGCGCCGTGGAGGAGCAGCTCGCTCGTGTGACCGCGCAGCCGGTCGTGGAGGCGGTCCAGCTCCTGGAGGAACGCCAGGATCTCGTCGTGTGCCATGCGGTTCCGTTTCTCGGGTGGCGGGCGGCCCCGGGAGCGTCCCGGGGCCGCCGGCCGGGTGACTAGCTGGCCATCAGGGTGTGGACGACCCACGTTCCCTTGTGGCCGCCCTCGCCCTTGTCGACGCGCCGGATGAGGAGTTCGAGCGTGTACGCGTCCTGGACGTTGCCGTTGCTGTCGGCGACCCGTCCGATCGGCTTGTCGAACTTCTTCTTGATGATCCTCTCGGCGCCGCGGGCGTTCTTCGCGGCCCACTTGGTGAGGTCGACGTTGGCGATCACGGCGTCGATGCTCTGCTGCGCCGTGGCCGGGTCGAGGCTGGAGGCCTTGCCGCCCTTGAGCGTCGGCGCCCGGTCCTTGAGGGCCTGGTCGTCGAGGCCCACGTGGTCCTTCGCGTGGCCGCCGGCGATGTTGTAGTCCTTGTTCAGGTTGCCGCAGTTGTGGACGAGCAGCGGCGCGTCGCCGGCGAGCGCGTAGTAGGTGCGCAGGCCCTTGACGGACAGGTTGTACACCGTCTCCGCCTCGGTCCACGTGCGCGTCCCGACCACCTCGACGGTGCTGCCGTCCGGGGTGCGCAGGTCGGCGCCCGGACGCAGGTCGCCCGCGTCGACCCACGCCTGCCGGTCGACCGCCCAGAACGGGTGGTTGCCGGTGGCGGTGACGGTGCCCGTGGCGTCGCCGCGGTCGCCGTCGGTGTCCACGGTCAGCCGGACCAGGGTCTTGCGGCCGTGGCCGACGATGACGTCCTCGACCTCACGGGCGTCCGTGCGGCCGCTGGCGGGGTCGGTGGCGACGACGCGGTCGCCGACGCGGATGGCGCTGATGGGGGCGCTGGTGCCGTCGGCCTTCGCGACCCGGGTCGTGGCGGTGAAGCTGTTGGGCACCTTGCACGGCGGCGGGCTGCCCTTGCCGAAGAGACCCTTGAAGAAGTCGACGGCCTTGTCGCCCCACTTGCCGAACTTGACGGCGGAGGCGCCGTACCCGGCGATCGGGATGGCCGAGCCGCAGGACAGGCCGGCGTTCAGGGCGTCGCCCTCGGCGCCGTACCAGGCGCAGTTGGCGCCGTCGGCGGCCTCACCGAAGCCGGGGACCAGACCGCCGACGTCGAGGATGAAGTGACCCGTCTCCGACAGGATCTCCCACCCGTCGCTGCCCTCGGCCTCCGCGTTGGCGGCGGCGACGATGGCGGCGTTGTCCTTCATCTCGTTGATGCGCCGGCGCTCGTCGGCCTCGGCGCGCCGCTTGGCGGCCTCCTCCTCCTTGCGCTTGACGATGAACGCGGCGTACGCGTCCTTCGACGCCTGCTCGGCGGCCGCGGCGTCCTTGCCGGCGGCGGTCGCCGAGGCGCGGGCCTCGTTCGCGGAGGCCCAGGCGTCGTCGGCGGAGTAGCGGGCGGACGCCGCGGAGTCGGCGGCGCGGGCGGCGGAGGCGGTGGCCTCGCGGGCCGCTTCCTTCGCGTCGGCCTCGGCGGCGCGCGCGGCCTTGGCGGACGCGGCGGCCTCGTCGGCGGACTTCTGCGCCGCGTCGGCGGACTTGCGGGCGTCGTCGGCGTGCTTCTTCGCCTGGTCGGCGGAGTCCTTCGCCTTCTTCGCCCACTCGGTGGCCTCGGCGGCGGCCTTGCGGGCGACGGCGGCGACCCTGGCCGCCTCGGCGGCCTGCTGCTGGGCCAACGCGGCGGAGACGGCGGCCTGCGCGATCAGCTGCTGGACCGCGGCCTGGTGGGTCGCGGCGAGCTGGTCCTTGCGCTTGGCCTTGTACTGGCCGACCTCGATGAAGTGGTGCAGCAGCTGCGGCGGTCCCTCCAGGGCGATCCGCGCCGCGGCCTTCACCTCGGGGCCGCCGGTGTTGACCAGCGTCGCGGCCTGGACGCGCTCGTCCTCGGTGCGCGCCGCGTACTGGCCGGTGGTGATGAACGAGCGGAGCTTCTCCGAGGAGCCGTCGTTCAGCGCGGCCTGCGCGGCGGCGTTGACGCCCTTGCCCGCGTCGTCGCTGATCGCGATGACGCGCACCCGGTAGTCGTCCGCCGCGGCCTCGTGCTGCCCGGTGGCGAGGAACGCGCGGACCTTCGCCGCGTCACCGCCGAGGGTCTCCAGCGCGGCGGCGCGGACGGTCGGCGACTCGGCCTCGTCGGCGAGGCGCTCGACGCGCACCACCTCGTCCATCTCGGCGGCCTGGGCGCGGCCGCCGCGGACGTAGTCCACGACGGCGGAGTCCGAACCGGCCAGCGCCGCCTGGGCGGAGGCGGTGGCCCACGGGCCGCTGTACTTCATGGTCGCGACGGCGACGGCGCGGCCCTTGGCGGCCACCTCGGCCTGGTCCGCGCCCGGCTTCGCCGCCTCGGCGGCCAGCCGGTCGGCCTCGGCGACGAGCTTCGCCGCCTCGGCGTTCTCGTCGGCCTGCGCCTTGCGGCGCTCGTCGTCGGCGGCCTTCAGGTCCCTGGCCCGCTCGATCGCGGCCGCCGTACGGGTGTTGAGGTCCTCCTGCTCCGACTTGCGCGCCAGGTCGTAGATCTTGCGCGCCTTCACCACGGCGTTGGTGGCGACATCGGCGGCCTTCTTCGCCTCGGCGGCGTGCGCCGTGGACTCCTTGGCGGCCTTCGTCGCGTCACCGGCGTGCTTGGCGGCCTCGTCGGCGGCCGCGGCGGCCTTCTCGGCGTGCGCGGCGGCGTCGTTGGCGGCGTCCCGCGCCTCGAAGGCGGCGGCCGCGGACTCGCGGGCCAGGCTCTCGGCGGCGTTCGCCGCGCGCGTTGCCTCGGCGGCGTGGCGGCGGGCCGCGGCGGCGGCGGACGCGGCCTTGGCGGAGTGCGCCCCGGCCGCGTCGGCGTGGCCGCTGGCCTGGGTCGCGGCGTTCGCGGCGGCGTCGGCGTTGGCACCGGCGCTCACGGCGGCCTTGGCGGCGTCACCGGCGGCGAGCGCGGCGACACCGGCCTGGAAGGCGGCCTCGGACGCGAGCTTCGCGCCCTTCGCCGCGGTGCGGGCCTCCTCGGCGGCCTTGCGGGCGGCGGACGCCTCACCGGCGTCGGAGGCGGCCGCGGCGGCGGCGCCCCGGGCGCGCGAGGCGGCCTGCGCGGCCGCGGCGGCGGCCGAGGCGGCCTGCGAGGCGGCAGCGGCGGCGACCCGGGCGGAGGCGTTCGCGGCGCGGGCCGCGCTGATGGCCTGCTGCGCGGCGGCGGCGGCGCCCCGGGCGGCGGTCGCGGCCCGGTTGGCGGCGTTCGCGGCGCGCTTGGAGTCCTTGCGGGCCGCCTCGGTCTCCTCGGCCGCCTTCAGCGCGGCCTCCTTGGCGAGCTTGGAGGCGGCGACGGCGCGGGCGGAGGCCTCCTTGGCGGCCTCGGTCTCCCGCTTGGCCTGCTCACCGGCGGCCTTGGCCCGCGCGGCCAGCTCGGCGACGGTCGCGCGCTCCTTGTCGCGGGCGCGCGCCACGTGCTGTCCGACCTCCAGGAACTCCCGGACGTCGTGGACGGAGCCCTCCATGGCCAGCGCCGCGGCGGCCTTCGTGGCGGCGCCCCCGGACGCCATGATCTGCATCAGCTGCACGCGGTCGTCGGCCTCGCGCGCGCTGTGCTGCGTGTAGTCCAGGAACTGGCGTACGTCCTCGACGGTGCCGGCGAGTGCGGCCTGGCCGGCCTCGCGGACACCGCGGCCGCCCTCGTTCATCAGCCGCGCCACCTCGACGCGCTGATCGTCCTCCAGCGGCTTCTGCCAGCCGGTGCGCAGGAAGGCGTCGAGGTCCTGCGGCGTCCCGCCGAGCGCGGCCTGCGCCGCCTCACGGACGCCCTTGCCGCCCAGCGAGATCATCTGAAGCGCGGTCACCCGGTCGTCGTGCAGCTCCGTGATGGCCTTCTCGCTGTCCAGGAACCGCCGCACGTCGGCGTCGGTCCCCATGAGCGCGGCCTCCGCGGCGGCCTTGACGCCGGGCCCGCCGGTCTTCCACAGCTCCACGACGCGGCCGCGGTCGGTGTCCGGGAGCGGGCTCCCCTCCACCGTCGCGGTGCCCCCCGCGGCGGGCCCGTCCGCGAAGGCCGGGGCGGCGCCCACGGTCCCCGCGGCCAGTGCCATGGAGAGCGTGCCGACGCACAGCGCACGTAGCGCGCGTCCCCGCTTCCCCCCTGATCCATACACCTTGTACATCCCCTCATCGAGCGGACCGGCCTGGTCCCGGCCGGTTCACGCGCTCGGAAAAAGCGCCCCGTGAGCATAACCGGCAAGATCAAGACGGAGGACCGGGATTCGAGCATACGAATGCCCGAGCCGGGGCGGCTCCACGGGAGCCGAGAGGGAGGGGGGTGACGGGGGGCGGCGGGGGCGGGCCGGGTGCGGGTACGACGGAGGGCGGCACCCCCGCAAGAGGGGTGCCGCCCTTCGTCGTTCAGGACGGGTCCGATCCGCGCGGGATCAGAAGTCCATGTCACCGCCCGGCATGCCGCCGCCGGCCGGCGCGGCGTTCTTCTCCGGCTTGTCGGCGATGACGGCCTCGGTGGTGAGGAACAGCGCGGCGATCGACGCGGCATTCTGCAGCGCGGAGCGCGTCACCTTGGCCGGGTCGATGATGCCCTCGGCGACCAGGTCGACGTACTCGCCGGTCGCGGCGTTCAGGCCGTGACCCGGGGTCAGGTTGCGCACCTTCTCCACCACGACACCGCCCTCGAGGCCGGCGTTGACGGCGATCTGCTTGAGCGGGGCCTCCAGGGCGGCCTTCACGGCGGCGGCACCGGTGGCCTCGTCGCCCTCCAGCTCCAGCTTGTCGAAGACGCTGGACGCCTGGAGCAGGGCCACGCCACCACCGGCGACGATGCCCTCCTCGACGGCGGCCTTGGCGTTGCGCACCGCGTCCTCGATGCGGTGCTTGCGCTCCTTGAGCTCCACCTCGGTGGCGGCGCCGGCCTTGATGACGGCCACGCCGCCGGCCAGCTTCGCGAGGCGCTCCTGGAGCTTCTCGCGGTCGTAGTCCGAGTCGGAGTTCTCGATCTCGGCGCGGATCTGGTTCACGCGGCCCGCGACCTGCTCGCTGTCACCGGCACCGTCGACGATGGTCGTCTCGTCCTTGGTGATGACGACCTTGCGGGCGCGGCCCAGGAGGTCGAGACCGGCGTTGTCCAGCTTGAGGCCGACCTCCTCGGAGATGACCTGGCCACCGGTGAGGATGGCGATGTCGCCGAGCATGGCCTTGCGGCGGTCGCCGAAGCCCGGGGCCTTGACCGCGACGGACTTGAACGTGCCGCGGATCTTGTTGACGACCAGCGTGGACAGGGCCTCGCCCTCGACGTCCTCGGCGATGATCAGCAGCGGCTTGCCGGACTGCATGACCTTCTCCAGCAGCGGGAGGAGGTCCTTCACCGCGGAGACCTTGGAGTTGACGATGAGGATGTAGGGGTCCTCGAGGACGGCCTCCATGCGCTCCATGTCGGTCGCGAAGTACGCCGAGATGTAGCCCTTGTCGAAGCGCATACCCTCGGTGAGCTCGAGCTCGAGCCCGAAGGTGTTGGACTCCTCGACGGTGATGACGCCTTCCTTGCCGACCTTGTCCATGGCCTCGGCGATGAGCTCGCCGATCTGGGTGTCGGCGGCGGAGATGGACGCGGTGGAGGCGATCTGCTCCTTCGTCTCCACGTCCTTCGCCTGCTCCAGCAGCGCACCGGAGACGGCCTCGACGGCCTTCTCGATGCCGCGCTTCAGGGCCATCGGGTTGGCGCCGGCGGCGACGTTGCGCAGACCCTCGCGGACGAGCGCCTGGGCGAGGACGGTCGCGGTGGTCGTACCGTCACCGGCGACGTCGTCCGTCTTCTTGGCGACTTCCTTGACCAGCTCGGCGCCGATCTTCTCGTACGGGTCCTCGAGCTCGATCTCCTTGGCGATGGACACACCATCGTTGGTGATCGTGGGGGCGCCCCACTTCTTCTCGAGGACGACGTTGCGACCCTTGGGACCAAGGGTGACCTTGACGGCGTCGGCGAGCTGGTTCATCCCGCGCTCGAGACCGCGCCGTGCCTCCTCGTCGAACGCGATGATCTTGGCCATGTGAAGTGGTCCTCCCGGACTGATGGGGTCTCCCCTGCTCGGACGCAGTAGAGAGCTTGGGGAAGGATTGCTCCGGACCGCGCTGGCGCCCGCGACGGACGGCCCGTGTGCCGCGTGGTTCCCTGCCCCACGCCGCCCTGCGGGCCTCACCCACGAGGTCCTTGGTTGTCACTCTCACTCTCAGAGTGCTAATGCCAATGATTAGCACTCGCCCTAGGAGAGTGCAAGCGCCCCACCCCGTGACGGGGCCTGCGATCGCCCTCCGCGAACCACCCCGCGCGCCCCCACCGGGCGTGCGCGCGGGGCGCGTCCACCGGCGCCGTGCGCGCACCCGGGGACCACCGGGTGCGGCACCCCGCCGCGGACACCACCGGGCGCCGGCGCCCCCGGCGGCCGGCACCGCGCGGACTCGGCGACCGGGGGCCGGAGGCGTCCCGCGCCAGGCCCGCGGAAGCCGGCAACGCGCGCGGCGGGGCCACCGCCGCCCCACGCGTACGACGCGGGTCGGACGGGGCGGGCGTTCGCCGGACACGGTCGCGGACCACGCCGCGCGGCCGCGCACGGGCACCGGCGCACCGGAACGGAGACGGCGCGCGGGGACCGCGGACACGGGCGCGTTCATGACGGGCGGCGGGGCGTGCGGGCCGGGGGCGTACGCACCGGAGGGGCGTGCCCGCCGAGGGGGCGGCCCCGCACCCCTCACTCCTCACGCACCCCGGGCGCCCGCGGGGTCCTACAGGCCGGGGCGTACCGGCCGGGGGCGTACCGGCCGGAGGGGCGTACGCACCCGTCGAGGAGGCGTCGCCTCGCACCACCCACCCTCACGCACCCGGGCGGCGCGAACCCGCGCGACGATGGGGGCCGTACCGGCCGGGGCGCGGCCCCGCGCCGCTCGCCCCTCACGCACCCCGGGCACGAACCCGCGTGGCGGCCTGGAGCGCCCCATCCGGCACGGACGGCGCGCGGCACCCGGGCACCGGGCGTGCGCGGGCGCGGTCCGGGCGGGCGGCCGGCCCCGGGACGGGCGGAAAGCCCGCACCCCGGTGCCGGGGTGCGGGCCCTCCGTCGCAATGCCGTTGGCCGGACGCGTCGTACCTAGACGGCGATCTTGACCATGTCCGCCTGCGGACCCTTCTGACCCTGCGAGATCTCGAACTCGACCCGCTGGCCCTCCTCAAGGGTGCGGTAGCCATCCATCTGGATCGCGCTGTAGTGGACGAAAACATCCGCACCACCGTCGACCGCGATGAAGCCGTACCCCTTCTCCGCGTTGAACCACTTGACGGTGCCCTGAGCCATGCCTAACTCCCCTATTACTGGCCCTTGCACAGGACCGCACTTCGCGGACCCGGGTCAGACCTCGCCCACTGACCGAACCCCTGACTCTCCGAGCCGGGGACGCCCCAGGAGCGTGCGCCGGAACGCGTCGACCGCGGCTGAATGTATCTGCCCAACTGCCCTCTGCAACAGGTCAATCGGACGAGAATTCCGAGCACCGGCGAAGGGAGAACCTGTCCGCAATGCTCATAACCCCGGGCAAGTCGGGCCGGGCAAACGGCGCAAAGTTCGCAAGAAACGACGCTACTTTGGCTACATCTTGTCGCGGCCGGGCGCATTCTCATATGCACGTGGCACAGGCGGCGGCGGGGACTTCCCCAACTCTACCGCGCTCAACCATGCAGAATTGCCCCCTCCGCTTTTGTCGGCGGAGGGGGCAACGGGGAAAAGCGGAAGGGAACTCAGCAACCGCCCGCGACCGCCGGAATGATCGAGACGCCCGCGCCGTCGGGGGTCGACGTGGCGAGCCCGCCCTCGAAGCGGACGTCGTCGTCGTTGACGTAGACGTTCACGAAGCGGCGCAGCTGCCCCTGGTCGTCGAGGACGCGCGCGGCGATGCCCGGGTGGTTCTTCTCCAGGGACTCGATGACCTCGGCGAGGGTGGCCCCCTCGGCCTCGACCTCGGACCGGCCGTCCGTGTACGTGCGGAGGATGGTGGGGATGCGGACGTTGACGCTCATGTTTCGTGTCTCCCGGGGGTCAGTGGGCGAGGCCGGCGTCCCGGAACGCGTCCAGGCTCGGGCGGATGGTCGCGGTGGGACCGGTCGTCGGGGCGACCGCGTCCAGGGTCTTGAGGCCGTCGCCGGTGTTGAGGACGACGGTGGTGAGGGTCGGGTCGAGGAGGCCCTGCTCGACGAGCTTGCGCGTCACGCCCACCGTCACGCCGCCCGCCGTCTCGGCGAAGATGCCCTCGGTGCGGGCCAGCAGCTTGATCGCGTCGACGACCTGCGCGTCGTCCACGTCCTCCACCGCGCCGCCGGTGCGGCGGGCGATGTCGAGGACGTACGGTCCGTCCGCCGGGTTGCCGATGGCGAGCGACTTGGCGATCGTGTTCGGCTTCTGCGGGCGCACGACGTCGTGGCCGGCCTTGAAGGCGGCCGACACCGGGGAGCAGCCCTCCGCCTGGGCGCCGAAGATCCTGTACGGCCTGTCCTCGACCAGGCCCAGCCGGATCAGTTCCTGCAGCCCCTTGTCGATCTTCGTCAGCTGCGAGCCGGACGCGATCGGGATCACCAGCTGGTCGGGGAGCCGCCACCCGAGCTGCTCGCAGATCTCGTACGCGAGGGTCTTGGAGCCCTCGGCGTAGTACGGGCGGAGGTTGACGTTGACGAAGCCCCAGCCCTCGCCGAGCGGGTCGCCGATGAGCTCCGAGCAGAAGCGGTTGACGTCGTCGTACGTGCCCTCGATGCCGACGAGGTCGCCGCCGTAGACCGCGGCCATGACGACCTTGCCCTGCTCCAGGTCGTGCGGGATGAACACGCACGAGCGGAAGCCGGCGCGGGCGGCGGCGGCGCCCACCGCGCCCGCGAGGTTGCCGGTGGAGGAGCAGGACAGGGTGGTGAAGCCGAAGGCGCGGGCGGCCTCCAGGGCCTGGGCGACCACGCGGTCCTTGAAGGAGTGGGTCGGGTTCCCGGAGTCGTCCTTGACGAACAGCCTGCCCGGCGCGACGCCCAGCTCGCGGGCGAGGTTGTCGGCCCGCACGAGGGGCGTCCAGCCGGGGTTCAGGTTGGGCTTGTCGGCGACGTCGGCCGGGACGGGCAGGAGGGGGGCGTAGCGCCAGATGTTGGCCGGGCCGGCCTCGATCCGCTTGCGCAGCTCCTCCGGGTCGCCGGCCGGGAGGTCGTAGGCCACTTCGAGGGGGCCGAAACAGAACTCGCAGGCGAAGATCGGGCCGAGCGCGAAGCGCTCACCGCATTCGCGACAGGAGAGTCCGGCGGCGGGGCCGAGGTCGACGGAGGTGGCGCTGGTGGGTGCGGTGGTCTGCACAGCCATGGGAGGCGAGGCCCTTTCTCCTCATCTTTCTCACTGGCGTCTTTCGCCGTGAGACGGATTTGGCACCTTCCCTAGCCGGGGACCTCGCGGGCACGTGCGCGTGCGAGACCGACTGGAGGGTTGCCGGGGCTTCATCGGGCCGTTTCCCTCTGCCCCTCTGGATGAGCGGTATGTGGTTGTCGGCGCGGGACCCCGGCATGCGGGCGTCTCACGCGTTGTTCAAGACTGTAACCGAAGGGGTGGGTGTCCGAGAGGGGCGTCCGACCTACGAGATGGATCACCTGCGGTTGTGGGACGACCCGAGGAGAGGCGCGCGTGCTGGAAGAGGTGGAGCGCTGGCTGGAGCGGCGGTCCTGGTCCGTGGCCGACCGGCCCGTGGACCGGCTGCTCGCCGCCAAGCGGGCCCGCGGCACGACGGTGAGCGTCGTCCTGCCCGCGCTGGACGAGGAGGCGACGGTCGGCGAGATCGTCACCGTGATCCGGCGGGAGCTGATGTCGGAAGCGGTGCCGCTCGTCGACGAGCTCGTCGTCCTCGACTCCGGCTCGACCGACCGCACGGCCGAGGTCGCCGCGGCGGCCGGCGCGCGCGTGGTGGCGCGGGACGACGTGCTGCCGCGGATACCCGCCGTCCCGGGCAAGGGCGAGGTGCTGTGGCGCTCCCTGCTGGTGACCGGCGGGGACGTGGTGTGCTTCGTCGACGCCGACCTGCGTGAGTTCCGCGCGGACTTCGTGACGGGCATCGTGGGGCCGCTGCTGACCGACCCGGACGTCGAGTTCGTGAAGGCCACGTACGACCGGCCGCTCGGCTCCGGACCCGCCGCCGGGCAGGGCGGACGGGTGACGGAGCTGGTCGCGCGGCCGCTGCTGAACCTGCACTGGCCGCAGCTGGCCGGGTTCGTCCAGCCGCTCGGCGGGGAGTACGCGGCCCGTCGCTCGCTGCTGGAGCGGCTGCCCTTCCCGGTGGGGTACGGCGTGGAACTGGCGCTGCTGGTGGACGCGCTGCACCTGGTGGGGCTGGACGCGCTGGCGCAGGTCGACGTGGGCGTGCGCCTCCACCGCCACCAGGACGACCGGGCGCTGGGGCGGATGGCCGCGGCGATCTACCGCACGGCCCAGCTGCGGCTGTCGCGCGGGCACCTGGTGCGGCCGCGGCTGACGCAGTTCGAGCGCACCGAGGCGGGGTTCGCGCCGCGTACCCACCCGGTGGACACGGAGGAGCGCCCGCCGATGGTCGAGGTGGCGGAGTACGTGCGGAAGCGCCGGGTGGCCTGACGGCCGGCGGGTTCGTTTCCGCACGTTTGAGCGTTTCCGGCGCGGGCTAGGTTGGCCTCATGGTCTCGGACATCCTGGTGGCATCGAATCGCGGTCCGGTCAGCTACGCGCTGCGGGAGGACGGCGAGCTGGAGGCGAGGCGCGGTGGCGGGGGCCTGGTCTCCGGGCTCTCCGCGATCGGGCCCGACGCGGGCGCGGTGTGGGTGTGCGCCGCGCTGGGCGACGGCGACCGCGAGGCGGTGCGCCGGGGCGTCGGCGAGACGGGCGTCCGCATGCTGGACATCGACGCGGAGACGCACGCCGCCGCCTACAACGGCATCGCCAACTCCGTGCTGTGGTTCGTGCACCACATGCTCTACCAGACGCCCCTGGAGCCGGCCTTCGACGCGGAGTTCCGCACGCGCTGGGAGGCGTACCGGGCGTACAACCGCGCCTTCGCCGAGGCGCTCGCGGCGGAGGCGGCCCCGGGCGCGGCGGTCCTCATCCAGGACTACCACCTCGCGCTGGCCCCCGGCATGCTCCGCGAGCTCCGCCCCGACCTGCGCATCGGCCACTTCTCGCACACCCCGTGGGCGCCGCCGGACTACTTCGGCATGCTCCCCGACGACGTCGCCCGCGAGCTGCTGCGCGGGATGCTCGGCGCGGACCGGCTCGGCTTCCTCACCCGCCGCTGGGCGGACTCCTTCGCCGCCTGCTGCGAGCGGCTCGTCGGCGGCACGGGCGACACGCGGATCGGCGTGCACGGCCTGGGCGCCGACGCCGACTTCCTGCGCGCCCGCTCGCGCGAGGCGGACGTCGAGGACCGCATGGCGACGCTGCGGGAGCAGATCGGCGGGGCGGACCGGAAGACCGTCATCCGCGTGGACCGCACGGAGCTGTCGAAGAACATCGTGCGCGGCCTGCTCTCCTACCGGGCGCTGCTGGAGGAGCACCCCGAGTGGCGCGAGCGGGTCGTCCACATCGCCTTCGCCTACCCCTCCCGCCAGGACCTCGCCGTGTACCGGGAGTACACCGCGGAGGTCTCCCGGCTGGCGGACGAGATCAACACCGCGTACGGCACGGACGGCTGGACGCCGGTCCTGCTGCACGTGAAGGACGACTTCGCCCGCTCCCTCGCCGCGTACCGCCTCGCCGACGTGGCGCTGGTCAACCCCATCAGGGACGGCATGAACCTGGTCGCCAAGGAGGTCCCGGTCGTCTCCGACGGGGGCTGCGCCCTGGTCCTGTCCCGCGAGGCCGGGGCGCACGAGGAGCTCGGCGACGCCGCGGTGACGGTCAACCCGTACGACGTCACCGGCACCGCCCGGGCCCTGCACGAGGCGCTCTCCATGCCGGCCGCCGAACGCGCCGAACGCACCGAGCGCCTCGCCGCCGCGGCCACCGCCCTCCCGCCGCAGCGCTGGTTCCTCGACCAGCTGGAGGCCCTCCGCGCCCTGTGACCCCGGCGGGTCCCGCCCGTGCGTACGGCGAACGGCCCCGGCGTGTGCCGGGGCCGTTCGCCGTACGCGGGCATGCAACGTATGCGCCGCCCGGGCTGTTCGGTCAGTGCGGGAGGGCGCGGGCCAGGGAGGCGAGGAAGCCGACCACGGCGGCCGGGCCCGGGAGGGTGAGGTCGGCGCGGGCGGCGAGGGTGCTCACCTCGTCGCTGCCGCTGCACACCAGCAGGCCCGGGACGCCCTCGGCGCGGAGCTTCTCCACCGCGGCGAAGGCCGGCAGGTCACCCAGGTCGTCCCCCGCGTACAGGACCGCCCCGGCGCCCGTGGCGCGCACGTGCTCCAGGAGCGCCTCGCCCTTGTCCATCCCGGGCGGGCGCAGCTCCAGGACCATGCGGCCCGGTTCCACGACGAGCCCGTGCCGGGTGGCCAGGTCGGCGAGGGGATCCACCAGGGCGTCGAACGCCGCCTGCGGGTCGGTCGCGCGGCGCGTGTGGACGGCGACCGCGCGGCCCTTCTCCTCGATCCACGTCCCGGGCCACGCGCCGGCCCGCTCCAGGACGCCGGGCAGTTCGGCGCGCGCCGCCGCGACGCCCGGGTGCTCGGGGGCGGCGCGGACCTCGCCGGTGCGGGCGTCCCAGCGTTCGGCGCCGTAGTGGCCGAGGACGACGAGGCGGTCCAGGCCCGGCACCCCGGCGAAGCCGCCGTACCGGACCGCGACGCCGGCCGGGCGCCCGGTGACCACCGCGACGGAGCCGACGCACGGGGCCAGCTCGGCGAGCGCGGGCACGGCGTCCGGGTGGGCGCGGGCCTGCTCGGGGTCGGCGACGATCGGCGCGAGGGTCCCGTCGAAGTCGACGGCCACGACGGCGGTGCGGGGCCGCGCCAGGATCGCGGCCAGGCCCTCACGACCGGCGGCCGTGGCGGGCACGGGAAGGCTGTCATCCGGGTAACTGGACATGTGTGCGTACCTATCCCGTACGCCCCCGGGACACACCTCCCCGCCCCGGCCGCGTCCGGCCGCCGCCGACACCGAGCCACCGCGTCACCCCGGGGACGCCCCGCGCCGAAGCCCTCACCGGACCCGCTCCCGGCCGCGGAGTACCCGCCGTGGCGGGAGGACCGGACCGCGCGGGCGCGGCCGCCACCTCCGACACCCGCCGCGAACCCCAGGGCCACCCGCCCGTGGCCGGACGGCCGTCCCACGCCCCCGGGACGCCCCACGGCCGCGGAGGAACCGCCACAGCGGGACGCACGGGCCGCGAAGCGGCGGCGGCCACAGTCCCCCGCCCTCCCTGCGAAGCCCCCCGGCGGCAGACACCCCGGGCCGCCACGCGGCTGTCCCGCGCCCCCGGGACGCCCCCGCGGCCGCGGAGGAACCACCACAGCGGGACCTACAGGCCGCGAAGGGGCGGCGGCCATAGTCCCCCGCCCTCCCTGCGAAGCCCAGCGGCAGACACCCCGGGCCGCCACGCGGCTGTCCCGCGCCCCCGGGACGCCCCACGGCCGCGGAGGAACCACCGTGGCGGGACGCGCGGGCCGCGAAGGGGTGGCGGCCGCAGTCCCCCCGTCCTCCCTGGCAAGCCCACCCCGCAGCAGACACCCCCGGCCACCACACCCCGCGGCCGTCCCGCACCTTGGGACGCCCCACGGCCGCGGAGGAACCGCCGCAGCGGGACCTACAGGCCGCGGAGGGGTGGTGGCCGCGGCCGGCAGTGCCCCGCGGCGGCGCTCCCGGCCGGTGGCCGTCGGCCGCGGGCCCCCGGCGCGTCCGGGGCTCCGGCGCGATGGGCCCCGGCGCGTCCGCGCTGGGCGGGCGTCCGGCGCGGCGGGCGGGTGGATGTCCGGCGCGTCCGGCGTTCCGGCGCGATGGGCTCCGGCGCGTCCGCGCCGGGCGGGCGTCCGGCGCGTCGGGCGGGTGGGTGTCCGGCGCGACCGCGGTGCGGTTTCGGCGTGCCCGGGGTCCACGCGGGCCGACCCCCGCCGGGGTCCCCGGTGGGGGTCGCGCCGGCGGGGCGGGTGGGTCAGCGGTGGGATTCTCGGGTGGCGCGCAGGCGGCGGAGGCGGTTGACCGTGACCGGGTCGTGGGCGAGGGCGCGCTCGTCGTCGAGGAGGGCGTTCAGCAGCTGGTAGTACCGGACCGGCGAGAGGTCCAGCTGCTCGCGGATCGCCCGTTCCTTCGCCCCCGGCCCCGGCCAGGAGCGCCGTTCCATGGCCAGGACCGCGCGGGCGCGGTCGTCGAGTGCGGGGCGTTCGGTCATATCAGCAACTTAAGCTACCGCGCCGACGCCGAGGACTGGGCCGACCGGGCGTCCCGGGCGATCTGCTCCAGGACGGCGCGCGGCTCGCCGCCGGGGGCGACGGCCCGGCCGATGTTCTTCTTCACGCTCTCGCTCACCCGCGCCCACGAGGTGTCGCCGACGGGGTACAGCTCCGAGCCGGCCAGCTCCTCCAGGAACGGCCGCATCGCCGCGTGCTGCTCGTCCGCCTCCATGGCGTCGCTCGCGGAGACGGTGACGGGGAGCAGGTCGTACCGGTCGGAGAAGGCCATGACGTTCTTGTCCTGGTACACGAAGTCCAGGAAGTGGCCTATCTCCTTGCGGTGGCCGTTCTGCTTGAACGCCATCATCCAGTCGGCCACGCCGAGCGTCGCCTTGGACTTGCCGGCGACGCCGGGCAGCGGCACCGTGCCGACCTTCACCCCGGCCTTCTCGGCGGTCGCCATCAGCGTCGGGTGGCCGTTGAGCATGCCGACCTCGCCGCGGACGAAGGCGTCGAACGCCTCCTGCCGGTCGAGTTCACCGGGGGCGACGGGGCCGGTGAGGCCCTTGCCGACGAGTTCCTTCTTCAACCAGCCGAACGTCTCGACGTTCGCGGGCGAGTCGATCTGGTACGCGGTGCCGGTCGTGTCCCGGTAGCCGCCGCCACCGCCGAGCAGCCACATCATGGTCTCGGCCTGGGACTCCTCGGGCCCGAGCGGCAGCGCGTAGGGGTACTTCACGTCCTTGGCCTTGAGCTTCTGGGCCGCCTTCTGCAGCTCGTCCCAGCTGCCGGGCGGCGTGGCGCCGGCCTCCTGGAAGAGCTTCTCGTTGAAGAAGAGCATCCGGGTGCTGGCGCCGAACGGCATGCCGTACTGGGCCCGGTCCACCTCGCCGGCCTGCCGCAGCATGGGCAGGAAGTTCGCCTGGGTGGGGACGGAGAGGAGGGTGTCGGCGGAGTACAGCCGGCCCGCCCGCGCGTGGTCCGCGTACGCGCCGATCTGCGCCATGTCCGGCGCCTCGCCGCGGTCGACCATCTCGGCGACCTCGCGGTCGACGTCCTTCCAGGACAGGACGGTGACGTCGATCTTCACGCCGGGCGTCTTCTTCTCGTACGCGCGGGCCAGTTCGTCCCAGTACTTCTGCGACGTGTTGGCGCTGTTGCTGCCGTAGTCGGCGGCGACCAGCTTCAGGGTGACCTCTCCGGCGGAATCCGCTCCGCAGCCCGACAGGGTGGCCGTGATCGTCAGTGCGGCCATCGCCGCGGTCAGTCCCTTGTAGCGGCGCACTGCCTTACCCACCCTTTGCTCCACATCGAACGCGAATTCGCTTCCCGGCAGGATAGGAGGTCTACACCTAGGTCTAAACCACCGGGGTTCCTTGGTATCGCTTCCGCAACGCCCGACGACCGGGGGCCTACCGATGGGTACGTTCCGGAGCGTCCGCAGACGACGACAGTGGGAGCCCGCGCATGTCCCGTACCGCCGCCGAGATCACCACCCAGCCGAGCTGCTGGCGCCGCGCCGCGCGGACCGCCGCCGGGGCCCCGGATGTGCTTCCGCGACCGGGTGAGCGCGTCGCCGTGACCGGCTGCGGCACGTCCTGGTTCATGGCCATCGCCTACGCGGCGCTGCGCGAGGCGGCCGGGGAGGGCGAGACGGACGCGTTCGCCGCGTCCGAGTTCCCGGTCGGCCGGGCCGCCGCGTACGACCGGGTCGTGGCGATCACCCGGTCCGGGACGACGACGGAGGTGCTGGAGCTGCTGGCGCGGGTGCGCGGGGTGACGCGCACGGCGGCGCTGACGGCCGACGCGGCGACGCCGGTGGTGGACGCAGCCGACGCGGTGGCCGTGCTGGACTGGGCGGACGAGGACTCGGTGGTGCAGACGCGGTTCGCGACGACGGCGCTGGCGTTCCTGCGCGCGGGCCTCGGTCCCGTACCGGGTGTGAAGCCGGTCGAGCTCGCGGCGGTCGACGCGGAGCTGGCCGTGACGGAACCGCTGCCGGAGGCCGTGCTGGCGGCCGACCAGTGGACGTTCCTCGGACGCGGCTGGACGTACGGGCTGGCACTGGAGGCGGGGCTGAAGATGCGGGAGGCGGCGGGCGCCTGGACGGAGGCGTACCCGGCGATGGAGTACCGCCACGGCCCGATCTCGATCACCGGGCCCGGCCGGGTGACGTGGGTGTTCGGTGCCCTGCCGGAGGGGCTGGCGGCCGACGTCGCCCGGGTGGGCGGCACTCTGCACGCCCACGCCTCGGCGGACCCGATGGCCGACCTGGTGCGGGCCCAGCGGCTCGCCGTGGCCCTGGCGGAGGCGCGCGGCAGCGACCCGGACCGGCCGCGCCACCTCACGCGGAGCGTGATCCTCTCCTGACCCGGCGGTCCCCTTCCTCCGGTACGGCCGCCCGGCGGCGCCGTCGCCGGGCGGGCGGCCGGTCGCCCGCGACCGCCCCCCGATCGTCCGCTCATCCGATTTGTATGCCGGGGCAACAATCAACGAAGTGGACTAGACCTTTCACGCCCCTCGGGTGAAACTGTCTCCCGTGAGACACGTCATCGCCCTCGATGTGGGCGGCACCGGCATGAAGGCCGCCCTGGTCGGGGCCGACGGGGCACTGCTGTACGAGGCGCGGCGGGCCACCGGGCGCGAGCGCGGCCCGGACGCCGTCGTGGGCACGATCCTCGACTTCGCGGCCGAGCTCCTCGCCCACGGTGAGGAGCGGTACGGCGTACGGGCCGAGGCCGCCGGCGTCGCCGTGCCCGGGGTCGTCGACCCCGTCGACGGCGTCGCCGTGTACGCCGCCAACCTCGGCTGGCGCGACGTCCCGCTGCGCGCCCTGCTGGGCGAGCGGCTCGGCGGGCTGCCCGTCGCGCTCGGCCACGACGTGCGCACCGGCGGGCTCGCCGAGGGGCGCGTGGGAGCGGGCCGGGGCGCGGACCGGTTCCTGTTCGTGCCCCTGGGTACCGGCATCGCGGGCGCCATCGGCATCGACGGCACCATCGAGGCGGGCGCGCACGGCTGCGCCGGCGAGATCGGCCACATCGTCGTCCGTCCCGGCGGCCCCGCCTGCGGCTGCGGCGGGCGCGGCTGCCTGGAGACCCTGGCGTCGGCCGCGGCCGTGACCCGGGCCTGGGCGGAGGCGAGCGGCGACCCGGACGCGGACGCCGCCGACTGCGCCGAGGCCGTCGCCTCGGGGGACGAGCGCGCCGTCCGCGTCTGGCAGGACGCCGTCGACGCGCTGGCCGACGGGCTGGTCACCGCGCTCACCCTGCTGGACCCCCGCACCCTGATCATCGGTGGCGGTCTCGCCGAGGCCGGGGAAACCTTGTTCACACCCCTCAGGGCCGCCGTGGCGGAGCGCATCACGTTCCAGCAGCGGCCCGCCATCGTGCCCGCGGCCCTCGGGGACACGGCCGGCTGCCTGGGCGCGGGGCTCCTCGCCTGGGACCTGCTCGCCGCCGAGCTCGCCACCGACCTGGAGGTATCCCCCTGATGGCCGTTCACGCCGACCGCAAGGTCCTCGCCGGGGCCCGCGTGGTGCTGCCGACCGGCGTCGTCGAGGGTGGGCGGGTCACCGTCGAGGGCACCCGGATCACCGACACCACGGGCGGCCGCCCCGCCACCACCACGGACCGCCGCGCCACCGCTACCACCGCCACCACGACCGGCACCGCGGGCCCCGCCGGCCCCTCGGGCCCCGCCCGCACCACTGGCCCCGCCGACATCGCGGCCGTCGCCGGCGCCGACGTGCTGGACCTCTCCGGGCACTGGGTCGTCCCCGGCTTCGTGGACCTCCACAACCACGGCGGAGGCGGCGCCTCCTTCACCTCGGGCACCCTCGACGAGGTGCTCCGGGGCATCCGCACCCACCGGCTGCACGGCACGACCACCCTGGTCGCGTCGACCGTCACCGGCGACATGGACTTCCTCGCGCACCGCGCCGGCGAGCTGTCCGAACTCGCCGAGCAGGGCGACATCGCGGGCATCCACTTCGAGGGACCGTTCATCTCCCCGTGCCGCAAGGGCGCCCACAGCGAGGCGCTGCTGCGCGACCCGGACCCGGCCGAGGTGCGCAAGCTGGTCGACGCCGCGCGCGGCCACGCCCGCATGGTCACCCTCGCCACCGAACTGCCCGGCGGCATCGACTCCGTACGCCTCCTCGCCGAGCACGGCGTCATCGCCGCGATCGGCCACACGGACGCCACGTACGAGCAGACCGTGGAGGCGATCGACGCGGGCGCCACCGTCGCCACGCACCTGTTCAACGCGATGCCCGGCCTGGGCCACCGCGCGCCGGGACCGATCGCCGCCCTCCTGGAGGACGAGCGGGTCACCGTCGAGTTGATCAACGACGGTACGCACCTCCACCCCGCCGCCCTCGAACTGGCCTTCCACCGGGCCGGCGCCGCCCGGGTCGCCTTCATCACCGACGCCATGGACGCGGCCGGTTTCGGCGACGGCGTGTACAGCCTCGGCCCACTGGCGGTGGAGGTGCGCGACGGCGTGGCCCGGCTCGTCGAGGGCGGCTCCATCGCCGGCTCCACCCTCACGCTCGACACGGCGTTCCGGCGGGCGGCGACCGTCGACGGGCTGCCCGTCGAGGCGGTCGTCCAGGCCATCTCCGCCAACCCGGCGAAGCTGCTCGGCCTGTACGACCGGATCGGCTCCCTCGAACCGGGCAAGGACGCCGACCTGGTCGTCCTGGACGCCGACTTCGCCCTCGCGGGCGTGATGCGCAGGGGCGAATGGGTGGTTGAGCCCCAAGTGGGCTGATGATCCGGCCGTTTGCCGCGAGGTGGCCGGTCCAGGGGGCTGGGCCCGGCCGCCTTCCGTTTGGCATGATCGTGCACCGTGATCTTTCCGGGCCGGGCCTCCGCAAGCAGCCGGTCCACGACCTTCCGGGGGTGTTGGAACCGTTGATCCTCACGGTCACGCTCAACACCGCGCTCGACCTCACCTACACCGTGCCGGCGCTCGTGCCGCACGCCACGCACCGGGTGACCGACGTGGTGGAGCGCCCCGGCGGCAAGGGCGTCAACGTCGCCCGCGTCCTGGCCGCCCTGGGCCACGAGACGGTCGTGACGGGCTTCGCGGGCGGCCCCACCGGGGAGGTCCTGCGCGGCCTGCTCGCCCCGCTGCCCGTACGGGACGCCCTGGTGCCCAGCGCCGGCGCCACCCGCCGTACGGTCGCCGTCGTCGACTCCGCGAGCGGGGACACCACACAGCTCAACGAACCCGGCCCGGTGATCACCCCCGCCGAGTGGGCCGCCTTCCTCTCCGTCTACGCGGAACTGCTCGACGGAGCCCGAGCGGTCGCCCTCTGCGGCAGCCTCCCGCGCGGCGTGCACGTCGGCGCGTACGCCGAACTCGTCCGCCGCGCCCGCGCCGCCGGCGTGCCGGTGCTCCTCGACACGAGTGGCGAACCGCTGCGCCGGGGCATCGCCGCCCGACCCGACCTGGTCAAGCCGAACGCCGACGAGCTCGCCGCCCTCACCGGCGCCCGCGAGCCGCTGCGCGCCACCCGCGACGCCCGCCGCCGCGGCGCGCACGCGGTGGTCGCCTCCCTCGGCGCGGAGGGGCTCCTCGCGGTCACCCCGGACGGCACCTGGCAGGCCGCCCCGCCCGCCCGCGTCGCCGGCAACCCGACCGGGGCGGGCGACTCGGCGGTCGCCGGCCTGCTGTCGGCGCTGGTCGAGGGGGCGCCCTGGCCCGAACGCCTGGCCCGGGCGACCGCGTTGGCGACGGCCACCGTGCACGCCAGGGCGGCCGGCGAGTTCGACGCCGACCGGTACGGGGAACTGCTGGAACGGGTGTCGGTCCGGGAGCTCGCCACCGCGGCCTGATCCGCCGTCACCCACGGCCACGGTCCACGGCTCACGGCCCGTGGCCCACGGCTCACGGCTCACGGCCCACGGCCCACGGCTCACGGCTCACGGCTCACGGCTCACGGCGGAAGGATCCGGACATGCCCCTCGTCAGCACCGCTGACCTCGTCGCACCGGCGCGGGCGGCGGGCCGCGCCGTCGCCGCGTTCAACGTCATCACCCTGGAGCACGCCGAGGCCGTCGCGGCCGGGGCGGAACGCGCCGGCCGGCCGGCGGTCCTCCAGATCTCCGAGAACGCCGTCCGCTTCCACGGCGGGGACCTCTCCGCCGTCGCGGCGGCCGCCTCGGCCGTGGCCCGCGCCTCCCGCGCGCCCCTCGCCCTCCACCTGGACCACGTGGTCACCCCGGAACTGCTGCACGCCGCCCACGCGGCCGGCATCGACTCGGTGATGGTCGACGCGTCGCGGCTCGGCTACGGCGACAACGTGAAGGCCACGGCGGAGGCCGTCCGCTGGGGCCACGCACGCGGCATGTGGGTGGAGGCGGAGCTGGGCCGCGTCGGCGGCAAGGCCGGCGAACCGCCGCTGGACGCCCACACCCCCGGCGTGCGCACCGACCCGGCGGAGGCCGTCGCGTACGTGGCGGAGACGGGCGTGGACGCGCTGGCCGTCGCGGTCGGCTCGACCCACGCGATGACGGAGCGGACGGCCACCCTCGACCACGCCCTGATCGCCGCCCTGCGCACGGCGGTCCCGGTCCCGCTGGTCCTGCACGGCTCCTCGGGCGTCCCGGACGCCGAACTGCGGGCCGCGGTCCGCGCCGGCATGACGAAGGTCAACGTGGGCACGGCCCTGAACACCGCCTACACGACGGCGCTCCGCTCCCACCTGGCGCGGCACCCCGCCGCGGTGGATCCCCGCCCCTACCTCACCGGGGCCCGCGAGGCGATGGCGGAAACGGTCGCCCGCTTCCTGACGGTGATCACCGGCGGCCCCGACCGACCCGACAGGACCGGCGCGACCGCCACCACCTGACGGCCCGACACGTTCCGACGAGAGGGCACGCTCTGACGGACCGACCTGTTCCGACGGCCCGACACGTACCGGCGGCCCGGCAGGACCTCACGGGCCGACACCTACCGCCGTCACGACAGGTCCTGACGGGTCCGCGGAGGGCAACGGGCCCGGCAGGTCCTAGCTGTCGCGGCGGAGCTGGCCCGGCTTGAGCCAGACCTGGTCGAGGTAGGCGTCACAGTCGTTGCCCGGCTCGCAGGACATCTTCAGGGTGTTCTCGCCCTTGTGCAGCTGGACCCAGGAGTACGTCTCGGTCCAGCCCTTCTCCCACGACCCCTCCGGGGCGTGCGCGAAGTTCGACATGTTGATCTTGCGCGGCTTGCCGTTGTTGACCGTGAGGGACGCCTTCGCGTCCTTGCCGGGGACGCTGTACGTCAGGAACAGCGTGTACTGGCCGTCCTCCGGCACGTCGACCTTCCAGCTGGCCGCACCGCCGACACCGTTGAACATCACGTACGCGCCGTCGGCGCCCTTCGCGCCCTTGACCTCCGTGCCGAGCACGGCGGGCGGGGTGAGCTGGAGCGTCGCCGCGTCCCGCTTCTGCGTCTGCGGCTGGGCCGCGCCGGGGTCGGTCGACGGGGAGGGCTGGGTGTCGCCCGGTTCCTGGGAGGCGGAGACCGAGGCGCCCGGGGCGGGGTTCGCCTTGTCCTTGTCGTCGTCGCCGTTGGTGAGGAGCGCCACAGTGATGCCGACCACCACCACGAGGACCACGGCGACGGCGCCGATCAGCAGGCCCTTGGTGTTGGGGCCGCCGCGACCGCCGCGACCCCCATGCGCCGGGCCGGGCCGGGTGGGCGCGCCGCCCGGGTACGTCTCGGGCGCGGCGTACTGGGCGTGCGGCTGGCCGTACGGAGCGCCGGGCTGCTGGCCGTACGGGGCGCCGGGCGCCTGGCCGTACGGGGCGCCGGGCGCCTGGCCGTACTGCGGCTGCGGCGGGACCTGGGGCCGCGGGCGCTCGCCGACCGCCCTGACCTGGTTGTACGACGTTCGGGGGCGTCCGGGCTGACCGCTGGTCGGACCCGGGTAGCCGTAGCCGCCCTGACTGCCCGGCGGCTGGGCACCCGACGCCTGGCCGTCCGCGTACAGGTAGCCGAACGGATCGTCGTCCTCGGGCGTGCCCGCGCCATTGCCGTGGTTACCGGCAGCCATCCCTGGTCACTCCTCATCCGTGCTCGCCAGCCGTCACCGACCCCGGCGAGCCTACCCCGAACGGGCTACCCCGCCCGGCGGTGCACCTTGGCCCGGGACCGCTTCTCCATGTACATCCGCTGGTCGGCGGAGTTGAGCACCTCTTCGACGGACATCCCGCACTCGGCCCAGCCGATGCCGAAACTGGCGCCCACCCGGACCGCCCTGCCGTCGACCCGGATGGGCGGGATGATGCCGTTGCGCAGGCGTACGGCCAGGTCGGCGGCGTCGGCCGCGCCGAGGCCGTCGGCGAGGACGACGAACTCGTCGCCACCGAGCCGGGCGACCGTGTCCCCGTCGCGGACGCCGGCGCTCAGCCGGCGCGCCACCTCGATGAGCACGGCGTCACCGGTGTGATGGCCGAACCTGTCGTTGATCGATTTGAAGCCGTCGAGGTCGCAGAAGAGCACGGCGAGGCCCTTCCGGCCGTCGTCGACCTCGCCGTCCGGGGCGACGGCGTGGACGTGGCCGTCGTAGGGGCCGCCGGGCGCGGAGGGGTCGAAGTCGAAACCGTCCGCGCGGTAGGCGTGGTCGTACTCGTATGCGGAGGGGGCGGTGTCCGCGTGGCCGTTGCCGTACGCGGTGTCGTAGGCGGGTTCGAACCCGGCGGCGTCGCGGCCCGGCTCGAACCCGGCGGCGTCGGCGGCCGTGGCGCGGACGCGGTCGTCGGGGCGGGCGCACAGCCGGGCGCTGAGGCGGGCGCGCAGCTCTGCGCTGTTGGGCAGCCCGGTCAGCGCGTCGTGGGAGGCGCGGTGGGCGAGCTGCAGCTCGTGCCGCTTGCGCTCCTCGATGTCCTCGACGTGGGTGAGGAGGAAACGCGGCCCGTCGGCGGTGTCGGCGACGACGGAGTTCCGCAGGGAGACCCAGACGTACGTGCCGTCCCGGCGGGCGAGCCGCAGCTCGGCGCGGCCGCCCTCGGCGGAGGTGCGCAGCAGGGTGCCGACGTCCTCCGGGTGGACCAGGTCGGCGAAGGAGTACCGGCGCATGACGGCGGCGGGCCTGCCCAGCAGCCGGCACAGCGCGTCGTTGGCCCGGAGGAGCCGTCCGTGCTGGTCACCGCCCATCTCGGCGATGGCCATGCCGGACGGGGCGTACTCGAAGGCCTGCCGGAACGACTCCTCGCTGGCGCGCAGGGCCTGCTGCTCGCGCTCCAGCCGCACCAGGGCGCGCTGCATGTTTGCGCGCAGTCGGGCATTGCTGATCGCAATCGCCGACTGGGAGGCGTACATCTGGAGCGCCTCGCGCCCCCAGGCGCCGGGGCGACGGCCGTTGCGGGGCCGGTCCACGGAGATGACGCCGAGGAGCTCGCGCTGCCCACCGGAGGTGTACATGGGGGCGTACAGCCGGTCGCGGGGGTGCCACTCGTCCTCGAAACGGGGCTCGGGACCCTCGGTGTGCCATTGCGGCACGTCGTCGTCTATGAGCACCCAGCCCTCGGTGTGCGGGATGAACCGGAGGTCCCCCCACGCCTCGCCCATGTGGAGGCGCCGCTCCCAGGAGACGCGGGAGCCGACCCGGCCGGTGATCAGGGCTTCCGCGGCGGCGTTCCCCGCGAAGGCGGCGACGACGAGGTCGCCGTCGGGGCGGACGAGGTTGACGCACGACAGCTCGTAGCCCAGGCCGGTGATGACACCGTCGGCGACCGTCTGCAGGGTGTCGGCCAGGCTCCGGGCCGTGTTGAGGTTGGCGACGACCTGGTGCAGCTGCCGCAGGGTCGCAAGACGGACGTACGGCTCCGACTCGGTCTCCATCGCTCGCTCTCCCCGAGACCTCGACAGCAACAACTCCAGGTGTGTCAGCGGCTTCCTCGTGCGGGTGTTGACCGCCACTGAATCACAGCGAGCTGCGCACTCGGTACACAGGGTCAACAATTACTGCCCTGTGTGACTCAAGTCACAATAGCCAGCCCATTTCCCCGAAATTGCGAAGCGCAAATCGATCCTTGGACCTAGGACCCGGCGGGATCCCGCTGGTCCTCCGGCCCGATGCGGCCGGGTGGCGGGCGAGGTTAGCGTTCCCGGTGTGCTGCCAACAACTCGGACCCCGGTGTCAGTCTCCGACCTGCCCCATCCTGAAGGGGTGAGCGACGAGGAATTCCGTGCGGCGATGTCCCGCCTGGCCGGCGGCGTCGTCCTGGTGACGGCCGTGGAGCCACCGATGGACGAGGACGTGGGCATGACGGCCACGGCCTTCATGTCGGTGTCGCTGGACCCGCCGCTGGTCCTGGTGAGCCTGCGCAACGGCTCCCGGATGGACGACCTGCTGGCGGAGCAGCCGCTGTGGGGCGTGTCCGTCCTCGCGGAGAGCCAGCGGCACATCGCGGGCCGCTTCGCGATGCGGGGCCGGATCAGCGACCGCCTGCTGTTCGCCGACATCCCGTACACCCGCGGCGACCTGACCGGCGCGCCCCTCGTCGGCGGGGCGCTGGCCACGCTGGAGTGCCGCACCGAGCGGCGGGTGGAGGCGGGCGACCACACCCTGGTCATCGCCCGGGTCCTGGCCACGGCCCTCCCGAGCCCGGAGGGCGCGCCCCTGACGTACTTCCGGGGCGCCTACCGCCACCTGGCCTGAACACCGGCAGCCGGCCGCACGACGGGCGCGGGCGGTCGGCGGGCGGCGGGCGGGCGGGCGGCGGGCGGTACCGCCCCCGGTCAGGGGCGGTCAGGCCGTCAGAGTGGGTCGGGCCGGTCCGCTCCGGTCCAGTCCGGTCAGGGCCAGCCCGGCCCGGCCCGGTGAGCTCCGGCCCGGGCCGGGCCGGTCAGCTCCAGTCGCGGGAGTTGCGGCCGCGCTTCGTCTCGGCGCGCTGCTTCTTCTCCCGCAGCCGACGCTCGTTGATCCCCCGCGGCACCTTCGTGGGCCGTCGCGGCCTCGGCGGCGGCGCGGTCGCCTCCGCCAGCAGCGCCGCGAGCCGTACGGCGGCCGCCTCGCGGTTGCGCCACTGCGACCGGTGCTCGGAGGCGCGTACGACGAGCACGCCGCCCACCAGCCGGCCGGCGAGCCGCTCCAGGGCCCGCTCCTTCCACACCGGCGGCAGCGCCTCCGTGCGGGCGAGGTCGAAGCGCAGCTCCACCTGGGAGTCGCTGGTGTTGACGTGTTGCCCGCCCGGCCCCGAGGACCTGGAGAATCGCCACTGGAGCTCGGCCTCCGGCAGGGAGACCGAACCGCGGATGACATGGGGACCGGACATGCCCTCCATGTTCCCGAATGGCGCAGTCCCACGTCACCCGCTTTTCCGCGGCAGGAACCACCTCGGCGTGCCCGGCGTTATGAGCTGTGACGCCATCGAGTACTCAGGCAAGGGAAAGGCACTTCCATGGCTGTAAGCCTGTCCAAGGGCGGCAACGTCTCGCTGACCAAGGAGGCCCCGGGCCTCACCGCCGTCACGGTGGGCCTCGGCTGGGACGTCCGCACGACCACCGGCACCGACTTCGACCTCGACGCCTCGGCGATCGGCGTGGACGCGGCCGGCAAGGTCGCCTCCGACGCGCACTTCGTCTTCTTCAACAACAAGACCACCCCCGACGGCACGATCGTCCACACGGGCGACAACCGCACGGGTGAGGGCGGCGGTGACGACGAGCAGATCAACGTCAACCTCGCGGGCCTCCCGCAGAACGTCGACAAGATCGTCTTCCCGGTCTCCATCTACGACGCGGTGAACCGCTCGCAGAACTTCGGCCAGGTCCGCAACGCCTACATCCGCATCGTCAACCAGGACGGCGGCACCGAGATCGCCCGCTACGACCTCAGCGAGGACGCCGCGACGGAGACCGCCATGGTCTTCGGCGAGCTCTACCGCAACGGCACCGAGTGGAAGTTCCGCGCCGTGGGCCAGGGGTACGCCTCCGGCCTGGAGGGCATCGCCCGCGACTTCGGCGTGAACGTCTGACGTTCCGACCGGTGCACCGGCGCGCCCCCGCGCGCGCCGCTGCCGCATGACGCCACCGGGCTCCGCGCGACGGCGCGGGGCCCGGCGGCGTACGGGCGCGGGGCCGGTGGCGTAGGGCGCGGGCCGGTGGCGTACGGCGCGCCGGGGCGCGTTCCGTTGCCTACTGTGGGCCGCATGATCGTGGAACCGCTGGAGCTCGGCGAGGAGAGCGCCCTCCCGGGCCCGCTCCTGACCGAACTCACCGAGCTGTACGCCTCGAACCGGGAGTTCCAGCAGCTCAGCGGGGACTTCCCGGACCCCGACGACATCCGGCCCGAGCAGGTCGCCACCTCGCTCGCCGAGGAGCTGGCCAGGCCGGACGCCGAAGTGCTGCTGGCGCGGTCCGACGGCCGGGTGATCGGCGTGGCCGTGACCCTCGCCCACCACCCCGACCCGGACGATCCGGACCCGTGGATCGGGCTGCTGATGGTCCACGCCCGCGACCACCGCATGGGGTTCGGCCGCGAGCTGGCGGAGATCGTCGAGAAGCGGTTCCGGGAGCGGGGCCGCACGGGCGTCAAGCTCGCCGTCCTCGCCGGCAACCGCCGGGCCCTCACCTTCTGGCGGGCCATCGGCTACCAGGAGGTCGCCCGCCGCCGGGACCGGGAACGCGGCCGCGACTGCGTGGTGCTGCGCAAGCCCCTGTGACCGTCCGCCCCGACCCACCGCGACCTACCGCGACCCGCCCCCGATGACCCGGTCCCCCCGCCGTGCCGGCTGGCCCCCGCCATGCCGGCTGGCCACGTCGTCTCGACCGCCCCCGCCGTCCCGGACGTCCCGGACGTCCCGGCCATCAGCATCGTCCCGGGCGTCCCGGGCACCCCGTCCGGGCCGGCCGTCGCGGCTCAGGGCGCGTCCGGCTTCTCCGTGCCGTACAGCCAGGTGTCCCAGACCTCCGTCAGGTCCTCGCCGGTCTCCTCCTCGACGTACGCGGTGAACTCGTCCGTCGAGGCGTTGCCGTGCCGGTGCTCGGCGGCCCAGCCCCGCAGCAGGCCGAAGAACGCGTCGTCGCCGACGGCCTGGCGCACCTTGTGCAGCACCATCGCGCCCCTGCCGTACACGGGCGGCTGCGAGATGTCGGCGGCGGTCGGCGGCTCGGCGGGCGGGAACGCCCAGTTGGCCGGGTCGGCGAAGGCCTCCTCGTGGTTCTCCTGGGCGGGCCGGTCCTCGAAGTCCTCCGCGTACAGCCACTCCGCGTAGGTCGCGAACGACTCGTTGAGCCACATGTCGCGCCAGGAGCGGGGGGAGACGGAGTTCCCGTACCACTGGTGGGCCAGTTCGTGGACGAGGATCTCGACGGTGAACTGGTCGGCGGGGATGACCGGCCGCGTCTGCGTCTCCAGCGCGTACCCCGCGTCGCCCTCCCGCTCGACGATCACGCCGGCGGAGGTGAAGGGGTACGGGCCGAGGTTCTCCGTCAGCCAGCCGAGCAGTTCGGGCAGCCGGGCGAGCACCGGCGCGGCTTCGCGGGTGACGGTGCGGTCGGTGGCCGTGACGACCGGCAGCCCGGCCGGAGTGCGGCTGGTGGTGACGTCGAACCGGCCGACGGCGAGGGTGGCGAGGTAGCCGGCCATCGGTTCGGTGGTCCGCCAGGTGACGGTGGTACGGCCGTCCGCGGTGCGGGCGCGGCCGGGCAGGCCGTTGCCGATCGCCCGGTAGCCCTCGGGGACGGTGACCGTCACGTCGTACGTGGCCTTGTCGGAGGGGTGGTGGTTGCCGGGGAACCACGCCGTGGACCCGGCCGGCTGCCCCAGCGCGAGCGCCCCGTCGTCGGTGGGCAGCCAGCCCTCCCGCGACCCGTCGGCGTCGGTGACGGTGCGCGGGGTGCCGGAGTAGCGGACGGCCGTGCGGAAGGTCGCCCCGCGGGCGAGGTCGGAGCGCGGCCGCAGGGTGAGCTCCTGCCCGGCGCGGCGGACGGAGGCCGGCTCACCGTCGACGGTGGCGCCGTGGACGGTGAGCCCGGCCAGGTCCAGGTTGAACGCGCTGAGGTCCTGCGTGGCGCGGGCGGTGATCTCGGCGGTGCCGTCGAGGCGACCGGTGCCGGGATCGTAGGCGAGGGTGAGCGCGTAGTGCCGTACGTCGTACCCGCCGTTGCCCAGGCGGGGGAAGTACGGGTCGCGCAGCCCGGCCGCGCCGGGCGTGCCGGTGACGCCCTGCGTGCAGCCGGCCGCGAGCAGCGCCACGGCGAGCGACGCGGAGGCGAGCCCGCGCACCCTCTTCCCTCGTCTCACACGGCGATCCTAGGCCGGGCCGGGACGCGAGGCCTGTCTGTCAGGGCGTCAGGGCGCCAGGGCGTCAGGGCGGTGGCGGCGTCGGGACGGCCGGGCCGTCAGGACGGTGGCCCGCGTACGGATGGCCGGGCCGCCAGGACGGTGGCGGCGTCAGGGCTGCCGGGCCGTCAGGCGGCGGGCCCGCCATGGCGTCGGAGGCAAGGGGCATCGGGGCATCGGGGCGTCAGCGTGTCGGCGTCTCAGCGGCCGAGGGCGGCGGCACCGGCCCGCGCGTACTCCTCGTCCAGGGCGCCGCTGGGCGCGCCCGCCACGCCGATCCCGGCGATCGGCGCGCCGCCCGCGGCCACGGGCACGCCGCCGCCGAGGAAGAGCGTGCCGGGGATGTCCCTCAGGTTGGGCGTGGTCTCCAGGCGCTTGACGAGCGCGGAGGTGGGGGCGTTCCAGGAGACGGCGGTGAAGCCCTTGCGCTCCGCCGACGCGTACGACTGCGGTCCGGCGCCGTCGCCGCGCAGGACGACGATCGTGTTGCCGGCGCGGTCGACGACCGCGACGCTCACCCGCTGCCCGTCCTCGCGGGCGGCCTGGAGGGCGGCCTGGGCGGCGCGGGTGGCGGCGTCGACGGTGAGGTGACTGGTCCGGTGGACGTTCCGGTCGCCGGCCTCGGCGGCGGTGACGGTCCGCTGCGGGGCACCGGCGGCGGCGGTGGGGGTGGTGGCGTTGGCGGACACCGCGCCGAAGGTGCCGGCGGCGAGCGCGGCGGCGACGGCGGCACCGGTGAGGAGGCAGGTGCGGCGGGACGCGGGGCGGGGGGACGGGGTGCGGTGGTCGTTCACGGGGGCTCCCGGGGTGGGGTCGGCTGGTGCAACGCCTCCACCATCCCGCCGTGACCTGCGGTTCCGCGTCGCCGAAGCGGGTGACTGAGGGGTCGGCCGATCGGTTGATGCCGGACGGCGCGCAGGGGCGGAGGATGGGGGCGTGACGCACATCGACCCGCCGGACACACCCCGGCACCCCGCCTCCCCCGACGGCCCGTACGGCGGGGTCGGCGGGGTCGGCGGCACGGGCGAGGGCGCGTACGGCGTGGGCGGTGCGCACGGCGGTGCCGGCGGTGCGCACGAGACGGACGACGGCCCGGACGGCGTTGCCGCGGACGGTGGCGTCGAGCGGGATGCCCGGGGGCTGGCCCGGGTCATGCACGTGGCGTTCTTCCTGCTGCTCGCCGCCTCGCTCGCCCGCTTCCTGCTCCGCCACCCCTGGGACGGGCGGGGCGCGTGGGTCGTGGCGCTGTCGGTCGCGCTGGCGGCGCTGTACGCCCTCGGGCCCGGCGCCGCCGCGCCCGCCTCCCGGCGCGGCCGGGTCTGGCTGGCGGCCGTCGTGGTGGTCTGGACGGTGCTGGTGGTGGCGGCCCCGAGCTTCGCGCTGTGCGCCGTACCGCTGCTGTTCACCGGGCTGCGCCTGCTTCCCCGGCGGGCCGCGCTCGCCCTCGTCACGCTGCTGACCCTCTTCGTCGTCGGCGCCCTCCAACGGCTCGCCGACCCGGGCCTCGACCCGGTCACGCTCGTGGCGCCGCCCGCCGCGGCGGCCATCGCGACGGCCGTGTTCCTGCACGCCCGCCGGCAGGCGGAACGGCAGCGGGCGCTCATCGCGGACCTGCTGCGCACCCGCCGCGACCTGGCGGCGACCGAACGGCGCGAGGGCACCCTGGCGGAACGGCAACGGCTGTCGATGGAGATCCACGACACGCTCGCGCAGGGCCTGTCGAGCCAGCGGATGCTGCTCCAGGCCGCCGACCGCACCTGGGACGGCGACCCCGAGACGGCGCGCCACCACGTCCGTACCGCCGCCGCCATCGCCGAGCACAACCTCGCCGAGGCCCGCCGCTTCGTCCACGACCTGGCCCCCGCCGACCTGGCCGGGGGCGGTGGCCTCGCCCCGGCGCTGCGCGCCCTCGCCGCCCGCGAGACGACCGGCGGCCTCCTGGTGGGCTTCCACGCCGAGGGTGCGGACGCGGCGCTTCCGGACCGGGTCGCGTCGGCGCTGCTGCGGATCGCGCAGGGCGCCCTCGCGAATGTACGGGAGCACGCCGGGGCCACCCGGGCCGCGCTCACGCTGACCCGGCTCGACGACCAGGTGGTGCTGGACGTGGCCGACGACGGCCGCGGTTTCGACCCGTCCGCCGCGCCGCCGCCCGGTACCGACGCGCGCGGCCACGGCCTGCCGGCGATGCGCGCCCGGTTGGCGGCCCTGGGCGGCACGCTGACCGTCGAGTCGGCGCCCGGCGAGGGCACCGTGCTCTCCGCCTCGGTCCCCCTGGAGGCCCGACGATGACACCCCCGGACCCCGGCAGCACCGGCGCCCCCGACACCCGGGGAACCCCCACGACCCCCAGCGCCCCCGGTGTCACCGATGACACCGGCAGCACGCCCACCCCCGACACCCCCGGGACCGTCCGGGTCCTGCTCTGTGACGACCACGCCGTCGTCCGCGCCGGCCTGCTCGCCCTGCTCGGCAGCGAGCCGGGCGTCGAGGTCGTCGGCGAGGCGGGCAGCGGCGAGGAGGCCGTCGCGGCGGCCGCGAAGCTGCGGCCCGACGTGGTCCTCATGGACCTCCAGCTCGGCCCCGGCATGGACGGCGTCGAGGCGACCCGGCGGATCGCCGCACCCGACGTACGGGTCCTCGTCCTCACCACGTACGACACGGACGCCGACGTCACCCGGGCCGTCGACGCGGGCGCCACCGGCTACCTGCTCAAGGCCGAACGCCCCGAGGAGCTGTTCGCCGCGATCCGCGCCGCCGCCGAGGGCCGCACAGCGCTCTCCGCGCCGGTCGCCGGCCGAGTCCTGGACCGGGCGCGCGGCGCGGCGGCGCCCGCCCTCACGGCCCGCGAGCGCGACATCCTCGGCCAGCTCGCCCACGGCCTCGGCAACCGCGACATCGCCCGGGCGCTCTTCATCAGCGAGGCCACCGTCAAGACCCACCTGGGCCGCATCTACGCCAAGCTCGGCGTCGACACGCGCGCCGGCGCGGTGGCGGTGGCCAAGGAGCGGCGCCTGGTCCCCTGAGGCCCGGGCGGGTACGCCGGGCCCGCGTCGGCGCGGGTACGCCGGGCCGGCGCCGGATCACGCCGGGTGCGCCGGGGTCCGCGCCGAGCCTGCCGGGGCCGCACCGCCCGGAGTCGGCGCACCGGGGCCGGCGCACCGGAGCCGCGTCCGCCCGGTACGCGGTGCGCCCGCGCCGGGCGCGGTGCCCCGGGCCGCGGCCCGCCGGGGACGTGACACCATCGCGTACGTGCTCGACATCGGCTACTCGCTCTCCCGCCGCTTCCCCGACCCCCCGCAGACCGACTACCGGCGCGCGGACGTCCACGCGCTGCGGCACGACCTGTTCTGCGGGGACGTGTACCTCGCCGACCCGGAGACCGACCGCGAGGTGTCCACGGCCTGGGGGTGGGTGCCGGTGCTCGACTTCGCGTGGGCGCTCTGCGACATCGTCGAGCAGCTCGACCGCGACCCGCACGGCAGCCGGGCGGCGAAGCCGCAGTACGCCGAGCTGGACTTCACCGAATCCACCGACCGCATGCTGTTCGAGCGGCGGTTCGGCTGGGTCGACGTGGAGGCCGACTGGATGCCCGGCGACGAGCCGCCGCTCACCTTCGGCCACGGCGAACTGAGGCGCGAGGCCCGGGACTTCCTCCACGACCTGATCGCGGACCTCGTCGACATGCACGAGGGCCTCGCCGACAACCCCGTCGTCTGGGACCTCCAGGCCCGCTTCCCGCGCCTGCCCTGACCACCGGGCCGGACCCGGCCCCCGCCACGTACCCCGCACCGCCCCGGACCCGTACCCCGCCGCGCCCCGAGCCCGGCCCCGCACCGGGCCCACCCACCCCCACCCGCCCTGCCCCACCCGCCCGTAACGAACCGCTCCCCTGCCCGGTCCTTCTCGGTGACAGCCCGTCCCCATCCACCGAGGAGCCACCATGACCCCCCGTCCCGTCCGGCACGTCACCGTCGTCGGCGCCGGCCTCGCCGGACTCACCGCGGCGATCACCGCCGCCGAGGGCGGCGCCCGCGTCACGCTGTACGAGGCCCACCGCACCCCCGGCGGCCGCGCGCGCACCGCGGAACACCCGTACCGCACCAACGAGGGCCCGCACGCCCTGTACCGCCGCGGCCCGCACTGGTCCTGGCTCGCCGCGCGCGGGCTGCTCGGGCCGATGGCGCCCCTGCCCGCCCGCGAAGGCGCGCGGTTCCGCTTCCACCGCGACGGGGCCCTGCGCCGCACCCCGCCGCTCGGGCTGCTGCGCCTGGCGCGCCGCTCCCCGGGACGGGCCCCGGTCGACCTGGACTTCGCCACCTGGGCCGGCGCCGAGGTGGGCCCCGCCGCCGCCCGCGCGGCCACGCACTACAGCGGTGTGGCCCTGTTCCACCACGACCCCGGGTCGCTGTCGGCCCGCTTCGTCCAGGAGCGGCTGCACCGCTCCGCCGCGCTGCCGCCCGAGGCGCGCTACCCGCGCGGTGGCTGGGGGCGGGTCGTGGAGCGGATGGCGGCGCGCGCCCGGGAGCTGGGCGTGCGCCTGGAGACGGGTGCACGCGTCGACACCTTGCCGGGCACCGCCGACGGGCCGGTCGTCGTCGCCACGTCGCTGGCCGCCGCGCGGCGGCTCCTCGGCGACCCGTCGCTGACCTGGGAGAGCGGTCGTACGGCCCTGCTGGACCTGGCCCTGCGCACCCGGGAGGGCGACCCGTTCGTCGTGTCCGACCTGGACGCGCCGGGCTGGCTGGAGCGGTTCACCGCGCAGGACCCGACACTCGCCCCCGCCGGCAGGCAGCTGCTCCAGGGTCAGTTCCCGGTCGGTCCCGGGGCGTCGAGGGACGAGGGCCTCGCCCGCGCGGAGCGCCTGCTCGACCTCGGCTTCCCGGGCTGGCGCGACCGGATGGTGTGGCGCCGCGACGCCCTCGCGACCGGCCGGACCGGCGCCGTCGACCGCCCGGGGACGACATGGCGGGACCGGCCGGCGATCGCGCGCGGCGACGGGGTGTTCCTCGCGGGCGACGCGGTGGCGGCACCGGGCGTCCTGGCGGAGGTGGCGTTCACGAGCGGGCGGGAAGCGGCCCTCCTCGCCCTGGGAGCCCTCGACGCACCCGCCGGCCGGGGCACCAGGCACCCCGCTTCCCGTACCCCTTGACCTCAACCTTGATCGAGGTACCAGCCTGTCACTCGCCCACCCGCACACCGCCGCCCCGGCCGTCGCTGCCCCGCCGCACCGCCGGCCGGGGGCGGGAGACAGACAGGAATCCCACCATGCGCGCGATCCGCCTGCACGCCTTCGGCCCCGCCGAGAACCTCGTCCTCGAAGAGCTCCCGGACCCCGTCCCCGGCCCCGGTCAGGTGCGCGTGGCCGTCGCCGCCGCCGGCGTCCACCTCCTGGACACGGCCCTGCGCGAGGGGATGCCCGGCCCGTTCCCGGCCCCGGCGGAGCTTCCCACCGTCCCGGGTCGCGAGGTCGCCGGCCGGGTGGACGCGGTCGGCGAGGGCACCGACCCGGCCTGGCTCGGCCGGCGGGTCGTCGCCCACCTGGGCATGGCCCCCGGCGGCTACGCCGAACGCGCCGTCGTGGACGCCGCGCGGCTGCACGTGATCCCGGCCCGGCTCGACGAGGCGGAGGCCGTCGCCATGATCGGCACGGGCCGCACCACGATGGGCATCGTGCAGTTCACCGATCTCACCCCCGACGACGTCGTCATCGTCCCCGCGGCGGCCGGCGGCATCGGCACGCTCCTCGTCCAGTACGCGAAGAACGCCGGCGCCGTCGTCGTCGGCCTGGCGGGCGGCCCCGCGAAGGTCGCCCGGGTCCGCGCCAACGGCGCCGACGCGGCCGTCGACTACACCCGCCCCGACTGGGCGGCCGAGGTCCGCGCGTTCCTCGGCGGCGACCGCCGCGCCACGGTCCTCTACGACTCCGTCGGCGGCGACACCGGCCGGACGGCCGTCGACCTGCTCGGCGAGGGCGGCAGGCACGTCGTCTTCGGCTGGTCCGGCCGGGGCCTCCACGACGGCGGGCCGCTCACCTTCACCGACGGGGAACTGGCCGACCGCGGCATCACCTCCGAGCAGGTCCTCGGCCGCGTCATGCTCGACCGGGCGGGCGGCGACGTCCGCACCCTGGAGACCCGCGCCCTCACCGAGGCCGCCACCGGCCGCCTGCGCCCGGCCGTCCAGCGCTTCCCCCTCGCCGCGGCGGCGGAGGCCCACCGCGCCCTGGAGACCCGCCGCACGACGGGCAAGGTGGTCCTGGTCCCCTGAGGAACCACGAGCGGCCCGGCACAGCACGGTGACGACCCACCGCGACCACCTGGCCGTACCCCACCGGAGCCGGACCGCCCCGCCTCGCCCCACCGACGGCACCACCTCCCGCCACCGGAGCCGGGCCCCCGCCGACGGCACCCCACCGGCGACGGACTACTCCGCCGCCCCCAGCGCGGCCAGCGCACCGTCCGTCAGCCGGTACACCGTCCACTCGTCCTGCGGGCGGGCGCCGAGGGACTCGTAGAAGGCGATCGACGGGGCGTTCCAGTTCAGGACGGACCACTCCAGGCGCTCGTAGCCGCGCTCCACGCAGATCCGCGCCAGCTCCCGCAGCAGCGCCTTCCCGTGCCCGCCCCCGCGCGCCTCGGGGCGTACGTACAGGTCCTCCAGGTAGATGCCGTGCACGCCGCGCCAGGTGGAGAAGTTGAGGAACCACAGCGCGAAGCCCACGGCCTCGCCGCGCTCGTCCTCGGCGATGTGCGCGAAGGCGGCCGGGTGCTCCCCGAACAGCGCCTCGTGGAGGTCCCGCTCGGTGGCCCGCACCTCCTCCAGCGCCTTCTCGTACTCGGCGAGGTCGCGGATCATGGCGTGGACGAGGGGCACGTCGTCAGGCGTGGCGGTACGGATCATGCCCGCAGCCTGCCCGGCCCCGACCCCCGCCGTCCACCCCCGTCCCGACCGCCCGCGAGGCCGGCCCGTAGACCCGCCCGAGGCCGGCCCGTAGACCCGCCCGCGAGGCCGGCCGCCCACGGGCCGCGGCCGACGCCGCAGCGGGCCCGCGACGCGGAGGACCCCCGGCCCTGCACGGGCCGGGGGTCCTCCGGTGGAGCCGCCTGTCGGAATCGAACCGACGACCTCAAGATTACAAGTCAAGCGCTCTGGCCAACTGAGCTAAGGCGGCAGCCGGGCCAGTGTAACCGGACCGCTCCGACGCCCGGTCGAAAATTTCACCGATCCCGGACTGCTGACAGGGCCGGGTCCGACGGGTAGCGTCACCGGGGGTCCACCTGGGTGGACCCGCCCCCATCCTTCCTTTACTCGGATCGTCCGGCACGTTCCTGCCGGTGAAGGGACCCATCACCATGGCTTCTGTCACGTTCGACAAGGCGACCCGGCTCTACCCGGGCAGCACCAAGCCCGCCGTCGACCAGCTGGAGATCGAGATCGCCGACGGCGAGTTCCTCGTCCTGGTCGGCCCCTCCGGCTGCGGCAAGTCCACCTCCCTGCGCATGCTCGCCGGGCTCGAGGACGTCAACGGCGGCGCCATCCGCATCGGTGACCGCGACGTCACGCACCTGCCGCCGAAGGACCGGGACATCGCCATGGTGTTCCAGAACTACGCGCTGTACCCGCACATGACCGTCGCCGACAACATGGGCTTCGCACTCAAGATCGCCGGCGTCAACAAAGCGGAGATCCGCAAGAAGGTCGAGGAGGCCGCGAAGATCCTCGACCTGAGCGACTACCTCGACCGCAAGCCGAAGGCCCTCTCCGGCGGCCAGCGCCAGCGTGTCGCCATGGGCCGCGCCATCGTCCGCGAGCCGCAGGTCTTCCTCATGGACGAGCCGCTGTCGAACCTCGACGCCAAGCTCCGCGTCTCGACCCGCACGCAGATCGCGTCCCTCCAGCGCCGCCTCGGCATCACCACCGTGTACGTCACGCACGACCAGGTCGAGGCCCTGACCATGGGCGACCGCGTCGCGGTCCTCAAGGACGGCCTCCTCCAGCAGGTCGACACGCCGCGCAACATGTACGACCGCCCGGCCAACCTCTTCGTCGCCGGCTTCATCGGCTCCCCCGCCATGAACCTCGTCGAGGTCCCGATCACCGACGGCGGCGTGAAGTTCGGCAACAGCGTCGTCCCGGTGTCGCGCGACGCGCTCTCCGCCGCCGCCGACCGCGGCGACACGACCGTGACGGTCGGCATCCGCCCCGAGCACTTCGAGGTCCTCGAGCACGGCGGCGCCGACGCCGGGCAGTCCCTGTCCAAGGACCCCTCCGCCCCGGCCGGCCTGGCCGTCTCGGTGAACGTCGTCGAGGAGCTCGGCGCCGACGGCTACGTCTACGGCTCCGCCCAGGTCGGTGGCGAGCTGAAGGACCTCGTCGTCCGTGTCGGCGGCCGCGCCATCCCGGAGAAGGGCTCCGAGCTGCACGTCGTCCCGCGCCCGGGCGAGCTGCACGTCTTCGCCACCTCCACGGGCGAGCGCCTCAGCGACTGACGGCTCCCGGCGCCCACCGCGCCGCCAGGGACCGCCTCACGAGAACACTCACGGACGGCTCCGCGTACCCACGCGGGGCCGTTCGCGTTTGACGGGCGGAAAGCCGTCGGATACCCCGGCACAGCGGCCGTTTCGTCTCCCGCTCGTCAACACGGAATTCGAAAAGGAGCAGAAAACGCTCCCTCGTGAGAGTGACTGACTGTCGCTGAAACTTCACCGAGCGCTACGCTCGCCTCCGTGAACCAGACAGCACGCCGCATCGGCCGCTCACTCGCCCTCGTCCTGCCCGTCGTTCTGGTGTTCTCCGGAACCCTCGCGGTCACCAGCGTCCCCTGGGCGGGCCCGCCCTCCGACACCCAGCTCCTCACCGCCTCCGCGGAGAACGTCTCCGTGCCCGCCAAGCCGCGCGCGCCGGAGGACCTGCTGCGCGAGCGGCTTCTCACGGAGCTGGAGCAGAAGGACCCGGGCGTCGCCCTGACGCACCTCCAGCGCGCCGTGGAGCAGAGCCCGTCCCTCTCCCGGCACTGCATGTCGATCGCCCGTGAGCTCGGCACCGCCGCCGTCCGCGTCTACGGCCCGACCGAGGCCCAGTCGTACTCCCGGCCCGTCTGCGACACGTCGTTCGCGGGCGGCGTGGCGGGCGCGAGCTGAACCGCGGAGCGCCCCCTGTGGCCACCGCGGTACGCCTATCGTGCCCGGTATGCACACCACCCCCACGCAAGCCGTGGTCCTGGCAGGCGGCCAGGGCTCGCGACTGCGCCCCTACACCGACGACCGCCCCAAGCCGATGGTCGAGATCCCGGGCACCGGGACCCCGATCATCGGCCATCAGCTGTCCTGGCTCGCCGCCGAGGGCGTGACCCACGCCGTCGTCTCCTGCGGCCACCTCGCGGACGTCCTCCAGCAGTGGCTGGCCGGCGCCGACCTGCCGCTGCACGTCACCACCGTCGTCGAGGACGAGCCCCTGGGGCGCGGCGGCGGCCTCCGCCACGCGGCGGCGCACCTGCCGCACGCCGACGAGCCCTGGTACGCCACCAACGGCGACATCTGGACCCGCTTCTCGCTGCGCGAGATGGCCGGCTTCCACACCGAGCGGGACGCCACGGCCACCCTCGCCCTCGCCCGCCCCCGCATCCCGTGGGGCGCCGTCGAGACCGACGCCTTCGGCCACATCACCGACTTCATCGAGTCGCCCCCGTCGCCGTACCTGATCAACGCCGGGGTGTACGTCTTCTCCGCGTCCTTCCGGGAGCTGCTGCCCGAGCGCGGTGACCACGAGCGGACCACGTTCCCCCGGCTCGCCCGGGAGCAGCGCCTCGCCGGCTTCCCACTCCCCCAGGGGGCCTACTGGCGGGCCATCGACACCGCGAAGGACCTCACCGAGGCCGCCCGCGAACTGGCCGCGCAGACCGCCCTCCCGTAGCCCGCCCTCCCGTGGGCGGGCTCCCCCGCGGACGGGCCTGCCGGGCGCTCCCCCGCAGAGGGCGCTCCCCCGCGGACGGGCCCCCTGAAGCCCGGCCCTCCCGCGCGTCCTGACCCACCACCGCGTCCGCGCCCCCAGCGCGTCCGGACCCACCACCGCGTCCCACGCCCACCAGCGCGTCCCGGCCCACCAGCGCGTCCGCGCCCTCCCGGCGTTTCCAGCCCCTCTGCAGGGCCGGGCCCTCCCCGCACGCCCTACCGGCGGGTCCGGGCGCGGACGTGGACCCGCTCGCCCTGGCGCCCGAAGAGGCTCAGGACCTCCACCGGCCCGTCGCCCGTGCTGCCGAACCAGTGCGGCACCCGCGTGTCGAACTCGGCCGCCTCACCCGCCCCCAGCACCAGGTCCTGATCGCCCAGCACCAGCCGCAGCCGCCCCGCGAGCACGTACAGCCACTCGTGCCCCTCGTGGGTGCGGGGGTCGGGGGTGGCACGGGACGGCGGGAGGACCATCTTGTACGTCTGGAGCGGCCCCGGCAGCCGGGTCAACGGCACCACGGTCGAGCCGTGGACGGTACGCGGCTTGAGCCGGACCCGCGGGTCGCCGACCTCCGGTGCGCCGACCAGCTCGTCCAGCGGCACCTGGTGGGCCTGGGAGAGCGGCAGCAGCAGCTCCAGGGTGGGGCGCCGCAGGCCCGTCTCCAGCCGCGAGAGGGTGCTCCGGGAGATGCCCGTCGTCTCGGAGAGCGCCGTGAGGGTCACGCCGCGCCGCCGGCGCAGCTGTCTGAGCCGCGGGCCGACCGCGGCCAACGCCTGTTCCATGTCCGGTGTCTGCTGGCCCATGCCGGCCATTGCACCCCGGCCGTCCCGGGGGCGGCAACAGACGTTGCCGGTTCCGGGAAACGGAACCCGCGACACCGCGGAGGGCGGCCACCCCCACGGGGTGGCCGCCCTCGGTGGGCCGCTGCGGACCGGTCAGCCCAGGAGGCCGCCGAGCGGGTTGCGGTTGCCGCCGGATCCACCGGATCCGCCCGACGAACCGTCCTCGGCGCCGCCCGAGCCGGAGTCCTCCTCCGGGCCGCCGCCGGAGCCGCCGCTGGACGTCGGTCCCGCGCTGGAGGTCGGGGGCGGTTCGGGCTGGGACTGCTCCGGACGCTCGCCCGTGCCCTGGGAGGCCGTGGGCCGCTCCTCCTCGACGCGGTCCTCCTCGCGGACGGGTTCCCGCGTCGCCTCCTGCCCGGCCGTGGGCGCCTCGGACGGCACCTCGGACGCGGACGGGGACGCCGACACCGTCGGCTCCGGCTCCCTGGACGCCTCGGGGCTCGCCTCGCTGCGCGGCTCCTCGGGAAGGGGCTGGCCGGGCAGGTGGTTCGTCGGGTCGGCGTTCGGCCCCGGCACGGTGATCAGGTCGGAGGAGCGCACCGCCCCGCCCAGCACCGAGCCGATCAGCAGGGTCAGACCGATGACGACCGCGGCGACGACCGTGCCGCGGCGCAGCACGCGCCGGCGCAGCTCCCACAGCGCGGACCGCGGGCCGAGCGTCCGCCACGCCTCGCCGGCGAGGCGTCCGTCGACGGAGTACACCGGGGCACCGGCGATGATCAGCGGCGACCAGGCGGCCAGGTAGATGATGTCGGGCGCGTCGTACACCGGCACGGCCCGCCAGCTCACCGTGAGCAGCAGCGCCGCCGACAGCAGGGCGCCGAACACGGCGGCCACCCGCTGCCACAGGCCGAGGATCGTGAGGACACCCACGATGACCTGTGCGAACGCGATGGTCAGACCGGCGCCCACCGGGTGGGACAGGGCGAAGTCGCGCAGCGGCTCGGCCAGCGGCCACGGGTGCAGCGACGTCAACCACTTCACCATGGAGCCGCGTTCCCCGCCGTCGAAGTAGACGGGGTCGCAGAGCTTGCCCATACCGGCGTAGACCGAGATGAGGCCGAGGAAGACGCGCAGCGGCAGCAGCACGACCCCGAGGTTCATCCGGCGATCGGGGTAGTACGCGTGCCGCTGGTGCGCGGCGGAGCCGTCATCGTCGTCGTCGTACGCGTCGTCGTCGTACGCGTCGTCGTACCCGTCGTGGGGGTGCGCGTCGTGGGGGTGCGCGTCGGGGCGGGCGTCGTACGCCCCCTCGGCGCGCCGCATCGGCGGCAGCAGCGGGGTCTCGGGGCCGCGCGGGCCGCCGACGACGGGGGTCGGCATCGTGTCGTCGGAGAGGTCGACGCGCGGGATGAGCCGGGTCGCGCCGCCGTCGCCGCCCAGGAGGGCGCCGTCGAAGGGGGCGCCGGCCGAGCGGCGTTCGAGCGTGTCGACGGCGGCGGAGTCGCGCATCGCCTGGAGGAGTCCGGTCGCGCCGGGGTCGCCGGGCGAGGACTTGCCGCTCCACACGACGGGGGCGCGCCGCCGCCCTCCCGGCACCACCCCGCTCATGACGGGCAGGCGGGCCGTGTCGGCGAACCGGTGCGACTGCACCGGGGCGAGCTGTACCCGGAAACTGGCGTGGTTCACGATGACCTGCGCGGGGTCGCTGTTCACCTTGACCATGCTCAGCGCAGGCTGATCATCGAACCCGGGCCGGGGCGTTCTGGTGTCCACACTCATCTAACCGAGTGATGCGCCGTTAGGACACTGCCTTGACGGCCCCTGAATGTCCGAGACCCGTCAAGATCATGACGGGTCTCGGGACGGTGTGACGGAAGGTGCGGACGGGTCAGGCGCGGCGGCGCGCCGCCTCGTACAGCACGACACCCGCCGCGACGCCGGCGTTCAGCGACTCGGCGCCGCCCGGCATGGCGATGCGGACGAGGACGTCGCAGGTCTCGCCGACGAGCCGGGACAGGCCCTTGCCCTCGCTGCCGACGACGATGACGACCGGGCCCTCCAGCGCCGCCAGGTCGCCGACCTCGGTCTCGCCCTCGGCGGCGAGGCCGACGACGGTCAGCCCGGCCTTCTGGTAGGCCTCCAGGGCACGCGTCAGGTTGGTGGCGCGGGCGACCGGGGTGCGGGCGGCCGTACCGGCGGAGGTCTTCCAGGCGCCCGCCGTCATGCCCGCGGCACGGCGCTCCGGCACGACGACGCCGTGGCCGCCGAAGGCCGACACCGAGCGGACGATCGCGCCGAGGTTCCGCGGGTCGGTGACGCCGTCGAGGGCGACGATCAGCGGGTCCTCGCCGTCGTCGAAGGCGGCCGCGGCGAGGTCCTCGGGGTGGGCGTACTCGTACGGCGGGACCTGGAGGACGAGGCCCTGGTGGTTGAGGCCGTTGGTCATCCGGTCCAGCTCGGCGCGGGGGGCCTCCATGAGGTTGATCCCGCCGCGGTCGGCCGCGAGCTTCAGCGCGTCGCGCACCCGCTCGTCGTTGTCGATGAACTGCTGGACGTACAGCGTCGTCGCCGGTACGCCGTCGCGCAGCGCCTCGAAGACGGGGTTGCGGCCGACGACCATCTCCGACTGGCCCTTGCCGCCGCGACGGGCGACCGGGCGGCGCTGGGACTGGCGGGCCTTGGCGTTGGCGACGCGGTTCTTCACGTGGCCCTTGCGGGCGGACGCGGGCGGCGTCGGGCCCTTGCCCTCCAGGCCCCGGCGCCGCTGGCCACCGCTGCCGACCGTCGCGCCCTTCTTGTTGCTGGTGCGGCGGTTCCTGCGCTGGCTGTTCCCGGCCATGACCTACCTGTCTCCGTCAAACTTCACAGTCGTACTACGTCAGTGTGCCGCCCGGCCGGGCCGGGCGGCACGTTCCAGAGTGCGTCAGCGGGCGCCCAGCGTCCAGCGCGGGCCGTCCGGGCCGTCCTCGACGACCAGCCCCGACTGGGCGAGCCGGTCGCGCAGCGCGTCGGCCGTCGCCCAGTCCTTGCGGGCGCGGGCGGCCTCCCGCTGGTCCAGGACGACCCGCACGAGGCCGTCGACGACGCCGTGCAGCTCCCCGCCGCCGTCGGACCCGCCGGCCCACTGCGGGTCGAGCGGGTCGAGGCCGAGGACGCCCAGCATCGCCCGGACCTCGGCGAGGCACGTCACGGCGGCGTCCTTGTCGTCGGCGGCGAGGGCGCTGTTGCCCTGCCGCACGGTGGTGTGGACGATCGCCAGCGCCTGTGGCACGCCCAGGTCGTCGTCCATCGCCTCGGCGAAGGCCGGGGTGACCTCGGCGGCCGGCTCGACGACCCGGCCCGCCTTCTCCACGACGCGCTGCACGAAGCCCTCGATGCGGGCGTACGCGGACTCCGCCTCGCGCAGGGCCTCCTCGCTGTACTCGATCATCGAGCGGTAGTGCGGGGTGCCGAGGTAGTAGCGCAGGACGACCGGGCGCCACTGCTTGACCATCTCGCTGACGAGCACCGAGTTGCCCAGCGACTTGGACATCTTCTCGCCGCTCATGGTGACCCAGGCGTTGTGCACCCAGTACCGGGCGAACTCGTCGCCGTACGCCTTGGCCTGCGCGATCTCGTTCTCGTGGTGCGGGAAGACCAGGTCGAGGCCACCGCCGTGGATGTCGAACGCCGTGCCCAGGTACTTGTGGGCCATCGCCGAGCACTCCAGGTGCCAGCCGGGGCGCCCGCGCCCCCAGGGGGTCTCCCAGCTGGGCTCGCCGGGCTTGGCGGCCTTCCACATGGCGAAGTCCCGCGGGTCGCGCTTGCCGGTCTCGCCGTCGCCGGACGGCTGGCGCAGCTCGTCCAGGTCCTGCCGGGACAGCTCCAGGTACCCGGGGAACGACCGCACGTCGAAGTAGACGTTGCCGTCCGCCTCGTAGGCGTGGCCCCGCTCGATGAGGCCGCGCATCATCTCGACCATCTCGGTGACGTGGCCGGTGGCGCGGGGCTCGTAGGTCGGCGGGAGGCAGCCGAGGGCCCGGTACCCGTCGTTGAACGCGCGCTCGTTCTCGTACCCGATCGACCACCACGGGCGGCCCTGGTCGGCGGCCTTCGCGATGATCTTGTCGTCGATGTCGGTGACGTTCCGCACGAACGTCACGTCGTAGCCCCGGTAGGCGAACCAGCGACGCATGATGTCGAAGTTCAGCCCGGACCTGATGTGCCCGATGTGGGGAGCCGCCTGCACGGTGGCGCCACAGAGGTAGATCGAGACGCAGCCCGGCCTGAGCGGGGTGAAGTCGCGGATCTGCCGGGCGCTGGTGTCGTACAGCCGAATAGTCACGGGTCCAGAGTAGTGGCCACCCACTACTGCCCCACGCCGGTCCGCCCCGGAACACGCCCCGGCCGCGCCCCCCGCCCAGCCCCCGTCCCGCCGCCCCTCCCCAGCACCACGGCGGTCCCTCCACGGCCCGGGCAGCACCGCAGCCCCTCCGCGACCCGCGCGCCGCACGCCCTTCCCCGGCGGGGAGGCGCCGCACGGCCCGGGGACTGTTGCCGGGGGCGCTCGCTGCCGGGGCCTCCCACGACGTCCGCGCGGAGGGCCCCGCCACGGCGTGCCGTGTGCCCGGACGCCACCGCACCCCGCTACCCGGCCTGGGACCCCATCCCCCGCCCGGCCCGGGCACCACACGCCCTTTCACGGCCTCGGCGCCGCATGCCATTCGCGGCCTGGGGGCCGCCGCTACGGCGGGCCCTCCGCGGCCGTAGCACGGCCCCGGAGGGGAGGCACCGGACGGCCCGGGGGCCCGGTGGCCGCTCGCTGCCGGCCGGTCACGGGCTGCCGCAGCACGGACGCCGCCGCACCCCTCTGCGCGGCCTGGTCGCCGCCCCTGCGGCGCGCCGCCGCGGCCGTGGCGCCGCCCCTGGGGGCGGGCGCCGGACGGCCCGGGGTGTCTGCCGCGGGGTGGTCCTCCACGCCGGGACGGGCGGCGGCCCTCCACCGGAGGGCCGCCACTCCGGGGCGGGCTTCAGGGGGTGCGGTACACCAGGGCCGTGGCGATCGCGGCCAGACCCTCCGCGCGGCCGGTCAGACCGAGGCCGTCCGTCGTCGTGCCGGAGACGGAGACCGGCGCGCCCACCGCCGCGCTCAGCGCCTCGCGGGCCTCCTCCCGCCGCTTGCCGATCTTGGGCCGGACGCCGATCACCTGGACGGCGACGTTGCCGATGCCGTACCCCTCCGCGCGGACGATGCGGGCGGCCTCCGCGAGGAGGGTCACGCCGGACGCGCCGGACCACTCGGGGCGGTCGGTGCCGAAGTGGGCGCCGAGGTCACCGAGCCCGGCGGCGGAGAACAGCGCGTCGCACGCGGCGTGCGCGGCGACGTCGCCGTCGGAGTGGCCGGCCAGACCGAACTCCTCGCCCTCCCACAGCAGGCCGGCGCACCACAGCTCGCGGCCGCGCTCGAAGGCGTGCACGTCGGTGCCGACGCCGACGAGCGGCAGCACGGGCGGGGCGGGGGCGGCGGGGTGCTCAGAAACCATCGTTGACCCTCCTGCGGGCGAGGACCGCCTCGGCCAGGACGAGGTCGAGGGGCCGGGTGACCTTGAACGCCTCCTCGTGGCCGGGGACGGCGACGACCCGGACGCCGAGCCGCTCCACCATGCCGGCGTCGTCGGTGACCTCGCCGGTCACCTCGGCGTGCGCGCGCACGAGCGTCTCCCGGTCGAAGCCCTGCGGCGTCTGCACGGCGCGCAGCCGGGACCGCGCGGGCGTGCCGAGCACCGGCTCCGGCGCGCCGTCCTCGTGCGGCTCGACCTCCTTGACCGTGTCGGCGAGCGGCACGGCGGGGACGACGGCGGGCGCGCCCCCGTCGCGTACGGCCTCGATGACCGCGTCGACGGTGTCGACCGGGACGAGCGGCCGGGCGGCGTCGTGGACGAGCACGGTGGTCACCGTGTCGGGCAGCGCCTCCAGACCGAGCCGTACCGACTCCTGGCGGGTGGCGCCGCCGGCGACGACGACCACCTCGGTGCGCTCGGGCGCCGGGTACTCGTCGAGGAGCGTCCGCACGCCCGCGACGTCGTCCGGGGGTGCCACGACGACGACGAGGGAGACGGCGCGCGAGGCGGACATGGCGCGGACCGCGTGGACCAGCATGGGGATGCCGCCCAGCGTGCGGAGCGCCTTGGGGGCCCCGGGGCCCAGCCGTACGCCTCGGCCCGCGGCGGGGATGACCGCCGCGGTGCTGCGGGTGCCTCCCGCACCGGCGACCCGGGGGGAGGGACGTGCTGCGTCTGACATCGGTTGCACTCCGGCAGGTTTGTTCACTCGGCCGACATGGGTATGGCCACAGCGCGGGCGGGACGCCCCGACCGGACCCTTCCGTGACCCCCGGTCGAGCGGGTCGCCCCGGCCCGTCGTCAGCCCGGGCCCGGTCCGCGTGCGGACATGCCGCAGCGCCCGGCGACGCTACTGTGGTCTCACAGCATGTCATCGGGCACCGCGGCAGTGATCACTGCGTTCAGCGTTCACATGTGAGGCGTACCGCACAGGTGGCGAACCGCACACGCGGCGATCCACTCGTGGCACTCGGCGCTCAGGACCCGGTGGCGGTGACGCTCCGGGGTTCCGTCAGGGTCCGAGGGCTTCGGCGTCGTCAGGACGCGAGGACCTCGTCGAGCAGGGCCTCGGCCTTGTCCTCGTTGGTGTTCTCCGCGAGCGCGAGCTCGCTGACCAGGATCTGACGCGCCTTCGCGAGCATCCGCTTCTCTCCTGCGGAGAGACCGCGCTCGCGCTCACGGCGCCACAGGTCGCGCACCACTTCGGCGACCTTGATGACGTCGCCGGACGCGAGCTTCTCGAGATTTGCCTTGTAGCGTCGGGACCAGTTGGTCGGCTCTTCGGCGTACGGTGCGCGCAGCACCTCGAAGACCCGGTCCAGCCCGTCCTGACCGACGACGTCGCGCACGCCGACGAACTCCGCGTTGTCCGCCGGTACACGTACCGTCAAGTCGCCCTGGGCGACCTTGAGCACCAAGTAGGTCTTGTCCACGCCTTTGATCTGACGAGTTTCGATGGCCTCGATCAGCGCGGCCCCGTGATGGGGATAGACCACGGTGTCGCCAACCTTGAACGTCATGTGACAGGTACCCCTTCCGTGGCTATCCAGGGTAACACGAGAACGGCTTCTTCTGAATGGCGTTTTCGCAGGTCAGGGCATATCTCGGGGCTTGACAACAGCAACGCGAACGTGCTGCGGAGGGCTTCCGCGGGCCGGTATTCGCAGGTCGGAGCGGCTGCGGGCGCGGTCGGAAACGGCTTCGTCACACCCCCTGGGCGGTGGGCCGGACGGGCGAATCCTCCCGGTTTGTCGGGTTCGGCGGTGTCCACTTCCCGTACTCCGTTCGGTTGTCGGTCACCCGCACGGGGGTGTGGCCGGAGGATTCCCGAATTGATCACCGTGGCTTTTCCGCGGGGAATGCGTGAGGGCCGGGGAATTGATCACGACGGTTATGTGAACGGCGTGCGAGAAGACGGGCGGGTCGGGCGTGGCGCGACGACGGGGACGACGGCGGGCGCGGCGGGGACGCGGCGGGGGAAGTGGGGCGTCGCGCGGCCGGGTGCCGTCCCGCACCGTCGCGGGGCGATCGGGCCCGCGGGCGGATGGGCCCACAGGGGCGGGTCGGGTGCGGGAGGTCGACGCGGGGTCGGTAACCTGAGCCCGCTGACTGCCCCTCCATGGTCCGGTCCCGCCGGTCCGGCACAGGGACGGTCGCACCGTTCCACCGACCGTGCCCGTCCTCCGTCCGTACGTCTAGGAGTTGCCGCCGCCGTGAGCCGCAGCCTTCGACGCGGCGCCATCGCCGCCACCGCCCTCGTGATCTCGATCGCCTCGCTCACCGCCTGCGGTGCGGGCAACGACGCGCAGACCCTCGGCATCAAGCCGGACACCGCCGGCGCCACCGTCGGCAAGCTCAAGGTCCAGAACACCCTGGTGATCACCCAGCCGAAGGCCGACGCCGAAGGCCCCGCGGTCGTCTCCGTGACCGTCTTCAACGACGGCCCCAAGGCCGAGACGCTGGAGTCCGTCAAGGTGGGCTCCGTGCAGGCCGAGCTCAAGCCCTCCAAGGGCTCCGGCCCGCTCACCATCCCCGCGGGCGCCTCGCTCGTCCTCGGCGGCCCGGGCAACGCCACCGCGGAGCTCCCGGACGGCGTGGGCGAGACGAAGGGCGGCGACGTCCAGGAGGTCGTCCTCCAGTTCAGCGAGAGCGGCGAGGTGAAGCTGAAGGCCATCGTCGTCCCGGCCACGAGCTACTACGCCGGGTTCGGCCCCTCCGGCGCGCCTGCCCCGTCCGGCTCGCCCTCCGGCAGCCCCTCCGGTTCGCCGTCGGGCGCCGCCTCCGTGTCGCCGTCGGCGACGCCGACCGGCAACGTGACCCCGTCCGCTCCGGCCGCCGGCGCCTCGCACGCCGCGGGCGGCGACGGCCACTGACGACGTCCGCCCGGCGCCGCGCCCTCGGCGCGGCGCCGGCGCGCACGGCCCGTACGGCCGAGCAGGCCCGCCCGCGAGGACAGGGCTCGCGCGGCCCGTACGCCCGGACGCGGGCCCTGCCCCGTACCGACCGTGCGGCCTGACGCGGCCCGCGCGGCCCGTACCAACGACGCGAAGGGCGCCCCACCGGTCTCACCGGCGGGGCGCCCTTCCCGCGTACCCGCCCGGGCACGCGGCTCGTCACACGGCGGCCTACGGCTCGAACTTGTAGCCCAGGCCGCGGACCGTCACCAGGTAGCGCGGCGCGCCCGGGTCCGGCTCGATCTTGGCGCGCAGCCGCTTCACGTGGACGTCGAGGGTCTTCGTGTCGCCCACGTAGTCCGCGCCCCACACCCGGTCGATGAGCTGCATGCGGGTGAGCACGCGGCCCGCGTTGCGCAGCAGCATCTCCAGCAGGTCGAACTCCTTCAGCGGCAGCTCGACCTTGCCGCCGTCCACCGTGACGACGTGGCGGTCCACGTCCATCCGCACCGGGCCCGCCTCCAGGGCCGCCGGCGTGGACTCCTCCGGCTCGCCGCGACGACGCAGCACCGCCCGGATGCGGGCGACGAGCTCGCGCGACGAGAACGGCTTCGTGACGTAGTCGTCGGCCCCTATCTCCAGGCCGACGACCTTGTCGATCTCGCTGTCCTTCGCGGTGACCATGATGACGGGCACGTTCGAACGGCTGCGCAGCTGGCGGCAGACCTCGGTGCCCGGCAGCCCGGGCAGCATCAGGTCGAGCAGGACGAGGTCCGCGCCGTTGCGCTCGAACTCCTCGAGCCCCTCCGGCCCGGTGGTCGCGACCGCGACCTCGAATCCTTCCTTGCGGAGCATGTAGGACAGGACGTCGCTGAAGGACTCCTCGTCCTCGACGACAAGAACTCGGGTCACGGATGGACCTCCGGGGCGGTGAGCGGATCGCTGGTGGTGGGGGTGCCGGGGGTACCGCGGCCGCCGTCGCTGACGCGGTCACGGCGCGCGGCCGCCTCGGGGAGGCGGAGCGTGAAGGTGGAGCCTTGGCCCTCGGTCGACCATACGGTGACCTCGCCACCGTGCGACGCGGCGACGTGCTTGACGATGGCCAGGCCGAGGCCGGTACCGCCGGTGGCGCGGGAGCGGGCGGGGTCGACGCGGTAGAAGCGCTCGAAGATGCGCTCCTTGTCCTTGTCGGGGATGCCGATGCCCTGGTCGGTGACGGCGATCTCTATCAGGTCGCCGCCGGGGGCGGTGACGCGGCGCGCGGCGATGCCGACGCGGGTGTGGGCCGGGGAGTAGTTGACGGCGTTCTCGACGAGGTTGCCGAGGGCCGCGGCGAGCTGGCCGCGGTGGCCCCAGACGCGCAGCGCGCTGGTGCCGCCGGCGGCCATGGTGATGTTCTTGGTGGTGGCGGTGTGCCGGGAGCGGTCCACGGCCTCGGCGACCAGCTCGTCGACCCGTACGGGCTCGGCGTCGTCCAGCGGGTCGTCGTTCTGGACCCGGGACAGGTCGATGAGCTCCTGCACGAGGTTGGTGAGGCGGGTGGCCTCAATCTGCATGCGGCCGGCGAAGCGGGTCACCGCCTCGGGGTCGTCGGCGGCGTCCATGACGGCCTCCGAGAGGAGGGAGAGGGCGCCGACGGGCGTCTTCAGCTCGTGGCTGACGTTGGCGACGAAGTCGCGGCGTACCGCCTCTATGCGGCGGGCCTCCGTCAGGTCCTCGACGAGCAGCAGGACCAGCCGCGAGCCGAGCGGGGCGACGCGCGCGGAGACCGCGAGGGCCTCGCCGCGGCCGGTGCCGCGCCGGGGGAGGTCCAGTTCGACCTGGCGTATCTCGCCGTCGCGGCGGGTGTCGCGGGCCATCTGCAGCATGGCCTCCACCGCCAGCTTGCCGCCCCGGACCAGTCCGAGCGCGTACGCCGCCGAGCTGGCCTTCACCACGGAGTCGCTCTCGTCGAGGACGACCGCGGAGGAGCGGAGCACGGACAGGACCGTGTCCACACCGGGTGGCAGCACGGCGTCGGTGTGCAGGGAGGTCCGACTGGGCCTCGCCTGGTCGCGCTCGCTCCACCGGAACGCGAGCATGGCGATGACACCGGTGAGCAACCCGGCGATCGCTGCCGCTGCGGCGACCGCCGCGTTCACGTCCATGCACCCAGGTTAGGCATGGTCACGGGCGCTCTCCCAGCCGTCCGGGTGGCTGCTCGAACAGTCGTCGCTCAGAGTTCACCGAGGGGACGGTGCCGGTTCACTTGTGATGGAGGCCCTCGACTTGTGACCGTCCGAACGTGGGAGCGTGGGGTCCGAGCCCCACCCGGACCCCGAGCGTAGTGAGAGAGGGACATCCATGCGGGACGCGTACCACGAGGAACTGGACTCGATCGGCGAGGGGCTGGTCGAGATGGCCCGGCTGGTCGGATCGGCGATCGGGCGCGCCACGACGGCGATGCTCGACGCGGACCTGAAGCTGGCCGAGGCGGTCATCGCCGCCGACCAGAAGGTCGACGACCTGCAGCACGACCTGGAGGCCCGCGCGATCGCGCTGCTCGCCCGGCAGCAGCCCGTGGCGACGGACCTGCGGATCGTGGTGACGTCGCTGCGGATGAGCGCCGACCTGGAGCGCTCCGGCGACCTGGCGCAGCACGTGGCGAAGCTCGCCCGGCTGCGGTTCCCGGACCGGGCGGTGCCGGGCGACCTGCACGCGACGATCCTGGAGATGGGCCAGCTCGCGCAGCGCCTCATGGCCAAGGCGGCGGAGGTCATCATCACGAAGGACGTCGACCTGGCGCTCCAGCTGGAGCAGGACGACGACGAGATGGACCTGCTGCACCGCACGCTCTTCCAGCACCTGATGGACGACCGCTGGAAGCACGGCATCGAGACGGCGGTCGACGTGACGCTGCTGGGCCGGTACTACGAGCGGTTCGCCGACCACGCGGTGTCGGTGGCGAAGCGCGTGGTGTACCTGGTGACGGGCGAGCACGCCGACGAGCTCCAGCTCCCGGAAGCCCCGGTCGAGGGCGCCTGAGGCGGGGGGCGCCAGGTGGTGCGGTGGGGGCGCGGGCCCGGGTCGGCGCCTCCGTGCGCCGTTGATGCGCCCTCGTCGTGGGGCTTCCAATGGGTGACGAGGCGAACACACGCCCGCCGTTGAGGAGGAACCCATGGCCGATTCCCCCACGACCCAGCCCCAGCAGGACGCGCCGGACGAGGTGGTGAGCCTGCCCATGCTCGGTGCCTGCGGCTGCGGCTCCGGCTGCAGCTGCGGCTGCCAGTCGGGCGGCCCCTGCTCGTGCAGTGGCAGCTGCGGATAGCGCCGCACCGCACCCGCACGACGGGCCCCGCGCCGGGAAGATCCCCGGCGCGGGGCCCACGCGTGTCCCGGGCGCCGGGCCCCCGGCAGCAGCGCACCGGAAGGAGCGCACCCGGATCAGCGCACCGGAAGCGCCGTGTCACCCGCGTCCCGCCGGGCCCTCCCCGTACCCGGCGAGGTCCAGGACCTGCCCCGCCGTCCAGCACCCCACCGCACCCGGCCGGGCGGCGAGGTAGCCGGCGACCGTCCGGGCGTCCCAGGCGCCCGCGCCGAGCAGACCGTGCGCCACGCACCGCAGGTACGCGGCGGACGGCGGGTTCGGCGGGACGGCGCCCATCGCCCAGGGGGCCGTGAACGTCAGCAGCGGGCGCCCGTCCAGCAGCCCGGCGCACACGAGCGTCTCGTACCGCCCGTCCCCCAGCACGGCGCGACCGTCGCGGAGCACGCCCGTCAGGTCGAGGTCCGGGCCCTGCCCGGGCGTGCGGTACATCTCCTGGGCGGCGAGGTCCGAGAACTGCCCGGGGGTGATCAGGTACGCCCGGGCCAGCACCGGCCCGCCCGGGACCGCGGGGTCGTAGAACGCCCGGCCGCCGCCCCACACGGGCGACTCGGTGGCGAAGTACACCGCCCCGGGCACCTCCACGGCCGCGCTCGCCCGCGGCGCCGCCCGGTCCCGGCACCCGGGATACACCCGCCGCCCACCCTCGGGGCGCCCGCCGCGCAGGTAGCAGCCGAGCCGGCCCGGATCGGCGTTGGACCCGTAGGCCAGGTACCAGACACCGGCACCCCCCGCCCCGGCCCCGGCTCCCGCCCCGGCCCGCGGGGGCTCCGGCGTCCTCACCACCACACCCACACCGCCATGTTGCCAGCCCGGCACCGGGCCCGCGGCCGTACGCCCACCCGGGGAGGCGGCGGTCCGGGGGGAGGGCGGACGCGTCACGGTGGTGGTGCGACCGGCCGCGGGAGGCGGGCCGGAGGCCGGTGCTCCGGCCGCCGTGCGGACGGCGGGCAGCACGTCAGCGGAGTCGGTGCGTGGCCGCCGGGGTGGTGTGGTCGTCGATCCGGCGGGGGCCGAGGTCGCGGGCCGTGTCGACGAAGGCTTGGACGTGGGGTGCGGGGACCGAGGCCGGCAGTGCCAGGGCCCATTCGGTGGGCGGGGCGTCGTCGATGGGCAGCAGCGTGACGCCGGGGTAGCTGTAGTAGCGCGGGACGTGGCCGTTGAGGGGGCAGACGATGCGTCCCGCCGCGACCAGGGCGAGGACTTCGTGGAAGGTGCGCGCCCGCGGACCGCGGTGGATCGGCCGTCCGCCGGGAGTGCGGTCGGGACACATGGCCCGGAACCACTCCACGGGCACGTGCTCTCCCGGGTCGAGGACCGTCCGGCCGGCCAGGTCCTCCAGGGACACCGAACTGCGCGTCGCCAGGGGCGAGTCCTCGGCGACGGCCAGGACCCGGCCCTCCGTCAGGACCACCGGGCCGACACGGAAGCGGTGCTCCGGCACGGGCAGCCACATCAGCTGCATGTCCACCTCACCGGTGCGCAGCTTCACGAACGGGTCGCTGAAGTGGAACTCCACGAACTCCACACCGCACTCCGGGTACCGGGCACGGTAGGCGTCCACGAGCCAGGTGAGCTCGGACGGCAGGGCGCCCATCGCCCCCAGCCGCACGGTCCCGCAACAGCCACGGGCCGCCACGGCGGCCCGGTCCACGGCCGCCCGTATCAGTCCGAAGCCCGGTTCGAGGTCGTCGCGCAAGCGCTGCCCCAAGCGGGTCAGCGCGACGGTCCGGGTGCTGCGGTCGAACAGGGCACCGCCCAGGCGGCGTTCCTGCTGCCGGATCGATTGGCTGACCCGCGCCTGGGAAAGGTGGAGCCGCTCCGCGGTCCGGCCGAAGTGCAGTTCCTCCGCGAGGGTCAGAAAGATCTCGATGTCCCGCAGTTCCATCGCACCCCCGATTGATCATCATCGCTTATGAGTGCCGTGCGGAGTTCGGCGTTGTTCGGTCGGCCAGCGTAGAGGAGGGTGGGTCCCGGCCTGGCGCCACGGGGGCGTCGACCTGCCCGTCGACGGCGCCGGCCGGTCAACGCCCGTCCGGTCACGGACGGTTCCGCGTGCCCGGGTCCTCCCGGGGCATGCCAGAAATCGGAGGGGAAGACACATCATGCGTCTCACGAAGGTCGCACTGGTCGGCGCGATGGCCGCCGCACTCGCGTTCACCGCCTCGCCACCAGCGCCGACGAGGTCAAGTGGAAAGCCGTGGAAACCGACCCCACCTGGCACTGCACGAAGTACTTCGACCACAAGGGCTCGAAGAACGTCTTCTTCAAGACCTGCAACGTCATCAACGCGGCGAACTACGCGCAGACCGTCCTGGTCGTCCAGAACAAGGCGAGCGTCACCATCAACATCGAGGGCGAGATCACCACGAACTTCGGTGGCCACGTGGACTGTGCCCCCTCGCCGCTCGGGGCGGGCGCCACCCGGGGCTGCTACGGCCCCTCCAAGTACGTCGGCCCCGCCGCCATCGTCGGCAACAACGCCCGACTGAACTTCAACGGCATCGACGAGTGGCTGGACGAGGCGATGAAGCGGCAGGGGTGAGCCCGGCGCCCTCGCGCCCCGCCGACGACCGGGCTCCGGGGGTCCGGGCCCCGGGCTCCGGGTCCCGGTGGAGGGCGAAGGTGAGCGTGGCCGCCCCGCGGACGCGCAGGGCCCCGGTACAGCGACAAGGCTCCCACCCGTGGACGAGCCGCGGGTGGGAGCCTTGACCGCGCGGGGCTACTTCTTCTTGCCCTGGTTCTTCACGGCCTCGATGGCGGCCGCGGCGGCGGCCGGGTCGAGGTACGTGCCGCCCGGGGTGAGCGGGTTGAAGTCGGCGTCCAGCTCGTACGCCAGGGGGATGCCCGTCGGGATGTTGAGGCCCGCGATGTCGGCGTCCGAGATGCCGTCCAGGTGCTTGACCAGGGCGCGCAGGCTGTTGCCGTGGGCGGCGACCAGGACCGTGCGGCCGGCCAGGAGGTCCGGGACGATGCCGTCGTACCAGTACGGCAGCATGCGGTCGACGACGTCCTTCAGGCACTCCGTGCGCGGGCGCAGCTCGCTCGGGATGGTGGCGTAGCGCGCGTCACGGGCCTGCGAGAACTCGCTGTCGTCGGCGAGGACCGGCGGCGGGGTGTCGTACGAGCGGCGCCACAGCATGAACTGCTCCTCGCCGAACTCGGCGAGCGTCTGCGCCTTGTCCTTGCCCTGGAGGGCGCCGTAGTGGCGCTCGTTCAGCCGCCAGGAGCGGTGGACCGGGATCCAGTGGCGGTCGGCCGCCTCCAGGGCGAGCTGCGCGGTGCGGATCGCGCGCTTCTGGAGCGACGTGTGCAGGACGTCGGGGAGCAGCCCGGCGTCCTTCAGCAGCTCACCGCCGCGGACCGCCTCCTTCTCGCCCTTCTCGGTGAGGTTGACGTCCACCCAGCCGGTGAACAGGTTCTTCGCGTTCCACTCGCTCTCGCCGTGGCGGAGGAGGATCAGCTTGTACGGTGCGTCGGCCATGCGTACGAGATTAGTGGACGCTCCGACGCTTGACGGTCCGCGTCAATTGAGTGGCCCCGGCGCACGTGGGCTCGTAAGTTCCGTTGGAGCAGTCAGCCACTTACGGGGGAGCTCGCGTGTCCATCGTCCCGCTCATACGTTCAGCACGCGCCACCGTCTCGGGGCTCCCACCCGGGTTCTGGTGGCTGTGGCTGTCGACGCTGGTGAACCGGACGGGCGCGTTCGTCCTGACGTTCCTCTCGCTCTTCCTCACCCAGGAGCTGGGCTTCTCCGGCTGGTACGCGGGGCTCGTCGTCGCGCTGCACGGCCTCGGCGGCATCGCCGGCTCGCCGCTGGGCGGCATGCTGAGCGATCGGTGGGGGCGCCGGCCGACGATGGTCACCGGCCACCTGGCGGCCGCCGCGTGCGCCGCGGCCCTCGCGGTGGTGACCAGCCCGTGGGCGGTCGCCGCGGTGGTGCTGGTCATGGGCGTCGCGATGCAGTCGGTGCGGCCCGCGATCGGCGCGACCATCGCCGACCAGGTGCCCGAGCACGACCGGCGCCGCGCCTACGCGCTGAACTACTGGGCGCTGAACCTCGGCTTCGCCATCGCGGCGACCGGCGGCGGCGCGGCCCTGGTCTTCGGCTACCGGGCGCTGTTCGTCGCCGAGGCGGTCGCGGTGGTCCTGTGCGCGCTGATCGTCTTCATGCGGCTGCCGGAGACCCGTCCCGAGGCCCCGGTCGGCGCGGACGGCAAGAGCACGGCCGAGCCGCGCCTGACCACGCTCGACGTGCTGCGGGACGGACCGTTCCGCACGCTGGTGCTGCTGAGCCTGCTGGTGTGCACGGTCTTCAGCACGCCGTGGGTCGGCCTGCCGCTGACGATGACCTCGCAGGGCCTGGAGCCGAACGCGTACGGCGTGGTCATCGCGGTGAACGGCGTGGTGATCGTCGGCTTCCAGCTGCTGGTCAACCGCATCACCGACAAGCGCTCGCCGGTCGCGCTGCTCGTCGTCTCGTCGCTGCTGTTCGCCGCCGGTACCGGCGCGACGGCGCTGGCTGGGTCGCCGGTGGCGTTCGCGGCGACGGTGGTCGTGTGGACGATCGGCGAGATGGTGTACATCCCGGTCAACGCCGCCGCCACGGCCCGCCTCGCCCCGGTGCACGCCCGGGGCCGGTACCAGGGCGTGATGGGCATGGCCTGGGGCGTGGGCGGGTTCGTGGCGCCGGTGCTGGCCGGCTGGATCGCCACCGGCCCGGGCCCGGCCGCGCTGTGGATCGGCTGCGCGGTCGTCGCGCTGATCGCCGCCGTCGGGTACGGGACGCTGCTGCGACGGGCCCTGGGCTCCGACGAGCGGGAGCGCGGGGCGGTGGCGGGCGGCGCCGGGGACACACGTGGCGCGGGTGGGGCGGGGCCGGTCGCGGCTGCCGGGGCGGATGGTTCGGTGGAAGCGGTTGGTCCTGCGGGAGCCGTTGGCCTCGCTGGGGCCGATGCCCCGGAGGCTGAGGGGCGGGTGGGGGCCGCGGTGGTGAAGGTTCCGGCGCAGAAGACCGCGGCGGGCGCCGTGGCCCCGGCCGCTGTCGTTCCCGCCGCCGCCGCGACGGCGGCCTCCGCGGCGGCCGGGTCCGGTGACGGTAGGGCCGCCGCGGGGCGTGCCGGCGCCGTGTGAGCCCGCGGGGCGGTCGGCCGGTGAGGGTTCCGGGGGCGTACGGACACGGGGGTGCCGTACGCCCCCGGGCGTGTACCCGGGGGCGGCACATGGCGGCCGGGGGGCGCCGTGGTGGCCGCGTAGCGGTGGCGGGGTGGCCGCCGTGGCGGTCGCGGGCGTCCGGGCGCGGGGCGGTGGCGGGCGCCGGGCGCGGGGGTGCCGGGGTGGCCGCCGTGGTGGCCGCGGGGCGTCCGGGCGCGGGCGCGGGGCGTCCGGGCGCGGGGGGTGCCGGGGGTCAGTCGGACGGCTGGGTGAGGTGGCTGAAGGCGTCGAGGTTGCGGGTGGACTCGCCGCGCGAGACCCGCCACTCGTACTCCTTGCGGATCGCCGAGGCGTACCCCATCTCCAGCAGGGTGTTGAACGAGCCGTCCGCCGCCTCCAGGACCGAGCCCATGAGGCGGTCCAGCTCCTCGGGCGTGACGGCGGAGAGCGGGAGCTTGCCGGTGAGGTAGATGTCGCCGTGGCCGTCGACGGCGTAGCCGACCCCGTACAGCTTGAGGTTGCGCTCCAGCAGCCAGCGGTGGACGCCCGCCTCGTTCTCCTCCGGGTGGCGGATCACGAACGCGTTCAGCGACAGGGAGTGGTTGCCCAGGCGCAGGGACAGCGTGGTGGACAGCTTGTTGGTGCCGGGCAGCGTGACGACGTACGAGCCGGGCTCCGGTGACTCCCAGGCCAGGTCGGCGTCGTGCAGTGCGGACTCGATGATCTGCCGTGCGTCAGCCATGGGGCGAGCGTACGCGACGGCGGTGCTCGTGCATCGCAGCCGCGTACACGTCGGCGGTGGCCGACGCGGCCCGGTCCCAGCCGAAGGACCGCGCGTGGCGGGCCGCCGCGTCCCCGAGGCGGCCGGTGAGGTCCGGGTCGGCCGCGAAACGGCCCAGTACGCGCGCGTAGTCGCCCGGGTCGTGGCCCTCGACCAGGAACCCCGTCTCGCCGTGCCGTACGGCCACGGGCAGGCCCCCTACGGCGGCGGCCACGACCGGGGTACCGGTCGCCTGCGCCTCGATGGCGACGAGCCCGAACGACTCGCTGTGCGAGGGCATGACCAGGACGCTCGCCGCCCGGAACCAGTCCGCGAGTCCGGCCTGGGCGACCGGCGGGTGGAAGCGCACGACGTCCGCGATGCCGAGGCGGGCCGCCAGCTTCTGCAGGCCCTCCGGCTTGCTGAGGCCGCTGCCGCTGGGCCCGCCCACGACGGGGACGACCATCCGCGCGCGCAGCGACGGCTCGGCGGCCAGGAGCCGGGCGGCCGCGTGGAGCAGCACGTCGGGGGCCTTGAGGGGCTGTATGCGGCCCGCGAAGAGCGGCACGAACGCGTCGGCCGGCAGTCCGAGGCGGGCGCGGGCGGCGGCCCGGCCGTCGGCGGGGCGGAACCGGTCGAGGTTGACGCCCGGGTGGACGACGGCGACGCGCTCCGGGTCGGCGTCGTAGTGGTGGACCAGTTCGTCGGCCTCGCCGGCCGTGTTGGCGATGAGCCGGTCGGAGGCCCTCACGATCTGCGTCTCGCCGATCACGCGGGCGGCCGGTTCGGGGGTGTCGCCCTCGGCGAGCGACGCGTTCTTGACCTTGGCCATCGTGTGCATCGCGTGCACGAGGGGCGTGCGCCACCGCTCGGCGGCCAGCCAGCCGACGTGGCCGCTGAGCCAGTAGTGGGAGTGGACCAGGTCGTAGTGGCCGGGCCGGTTGCCCGCCCAGGCCCGCATGACGCCGTGGGTGAAGGCGCACAGCTGGGCCGGGAGGTCCTCCTTGTTGAGGCCCTCGTAGGGGCCGGCGTCGACATGCCGTACGAGGACGCCGGGGGCGAGCTCCACGGACGGTGGCAGCCCGCCGGCCGTGGCGCGGGTGAAGACCTCCACCTCGATGTCGATCGCGGCGAGACGTTTCGCCAGTTCCACGATGTAGACGTTCATGCCGCCGGCGTCGCCCGTGCCCGGCTGGTGCAGCGGCGACGTGTGGACGCTCAGCATGGCGACGCGCCGTGGGACGCGGTGCCCGCGCGTGCCGCGGTGGCGGCCCGGCAGCCGGAGCCGGGGCGGCGGTACCAGGGTGCCGGCGAGCCGGGACACGTACTGGCTCACGTCGTCGGTCCTTCCGCTCAGGGTCTGGGGCCGGGGCCGGGGCCCGTGTTCCCAGCCTGTGGGGCTGGTTCCCGGGGCCGGATGTGCGGGCGTAGGGGCATGGCGGAGGGAGGCGCGTGCTCCTCTCCCGTTGCCGCACAACAGTGGAGGGGCTCCTTTCATTTCCCTCTTTGCCAATTCATTACGGGAGTGGGGGTGGGTCCCGGGCGAGGGGCGGCGGGGCAGGGGCGGCTGGGGCGGGTCCGCGTCCGGGGCGGCGAGGGCGGGTGCGTGCCGGGGGCGGTGCCGGGGCGTATCCGGGCCCGGGGCGAGGGGGGTGGCACGGGGGTGCGGGGGCCGGTGCGGGGGTCGCCGGGCTGCCTCCGGCGGTGGGCCCGGCGCGGTCGTCGGCGGGTGCCGCCGGGCTGCTCTCCGGCGGTGGGCCGCCCCCGGAACTGCCCTCCGGCGGTGGGCGGGCCCCCGGCGGCACGGTGGGGAACGTCTACGCTCGTCCCCATGGCCCCGCGTACGACCCGACCTGTCGGCACCCCCACCCGCGGGACCACCAACCCGAACCGGTTGCGCCGCATGGACCGCTGGATCGCGGCCGAGCACGGCCCCGCCCTGCGCCGCGCGGACGCCCCGCCGGTCGCCGTGGACCTCGGGTACGGGGCGGCGCCCTGGACGGCCGTCGAGTTGCTGGAGCGGCTGCGGCGGGACGCGGACCCACGCGCGCGCGTGGTGGGCGTGGAGATCGACCCCGCGCGCGTGGCGGCGGCACGCCCCTACGCGCGCGAGGGCCTGTCCTTCGCGCACGGCGGCTTCGAGGTGCCGGTCGACGGGCCGGTGTCGCTGATCCGGGCGGCGAACGTGCTGCGCCAGTACGACGAGGACCAGGTCCGGGAGGTGTGGGCGCGCCTGTGCGGGCGGCTCACGGCGCCGGACGGGCTGCTGGTGGAAGGCACCTGCGACGAGGTGGGGCGCCGGCACGTGTGGGTGGCGCTCGGGCCGGAGGGGCCGCGCACGGTGACGTTCGCCACGCGGCTGGGCTCGCTGGAGCGACCGTCGGACCTGGCGGAGCGGCTGCCCAAGGCGCTCATCCACCGGAACGTGCCGGGTGAGCCCGTGTACGACTTCCTGCGGGACTTCGACCGGGCGTGGGCGGCCGCCGCCCCGTACGCCTCCCTCGGCGCCCGGCAGCGCTGGATCGCGACGGCGGCGGCACTGGACGCGCGGTGGCCCCTGGTGGACGGGCGGAGGCGTTGGCGGCAGGGGGAGTTGACGGTGCGTTGGGAAGCGCTGGCGCCGCGCGGGTGGCGGGGCGCGGGAGCCTAGCCCGCGCGGCGGGCCAGCCCGCCGAGGGGCGGCCGGGTGCGGACGTGAAGCACTCGGACGCGGCCCCGGGCGCTCGGGTACGGACGCGGGGCGCTCGGGTACGGACGCGGGGCGCTCGGGTACGTCCGCAGGCGCAACCGCAGGGGCATGGGTACGCGGGCCCGGCGGGCGCGGGAGTGTAGGGCCCCGGGCCCGTCCGCGAGGGGCGGCCTGTGGACAACCCGCCCTGGTGGCGCCACCTGTGGGCAGCCTGTGGACAGTGGGGCCGGCGCCGCTCCACGACCCTGTTACTTTCGCGCTCTACATGGCACGATCGCCGGGGCACCGAAAGTTACTGACGGTAAATCAGATGGGGTGCGGTGCCGCCTGGTCGGTCGACGTCCGGAGGGGGAGAGCTTGTGAACCGACGCCGCTGCGTCTCTGTCGCGATCACCGTGGTGTGCGCCCTGACCGTGCTGGCGGGGCCCGCGCACGCCGCGCCCGCGCCGACACCGTCACCGGGCGCCGGCGCCCCGGTGGCACCGAAGAAGAGCCTGGAGGAGGTGCGCGCCGAGATCGACGCCCTGTACCGGCAGGCCGCCTCCGCCACGGACGCGTACAACCTCGCCGAGGAACAGGCGAAGAAGCAGTCAGCGGAGATCGTCCGGCTGTCGAAGGCGATCGTCGACGGCCGGGAGCGGATCGACGACCTGAAGAGACGGGCGGGAGCCGCGGCCCGCGCCCAGTACCGCAACGGCGGCATCCCCGAGGAGGCGAAGCTCGTCCTCACCGACGACCCGCGCCTCTTCCTGGAGAGCACCAACCGCGTCGTGCAGGGCCAGAAGGCCACGCGAGACCTGCTGACCGAGCTCCAGAAACGCCAGGACGACCTGGAGACGTACACCAGGGACGCCAGCGCCGAGTACGGCCGGCTGGAGGCCAACCGCGTCAAGCAGGCCCGGACGAAGAAGCTCATACAGGACAGGATCGCGGCGGCGGAGCAGCTGGAGTCCCGCCTGGAGGTCGCCGAGCGGGAGCGGCTGCGCGAGCTGGAGCGGCGGGCGCAGAACGACGCGCAGGCCGAGTGGCTGGCCTCCGGCGCCCTGCGGGAGATCGGCAGCAGTGCGACCGCCGAGGGCAGGAAGGCCATCGCGTACGCGACCGCGCAGATCGGCAAGCCGTACGTGTGGGGTGCCGAAGGCCCGGACTCGTTCGACTGCTCGGGGCTCACCCTGCGGGCCTGGGGCGCGGCGGGGCGGGGCATACCGCGCACGTCGCAGGAGCAGTGGCGGCTCCTGCCGCGCGTCGCGGTGCGGGACCTGCGTCCCGGCGACCTGATCATCTACTTCGAGGACGCCAGCCACGTGGGGATCTACGTCGGCGACGGCCGGATGGTGCACGCCCCGCGACCGGGGCGGGACATCACGGTCGCGGGCGCCGGCTCGATGCCGATCCTCGGCGTGGTCCGACCGGACAAGTAGGGGCGTTCGGGACACGGTGGCGCGGCTCACGGCCGCGAGTGGCGACCCTCGGCAGGGGTCCGCCAACCGCGTGATGTTTCTCATGGGGAGGGCGCCAACTACCTCCCCATGCGCGGCATATGCCGCCGACTCTTCACCGATCGCCATTCCGTTCGGACGCCGGGTGCCGCTATGGTCCCCGTCGGCGGGGCGTCGTCCGACGCTCAGCCCGCACCCTCGGGGGGAGGGAAGGAAACCGAACCGATGCCCGTACCCGCGCCCGTGCCCGCACAGCGCCAGAGGGTGAACCCGCTCGACCTGTCGAACGGCGACCTGACCCTGCTGGTGATCGAGGACGACCCTGCGGGCACCTTCACCGTCCCCGAACTGGTCGACGCCGGCGGCGGACGGGTCCGCATACGCACCGCCCGGAACCTCACCGAGGCCGAGCGGCTCCTCACCGACGACGTGCACTGCGTCCTGGTCGACCTGGACCTGCCCGCCGACGCCCGCCGGGGCGACGACCCACTGGCCGCCCTGCGCCACGTCCTCCAGGTGGCCCCGCGCCACGCGGTGCTCGCCCTGACCACGTCGGACCGCGCCGAACTGGCCTCCGAGGCGGTACGGGCGGGGGCTCAGGACCGGCTGTTCCGCGAGGAGCTGGACGGGCCGCTGCTCAGCCGGGCCATCCGGTACGCGGTGGAGCGCAAGCGCGCCGACTCGGTGCAGGTGAAGCTGGCCGAGTCCCGGCTGCGGGCCCAGGAGAACGCCCGGCTGGAGCGCGGCCTGCTCCCGACGCCCCTGCTCCAGGGCTCGGACCTGCGATTCGCCGCCCGCTACCGGCCGGGCCGCTCCCGGGCCCTGCTGGGCGGCGACTTCTACGACACGGTGCGCACCCCGGACGGCACGGTGCACGCGATGATCGGCGACGTGTGCGGGCACGGCCCGGACGAGGCGGCGCTCGGTGTGGAGCTGCGCATAGCGTGGCGCGCCCTGACGTTCGCGGGGCTCTGCGGGGACGAGCTGCTGTCGACGCTCCAGCAGGTACTGGAGCACGAGCGGGAGAGCGAGGAGATCTTCGCGACGTTGTGCACCGTGGACATCGCCCCCGACGGGCGGCGCGCGGGCCTGTGCCTCGCCGGCCATCCGGCGCCCCTGCTGGCCCGTCCCGGCCAGGACGCCCAGCTGCTGCCGTACGAGGACGGGGGCCCGGCGCTGGGCCTCCTGCCGAGGGCGCGGTGGCCGCGGCGGCAGGTGGAGCTGGGCGGTGCGTGGAGTCTGATGATGTACACGGACGGACTGATCGAGGGCCGCTCGGCGGGTCCGGGCTCACCCCGGCTGGGCCAGGACGGCATGGTCGACATGGTGAACCTCCAGCTGGCACGCGGCCTGGGCGGCGAGGACCTGTTGGAGGCCGCCGTCGCGGAGGTACGCGAGCTGAACGGCGGCGAACTGACGGACGACGTGGCGGTCCTGCTCCTGGACCGAGCCGGCCGCTGACACACCCCGGAACCGGAGCCGGGCCCGGACCCGGGCCCGCGGCGGCATGGGCGGCCTCGTCGCCGCGGTCGCCTGGGTCGCCTGCGTCGCCTGCGCGGACGACGGAGCCCCGTGCCCGGCGTCCTGTGGGACGTCCGGCACGGGGCGGGTACGGCGGGGGGAAGGGGGGTGGGGCGGGGCCCCTACCGGCCGCCGTTGTACGGGCCGTACGGGCCGTCGCTGCTGGAGCCGCGGGGACCGCGGCCGCCGCCGGACACCTGCCGCAGGGCCGGGCGGACGTCCACCATGAAGACGATGGTCGCGATGAGGCCGGCGATCTGGAGGAACAGCATCGGCAGGAAGAGGTCGACGACGACCGTGACGCCCAGGATGATCAGCCAGAAGGGCTTGCTCTGCTTGTCCGCTGCCCGGTAGGCGTCCTCACGTGCCAGGGCCGCGAAGACCAGCGCGACGGCGGCGAAGACGAGCATCGCGATGAAGAGCAGCCCGATCAGCGAGTTGAAACCGGACATCAGCATGGTGAGCACCGCCTGGTAGGTGGATGGAGCGCCTCGCGGCCAAGGTACCCGTACAACGCTCCGCGTTCCGTGAATGTGCCCGGCCGGGCCGCTCGCAGACGTGGCCGGGCCGTGCGGTCACTTCTCGCCGGCGGGCTCCGACGGGGTGTCGTTCTTGCGGTTGGCGGCCCTGCGGGTGGCGGCCGTGCGCCGGGCGGCGGGCTTCGCGGTGGGCTCGGCGGTGTCGGTCGCCGTGGTGTCGGTCGCCGTGGTGCCGCCGGCGTCCGCCGTCGCGGTACCGTCCTGCGCCGGGGTGGTGCCGGGCTCGACGGCGATGGCGATCTCGGTGATCTCCTCGGCGGCCTCGCCCCGCCACGTCCGGACGGTCTGCTCACCGTGCTCGGCGACCTTCTCGTACGCCTCGCGGGCCTTCACCGCGTACTCGGCCGCCGCGCCGACACCCCGCAGGGCCAGGCCCTGGGCGGTCTCGCCGAGCTTCTTCAGGTCCGTGTCGAGGCTGCCGACCAGCTCGGTGACCTTGGCCTGGAGCGACGCCTGGGCCTCCTTCGCCTGCGTGCTGACCTTCTCCTGGACGACCTTGGGGTCGGTCTTGCGCAGCTCGTCGATACGGGCCGGCGCCTCGGCGGCGAGTCGGCGGGCCTGCTGCACGGCGAGGTCGGCGGTTCCGGCGGCGAAGTAGAGGGGCGTGCGCAGCTCGTCGATGATGGCCATGGTGTGGGGTCCTCCCGTGTCGCGGGGTTCTCGCGGAGTCGTCGCGGTCAGAGTTCGGTGGATCCTGCGCCTGCTGCGGCATCACCCGCGCCGGAGGCCGTGCCGGGCCCGCCGGATGTCGTACCCGGCCCGCCGGAACCGGAGGTCCCGTCGGTCCCGTCGGTCCCGTCGGACGTCGTGTCCGGTCCGGCGGGGGCCGTGTCGAGCCCGTTCTCCTTGCGGAAGGACTCGTAGATCTGGAGCAGGACCTGCTTCTGCCGCTCGGTGATGGACGGGTCGGCGAGGATGGCGGCCCGCGTCTCCAGCTCGTCGCGGTCCTGCTCGTCCAGGATCCCGGCGCGGACGTACAACGTCTCGGCGGAGATGCGCAGCGCCTTGGCGACCTGCTGGAGCACCTCCGCGCTCGGCTTGCGCAGCCCGCGCTCGATCTGGCTCAGGTACGGGTTCGACACCCCGGCAGCCTCCGCGAGCTGGCGCAACGACAGCTGCGCGGTGCGCCGCTGCTCGCGCAGGTACTCGCCGAGGTTGCCGACGTTCAGTGATGCCATGCCTCGATGGTGCACCACCTCCGCTAACAATTGCAAGCAGGCGCTTGCAGAAGTTATCCATCCGGGCGGGTCCGGCATGCCCGCAGGATGCGGAACGCCGCATCCCGCCTGCCCCCGCCCCCACCCAGTACACCCGCCGGCGTCAGGTCGCGCGCGCCGCCACGCCGCTGCCCGCCCGCACGGCCACGGGGCGTTCCGACGGGCGGCCCCAGTCGCTCCACGAGCCGTCGTACACGGCGAGCCCGTCGTACCCGGCGACCTCCGCGCCCAGGGCGAGGACGCAGGCCGTCACGCCGGAGCCGCAGCTGAACAGCAGTCGCTCGGTCTCCCCGCCGACCAGCGGGGCGAACAGCGCGCGCAGTTCGGACGCCGGGCGCAGCCGCCCGGCGTCGTCCAGGAGTTCGCCGAACGGCAGGTTCACCGCTCCGGGCATGTGGCCGCCGCGCAGCCCGGCCCGCGGTTCGGGCTCGGTACCGGCGAAGCGGCCGCGTGTCCGGGCGTCCAGCACCAGCGCGGCCGGGTCCGCGAGCGCCGCCGCGACCACCCCGGCGTCGACGAGCCACCCCGCCCGCGGCCGTGCCGTGAAGCCGCCCCGCACCGGAGCCGCGGCGTCCGGCGCGCGCTCCTCCACCGGCAGTCCCGCGGCCGTCCAGGCGGGCAGGCCGCCGTCCAGTACGGCGACCCGGTCGAAGCCCGTCGCCCGCAGCATCCACCAGGCGCGGGCGCTCGAGTAGACGCCGGCGGTGTCGTAGACCACCACGGTGCTCGTGTCGTCGACGCCGAGGGCACGCAGCTCCTCGGTGAAGGCGGCCGGGCCGGGCATGGTGTGCGGCAGGGGCGAGGCGTGGTCGGAGAGCGGGCCGTCGAGGTCGAAGCGCCGGGCGCCCGGAACGCGCCGGTCGGCGTCCCGGTGCGCGCCCACCGACGCGTCGAGCACGACGAGCCCGGGCACCGCCAGGCGGGCCGCCAGCCAGGTCGGGTCCACCAGGGGACCGGGGAGCGCCGAGTCCGCCACGCCGGCCGAAGCCCCGGACGGGCTCCCCTCGGGAACCCCGGACAGGCTCCCCTCGGGAACCTCGGAGGATCTCCCATCGGGCCCCCCGGACGGGGCCCCGCAAGGAGCCCCGGCCGGCGCCCCGGACACGTCCCCGGACCGAGCCCCGGCCGGCGCCTCGGGCCCGGCCACGGGCGGAGCTCCGGACGCCACCCCGGACGGGCGCCCGGACAGGGCCTCCTCCGGCTGCTGTCGTCTTCCCGTACCGGTCATGTGTCCTCCTCGGAGCGGTCGGTCGTCACGATCGGAAGGGCCGTCAGCTCGTCGACGGCCGCCGCGCAGGCGGCGCCGCTCGGGGCCGTGAGCAGCGCCATGCCCAGCCGGTCCGCCGACGACCTGAGCGGTGACACCGGGTCCCCCGGCTCCACCTCGACGTCCCACCCCACGAGCCGCCCCGTCGCGAGCCGGGGCCGGGGCGCCACCGCGGTCACCCGGCCGGTCGGCGCGGTGAGGAACACCGTGGCCGCGGCGGCCGCCTGCGGACCGCCCGGCTCCACGCGAGGACCCTCGCCGACGGCCCAACCGAGGGCCGCGCGGCGCCAGTCGATGCCACGGGTGAGGCGTACGAGGTCGGCGATGCCGTCGCCGCCGGGTCGGTTGTGCGTCTCGATGACGGTCACGCGGTCGCCGTGGACCTTGACCTCGGTGTGCGCCGGGCCGTCCACCAGTCCCACGGCGTCGAGGAGTTCGCCGACGGCACGCTCCACGCGGGTGCGCCCCGGGCCGTCGAGGGAAGGCGCCGGCATGAGATGGGCGAGTTCGACGAACCCCTCCCCCGCCGTGCGCTTCTCGGCGATGCCGAGGCAGGTGTGGCGCCCACCGGACGACAGCGTCTCGACGCTGAACTCCTGCCCGGGTACGTACCGTTCGAGCAGGGTGGCGGGGGTCCGGCGGTCGGCCGGCAGGTCGGCGGGGGCGCGGACGAGCGTGACGGCGTTGCTCCCGGTGCCCGCCACCGGTTTGGCGACGACCGCGGTGCCCGGGCGCCCGTCGAAGAGACGTGCCACCCCCTCAGGGTCGTCGCCCGCCGCGAACGCCGGGTTCAGGTGCGGTGCCGCGCGGTGCAGTGCCCGGCGCATCGCGAGTTTGTCGCGGGTGGCGCGTACGGCCTCCGGTGGGACCCCGGTCGCGCCGAGGCGCCGCGCCGCGACGGCCGCCGGTTCGAGCCCCAGCTCGGTGAGCGAGACGACGGCGGCCGGGGCGAGCGGCCGCAGCACGGCGTCGACGAAGGCCAGGAAGGTGGGGGCGTGCTGGTAGTCGACGGAGTGCTGCACGGCGGGCGGGCGCGGGCGGTCGGCGGGCCGGGAGAGGTGCACGGCGGGCCGGGGCGGACGCGGGGGCGCGGCCACCGCGTGCGCGCCGTGTTCCGGGGCGCCTCGGCCGACCGGGCCGTACGTGCCGCGGTCGAGGGGGGCCGCCCCGGGCAGCCTTACGTGGACCACGTCGACGGGCAGGGTGGCCGCCGCCCGCGCGACCGCCGCGTCAGCGCCGAGGACGACGAGCGTCACGGCACGCACGGCACCCCCGCGGCCGCCCACGTCACCCACGCCCCCATCGACCACGCCGCCCCCGCGCCACACGTGGCCGCCCACACTCCAGCCGTGGGCCCCGCGCACCAGGCGACACCCACGCATCACGTACCGACGCCCACGCACCACCCGGCGCCGGCGCCACGCGCGGCCGGGCGGCGGGTGCGCGGCACAGGTCCCCCAGGCGCATCTCCCCCACCCCCCTCGGCTGATCGTAACCGTCCCCCCGGCTCACCCCACCCCGGCCGCGTCCGCCAACTCCCGTGGGAGCGGCCGGGTGTGGAGCACCTCCAGCCGGGAGACGGCGCGGGTGAGGGCGACGTACAGGCGGTGTGCGCCGCGCGCCTCGGCCTCGACCACGGCGGCGGGCTCGGCGAGGACCACGTGGTCGTACTCCAGGCCCTTCGCGAGGCCCGCCGGCAGCACCGTGACGCGCGGGGTGCCTGCGGTGACGTCCCCGGGGTGGCTGGTCGCGACACCCGCCGCCGTGAGGGCGCCGCGCAGCTCCTCGTACGCGGCGTCCGGGGTGATGACGCCGACCGAGCCGTCACGGCCGAGCGCCGCCCGTACGGCGTCGACCACCGCCGCCTCCAGCCGGTGCACCCGGCGGACGGTCACCTCGCCGTCCCGCCGCACGGACCGGGCGGGCGGTACGTCGACGTCGAGGGTGCCGAGCAGCCGGTTGGCCAGGTCGACCACCGCGCCCGGCACCCGGTAGCCAGCCGTCAGCGCGGTGATCCGCGCGTCCGGGCGGCCCAGGTGCGCGAGGTGTTCCCGCCAGTCCCGGGCGGCCCAGGGGGTGGTGCCCTGGGCGAGGTCGCCGAGCACGGTCAGGGACCCGGAGGCGGCGGTGCGGCGCGCGACGGCCCGGCACTGCATCGGGGACAGGTCCTGGGCCTCGTCGACGACGATGTGGCCGTATCCGGCGGGCCGTTCGAGCAGCGCGGCCAGCTCGTCGAGGAGGAGCAGGTCGGCCGCGGTCCAGCGGGCCGACCGGTACGAGCGCGAGGGCCGGGGCAGGCGGAGCGCGGCGCGTTCGGCGGGGCTGAGGGCCTCGTCGCGGGGGTCGGCCAGCACCTCGGCGAGCACCTGCTCGGGGGTGACCTTCGGCCAGCAGGCGTCCACCAGCCGCGACACCGGCCGCGCCCGCGCGACGCGCCGTTCCCAGGCCGCGCCCACCGGTCCCGCCCGCCGCTCGGCACGGTCCCGCAGGGCGCGTACGAAGCGGTGGCGCACCCGTTCGCGGCCGACCGCGTAGGGCGGGGCGTCGGTCCGTACCCGCTCGACGGCCGCGGCGAGTTCGTCCACCGGGACGCGCCACCGGTAGGCGCCGTCCGGGAGGACCAGTTCGCCGGTGGGGGCGGCCACGCGCGCGTAGAGGGCCCTTCGCAGGACGCCGGCCATGCGGGCGTCGTGCTTCACCAGCGCCGCCGCCGCGGTGTCCTCGGCGCGCGGCTCGTGGCCGACCGCGCGGGCGACCTCCTCCTCGACGGTGGTCTGGCGCACGTCCCGTTCGCCGAGCGCGGGGAGGACCTCGGCGACGTACGCGAGGAACGCCCGGTTGGGGCCGAGGATCAGCAGCCCGCCGCGGTCGACGCGGCGCGGATGCGTGTAGAGGAGGTAGGCGGCGCGGTGCAGGCCGACGGCGGTCTTTCCGGTACCGGGCGCGCCCTGCACGCAGAGGGACGTGCCGAGCGGGGCGCGGACGAGGTCGTCCTGCTCGGGCTGGATGGTGGCGGCGATGTCGCGCATGGGCCCGACGCGGGGCCGCTCGATCTCGGCGGCGAGCAGCCCGCGGGACGTGTCGCCGTACGCGCCGGGGCCCGGTGACGCACCGGTTCCGGTCGGCTCGGCGGTGGGGGGCGCGTCGAGGTGTTCGTCCTCCAGGCCGGTGAGGTCGGCCGCGTCGCCCCGGCTGTGGGGCGCCCATCCGAAGCGGCGTCGGACCCGTACGCCCTGGGGGTCGTCGGGCCGCGCCTGGTAGAACGCGCGGGCCACGGGCGCCCGCCAGTCGACGACGAGCGGTGGTTCGGCGGGGTGGGTGCTGATGCGGCGGCGGCCGATGTGGTGGTGGCGGCCGTCGGAGTGGTCGAGGCGGCCGAAGAAGAGGGGCCCGGGCTCCTCCTCGCGCAGCGCCTTGGCGTGGCTGCGCAGGTGGTACCCGAGGGCCTCGGCGTCCGCGCCGGACGCGGCGACGTCCTCACCGGTCACGACGCGTTCCTCGGCCGCCCCGACCATGCGCTCCAGCGCGGCCCGGCAGGTGTCGTGGAAGGCCCGTTCCCGGGTCAGGTCATGGTCGAGTGGCGTCATTCCCCCGAGAATAACGCAACCGAGTAACTTTTCTAACCGAGTAACAAATCTTGGGCGACGCGCCGACTACCGCCGCCACCCCTCCCCACCCGGCTCGTCACCGAGCCCTCCGATCAGCTGCCGGAAGGCCACCTCCGCCGCCGCGACCGCGTCCGGCAGCACCGCGTCCGCGCTCTCGCCGGCGTCGACGCGCCGCCAGTTGTCCTCCGCGAGCACCCGCAGCACCGCGACGACCTGCCCCGCCGCCAGGCGGGCGCCGACGCCCCCGCCGAGCGCCTCGGCCAGCGCGCCCTCGGCGGCGGCCTGGTGCCCGTGGAGCCGGGCGAGCAGGCTCGGCGTCCCGTACAGCAGCCGATGGAAGGCGAGGACCGACGGTTCGTCGCTGAGCCCGGTGACGGGGTCGCGGCGGTCGAGCCCGTCGAGGAAGTGCCGGTGCAGCGCCGTGAGCGGCCCGACGCCCGCGGGACGCCCGGCGACCACCCGGGCCGCCTCGTCGCGGTGGTCGGCGAACCGGTGCACGACCAGGTCCTCCTTGGTGGGGAAGTACCGGAACAGCGTCGGCTTCGACACCTCCGCCGCCGCGGCGACCTCGGCGACCGACACCCGGTCGAAGCCGCGCTCCAGGAAGAGCGCGATCGCCGTGTCGGAGAGGGTCCGGTACGTCTGCCGCTTCTTCCGCTCCCGCAGCCCGGGCCCGTCGCCGGCGGGGGTGCGCACGATCGGCTCAGCCATCGGAGCGCTCCAGCAGGATCCGGACGCCGTCCAGCAGCCGTTCCAACCCGAAGCGGAACTCGTGGTCCGGGTCGTCCGGCTGGTCCAGGACCCCCGAGTCCAGCGCCCGCGCCACCCGCGGGTACCGCTCCGGGTCCGCGAGACGCCGCAGGGTGCGGCCGTACCGGGCCATGACCTGCTCGGGCGTCTCGCCGGTCGCGGCCATCGCGGCACCGAGGTCGGCCGTCATGCCCGCCTCGCTGCGGACGAACCCGCCGACCAGCAGCACCACGGAGATCTTGGCGCCCTCGTCCAGCGCCGTCCCCGCGAGCGCCTCCATGCCCGCTTCCCACCAGGCCACCGAGTTGGGCGTGGCCGGAGGCCCGGAGATCGGGACGCGCAGGAGCCAGAGGTTCCGCCGGAACACCGCACGCTGCGCCCACGCCCAGCGGGTCAGCCCCTCGCGCCAGCCGGTGCCCGGCGGGGGCGGGGGCGGCGGGGCGCCGACGGCGGCGTCCTGCATCAGCACGTACAGCTCGTCCTTGGCGCCGACGTACCGGTACAGGGACATCGTGGAGACGCCGAGCTCCTTGGCGACCCGGCCCATGGACACCGCGGACAGCCCTTCGGACGCGGCCACCGCCACCGCCGTGTCGACGATCGCGTGCACGCTCAGCCCCGGCCTCGGCCCCTTCGAGGGGCGTTCACGCAGCCCCCAGGCGGCCTCCAGGCCGGGCGTGAGCCCCGTACCGCCACTGTCCTCCACCGGTGCCACCCTCCAGCCGAACCACCCGTACCACCCGCGCCCGGGCCACCTCACCGCCCGGCGCGAGCAGGACGCTTGACGCCCATCCTAGTAATGCGTAAGGCTTACGCAGTAACGCGTATGCCATACGCAGTAAGGGGATCGCCATGCCCGGCACCGCCGCCATCGAGGCCACCGGCCTCCGCAAGTCGTACCGACACGTCCCGGTCCTCGACGGCCTCGACCTCCACGTCCCGCGCGGGGCCGTCTTCGCGCTCCTCGGCCCCAACGGCGCCGGCAAGACGACCGCCGTGCGCGTCCTCGCCACGCTCACCGCCCCCGACGGCGGCCGGGCCCGCGTCGCCGGGTACGACGTGGTCGCCGAGCGCTCCCGGGTACGGCGGGCGATCAGCCTCACCGGCCAGTTCGCCGCCGTCGACGACGACCAGACCGGGGCGGAGAACCTCCGCATGATGGCCCGGCTCTCCGGCCTGTCCCGCCGGGACGCCCGCCGCCGCGCCACCGAACTGCTCGACCGCTTCGCGCTGGCCGACGCGGCCGACCGCCCCGCCCGCACCTACTCCGGCGGCATGCGCCGCCGTCTGGACCTCGCCGCCGGGCTGGTCGGCGAACCGGACGTCGTCTTCCTCGACGAGCCGACGACGGGCCTCGACCCGCGCAGCCGCCAGGAGTTGTGGCAGGTGGTGCGCGACCTGTCCGCGCGCGGGGCGGCGGTGCTCCTCACCACCCAGTACCTGGAGGAAGCCGACCAGCTGGCCGACACCGTCGCCGTACTGGACGGGGGCCGCGTCGTCGCCGAGGGCACCGCGGACGCCCTCAAGGCACGGGTCGCCGGCCACCGCCTGGACGTCGTCGCCACCGACGCGGCCGCCTACGCGCGGCTCGCCCCGCACGCGGTGCGCCGCACCCCCGACACGCTCACCCTGGGCATCGCCACCGACGGCACGGCCGCGCACGTACGGACCCTGCTCGACACCCTCGACCCGCACCGGTCGGACATCGCCCGCTTCACGCTCCACAGCGCCACGCTCGACGACGTGTTCCTGGCCCTGACCGCCACCCGCCCCACCACGGACGCCGGACCGACCACCCCCACCACCGACCACCGGGAGAACACCCGTGCCTGACGCCGCCCTCACCCTCGTCGCCCGCGGCGTCCGCCAGAACCGCCGCAACCCGGACGCGCTCCTCACCGCGATGGTGCTGCCGGTGATGCTGATGCTGATCTTCGTCTACTTCTTCGGCGGCGCCATCGACACCGGGACGCCTACCTCGTACGTCACCTACGTCGTCCCCGGCGTGCTGCTGCTGTGCGCCGGCTTCGGCGCCTCCACGACCGCCGTGCGCGTCAGTGAGGACATGCGGGCCGGCATCGTCGACCGGTTCCGCTCGCTCGACGTGGGCCCGACCGCGATCCTCGCCGGGCACGTCGGCGCGAGCGTCGCCCGCAACGTCCTGTCGACGGCCCTCGTCCTCGGCGTCGCGTACCTGATCGGCTTCCGCCCGCAGGCCGGACCCGCCGCCTGGGCCGCCGCCCTCGGGCTGCTGTTCGCGTTCGTGCTGGCGGTGTCGTGGTTGTCGGCGGCGGCCGGGCTGCTGGCGCGCTCGCCGGAGGCGGCCGGCGGCTTCACCTTCCTGATGATGTTCCTGCCCTACCCGAGCAGCGCGTTCGTACCGATCGACACGATGCCGGGCTGGCTCCACGGCTTCGCCGAGCACCAGCCGGTCACCCCGGTCATCGAGTCCCTGCGGGGGCTCCTCCTCGACCAGCCCGTCGGCGACGCCCCGTGGACCGCGCTGGCCTGGTGCGCCGGGCTGCTGCTGCTGGCACCGGCACTGGCGGCGACCCTCTTCCGAGCCCGCACGCGCTGACCACCAGCCACGGCGCGACCGCGCACCCCCCTCAGAAGATGTCGGGGCACCAAGCGCGGCGGGAGGCCCGGAAGAGGACGTCCGCGCGGGCGGCCGCGCCCGTCGTCGCCTCCTCCACCCGCCCCAGCGCCGCGAGCCGCGTCACCGACTCGTCGCCCAGGTACAGCGCGCCCAGGTCCGCGACGTCCAGGGCCAGGTCGGCCCGCGTGGCGGTCGGCGTGCAGGAGGCGCCGTCCCGTGACGCGTCCAGCAGGAAGCGGCCCCCGGTCAGGCCGTCCGCGTCCCGCACGTCGAGCACCAGCGAGCCCTCCGTCGCGTACGTACGCGCCTCCAGGGCCCGCACGACGTCGAGGATCCGCACCCACATCATGTCGGCGTGGGTGACGACGCGGGCGGCCCGCGGGTCCGGCAGCAGCAGCGGCAGCAGGTCGTCGGGGGCGCGGTGGCCGCTGTCGACGAGCGTCACCCAGTCGATCGCGCAGACGTACCGCCACAGGGCGCGCTCGGCCGCCGGCGTCAGGGCGACCAGGTCCCGCACGGTGGCGGTGTTCATCGGCTGCTTGCCGTCGTCCCACGTCTCGTCGGCGGCGTAGGCCACGTACCCCTCCAGCTCGCCGGAGGCCGAGCGGTACGTCGCGTGGAACGGTTCCGTCCACCGGTCGCTCGCCGGCACGTCCTCACCGGTGCGCCGCTGCCAGTCGCGCGCGCTGCGGCTGACCATGCCGTGCCGCACGGCCCGGACGCGGTCGTACAGCTCCGGGCCCAGCTTGCGGACGGTCGCGCCGTCGACGAGGTCGATGCGCCCGCCGTCCTCCGGCCCGGACCAGCGCGGGTCCAGGCCCGCGCGGCGCAGGTCGACGCGCCAGTGCGTGAGCCAGGAGGCCGGACCGAAGCCGAACCGGCCGTAGATCGGATACTCGGCGGCGATGAGCGTCGCCAGCACGTCACCCCGCTCCCGGGACTCCGCCAGCTCGGCCCGCATCATCCGGCCCAGCAGGCCGCGGCGCCGGTGCGTGGGCGAGACCGTCACGGCCGACACGGCGCTCGCCGGGACCGCGGCGCCGCCGACCGCCGTCACCTCCTGCGCGAAGGACCGGAACGTCGCCACGCACCGCCCGGTGTCCGGGTCGAACGCCCCGCGCGTACGGGCGAAGTCCTGGTACGGAAGCCGGATGGCGACCTCCTCGGCGGAGGGGGTCGGCGGCCGCAGGAAACCGGTGTGCAGGGCGCGGAGCCAGTCGGGGAAGTCGTCCTCGGTGAGCGTGCGGACCACGGGGGCGGCGGCGTCGGAGGTCATGGCGCCACGCTAGACAGCGGAACGACGGCGACGCATCCGGTTTCCACGGCACGGCACGCCGCCCACGGCCGGACCCCCGACAGGCACCCCGGCCGAGAGGGACCGTCCGACGGGCACCCGGATCCCGACCGACGGACCCGAGAACCGGTCAACACCCCCCGGTTCAGGACAGCAGGTCGTCGACCTGGGCCTCGCCGTCGCGGTAGCGGCGGGCGATCTCGGCGCTGCACTCGTCGGCGGTGCGCTGGAGTTCGTGCCGGCGCCGCGAGACCTCCTGCTCGTACCGCGCGAGCCGCGCCATGGCCTCGCGCAGCTCCTCGTCGGTACGGGCGTCCAGGTCCGACAGCTCGACCTCGGCGAGCATCTCCGCGGCCAGCAGCCGGTACTCCTCGCCGCGCGGCGTGGACAGCGTGAGGTACCGCGCGGAGTTGGGCCGACGCCGTGAGGGCGCGTCGGCGAGGATCTCCGGCAGCCGGTGCACCACCGGCCCCTCCGGCACGGCCCGGCTCGCCAGCTCGGCGCGGAGGATGTCGACGCGCCCCTGCAACAGCCGCCGCACGTAACTGAGGTCGGCCTCGTCGGTGTGCGAGTCACGGCGCAGCGCGCGCACTTCCTCCAGCCGCAGCGCCCGCAGGTCGAGCGCGTGGGCGTACTCGGGGTGCGGGACGGCGTCGAGGGCGGCGAGGGCGCCGACGGCCCGGGCCGTACCGGCGGTGGGCGGCTCGGCGGGGGTGCGCTGTATCGGCGGGCGGGACCGGTCGAAGCCCGAACCGGCACAGGTGGTCCGTGCGGGGCCGGGTGTCTGCCCGGCGCCAGGTGTGCTCATGTGTTCCGTCCCCTCGACCGGCGCGTCAGCCGCACCGCCTGACAGGCATGGTGCCACTCCCGCATGGGAAGTGCAGGTGCTCTGCACCCGTTCGGCCCTCGGTAAGTTGGGGCGCATGCGAGCAGTGGTACAGAGGGTCGACGGGGCGAGGGTCGAGGTCGCGGGCGAGACGGTGGGCGAGCTGACCGGTGAGGGGCTGTGCGTCCTCGTCGGCGTCACGCACGACGACACCCCGGAGAAGGCGGCGCAGCTGGCGCGCAAACTGTGGAGCGTCCGCATGTTGGACGGCGAGAAGTCCTGCTCCGACGTGAATGCACCCTTGTTGGTGATTTCGCAGTTCACCCTCTACGGGGACGCCCGCAAGGGCCGCCGCCCCACCTGGAACGCGGCGGCTCCCGGGGAGGTGGCCGAGCCCCTCGTGGACGAGGTGGTGGCACGGCTGCGGGAGCTGGGCGCGACCGTGGCGACGGGCCGGTTCGGTGCGGAGATGCGGGTCTCGCTCACGAACCACGGCCCGTTCACGCTGGTCGTCGACGTCTGAGCCGCCCACGGCGAGTGGCGGGGCCGTGGTGGGTCGCCCCCGCAGGGGTCGGCGGCGACAGCGGGTCCACCTCCGCGGTACCCGAGGCCGCCGACCGCGAGGAGGTGACCCATCGCGGCCCCGCCCCACCCACCGACACCGACACCGCCCACCGACAGCGGCACCTCCACCGACACCGACACCGGCTTACGGCTCGACGACCGGCTCCTGAGCGGCGGCCGTGGTGCCCACGATGAGCGGCGCGTCCACGGGCACGTTGCGCTTGACCAGGGCCAGGGCGATCGGACCCAGCTCGTAGTGGCGGACCGCCGTCGTGACGAAGCCCAGCTGCCGGCCCTCGGGGCCGTCCGCGGCGAGCCGGACGGGCGTGCCGTGCGCCGGGAGGTGCACCTCGCTGCCGTCCAGGTGCAGGAAGACCAGGCGCCGCGGCGGCTTCCCCAGGTTGTGGACGCGCGCGACGGTCTCCTGCCCGCGGTAGCAGCCCTTCTGGAGGTGGACGGCCGACCCGATGAGACCGATCTCGTGCGGGATGGTGCGGTGGTCCGTCTCGTGGCCGAGGCGCGGGCGGTGCGCCTCGACGCGCAGCGCCTCGTGGGCGAGCGTCCCGGCCGGCGGCCCGTGCTCCCCGGCGTACGCCTCCAGGTCGCCGCGGGGCAGGAACAGCTCACGGCCGTGCGGGGTCTCCCGTACGACGACGCCGTCGGGCACCGGGGCGATCGACCCGGCGGGCAGGTGCACCACCGCGTAGGCGTCGGTGCGGTCGGCGACCTCGACGCGGTAGAAGAACCGCATCGACTCCAGATAGGCGAGGAGCGCCTCGCGCGTGCCGGGCTCGACGTGTGCCCAGACCGTCGTGCCGTCGTCGACGAGGTACAGCGCGTGTTCGATGTGGCCGTTCGCGGAGAGGATCAGCGCGTCGGCGGCGCGGCCGGGCGGCAGTTCGCTGACGTGCTGGGTGAGGAGCAGGTGCAACCAGCTCAGCCGGTCGTCGCCGCTGACGGTGATGACGCCCCGGTGGGAGAGGTCGACGAACCCGCGGCCGGCGACGAGGGCGCGCTGCTCGCGGAACGGATCGCCGTAGTGCGCGGCGACACCTTCGTCCCGCCCCTCGGCGGGGACGGCGCCGGGCAGGGACAGCAGGGGGCTGGTCGGTGTACGTCGCTGCATGACGTCCAGCCTACGACCCGCTGTTCGACTCCTCCGCCGCCGCCTTCCCAGGCGCCTCCCCCTGCGCCCGCGCGTGCGCCCCCTCCACCTGAGCCGCCTTGGCGTCGGCCCCCTTCGTGTCCGCCCCCTTCGCCCCGGACTTCTCCCGCGCCTCCTCCGTACAGGCACCGCAGCGCCCGTAGATCGCGAAGTGCTTCATGTCGGTGTCGAAGCCGAAGGTGTCGAGGAGCTTGCGGGTGAACTCGGCGGCCACCGACACGTCGGCCTCGATGACGTCGTCGCAGTCCCGGCAGACGAGGTGGAGGTGGTGGTGGCGGTCGGCGAGGTGGTAGGTGGGGGCGCCGGGGCCGAGGTGGGCGTGGCTGACGAGGCCCAGTTCCTCCAGGAGCTCCAGGGTCCGGTAGACGGTGGAGACGTTGATCCCCGCCGCGGTCTTGCGGACCTGCGTGAGGATGTCGTCGGGCGTGGCGTGGCCCAGCACGTCCACCGCCTCCAGGACGAGCTGGCGCTGCGGCGTCAGCCGGTAGCCACGCTGCCGGAGGTCGCTCTTCCAGTCGGTGCTCACCACGCGCTCCAGTGTAGGAGCACCGACCGGCGTTCCCGGGCCTACTTGAAGAACGCGATGCCGTCGTCCGGCAGGTCGCCCAGGCTCTTCGCCATGGCCTCGACCTCCTCGGGCGTGACGACCTTCTTCAGGTGCGCCGACATGTAGGGGCGCAGCGGCACCTCGGGGGTGGCCTTCTCGCCGACCCACATGAGGTCGCTCTTGACGTAGCCGTACAGCCGCTTGCCGCCGCTGTACGGGCCGGAGGCCGCGGTGCGGGCGACGGCGTCGGTCACGATGTCGATCTGCGGCTTCTTGTCGGCGAGCTCGCCGTACCACACCTCGACGATGCCCTGGTCGCGGACCATGACGACCTCGACCTTGCGGCCCGCGTCGATCCGCCAGTAGCCGCTCTCGCTCTCCAGCGGGCGGACCTTGTTGCCCTCGGCGTCCAGGACCCAGGAGTGGGAGACGTACTCGATGAAGTCACGGCCGTCGTGGGAGAAGGTCACCGACTGGCCGAAGTTGCACTTCTCGGAGCCGGGGAAGTCGGAGACGCCCGCGCCCTCCCACGTGCCGAGGAGGAACGCGAGGGGGACGAGGTCCGGGTGCAGGTCGGACGGGATCTGGATCATGGTGTCTGGCTGCTCTGGCGATCTGTGCGGGTGCGGGTGGTCAGCGCTGGCCCTGGTACAGCTTCTTCACGGTCAGCCCGGCGAAGGCGAGGACGCCGACGCAGACCAGGACCAGCAGGGCGGAGAAGAAAGCCTCAAGCACGGGGTGCTCCTCGGTGGCGGTGGGCGGTATGGGGGCCGGGTCCCAGCCTAATGGGTGGACCCGCCGCCCTCCGTGTGAGGTGAGCCGCCCGCGCCGCCGACCCGGCCCGGGCGGCCACCCGGCTCGGCGGGACCGGGCCCACTACAGTTCGGACCATGGCGAAGAAGCTCGTGATCAAGGTGACCGCCGGGGCCGACGCGCCCGAGCGGTGTTCGCAGGCGTTCACCGTGGCGGCGGTCGCCGCGGCCAGCGGGGTCGAGGTGTCCCTGTGGCTGACCGGTGAGTCCTCGTGGTTCGCGCTGCCCGGTCGGGCGGCGGAGTTCGAGCTGCCGCACGCCGCGCCGCTGCCCGACCTGATCGGGTCGGTCCAGGCGGCCGGCCGGATCACCCTGTGCACGCAGTGCGCGGCGCGCAGGGAGATCACGGAGGGGGACCTGATCGAGGGCGTGCGCATCGCGGGCGCGCAGGTTTTCCTCAGCGAGATCATGGAGGACGGGGTCCAGGCCCTCGTCTACTGAGGCGGGCGGGGCCGGCCCGGCTACGGTTCGGGCCGGCTCCTGCCGTCCAGCTCCGCCCACCAGGCGTCGGACTCCGGGTCGCCGCCCGGGCCCACCCGGTCCGGGCCCACCCGGCCGGGGTCCACGAGGCCGGCGCCCGTCCGCTCGGCGCCCGTCCGGTCGGCGGGCGTCCGGTCGGCGGGGTCCGCGGGCGAGCGGTCGGCGGGAGGCGGGCGGTTCGGGGGCGGCTCGTCCCACCAGTGGTCGTCGGGGTCCCGGCGGTTCGCCGCGATGGCGGCGAGCGGCGGCAGGACCATGGCCGCGAAGGCCATCCCGACGGCGGCCTCGGTGGACCAGAGGCGCACGAAGGACCAGGCGCTGACGAAGAGGGCCAGGCACGTGCCCATCAGCGCGAAGTAGGTGCGCCGGCGGCGTGCGTACACCCTTCCAGGGTAAGACCGCAGGGCCGCACCTCAAGTCCCGGAAAGCGTCCAACCCCCAGGAGGCGCGGCCCTGCGGCCGTTCGTCGTGCCGTGTGTCAGACGGCGATGGCGACCTCGGCGAGGCCACCGGTCCGGACGGCGACCTTGCGGTCCGCCGTGGCGCCCGGCACCAGGGCGCGGACGGTCCAGGTGCCCTCCGCCGCGTAGAACCGGAACTGGCCGGTCGCGGAGGTGGGGACCTCGGCGGTGAACTCGCCGGTCGAGTCCAGCAGCCGGACGTAGCCGGTCACGGGCTCGCCGTCGCGGGTCACCTGGCCCTGGATGGTGGTCTCACCGGGCTTGATCGCAGAGGCGTCGGGGCCGCCGGCCTGTGCTCCACACATGTCGTTTCTGTCCTTCGCGTCGCAGGTCGGGCGGGGGTTACTTGGCGGGGCCGAGCTCGATCGGCACGCCGACGAGGGAGCCGTACTCGGTCCAGGAGCCGTCGTAGTTCTTGACGTTCCCCTGGTCGAGCAGCTCGTGCAGGACGAACCAGGTCAGGGCCGAGCGCTCGCCGATGCGGCAGTACGCGATGGTGTCCTTCGCCAGGTCGACCTGCTCCTCGGCGTACAGCGCGCGGAGCTCCTCGTCGGACTTGAAGGTGCCGTCGTCGTTGGCGTTCTTGGACCACGGGATGTTGCGGGCGCTCGGGACGTGGCCGGGGCGCTGCGACTGCTCCTGCGGGAGGTGCGCCGGGGCGAGCAGCTTGCCGCTGAACTCGTCGGGGGAGCGCACGTCGACCAGGTTGAGGCTGCCGATCGCGGCCACGACGTCGTCGCGGAAGGCGCGGATGGAGGTGTCCTGGGCCTTGGCCTTGTACTCGGTGGCCGGGCGGCTGGGGACCTCGGAGCCGTCGACCAGGTCGCGGGAGTCGAGCTCCCACTTCTTGCGGCCGCCGTCGAGGAGCTTGACGCTCTCGTGGCCGTAGAGCTTGAAGTACCAGTAGGCGTACGAGGCGAACCAGTTGTTGTTGCCGCCGTAGAGGACGACGGTGTCGTCGTTGGCGATGCCCTTCGCGGAGAGGAGCTTCTCGAAGCCCTCCTGGTCGACGAAGTCGCGGCGCACCGGGTCCTGGAGGTCCCGCTTCCAGTCGATGCGGACGGCGTTCTTGATGTGGTTCTTGTCGTAGGCCGACGTGTCCTCGTCGACCTCGACGAGGACCACCTTCGGGTCGTCGATGTGGGCCTCGACCCAGTCGGCGTCTACCAGGACGTCGCTGCGGCTCATGCTGAGTTCTCCTCCGGGGCAGTCTGCGGCGGGATGCGGGTGCGGAAGGTCGCGCCGAGCGCTCTACGCGTACGAGGGTGCGGGGCGGCCGCGGCACGGGGAAGGCCCCCCGAGCGGGAAGGGCCGAAACGTGCGGGGTCTGCGGACCCCGCTCAGACGGTGCGACAGAGCATGGCGGCGACGCGGCACAGGTCTACTGCCCGCCGCTTCGTGAGGTCCGCCTGTCGCTTCGTCATGGCACCGATCGTAGGGACGGAGCGGCGTTCGTGTCACCGGCGTGTCGCATGGTGAGACGGGATCATCCGCATTCCGGGACGACAGGGGCTTCGGACCCGCGTCCGGGCACGTCGCGACGGGGCCGTTCCCACCGTCGGTCTACGGTGCGGACGCAGCCGTCTCGCCATGTGGGAACGGGGGCGTTCGGCCGTCCCGAGCCGCCACGCCTCATCACGCCCTGCCATGCCCCGCCCCACCCCGCGCCGCCGGGCGACGCCCGGGGCGGTCAGCCCGTCAGGACGACGTCCCGGCCGCCGACGGTGACGGCGAGCCCGTCCGGCGCCGCCTCGACCTTCTCTATGGCGAGACCGGCCGGGAAACCGCTGACCGGGCGGTCGAAGTCCGTACGCTGACGGATCAGTTCCTCGATGCCGGGGAGGCCCTCGCCGGGCACCTCGTCCGCCCGCACCCGGAGGGTGTCGCCGTCCACGACGCTGACGGTGGACAGCACGCTGCGGGTCACCGTCTGCCCCAGGAACTCGACGCTGCCGGTGACCTTGATCTTGCCGTCGCCGCCGTAGGCGAGCGTGACGTCGCTGTCGGAGGTCTTGCGCAGCTCGTCGTACGAGATGCGGGCGGTGCCGGTGGCCGTGGCGGCGACGGCCCGGGAGTAGTCGCCCTCCAGGCGGACGTCGTGCAGCTCGGCCTGGAGCTCGCCGACCCGTACCCGACGGTCACCCGCGGTCACCTCCAGGCCGGTCAGGGCGACGTCGACCCGGTCGAACTTCTTCGCGAGGAGCTGCGTCAGGAACGGGAAGCCGCCGATCGAGACGTCCGGCTCCGTCGAGAGGCCCTGATTGGCCTGAATCCTCCCCGCGGCCTCCCTCTCGGCCACGCCGGCCGCCAGCCGGTCGCCCACGACGAGGAGCCCGCCGAGGACGACGGCGATGATCAGGAGTTTTCGCAGTGCTCGCATGGCTCGGTGTCTCCCCCGCCTCTTGGTGCCCGGCCCCCGACGACGCAAATGATCGACGTACGGGGTTACCCATTGGTTCCCTGGGGCGTGTCGACGTCGTGCACGCCACAGGCGCGGCTTCCCGGGATGGGGCCAGGTCACACCGCGCGGGCCACACCGCGGCGCCGGGGTGCGGGCCCGGCGCGGGCCGGACGCGCTCCGACGGGGGCCGGGTCGGGCGGGGGTCGGACGGGGCCGGGTCGGGCGGGGGTGGGACGGCGCCGGGTGCGGGCGGCCGCACCCGGCGCGCGGGTCACACCAGCGTGCGGCCCAGCAGGTAGACGGCCGGGGCGGCCAGCGCGAGCGGCAGGGCGACGCCCGCCGTCATGTGCACGAACCGCGACGGGTAGTCGTACGCCGCCACCCGCAGTCCGATCACCGCGCACGCCCCGGCGGCGAGGCCCAGCACAGCGGCCTGCGGTCCCGCGCCGGTCGCGGCGCCCGCGGCGAGCCCCGCGCCCGCGCCCGCCAGCAGGGCGACGGCGAGCGAGACGGGGCCGGGCAGCGGGAGGGCACGGGCCACCGTCGCGGCGGCGACCGCGAGGGCGCCCACGACGACCGCGTCCGGCTCGGCCGCGAGGAAGCCCGCGCACACCACGGCCAGCGCCGACGACACGACCGTCGCCATCAGCCCGTACACGCGCTCCTCGGGGGCCGCGTGGCTGCGCAGCTGGAGGACGAGGACCAGGAGGACCCAGACGGCGAGGGTGCCGAGGATCGCGGCGGGGCCGTGCTCGCGGCCCGTCGTGAGCAGCGCGGCGTCCGCGACGAGACCGCCGAGGAAGGCGAGCGCGATCCCCTGCCGTGCGGGCCACATGCCGTTGAGCCGGAACCAGCCCGCGGCGGTGACCGCCTGGAGCAGCACCAACGGGACCAGCGCCGCGTACGGGCCGAGCGCGGCGCCGCCGGCGAGCAGCAGGCCGAGCAACGCGGTCAGCCCGGCGGGCTGGACGCCCGGGTCGATGATCGGCGACCGGCCCTCCGCGCGGGCGCGCTGGGCGTCGGTGACGCGGGCGTTGCCCAAGGTGGTGGGGGAGCCGTACCCGGGGCCGTCGGCCGGGGCGCCGACGGCGCCACCCGCCGGGGTGGCGGACGCGGGGGCCGCCGGGGTGGCGGACCCGGGGGCCGGGGTCGGGCCGGGCGCGGGCTCCGGGGCGGTGGGCTCGGGGGCCTCCGGCCCCTCCGGCCGCCCGTACGGGTCGTGCGCCGCGTACGGGTCGTGGGCGACGTACGGGTCGTGCGCGCCGGGGGCGCCGGCGGCCGAGGGCTCGGGGGCGTACGCCTCCGCCGGCGCGTGCCCGTACCGCTCCTGCCCGTGCCACTGCCCCTGCGACTGCGCCTGGCTCTGCTGTCCCGGCTGCGCCTGCGCCCGGGCGGCCCGGCCGTACGGCTCGGGGCCGTCGGCGACCGGCGGGAGGTAGGCCGTCGGCGCGTCGTACCCGGCGGCCCCCGTCGACGCCGGTGCCTGCGGCGGCAGGGGGTACGCGCCGGAACCCTGCCGCGGCAGGTACGCCGTCGCGTCGGCGGCCTGCTGCTGCGGCGGCTGTCGGTACCCGGGCGCCCCGTGGTGCTGCTGGGGCTGATGAGGCTGCGGCTGGGCCTGTTGCTGGTACGGGGCGGCGTCCTGGTGCTGTGAGTACGGGGCCGCGTCCTGGTGCGGCTGGTACGGCTGCTGCGGCTGCGCCTGGTGCTGCTGGGGCGCCCGGTGCCGGGGCGCCTGCCGGTGGTGCTGCTGCGGCCGCGGCGGCTGGGGGTCGTCGGGCTGGACCGCCGGCTGGTAGTGGGTGTCCCAGGTCTGCCCCTGCCAGGTCTGGGCGACCTCCGGGTCGGCGTACGGGTCGTGCGGGTACTGCGGATCGCTGCTCATGCTGTGCGGTTCACCCTCCTGCGAACGGCGGGAGCACCTCGACCGTGCCGCCCTCGGCCAGCCGTACCGTCTCATGGCCCCGCTTGCCCACGGGGTCGCCGTCCACCAGGAACGAGCACCGCTGCAGTACCCGGACCAGCTCCCCCGGGTGGCGTTCCCGGGCGGCGTCCAGCGCCTCCGCGAGGGTCTCCGCGGCGTACGGTTCCTCGGCGGTCCCGGCGGCGGACTTGGCCGCGGCCCAGTAGCGGATGGTTCCCGCTGCCATAGGAGGGCTCCTTTCGTCAGGCTTCCATGATGGGCCACGCCGGAGGCCCGCCCGCAGGCGCCGCCGGTTCCCCGGGCCCCACCGCCGCAGGCCCCACCGCATCCCCGGGCCCCGCCACCGCGGACCCCGCCGGTTCCCCGGACCCCGCCGGTTCCCCGGGCCCCACCGCCGCCGCGGACCCCGCCGACACCCCACGACCCGCCGCCGCCGATGACGTCAGCCACCGGCCGATCCGGTCCAGCAGCGCGTCGCCGGCCGCGTTCTCGGCGTGCCCCATGCCCGGCTCCAGCCACAGCTCGGCCGCGCCGCCCGCCGCAGCGGCCAGCGCGAGCGGGTGGTCGACGGGGAAGTACGGGTCCCGGTCCCCGTGCACGACCAGCAGCGGCGTCGGCGCGATCAGTGGCACCGCCCCGACGGGCGGGAGCGGCACCGGGTCCCAGTCGCGGTCGTGGATGCGGGTGCGCAACCCGTACCGGCCGACCAGCCGCCCGGCGGGGTGAGTGATCAGCCAGTGCACCCGCCGCATGGGGGCGGTCCCCCGGTAGTACCAGCGCGCGGGAGCGCTGACGGCGGCGACGGCGTCGGTGCGCGCCTCCGTGCGCCCCCCGTGCTCCGATCCGTACAGGGCGGCGTGCCGGAGCACCACGGAGCCGCCCAGCGAGAAGCCGACCGTCGCCACGCGCGCGTACCCGGCCCCCCGCGCCCACTCCACGGCCGCCGCCACGTCGAGCACCTCGCGGTCGCCGACCGTGGAGCGCCCGCCGGAGCGGCCGTGGCCGCGGAAGGAGAAGGTCACGACCCCCGCGTGCCGGGCCAGCGCGATGGCGGCGCGGCGCACCGCGGGCCGGTCCACGGAGCCGGTGAAACCGTGCGCGACGACCACCGCGGTGTCCGTCCGCCCGGCCGCGCAGGGGTCGTGCCGGGCCTCCAGGCGGACTCCGTCAGGAGTCCGCAAAGACATACGCAAGGTTTCACCCAGAGGGCGGCGAGTGAGCGAGGAGACATCCACACTGTGGAACGCGCCCTCTGTCCCGGAGCTCATGTGGGCTATTCTGGCTGGCAGAGGATCCGGGCGAAGCAGCCCCCGGATCCTTTTGTGTTTTCCCGCCGGTGTTACGGGTGGGTGAACAAAGGCTCTCAGGGGCGCGGGAGCCGGCGTACGAAGCCGTACGAAGCAGTGCCGCAAACGTCCTCGCACGGACCGAGGAGGAACCGACGTTATGGGCGAGCTGATCGTGCACGACCGGACGACGACGAGCAGGACGACGACCCGGCCATGGGGATCCCCCCTGCTGGAGCGCAGCCGAGAGCTTGAAGGTGGGACGCGATGAGTTCACTGCTGCTCCTGACGAACGCCCTGCAGCCGTCGACCGAGGTGCTTCCGGCACTCGGGCTGCTGCTGCACAACGTGCGGGTGGCGCCCGCCGAGGGTCCCGCCCTCGTCGACACCCCCGGAGCCGACGTCATCCTCGTCGACGGCCGCCGCGACCTGCCGCAGGTGCGGTCGCTGTGCCAGCTCCTGCGCTCCACCGGCCCCGGCTGCCCGCTGCTGCTGGTGGTCACCGAGGGCGGCCTGGCCGCCGTCACCGCCGACTGGGGCGTCGACGACGTCCTGCTCGACACCGCGGGGCCCGCGGAGGTCGAGGCACGGCTGCGGCTGGCGACGGGCCGCCAGCAGATCACGGCGGACGACTCCCCCATGGAGATCCGCAACGGCGACCTGTCGGTCGACGAGGCGACGTACAGCGCGAAGCTGAAGGGCCGGGTCCTGGACCTGACCTTCAAGGAGTTCGAGCTGCTCAAGTACCTCGCGCAGCACCCGGGCCGGGTCTTCACCCGCGCCCAGCTCCTCCAGGAGGTCTGGGGGTACGACTACTTCGGCGGTACGCGGACGGTCGACGTCCACGTCCGGCGGCTGCGCGCCAAGCTGGGCCCCGAGCACGAGTCCCTGATCGGCACCGTCCGCAACGTCGGCTACCGCTTCGTCGCGCCCGAGAAGGTGGAGCGCGCGGCGGAGGAGGCGAGGGCCGCCACGCGCGCCGGTGACGACGCCGAACGGGCGGCGCCGGAGGTCATCCGGATGGCGGACACGGAGCCGGCGGCGGAAGCAGCCGTCCGACCTGCCCGGAGGTAGGTCACCCCGCGTAGACTGCCGCGCGTGGCCAAGGTGACGCGGGACGACGTGGCGCGACTGGCGGGTACTTCCACCGCGGTCGTGAGCTACGTCATCAACAACGGACCCCGGCCGGTCGCCCCGGCCACGCGCGAGCGTGTCCTCGCCGCCATCAAGGAGCTGGGCTACCGGCCCGACCGCGTCGCGCAGGCCATGGCCTCGCGGCGCACGGATCTCATAGGCATGATCGTCCCCGACGCCCGGCAGCCGTTCTTCGCGGAGATGGCGCACGCGGTCGAGCGGGCCGCCGCGGACCGCGGGAAGATGGTCCTCGTCGGCAACTCCGACTACCGAGACGAGCGGGAGATCCACTACCTGCGCGCCTTCCTCGGCATGCGGGTGGCGGGGCTCATCCTCGTCAGCCAGGGCATGAGCGAGCGGGCCGCCCAGGAGATCGAGGCGTGGGACGCGCGCGTGGTGCTGCTGCACGAGCGGCCCGAGGCCCTCGACGACGTCGCGGTGGTCACGGACGACATCGGCGGCGCGCAGCTCGCCACCCGCCACCTGCTGGAGCACGGCCACGCGTACGTCGCCTGCCTCGGCGGCGTCGAGTCGACGCCCGCCGTCGGCGACCCGGTGGCCGACCACGAGGAGGGCTGGCGCCGCGCCATGCTGGAGGCGGGCCGCTCGGTCGAGGGCCGCCTCTTCCAGGCCCCGTACAACCGCTACGACGCCTACCAGGTCGCCCTGAAGATCCTGTCGGGTCCCGACCGGCCCCCGGCGATCTTCTGCTCCACGGACGACCAGGCGATCGGCGTCCTGCGCGCCGCGCGCGAGCTGCGGCTCGACGTACCGCGCGACCTGGCGGTGGCGGGCTTCGACGACGTCAAGGAAGCCGCCCTGACCGACCCGCCCCTGACCACGATCTCGTCCGACCGGCCGGCCATGGCCCGCGCCGCGGTGGACTTGGTCCTGGACGACGGGCTGAGGGTCGCCGGGTCGCGGCGCGAGCGCGTGAAGCAGTTCCCCTCCGCACTGGTGGTCCGCCGCAGCTGCGGCTGCGACGACGCCTGACCGTCCGCCCCCGGCAGCACCGGCGACGGCGCCCGCCGCGGACGCGGACGCATCAGCCGTACGTCCCCGGCCCACCCGGCCACGGCCCCGGCCGGCCAGGGGCACGGACACGGCCGGCCAGGGACCCGGACACGGACACGGGCCGAGCGCCCGCCCGCGGCCCGCCCACCAGCCACGGCCCACCCGGCCACGCCGGCCCGGCCACCCGTCACGGCCCTGCCGTCCGGCCGCGGCGCGACGCTCGGGCGCCGGCGCGGCACCACCCCGGCCGCCGGCCGACGCCCGCTCGCCGACGCTCCGACCGACGCCCCCGGCAGGCGCCGCCCCGGCGCCCGTCGTCGAGGGCCGTCCACGACTTCTTCCGGGACTCTCACGGCGCCCTCAGGAAGCTCTCATCCGCCGGCGCCACAGTCGTATCCATGACGGACCACGACCGCCGCAGTGACGGCCACCTCCAGGGCGACGACGGACCGCAGCAGTACGCCGGGTTCCACGACCGGGTCCCCCCGCCGCCCCCGCAGCCCCCGCCCGAGCCGGCCCGGCCGGTCATGGCCGGGCCCGGGGTCACCGTGTGGCCGGGCGGTGGACAGCCGCCCGCCGACGGCACCACCCCGCCGCCCGCACCCCCCGGACCCCCCGCGCCCGGCCCCGCGCCGCGCCGCCGGCGCGCGCGGCGGCCGGTGGGGCTGATCGCCGCCGTGGCGATCGTGGCGGCCGCCGTCGGCGGCGGGGCGGGGGCGCTCGCCCAGGACCTCGTGGGCGGCGACGCGACCGGCGGTGGCTCCACCGCCGTGGCCGGCACGGCCGTCTCGCAGTCGGACGCCGGCACCGTCGCGGGGGTCGCGCGGGCCGTCTCCCCCAGCATCGTGGAGATCCGGGCGGCAGGGACGGCCGGCTCGTCCACCGGCTCCGGCGTGATCATCACGGCCGACGGGGAGGTCGTCACCAACAACCACGTCGTCTCCGGCGCCTCCGAGGTCACCGTCCGGCTCAGCGACGGCCGCACCCACACCGCCGACGTCGTCGGCACCGATCCCGACAAGGACCTCGCGCTGCTGAAGCTGCGCGGCGCCAAGGGCCTCAAGCCCGCCGTCCTCGGCGACTCCGGCTCGGTCCGGGTCGGCGAGCAGGTCGTCGCCATCGGCTCCCCCGAGGGCCTCACCGGCACCGTCACCAGTGGCATCGTCTCCGCCCTCGACCGCGACGTGACCGTCGCCAAGGACGACGACAGCGCCGGCGGCGGGCAGGGCGGGCAGTGGTACGACTCCGGCCAGGGGTGGCCGTTCGAGTTCGGCGGGCAGCGGTTCAACGGCGACACCGGCGCGTCGAAGACCACGTACAAGGCGATCCAGACCGACGCCTCCCTCAACCCCGGCAACTCCGGCGGCGCGCTGATCAACATGCGCGGCGAGGTCATCGGCATCAACTCCGCCATGTACGCGCCCAGCGCCACCGGCGGCGCGGGCATGGGTGCCGCGGGCAGCGTCGGCCTCGGGTTCGCGATCCCCGTCGACACCGTCAAGGCCGACCTGGACGCCCTCCGCGGGGGCGGCTGACCCCGTGCGACGCTGAGCCCATGAACACCACCGCCGAGCCCGACCGCATCCTCGTCGTCGACGACGAGCCCGCCGTCCGCGAAGCGCTGCGCCGCAGCCTCGCCTTCGAGGGGTACGGCACGGAGGTCGCCGTCGACGGCGTCGACGCCCTGGAGCGGATCGGGGCGTACGCGCCGGACCTCGTCGTCCTCGACGTGCAGATGCCTCGCATGGACGGGCTGACCGCCGCCCGCCGCATCCGGGCGTCCGGTGCGACCGTGCCGATCCTGATGCTCACCGCGCGGGACGCCGTCGGCGACCGCGTCACCGGGCTCGACGCGGGCGCCGACGACTACCTGGTCAAGCCGTTCGAGCTGGACGAGCTGTTCGCCCGCATCCGCGCCCTGCTGCGCCGCTCCTCGTACGTGACCGGCGGCGGCGCGGGCGGGGAGCACAGGGACGTGCTGTCCTTCGGCGACCTGCGGATGGACCTCACCACCCGGGAGGTGGCCCGCGGGCCGCGCCCGGTGGAGCTGACCCGGACGGAGTTCACGCTGCTGGAGATGTTCCTCGCCCATCCGCGCCAGGTCCTCACCCGCGAGCAGATCCTCAAGTCCGTCTGGGGCTTCGACTTCGAGCCGACGTCCAACTCCCTGGACGTGTACGTCATGTACCTGCGGCGCAAGACCGAGGCCGGCGGCGAGCCCCGGCTCGTCCACACCGTGCGCGGGGTGGGGTACGTGCTGCGCGAGGGGGGCCAGGAGTGACGAGCGGTCCCGTGCGGCGCTTCCGGGCGCTGCCGCTCCGCTCGCGGCTGGCCCTGCTGACCGCGCTGGCGGTCGCCGTGGCCGTGGCGGCGGTGTCGGTGGCGGCGTGGCTGCTGACGCGGGGGCAGCTCCTGCAGGAGCTGGACCGGTCCCTGGAGAACACCCGGGCGCCGAAGGAGCAGCTGGCCGAGGCGCTCGTCGCCTGCCGGGTCGGGGTGTCGGCCGAGCCGTCCGCGCAGGACCGGCCCGGGTTCGCGTACACCCAGCTGGTGGGGGCGGACGGGGAGCGGTGCGTGGCGCGATACTCGCTGCCCGTCGCGGTGGGGGCGGAGGACCTCGCCGTCGCGCGGGGCGACGCGCCGGAGGCGCTGCACACCTCGCGCACGGACGGCGGACAGAACGTGCGGGTGCACACGGTGCGGGAGGTCGTGACCGTGCCGGGGTCCGGGCAGCGCGTCACGGTCGCCGTCTCCCTGGCCCGTCCGCTGACGGAGGTCGACGCGGCGCTCGGGCGCCTGGCGCTGCTGCTCACCGCGCTCGCCGGGATCGGTGTCGTGGGCGCGGGGGCGGCGGGGCTGTGGGTGGCGCGGGCCGGGCTGAGGCCGGTGGACCGGCTGACGGACGCGGTCGAGCACGTGGCGCGGACCGAGGACCTGACGGTGCGGATCCCGGTCGAGGGCGAGGACGAGATCGCCCGGCTGTCGCGGTCGTTCAACGCCATGACGGCCGCGCTCGCCTCCTCCCGCGACCGGCAGGCGCAGCTGATCGCGGACGCCGGGCACGAGCTGCGCACGCCGCTGACGTCACTGCGGACCAACGTCGAGCTGCTGGCGCGGAGCGAGGAGACGGGCCGGGCGATCCCGGCGGACGACCGGCGGGCGCTGATGGCGTCGGTGAAGGCGCAGATGACGGAGTTGGCGGCGCTCATCGGGGACCTGCAGGAGCTGGCCCGGCCGGACGCGGTGGCGGCGGGCCGCCTGGAGGTGGTCGCCCTGCACGAGGTGCTGGGGACGGCGCTGGAGCGGGCGCGGCTGCGCGGCCCGGAGCTGGTGTTCAGCCCGGACGTACGCCCCTGGTACGTGCGGGCGGAGCCGGCCGCGCTGGAGCGGGCGCTGGTCAACGTGCTGGACAACGCGGTGAAGTTCTCCCCGCCGGGCGGTGAGGTGGAGGTGCGGCTCGTGGACGGGGTGCTGGCGGTGCGCGACCACGGGCCGGGCATCCCCGCGGGGGAGCTGCCGCACGTCTTCGAGCGGTTCTGGCGCTCCCCGTCGGCCCGCTCCCTGCCCGGCTCGGGGCTGGGTCTGTCGATCGTGGCCCGCACGGTCCGGCAGGCGGGCGGCGAGGTCGCCCTGACCCGCGCGGAGGGCGGCGGTACGCGTGCGGAGATCCGTCTGCCGGGCGCGCCGACGCCACCGCCGGCCGGCACGGGGTCAGTTGTGCCGCAGCAGTGACTCGACGAGGCCGCCGCGGGTGTGGGGGAAGTCCATCGGGACGATGCCGAGCCCGCGCCAGCCGGCCCCGGCGCCGTCCAGGAGCGTGTGGACGCGCGGGTTCAGCCGGTCGGCGTTCCAGCGGGGCGGGAGCAGCGCGGCGGTGGAGACGTGGTTGACGTGAAGCCTGCCGGGCTGCTGGGCGGCCTTGCGGAAGTGCGCCTCGATCTTCGGGTACTTGGCGGTGGGCTCCGCCATGTAGTCGTCCTGGATGTCGAAGAGGGCGCCGTCGCCCCAGCGGACGCCGGGCAGGCCGCCGTTGTCGGCGAGGAGGACGACCCGGCCGCGGGCCTCGCCGAGCGGCGGGAGGCCGTCGCCGATGCGGAAGAGCGGGCGCCAGCCCTTCGCGTCGAGGTAGCGGTCGAAGACCTGGCGGAAGACGGCGTCGCCCTCCTCGGAGTACTCCTGCTTGACGCGCATGAGGACGGTCTCGGAGGGGTGGGCGGCGAGGAAGTCGCGGCAGGCGGCGAGGACGTCGCCGAACATGAGGTTCTGGTAGTACGCGCCGTGATGGAGGGCGAAGGAGTCGCCGGTGACGCGGCAGCGGACGTCGAGGTACCGGATGCCGCCGTCCAGTTGCCGGGCCACGGTGGTGTTCTGGCAGGCCACCCAGGGCCCGCCGGTGGACGCGGCGGAGTTGTGGGTGCCGGGGATGGTGAGGGCGCGCAGCGGCGTGGCGTCGGCGTGGGCGCCCATCCAGTCCTGGAGGCCGAACGCCGCGCGGGTCCGGGGCCGGGGCCGGGGCCGGCTCGTGGTGCCGGTCGGGGTGCGGGCGGGGGCGCCGGTGCGGGCGTGGGCGGCCGGCGGGGCGCCGAGGGCGAGGGCGGCGCCGGTGGCGGTGGCGGCCGTGAGGAAGCCGCGTCGGTCCAGGGACATGCGCGGAGTATGACGCGAACACGTCAAAGTGACCAGACGGCGGGCGCCGGCGGAAACGGAACCCGCGCACCGGATGGCGGGGCCCCGCCCCGGATGCCTCGCCCTACTTGACGACCGTGATCCGGTCGGCCGCGGGCGGCGCCAGCGGGGAGCCCGCCGACGAGTGCGCGGTCAGGTAGGCGATGAAGACGTCCAGGTCGGACGCGCCCACCAGCTTGTTCTTGCCCTGCGCCAGCGCCGGGAAGCCGTCGCCGCCGCCGGAGAGGAACTCGTTCATCGCGACGCGGTACGTCTTGGCCGGGTCGAGCGGCGCACCGTTCAGCCGCACGGAGGAGACGTCCACCCGGGCGGCGCCCGTCTTGGTCATGTCCAGCGTGTACGTGAAGCCGCGCGACACCTGGAGGATCTTCGGCGACGCCTCGTTGGAGCCGCTGACCTGCTGCTGGAGCGCGGTGACGATCTGCGCGCCGGTCAGGTCGACGCTGGTCATCATGTTGGTGAACGGCTGGACGGTGTACGCCTCGCCGTACGTGACGACGCCGTCGGTGGTCTCGGCACCGGACTTCGCGTGGACGAGGTCGCTGCGGATGCCGCCGGGGTTCATGAACGCGATCTGCGCGCCGCCCTTGTCGGCCGGCGCCAGGCCCTCCAGCTGCGCGTCGGCGATCAGGTCGCCGAGCGGCTTCTCGTACGCGGTCGAGCCGCGGCCGTCGATGTCGGCGGTGATGTGGCCGACCGGGCGGTCGGCGATCGGCGCGGCGAGCCCCTTCCACCGCTCGATCAGCCGCGTCATGTCCGGCGCCGGGGCGACGTCACGGGTGACGACGTGGTTCGCGGACGCCACGGCCGTGCGGACGATGTCCTTGGTGGCGCGGTCGTAGGTGAGCGTCGTGTCCGTGTACAGCTTGCCGAAGGACGCCGCCGAGGTGACCGTGCGCGGCTTGCCCGCCGGGTCGGCGATGGTGCACGCGTACGCCTGGTGGGTGTGGCCGGTCACCACCGCGTCGACCTGCGGGCTGAGCCGCTTCGCGATGTCGACGATCGGCCCGGAGATGCCGTCGCCGGGGCCGGGGCTGTCGCAGTCGTAGTTGTACGCGGACGAGGCCGGGGCGCCGCCCTCGTGGATCAGGGCGACGACGGACTTGACGCCCTTGGCCTCCAGGATCTTCGTGTACTTGTTGATCGTCTCGACCTCGTCGCCGAACCTCAGGCCCTTGATGCCCTCGGCGTTGACGATGTTCGGGGTGCCCTCCAGGGTCACGCCGACGAAGCCGATGCGGACGCCCGCGCGCTCCCAGACGAAGTACGGGTCGAGGATCGGCTTGCCGGTCTTCTCGTCCGTCACGTTCGCCGCGAGGTAGGGGAAGTCGGCACCCTCGTACGTCGTGCCCTCGGCGCAGCCGTCGGTGGGGTGGCAGCCGCCCTTCTGGATGCGCGCGAGCTCGGCGGCGCCCTCGTCGAACTCGTGGTTGCCCACGGAGGAGACGTCGAGCTTGAGCTTGTTGAGCGCCTCGACGGTCGGCTCGTCGTGGAAGAGGCCGGAGACCAGCGGGGAGGCGCCGATCATGTCGCCGGCGGCCGCGGTGATCGAGAAGGGGTGGCCCTTGCGGGCGGTGCGCAGGTGGGTCGCGAGGTACTCGACGCCACCGGCCTTGATCTTCTCGGTGGTGCCGTCGGCGTGGACGTGGCTGACCTCGCCGGACGAGCCGGCCGGCGGTTCGAGGTTGCCGTGCAGGTCGTTGAAGGAGAGCAGCTGCACGTCGACGGTCCGACCGGAGACCTTCTCGCCGCGCTTCCAGCCGGACGCGCCGGCGTCCTGCTCGTCGGCGGCGCCGGCCGGCAGGGCCGCCACGAGCGCGCCCGCGGTGGCGAGTCCGGCCGCGGTGGCGAGTATCCGCCGTCCCGTCCGCTTCTTGTGCCGTGTAGTCGACATCTGTCCGTTTTTCCCCTTTTGACACCACATGACTTCACACGCCGTCAGAGAAGGGTGAGGTCATGGCCACTGGTCTGCCGAGCGCAGCCTAAGGTCAACGCGCGTAGCGCAACAGGGGGGAACGGGTTACGACCTGATTGCCTTCACCCGTCGGGCGGCGCACCGCCGCCGTAGGCTCGTACGCATGACGACTGACGTTCGCGCAACGGCCCCCGAGTCGGGACGCCGCATCGAGATCTTCGACGAGCTCACCCCGGAGCAGGCCCAGGACGTCCTCGACCTGCTCGCCGACGCCGCCCGCACCGACGGCGTCCAGGCCGTCTCCGAACAGGGCCGGCTCCAACTGAAGGCGTTCACGCGCGCCGACGCCGCCGACGGCGGCGGACAGCGGGGCGACGGCGGCGGACAGCAGGCGGACGGCCGCCGGGAAGGCGTGCGCCACCTGCTCCTCTTCTTCGCCGACCGGCTCGCCGGCTACGCCCAGCTGGAGGACACCGACCCCGTCGAGGCCCCGGCGGCCGAGCTGGTCGTCGACCCCGCGCAGCGCGGCCGCGGCCACGGGCGGGCGCTCGGCTCCGCCCTGCTCGCCGAGTCCGGCAAGCGGCTGCGGGTCTGGGCGCACGGCGGCAAGCCCGCCGCCCGCCACCTCGCCCAGGTGCTCGGGCTCACCCTCTTCCGCGAGCTGCGGCAGCTGCGCCGCCCCCTGGCCCCGCTGGACGTCCCCGAGCCGACCCTGCCCCCCGGCGTCACCGTCCGCACCTACGTCCCCGGCCGGGACGACGCCGCCTGGCTCGCCCTCAACGCCGCCGCCTTCGCCCACCACCCCGAGCAGGGCGCCCTGACCCAGCGGGACCTGGACGACCGCAAGGGCGAGCCGTGGTTCGACCCCAAGGGCTTCTTCCTCGCCGAGCGGGCGTCCGACGGCGCCCTGGTCGGCTTCCACTGGACGAAGGTCCACGCCGACGAGCGGCTCGGCGAGGTGTACGTGCTCGGCATCTCCCCCGACGCCCAGGGCGGCGGTCTCGGCAAGGCCCTCACCGGGATCGGCCTGCGCCACCTCGCCGCCGAGGGCCTGCCGACGGCGATGCTGTACGTCGACGCCGACAACCCGGCGGCCCTGCGCGTCTACGAGGGCATGGGCTTCACGACGCACGAGGTGGACCTCATGTACCGCACGGAGACGTGACGGCCCCTCCCCCTGCGGGGTGCCGCCACCACGGCGGCGCCCCGCCCCCGGGGCCCGTGGCGAGTACGCGCCATCGCGCCCCCGTGCACACCCCCGGCGCCCCGGCACGCCCCCGCCGTACCCGCGGACCGCCGCGCGAGCCGCAGGGCCGCCCGCACCCGGGCCCCCGGCCCCCGGCCGGCCCAGGCGCCCGGATCACAGCCCGCCCCGGCCCCGGAGGGGCGTGGCCGGGTGGGGGATTTGCGGGGGTGGCACACCCGGAAACGTCACGTCCTCGTTACCGATCATTCAGACACGCTTGCGACCCTCGGCCAATGAAGCCCGCCGTGTCCGCCTGCCAGGGCCGTTCCGACGCGCCTGACCAGCCCCTGGCGCGGAAGAATGGTGACATGAGCCAGCAGCCCGCCGAGGTCCCGGTCCAGCAGGTACAGCCGTCGCCCCCGCACGCCCAGCCGTCCGTCGGATCCATAGCCGCGCACCGGCCCCACGCCGTCGCCCCGGCGTCGGCCGCCGCCGAACTCTCCCCGGACCTGGACGCCGACCTCGACGCGTACGACGTCGACGGCGCCTCCTCGGAGCTGCCGGAGGGCCGCTTCCTCGACCGCGAGCGCAGCTGGCTGGCGTTCAACGAACGCGTCCTGGAACTCGCCGAGGACCCGAACACCCCCCTCCTGGAGCGGGCCAACTTCCTCGCGATCTTCGCGTCCAACCTGGACGAGTTCTTCATGGTCCGGGTCGCCGGCCTGAAGCGCCGCATCGCCACCGGGGTCGCCACGCGCTCGGCGTCCGGCCTCCAGCCCCGCGAGGTCCTCGACCTGATCTGGACCCGCTCGCGCGAGCTCATGGCCCGGCACGCCGCCTGCTTCCAGCAGGACGTCGCCCCCGCCCTCGCCGACGAGAACATCCACCTCATCCGCTGGCCCGACCTGACCGAGAAGGAGCAGGCGCGCCTCTTCACGCTCTTCCGGCAGCAGATCTTCCCCGTGCTGACGCCGCTCGCCGTGGACCCCGCGCACCCCTTCCCCTACATCTCCGGGCTCTCGCTCAACCTCGCCGTCGTCGTCCGCAACCCCGTCAGCGGCCACCGCCACTTCGCGCGCGTGAAGGTCCCGCCCCTGCTGACGCGGTTCCTGGAGGCGTCCCCGCAGCGGTACGTGCCGCTGGAGGACGTCATCGCCGCGCACCTGGAGGAGCTGTTCCCCGGCATGGAGGTGCTGGCGCACCACATGTTCCGCGTCACCAGGAACGAGGACCTGGAGGTCGAGGAGGACGACACCGAGAACCTCCTGCAGGCCCTGGAGAAGGAGCTCATGCGGCGCCGCTTCGGCCCGCCGGTGCGGCTGGAGGTCGAGGAGTCCATCGACCCGTACGTCCTCGACCTGCTCGTGCGCGAGCTGAAGGTCTCCGACGCCGAGGTGTACCCGCTGCCCGGCCCGCTGGACCTGACCGGCCTGTTCGGGATAGCGGGCCAGGACCGGCCGGAGCTGAAGTACCCGAAGTTCGTGGCCGGCACCCACCGCGACCTCGCCGAGGTCGAGTCGGCGTCCGCGCCGGACATCTTCGCGGCGCTGCGCGAGCGGGACGTGCTCCTGCACCACCCGTACGACAGCTTCTCCACCTCCGTGCAGGCGTTCCTGGAGCAGGCGGCGGCCGACCCGGACGTCCTGGCGATCAAGCAGACCCTGTACCGCACCTCCGGCGACTCGCCGATAGTGGACGCGCTGATCGACGCCGCCGAGGCGGGCAAGCAGGTCCTCGTCCTCGTCGAGATCAAGGCCCGCTTCGACGAGCAGGCCAACATCAAGTGGGCGCGCAAGCTGGAGGAGTCCGGCTGCCACGTGGTCTACGGCCTGGTCGGCCTGAAGACCCACTGCAAGCTGTCGCTCGTCGTCCGCCAGGAGGGCGAGCTGCTGCGCCGGTACTCCCACGTCGGCACGGGCAACTACCACCCGAAGACCGCCCGCCTCTACGAGGACCTGGGACTGCTCACCGCCGACCCGCAGGTCGGCGCCGACCTGTCCGACCTGTTCAACCGCCTCTCCGGCTACTCCCGGCGCGAGACCTACCGCCGGCTGCTCGTCGCCCCGAAGTCGCTGCGCGACGGCCTCGTGTCGCGGATAGAGAAGGAGATCGCCCACCACCGGGCGGGCCGCCCCGCGTACGTCCGCATCAAGGTCAACTCCATGGTCGACGAGGCCGTCGTCGACGCCTGCTACCGCGCCTCGCAGGCGGGCGTGCCCGTCGACATCTGGGTCCGCGGCATCTGCGCCCTGCGCCCCGGCGTCACCGGCCTGTCCGAGAACATACGGGTCCGCTCGATCCTCGGCCGCTTCCTGGAGCACTCCCGGGTCTTCGCCTTCGGCAACGGCGGCGAACCGGAGGTGTGGCTCGGCAGCGCCGACATGATGCACCGCAACCTCGACCGCCGCATAGAGGCGCTGGTACGGCTCTCCGACCCCGCCCACCGCGCGGCGATCCACCGCCTGCTGGAGACGGGCATGGCCGACACCACCGCCTCGTGGCACCTCGGCCCCGACGGCGAATGGACCCGGCACTCGACGGACGCGGACGGCCAGCCCCTGCGGCACGTCCAGGAGATGCTGATAGACGCCCGGAGGCGCCGACGTGCACAAACCTGACCCCACCCCGCCCGCGGGCGAGGTCCTGGCGCCGTACCTGCACGCCCGCGCGAACGACTTCCTGCGCGCGCTGCGGCTGCACACCGAGAGCAACGGCTCGGACAGCTCGGGCGCGGAGGAGGCCACCCGGTCCCTGCGGGCCGCCGCCCGCCGCATCGGCGCGACCCTGCACACCTTCCGCCCCCTCCTCGACGGGGCGTGGGCGGACGGGCTGCGCGCCGAGCTGGCCTGGCTCTCCGGGACGCTCGCCCAGGAGCACGCCTGCACCTCGCGCCTGGTCCGCCTCGTGGACGCCCTGTCCCGTCTCACCGGCGGGACCGTGCCGCCCCCGAGGGGGCCGTCGGGGGGCGGGGCGATGCAGGTGGGCGCCGCCCGGGCCGGCGCCCTGCTGGAACGGCAGCTGACCCTCGCCCGGACCCGCGCCCACTCCGCCGCCCTGGAGGCCCTCGGCTCCTCCCGCTTCCACGCCGTGGCGGACGCGGTGGCCCTGCTGGCGTCGGAGGTCCCCCTCGGGCCGGCCGCCGCCGCGCCCGCCCCGGAGGTCCTCCCGGTCCCCGCCGAGACCGTGGAGCGCCGCCTGCTGGACGCGGTCGGCGTGTTGCCCATGGTCCCGGCCGTCGGCGGGGAGCACCAGGACGCGCCCTGGCACCAGGTGCGGCTGCTGCTGCGCCTCCACCGGTACGCGCGGGAGGTGTGCTCCGTCCCCGCGCCGGAGCTGTACGAGGCGGCGACCGCGCTGGACCGGCACCGGGACGCCGCCGAGGCCGCGGCCGCCGCCGCCACCGCCGCCCGCACCCCCCGGATCGCCCCGGCCACCGCGTACACGCTGGGCGTCCTCCACGCCGACCAGCGCCACGAGGTGGACGCGGCGCGGCTCGCCTTCCACCGCGCCTGGCGCCGTACGGCGGTGACGGCCCCGTGAGCGGCACCGTCAGGGCGGCCGGCTGCCTGCTGTGGCGGCCGGGGCCGGGCGGGGTGCCGGAGCTCTGCCTGGTGCACCGGCCCAAGTACGACGACTGGTCCTTCCCGAAGGGGAAGCTCGAACCGGGTGAGGAGCTCCTCGCGGCGGCGGTCCGCGAGGTGGCGGAGGAGACCGGCCAGTCGTGCAGGCCCGGCCCGTTCCTGGCGACGGTCCGCTACCGGGTCAAGGACCGCCCCAAGGAGGTCACGTACTGGGCGGCCGAGGCGACGGGTGGCGGGTTCACGCCAAGCCGGGAGGTCGACGCCCTGCGGTGGGTGCCCGCCCCGCAGGCCACCGCCCACCTCAGCCACGCGACGGACCGGCCGCTCGTGGCGGTGTTCCTCGCCGCGGTGTGAGCCACGGGCCGGGGCGCCCCCAGGGGGCGGTGAGCCCCAGGCCGTACCGCTCCCAGGGGCGGTAGGACCTGGGGCGTACGGTGCTGCCCGGGCGCCTGTGCGGTGCCGGGGGCCGGGGGGGCGGGGAGCCGCCGGGGTGCGGCCGGGGCCGCGTCCACGCCGGCCACCGTGGTGCCCGGGCCGTGTGCCCGAGGCCGGGGTCTGCCCGGGGCCGTGTGGCCGGAGGGCGGCCGTGTCACCCGGGCCGGCCGGGGCCGTCGACTGCGGGACAGGGGCGTGCGAGGTGTACGGGGGGCGTGCAGGGCGCAGCGGGGGCGCCCGGTATGCACTGCACCGCCACTTCCGGCATGGTTCACCTCCCGTTCACTCCCCCCCGTCGACCGCTTCACCTGATCTGCCTAATTTCGGCCGTACACGGTGACCAGCAGACGCCATCACCACCCCACTCCGACACACGCCGTCGTACAACCGGCCATGGACCCACCACGCGGCCTCCGGCCCGGCGGTTACTGGAAGGAACACCCGAAAGTGAAGCTTCATCGCAAGACCGGGCTTCGCGCCACCGCGCTCGGCGCCCTCGTCGTCTCCGGCGCCCTGGTCCTCACGGCGTGTGGTTCGGACGACAACGCGAGCCCGGACGGGACGAAGAAGACGACGGCCGCCTCGAACATCGCCTGCGAGGGCGCCAAGGGCCAGCTCCTCGCCGCGGGCTCCACCGCGCAGAAGAACGCCATGGACCTCTGGGTGAAGAACTTCCAGGCGGCCTGCGAGGGCGTCGAGGTGAACTACCAGGCCATCGGCTCCGGCGGCGGCATCACCAAGTTCAACCAGGGCCAGGTCGCCTTCGCCGGCTCCGACTCCGCGCTGAAGGAGGAGGAGGTGACCGAGTCGCAGAAGATCTGCAAGGGCGGCAAGGGCATCAACCTCCCCATGGTCGGCGGCCCCGTCGCCATCGGCTACAAGCTCGACGGCGTGGACGGCCTCGTCCTGGACGCCGCCACCCTCGCCAAGATCTTCAACTCGAAGATCACCAAGTGGAACGACCCGGCCATCGCCAAGCTGAACCCGGGCGTCAAGCTGCCCGACCTGGCGATCCAGGCGTTCCACCGCTCCGACGAGTCGGGCACCACCCAGAACCTCGGCAAGTACCTCAGCGAGGCCGCCGCCGCGGAATGGAAGCACGACCCGAAGACGAAGTCGTGGCCCGCCCCCGGCGGCCAGGCCGCGAACGGCTCCTCCGGCGTCGCCGCCGCCGTCAAGGACACCAACGGCGCGATCGGCTACTTCGAGCTGTCCTACGCGACCGCCAGCAGCATCAGCACCGTCAAGCTGAACACGGGCGCCGCCCAGCCGGTCGAGGCCACCCCGGAGAACGCCTCCAAGGCCATCGCCGCCGCCAAGGTCAAGGGCACCGGCAGCGACCTCGCCCTCTCCCTCGACTACAAGACCAAGGCCGAGGGCGCCTACCCGATCATCCTGGTCACCTACGAGATCGCCTGCGACAAGGGCAACAAGGCCGACACCCTGCCCACCCTGAAGGCGTTCCTCACCTACACGGCGAGCGAGGAGGGCCAGAAGGTCCTCTCCGACGCGGGCTACGCGCCGCTCCCGGCCGAGATCGCGACCAAGGTCCGGCAGATCGTCCCCACCCTCTCGTAACGACCCGACCGGGGCCGGCCCTCCCACCCGGGGCCCGGCCGGCCCCGGCATCCGGTGCACCGCCGCCAGGAGCCACGCCCGCTCCGCAGACCGGAGAACACACGATGGCCACAGCCACCCCGCACCACGCCCCGCCACCCGGCGGGAACCAGACAACGACCCCGAAGACGAGCGCCCCGTCCCGCGCCGGTGACCGGATCTTCCGCGGCCTGTCCCGCGGCTCCGGCATCACCCTCCTGGTGATCATGGCGGCGATCGCGGTCTTCCTCACCTACCGCGCCGTCCTCGCCATATCGAAGAACGAGGGCGACTTCCTCACGACCTCGGAGTGGAACCCGGCCGGGAACCCGCCCGTCTTCGGCATCGCCGTCCTCGCCTTCGGCACCATCGTCAGCTCGATCATCGCCATGGTCATCGCGGTGCCGATCGCGATCGGCATCGCGCTGTTCATCTCGCACTACGCGCCGCGCCGGCTCGCCTCGCCCCTCGCGTACGTCGTCGACCTCCTCGCCGCGGTGCCCAGCATCATCTACGGCCTGTGGGGCGCGATCTTCCTCGTCCCGTACCTCGGCGGCCTCAACCGGTGGCTGGACCAGTACATGGGCTGGACCTACGTCTTCGACAAGTCCGGCGAGGGCGTCGCGCGCAACCTGTTCACCGTGGGCGTCCTGCTGGCGATCATGATCCTGCCGATCATCACCAACGTCACCCGCGAGGTCTTCCTCCAGGTCCCGCGCATGCACGAGGAGGCCGCCCTGGCCCTCGGCGCCACCCGCTGGGAGACCATCCGCATGTCGGTGCTGCCGTTCGGCCGCTCCGGCATCATCAGCGCGTCCATGCTGGGCCTGGGCCGCGCGCTCGGCGAGACGATGGCCGTCGCCGTCGTCCTCTCCCCCAGCTTCCTCATCTCCGGGCACATCCTCGACCCGGGCGGTGGCACGTTCGCGCAGAACATCGCCGCCAAGTTCAACGAGGCGAACGAGTTCGGCCGGGACGCCCTGATCGCCTCCGGTCTCGTCCTCTTCGTCATCACGCTGCTGGTCAACGGCGCGGCCCGCTGGATCATCGGGCGCCGCAAGGAGTACTCGGGGGCGAACGCATGAGCCACGTCATCCAGGAGAAGCGGCCCGCCACCGCCCCCGCGGGCCGGCCCGCGCCGCTGTCCCACGCGCGCCTGCCCCGCTGGGCGCCGGCCGTCGTCGCCGTCGGGTCCGTCGCCGCCGCTTGCGGCATCGGCGCCGCCGCCGGCTGGGAGAGCCACACGCAGTGGGGCATGCTCTCCGCGGTGCTCTTCGTCGTCACCACGTACGCCGTCACCACCAAGGTCGAGAACGCCCGGCAGGCCAAGGACCGCGTGGCGACCAGCCTCGTGTGGGTCTGCTTCGTCCTCGCCGTGGTCCCGCTCGCCTCACTCGCCTGGGTGACGGTGAGCAAGGGCGTCGAGGTCCTCGACGTCTACTTCCTCACGCACTCGATGAACGGCGTCCTCGACGCCGAGACGGGCGGCGGCGTCTACCACGCGCTGCTCGGCACCATCGAGCAGGTCGCCATCGCGGCCGTCATCGCGGCCCCGATCGGCATGCTGACCGCGATCTACCTGGTCGAGTACGGCAGGGGCCGCCTGGCCCAGGCCGTCACCTTCTTCGTCGACGTGATGACGGGCGTCCCGTCGATCGTCGCGGGCCTGTTCATCCTCGCCACCTGGAACCTCGTCCTGGGCTTCGGGCCCTCCGGCTTCGCCGGCTCGATGGCGCTGGCCATCCTCATGATGCCGGTGGTCGTCCGCTCCACCGAGGAGATGCTCAAGCTCGTCCCGAACGAGCTGCGCGAGGCCTCCCTCGCCCTGGGCGTCCCCAAGTGGAAGACCATCCTCAAGGTGGTCCTGCCGACCGCGATCGGCGGCATCACCACGGGCGTCATGCTCGCGGTCGCCCGTATCACCGGCGAGACGGCCCCCGTGCTGCTCCTCGTCTTCGGTACGAAGCTGATCAACCCGAACCCCTTCGAAGGCGCGCAGGCGTCGCTGCCGCTCTACGTCTACGAGCAGTACGCCGTCGGTACCGACGCCGCCGTGGCCCGCGCCTGGGCCGCCGCGCTCGTCCTCATCGCCTTCGTCATGATCCTCAACATGGTGGCCCGCGGCATCGCCCGCTGGAAGGCCCCGAAGACCAGCCGCTAAGGCTCCACCGCCCGGCCCCGCCGGGCGGCGCAAACTGGGAAGTGATTCAGATGGCCAAGCGAATCGACGTCAGCGGCCTCTCCGCTTACTACGGCAACCACAAGGCGATCGACGACATCTCGATGACCGTCGAGCCCCGCTCCGTCACGGCCTTCATCGGCCCGTCCGGCTGCGGCAAGTCCACCTTCCTGCGCACCCTGAACCGGATGCACGAGGTCACCCCCGGCGGCCGCGTCGAGGGCAAGGTGATGCTCGACGACCAGAACCTCTACGGCAAGGACGTCGACCCGGTCGCCGTGCGCCGCACGGTCGGCATGGTCTTCCAGCGCCCCAACCCCTTCCCCACCATGTCGATCTACGACAACGTGGCGGCGGGCCTGCGCCTGAACGGCAGCTACCGCAAGTCCGAGCTGAGCGACGTCGTCGAGCGCTCCCTGAGGGGCGCGAACCTCTGGAACGAGGTCAAGGACCGGCTGAACAAGCCCGGCTCGGGCCTCTCCGGCGGCCAGCAGCAGCGCCTGTGCATCGCCCGCGCCATCGCGGTCCAGCCGGACGTCCTGCTGATGGACGAGCCCTGCTCCGCCCTGGACCCGATCTCGACGCTCGCCATCGAGGACCTGATCGGCGAGCTGAAGGAACAGTTCACGATCGTCATCGTGACGCACAACATGCAGCAGGCCGCCCGCGTCTCGGACCGTACGGCCTTCTTCAACCTGGCCGCGGTCGGCCAGCCCGGCAAGCTGATCGAGCTCGACGAGACGGAGCGCATCTTCTCCAACCCGTCGGTGCAGGCCACGGAGGACTACATCTCCGGCCGCTTCGGCTGAGCCACCCCCCACACACGTCCTGCGGTGCTGCATGGCGGTGCCACCGCGAGACGAAGGGCCCGCCCCCTCTCCCAGGGGCGGGCCCGTTCACTTCCTCCGGCCGAACGCCGCGCGGGGCGGGGCCGGCCCCCGCCGTCAGCCGAAGAACAGCCGGACGGCGAAGAAGCTCACCGCGGCGACGGCCGCCGCCGCCGGCATGGTGATGAACCAGCCGAGGATGATGTTCTTCGCGACGCCCCACCGCACGGCGTTGACGCGCTTGGTGGCACCCACACCCATGATCGCCGAGGTGATCACGTGGGTCGTGGAGATCGGCGCGTGGAAGATGAACGACGCCGAGTACATGACGGACGCCGCGGTGGTCTCCGCCGCGAAGCCCTGCGGCGGGTCCAGCTCGATGATCCGGCGCCCGAGGGTCCGCATGATCCGCCAGCCACCCGCGTAGGTGCCGAGCGACAGCATCACCGCGCTGGCGACCTTCACCCAGAACGGGATCGGGTCGCCGGACTGCTCGACGTCGGCGATGACCAGCGCCATCACCACGATGCCCATCGTCTTCTGGGCGTCCTGCAGACCGTGGCCGAGCGCCATGCCGGCCGCCGAGACCGTCTGCGCTATGCGGAAGCCGCGCTTGGTCTTGTGCGGCCCGGCGTTCCGGAAGATCCACATGATGCCGGCCATCACCAGGTAGCCCAGGATGAGGCCGACGAACGGCGAGATGAACATCGGGATGACGATCTTCTGGAGCACGCCGCCCCAGATGACCTCGGTACCGCCGGCCAGCGCGGCACCGACCATGCCACCGAAGAGCGCGTGCGACGACGACGAGGGCAGCCCGAAGTACCAGGTGACAAGGTTCCACACGATCGCGCCGACCAGCGCGGCGAAGAGGATGCCCATCCCCTTGTCGCCGGTGGGCGTGGCGATCAGCCCCTCGCTGACGGTCTTGGCGACGCCGCTGCCCATGAAGGCGCCGGCGAGGTTCATGACCGCGGCCATCGCCAGCGCGGCGCGCGGCGTGAGCGCCCGCGTCGACACGGAGGTGGCGATGGCGTTCGCGGAGTCGTGGAAGCCGTTGGTGTACGTGAAGAAGAGCGCGACCCCGATGGTCACGACCAGAGCGAAGGTGTCCACGGAGGCTCAGGACTCCTTGACGGCGATGGTCTCCACCGTGTTGGCCACGTGCTCGAAGGCGTCGGCCGCCTCTTCCAGCACGTCCACGATCTGCTTCAGCTTCAGCACCTCGATGGCGTCGTACTTGCCGCTGAAGAGATGGGCGAGCAGCTTGCGGTGGATCTGGTCGGCCTGGTTCTCCAGCCGGTTGACCTCGATCCAGTACTCGGTGAGCTTGGTCATCGTCCGCAGGTGCGGCATCGCCTCGGCGGTGAGCTCGGCGGCCCGGGCCAGTACCTCGATCTGCTGCTCGACGCCCTTCGGCAGCTCCTCCACGTTGTAGAGGACGACGAGGTCGACGGCCTCCTCCATGAAGTCCATGATGTCGTCGAGCGACGAGGCCAGGGCGTAGATGTCCTCGCGGTCGAACGGGGTGATGAAGGAGGAGTTCAGCTGGTGGAAGATCGCGTGCGTCGCGTCGTCACCGGCGTGCTCGGCCGCCCGCATCCGCTCCGCGATGTCGGCCCGCGCGGACGCCTCCGCTCCCAGCAGTTCCATCAGGAGCTTCGAGCCGGTGACGATGTTGTCCGCCGACGCGGAGAACATGTCGTAGAAGCTCGTCTCCCTGGGGGTCAGACGAAAGCGCACGTGGGGTCCTTCGGTGCATGGATGTCGGTCAGGCTGATGCTAGGCGCATCATCCGGCCACGGCGAACCGGCGTTCCTCAGTGTCGCCCATCGGGCGCGGAGAACTGAACCGGCCCCGCGCAATCGCGTTCGGATCGGTACCATATACCCGCGAGGGGTATACCCCCTCGCGTGGACGACGGGAGGACCCCATGACGACCACCGAGCCGGCCGGCCCTCCGGTCACGGACCCCGAACGGGTCGGCAGTGACCACGCTCACGCGGTGCACGGGTACCACAAGCAGAAGGACGAGCACCTGAAGCGGCTGCGCCGCATCGAAGGCCAGATCAGGGGCCTGCAGCGGATGGTCGACGAGGACGTCTACTGCATCGACGTGCTCACCCAGGTCTCGGCGTCGACGAAGGCGCTGCAGTCCTTCGCGCTCCAGTTGCTGGAGGAGCACCTGCGTCACTGCGTGGCCGCCGCGGCGGTCAAGGGCGGTGACGAGATCGACGCGAAGGTCGAGGAGGCGACGAAGGCGATCGCCAGGATGATGCGCACCTGAGTCCACAGGCTGTCCGAAACCGATCGCTCGGGGAGCGGTGGCGCGCACGAGGGGCCGGCGTGCTCACGGGGAGCGGTGGCGTCGGGGCAGGGACCGCGGTCACGGGGAAGCTACCCGTGGTCACGAGGGGCGGACCGCGGTCACGAGGGGACGGCGATCACGGGGTGAGGCGCGGGCCGGCAGGGGTGCCGCCCGGAGGCCGGGTGCCCGTCGAGACCTTCAGAACCTCGTCGATCCGGTCGGCGCTGAGCCGCTCCGCCTCGGTGGCGGACGCCGCGATCATCAGTTCTCCGCAGAGCTCGATCTCGGCGAGCGCCACATGGTCCTGGACGGCCGTCATGCTGATCGGCGCCACGCGCGTTCACCTCTTCCAGCCGGTGTCGGCTTCCTAGCGTAGGGAGCGGAACACGCACCGCGCATGACACGTCCGGACCATTCTGGGAACCATCCGAATGGTCCGTCGGGCCCCCGCCCGCAGTCCGGACGCCGCTTCCCACGTCGTCGCGCCGGTCCGGGCCAGGGCTGGGCGGGCCCGGACGGGGCGGGGCCGGGCGGGCCTGGCCGCGGGGGCTCAGCCCTCGATCCGGCCGGCGTAGATGTCGCGCCGGGGCGGGAGCTCCACGCCGACGGGCGTCCCGAAGTCGTACAGCTCGGTCGTCGACGCGACACCGACCTCCCGTCCCCCGTTGGTGACGCGGAACCGGTGACGGACCTTCCGCAGCCGCCCCTCGTCGTCCAGGTACGCGTCGAACGCCACCGCGTCCGTGGCGAAGCCCTTCGCCGCGGCCGCCAGCGCCCCGCGCACCTGCGGTGACGCGGTCTTCGCGGCGGCGGCGATGTCGGTGGTGCCGCGGTAGTGGGCGACGCGCACCCCGCCGAGGCGCGCCGAACCGACGAACGCCACCCGCCGCGCGGCGCGGAGCAGTTCGGCGGCGGCCGCGGGGTCGGTGGCACCGCCCGTGACGAGGTTGCCGTCGGCGAGGGTCGCGGTGTCGACCCGGACCCACTTGTCGGCGGGGACGCCCGCGCCGCGGTTCTTCATGTAGAGCGCGCCGGGCGTGAACACCTGCGTGATGCGCCGCTGGGGGCGGCCGCCGTCCTCGGGGAGCAGCACCTGGACGCGTCCCCGCCGGGCCCGGAAGTCGTAGCCGCCCTCGCCGTGGACGGTCAGCCGGGTGCCACCGGTCGTCATCTCCATGGACGTCCTGGCCTTCGACGTACCGGCCCGGGCCAGCGCGTCCGCCGCCGCGCGCAGCGCCTCCGCGCCCCGGCCCCGCCCGGCGCCGTCTCCGCCCCGGCCGCCGGCGTCGCCGACCGGCCCGCCGGCGGTGACGACCGCTCCGGCGGGGGGCCTGGCGTCGACCGCGCCCGTGCACCCGCCGAGTCCCGTGACCGCCACCGCCGCCGCCACCACGGCCGCGGTGACGGGCGCGGCGTCCGCGCCGCCCGCCCGCCTGAGCTTCCGCACCACCATCGCCTGCCCACTCCAACGCCGTGCCGCCGACTGCCCGGGCCCCACCCCCTCCCCGGAGCACTGAGACGAGGGAAAACCCCACTCCCCTAACGACCGTTCACACGGCCCGTCACGCATCCCCGCTCCCCGGTACCGTTGCCGTGTGCTCCCGCATGACGCGCCGCCGCCGCCCCAGGGCCCCGGCGGCGAACCGCACCACACGACCACCACGACCGAACGGGGCGCCTTCGCCCTGGCCCGCTGTTCCTGCGGCTGGTCGGGCCCCGCCCGCCGCTCCCGTGAGCGGGCCCGTACGGACGCCGTGACGCACGTGTCGGAGGAGGGGTGCGGCGTGCGACAGTGACGCCATGGACCGGCGCGCGCTGCTGACCACGGGACTGACCACGGCGCTGGCCGCGACGGCCGCGGCCTGCGACACCACCGGCCCGCCCCCGACCTCCCCCACCGCCTCCCCCACGGGCTCGGCCCCCACGCCCTCGCGGTCGCCGGGCGGCTCGCCCGGACCGTCCGCGAACGGCGGACGCCCCTCCTGGCCGGCGTTGGCCCGCGGCCTGGACGGGCTGCTCGTCCTGCCGGGCGACGAGGCGTACGCGACGGCCCGCCAGTCGTTCAACACCCGCTTCGACGCGCTGCGTCCGGCGGCCGTCGCGTACGTGGCGGGCGAGGACGACGTGCGGGAGTGCCTGGCGTTCGCCCGCCGCCACGGCGTGCGGGTCGCGGTGCGCGGCGGCGGCCACTCCTACGGGGGCTGGTCCAGCGGCGACGACCGCCTGGTGGTGGACGTCTCGCGGCTGGCGGCCGTGTCGGCGGCGGGCGGGGACGCCGCCGTGGTGGGGGCGGGCGCGCGCCTCGCCCCCGTCTACCGGGCGTTGGCCGGGCGGGGCCGCACGATCCCCGCCGGGTCCTGCCCGACGGTGGGGGTGGCGGGTCTGGCGCTGGGCGGCGGGCACGGAGTGGTGTCGCGCGCGTACGGCCTGACGTGCGACAGCCTGTCGGCGGCCACCCTGGTGACGGCGGACGGCCGCACCGTCACGGCGTCCGCCGAGGACGACGCGGAGCTCCTGTGGGCGCTGCGGGGCGGCGGCCACGCGGGCTTCGGGGTGGTGACGGAGCTGCGCTTCCGTACGCACCCGGCGCGTCCGACGGTGGCCGCGTACCTGAACTGGCCCTGGCGGAGGGCGCGGCGGGTGTTGGCGGCGTGGCAGGCGTGGGGCCCGGACCAGCCGGACGAGGTGTGGTCGACGCTGCACCTGTCGGCGGGCGCGGGCGGCGGGGTGCCGGGGGTGTCGGTGACGGCGCTGAGCCTGGGGGGCCGGGGGGACCTGGAGGACGCCGTGGACCGGCTCGCCGACCGGGTGGGGGCGCCGGACCCGTCGGTGTCCCTGCGCGAGCGGGGGTACCTGGAGGCGATGCTGGTCTTCGGCGGGTGCGCGGGGCTGTCGGACGAGCAGTGCCGGCTGCCCGGTCCGCTGCCGGGCCGCGACCCGCGCGGGGCGCTGGGGCGCGAGACGTACGCGGCCGCCTCGGACTTCTTCGACGGCCCCCTGCCGGAGGCCGCCGGGGCCGCGCTCGCGGCGGCCGCGGAGGCGTTCACCGGAATCACGGTGGAGCAGGGCGGGGGCGGCGGCACGCTGGCGCTGACGGCGCTGGGGGGCGCGGTGAACCGCGTGGCCCCGTCGGCGACGGCGTTCGTGCACCGCCGCTCGCGGGTGCTCGCCCAGTACGTGGCGTCGTGGCGGCCCGGGACGCCGGGGACGGCGCAGCGGCGCTGGCTGCGGGGCACCCACGCGGCGATGCGGCCGTACGCGTCGGGGGCGGCGTACCAGAACTACCCGGACCCGGCCCTGGGGGGCTGGCGCCGGGCCTACTACGGCGACGCGGCGCCCCGCCTGACCGCACTGCGGCGACGGTACGACCCGACGGGACTGTTCGACCACGCGCAGACGCTGTAGGGGGCGTGCGGCTCGGGGGGCAGGACGGGCCCGGACCGGACCGGGACCCGTGCGCCGGTTCGGAGCGGTCCTGGCACCGGGGGCAGCCGGGGTCAGGCTCGGGCAGCCCGTGCCAGGCAGGGGCTGCCCGGTCAGGCCCGGGCAACCCGTGTCCGGCCGGGGCAGCCCGTGCCCGGCCGGGGCAGCCCGTGCCCGGCCGGGGCAGCCCGTGCCCGGCCGGGGCAGCCCGTGCCCGGCCGTCAGGCCGCGAGGTCGCTCTGCCCGGCGCCGGTGGCCTCGGCGCGGGGATCGGGCAGGTCGACGGTCTGGTGGCGGGCGCCGCGCGGCGCCCGCCGGGAGCGGACGAGCCGGCCGGCGCGCGGGGAGCGGGCGAGGGCCGAGGTGAGCGGCGTCAGCAGCGCGAGGGCGACGGGCGCGAGGAGCAGCGCCACGGCCGTGCCGAGGGCGAGGCCGCCGATGACGTCGGTGGGGTAGTGCACGCCCATGTAGACGCGGCAGAAGCCCTCGGCGAGGGCGAGTCCGATGCCGGCGAGGCCGAAGCGCTTGTGGGCGACGAAGAGGCCGACGCCGATGGCCATGGCCATGGTCGAGTGGTCGCTGACGAAGGAGTAGTCCGTCTTGCCCGCGACGAGGACCTCCAGGCCCTCGTGGTCGAGGAACGGCCGGGGCCGTTCGACGAACCCGCGGATCGGCACGTTGACCAGGAGGGCGATGCCCGCGGCGAGCGGCGCCCAGATCAGCCCGGCGACGGCGGCCGCGGAGTCCTCCGGCGTGCCACGCCGGCGGACGCTCCACCAGCACCACAGCGCCACGAGGACGAGGGCCAGCATGATGCCGTACTCGCCGACGAACTCCATGACGCGGTCGAACCAGGTCGGGGCTGCCTTCGCCAGTCCGTTGATGTCGTAGAGCAGGCTGACATCGGGGTTCGAGCCATCCGATGCGAGTCCGGCCATGCGCTGCGGCCCCTTGCCTTGTCCTGCGTTGCGGGTGCGGTCAGTCCAGGGAACGACCTGCGTGAGGGGTACGTTCCACTCTCCACGGAACGATCACGACGACGTTACCGAAGAGTGATGGGGGCGCCTCCGCCGCCCCGGTCCGATCAGGCGTCAGAAGCCCTCTGTGGCAACGCCTGCGCGCCGTCCCGGGTCACGCGCGTGGCACCGAAGTAGTCCGGTGTGTCGATCTTGTCGAAGCGGATCACGGCGCCGGTGAACGGGGCGTTGATCATGTACCCGCCGCCGACGTAGATCCCGACGTGCCGGATGGCCCGGGAGTCCCGCAGGTCGTCCGAGAAGAACACCAGGTCGCCGGGGAGCAGTTCCTCCCGCGAGGGGTGCGGCCCGGCGTTGTACTGGTCGTTGGCGACGCGCGGCAGCTCGATGTCGACCGTCCGGTACGCCGCCTGCGTGAGTCCGGAGCAGTCGAACCGGCCGCCGTGCTCGGGGGTGCCGTTGCCACCCCACAGGTAGGGCTTGCCGAGCTGCTTCTGCGCGAAGTAGATGGCCCCGGCGGCCTGCCGGGACGGCTCGACCGGGCCTACGGGCCGGGCGAAGCTCTTCTCCAGGGACCGGATGATCTTGACGTAGTTCTGCGTCTCGCTGATCGCGGGCACTCCGCCGGACTTTATGACGCGGTAGGCGCCCGCGTTGTAGGCGGCGAGCATGTTGTTCGTGGGGTCCCCGGGCACGTTCTTCACGTACGAGGCGAGTTCGCAGTCGTACGAGGCGGCGGAGGGGATGGCGTCGGCCGGGTCCCAGATGTCCCGGTCGCCGTCCTTGTCGCCGTCGATGCCGTGACTGGCCCACGTGCCGGGGATGAACTGGGCGATGCCGCGCGCGTCGGCGTGGCTGACGGCCTTGGGGTTCCACCCGCTCTCCTGGTAGAGCTGCGCGGCGAGGAGGGCGGGGTTGATGGCGGGGCAGAGGTTCCCCCACCGCTGCACCAACGACTGGTAGGCGGCCGGCACCGCGCCCTTGGCCAGTCCCACGACACCGCGCAGTCCACCGCCCCCGCCGACCAGTCCGGCGGCGGCCACGTACGTCCCGACGACGAGCAGCGCGACGAAGCTCGTGCACGCGCCGACGACGATCCCGCCGACCAGCCACCCCTTACGCACCGTCAACCACCCTCCGCATAAGGCCCGTCGCGTCAGTCTAGGCGGCGCGCTCCCGCTTCAGGAGGTGGCCCGCCCGGCCTGTGGACAACACCACCGGACGCCCCGGCGCACACCGGTCGCGCGCCCGGCCCGCCGACGCCCCGTACCCGCCGTGGCACGGCGGGTACGGACGCGTACGGAACGTGTGCGAATGAACATCAGGCCAACGCGGAGTGCGCACGGAAGCCCCGGACGGACCCCGCCACGATGCCGCCACGGCCGGCGGGGCGGCGGCCCGACCCCCACCGGCCGGCCGGTGGCGCGCCCGCCTCCGCCACCCCGATCCCGCCTGCCGCACGGCCACGACCTGCAGCTGGCGCGACCCACCGTGACCGGCCGCTACCTGCCGTGACCTGCAAAGACCCGCGGAACCCCGGCAGCGCCGAACGTCACAGCGGCACCCATGGCGAGAAGACGACAGGAGGCGCCCGGCGGGTCCGGTCGGACACCGCGCCCCTCCGCCCGACCCCCTCACCGCACCCACGGGACCTCCACCCAACCCCCGCCAAGTGGTCTGGACCACTGCGCTACGCTGTGCCATGCAGCCGCAAACGGCCGTGACACTCCCCGCCTACGACCAAGGGCGGGGTCAGCACCACAGGAGAACACCATGGGGAACAAGGTGAGCCGACTCGGAGACTCCGGGGGAACGGCCGCCGCGATCGCTGTCATCGCACTGACCGCCGTCGCCATCGTGGTACTGGGTTACTTCCTCTTCACCCAGACGGGGCAGTCCAACCTCTGACGCGCGATCATCCCGCGCTCACGCGCGCACGCCGCCGCCGGACCCGGTCCGGCGGCGGCGTTGTCATATGCGGACGAAAGCCCCGAAAGGGGAACAACGACGGTCATTGCCCGGAGTCACACCCCGTGATACACAGAGTGACCATACGTGTTTCCGTACGGGCCCGACCCCCTACCCGCCCAGGTCAGAGGCGTCGGCTCGGTCAAACGTGCGGTGATCGGGTAAAGAGACCCGCCAAGACGTCGTACGTCGGCGGTTCGATCAGCGAAGATAGTTGACGGCCCATGCCACCGGGCGGGCCGTCGAACTACCGAACAGGGGCGGTGACTTACATGTACCTGGCGGCCGAGAAGGGCGACATCACCACCATCATTGGCGGAATCGCCCCGAACTGGGGCCCCTTCGGAAGCCTGGGCAACCAGGCCCGCGTGATGATCGAGATCGTGATGGCCGTGGCCATCCTGCTGTGCCTCGGCATCGCGATCTGGGGGGCGGCCAAGCAGCGCATCGGCGCGACGGCCATGCGCGACACCTTCAGCGCCGAGCAGGGCAAGGGCCTGATCGTGGCCGGCCTGACCGGCGTCTTCATCATCGGATCTCTGGGCACCCTCTTCACCATCGTGTACGGGATGGCCGTCTGACCCTCCCGACCGCCTGACCCGCCTTCACTTCCCGGGGCCCGCAGAGGATGCGTCTCCTGATGTCCAGTCACCACACCGCGCACGCGTCGCGGCCACCCACACGGCACCAGCCGTCGTCCGAGGAGGCGTACCCGTCATGAGCTTCGGCGACGAGTACGACGGCGGTGGCGGTCGGGGCAGGAACCGGGGCACCACGGGCCAGACCCGCACCCGCCTCCCCGACGCGGACACCGACGACGGCTTCGGCGGCCCCGCGCGGCGCCCACCGCGCGCGTCCCGGTCGCTGGTCACCGTCGTCGGCGTGGTCGTCCTGCTGATCGCCGCCATCGCCTTCGCCAACCGCGGCGGTGACGGCGAGGGCGACACCGCCAAGGGCACCGCCCCGGGCGCCACCCCCACGGCGGCCACCGGCGTGAAGCCCGTCACCGGCAAGAACGGCACCATCCCGTCCGGCTTCCCCCAGGACGAACAGGGCGCCCAGAGCGCGGCGGCCAACTACGCGGTGGCGCTGGGATCGGCGGAGATGTTCGACAAGTCCAAGCGGGACGCGATCCTGGCCGCCGTCATCGCCCCGTCGCGCGTGACCCACTTCCGTCGGACGCTGGACCAGGCGTACTCACCCTCCTTCTTCCAGAACGTGGGCCTCAAGCCGGACGGCACGGTCCCCGACGGATTCACCTTCGTCTCCCGCACGGCCCCCATGGGCACAAAGATCACCGGTCTTGACTCGGAGCGCGCCACGGTGGCGGTCTGGTGCGCGGGGCTCCTCGGCCTGGCCGGCGAGGGCTCCACCAAACCGGTGACGAACGGCTGGTTCACCATCACGATGGAGCTCCAGTGGGTCGACGGCGACTGGAAGACCGTGACGTACTCGCAGAAGGACGGCCCCGCCCCCGTGGGTGCCGACACCCGCGCCTCCAGTGCCGAAGAGATCGCCGACGCCGTGACGGGGTTCGGAGGATTCACTTATGCCCGCTGAAGCCAGGCGTCGCGCCGCCACCGTGGGCACACTTCTGCTCACCGCGCAGACGACCGCGTTCCTGCTGGCCGGACGGGCTGTAGCCGCCCCCACGCCGAGCCCGTCCCCCTCGCCCAGCCCCGATAGGAGCAACAACCCCTGCGACCTCGTCCACGGCCCCTCCCGGGACTTCTGCGAGAGTGAGGACGGGGGCGGCACCGCCCGCACCTCCCCCCTCGAACCCGGCGACGCCGTCGACCCGCTCTCCTCCCTCGCCCGCGGCTGCGCGGACGCCGCCGCCTGGACCGTCGACAAGCTCAGCGACGCCGTGGCGTCCACCGCGGCCGTCGACTTCACCAACACCCGCTTCCTCCAGCAGTACGCGGTGGTCTTCGCCGCCTCCACCATCCTCACGCTCGTCATCTGGCTGCTCGCCGTCGCCAAGCGCGCCATCCGCGGCGTACCGCTGAGCACGGCCCTCTCCGAAGCCGTCGGCTTCCTGTGGCTGACGGTCCTCGCCTCCGCCTTCACCCCGCTGATCCTGCACACCGTCGTCTCCGCGACGGACGGCGTCACCGAGGTGATCGCCGCCGGCACCGGCGGCCAGACCGACGCGTTCTTCGGCTCGTTCGCCACCGCCCTGAAGAAGGGCGACGACATCGGCGGCGGGCCCATCATGCTGATCGTCGTGTCGCTCGTGTCGATCCTCGCCGCCGGCATCCTGTGGCTGGAACTCGTCATCCGCGCCGCGCTCCTCTACGTCGGCGCGCTCCTCGGCACCGTCGTGTACGCGGGGATCGTCGACAAGAACATGTGGGGCCACGTCCGCCGCTGGGCCGGCATCATGATCGCCGTCATCCTGGTGAAACCGGTCATCGTGATCGTCCTCGGCCTCGCCGGGGCGCTCTCCTCCGGCGACGGCCCCGACGCGTTCTCCGCCGTCGTCTCCGGCCTCGCGATCATCCTGCTCGCCATCTTCGCGTCCGCGGCGATCTACCGCTTCGTCCCCGGCTTCGGCGACGAGATCGCCACCGCCCGCACCAACCGCAAGCAGGCCACCGACGGCGCCCAGGCCGCGGCCGTCATCTCCTCCCCCGCCGCCCTCGTCTCCCAGGGCATCAAGGCCCACAGCAGCCGCACCCACCAGCGCGCCGCCGGCGGCGCCCCCGCCGCGGCCAACGCCCTGTCCGGCGGCGTCGCCGCCCACGGCGGCCGCGGCGGCGCACCGGCCACAGGCGGGGCCGGCGGCGGAACCGCCCCCGCCGCCGCGCCCCCGCCCCGCAGCGCCCCCACCCCGGCCCCGAGCGCCCACTCGGCCACCAACACCCCGCACACCAGCCGCGCCACCAACAGCGGCACCGGCAACACAGGCAACGCAGGATCAGGAGGTGCAGGGCGGTGACGACCCAGTCCCACGCGATCACGCCCCGCCGCACGTATCTCATCGGCCGCGCCCGGCCGAGCGCGATCATCGGCAAGAACCGCGAGACGGGCGAGATCGCCCTCATCATCGCCGGGGCGTTCCTCGGCATGATGTGCGGCCTCCTCGTCCCCCTCCTCACCCTGCGCATCGCGCTGCTCACCGGCTTCCCGATGCTGGCCCTCGCCGCCGTGTACGTCCCCTACCGCGGCCGGACCTTCTACCGCTGGTACGAGATCAACCGCAGCTACAAGCGCGTCCTGCGCCAGGGCACCACGTACCGCTCCGCCGCCATGGAGGCCGGTACGCGCCTCGACGGCCGCGAGGTCGAGGTCGGCCCGCCCCCCGGCATCGGCCGCATCAACTGGCTCTCCGCCCCCTTCGGCCCCGACGAGATCGCCGTCCTCCTCCACGCCGACCGCCGCACCGTCACCGCCGCCATCGAGATCGAGGGCCCCGGCGTCGGACTGCGCGACAGCGAGGACCAGGAAGCCCTGGTGGACCGTTTCGGCACCCTCCTCAAGCACGTCGCCAACGGCGACGGCTTCGTCACCCGCATCCAGATGCTCGCCCGTACCCTCCCCGCCGACCCCGACGCCCACGCCAAGGACGTCGCCCAGCGCGGCGACGCCCACGCGCCCCGCTGGCTCCGCGACTCCTACGAGCAGCTGCTGTCCATGGTGTCGACCTCCAGCGAGCAGCACCGCGCGTACCTCGTCGCCTGCATGCACTACACCCGCGAACTGGCCGCCGAGGCCCACGCCATCGCCCGCGCCGCCCGCCACACCGGCGGCGGCAGGCGCGTGCGCCTCGACAAGGACGCCGGCCTCGCCGTCGTCATGGCCCGCGAGCTCACCGACATCTGCGCCCGCCTCGCCGAGGCCGACATCCGCGTCCGCCAGCCCCTCGGCCAGTCACGCCTGGCGTCCCTCGTGCACTCCATGTACGACCCGGACCACCCCATCGACCACATCCAGGCCATGACGAAGCGGAACGCCTGGCCCGCCGAGCTCGACGCCGTCGAACCGACCCACCTCCGGGCCAAGACCCGCGAGTCCGCCACCCGCGCCCCCTGGTGCCACGCCACCGCCTGGGTCAAGGAGTGGCCGATGACGCCCGTCGGCGTGAACTTCCTCGCCCCGCTGCTCGTCCACACCCCCGACGTCATCCGCACGGTCGCCGTCACGATGGATCTCGAACCCACCGAGATCGCCATCGAGCGCATGCTCACCGAGAAGACCAACGACGAGGCCGAGGCCAGCCGCGCCGCGAAGATGAACCGCACCATCGACCCCCGTGACATCGCCGCCCACGGCCGCCTCGACCAGCGGGGTGAAGATCTCGCCAGCGGCGCGGCCGGCGTCAACCTCGTCGGGTACATCACCGTGTCGTCCCGCTCCCCCGAGGCCCTCGCCCGGGACAAGCGGACGATCCGGGCGTCGGCCGGCAAGTCGTACCTGAAGCTCGAGTGGTGCGACCGCGAACACCACCGGGCCTTCGTGAACACGCTGCCGTTCGCCACCGGCATCCGCCGCTAGGCACACAGGACGAGACGATAGGACGATAGGGGCCTGATGATGCGCGATCCGCTGTCCGTCCTCACCGATGCCTTCACCTCCTTCCTCTTCGGGAAGGTGGAGACCACCCGGCTGCCCGTACGCACCTCCACGGGCCAGGCCCAGGCCGTGTACCTGCCGACCGCCGCGCCCGGCCTGGGCGACTCCGGCGTGATCATCGGCCGCGAGGTGTACAGCGGCAAGGGGTACATCTACGACCCGTTCCAGCTGTACGGCCAGCAGCTCCCCGCCCCGCACTGGCTGGTGCTCGGCGAGTCCGGCAACGGCAAGTCGGCGCTGGAGAAGACGTACGTCCTGCGCCAGCTCCGCTTCCGCGACCGCCAGGTCGTCGTCCTCGACGCCCAGGGCGAGGACGGCGTCGGCGAGTGGAACCTCATCGCGGAGCAGCTGGGGATAACGCCCGTCCGCCTCGACCCGAGGGCCGCCCTCGACGACGGCATCCGCCTCAACCCCCTCGACCCGGCCATCACCACGACCGGCCAGCTCGCCCTGCTCCGCACCATCATCGAGGTCGCCCTGGGCCACGGACTCGACGAGCGGTCCGGCTTCGCGCTGAAGGTCGCCCACGCCTACGTCAACGCCACCATCACCGACCGCCAGCCCGTCCTGACCGACATCGTCGAGCAGCTCCGCCACCCCGAACCGGAGTCCGCCGAGGCCATGAACGTCGACATAGACGACGTACGCGCCTGGGGCCTCGACGTCGCGCTCGTCCTCGACCGGCTCGTCGACGGCGACCTGCGCGGCATGTTCGACGGCCCCACGACCGTCGGCATCGACCTCGACGCGCCGCTCACCGTCTTCGACCTGTCGCACATCGACCGCAACTCCATCGCCATGCCCATCCTCATGGCGATCGTCGGCGTGTGGCTGGAGCACACCTGGATCCGCCCCGACCGGAAGAAGCGCATCTTCCTCGTCGAGGAGGCCTGGCACATCATCAACAGCCCGTTCGTGGCGCAGCTGTTCCAGCGGCTGCTGAAGTTCGGCCGTCGGCTCGGCCTGTCCTTCGTCGCCGTCGTCCACCACCTCAGCGACGTCGTCGACGGCGCGGCCGCGCGCGAGGCGGCGGCCATCCTCAAGATGGCCTCCACCAGGACGATCTACGCCCAGAAGGCCGACGAGGCACGCGCCACCGGACGCGTCCTCGGCCTGCCGCGCTGGGCCGTCGAGATCATCCCGACCCTCACGCCCGGCATCGCCGTCTGGGACGTCAACGGCAACGTCCAGGTGGTGAAACACCTCATCACCGAAGCCGAACGCCCCCTCGTCTACACGGACCGCGCCATGACCGAGTCCGCGCCGCACGACCTGCCCGACGACCTGCCCGACGACCTCAAGGCCGCCGAATGGGAGGCGGAGCAGCGCGCGGCCCTCATGGAACGCCACATGAACGACTCGGAATCGACGGTGGCGTGACGTGGGCCGCCCACCCGAGACGCGCGGAACCCAGGGAGGCGTCCCCGACGGGCTGCTCGTGGGGCTGCTGGCGCTCCTGTTCGCCTCGACGTTGATGGTGTGGACGGCGAGCGGCCTCGCCGGGCTGTTCGCCCACGGCTCCTGGCCCGCGGGCGTCACCTTCGGCCGCTCGCCGCTCGCCCTGCGCTCCCTGGTCACCGACCCGCGGGGCATGGCCGCTGCCTGGCCGGCGACACCCGCGGACCAGCTGCCGGGCCACGGCGTGTTCTGGGGGCTGCTGATCGGCGAGTTGATGGTGCTCGCCGTGCTGGCCGTCTTCGCCGTGGGGACGGTGTCCCGCTGGCGCGCGGTACGCGCGGCGGCCCGCGCCGACCGGGGCCACGGCCCCCGGGCCACCACCCCGGCCCCGCTCCAAGCCCCGGCCCCGCTCCAGGAGCAGGCCCCGGCGGAAGCACCCGCAGCACCACCCGCACCGGCACCCACGCCCACCCCGCTCCCGGCACCCACACCCGCACCCGCACCCGCACCGGCCACACCACCCGCCACCGCCGCGCCACCCGCCACCGCCACGGCGTTCCCGGCGCCCCGTACGCCGGCACCGCGCGTCCTGTACGGCGACCGCGCCACCCGCCGCCCCAGTACTCTCCAGGCCGTCCAGGACGCGGTGGGTCCCGTCCTCGTCGTCACGTCCGACCCCACCGTGTGGGCCGAGACGAAGGACGCCCGCGCCAAGCTGGGCCCGGTCCTCCTCTACGACCCCGGGCACCTCTGCGACACCCCGGCCCGCCTCCACTGGTCCCCCGCGGACGGCTGCGAGGACACCGGTACGGCGGCGGCCCGCGCCACCGCGCTCCTCGCCCCCGTACGCCCCCGGGCGCGCCTCGACGCCGCGGTCGCCGACACCGCCGAGACCCTCCTGCGCTGCTGGCTGCACGCCGCCGCCGTCGACGGCCGGCCCTTCCGGCAGGTGCACCGCTGGGCACAGAACACCGGCAGCGCCCACGAGCCCGTACGCATCCTCCGCATACACCCCAGGGCCACCAACAGCCACGCCGGTCTCCTGGAGTCGGCGCTCACCGCCCACCCCGAACGCCGCGAAGCCGCCCGCGCCCTGACGCTCCGGGCGCTCTCCGCCCTCACCACGGTCCACGTCCGCGAGTCGTGCACACCGAATCGAACTGATTCGCTGACCTTGGAATCATTCATCGCCGAAGGGGGCAGCCTTTATGTGGTGGGCGAACCCGTGGAGGACCCCCGGACGGCACCCGGAGCCATGCCCCTCCTCACCGCCCTCACCGCACACGTGGTCGAGCACGGCCGCCGCATGGCCGCACGGTCATCTGACGGTCGGCTCGACCCACCAATGAGCCTCGTCCTCGACGACGTCGCCGCGGTCGCCCCGCTCCCCCAGCTCCCGGCGCTCCTCTCCACCGGCCACGACCAGGGCCTCCCCACCCTCGCCCTGCTCCGCTCCCACGAACAGGCCCGCGCCCGCTGGACCGATCCCCTCCCGACCCCGATCCCCTGACGCCCGGCCCGGCCCGGCGACCAGCCTGCCCGGCCACCGCCCTGCCCGGCCCACCGGAGCCCCGCCTACGCGCCGGCGCCGGCCCCCTCCGCCACGTCCGCGGACGCGCCGGACCGCAGCAGCTCGTACTCGACCTCCACCGCACCCGCCTCCCCCGGCTCGGGTCCGCGCTCCAGCGAGATGATCGCGCCGCTTGGCCGGAAGCCGGCCTTCCGGTACAGCGCCGCGGCCCGCGCGTTCCGCTCGTGCACGTACAGCCGCACCCGGCGCACCACCGGCTCGCGCAGCGACCACGACCACCGGACGGCCGCCCGCATCAGCGCCTCCGCCACCCCGCTGCCCCGCGCCCCGGGCCGTACGTAGACCCCGACGAGGTGCGTCTGGTCCACCTCCGCCGGCTCCCCGAGCAGCACGTCGCCGCCCTGCCGCTCCAGCAGCGCGGTCACCGTCCCGACCCACCGCCCGTCGGGCCCGACGGCCACGAACTGCCGCGCCCCGGCCCCGGCCGCGGCGCGCTCGGTCCGCCCCCGCCAGTGCGCGTCCGGCCGCGCGGCGGCCTCCTCGTAGGTGTCCAGGAACGCCAGGTGCGCCAGCGGGTCCCGCAGGGAGGCCAACCGCAACTCCCGCGCCTCACGCCACTCCTCGGCCCGCACGGGCCGCACCGCATAGGTCATCTCCCGATCCTCCCGACCGCCCCCGACCACCGGCAACCGGATAACCCGCACCCCGACCGCCCCGCCCCACCCCGCCCGTCAGCACACACCGCCCACGCCCCGGTTCCGCGCCCGAACTCCACCGCGGACCACGGACCGCACCCTCCCGCCGGGCCCGGGCCCCGCACCCGCCCCGAGCCCCGGACCGGCCGGAGTCGTACCCCGGTACCACCCCGCCGCCACCGGTCCCCACCACGGTCGGACGCTCCGCGCCGCCCCGCTCCGTAGCGTCGGCGACATGCTCCGGGCTCACGAACTGACCAAGAGGTACGGCGACCGAACCGTCGTCCACGGCCTCTCCTTCACCGTCCACCCCGGCACCGTCACCGGCTTCCTCGGGCCCAACGGCGCCGGCAAGTCCACCACCCTGCGCATGATCCTCGGCCTCGACGCCCCCACCAGCGGGCACGCCACCGTCAACGGCCGCCCCTACGCCGCGCACCGGGCGCCGCTCACCCAGGTCGGCGCCCTGCTGGAGGCGCGCGCCGTCCACCCGGGGCACACCGCCCGCGACCACCTCCACGCCCTGGCCCTCACCCACGGCCTGCCCCGCCGCAGGGTCGACGAGGTGCTGGAGCTGGCCGGCCTCACCGACGTCGCCGACCGCCGCGTCAAGGGTTTCAGCCTCGGCATGGGCCAGCGCCTGGGCATCGCCTCCGCCCTCCTCGGCGACCCCTCGACCCTCGTCCTCGACGAACCCGTCAACGGCCTCGACCCCGAGGGCGTCCTGTGGATCCGCACCCTCCTCAAGTCCCTGGCCGCCGAGGGCCGCACCGTCCTCGTCTCGTCCCACCTCATGTCGGAGACGGCCCTCACCGCCGACCACCTGGTCGTCATCGGCCGCGGCCGTCTCCTCGCCGACACCAGCGTCACCGACCTCCTGCGCCGCGCCGGCACGGGTGGCGTCCGTGTCGTCACCCCGCGCGCCGCGGACCTCCACCGGGCCCTGCGCGCGGCACACCCCCGCGCCGAGATCACCACCACCGCCCCCGACACCCTCGACGTCCGCGGCGCGGACGCCCCCCACATCGGCCGCGCCGCCGCCGACCACGCCATCCCGCTGTACGAACTCACCCCGCAGGACGCCTCCCTGGAGCAGGCGTTCATGGACCTCACCCAGGACGCCGTCGAGTACCAGGGAGCCACCGCGTGACCACCGCCCCCGCCCCCGCCACCTCCACGCCCACCACCGCCCCCGCCCCGTACGGCGTCACCCCGGCCCGTGTCGTACGCGCCGAGTGGCACAAGATCCGCTCGCTGCGCTCGACCCGCGTCACCGCCGCCACCGCCGGCGCCCTCGTCGTCACCGTCGCCCTCGTCATGGGCGGCACCTACACCTCCGGAGGCGGCGACTCCGACATCGACCCGGTCGTCCTCGTCCTCATGGGCACGATGCTCTCCCAGATCTGCCTCGCGGTCCTCGGCATCCTCGTCACCGCCGGCGAGTACGCGTCCGGCTCGATCCGCGCGACCCTCACCGCCGTCCCGACCCGCCTGCCCGTCCTGTGGGCGAAGGCCGCCGTCTTCGCCGCGACGGCCTTCACCCTCAGCCTCGCCACCGCCCTCGTCGCCTTCCCGGCCGCACAACCGCTCCTCGCGGACACCGACAAGAGGGCGTCCCTCCTGGACGACGGCGTCCTACTCGCCCTCGTCGGCAGCTCCGCCGGCATCACCCTGGTCGCACTGATCGCCCTGGCTCTCGGCGCGCTGCTCCGCTCGGTACCGGGCGCCCTCGGCGCGTTCATCGGCGGCGTCGTCATCGTCCCGGAGATCCTCGGCTCCCTCCCCTACGAGGCCGCGGAGACCGCTCTGCGCCACTTCCCCACCCAGGCGGCGGGCGCCCTCGGCTCCTCCAACCCCCTCCCGGGCGCGGCCTCCCCCGGCGCCGCCCTCCTCGCCCTGGTCCTGTGGGCGGCGGCGGCCCTGGCAGCAGCCGCGGTGTCCCTGAAACACCGGGACGTGTGACCGGTTCCGTACGAGGATGACCACATGAGCCGACAACCGTCCGCCACGGGGTCCCTGACGGCCTTCGTGCAGTCGGTGCTCCACCGGGTCCGCGGCCTCGACCGGTGCCACCCGCTGCTGTGGGACACGCTGCTGACCGGCTTCTTCGTCGTCGCCGCGCTCACGGACGCCAACGGCGGCTGGCGCAACATCGCCGCCGCCCCGGACGTCCCCACGCCCCTCGTGTTCGCGATGAGCCTGGCCCTGTCGGTGCCGCTGCTGTGGCGGCGCCGGCATCCGCTCGCCGTGCTCGCCGTGATGGCCCCGGCGGCGTTCGTCAGCAACTGGACGGGAGCCCTGCTCCAGGCGGCGATGATCCAGCACGTCGTCGTCTTCAACGTCGCGCTGCGCCTTCCGCTGCGCCGCCTGTGGTGGGCGGCGGCCCTGCTGCTCGGGCCGCTGCTGGTGGGCGCGTACCGCTTCCCGCGCGCCGGCTGGGACCAGCTGGTCCTGGCACCGATGTGGGCGTTCGCCCTGGTCGCGTTGGGCGGTCTGCTCGTGCGCACCCGCCAGGAGTACACGGCCTCACTCGTGGAGCGGGCCCGGCAGCTGGAGGTGGAGCGCGACCAGCAGGCCCGGCTGGCGGCCGCGGCGGAACGGGCCCGGATCGCCCGGGAGATGCACGACATCATCGGGCACAACCTCTCCGTCATCACGGGCTTGGCGGACGGCGGCCGTTACGCGGCGACCAGGTCGCCGGAGCGGGCGGGGCAGGCCCTCGACGCCATCGCTTCGACGAGTCGCCAGGCCCTGACCGAGCTGCGCCGCCTGCTGGGGGTGCTGCGTGACGAACCGGTGGACGAGCCGGCGGCCGCGCCCGCCGAGCTCACCCCGCAGCCGGCCCTGGCCGACCTGGACCAGCTGGTGGACGGGGTGAGGGCGGCGGGCCTGCCGGTACGGTTCGCGGTCCGCGGCCGGCCGGTACCGCTGCCCGCCGGCCCTCAGTTGACGGTGTTCCGCGTGGTGCAGGAGGCCCTGACGAACACGCTGAAGCACGCGGGCCCGGGGGCGACGGCGACCGTGGACGTCTCGTACGAGGACGGCCCTGGTGAAGGGCGCGCCGACGGCGCGCGCGGTGGGTCCGACGTCGGGACCGGTAGCGGGTCCGACGGCGGGACCGGTGGTCGGGGCGGGGTCGCGGTCACCGTCACGGACACGGGCCGTCCGGTGCTGGGGACGCCGCCGCCCGGCCGCGGTCTGACGGGCATGCGCGAGCGCGCGGCCCTGTACGACGGAACTCTCGACGCCGGCCCGCTGCCCGCCCCCGCGGGTGGGTGGCGGGTGCGTCTCCATCTCCCGAAGGACTCCCTCTCGTGACCACGGTGCTCATCGTCGACGACCAGCCGTTGCAGCGGTTCGGGTTCCGCATGCTCCTGGAGAGCCAGGATGACCTGTCGGTGGCGGGCGAGGCGGGCACGGGCGGCGAGGCCGTCCGGTTGGCCGCCGAACTGCGGCCGGACGTGGCCTTGATGGACGTCCGCATGCCGGGGATGGACGGCATCGAGGCGACGCGCCGCATCGTGGCGTCGGGCGGTCGTACCCGTGTGCTGATCCTGACGACGTTCGACCTGGACGAGTACGCGTACGCGGGTCTGCGCGCGGGCGCGAGCGGTTTCCTGCTGAAGGACGCGCAGCCGGAGGAGGTGTTGTCGGGGGTGCGGGCGGTGGCGTCGGGGGACGCGGTGGTGGCGCCGCGGCTGACGCGGCGGCTGCTGGACGCGTACGCGCAGCACCTTCCACCGGTGCCGGGGGCGGCGCCGCTGCCCGATCGGCGCCTGGCGGCCCTGACGGAGCGGGAGCGGGAGATCCTCGCGGTGATCGCCCAGGGGTGGACGAACACGGAGATCGCCGAACGGTTCCACCTGGCCGAGTCCACGGTGAAGACGCACGTGGGCCGGATCCTGGCGAAGACGGGTTCCCGGGACCGAGTGCAGGCGGTGATCCTGGCGTACGACACCCGCCTCGTCCAGCCGTCCTGAAGGAACGCCCCGGGGTCGGCCCTTTAAGCCGACCCTTCGAGTCGACCCTTCCCGGTTCGGCCGGCTGTCGCGCGGAAAAAAGGAGCCCGGAAATACGGAAAGCCCCGCACCATACGGTGCGGGGCTTCCCCAACAAATTGTTCGGCGGTGTCCTACTCTCCCACAGGGTCCCCCCTGCAGTACCATCGGCGCTGAAAGGCTTAGCTTCCGGGTTCGAAATGTAACCGGGCGTTTCCCTAACGCTATGACCACCGAAACACTATGAAGATATCGACCTACAACCAACCGGCAGATTGGGAGTTCGTTACTTCAGAACTAACACAGTGGACGCGAGCAACTGAGGACAAGCCCTCGGCCTATTAGTACCGGTCAACTCCACCCATTACTGGGCTTCCATATCCGGCCTATCAACCCAGTCGTCTACTGGGAGCCTTACCCTCTCAAGGAGGTGGGAATACTCATCTCGAAGCAGGCTTCCCGCTTAGATGCTTTCAGCGGTTATCCCTCCCGAACGTAGCCAACCAGCCATGCCCTTGGCAGGACAACTGGCACACCAGAGGTTCGTCCGTCCCGGTCCTCTCGTACTAGGGACAGCCCTTCTCAATATTCCTACGCGCACAGCGGATAGGGACCGAACTGTCTCACGACGTTCTAAACCCAGCTCGCGTACCGCTTTAATGGGCGAACAGCCCAACCCTTGGGACCGACTCCAGCCCCAGGATGCGACGAGCCGACATCGAGGTGCCAAACCATCCCGTCGATATGGACTCTTGGGGAAGATCAGCCTGTTATCCCCGGGGTACCTTTTATCCGTTGAGCGACGGCGCTTCCACAAGCCACCGCCGGATCACTAGTCCCGACTTTCGTCCCTGCTCGACCCGTCGGTCTCACAGTCAAGCTCCCTTGTGCACTTACACTCAACACCTGATTGCCAACCAGGCTGAGGGAACCTTTGGGCGCCTCCGTTACCCTTTAGGAGGCAACCGCCCCAGTTAAACTACCCATCAGACACTGTCCCTGATCCGGATCACGGACCCAGGTTAGACATCCAGCACGACCAGAGTGGTATTTCAACGGCGACTCCACCTGAACTGGCGTCCAAGCTTCACAGTCTCCCACCTATCCTACACAAGCCGAACCGAACACCAATATCAAACTGTAGTAAAGGTCCCGGGGTCTTTCCGTCCTGCTGCGCGAAACGAGCATCTTTACTCGTAGTGCAATTTCACCGGGCCTATGGTTGAGACAGTCGAGAAGTCGTTACGCCATTCGTGCAGGTCGGAACTTACCCGACAAGGAATTTCGCTACCTTAGGATGGTTATAGTTACCACCGCCGTTTACTGGCGCTTAAGTTCTCAGCTTCGCCCCACCGAAATGGAGCTAACCGGTCCCCTTAACGTTCCAGCACCGGGCAGGCGTCAGTCCGTATACATCGCCTTACGGCTTCGCACGGACCTGTGTTTTTAGTAAACAGTCGCTTCTCGCTGGTCTCTGCGGCCACCCCCAGCTCGAGCAGCACGTGCTCTCACCAGTGATGGCCCCCCTTCTCCCGAAGTTACGGGGGCATTTTGCCGAGTTCCTTAACCATAGTTCACCCGAACGCCTCGGTATTCTCTACCTGACCACCTGAGTCGGTTTAGGGTACGGGCCGCCATGAAACTCGCTAGAGGCTTTTCTCGACAGCATAGGATCATCCACTTCACCACAATCGGCTCGGCATCAGGTCTCAGCCTCAATGTGTGACGGATTTGCCTATCACACGGCCTACACCCTTACCCCGGGACAACCACCGCCCGGGCTGGACTACCTTCCTGCGTCACCCCATCGCTTACCTACTACAGGTCTGGTCCGTCGGCTCCACCACTCCCCTTGCCCGAAGGCTCCAGGGCGGCTTCACGGACTTAGCATCGCCTGGTTCGATATTGGGCGTTTCAAAGCGGGTACCGGAATATCAACCGGTTGTCCATCGACTACGCCTGTCGGCCTCGCCTTAGGTCCCGACTTACCCTGGGCAGATCAGCTTGACCCAGGAACCCTTAGTCAATCGGCGCACACGTTTCTCACGTGTGTATCGCTACTCATGCCTGCATTCTCACTCGTGAACCGTCCACAACTCGCTTCCGCGGCTGCTTCACCCGGCACACGACGCTCCCCTACCCATCACAGTCCCCGTTGGGGGTATGTACTGCAATGACACGACTTCGGCGGTACGCTTGAGCCCCGCTACATTGTCGGCGCGGAATCACTTGACCAGTGAGCTATTACGCACTCTTTCAAGGGTGGCTGCTTCTAAGCCAACCTCCTGGTTGTCTCTGCGACTCCACATCCTTTCCCACTTAGCGTACGCTTAGGGGCCTTAGTCGATGCTCTGGGCTGTTTCCCTCTCGACCATGGAGCTTATCCCCCACAGTCTCACTGCCGCGCTCTCACTTACCGGCATTCGGAGTTTGGCTAAGGTCAGTAACCCGGTAGGGCCCATCGCCTATCCAGTGCTCTACCTCCGGCAAGAAACACACGACGCTGCACCTAAATGCATTTCGGGGAGAACCAGCTATCACGGAGTTTGATTGGCCTTTCACCCCTAACCACAGGTCATCCCCCAGGTTTTCAACCCTGGTGGGTTCGGTCCTCCACGAAGTCTTACCTCCGCTTCAACCTGCCCATGGCTAGATCACTCCGCTTCGGGTCTTGAGCGCGCTACTGAATCGCCCTGTTCGGACTCGCTTTCGCTACGGCTTCCCCACACGGGTTAACCTCGCAACACACCGCAAACTCGCAGGCTCATTCTTCAAAAGGCACGCAGTCACGAGATACAAGCAAGCTTGCATCCGACGCTCCCACGGCTTGTAGGCACACGGTTTCAGGTACTATTTCACTCCGCTCCCGCGGTACTTTTCACCATTCCCTCACGGTACTATCCGCTATCGGTCACCAGGGAATATTTAGGCTTAACGGGTGGTCCCGCCAGATTCACACGGGATTTCTCGGGCCCCGTGCTACTTGGGTGTCTCTCAAACGAGCCGCATGAATTTCAGCTACGGGGGTCTTACCCTCTACGCCGGACCTTTCGCATGTCCTTCGCCTATCCATACGGTTTCTGACTCGTCTCACAGCCGGCAGACTGTGAAAGAGAGATCCCACAACCCCGCATGCGCAACCCCTGCCGGGTATCACACGCATACGGTTTGGCCTCATCCGGTTTCGCTCGCCACTACTCCCGGAATCACGGTTGTTTTCTCTTCCTGAGGGTACTGAGATGTTTCACTTCCCCTCGTTCCCTCCACACTGCCTATGTGTTCAGCAGCGGGTGACAGCCCATGACGACTGCCGGGTTTCCCCATTCGGAAACCCCGGATCAAAGCCTGGTTGACGGCTCCCCGGGGACTATCGTGGCCTCCCACGTCCTTCATCGGTTCCTGGTGCCAAGGCATCCACCGTGCGCCCTTAAAAACTTGGCCACAGATGCTCGCGTCCACTGTGCAGTTCTCAAGCAACGACCAGCCACCCATCACCCCCGGACAACATCCGGAGTGCACTGGGGCGGCATCGCAGAAGGGCGAGCAACGCTCGCACCCTCAGACACCCAACAGCGTGCCCGACACCCTCGACCCCTCCTCTGTGTTCCACGCCGAAGCAGTACTGACAGGAAGAGAACCGAGTGTGCCGAATAATCAACGTTCCACCCTTGAGCAACCAGCATCGGACGTACGCCGATGTACTGGCCTCTGACCAGCCGAAACTGGTGAGAAGTGCTCCTTAGAAAGGAGGTGATCCAGCCGCACCTTCCGGTACGGCTACCTTGTTACGACTTCGTCCCAATCGCCAGTCCCACCTTCGACAGCTCCCTCCCACAAGGGGTTGGGCCACCGGCTTCGGGTGTTACCGACTTTCGTGACGTGACGGGCGGTGTGTACAAGGCCCGGGAACGTATTCACCGCAGCAATGCTGATCTGCGATTACTAGCAACTCCGACTTCATGGGGTCGAGTTGCAGACCCCAATCCGAACTGAGACCGGCTTTTTGAGATTCGCTCCGCCTCACGGCTTCGCAGCTCTTTGTACCGGCCATTGTAGCACGTGTGCAGCCCAAGACATAAGGGGCATGATGACTTGACGTCGTCCCCACCTTCCTCCGAGTTGACCCCGGCAGTCTCCTGTGAGTCCCCATCACCCCGAAGGGCATGCTGGCAACACAGAACAAGGGTTGCGCTCGTTGCGGGACTTAACCCAACATCTCACGACACGAGCTGACGACAGCCATGCACCACCTGTATACCGACCACAAGGGGCACCTATCTCTAGATGTTTCCGGTATATGTCAAGCCTTGGTAAGGTTCTTCGCGTTGCGTCGAATTAAGCCACATGCTCCGCTGCTTGTGCGGGCCCCCGTCAATTCCTTTGAGTTTTAGCCTTGCGGCCGTACTCCCCAGGCGGGGAACTTAATGCGTTAGCTGCGGCACCGACGACGTGGAATGTCGCCAACACCTAGTTCCCAACGTTTACGGCGTGGACTACCAGGGTATCTAATCCTGTTCGCTCCCCACGCTTTCGCTCCTCAGCGTCAGTAATGGCCCAGAGATCCGCCTTCGCCACCGGTGTTCCTCCTGATATCTGCGCATTTCACCGCTACACCAGGAATTCCGATCTCCCCTACCACACTCTAGCCTGCCCGTATCGAATGCAGACCCGGGGTTAAGCCCCGGGCTTTCACATCCGACGTGACAAGCCGCCTACGAGCTCTTTACGCCCAATAATTCCGGACAACGCTTGCGCCCTACGTATTACCGCGGCTGCTGGCACGTAGTTAGCCGGCGCTTCTTCTGCAGGTACCGTCACTTTCGCTTCTTCCCTGCTGAAAGAGGTTTACAACCCGAAGGCCGTCATCCCTCACGCGGCGTCGCTGCATCAGGCTTTCGCCCATTGTGCAATATTCCCCACTGCTGCCTCCCGTAGGAGTCTGGGCCGTGTCTCAGTCCCAGTGTGGCCGGTCGCCCTCTCAGGCCGGCTACCCGTCGTCGCCTTGGTGGGCCATTACCCCACCAACAAGCTGATAGGCCGCGGGCTCATCCTTCACCGCCGGAGCTTTCCACCACCATCAGATGCCTGAAGTGGTCGTATCCGGTATTAGACCCCGTTTCCAGGGCTTGTCCCAGAGTGAAGGGCAGATTGCCCACGTGTTACTCACCCGTTCGCCACTAATCCCCCACCGAAGTGGGTTCATCGTTCGACTTGCATGTGTTAAGCACGCCGCCAGCGTTCGTCCTGAGCCAGGATCAAACTCTCCGTGAATGCTTACCCGTGATCGGGTCGACACTCGCGTTGAGCGGAACCGGGGGGAGGAATAGTCCCCCGCGGTTCACAGCATCCTCGCTGTGTTTTCTACAAAGGAACCTCATCTCCGTGATGGAGACGGGGTATCAACTAATCTGGCGTTGATTTTTGGCACGCTGTTGAGTTCTCAAGGAACGGACGCTTCCTTTGTACTCACCCTCTCGGGCTTTCCTCCGGGCGCTTCCCTTCGGTCTTTCGTGTTTCCAGTCTAGCAGATCCGATTTCTCGTTTCCGCCACCCGCTGGAGCGGGCTGCCGGGCCGTTCTCTGCTTTCGCGTTTCCCTTTCCGGCGGTTCCGACTCTATCAGATCCTTTCGGGCCTGATTCCCCGTCAGAGGGGGTTGTCTTTCCGGCCCTTCGGCCGTTCCGACGTCCCAAACTCTAGCGGATTTCCGCGGCGCCTCATAATCGGGGCGTCCGGATGAATTACGGCATGCCGAAATTCATCCCGGGGGAAGAATCGTGCTGGGTTTGGGTGCCGCATCAGCGGCTGAGTGGCCGCCGCAGAACCGTTCCGGTCCCGCGACAACCCGAAGAACTATACGGACTGCCACAGTCCGCGTCAACCCCCCACCGCGGCGGGGTCCGTACGGTCAGTCGAGGTCCTTCAGCCGGCCCTCGGCGTCCGGCTGCGCGTGCTCCACGCGGCGCAGGAGGCGGATCAGCAGCTCGCCGAGGACACCGCGCTCGTCCCCGGACAGGTCCTGCAGCAGTTCCTCCTCGAACGTGGTCGCCATCCGCATGGACTCCAGCCACTTGGCGCGGCCCTCGTCCGTCAGCTCCACGATCACGCGGACCCGGTTCGTCTCGTCGCGGTCCCGGGTGACGAGGCCCTCGCCGGCCATCCGGTCGATGCGGTGCGTCATGGCCGCGGGGGTGAGACCGAGGCGCTTGGCGAGCTGGCTCGGGCCCATCCGGTACGGGGCGCCCGAGAGGACGAGGGTCTTGAGGACCTCCCACTCGGTGTTCCCGATGCCGAGCTCGGCGAGCTGGCGTCCGTACGCCACGGTCATGCGGCGGTTCAGGCGGCCGAGTGCCGAGACGACCTGCTCGACCTGCGGGTCGAGGTCGCGGTACTCGCGCTGGTAGGCGGCGATCTGCTCGTCGAGGGTCGGTTCGACGCTCGGCACGTGGGCTTCGGGCATGTCGAGGAGTATCCCACGCGCGCGTTCGCTTCGAAGTCCTTCACTGTGTACAGTTAAGCATCGAACTTTAGGATTGAAGTCTTCAGGCTTCAGTCCTACGACGTTGAAGTGGGTGAGTGTGACCAAGGCAAGGGGCGCGGCGATGCGCCGGATCCAGGCGGGCAACGCGCTGAGCGCGTTCGGACTCGGGTTCACCGTTCCGTATCTCTATGTGTACGTGGCGCAGGTCAGGGACCTGGGGGCCACCACGGCGGGGGCCGTGCTGGCCGTCTTCGCCATGGCCGCCCTCGCCGTGCTGCCCTTCACGGGCAGGACCATCGACCGGCGCGGCCCCCTGCCCGTCCTCATCGGTGCCGCCCTCCTCGCCGCGCTCGGCGCGCTCGCCATGGGCGTCGCCGGCAGCGTCACCGCCGTCGTCGGTGCCGCCGCGCTGCTCGGGGCCGGTACGGCCGTGATGCAGCCCGCGCTCGCCACGATGATCGTCTGGAGCTCCGCCCCGGACGCCCGCACCCGCGCCTTCGCCCTCCAGTTCTTCCTGCAGAACCTCGGCCTCGGCATCGGCGGCCTCATCGGCGGCCTGCTCGTCGACGAGAGCCGGCCCGGCAGCTTCCTGCTGCTGTTCTCCATCGAGGCGGCCATGTTCCTCGTCCTCGCCGCCATCGCCGCGACCGTCCGCATGCCGCACACCCCGGCCATCGCCGACGCCCGGCCCGGTCACACCGGCGCCAAGGGCGGGGGCGGGCTGCGCGCCCTGCTCGGGCACCGGGCGATGGTCCAGCTCTGCGTCCTCGGCTTCGTCCTCTTCTTCGCCTGCTACGGGCAGTTCGAGTCGGGCCTCGCCGCGTACGGGACCGAGGCCGCCGGGATCGAGCCGTCGACCCTCGGCATGGCGCTGGCCGCGAACACCGCCGTCATCGTGGCCGCCCAGTTCCTGGTGCTGCGGTTCGTGGAGCGCCGCCGCCGCAGCCGGGTCATCGCGGCCGTGGGCCTGATCTGGGCCGTCGCGTGGCTCATCGCCGGGTACGCGGGCCTCGGCCACGGCAGCCAGGCCATGGCGACCGCCGCGTTCATCACCACCTACGGGCTCTTCGGGCTCGGCGAGGCGATGCTGTCGCCGACCGTCGCACCGCTGGTGGCCGACCTGGCGCCCGAGTCGATGGTCGGCCAGTACAACTCGGCGTTCGCGCTGGTCAAGCAGCTCGCCCTGGCCGTCGGGCCGGCGGTGGGCGGGCCCATGGGAGCCGCGCTCCACGGGCCGTACATCGTGACGTTCGTGCTGTTCTCGCTGGGCATCAGCGTGCTGGCGCTACGCCTGGGGCGGAGCCTCACCGCCCTGCAGGACCACCCGTACGGCATGCGGTCCCGGGTCGTCGCCCGGCACGCTCCGGAGGAGCGGGCCACCGCCGGCACGGCCGCCTGACCGCCACCACGGGACGCCGCCCCTCGGCCCCGCCCGCGGCCCTCACGGGGTCCGGGCGGGGCCGAGGCGTCCACGAGGTGGTCAGCCGGGCAGGGCGAACTCGCACCACACGGCCTTCCCGCCGCCCGGCGTGCGGCGGCTGCCCCAGGACGAGGCGATCGTGGCGATGATCGAGATGCCGCGGCCCGCCTCGTCCTCCGTCTCCGCGCGGCGCCGGCGCGGCAGGTGGTCGTCCCCGTCGGTCACCTCGATGATCAGGCGCCGGTCCGTGCGCCGCAGCCGCAGCCGCATCGGGGGCGTGCCGTGCTGGAGGGAGTTCGCCACCAGCTCGCTCGTCGCCAGGACGCCCAGGTCGCGCAGCTCCACCGGGAACCGCCAGCTCGACAGCACCCCGGACGCGAAGGCCCGTGCGCGGGGAGCCGCCTCCACCCCGCCCAGCAGGTCCAGCGCCGCGTTGTGGAACAGCTCCGCGTCCGCCCCCGACCGCGACGGGTGTTGGAGGACCAGTACCGCGACGTCGTCGTCGTGCTCCGCCGTCACCCCCAGGGAGCGCAGCAGCCGGTCGCACACCACCTGCGGGGCGCCCGACGCGCCGGACAGCGCCCGCTCCAGGCCCGCCACGCCTTCGTCGATGTCCTCGCCGCGCCGCTCGACCAGGCCGTCCGTGTAGAGGACGGCGGTCGAACCGGGCGGCAGGGCGATCGTCCCCGACGTGTGCAGCCACCCGCCCGTGCCCAGCGGCGGCCCCGTCGGGTCGTCGGCCCGGCGGACCGAACCGTCCTCGTCCCGCACCAGGATCGGCAGGTGCCCGGCGGACGCGTAGACCAGGCGGCCCTCGTTCGGGTCGTGGACCGCGTACACGCATGTGGCGATCTGGCTCGCGTCGATCTCCGCGGCCAGTCCGTCCAGCAGCTGCAGCACCTCGTGCGGCGGCAGGTCCAGGCGCGCGTAGGCCCGCACCGCCGTCCGCAGCTGCCCCATGACCGCCGCCGCCCGCACTCCGCGGCCCATGACGTCCCCGATGACGAGGGCCGTGCGGCCGGCGCCGAGCGTGATCACGTCGTACCAGTCGCCGCCGACCGCCGCGTCCGTGCCGCCCGGCTGGTAGGTCGCGGCGACCCGCAGGTCGTCCGGCTGCTCCAGCTCCTGCGGCAGCAGCGAGCGCTGGAGCGTCACCGCCGTCTCTCGGTGGCGGCGCTCGCTGGCCCGCAGCCGCTCCGCCGCCTCCGCGTGGTCCGTGACGTCCGCCGCGTGCACCAGGACCCCGCCGCCCGGGCGCGCCGGCCGACCGTGGTGGGCGGGGACGTCGACGGGGAGGCACGAGACCGTGAAGGAACCGCCGCCCTGCGTCCGGCGCGACTTCACCGTCCGCGGCTTGCCACTGCGCAGCACCTGGTCCATGAGCGGTACGAGGCCCAGGTCGGTGAGCTCGGGGCAGCCGTCGGCGACCGTGCTGCCCGGGGCGCGGTGCCCGAACACCGCGGCGTAGGCGTCGTTGACGTACGCGACGCGGTGCTCCGTGCCGTAGGTGAGCGCGACGAGGCCGGGGAGGTGGCTGAGGATCTCCCGCACGGAGAAGTCCTCCAGGGACGGGGGCGCGGGGAGCGGGGAGGGCGCGGCGGATGTGCCGGACGCGGCGGGTGGCGCCTGCGCGGGCGAGCCGGCAGCGGCGACGCCGCCGGCGGCGGGCGTACCGCAGGCTTCGGGCGGCCCGGGGACACCGGGCACACCGGGCGGCGCGGCGTGACCACCAGTGCCACCGGCCCCACCGGTCCCACCGGTCTCCTGCGCGCCGTCGGGTGCATCGGATCGTGGGAGGGGCGCGCCCGGTACCGTCGCACGCCCGTCCGACGCGGCGAGCACCGCCGCCCCGTCGGGCCCGTCGGCGGGCACCGGGGCGTCGTCGGGTGGCGTCCCCGCCTGCCGGTCGTACTCACCCCGCGCTGCGGGCACGGCGCCTTCGCCCCGCTGCCCCGGCGAGCCCGTCTGATCGGTCCTGCGCGCGGCGGCGCGGCGCTGCGTACCGGGAAAGCGGGCGCTCCAACGCGTGAAGTTCACGGATCTCTATGCCTCGTGGTGTCGTTGCCGTGCTGAGTCACTCTGTGCAGGTGTGAGCCCACCTATGGTCACACGTCCAGTGTGACCGAACACACTGACAAGGGCGTCAATCGTTCGTGGGGTCGTTCGGCCCCGTCCGGCCCGGGCCCCCGAGGTCCCCGCCGCCTCTCCCGTCCCCGTCGTCACCCGTGTCATGGGCGTCGGGGGAGGAGTCGGAGGTGACGGCCATGTCCGCCGGAGGCGGCGGCGGACCCGCGGCGAGGGCGAACTCCGCGCGCGGGTGCTCGAGCGAACCCAGCGACACGATCTCCCGCTTGAACAGCCCCGCCAGCGTCCACTCCGCCAGCACGCGCGCCTTCCGGTTGAACGTCGGGACGCGACTGAGGTGGTAGGCGCGGTGCATGAACCACGCCGGATAGCCCTTCAGCTTCCGCCCGTAGACGTGCGCGACGCCCTTGTGCAGCCCGAGCGACGCCACGGACCCCACGTACCGGTGCGCGTACTCCTGCAGCGGCCGGCCCTGCAGCGACGCCACGAGGTTCTCCGCCAGGACCTTCGCCTGACGGACGGCGTGCTGCGCGTTCGGCGCGCAGTCCGCGCCCGCGGCCTTCGCCGTGACGTCCGGGACGGCCGCGGCGTCCCCGGCGGCCCACGCGTGCTCCACGCCCTCCACCGTCAGGTGGGCGGTGCACCGCAGGCGGCCCCGCTCGTTCAGCGGCAGCCCGGTCGCCGCGAGCACCGGCGCCGGCTTCACGCCCGCCGTCCACACGACCGTGCGCGTCGGGAAGCGGCTCCCGTCGCTGAGGACCGCCACCCGGTCCACGCACGACTCCAGGCGCGTCCCCAGCCGGACGTCGATGTTCCGGGCACGCAGCTCCCGCACCGTGTACCGGCCCATCTCCTCGCCCACCTCGGGCAGGATGCGGTCGCTCGCCTCGACCAGCACCCACTTCAGGTCCTCGGCCTTGACGTTGTGGTAGTACCGCGCCGTGTAGCGGGCCATGTCCTCCAACTCCCCCAGCGCCTCCACGCCGGCGTACCCGCCGCCGACGAAGACGAAGGTCAGCGCGGCGTCCCGGATGGCCGGGTCACGGGTGGAGGAGGCGATGTCCATCTGCTCGATGACGTGGTTGCGCAGGCCGATGGCCTCCTCGACCGTCTTGAACCCGATGCCGTGATCGGCCAGACCGGGCACGGGGAGCGTGCGCGAGACGGAACCCGGCGCGAGGACCAGCTCGTCGTAGGTCAGCTCCAGCGGACCGGCCGCCTCCTCCTCCGAGGCGAGGGTCCGGACGGTCGCGGTGCGCTTGGCGTGGTCGAGGGACTCCACCTCGCCGATGACGATCCGGCACCGGTCCAGGACCCGGCGCAGCGGCACCACGACGTGCCGGGGCGAGATGTTCCCCGCCGCCGCCTCCGGGAGGAACGGCTGGTACGTCATGTACGGGTCCGGTGAGACCACCACCACCTCGACCGCCCCGCTTCTCAGCTCGTCCCCGAGCTGCCGCTGCAGGTGCAGGGCGGTGTACATACCGACATAGCCGCCGCCGACGACGAGAACGCGCGCACGAGTCGGGGATTCGGCGGATCCCCGCGAGATAGCAGCCGTCACCATCCCATGACGCAACGAGCGCCGGTGTTTGTCCACAGGCTCGACGGATTGTGTGACCGGTGGAGCCGGGAGGCGCGGGGTGGCGCTTCACCCCCGCGGAAGGGGGAAAGCGCACGTCAGACCGGGCGCCGGGGGCGGCACGCGGGACGGCAATCGGGAGTCTTCCGCACCTTGCTCCGATCGAGGGGCGCACCGGACGGAACTACCCCTTCTGAATTGACTCCGTCTCAACTATGTTCGTATCTCATCGGGGTGTCGGGATCGCCGCGCGTAGACCAGGGCGCGGTGGGGCCGGTCCCCCGGATGTCAAGGCGGGGAGTCTCCGGGGGGAGACATCGAATGACCGGGGGAACGCTATGCACATTCAGGATTCGCATGGGCAGGCGCGGACCGCGCACACCGTCGGCGGACTGACCGCGACCGGCGCGACCAACGGAGCCGGGGGGCCCGCGGGGTCCACGGGACCGGGCGGGGTCGGCGGGTCGGGGGTCCCGGGCGTACCCGGGGTACCGGGCGGCGTGCCGGGCCGGGCCGGCGCCGTCAGCGGTGTCGGGGTGACCGGCGTCGCCGGGGCCTCCGGGCACACCGCGCGGCCGGCACCGCTCCGCGTGGACGCCCAGCGCAACCTCGAACACGTCCTGCGCGCGGCGCGCGAGGTGTTCGGCGAGCTGGGCTACGGCGCGCCCATGGAGGACGTCGCGCGCCGCGCCCGCGTCGGGGTCGGGACGGTCTACCGACGCTTCCCGAGCAAGGACGTACTGGTCCGCCGCATAGCCCAGGAGGAGACGGCCCGGCTCACCGAGCAGGCCAGGACCGCCCTGGGCCAGGAGGACGAGCCCTGGTCGGCGCTCTCCCGCTTCCTGCGCACGTCCGTCGCCTCCGGCGCCGGCAGGCTGCTGCCGCCGCAGGTCCTGCGCGTGGGCGTCGACGTGGAGGAGGTGCCCGCCGCGGCCACGCCGGAGGACGCCCGCGTACCGCACCAGCGCGGCGCCTCCCCCCAGCCCGGACTGCGGGTCGTCACGCCGCGCGCGATACCGGCGGCCGAGCTCGACGACGCCGGCGTCTCGGAGCTGTTGGAGGTCGTCGGCCGGCTGGTCAACCGCGCCCGGGAAGCCGGCGAGCTGCGCCGGGACGTGACGGTCGCGGACGTGCTGCTCGTCATCGCCACGGCGGCACCGTCCCTGCCGGACGCCGCCCAGCAGAGCGCCGCCTCCGCGAGGCTCCTCGAGATCCTGCTGGAGGGCCTGCGCTCGCGCCGCGCGTAACGGGCGAGCGTACTCCGAACACCCGCCCGCAGGTGCGGGTGTTCGGAAGGTCTCCCCGGATGAGTGGATGATCCGCTCGGGGCGACGGCACCCTCCGCCCGCTGTGGCACGCTGGGACGGTTTTCCGGTCTGAGCAGGGGTACGGGGGCGGTCGGGTTGCACGGTGACGGTCGCGACGAGCCGTTCGGCGGTGACGCCCTCGGAGCGGCCGGCGAACGGCGCCCCGCACAGGTCCCCAGCCAGGGCGGCCGCGCGTCGCGCCACCGCGCACCGGACGGCGGCCACGGCATCCCCGCGCAGCGGGACCGCGACCACACGCGGCCGGCCGGCGACTCCCTCCTGCCGCCACCGGTGGAGCTGCCCCCGTCCGACGCCGAACTCGTCCAGCTCATGCGCGGCGGTGACGACTCGGCGTACGAGGAGCTGTTCCGCCGCCACTCCGCGGCGGTACGCAGGTACGCGCGCACCTGCTGCCGTGACCAGCACACGGCGGACGACCTCACCGCGGAGGTCTTCGCCCGTACCCTCCAGGCCGTGCGGCGCGGCGCCGGCCCGGAGCAGGCCGTCCGGGCGTACCTGCTGACGACCGTCCGGCACGTCGCCGCCGCGTGGACGAAGACCGCCAAGCGCGAGCAGCTCGTCGAGGACTTCGGCCTGTTCGCGACGCAGGCGGCCCGCGCCTCGGAACTGACCGCCGCCGGCACCGACGAGCTCGGCGCCGACGTCCGGGCCATGCGGGAGGCCGAGCAGTCCCTCGCCGTGCGGGCGTTCCGCTCGCTGCCCGAGCGGTGGCAGGCCGTGCTCTGGCACACGACCGTCGAGGAGGAATCACCGAGCGAGGTGGCACCCCTGTTCGGGCTGACGCCCAACGCCACCGCGGTCCTGGCCAGTCGCGCCCGCGAGGGGCTGAAGCAGGCCTACCTCCAGGCGCACGTCAGCCGGGCCCTCACCACGGGCGGCGACTGCGCCCGGTACGCCGACCGGCTCGGCGCGTACGCCCGGGGCGGCCTGCGCATGCGGGCGGAGCGGGGGCTGCGCCGGCACCTGGAGGAGTGTGTGCGCTGCCGGCTGGCCGCCGGAGAGCTGGCCCAGGTCAACGCCGGCATTCCGGCGCTGCTGCCCGTCGCCGTCATCGGCTGGTTCGCCGCCGGCTACTCGCTGGAGGCGGCGGGCCTCGTCGCCGGAGGCGCGGTCGGCGCCGGGGCCGGGGCCGGGGCGGCGGGTGCGGGGGCCGGTGCGGGTGGTGCTGCGGCGGGTGGTGCGGGTGCCGGGGCTGCCGGGGCGGGTACCGGTGGTGCGGGTGGTGCTGCGGCGGGTGGTGCAGGCGCCGGGGCGGGTGCGGGTGGTGCTGCGGATGGGGGCGTGGCCGGGGCCGGGGCCTGGGCCGGGACCGCAACGGGAGGCGGGGCGGGTGGGGGTGGGGGGGCCGGGGGGGCCGCCGGAGGACTGGGCGCTCCCGCCAAGGCCGGGGCCGCCGCCGCCATGGCCGTCGCGGCCACCGCGGGACTCGTCTGGGCACTGTCCGGCGGCCCCCGGCCCGCTTCCGCGCCCGACGCCCGGCCACCGGTGGCCCAGCCGGTCGTCCCGCGACCCACGCTCACGCCGCCCGTGTCGTCACCGGCGTCCGAGCCACCGGCCTCTCCCCGGCCCGTGGACCCGCCCGAGCCGACGCCCCCTCCCGCGCCCGAACCGACGGCCGCGGCCAAGGCGGCGCCGACTCCGGCACCCGCCCGCAGCGCACCCCGGCCCGCCGCGCCCCCTGCCCCGACGGAGGCGTCGACGCCCCCGGCCGCCTCCCCCGTTCCCACACCCGTGCCCGTGCCCGTGCCACCGCCCGCGCCCGCCACCTACCGGGTGGGTCGGCTCGCTTTCGACGTACTCGGTGACCACACACGGCCCGAACTGCGGCTGGGCGGCTCCAGCTGGGTGTGGCAGCGTCACGGCATGTCCATCGGTGGCACCTGGTACGAGCAGGGCATCACGGTGCACCCCCGCTCCTCGGTGGTGGTCGACCTGAACCGGCGGTGCTCCACGTACGCGGCATTCGTCGGCGTCGACGACATGACGAGTGGACTCGGGTCCGTGCGGTTCTCCGTCTACGCGGACGGGGCGCGGCTCTGGCGCTCCCCCGTCGTCGACGGCGGCGACCCGGCGGTGCCGGTACGCGTCGGTATCGCGGGCCGCACATCGATCCGGCTCGTCACCGAGCCGAGCAGGCCGTTCGGGGCGGTCGGGCTCGCCGACTGGGCGGACGCCCGCATCACCTGCGCGGACGGCGACTGACGGCGTCCGACGGAAGCCGAGGGACCGAGAGCGCCGAGGGGAACGGGCCGAGTGGGGGTTTCCGGGCGCGCTGGGACGGGACCGGGGTCGGGGCCTTCGGGACGGAACGGACCGGGACGGGGGCCCCGGGAGGGGCTGGGACGGGCTGGGGGCGGCGTGGGCGTGGAGACCCCCGGGGCGGGGCGTCCGGCGGACACGCCATGCTGTGCTCGGCGGCCCGACCAGCCGTCAGACCACCGTGAGCACCAGGGGGACCCCATGGAACACGACACCCCGGCCGCCCCGGCCGCCCCAGCCGTCCGCGTCAAGGTCGTCGAGGACGACCTCTTCGGACCCGTCACCGTCTCGCTGGACCTCGGTGCGGGGGTCGTCGTCGTCCACGGCGACGCCGTCCCGCGTGTCGAGCTCCGCCGGGACGCGGCCGTCTCCGCCATCGACGAGCACGTTCCCGTCGGCACGCGCGACGGGGCGTCGCTCACGCTCGTCGTCGACGGTTCCGCGGTGCCGATCCGGCCCGGCAAGGGCCGGTTGACGAGGCACTCGTTCCGGGTGGACGTGCCGTACGCGGAGGTCGTCTACCGGCTGGTGCCCGACTCGTTGGCGGGCAGTCGGCTGCTGCGGGGCGGGGAGCCGATCGGCGAGTTCACCTCCGACGGTGACGGGGCCGTCCTCGTCGAGTGGCGGGACGGCGTCGGTGTGCGGGCCGTCGAAGTGGGGCTCGGGTACGCCCTCGCGGCGGCGTTCGGCACCGGGGCGGGGCCGATGTGGCTGCTGGTCCTGGAGGCGCTCGGGGACCTGATCACCCCGGGCTGAGGGCTGACCCTCGGCGCCCGCCACCGACGGCCCTGTGCGGGGCGCCGCGCCCGGAGCCGTACCGCGCAGCACGCGTGTCGTACGGGGCTACCGGCGTCCGCTGTCACTGGGCACCGCCCCGACACCGGCCCCCGCACCACCGGCCACCACCGCCGGCACCCGCCGCGCGCCACCGCCGGCCATCCACCGCCGTTGACCCGCCCCGCGCCACCGCCCGCCAGGCACCGCCGGCCGGGCCCGCCGGCCACCACCGCCGCGCGCCGGTCGGCCGTCGCCTGCCTCGGCAACGCCCGGGTCGCCCCGGTCACGTACCGCTCCGCCCCGTCTCCCCGCGCCCATCGCCACGGCCGCCCGGCCCCCGGGACCGGGGCATCCCGGGGCACCCACGACGCCCAGGACACCCACGGCGACCGGGGCACCCGCGGCGCCCCGCCAGGGGTTACGAGCGGAGGGTCGGGCGGGACGGCACGCCCGCGGCGACCGCGCGGCGGCGGGGCGCGGCGGTGCCGGACCAGCAGGTGCCGCGGCGGGCGACGAGGCGGTGGAGCCACAGCTCGGTGGAGACCAGGTCGGCGATGCCGTCGAGGGGGACGGGTTCGCCGTCGGCGGCGGCGCGCAGGGCGGTGCGGACGACCCGGGCCTCGATGAGCCCGGCGTCGGCGAGGAGCGGGGCCTCGAAGAGGGCGAGGAGCTGCGGGAGGGCGACGCGGAGCCCGGCGCGTACCGCGGCCTGGGACGGGGCGTGGGTGGGGGCGCCCCAGCCGGGTGGCAGGTCGTGGATGCCGGTGCCGGCGAGGACGGCGCGCAGGACGTCGGCGCGGGCGCCGGGGCGTACGCGCAGGGATTCGGGGAGGTCGCGGCAGGCGCGGACGACCTGGTTGTCGAAGAACGGGGCGTGCAGGCGTTGGCTGCGGACCTCGGCGGCCTGTTCGAGGACGCGGTGGTCGGCGGCGTGGCGGGCGAGGGCGGCGCGGGCGCGGGCCTCGCCGGGGCGTTGGACGGAGGTGGGGCGGGTCGCTGCCTGGTGGAGGCGAACCGATACTTCTGCGAGCGCCTCGCCGGTGAGCCAGCGGGCGGCCGGGCCGGGCCGGGTCCAGGTGAGGGCGGCGAGGGAGGCGTCGAGGGGGCCCTCGGGGTTGCCGTCGCCGGTGGCGAGGGCGCGGTTGGCTTCGAGGAGGCGGCCTGCGGCGGCTTCGAGTCCGGCGCGGTAGGGGGTGCGGGCGAGTCTGCGGGCGGCCCGGTAGACGGTGATGGGGACGAGGAGGGAGCCGGCGGTGGGACCGCTGGCGCGGGCGAGGGCGGTGACGGGGCGCAGCAGGTGGCGGCGTCTGCGGTCCATGAGGAGGTCGGCGAGGCGGGCCGGGTGGGCGTCGAGGACCTGGCGGGCGCCGTGGCCGGTGAGGTGGTCGGCGCTACCCGCGGCGAGGCGGCGGCGGTGGCGGGCCGCGGTGACGAGGGCGGGGCCGGGTTCGTCGGTGAGGGGGATGTCGAGGTCGGCGTAGGGGAGGGCTTCGTCGTCGGCGGCGACGACGACGTGGTGGAGGCGGGGGTTCTCGGCGAGGGCGTGGGCGCGTTCGAGTTCGGCGGTGTGGCCGGGTTCGCGGGCGCCGGCGGTGAGGTCGTTGAAGGTGACGGCGAGGAGGCGTTCGCCGGCGCCGGCGCCGCCGTGGCCGGTGATGGTGCCGGGGACGCCGGGGAGGCCCGCGGCGAGGAGGGCGAGGGTGCTGGAGGCGCTGCCGCCGGAGAGGTCGGCGCCGATGCCGGGGGCGGGGGCGTGGCCGCGGGCGGCGCGGCGGTCGGCGGGGCCCATGCCGGGGACGGGTCCGGGGTCGGGCGGTGGGGTGGCGGGGGCGTGGCGGGGGGCGGTGAGGCGGGCGCGGACGGCTTCGACGAGGGCGTCGCGGACGGCTTCGACGGCGTGGTCGGGGTCGAGTTGGGGCGCGGCGACGGCGAGGGAGGCGACGGGTTCGTAGCCGGTGATCTCGCGGGAGCCCTCGCGCAGGACGAGGGCGTGGCCGGGGGGGACGCGTCTGACGCCGGCGTAGGGGGTGGAGTCGCGGAGCGCTTCGGGGGTTTCGGGGCAGGCGAGGAGCGCGGCGAGGTGGCCGATGTCGAGTTGGGCCTCGATGAGGTCGGCGAGGGGGAGTGCGGCGGTGGCGTAGGCGGTGCCGTTGGCCCAGGGGGTGTGGAAGACGGGGCGGGCGCCGGCGAGGTCGGCGGCGATGGTGATGCGGCGGCCGGTCTGGACGACGGCGGTGTAGCTGCCGGGCCAGGCGGTGAGGTGGCGCAGGGCGCCGCCGCGGGCGGCGAAGAGGCCGACCTTGAGTTCCTCGTCGGTGGCGGCGCAGCAGCCGAGGACGGCTAGGCGGGTGTCGGGGGCGACGCTGACGACGCGCACTTCGTCGGGGCGCCAGTCGCCGACGGCCCAGAGGGGGTCGGGGTCGCCCCAGAGGAGGTGGCCGCCGACGGGTTGCATGGTGGCGGTGTCGTCGGAGGCGGTGACGGCGCCGACCGTGCCGAAGCTCGCGGCGATACTGCTCCACCCCACCAGCCAGCGCATCGCCGCCTCCACAGCCTGTGGACATCTTCAGCCACTCGGGTCCGCTCGTCGTGTGCCGCTGGGGCGCGGCTGGTGCGACGAGGGGTGCCGATGACAGACATGCTGCCACGACAACAGGCGCACAGGAGGTCGTCCGGGCGGCGCGTACGCAAACGGGAACGCGCCCCTGGCAATTGGCGGAGCGGTGGGGACGTGTCGGTGCGGGGCGGTCAACTCCCTTCGGCTGACGGTGGATTCGTCAAGTCCGGCCGCCCACAGGAGGGTTGGGCCGCGTGGACGATGGGCATCATTCAGCCAATCTCCGTGCCCGCCGGTGCCCGCGCGCGCTGTCGGTCCGGGTCCGGTTCGCCTCGGCGTGGTCCGGTCCGGGGGGCGCTGCTCGCCCCCCGGTCCGGTCCGCCGCCCGCGGGGAATGAGGCGACGGTGTCCCCCAGCCCGCTGGTTCCCGCCCAGCGGGCCGACCCACGCGGCACCATGGAAGCGCTCTCCCGGCGGGAGGGGGCAGAGCGCACGGACGGGCGCACGGCCACACGGCGGGGGCACGGCGGCGGGTGCGCGGCGCACGCCAACCTCCCGTACGCACAACAATCCCGCCATAGGGAACACCGCCTCTTAACGGTGGGGATGCGGCGAACTACGCTGGGTTTACGAATGCCGCGCGCCTATGCCTGGCAGCGCGGCGGCCGTCTGGGTCGAGGGGTGGCGCATGTCCAGGGAGCTACGCGGACCGAACGAGAAGCTCGGCACCGTTCTCGCCCTCGCCGGCATCAGTAACGCCGGCCTGGCCCGGCGCGTCAACGACCTGGGCGCGCAGCGCGGTCTGACCCTGCGGTACGACAAGACGTCGGTGGCCCGGTGGGTGTCGAAGGGCATGATCCCGCAGGGTGCCGCGCCGCATCTGATCGCCGCCGCGATCGGCCAGAAGCTGGGCCGGCCGGTGCCGCTGCACGAGATCGGCCTGGCGGACGCGGATCCTGCGCCGGAGGTGGGGTTGGCCTTCCCGCGGGACGTGGGCGAGGCCGTGCGGTCGGCGACGGAGCTGTACCGGCTGGACCTGGCGGGTCGGCGGGCGGGTGGGGGCGGCATCTGGCAGTCCCTGGCGGGTTCGTTCGCGGTGAGCGCGTACGCGGTGCCGGCGTCGCGGTGGCTGATCGCCCCGGCCGACCCGTCGGTGGAGCGGCACGTCCCGCGCGCGGACGGCCCGGCCCCGAAGCCCGGCACGACCGCCCCCGGCACCACGGCGGCGGCCGGCACCGCGGCAGCGCCCGGCACGCCCGGCGCCGGGTCCGTACCCGGCACCCGCGGCGACACTCCGTCCGCCCCGCCCGCGTCCGGCGCGGGGCCGGGGGCCCCGGAGGCCCCGGGCGCCACCGCCCCGAAGACCACCGCCCCGGTGCCCTCCGCCCCGGTGCCCTCCGCCGCCGCCCGGCCCGTCGCGTCCGTCACGGTGGTCGAGGAGCTGCCGCCGGACGGTGGCCACGCGCGCGTGGGCCACAGCGACGTGGCGAAGCTGCGGGAGGCCGCCGAGGACGCCCGCCGCTGGGACTCCAAGTACGGCGGCGGGGACTGGCGCTCGTCGATGGTGCCGGAGTGCCTGCGCGTCGACGCGGCGCCGCTGCTGCTGGGCTCGTACTCCGACGAGGTGGGGCGGGCCCTGTTCGGGGCGACCGCCGAGCTCACGCGGCTGGCCGGGTGGATGGCCTTCGACACCGGCCAGCAGGAGGCCGCCCAGCGGTACTACATCCAGGCGCTGCGCCTGGCGCGGGCCGCCGCGGACGTGCCGCTCGGCGGGTACGTCCTGGCGTCGATGTCGCTGCAGGCCACCTACCGGGGCTTCGCCGACGAGGGCGTCGACCTGGCGCAGGCGGCCCTGGAGCGCAACCGCGGACTGGCCACGGCCCGCACGATGTCGTTCTTCCGGCTGGTGGAGGCGCGCGCCCACGCCAAGGCCGGGGACGCGGCGGCGGCCGGGGCGGCGCTGAAGGCCGCCGAGGGGTGGCTGGAGCGCTCCCGGGAGGGCGACGCCGACCCGTCCTGGCTCGGCTTCTACTCGTACGACCGGTTCGCCGCCGACGCCGCCGAGTGCTACCGCGACCTGAAGGCCCCCCGCCAGGTGCGGCGCTTCACCGAGCAGGCGCTGTCGCGGCCGACGGAGGAGTACGTGCGCTCGCACGGCCTGCGGCTGGTGGTGAGCGCCGTCGCCGAACTGGAGTCGGGGAACCTCGACGCGGCCTGCGCGGCGGGCACGCGCGCGGTGGAGGTCGCCGGGCGGATCTCGTCGGCGCGGACCACCGAGTACGTGCGCGACCTGCTGCACCGACTGGAGCCGTACGGGGACGAGCCGCGCGTCGCGGAGCTGCGCGAGCGCGCCCGGCCGCTGCTGACGACCCCGGCGTAGGGCGGCGGGACAGGGCGCACCACCTGGCGTGATCCATCTCCCACCGCCGCGCGGACCTGGTTTAACGGCGTTGTCAGCGGGCCAGTGCACTATCGGGGTGGGAGGTGGCACAGGTGTCCGGGTTCGGCGGCGGCATGTTCGACTGCGACATCCTGGTGATCGGCGGCGGGATCATCGGGGCGTCGACGGCGTACGCGCTCTCGCGGGCCGCTCCCGGGACGCGGGTGGTCGTCCTGGAGAAGGAGGCGGGCCCCGCCCGTCACCAGACGGGCCGCAACAGCGGCGTGATCCACAGCGGGATCTACTACCGTCCCGGTTCGCTGAAAGCGCGGTACGCGGCGCGCGGCGCGGCCGAGATGGTGAAGTTCTGCGCCGAGTACGGGCTGCCGCACGAGGTGACCGGCAAGCTGATCGTCGCCACCGACCGCTCCGAGCTGCCCCGGCTGCACGCGCTCGTCCAGCGCGGCCGGGAGAACGGCATCCCCGTGCGCGAGCTGGGCCCGGCGCAGATCAGCGAGTTCGAGCCGCAGGTGCGGGGCATCGCCGCGATCCACGTCGGCACCACGGGCGTCTGCGACTACGGGGCGGTGACGGCGCAGCTCGCCGAGGCGTCCGGCGCCGAGCTGCGGTACGGGGCGCGGGTCACGGCCGTCGACCGCCGCCCCTGGGGGGTGGCCGTGCGGACGGCGGACGGGAGCGTGGTGCGGGCGCGGGCGCTGGTGAACTGCGCGGGACTGCACTGCGACGCGGTGGCGCGGCTCGCGGGGGACGAGCCGGGCGTGCGGATCGTGCCGTTCCGCGGCGAGTACTACGAGCTGACCCGGCCCGGTCTGGTGCGGGGCCTGGTCTATCCCGTGCCGGACCCGGCGTTCCCGTTCCTCGGCGTGCACCTGACGCGCGGGGTCGACGGCGGCGTGCACGTCGGCCCGAACGCCGTGCCCGCGGCCGCCCGCGAGGGCTACCGGCGGCGGCAGGTGGACCCGCGGGACCTGGCCGGGACGCTGGCCTGGCCCGGCTCGTGGCGGATCGCCCGGCGCCACTGGCGGTACGGGGCGGGGGAGCTGCGCAGGTCCCTGTCGAAGCGGGCGTTCACGGACGCCGTGCGGCGGCTGCTGCCCGCCGTGGACGCCGCGGACCTGCGGCCGGCGCCGGCGGGGGTGCGGGCCCAGGCGGTGCTGCGGGACGGCACGCTCGTCGACGACTTCCTCATCCGGCGCGGCCCCCGCACGGTCCACGTGCTGAACGCCCCGTCGCCCGCGGCGACGGCGTCCCTGCCGATCGGGCGGGAGGTCGCCCGGCGGGCGCTGGCGCTCGTCGAGGGGTAGGGGCGACGCGTCGAGGGGCAGGGGGGGTCGGTGCGGGTTCGTAGAATCGAAGGCACTGTGTCCGAGAAGACCGCGTCGAGCACGCCCCCCACGCCCCCCGCCCCCGAGACCCCGCAGGTGCCCGCCCCGGCGCGCCGCGGCAGCCGAATGTTCGCCGACGGCAGCGGGCCCGCCCCCGACCCGGCCGGGTCGCACTTCGAGCGGCGCATCCGCAGCTTCCAGCCCCGCCGCAGCCGCGTCACCACCGGTCAGGCCGACGCGCTGCGCCGCCTGTGGCCCGCCTGGGGCCTGGACATCGACGGTCAGCGCGTCCTGGACCTGGACGAGCTGTTCGGCGGCCTCCCCGTGGTGCTGGAGATCGGCTTCGGCATGGGCGAGGCGACCGCCCGGATGGCCGCCGCCGACCCGTCGACCGGCATCCTCGCCGTGGACGTCCACACGCCCGGCCAGGGCAACCTCCTCGGCCTCGCCGAGCGGCAGGGGCTGACGAACGTCCGCGTCGCCAACGGCGACGCGATCATCCTGCTGCGCGAGATGCTGCCGCCCGCCGCGCTCGCCGGCGTCCGCGTGTACTTCCCGGACCCGTGGCCGAAGAAGCGCCACCACAAGCGGCGGCTGATCCAGCCGGAGTTCCTGAGCCTCCTCGCGCCCCGCATGGCGCCCGGTGCCGTGCTGCACTGCGCGACGGACTGGGAGCCGTACGCGGAGCAGATGCTGGAGGTGCTCACCGCCCACCCCGACTTCGAGAACACCGCCCCCGACGGCGGGTACGCGCCCCGGCCCGACTTCCGGCCGCTGACCCGGTTCGAGGGGCAGGGCCTGGACAAGGGCCACGTCGTGCACGACCTCCTCTTCGCCCGCGTCCCGACCGCCCGCCCGGCCTGACGGCCACGGTCGCCCGCCCCACCTGACGGCCCTACCTGACCGCTCAGCCTGACCGCCCCACCTGACCGCTCCGGCGGACGCCCGCGGCGTAGCCCCCACGACCGGACGCGCCCGCGACGGGACGGTCGCAGGGCGCCCCGGCGGGGCGGCCCCAGCAGGCTCGCGGCGAGACCGCTCCGGTGGGAGGGTCGCAGCGAGGCCCCCGCGGCGGGTCGTCCGCAGCGTGGGTCCCACGTCCGGACGCCCGCGGCGTGGCACCCCCGGCGGGACGGCCGCAGGGCGGCAGGGGCCCACGCCGGGCGCCCGGTCCGACGGCCGCAGGGCGCCCGGGGCGGGCCGCGACGGCAGGGGGCCAGCCGGCCGTCCGGCCCGCCGGGCCCGGCCCGACCGTCCACAGACGGTCGCGGAGTGTCGGCGGGGCCGTCTAGGGTCGGCCGGGTGTCCCAGACGCCCGCGCACCGCCCCGCACCGCCGCACACCCGGCCGGCCGGCCCCGCCCAGCCGGCCATCCCGACGTACCACCCACGGCCGTCCTTCGACGCCGTACCGGACCGGGCGCGCTGGCGGTACAAGCCCCGGCGCGCGTTCTGGCGCAGCAGGGCGGTGCGCGCCTCCGCCGTGATCCTCGTGCTCGCCCTGTGCGCCCTGGTGATCCTGGCCCTGGTGCGCGAGCAGACGGGCACGACGGGCTTCCTGGTGGGCCTCGGGCTGGCGCTGCTGCCGGTTCCGCTGCTGATGGCGGCGTTCCGCTGGCTGGACCGGGTGGAGCCGGGTCCGTGGAGGAACCTGCTGTTCTCGTTCGCCTGGGGGGCGTTCGCCGCGGCCCTCGTCGCGATCGTCGCCAACACCTTCGCGACCCGGTGGATAGCCACCGCGACCGCCGACCCGACATCGGCCGACACGCTCGGTGCGACCGTCGTCGCCCCCGTCGTGGAGGAGAGCGCCAAGGCCGCCGCGATCCTGCTGGTCTTCCTCTTCCGCAGACGTGACTTCACGGGCCTGGTCGACGGGGTGGTGATCGCCGGGTTCACGGCGACCGGCTTCGCCTTCACGGAGAACATCCTCTACCTGGGCAGCGCCTTCGGCGAGGACCAGGAGTTCGGCACCTCCGGCATCGGGTCGGTGACGGCGGCGACGTTCTTCGTACGGGTGGTGATGTCGCCGTTCGCGCATCCGCTGTTCACGGTGCTGACCGGCATCGGGTTCGGGATCGCCGCGATGACGGCCCGCCGCCGCAGAATGGCGCGGGTGGTGCTGCCGGTGCTGGGGCTGGCCCTGGCGATGGGCGTGCACGCGCTGTGGAACGGCTCGACGACGTTCGGCCCGTGGGGGTTCGTCGCCGTGTACGGGGCGTTCATGCTGCCGGCGCTCGGGCTGCTGACGTGGCTCGCGGTCTGGACCCGCCAGCGGGAGCTGCGCACCATAGCCGCCGAGCTGCCGGCGTACGCGGCGGCCGGCTGGCTCACCGCGGACGAGCCGCTCGCGCTGTCCTCGATGCGGGCGCGGTCCCTGGCGCGGGACTACGCGGCCCGCGCGTACGGCCCGGCGGCGGCCCGGTCGGTGGGCGAGTACGAGGCGTTCGCGACGACGCTGGCGTTCCTGCGCCACCGGGCGCGGCGGGGCGCGGCGGACCGGGACTTCACCGCGCGCGAGCAGGAGCTGCTGCACCACATGTGGCAGCGGAAGGCGACGGCCGGCCCGGCGCTGACGTTCGCCGCCCGCGCGACCGGCCGCGTGTGGACCCCGCCGCCGCACCGCGACTACGCGGGGTACAACCCGTACCGGTACTGAGCGCGGGCGGGGCGAGCCGGGCCGGACGGGCCTTGCATGACGGGGCGGGACCGGCCGGGCGGGGAAGACCGGCAGCCCTGGCGTCGGGGGGTGTGCCGCCAAGGCTGCCGGGATCGATGGACCGCCGGACGTCAGGCGGGCGGTGCGCACGCCGTACCGCCCGTACCGTCGGTCGGTACGCCACGTCGGACCGCCCGTACCGCCCTACCGCCCGTACCGTCGGTCGGGACGCGCACCCGGCGGGCCGCCGCCTCGAGCGGGCCGCCGCCTCGAGCGGGCCGCCGCCTCGAGCGGGCCGCCGCCTCGAGCGGGCCGCCGCCTCGAGCGGGGACGGGGTCAGACGGTGAGGCCCTTGCCGCGGAGCCAGGCCAGCGGGTCGATGCCGCCGCCGGAGGGCGTGTGGACCTCCAGGTGCAGGTGCGGCCCGGTGACGTTGCCCGTGGCGCCGACGCGGCCGATGGTCTCGCCGGTGCCGACGCTCTGCCCGGCGCTGACGGTCATCGAGGAGAGGTGGCAGTACCAGACCTCCGTACCGTCCGCGAGCTCCAGGACGACCCGGTAGCCGTACGCGCCGGACCAGCCGGCCGACTTCACGGTGCCGCTGTGGACGGCGTTGGCCGGGGTGCCCGTGGGGGCGGCCAGGTCGAGGCCCGTGTGGTAGCCGGAGGACCACATGGAGCCGGCCTGGCCGTACGTCGAGGTGATCGTGTACGAGGAGGTCGGCAGGGCGTAGCTCGCGGCGAGCTTGGCCAGGCGCTCGGCCTCCGCCTTGGCGGCGGCCGCGGCCTCGGCGCGCTCGCGCTTCTCCTGCTCGGCCTTCGCCTCGGCCTTCGCCTTGGCCTGGGCGGTGGCCTGCTGGGCGGCGGCCTCGGCGGCGGCCTTCTCGGCGGCCGCCTTCTCCGCGGCGGCCCGGGATTCGGCGTCGGCGGCCGCCTGCTGCTGCTCGGCCTGCTGGAGGATGCGGGCGCGCAGGGCCTCGCCCGCGTCGGAACCGCCCTGCGCCTCCTGGCCACCGGGCGAGGCCGACGACAGCGTGGCGAGGGGCGCGAGGTCGGCGGCGGCGACGTCCTGCGGGTCGGCGGCGGCCTCGGCGGCGGCGCCGGCGTCCGTGGTGTCGTCGGCGATCAGGGCGCCGACGCCGGGCAGCGAGGAAGCGTCCGGGAGGCCGACGTCCGGGAGGGATATGGCGACCCGGGGCTTGTCCTGAGCGGTGGCCATGCCGCCCGCGCCGACGGCGGCGATGACGCCGACGCCGAGGACGGTGGAGCTGCGGGCGAGGCCGCCGCGCTGCTTGACGACGCGGTGGCGGCCGCGGACCGGACGGACGGAGTCCTCGGTGGGGTTCCACTCGACGTCGGCCGCGGGGGCGGCGGTGCCGGCGAAGCCCTGTCCGACCGGCTGGCCGGTGGTGTCGTACGCGCCGAAGGGGGCTTCGGGGGCAGGCCTGTTGGACGCCACGGGGGCGCTCTCCTTTCCTTCCTTCTCGCCTACCGGGTTAGCTGACGGGTTCGGAGCAGGAAGGTCTCCTACGGGCCGGAATGCAGCCCGATTCACCCCAGGTGTGGTGGGTCCCCGGTTCCCTCGCGGGATTCGGCGCATGCGCACGGTGCCGCCTCTGCGACGGCTGGTACGACCGCGCTGCGTTATCGAACGTTAATAGACGCACGGGTCGTATTCCAAGCCGTTGCCGGGTATTCGTGAGGGCCGACGACAGGCACCAAGTCCCCTATAGGCAGACATTTCCCGGCGAATTGACACCGCGTCAAGGGGTTCGAGACCCCTCCGACCGACCACGACTTTCTGACGGTTTGTCAATTGTTATCGCCGAGAGCTGTCCTCCCCTCACGGAGCGTGCCCGTCGGGGCGGGCGACCGCGAGCAGTGCCATGTCGTCGTCCGCCCCGCCGCCCGTGTACCGCCGCACGTCGTCGACCAGCCCGTCCAGCAGCTCCCCCGGCGCCGGGAAGGTCCGCCCCTCCAGCCAGGCGGCCGGGTCGTAGAACATGCCCGCCGCGTCCCGCGCCTCGGTGAGGCCGTCCGTGTGGAAGAGCAGTGTCGCCCCCGGCGGGAACGGCGCCGTGTACGCGCGGTCCGGCCAGGTGCCCAGCTCCCCCATGCCCAGCGGCAGCGCCGGCTCCGGCGGCTCCAGCACGGCCACGCGGCCGTCCGCACCCAACAGCAGCGGTTCGGGGTGGCCCCGGTTCACCACCCGTACCGTCCCGTCGCCGCGCGGGACCTCGGCGAGCACCGCCGTCGTGAACCCCTCCACCGCGTCCAGGCCGTCCCGCCGGGTCCCCTCCCGGGCGAGCGCCCGCTCCAGCCGCTGCGCCACCGCCTCCAGCGAGCTCTCCTGCTCGGCGGCCTCGCGGAACGCCCCGATGACGATCGCCACGGCCTCCACCGCGCCCAGGCCCTTGCCCCGCACGTCCCCCACGACGAGCCGGACCCCGTACGGGGTGTCCTGCACGGCGAACAGGTCCCCGCCGATGGACGCGTCGGCCTGCGCGGCCTCGTAACGCGCGGCCACCCGCAGTCCGCCGATGCGTTCGGCGGGCACCGGCAGCACCGCCCGCTGCGCCGTCTCCGCGATCACCCGCGCCGAGGCGAGCCGCTCGCCGCTGCGCCGTACGAGCCGGTTGATGAGCAGGGCGAGCCCGCCGACGGTGACCACGGTCAGCAGCTCGGTCAGCGTGGGAACCCGGGGGAAGGGCTTCTCGACCAGGTGCGGCGCGATCACGGCCAGGACGGCGCACAGCGCGACGACGAGGGTCGCGCGCCGGGTGTAGAGGGGTGCGGCGATGAGCGGCGCGGCGACGAAGAAGGGGACGCCCGTGAAGGGCGGCGGGGTCGCGATGTCGTACGCCACGCCCCCGACGAGCAGCAGCCCGGGAAGCCCCCGCACGATCCGCCGGACCACCCCACCGGTCTCGGCCCGACCTGACTCGACCTGACCGGCCTCGACCCGATCCCGCTCGGCACGGCCGTGGCCGTGGGGCACCGGGCCGGCACCGCCGCCGTGGGGCACCGGGGCACCGCGGCCACCCCGGCCGGCGGCGCCGTCGCGCGCGTCGTCACCGGCCCGCTCGTCGCCGCCCTCGCCGTACTCCGCTCGCTGCCCCACCACCCCAGGCTGGCCGCAGCCGCCCTCCCCGGCGACCCGCGGTCGGCCGACCGGGCGAGGCGGCGGCCACATCCCGGGAGCCGCGCCATCGACCGCCCGACCGGCCATCCGACCATCCGACCATCCGGCCGACCGTCCGCCGACCGACGTCGCCCGGCCGCTGTTCGACCGCCCGACAGCCCGACCGGGAAAACGCCGAAGGCCCGGTGCTGTAAGCACCGGGCCTTCGGTTTCAGTAGCGGGGACAGGATTTGAACCTGCGACCTCTGGGTTATGAGCCCAGCGAGCTACCGAGCTGCTCCACCCCGCGTCGTTGAACACAACCTTACGCCATCCCGGGGGGTGCCGTTGACCATTTCGCGCCTTCAGCGCCAGAAAGCTGAAGAAATTCCCGGTTCGCCGGCGACGAGGCCCCCGACAGCGGGCCATCACCGGCCCCGGAGCGGGTCCGGAACGGCCTCGAAAGGGAGCGCGGCGCCCCCGGACGCACGAATGCCCCGGCCGGAAGGAACCGGCCGGGGCACCAGACCCCGTGACGAGCCGCGGAGGCTCGCGACTGGTAGGCCCTGTGGGACTCGAACCCACAACCAACGGATTAAAAGTCCGCTGCTCTGCCAATTGAGCTAAGGGCCCTCGACGGGTCATCCCCGAGCATAGCCCGCCGGGACCGGTGAGCCGATCGGGTATCGGCACAACACCCTCGTACGGCCCGTCCCGGAACCGGGACGGGCCCGTACGCGGCACACGAGGTGTCGCGTACGGGCCCGTCGGGCGCCCTACGGGGCGTCAGCCGTTGCGCTTCCAGCGGGGCTTGTCGTCGCGGCGCCCGAAGGAGGAGCCGGAGCCGGAGCCGGTGTTCGAGCCGCCGCGGTGGTCGTCACGGCGACCGTACGGGCGCTCGTGGCCGCCGGAGCGGAAGCCGCCGCCCGCGGGGCGGTCGTCCCGACGGTCGCGGTTGAACGGACGGTCGCTGCCGCGGTGACCGCCGGTGGGGCGGTCGTCACGACGGTCGTCGCGGCGGAAGCCACCGGCCGGGCGGTCGTTGTCACGACGGAAGCCACCGGACGCCGGACGGTCGTTGTCACGGCGGAAACCACCCGAGGCCGGACGGTCGTTGTCACGGCGGAAGCCACCGGACGCCGGACGGTCGTTGTCCCGGCGGAAACCACCCGAGGCCGGACGGTCGTTGTCCCGACGGAAACCGCCGCGGTCGTTGTCCCGGCGCTCGAAGGAGCGGCCACCGCGGTCGTCACGGTCGCGGTTGAAGCCGCCCCGGTCGTCGCGGCGGTCGTTGTCGCGGCGGAAGCCACCCGACGGGCGGTCGTTGTCGCGGCGGAACCCGCCACGGTCGTTGTCCCGGCGGTCGTCGCGGCGGTAGCCACCCCGGTCCTCGCGGTCGCGGCGCTCGAAGTTGCCCCGCTCGTCGCGGCGGTCCCGGCGCTCGTACGAGGACGAGCGGTCGTCGCGGGAGTCCCGCTCGGGCTGGGCCGGTACGGCGGCGACGGCGGCCTGCACCTCGGCCTCGGCGGCCTCGGTCACCTCGGCGACGGCGGCCTCCGGGTCCTCGCCCCGCTCGCGCGCGGCGCGGGCGACCAGACGGTCGGCCTCCTCGCGGAGCTCGGCGGCGCGGCGCTGCATGCGCTCCAGCTGCTGGGCGAGGTCGGCCGCCTCGCGCTCGGCCTGCTTGGCGGCGTTGTTCGCGGAGTCGGCCTGCACCTCGGTCAGGGACCGGGCACCGGTGATCTCGGCGACCTCCGGGTCGAACGCCCCGGCGCCGCCCACGATGTGGCGCGTGGCGTCGACGCCCGCGTCCTCCATGAGGCGGAAGATCTGGCGGCGCTGGTGCGGCAGGGCCAGCGAGACGACGACGCCGGACTTGCCCGCACGGGCGGTACGGCCCGAACGGTGCAGGTAGTCCTTGTGGTCGCCGGCCGGGTCGACGTTCAGGACCAGGTCGATGCCGTCGACGTGGATGCCGCGGGCGGCGACGTCGGTGGCGACGAGGGCGTTGACGTAGCCCTTCTTGAAGTCTTCCAGGACCCGCGTACGGGCGCCCTGGGTCATGCCGCCGTGCAGCGCGTCGGCCTTGACGCCGGTGTCCTGCAGCTGCTCGGCGATGCGGTCCGCGCCCAGCTGGGTGCGGACGAAGATGATGGTGCGGCCCTTGCGGGCGGCGATCGCGGCGGTGACCGGCGCCTTGTCCTTGGGCTTCACGACCAGGACGTGGTGGGTCATGGTGGTGACGTTGCCCTGGGCGCTGTCGACCTCGTGGACGACCGGGTCGGTCAGGTAGCGCTTGACCAGCGTCGCGATCTCGTTCTCCATCGTGGCGGAGAAGAGCAGGCGCTGGCCGCCGGCCGGCACCTGGTCGAGCAGCTCGGTGACCTCGGGCAGGAAGCCCAGGTCCGCCATCTGGTCGGCCTCGTCGAGGACGGCGACCTGGACGGCCTCCAGCGAGCAGGCGCCGCGGTTGATGATGTCGCGCAGCCGGCCCGGGGTGGCGACGAGGATGTCGACGCCGCGCTCCAGGGCGTAGATCTGGTTGCCCATCGACGTACCGCCGCAGACGACCTTCATCTTGAGGCCGAGGACGTCGCCGTACGGCTGGAGGGCGTCCGCGACCTGCATGGCGAGCTCACGGGTCGGGGTGAGGATGACGCCGCGGGGCTTCTTCTTGTCGGTGTGGCCGCCGGCCAGCGTGGCGAGCAGCGGCAGACCGAAGGAGAGGGTCTTGCCGGAGCCGGTGCGGCCGCGGCCGAGGATGTCCTTGCCGGCCAGGGCGTCCGGGATGGTCGCGGCCTGGATCGGGAAGGGGGTGGTCACGCCGTTCTGGGCGAGCTTGCGGACGACGCCCTCGGGGAGGCCGAGGTCGGCGAAGGTGATGGTGGGCTCGTCGGCGACCGTCTCGTCGGCGACCGCCACGGCGGTCTCCTCGGCGGTCTCCTCGACCGTGCCCTCCGCGTCGGCGGCGACGAGCTGCTCGTCGTTCACCGCGGTGTCGGCGGTGGGGTTCTCGGTCGTGGACAGAACGGTGTCAGTGCTGGAAATGGACATGCGAAATGCGAAACCTTCCGGAGTCTCGGCACGCGCCCGTCAACTCCGTGTTTCGCTGCTTAGCAAATCGACCGCCTCGATGCGGTCAGCCACGGCAAGGGAGAGAGTACGCGCCACACGCGGCGCTCTTCGGTCTGGCGCCGGGCAAATGGGATCAAACGATCTACCACCATACGCACCTTCCCCCACTCAGCGCAAGCTCGACCCCGCTCGGCCGCCGAACGGCCCCTCACCGGCCCCCGCCTCGACTCCCCGTGCAGACCCCTCGCGGCCCCCACCCGGACCCGGCCCGGAACCCGTCCGGAACACGAGCTCCGCTCCACCGGATCCCGCCCGGCCCCACCCGAAACACCCATCCGAATCCCACCCGGACCACGCCCGGACCCCGTCCGGCTCGTGTCCCGAGCATGGCCCCTGTCCCGAGTACGGACCCCGTCCCGAGTACGGGCCCCGGACCCCACCCAGTCCCCGTCCGGCCCCCGCGCCCAGCCGTGGCCCCGGCGGCGCTCAGGCGGGTGCGGACTGCGGTGACGCGGCCGGCTCCGTCCACCGGGACGCGGACCGGTCCGCGCGGTGCAGCGCCTCGGTGCGGGTCTCCGCGGACGGCGACGCGGTGGGCGGCTCCGACGGCTCGGGCGCGGGCGGCTCATCGGACGGCGACGGCGTGGGCGTCGGCTCCGGCGGCGGGGCGGGCGCGGACGGCGTCGGGGGCGGTCCGCTCGGCCCCGTACCGCCGCCGGAGCCGCCCGTGCCGCCCGTGCCGCCCGTGCCGGGACCGGGGTCGGGTGCGGGGTCGGCGCCGTGGCCCCCGTCGGGCCTGGCGCTCGCCGCGGGGCCCGCGGAGGGCGCGGCGGACGCGGACGGCGCCCGGGACGGGCGGGAGCCGCCGGCCGTGCCGCCGTCGGGCGTGTCGGGGTCGTCCGCTCCGCCGCGCGGCCCGTGCCGCCCGCCGGGGGCGGCGACCCCGCTGTCCGCCTCGGCCGCGGCCGCCCCGGAGGGGTCCACCGACTCGGTGGGCCGGGGCCGGGAGCTGTCGTCGGAGACGCTCATGCAGCCGCTGACGGAGCCGGCGGATGCCACCACCGCCACGGCGGTGACGGCCCATCGGACGGGGGCGGGCAGCTGGCGCACGGGGGCACCTCCAGGGCGGGGACGGGGTTTCCCTGCCCAACTCCCGGGCGCCCGCGGGGGACACGCCCGGACGGCGGGTCCGTCAGCCGTACCCCAGTTCGTGCAGCCGCGCGTCGTCGATGCCGAAGTGGTGGGCGATCTCGTGGACGACGGTGATCTCCGTCTCGGCGACCACGTCCTCGCGGGAGTCGCACATCCGCAGGGTCGGCCCCCGGTAGATCGTGACCCGGTCGGGCAGCACGCCCGCGTACCACTCGCCCCGGTCGGTGAGCGGCGTCCCCTCGTACAGGCCGAGCAGGTCGGGGTCGTCCGCGGAGGGTTCGTCCTCCACGAACACGGCGACGTTGTCCATCAGCCGGGTGAGTTCCGGGGGGATCCGGTCGAGCGCCTCGGCCACCAGTTCCTCGAACTCCTCGCGCGTCATCTCCAGCACTCCGCCATTGTCGTGGATGCGGCGGGCACCCGGGCATAGCCGCGCACCCCGCAGGGCATACGGCCCCAATGGCCCGAGCCGTCGCCCGTACCCCGTACGTCCGTATCGCCCGAGCCCTGCGCCGCGTGCGGGACCGTGTGCGCCCCGGCGCCCGTCCCGGGGCCCGGCCCGCGGTGCCGACCGACCCCGCCGGCACCCGCCGTCCCGCGGCGCGGCGGGCCGTCCGCGCCGTCGGGCTGCTGGCGGTGGTCGTCGCGGGGGCCTGGCTGGGACTGCTGGTGGTGGGCAGCGTCCGTACGCCGGTCGGGCCGATGGACACCAGCATGACGCTGCGTCCGTCCCTCACCGGCGGCACGAAGATCAACGTCTCGCCGCTGGGCGCCCTGGAGCTGGACTCGCACACCGGACCCATCCGCCTCGACGTGGACGTCGACCAGCTGGACCCGGTGCGCTCGCAGGCGCTGGTCGAGCACCCCGAGCGGATCTCCGGCCTCCAGGAGGAGATCACGGGGGACGTGGTGGACGGCACCCGCGAGCTGGCCCTCCGCTCCTGCGTCGCCGTCGTCACCGGCGCCACCGCGCTCGGGCTCGTCGTCTACCGCAGGCCCCGCCGCGCGCTCGCGGCCGGCGGCCTCGCGCTCGCGCTGCTCGCGGCGTCGGGGGCGACCGCGTACGCGACGTGGAACCCGAAGTCCGTCCTGGAACCGCGCTTCTCCGGCCTGCTCAGCAGTGCCCCGGCGGTCGTGGGCAACGCCCGCTCGATCGTCACCGAGTTCGACGTCTACCAGAAGGAACTGGCGCGGCTCGTCACCAACGTGACCAAGCTGTACGACGCGACGTCCACCCTCCCGACGTACCAGCCCGACCCGGCGACGATCCGGGTGCTGCACGTCTCGGACATCCACCTCAACCCGGCGGCCTGGCACATCGTCGCCTCGCTCGTGGAGCAGTACGGCATCGACCTGATCATCGACTCGGGCGACACCATGGACCACGGCAGCACCGCCGAGAACGTCTTCCTGAACCCCATCAGCAACCTCGGCGCGCCGTACGTCTGGGTGCGCGGCAACCACGACTCGATGGACACCCAGAAGTACCTGAGCGGCCTGCGGAACGTGCACGTCCTGGACGGCGGGCAGGCGGTCACGGTGGCCGGGGTGCGGGTGGCGGGCGTCGGAGACCCGCAGTTCACCCCGGACCGCACGGTCGTACCGGCGGGCGACGACGCCGAGCGGGACGCGGGCCGGCGCCTGGCGGACTCGCTGCGGGCGCAGACGCGGGCGGGCACGCCCGTGGACGTCGCGGTCGCCCACAACCCCATCGCCGCCCACCAGACGGACGGCGCGGTCCCGCTGGTCCTGGCCGGCCACGTGCACCGGCGCGTGAACGAGGTCCTGCCGAACGGCACCCGCCTGAAGATCGAGGGGTCGACGGGCGGCGGCGGGCTGCGCGCGGTCGAGAAGGACGAACCGGAGCGGGTCCACGCCTCGGTCCTGTACCTGGACCGGGACACCCGGCGCCTCCAGGCGTGGGACGAGATCACGCTGGGCGGGCTCGGGCTGACCACGGCGGAGGTCGCCCGCCACGTCCCGGAGGACGCGCTGGTGGAACCGGAACCCGTCCCCGCGGCCGGCACCCCGTCCCCTGCCCCGTCCCCGTCCCCGTCCCCCACCCCGGTGCCCGGCAGCCCGTCCCCGGCGCCGGGCGCGCCGTCCCGGGAGCCCACCGCCGCACCGGGCACCCCGTCGCGGTGACCCGTCCCGGCGCCGTGCGCCCGGTGCTCCGCACGCCTCGCCACCGCCACCGCCCCGCCCCCGCGAAACCGTTTTGGCGAACCGTCCCCGCATCCCATATGCTTCTCACGTCCCCGACGCGCTGACGAAGCGCCCAGGCGGGCCCTTAGCCCTCATCGTCTAGTGGCCCAGGACGCCGCCCTTTCAAGGCGGTAGCACGGGTTCGAATCCCGTTGGGGGCACGCATTACCGTGTGCGAGACTTGTTCTCGCACGAAGCTTGGTCCTGTGGAGCAGTTTGGAGTGCTCGCCACCCTGTCAAGGTGGAGGCCGCGGGTTCAAATCCCGTCAGGACCGCTGCGGCTCGTCAGAGTCGCGTGGCTGGGTAGCTCAGTTGGTACGAGCGTCCGCCTGAAAAGCGGAAGGTCGCCGGTTCGACCCCGGCCCCAGCCACCAGCCGAAAGGCCCCGTCTCCGGACGGGGCCTTTCGTCGTTCCCCGACGGTCGCCGGACCGGACCGGTCGCTAGAGTCGCCCGCATGGGGGAGTACGCGAACCAGGGCCGCACGCTGCCGTGCAAGTGGTGCGACCGGCCGGTCAGGCTGGAGCGCCGGTTCTTCCCGCGCCGGTACTGCAATCGCCGGCACAAGTGGAAGCACCGCTTCACCGAGCTGTTCGGCGAGGTCCTCGGCGGCGGCGCCTAGCAACTCCCGGCCCCGCCGCCGTCTCCCGGACCCCGCCGCCGTCCCTCCGGGTCAGGCGCGTTCCCGGTGGCGCCGGCCGCGCACCCCCAGCACCACCGCGACCGCCGCCACGACGCCCAGCAGGAGCGCCCAGTCCGGGACCGCGCGGCCCGCGCGGGCCGCCCACTGCTCGGCCGCGAACGAGGCGTCCACCGACAGCAGCCCCGGCAGGGCCGTCGTGCCGTCGAAGGCCAGGAACATCCCGCCCAGCAGGACGAAGAACCCGCCCGACAGCAGGGACGTGGTGTGCAGCTCCAGCCGGCCCAGCCGCACCGGGCGGCCGCGCAGCCAGCGGCGGCGCCCCAGGTCGTACCGGTCCCACAGCAGGGCCAGCGCGAACAGCGGCACCGCCATGCCCAGCGCGTACACGGCCAGCAGCAGACCGCCGTAGACGGCGCTGCCGCCCAGCGCCGCCACCGTCAGGACGCTGCCGAGGATCGGGCCCGCGCAGAACCCCGCCAGGCCGTAGACCAAGCCCAGCGCGTACACCGACACCGCCGACGTCGGGCGGATCCGGCCGCTCGCCTCCGTGAGCCGGCGCGGCGCGAAACCGAAGCCCAGCACCTGGGCGACGCCGAGCGCGATGATCAGCCAGCCGCCCCCCGTGACGAGCAGGTCGCGGTTGCCCTGGAAGAAGCGCCCGGCGACGGAGCCCGCGGCGCCCAGCGGCACGAGGGTCGTCGCCAGGCCCGCGTAGAAGACGCCCGTGCGCGCGATCAGCCGCGCCGTCGAGTCGACGGAGTACGCGAAGAACGCCGGCAGCAGCAGGGCGCTGCACGGGCTCAGCAGCGCCAGCAGACCGCCGAGGAAGGCGGCCAGGTAGCCGACGTCCGTCATCGGCCGGCCTTCGCCGCCGCCGCGTCGATCGCGGCCGTGAACGTCTCCAGCGGCTGCGCGCCCGCGACCGGACGCCCGTTGATCAGGAACGACGGCGTGGAGGCGACACCCAGCGCGTACCCCTCCTTCTGGTCGCGTTCGACCGCCCGACGGGCCTCCGGGCCGTCCAGGTCGCGGGAGAAGCGGGCGACGTCGGGGACGCCGGCCTGCCGGGCCAGCTCGGCCAGCCGGTCCGCGCCGAACCCCTTCTCCTTCGCCCCCTCGGCGTACGCGGCCCCGTGGAACTGCCAGAACCTGCCCTGCCGGCCCGCCGCCCACGCGGCCCGGGCGGCGCGTTCGGACTCCTCGCCGAAGATCGGGAGGTTCCGCCACTCGATGCGCAGGACGCCCGCGTCGACGTACTTCTCGATCAACTGCGGCTCGGTGTCCCGGGCGAACTTCCCGCAGTACCCGCACCGGAAGTCGGCGTACTCGATCAGCACCACCGGGGCGTCGGCGCGGCCCACGGCCAGGCCGTCCCGGGCGTCCCGGCGGGCGAGCTCCTCCCACTGCGGGTAGACGCCCTCCTCCGCGGCGGCGGACGCCGGGGCGGAGGCGGCCGAGCCGGCCGCGTCCCGGTCTTCGGGCTTGGTGGCCGTGTACGAGGCGAAGGCGAGCAGCGCGGCGGCGGCCGCGACGCCGGCGCCGATGAGGTACGGCCTCACCCGGGACGGCTCCTTCGCCGGGGACGGCTTCCTCGACGCCGGGGCCGGAGCGGGGGCCGGGGACTTCGGGGACTTCGACTTCGGGGACATGGTGGATCTCCTGCGCTGTGCGGACGGGAAGGGGACGCGGCGGCGGGGCGCCGGCTACACGCGCAGGATCGACAGGTCCATCGGGGAGAGCGGGACGAGACCGGGCGGGGCTCGCCCGGGGGTGGTGCCGGCCGGTTCCCCCACCGCGCACCCGGTCCCGGGCGCCGCGCCGCGCACGTCGTACGGCGCGGGGAGCAGCTCGCCGGGCGAGGGGCCGCGGGGCAGGGTGGCGGGGGTCAGGCCGCCGTCGCCGGAGCGGGACCCGTCGTCGCAGCCGGGCGTGCCGGCGCCGGCGGAATCACCGTGGGCGGCGGCCCGCGCGGGGCCGGCCGAGAAGCCCGGCGCGGCGGAGAGCCCCGGTGGGAGAGAGGCGACGGAAACCGCGGGAGTCACGGAGACGGCGGGAGCCACGGAGACCGCATGCGCCACAGCGACCCCAGGCACCCGGAAGACCGCGGGCACCGCGGAGACCGCGGAGACCCCAGGCACCCCGGAGACCGCCGACGCCCCGGACGCGGCCGCGGTGGTCTCCGTCGCCCGCCCGGGCTGCGCCCCGGTCGCCGCGGGCAGGCCGCCGGCCCACCACCCGCCGGCGCAGAGCAGGAGTCCGAGCACCGCGCCCACCAGCACCGGCACGAGCAGCGCCGGACGGCGCCGCCGGGCATCGGTACGGGGCATCGGGTCGGGCGCCTTCCTGATCGCGGCGGCTGGTGTCGGCTCGCCCGAAATGGTACGGGGAAATGGGTTCGCCACTCCCGAGCCGCGGGTGAGATCCTGGGACACGGTATGTCTACTTCCTTCGCCGACCTCCAGACCCTGCTGGCCGAGGTCTCGCTGCGCGACGCGCACCGGCTCGGCCGCCGTCTCGAAGGCGCCCGCCGCATCCGTAAGCCCGAGGCCAGGCAGGCCGTCCTGGACGAGATCGCCGCCGAGGCGGCGAGGGGAGCCGCCCGCACCGCCGAGCGGGCGTCCCGCGTGCCCGCGGTCACGTACCCGCAGCAGCTGCCGGTCAGCCAGAAGAAGGACGAGATCGCGGAGGCGATACGCGACCACCAGGTCGTGATCGTCGCCGGTGAGACCGGCTCCGGCAAGACCACGCAGATCCCGAAGATCTGCCTGGAGCTCGGCCGCGGCGTGCGCGGCATGATCGGGCACACGCAGCCGCGGCGGATCGCGGCCCGCACGGTCGCCGAGCGGGTGGCGCAGGAGCTGGGGACGCCGCTGGGCGAGGCGGTCGGCTGGAAGGTCCGCTTCACGGACCAGGTCGGTTCCGACACGTTCGTGAAGCTGATGACGGACGGCATCCTGCTCGCCGAGATCCAGACCGACCGCGACTTGCGCGCGTACGACACGATCATCATCGACGAGGCCCACGAACGCAGCCTCAATATCGACTTCCTCCTGGGCTACCTGGCCCAGCTGCTGCCGCGGCGCCCCGACCTCAAGGTCGTGATCACCTCCGCGACGATCGACCCCGAGCGGTTCTCCCGGCACTTCGGCGACGCGCCGATCGTCGAGGTCAGCGGCCGGACGTTCCCGGTGGAGGTCCGCTACCGCCCGCTCCTCGAAGAGGACTCCGACGACGCGGACCGCGACCAGATCACCGCGATCTGCGACGCCGTCGACGAGCTCCAGGCCGAGGGGCCGGGCGACGTCCTCGTCTTCCTCTCCGGTGAGCGCGAGATCCGCGACACCGCGGACGCGCTGCTCAAGCGGAAGCTGCGGAACACCGAGGTGCTCCCGCTGTACGCGCGGCTCTCCCACGCCGAGCAGCACCGCGTCTTCCAGGCGCACCCGGGGCGCCGGATCGTCCTCGCGACGAACGTCGCCGAGACGTCGCTGACGGTCCCCGGCATCAAGTACGTCATCGACCCGGGCACGGCCCGGATCTCCCGGTACAGCCACCGCACCAAGGTGCAGCGGCTGCCGATCGAACCGGTCAGCCAGGCCAGCGCCAACCAGCGCAAGGGCCGCTGCGGCCGCACCTCGGACGGCATCTGCATCCGCCTGTACAGCGAGGACGACTTCCTCTCACGCCCGGAGTTCACGGACGCGGAGATCCTCCGGACGAACCTCGCCTCCGTCATCCTGCAGATGACGGCGGCCGGTCTCGGCGACATCGAGAAGTTCCCCTTCATCGACCCGCCGGACCACCGCAACATCCGCGACGGCGTGCAGCTCCTCCAGGAGCTCGGCGCGATCGACCCCGCGCAGAAGGACCCGAAGAAGCGGCTGACGCCGGCGGGCCGCAAGCTGGCGCAGCTGCCCGTCGACCCGCGCCTGGCCCGGATGGTGCTGGAGGCCGACCGGAACGGCTGCGTCCGTGAGGTCATGGTCATCGCGGCCGCCCTGTCCATCCAGGACCCGCGCGAGCGGCCCGCCGAGAAGCAGGCGCAGGCCGACCAGAGCCACGCCCGGTTCAAGGACGAGACGTCGGACTTCCTCGCCTTCCTGAACCTCTGGCGGTACGTCCGCGAGCAGCAAAAGGAGCTGTCGTCGTCGGCGTTCCGCCGCATGTGCAAGGCGGAGTACCTCAACTACCTGCGCATCCGCGAGTGGCAGGACATCTACAGCCAGCTGCGCACGGTCGCCAAGCAGATGGGGATACACCTCAACGAGGAGGACGCCGACGAGCAGCGGGTCCACGTCTCGCTCCTCGCCGGCCTCCTGTCCCACGTCGGCATGAAGGACGTCAAGGACGGCGCGAAGAACGAGTACCTCGGTGCCCGCAGCGCCAAGTTCGCGATCTTCCCCGGGTCGGCGCTCTTCAAGAAGCCGCCGCGCTTCGTCATGTCCGCCGAGCTCGTCGAGACGTCCCGGCTGTGGGCGCGGGTCAACGCCCGCATCGAGCCTGACTGGATCGAGCCGCTCGCCGGGCACCTGCTGAAGCGCACGTACTCCGAGCCGCACTGGGAGAAGGACCAGTCGGCCGTCATGGCGTACGAGAAGGTGACGCTGTACGGCGTGCCGATCGTCACCGACCGCAAGGTGAACTACGGCCGCATCGACCCGGAGGTGTCGCGAGAGCTGTTCATCCGCCACGCGCTCGTGGAGGGCGACTGGCGCACGCACCACAAGTTCTTCGCGGACAACCGCAGGCTGCTCACCGAGGTCGAGGAGCTGGAGCACCGGGCACGGCGCCGCGACATCCTCGTCGACGACGAGACGCTGTTCGACTTCTACGACCAGCGGGTGCCCGAGCACGTGGTGTCCGGCGCCCACTTCGACTCGTGGTGGAAGCACAAGCAGCGGGACGAGCCGGAACTGCTCGACTTCGAGCGCGAGATGCTCATCAACGATCGGGCCGGGGCCGTCACCAAGGACGACTACCCCGACACGTGGCGGCAGGGCGCGCTGAAGTTCCGCGTGACGTACCAGTTCGAGCCGGGCGCGGACGCCGACGGCGTCACCGTCCACGTCCCGCTCCAGGTCCTCAACCAGGTCGTGGACGAGAACTTCGACTGGCAGATCCCGGGCCTGCGCGAGGAGGTCGTGACGGAGCTGATCCGTTCGCTGCCGAAGCCGATCCGCCGCAACTACGTGCCGGCGCCGAACTTCGCGCGGAGGTTCCTGGAGCAGGCCGCACCGGGGCAGGAGCCGCTGACGGAGACCCTCGCCCGCGCACTGCAGCGCATGGTGGGCGTGCCGGTCTCCGCGGACGACTTCGACTGGGCGAAGGTCCCCGACCACCTGCGGATCACGTTCCGGATCGTCGACGAGCGGCGCCGCAAGCTCGCCGAGGACAAGGACCTGGAGGAGCTGAAGCTGCGGCTGCGCCCGAAGGCCCGGCAGGCCCTGTCGAAGGCCGCGGCGGCCGCGACGGCGGGCCCGGCGGGCTCGGGCGGCTCGCTGGAGCGCACCGGCCTGACGGAGTGGACGATCGGCACGCTGACGCGGGTCTTCGAGACGCGCAGGGCCGGCCAGCCGGTGAAGGCGTACCCGGCCCTCGTCGACGAGGGCACGACGGTCGCCGTCCGGCTCTTCGACACCGAGGCCGAGCAGGCGCGGGCGATGTGGCGGGGCACCCGGAAGCTCATCATGCTGAACATCCCGGTGAACCCGGCGAAGTTCGCCTCCGACCGGCTGACGAACCAGCAGAAGCTCGCCCTGTCGCGCAACCCGCACGGCTCCGTGCAGGCGCTGTTCGACGACTGCGCGACCGCCGCGGCGGACCGGCTGATCGCCGAGCACGGCGGCCCCGCCTGGGACGAGGAGTCCTTCCGCAAGCTGTACGACAAGGTCCGTGCCGACCTGGTGGAGCTGACGATCCGTACGGTCGACCAGGTCCAGCAGATCCTGGCCGCCTGGCAGGCGTGCGAGCGCCGGCTGAAGGCCACGAACAGCCTCACCCTGGTGAACAACGTGCGGGACGTCCGCGAGCAGCTGGCGGCCCTCGTGCCGGCCGGCTTCGTGACGAGGACGGGGCTGCGGCGCCTGCCGGACCTGATGCGCTACCTGGTGGCGGTGGACCGCCGCCTGCAGCAGATGCCGACATCCGTGCAGCGCGACACGACGCGCATGGAGAAGGTCCACGAGATGCAGGACGAGTACGCCTGGCTCCTGGAGCAGCTGCCGAAGGGCCGGCCGGTGCCGCAGGAGGTCCTCGACATCCGCTGGATGATCGAGGAGCTGCGCGTCAGCTACTTCGCGCACGCGCTGGGCACGGCGTATCCCGTCTCGGACAAGCGGATCGTGAAGGCGATCGACGCGGCGGCGCCGTGACGGTGCGGTCGCCAGGAGTGAGTTCGACCTGGTGGTCCGACCTGCTGTACAGTCTTGCTCGCAGCCAAGGAACACCGGCCGCGAAACCTGGTCCTGTGGAGCAGTTTGGAGTGCTCGCCACCCTGTCAAGGTGGAGGCCGCGGGTTCAAATCCCGTCAGGACCGCAGTGATACGAGGGCCCGCACCATACGGTGCGGGCCCTCGTTCGCATGCCCGGGCCCGGCCTGAAGCGCGCCTCCCGCACCGCGGGGCGTGGCGGCGCGGTACGGCCCCCCGCGGCGCCCCTCCCCACCGCAACGGGCCCCGCACGTCCCCGCCCGCTCCCCGGCTCACGCCCCCGGCGCCCCGCCGGCGGGGCGCTCCCTGCGCCGCCCCGTCGCGCTCCCGGACATCTGATCCCCCTCAGCCCGTACGGGGCCGTCCGTGCCGCTCAGGGGCCCGTACGGGGCGCCGGTGCGTGCCGACCGTCTTGACGGCGGATGACGGGACCGGTACCCAGACAGAAGGGCATCGGCGCCCTGTCCCGGAGGTGACGCGCATGGCGACTGCGACGGCCCGGCACGAGACCCGCGCGCTCCTGCGCGCCCACCTGGCGGCCGCCTCCGGCTACCGCCACCTCACCCGGCGCTGCGCCGTGTGCCACCGCCTCGCCCAGCTCGCCGCGCTCACCGAGCAGCCCCCGCTCCGGGAGGCCCGGTCCGAGTCCGCCTGACGGCCCGTCCGATCGACTCGCGTGAGAGGTGCGCGTGGGACGTGCGTGGGTGCGCGGGGGCCTGCGTGGGGGCGTGCGCACCCCACGAGACCGTGTGAGGCGGCCCGTCCGGCGGGCGGGGCGGCCCCGGCGGGGGCTCCGCGGACCGCCCCGAGGGGGCGTCAGGAATGTGACGCGAGTCACGGAACCCGTTCGGGAAACCGCTTCACTTATCCCATGCCTACACCAGCCCGATTTAATACGTGCAATTGCACCGTCGGGACGACGGGAGGCGGGCACAAAAAAAGATCGCGCCGGACCCGGCGGAGTCCAGCGCGATCGGTGACCTTCGGCCCGTTGGGGCGGGCGTCCGTCAGTGGTGCAAGGGGTGGGCGGTCCGGGTTGGGGGACCCGGAAGAGCCCGGTTCACAGGGGTGTCTCAGGCCTCGCTACGCTGCTGCGGAATACCCGCGAGCAGCGCACGGACCTCTGCCTCGCGGTACCGGCGGTGTCCACCCAGCGTGCGGATGGACGTGAGCTTGCCGGCCTTCGCCCAGCGGGTCACCGTCTTCGGGTCCACGCGGAACATCGTGGCTACCTCAGCGGGGGTCAGCAGCGGCTCAGCATCAGGGGTGCGAGCGGTCATGAGCGGCCTCCTCGGGAGAACCGACGTTCTCGGTTCTTTCCTCTAAATTCTGCACCTTGACCCGCGTTGCCCGAAATGGCAGACGCGGGCCGAGTCGGTTATAGGACGAACGGCTTGTCCTCGGCACTACAACTACACCATCTGTCCAGCCACGTTCGGCCAAACCGATGGAATTGCCCTCTCAGGTGTCCATCAGCGGCGGAAGCCGATGGACCATGCCATAGCGGACAGTCACGTCACAGTGACGATCAGTCACAGAGCGATCAGGAGCCACCAGACCCCCCATAGCGTGCAATGCTGAGCCTTCCGCCCAAAGTTGGACGGAAGGAGCCCTCCCCGGACTCCTTGTCCTATTTTGGCACGAGGTCGGGCGATGGACGCAAGAGCCACTGTTAGTGCGATTCATCACCCTTGAGGCAAAGACCCGGATCGGGACCATCGACCTTCAGGGCACGCACGTCACACAAGACTCAGGTGCAACAGCCTCCGGCGCAATAGCCCCACTTGGGAATCTTCCGGTTCAGTTCGCGAAGCGCAGGTCCCGGACCGTCCGCCACCGCGTCGTCAGCCGCTCGTACGCCGTCCCCGCGCCCGTCCCGTCGCCGTCCCGCAGCGCCGCGATGGCGGCCGTCACGTCCGCGACCGACCGGTCCTCCGCCAGCCGCTCCGCCGGCAGGGCGTGGACGAGGCCCCCGTAGTCGAGCTCGACCAGCGAGCGCGGGTGGAACTCCTCCAGCCACCGCCCGACGTCCACCAGCCCCTCGGTCAGGGGCCCTTCGTCGACCGCCTCGCGCAGGGCCCGCAGCCCCCGCGCCACCCGCCGGCGCGCCTCGACCATCGGCGTGCGGTACCGCAGCAGCGGCGGCTTGCCCGCCCCCTCCCCCGGCACGTACTCGCGCTCCTCGTCCGCGAAGAGGACGAACCAGCGCACCGGCACCTGCCACACCGCGCCCCGGATCCACGGCCGGGCGTCCGGGTTCCGCTCCCGCCACCGCTCGAAGTCCGCCGCAGCCTGACCCCGCACCACCGCGGGCAGCGCCGCGTCCAGCACGGACGGCGGCAGCAGCTCGGACAGCTCCTCCAGCGCCAGCCAGCCGCGCAGCCGGGTCCGCCACGGGCAGACGCACACCACGCCGTCGCGCTCCACCACGAAGGCGTCGCCGCTCTCGTGCACCGGCACCGGCACCGGCGGCGTCGGCAGCAGATCGGCGAGGGAGCGGCGCAGCTCGTCCTGGGCCGTCGGGGTCCCGCCCCGCAGGGCGACCGGCGCGTAGCGGGCCCAGTGGCCCCGCTCGGGCTCCGGGAAGGCGTCCAGGGGCTCGTACACCCGCAGGTACGAGGCGTACGGGACGAGGACCGAGGAGACAGCCGCCATGCCGGGAATCCTTCCACGCCGGCACCGTCCCGTACTCCGGGAGGGGGTGATCCTGCGCACTGCATCGGTCCTACGCGCAGGTAGGACTTACCCTCATCCCGAACAGGTCCTCCCCACCCCCGGAGGGCCTCATTCCGCCGCTTCGTACTTGGGAGTCACCACCGTGACCGATGTGACCGACGGCGTCCTGCACACCCTGTTCCACTCGGAGCAGGGGGGCCACGAGCAAGTCGTGCTGTGCCAGGACCGCGCCTCGGGCCTGAAGGCCGTCATCGCCCTCCACTCGACCGCCCTGGGCCCGGCCCTGGGCGGCACCCGCTTCTACCCGTACGCCACGGAGGCGGAGGCCGTCCTCGACGCGCTGAACCTCAGCCGCGGCATGTCGTACAAGAACGCTCTGGCCGGCCTGGAACACGGCGGCGGCAAGGCCGTCATCATCGGCGACCCGGAGCAGATCAAGACCGAGGAACTGCTGCTGGCCTACGGCCGGATGGTGGCCTCCCTCGGCGGCCGGTACGTCACCGCGTGCGACGTCGGCACGTACGTCGCCGACATGGACGTCATCGCCCGCGAGTGCCGGTGGACGACCGGCCGCTCCCCCGAGAACGGCGGCGCCGGCGACTCCTCGGTCCTCACCGCCTTCGGCGTCTTCCAGGGCATGCGCGCCTCCGCCCAGCACCTGTGGGGCGACCCCACCCTGCGCGGCCGCACGGTCGGCGTCGCGGGCGTCGGCAAGGTCGGTCACTACCTGGTCGAGCACCTCGTGAAGGACGGCGCCGAGGTCGTCGTCACGGACGTGCGCGAGGAGTCGGTGCGCCGGATCACCGACGCGTACCCGCAGGTCAGAGTGGCCGTCGACACCGACGCGCTGATCCGCACCGAGGGCCTGGACATCTACGCGCCGTGCGCGCTCGGCGGCGCGCTGAACGACGGCACCGTGCCCGCCCTGACCGCGAAGGTGGTGTGCGGCGCGGCCAACAACCAGCTCGCGCACCCGGGCGTCGAGAAGGACCTCGCCGAACGCGGGATCCTCTACGCGCCCGACTACGTGGTCAACGCCGGTGGCGTCATCCAGGTCGCCGACGAGCTGAACGGCTTCGACTTCGACCGGTGCAAGGCGAAGGCGACGAAGATCTTCGACACGACGCTGGCGATATTCGCACGTGCGAAGGAAGACGGCATCCCGCCGGCCGCCGCCGCCGACCGGATCGCCGAGCAGCGGATGGCGGAGGCCCGCCGCCGCTGACCCCGCCGCGGAGTCGTCCGGCCACGCTGCGTACGCCCGCCGGGAAGGCGCCCTTGACAGGGCGGCCCGGCGGGCGGCACCTTGCGTGCCCTCGGGAACCTCCCGGACGCGCTCCGGGTTGGTGTGTTCGTACAGCGGTGTGCGGCCGTCGGAGAGAGATGGCTCACGCCGGTCGGCGGGTCGACCTCGGGAAGAGGTTAAAATCGCAGCTGACCAGCGAGGACGGGGCGCCTCGCCGGTCCGGCTCCGGGGCGCGTCATGCGGGCGGCGTACCGTATGGCCGCGGAAGCAGGTACCGTTGAAGCCCACGGGCCGGTCTCTCCACGGGGAGTCCGTTCCGCATCATGAACGCGTGTCAAGACTCTGGGGCCGTCGAGCCCCGTCACCGAGGGGGTCGAGCCATGGGGCGCGGCCGGGCCAAGGCCAAGCAGACGAAGGTCGCCCGCCAGCTGAAGTACAACAGCGGTGGGACTGACCTCGCACGGCTGGCCAGCGAGCTGGGCGCATCGACTTCGAGTCAGCCTCCGAACGGAGAGCCGTTCGAGGACGACGACGAGGAAGACGACCCGTACGCCCGCTACGCGGAGCTGTACAACGACGACGATGACGGGGACGACGAGTCCGGTCCGTCATCGCAGCGTCGCGGCGCTTGACGCCCGCACACTCTCCACCCGGTCCGGGGCCCGCCCCGGACCGGGTTTCTGTGCTGCTCAGCTCGCGTAGTCACCCGTGAGGGCGGCGCCGGTCGAGTGGTCGCCACGCTCGGTGATCTCGCCGGCGACCCAGGCGTCGAGATTCCGGTCGGCGAGGGTCGTCAGGGCCACGTCGACGGAGTCGGCGGGGACGACGGCCATCATGCCGACCCCCATGTTCAGGGTCTTCTCCAGCTCCAGCCGCTCCACCTGACCGGCCGTGCCGACCAGGTCGAAGATCGCGCCGGGGGCCCAGGTCGACCGGTCGACCGTCGCGTGCAGGTGGTCGGGAACGACCCGCGCCAGGTTCGCGGCGAGGCCGCCGCCGGTGATGTGGCTGAAGGCGTGGACGTCGGTGGTGCGGGTGAGCGCCAGGCAGTCCAGCGAGTAGATCTTCGTCGGCTCCAGCAACTCCTCGCCGAGGGTCCGGCCGAGCTCGTCGACCTGCTGCTCCAGGGCCATGCCGGCCCGGTCGAAGAGCACGTGGCGGACGAGCGAGTACCCGTTGGAGTGAAGGCCCGACGACGCCATGGCGATGACGACGTCACCCGTACGGATGCGATCGGCGCCGAGCAGGCGGTCCGCCTCGACGACACCGGTGCCGGCGCCGGCGACGTCGAAGTCGTCGGGGCCGAGGAGACCGGGGTGCTCGGCGGTCTCGCCGCCCACGAGGGCGCACCCGGCGAGGACGCAGCCCTCGGCGATGCCCTTGACGATGCCGGCGACCCGCTCGGGGTGGACCTTGCCGACGCAGATGTAGTCCGTCATGAAGAGCGGTTCCGCGCCGCAGACCACGATGTCGTCCATGACCATCGCGACGAGGTCGTGGCCGATCGTGTCGTACACGCCCATGCGGCGGGCGATGTCGACCTTCGTGCCGACGCCGTCGGTGGCGGAGGCGAGGAGGGGGCGCTCGTAGCGCTTGAGGGCGGAGGCGTCGAAGAGGCCGGCGAACCCGCCGAGGCCGCCGAGGACCTCCGGGCGCTGCGTCTTGCGCACCCACTCCTTCATCAGCTCGACGGCGCGGTCGCCCGCCTCGATGTCGACGCCCGCGGCGGCATAGCTGGCGCCGCCGCCCGTGGCACTGGTGGCCTGAGACATGGCTACAGAACTTTCGTGTCGTACAGCGGGGGTGTGGGGGGTGCCTACGGGCGGCGGAGGGCGTCGGCGGCGGCCGTGGCGGCCGGGCCCGCGGCGAGCTCCGTCTCCAGCAGCTGCTTGCCGAGCAGCTCGGGGTCGGGCAGCTCCATCGGGTACTCGCCGTCGAAGCAGGCGCGGCAGAGGTTCGGCTTGGCGATCGTGGTCGCCTCGATCATGCCGTCGAGCGAGATGTACGCGAGCGAGTCGGCGCCGAGGGACTTGCCGATCTCGTCGACCGTCATGCCGTTGGCGATCAGCTCGGCGCGGGTGGCGAAGTCGATGCCGAAGAAGCACGGCCACTTCACCGGCGGGGACGAGATCCGGATGTGGACCTCGGCGGCGCCCGCCTCGCGGAGCATCCGGACCAGCGCGCGCTGGGTGTTGCCGCGGACGATCGAGTCGTCGACGACGACCAGGCGCTTGCCCCTGATGACTTCCTTCAGGGGGTTCAGCTTGAGGCGGATGCCCAGCTGGCGGATGGTCTGGGACGGCTGGATGAAGGTCCGGCCGACGTACGCGTTCTTGACCAGGCCGGCGCCGAAGGGGATGCCGCTCGCCTCGGCGTAGCCGATCGCCGCGGGCGTGCCGGACTCCGGCGTCGCTATGACGAGGTCCGCCTCGGCCGGGGCCTCGGCGGCGAGCTTCCGCCCCATCTCCACACGGGAGAGGTAGACGTTCCGGCCGGCGATGTCCGTGTCGGGACGGGCCAGGTACACGTACTCGAAGACACAGCCCTTGGGCTTCGCTTCCGCGAATCGGGAAGTGCGGATGCCGTTCTCGTCGATCGCGATCATCTCGCCCGGCTCGACCTCGCGGACGTAGCTGGCGCCGCAGATGTCAAGGGCGGCGGACTCGGAGGCGACGACCCAGCCGCGCTCCAGCCGGCCGAGGACCAGCGGACGGATGCCCTGCGGGTCGCGGGCGGCGTAGAGGGTGTGCTCGTCCATGAAGACGAGGGAGAAGGCGCCCTGGACCTTGGGGAGGACCGCGGCGGCGGCCTCCTCGACGGTCAGCGGCTTGCCGTCGGCGTCGACCTGGCCCGCGAGGAGCGCGGTGACGAGGTCGGTGTCGTTGGTGGCCGCCACCTGGGTGGCGCGGCCGTCCTTCTTGGGCAGGTCGGCGACGAGCCCGGCGAGCTCGGCCGTGTTGACCAGGTTGCCGTTGTGCCCGAGGGCGATGGAGCCGTTCGCCGTGGCCCGGAAGGTGGGCTGGGCGTTCTCCCAGACGGAGGCCCCGGTGGTCGAGTAGCGGGCGTGTCCGACCGCGATGTGACCCTGGAGCGAGCTGAGGGAAGTCTCGTCGAAGACCTGGGAAACCAGGCCCATGTCCTTGAAGACGAGGATCTGGGAGCCGTTGCTTACCGCGATTCCCGCGGATTCCTGACCCCGATGCTGGAGGGCGTAGAGCCCGAAGTACGTGAGCTTTGCGACCTCTTCACCCGGAGCCCAGACACCGAAGACGCCGCAAGCGTCCTGGGGGCCTTTTTCGCCGGGAAGCAGATCGTGATTGAGTCGACCGTCACCACGTGGCACACCACCGAGTGTAGGCGAGATCGACCACTGGTCCGAATGGGGCCGTCCCGCCCCCGCGGGGCGCGGGCGGGACGGGGCCCCTGACCAGGCGGCCTTTCGCCGCTCCCGGGAGCCCCGCCGCCCCGCCCGCGGTGTGACGGACCTCGCACCCCTACCGGGCCGCGGCCCGGGCGGCGAATCCGGAGCCGTCCTGCGCGGTGACCGAGAGTGCCCGGTGCTGGATCCGGAACGTCACGGTCCCGCTGCTCAGCGTCCCGTACAGGTGCTGCTCCAGCTCCATCTGCGGCTTGGTGCACATCTTGCGGGTGACGGCGAGGGGGCCGAACGTCAGCTTCCCGGAGCCGGTCTTCACGGTGGCGGTGAAGTTGTTGCAGCCGAGGTTGCCGCGCGCGGTGCCGTCGTCGGCGACCGTCAGGTGCGCCCGGCCCTCGGTGCCGGCGGGCAGCGACGTGGCGGTCTTCCCCTCCAGGAGCGAGTCGACGTGCCAGGTGGTGCCGGCGAGGGGCGCGGCGGGCTGCTCGGTGAGGGCGATGGTGTCGCCGTCCGGGGTGGTGAGGGTGAGGCGGTCGTCGTCGAGTCGGGCCTCCAGCCGGCCGGTGAACGCCTTGAGGAAGGCGTTCTCGAAGCCCTGTACGGGCCCGTCGCAGGCCATCTGGGTGCGGGTGCTCTTGCCGACGGTGACGGTGTCGCCGTCGACGGTCGCCGCGGCGGTGAAGCGGTTGCACCCGGCGTTGCCCGCCGAGCGGCCGCCCGGCTGGAATTCGACGTACGCCGTGGGGGCCGGGGAGGCCGTCCTGCGGCCGTCCACGGTGAGGGAGTCGACCGTCCAGTGCACACCGGTGACGGGGATGTCGGGGCGCTCGCCGGGGCCCTCGGTGGTGGCGCAGCCGGCGAGCGCGACGGCGGCGGCCAGGGCGGGGAGGAGAGTCTTCGTGGTCCGCATGCGGATGGGACGGGCCGGGACGCGCGTCGGTTCCGCCCCCTGCGCCCCCGGCGTCTTCCGGTGGCCCGGACGTCCCAGGGACCCCGCAGGGCCTCGCACGACGCCTCAGACCCGACGACCGGCTGCCCGGGGCCGTGTACGGGCCGTCCGGGGTCGACGAGGCGCCTGGGATCGGCCCATGGAGCGCCCCCGGGCCACGACGGGGCGCCGGGAGGGGCCGGGTGGACGCCTCGGAGGGGGCCCGTGGGCCTGGGCCGACGCCGGCGGGTCAGCCGAGGACGGGGAGCCAGGCGGCCAGGTCCGCGCGGTCACCGCTGGCGCGCAGGTGCGCCGCGTCGACCGCCTCCGCCCACGAGGTGCGGCCCGTGGCGAGCCGGGTCCAGGTGAGCGGGTCGGTCTCGACGACGTTCGGCGGTGTGCCGCGGGTGTGCCGGGGGCCCTCCACGCACTGCACGACGGCGTGGGGCGGTACCCGCAGCTCCACGGAGCCGCCCGGCGCCTTGAGGGCGAGGGCGTCGGCGAGGACGCGGGTGCAGGTGGCGAGGGCCTGCCGGTCGTACGGGACGGCCAGTCCGGTCGCGGCGTTGAGGTCGTCGGTGTGCACGGTCAGCTCGACCGTGCGGGTCACGAGGAAGTCGGCCAGCGGCATGGCGCCGAAGCGCGTCACGATCAGCCGGTCGCCGGGCGCGTCCGCCAGCGCGGCGGCGAACTCCTCGGCGGTGCGGGCGTACAGCTCCGGCAGCCCGTCGGGTCCGACGGCCGCCTCGGCCAGTTCGCGGGTGTCCTGGTCCACCGCGCCGGCGTACCGCCGGGTGGCGGCGGGCCAGTCGAGGAGGACCACGTCCCGCACGGACGGCTCGGGGGCCGCCACGCCGCGGATGACGGACCGGAGCACCATGGCGATGTGCGCGGCCAGTTCGCGTACGGTCCACTCGCCCAGCCGCGTCGGCAGGGCGAGTTGCTCCGGGGTGAGCCGTGCGACGCCCTCGTGGACGTGCGCGAACTGCGCCGTGACCGCGGCGCGGGTCTTCCCGGGGTCGTAACTGCGGGGGCGCTTCCTCGGCTGTGGCATGCCCCGAGGCTACCGGCGCACCGCGCGGGTGTCGGGGCGGCCCGGCGCCCGGTGTCCGACGGCCCGGCCCGATGCCCCGACGGCCTGGCGCCCCGCCGCGCGCGGATGCGGCGGGGCGGACGGGGCAGCGGGCCGCGGGGTGGGGCGGGTCTCAGGCCAGCAGGCCCGGGATGGTCGCCTCGTGGGCCGTGCGGAGCTCGTCCAGCGGGATGTCGAACTGGCCCTGGACGTCGATCGCGTCGCCGTCCACGACACCGATGCGGGTCGCGGGCAGGCCGCGCGCGCCGCACATGTCGGTGAAGCGGAGCTCCTCGCTGCGCGGGACGGCGACGACCGCGCGGCCCGCCGACTCGCTGAAGAGGAACGTGAACGCGTCGAGCCCGTCCGGGACGACGAGCCGGGCGCCCTTCCCGCCGCGCAGGCAGGACTCGACGACGGCCTGGACGAGTCCGCCGTCGGACAGGTCGTGCGCCGCGTCGACCATGCCGTCGCGCGAGGCGGAGATGAGGATCTCGCCCAGCAGCTTCTCGCGGTCGAGGTCCACCTTCGGCGGCAGACCGCCGAGGTGCCCGTGGACGACCTCGGACCAGGCCGAGCCGCCGAACTCCTCACGCGTGTCGCCCAGCAGGTACAGGAGGTGGCCCTCCTGCGCGAAGGCGATGGGCGTGCGGCGGGTCACGTCGTCGATCACGCCGAGGACGGCGACGACCGGCGTCGGGTGGATGGCGGTGTCACCGGTCTGGTTGTACAGCGAGACGTTGCCGCCGGTCACCGGCGTGCCGAGCTGGAGGCAGCCGTCCGCGAGGCCGCGGGTGGCCTCGGCGAACTGCCACATGACGGCCGGGTCCTCGGGCGAACCGAAGTTCAGGCAGTCGGAGATGGCGAGCGGCCGGGCGCCGGAGGCGGCGACGTTGCGGTACGACTCCGCCAGCGCGAGCTGCGCGCCCGCGTACGGGTCGAGCTTGGCGTACCGGCCGTTGCCGTCGGTGGAGATGGCCACGCCGAGGTTGGTCTCCGCGTCGATGCGGATCATGCCGGAGTCCTCGGGCTGGGCGAGGACGGTGTTGCCCTGCACGAACCGGTCGTACTGGTCGGTGATCCACGCCTTGGAGGCCTGGTTCGGGTGGGCGACCAGCTTCAGGACCTGCTCGCGCAGCTCCTCCGCCGTGGCGGGCCGGGGCAGCGCGTTCGCGTCGTCGGCCTGGAGGGCGTCCTGCCACGCGGGGCGCTCGTACGGGCGGTGGTACGTCGGGCCCTCGTGGGCGACCGTGCCCGGGGGTACGTCCACGATCTGCTCGCCGTGCCAGAAGATCTCCAGGCGCTCGCCGTCGGTCACCTCACCGATGACGGTGGCGATGACGTCCCACTTCTCGCAGATCTCCAGGAAGCGGTCGACGTGCTGCGGCTCGACGATCGCGCACATGCGCTCCTGCGACTCGCTCATGAGGATCTCCTCGGGCGAGAGCGACGCGTCGCGCAGCGGCACGGTGTCCAGCTCGACCCGCATGCCGCCGGTCCCGGCGGAGGCGAGCTCGCTCGTGGCGCAGGACAGGCCGGCGCCGCCGAGGTCCTGGATGCCCGCGACGAGCTTCTCCCGGAAGATCTCCAGGGTGCACTCGATGAGGAGCTTCTCCTGGAAGGGGTCGCCGACCTGGACGGCGGGCCGCTTGGTGGGCTTCGTGTCGTCGAAGGTCTCGGACGCGAGGACCGAGACGCCGCCGATGCCGTCGCCGCCGGTGCGGGCGCCGTAGAGGATGACCTTGTTGCCGGGGCCCGACGCCTTGGCGAGGTGGATGTCCTCGTGCTTCATCACGCCGATGCAGCCGGCGTTGACCAGGGGGTTGCCCTGGTAGCAGGAGTCGAAGACGACCTCGCCGCCGATGTTGGGCAGGCCCAGGCAGTTGCCGTAGCCGCCGATGCCGGCGACGACGCCCGGCAGGACGCGCTTGGTGTCGGGGTGGTCGGCGGCGCCGAAGCGCAGCGGGTCGACCACCGCGACGGGGCGGGCGCCCATGGCGAGGATGTCGCGGACGATGCCGCCGACGCCGGTGGCGGCGCCCTGGTAGGGCTCGATGTACGAGGGGTGGTTGTGCGACTCGACCTTGAAGGTCACCGCGTACCCCTGGCCGACGTCGACGACGCCGGCGTTCTCGCCGATGCCGACGAGCATGGCGTCGGACTGCGGCTTCTTCTCGCTGAACTGCTTCAGGTGGACCTTGCTGCTCTTGTACGAGCAGTGCTCGGACCACATGACGGAGTACATCGCCAGCTCGGCGCCGGTCGGGCGGCGGCCGAGGATCTCGCGGATGCGCTCGTACTCGTCCTTCTTCAGGCCGAGTTCGGCCCACGGCTGCTCGACGTCCGGGGTCTCGGTGGCGTGCTTGACGGTGTCGAGGCTCATCAGGCGTTGACCAGCTTCTTGAGGATCGAGGTGAAGAATCCGAGGCCGTCCGTGCGGCCCGTGCCGACGAGGGGCTCGACGGCGTGCTCGGGGTGCGGCATGAGGCCGACGACGTTGCCCGCGGCGTTGGTGATGCCGGCGATGTCGCGCAGCGAGCCGTTGGGGTTCACGTCGAGGTACCGGAAGGCGACCCGGCCCTCGGCCTCCAGCTCGTCGAGCGTGCGCTCGTCGGCGACGTACCGGCCGTCCATGTTCTTCAGCGGGACCGAGATCTCCTGGCCCTGCTCGTAGTCGGCGGTCCAGGCGGTGCCGGCGTTCTCCACGCGCAGCTTCTGGTCGCGGCAGACGAAGTGCAGGTGGTTGTTGCGCAGCATCGCGCCGGGCAGCAGGTGCGCCTCGGTGAGGATCTGGAAGCCGTTGCAGATGCCGAGCACGGGCATGCCCGCGCGGGCCTGCTCGATGACCGTCTCCATGACCGGCGAGAACCGGGAGATCGCTCCGGCGCGGAGGTAGTCGCCGTAGCTGAAGCCGCCCGCGAGGACCACCGCGTCGACCTGGTGGAGGTCCTTGTCGCGGTGCCAGAGCGGAACCGGCTCGGCACCGGCGAGGCGGGCCGCGCGCAGGGCGTCCTGGTCGTCGAGCGTCCCGGGGAAGGTGACGACTCCGATGCGAGAGGTCACGCCTCCTCCACCTTGACGACGAAGTCCTCGATGACGGTGTTGGCAAGGAATGTTTCGGCCATCTCGTGGATGCGGGCGAGGGCGGCCTCGTCGATCGGGCCCTCCACATCCAGCTCGAAGCGCTTCCCCTGGCGGACGTCCGCGATCCCCTCGAAACCGAGGCGGGGCAGTGCACGCTGCACCGCCTGTCCCTGCGGGTCGAGGATCTCCGGCTTGAGCATGACGTCGACTACGACGCGTGCCACTGGCACTCCCGGTGGTGTGTTGCGTGGGCGGTTCCCTCAGCGTACCTGCCTACAAATTCTACGCGAGTAGATTTCCAGAGGATCCCACAAACGACCTGGGGTGATCTTGAAGGAAGACACGCGCGCACCCGGGACGCCCGCTCCCCTCCCCCGGCATGCGGACACGGAAGGCGGGCAGCGGCACGTCCGCGGGATGCCCGGGGAAAATCCCGGAAAAGAATCCGGGCCGCGCAATGCCGCGCGGACACGCGGGGAGAATTGCCGGGTCTTCCCAGTGCGGCACCCGGCGCTGTACAAAGGAAATAACACCCATGTGAATCAGGTATCGCCGCACGTCAAACGTGTCACAGAACACACATCGACGGCGGCTTACCACGGGAAGGGACCGATATCCGTGGCGCAGCGCGTAGTGGTCACGCTCACCGACGACATCGAGGGCGGGGAAGCGGCGGAAACGGTCAGGTTCGGCCTCGACGGTAAGTCGTACGAGATCGACCTCAATGAAGCCAATGCAGAGAAACTGCGCAAGGCCCTCGCCCCGTACCTCGACGCCGGCCGGAAGAAGTCCGGCGGCGGTGTCGAGAAGGCCCGCAAGCCGTTCCGGCACACCGCCGTGGACCCCGACCCGGCGGCCGTCCGCGCCTGGGCGCAGTCCAACAAGCTGGACGTCCCGGCCCGCGGCCGCATCCCGAAGCGGGTGTACGAAGCCTTCGAAGAGGCGCACTGAGACGTAGGGCGCCGGCCTGAGCCGGCGGCGGGAGGCGGGCGGGGGCGGCGACGGGTGTCGCCGCCCCCGCCGCACGTCGACGCCCGTGCGGGGCGGCCTGTGCGGGGCCGGCCTGCGCGGGGCGGCCTGTGCGGGCCCGTCCGAGCGGGGCCGTCTGTGCAGGGCCGGGTCCGTGCGGGGCCCAGCGGGGCGGTGCGCTCGGGCGCGCGGCGTTCGGCGGGAGCCGGCGGTGGCGGGGGGCGGCGGCCCCGCTGGGGGCGCTCGGCGGTGCGGGGCCCGGGGCAGGAGCGGCGCCCGCGCGAGGGGGGCGCTCGTACCGATGGCGCTCCGACAGGGCGGCAGTCGTACGGCGGTCGGCAGGTCAGGGCCCGTCGGGAGGCCGGCGGGGGCCGGGGGGACGCACGGTCGCAGGGGCCGCGGGACCGGTGCCGAAGCACCGAGTTGCGCGACACCCCCCTTGATCGGCTAAAGTCTGGAGCACGCCGAGGGGCGAGGCCGAAAAGGCCGAGACCTCACGGAGCGTGCGGGTGTAGTTCAGTAGTAGAACATCCCCCTTCCAGGGGGAAGGCGCAGTGTGCGATTCCTGTCACCCGCTCCACATCACGTACCGACCACTCCGGTGGATCAGGTACAGTGGTGTTCGCACCGCCCGGTGAAAGCCGGTCGGGAGCAATGCGGACGTGGCTCAGTTGGTAGAGCATCACCTTGCCAAGGTGAGGGTCGCGAGTTCGAATCTCGTCGTCCGCTCAGGAATGAAGACCCCGGTCAATCGACCGGGGTCTTCGCCGTTCCCGAGCCGACATCCGGCGCCCCTCCCCTCCTCCCCGGCCCGATGACATTTGTCATCGCGGGGAGCTGACAGCGCCCACTGCCGACCGCGCCGGTCCGCGCCGAGCCTGGAACCATGACCAGCGACGACCACTCCGGCCCCGACCACGGGCCCGCCCCAGCGCCACGCCCCGGGACCGCGTCCCGCCCCGGGACCGGACGCCGGCCCGACGACGGGCCCGCCATCGAGGCCGAGGGGCTCCGGCGCCGGTACGCCGGGGGTTTCGAGGCGGTGACCGGCATCACCTTCGCCGTGGAGCGCGGGGAGATCTTCGCGCTCCTCGGTACCAACGGCGCCGGGAAGACCTCCACCGTCGAGATCCTCGAAGGGCTCGCCGCCCCCGACGGCGGCAGCGTCCGGGTGCTGGGCCACGACCCGTACCGGCAGCGCGCCGCCGTCCGGCCCCGCATCGGCGTGATGCTCCAGGAAGGCGGCTTCCCGTCCGACCTGACCGTCAGCGAGACGGTCCGCATGTGGGCCGGGTGCACCAGCGGCGCCCGGCCGACCGGCGAGGCGCTCGACATGGTCGGCCTCACCGGCCGCGCCCGCGTCCGCGTCAAGCAGCTCTCCGGCGGCGAACGGCGACGGCTCGACCTGGCGCTCGCCCTGCTGGGCCGGCCCGACGTGCTGTTCCTCGACGAGCCCACCACCGGACTCGACGCCGAGGGCCGCCGTGACACCTGGGACCTCGTGCGCCAGCTCCGCGAGACCGGCACGACCGTGCTCCTCACCACGCACTACCTGGAGGAGGCCGAGGCCCTCGCCGACCGGCTGGCGATCATGCACGCCGGCCGCGTCGTCACCTCCGGCACTCCCGCGGAGGTGACCGCCTCCCGGCCGGCCCGGATCCGCTTCGGCCTCCCCGCCGGCATCCCGGCCGCCCGGCTGCCGCTCTCCCTGCGCGCCGCGCAGCAGGGCGCGCGACGGGTCGAGATCCGTACCCACGACCTCCAGCGGGCCCTGACCGAACTGCTCGGCTGGGCCCGCGACCAGGGCGTGACGCTCGACGGGCTCGACGCCCGGTCCGCCTCCCTGGAGGAGGCGTTCCTGGAGATCGCGCGGTCCTCCGGGGACCGCGCCGACACGGTGGAGGTGTGACATGGCGGCGACCACCGCCCACGAGCGGCCCGGAACCACGGCCGCCGGCCGGCTCGGCGCGCTCGCGCGGGCCGAACTGACCCTCCTCGTACGCAACCGCACCTCCCTCTTCGTCACCCTCCTCATGCCGCTGCTGATGGTCGGCTCGATCGGGACGAGCGTCGACCGGATCGGCGCGGAGAAGAGCGGACTGACCCTGCTGGAAGCGGTGATGACCGGCGGCGTCGGGATGGTCCTCGTCATCGTCGTCTACCTCAACCTCGTCCCCGCGTACGTCGCGCGCCGCGAGGAGCTCGTCCTCAAGCGGCTGCGCACCGGCGAGGCGACCGACCCGGAGATCCTCGCCGGGACAGCGCTGCCCTCGGTGGCGCTCACCCTCGCCCAGTGCCTGATCATGGTGGGGGCGGCGGTGGCGTTCCTCGACGTGCGGGCACCCCGGCGGCCGGAGCTGCTCGTCGCGGGCGTCCTCGTCGGCATCGTGCTGCTCGCCGCGCTCGCCGCGGTCACCGCGGGACTGACCAGGACCGTGGAGAGCGCGCAGCTGACGACGATGCCGCTGTTCCTGGTGTCGGCGTTCGGCTCGGGTCTGTTCGTCCCGCTGGAGGTGTTCCCGGAGCGGGTGCAGGACGTGTGCGCGCTGCTGCCGGTGACCGGCGTGGTGCAGCTCGTACGGGCCGGGTGGCTCGGCGGGGGCGACCCGGGGGAGCTCGTACGGGCGGCGGTGACCGCCCTGGCCTGGACGGCCGTGTCGGTGTTTGCTGTGCGGCGGTGGTTCCGGTGGGAGCCCCGCCACTGAGCGGGACGGGGGAGACGGGGCGCATGCCTGGACTGACCGGCTGGTGGAGCCGCAGGAGCAATCCGGAGAAGGTCGAGCTGTACACGCGGTGGACGTACCACGGGCTCGCCGGGGTGTCGGTGCTCATCTCGGGGCTGCCGGCGCTGGCCCTCGCCGTGCAGGCCGGGCCCATCGGCGGCTGGCTGTTCCTGCTGGTCGTCGTGCACACGGTGCTCGTCGCGGTCCTCGCCTCGTGGGCGCTCAGCTGGCAGCTCGGCCGGCGCGACCGCCCGCACCGGCTCATGGCCGCCGTCGCGGCGCTCACCGTGCTCGGCTGCGTCACCGTGCTCGCCCAGCGCCGGGTGGCTCCGCTGCTCGACCTCCAGATCACGATGTACATCGCCGCCGGGCTGGTCAGCTGGGGCGTCGGCGCCCTCGCCCTGTGCTCCCTGCGGGCCCGCCACCTGCTCGCCTTGACGGTCGTCGCGATCGGCGGTGTCGCGGGGCTCGCCCTGGCCATGGGGCTGCCCGCCACCGCGGTCGTCGGCGTCACCCTCTCGTCCGCGTTCGGGACGGTGGTCTTCGCCGTCACCAGCGGCTTCTCCGGCTGGCTGCTGAGGGCCGTGTGGGAACTGGACGCCGCCCACCGGCTCCAGGCGCGGCTGGCCGTCACGGAGGAACGGCTCCGGTTCGCCCGCGACCTCCACGACGTCATGGGGCGCAACCTCTCGGTGATCGCCCTCAAGAGCGAGCTCGCCGTCCAGCTCGCCCGGCGCGGCGCCACCGACCGGGCCGTCACGGAGATGGCCGAGGTGCAGCGCATCGCCCAGGACTCCCAGCGGGAGGTGCGCGACGTCGTGCGCGGCTACCGCGGGGCGGACCTCCACACCGAACTGGAGGGCGCCCGCGGCGTCCTGGCCGCCGCCGGCATCGTCTGCCGCGTCGACGCGCGGGACGCCGAGGCGGTCGTGCCCGCGCCCGTGCAGTCGGCGCTCGCCTGGGTGGTCCGCGAGGCCACCACGAACGTCCTGCGGCACGGCGACGCCCGGCTCTGCGAGGTGACGGTGACGGTACCGGCGGGGAGCGACCGCGCGGTCCTGGTCATCGAGAACGACGGCGCCGCCGCCACGGCGGTACCGGCCGTACCCGGGGCAGTGGGGGGTGCCGGAGCGGCGGACGGGCCCGGGGCGGCGGGGGACTGGCCCGGGACGCTGGTCGGTCCCGGGCTGTGGGGCGTTGCCGGAGCGGGAGGTGGGGCCGGAGGGCCGGGCGGTGGCGGGGCGCCGGGCTGTAGCGGGCCGTCGGGCGTTCCCGGGGCGGGTGGCGGGACCGGGGTGCCGGGCGGTAGCGGGGCGGGCGCCGGTGGCGGTACCGGGGCGGGCAGGACCCGCGCGCCGGAGGCGCCCGGGTCGGGACTGGCCGGGTTGCGGGAGCGGCTGGCCGCCCTGGACGGCGTGCTGGAGGCCGGGCCGGTCGACGGCGGCAACCGGTTCCGCGTCACGGCCCGCGTCCCGCTCGGCGCCGCCACGGGCGCTGCGGCGGCCGCGGTGATCGCCGGAACGGGGGTGGCCGGGATCACCGGAGCGTGGACGGCCGCGGGGACGACCGCAGGGCCGCTGACGAGGGCGACGGCGTCCGGCGCGGCCGACGTGACCGGCGCGACCGGCACGACCGGCGCGACGGCGGCGACCGACATGGCCCGGGTGCCCGGCGCGGCCCCGGTGGCCGACGGGGTTCCCCCCGGGCGGCGGGACGACGTGGAAGGGGTCCGCTGATGACCGTACGAGTGCTGCTCGCCGACGACGAGCACCTGATCCGGGGCGCGCTCGCCGCCCTCCTCGGGCTGGAGGACGACCTGGAGGTCGTCGCCGAGGCCGCGTCCGGCCCGGAGGCGCTCGCCATGGCCCGCGCCCACCGGCCCGACGTGGCGGTGCTGGACCTCCAGATGCCGGGCGCCGACGGTGTGAGGGTCGCCACAGCGCTCCAGGCCGAACTGCCCGGCTGCCAAACCATGATCGTGACCGGGCACGGCCGCCCCGGCCACCTCAAGCGGGCCCTCACGGCCGGGGTGCGGGGGTTCGTCCCGAAGACGGTCAGCGCCCAGCGGCTCGCCGAGATCATCCGTACCGTGCATGCCGGGAACCGTTACGTGGACCCTGAGTTGGCCGCCGATGCCATCTCCGCGGGCGACTCCCCGCTGACCGCGCGCGAGGCCGAGGTGCTGGAACTCGCCGCCGACGGGGCGCCCGTCGCGGAGATCGCCCGCCGGGCCCACCTCTCCCCCGGGACCGTCCGCAACTACCTCTCCTCCGCCGTCTCGAAGCTCGGCGCCGAGAACCGTCATGCCGCGGTGCGTCTCGCGCGCGAGCGAGGTTGGGTATAGTGGGTCCCGCGCTACGGCGCATGCGGACGTGGCTCAGTTGGTAGAGCATCACCTTGCCAAGGTGAGGGTCGCGAGTTCGAATCTCGTCGTCCGCTCAGTGTGAAGGCCCCGGTCATCGGACCGGGGCCTTCGGCGTTCCCGCCCCGTTCCCCTTCCGGTTTCCGGTCCCGTCCGGTCCCGTCCCGTTCCCGGAGCGGATCGACCGACCGGACGGGCGCGCACCCACCCCGTGGGTGCGCCCGCGCCCGTCCCTGTGTGCCGCGCCCGGCCTTCGTGCGCCCGGAACCCGTCAGGTGCGGTCCGCCGGCTACCAGGCCGTGCCCGTCAGCAGCTCGTACGCCTCGACGTACTTGGCGCGCGTCGCCTCCACCACCTCACGTGGGAGCGGCGGCGGCGGCTGCTCGCTGTGGCGGTCCCAGCCGGAGGCCGGGGACGTGAGCCAGTCCCGCACGAACTGCTTGTCGTACGAGGACTGCGCGCGGCCCGGCTCCCACTCGGCGGCCGGCCAGAAGCGCGACGAGTCCGGCGTCAGGACCTCGTCGGCCAGCACGAGGCCGCCCGCCTCGTCGTGGCCGAACTCGAACTTGGTGTCCGCGAGGATGATCCCCCGGTCCCGCGCGACGTCCCGGGCCCTGCTGTACACGGCCAGGGTCGACTGCCGCAGCTGCGCGGCGGTCTCGGCGCCGACCTGGCGGGCGACCTCCTCGTAGGAGACGTTCTCGTCGTGCTCCCCGACGGCGGCCTTCGTGGCCGGCGTGAAGATCGGCGCGGGCAGCTCCGAGCCGTCGACGAGGCCCTCCGGCAGGGCGAGGCCGCAGACCGTGCGGTTCGCCTCGTACTCGACCAGGCCGGAGCCGGTGAGGTAGCCGCGGGCCACGCACTCCACGGGGATCATCCGCAGCGAGCGGCAGACCAGCGTGCGCCCCTCCCACTCCGCGGGGGCGCCCTCGGGCAGCTCCGTGGAGATCACGTGGTTGGGGATCAGGTCGGCGAGCCGGTCGAACCACCACAGGGAGAGCTGGGTGAGGACGCGCCCCTTGTCCGGGATCTCCGTGGGCAGGACCCAGTCGTACGCGGACATGCGGTCGCTGGCGACCATCACGAGGTCGCCCGCCTCGTTCCGGTACAGCTCGCGCACCTTCCCGGTGTGCAGATGCACCAGGCCCGGCACCTGAAGCGGCTCGGGCTTTTCTACGAATCCGGACACGGTTCCTCCCCGTGGTTCTGACCGATCGGTTCCGATTCTCCCGCACGCGGCGGGACGGGCCGTGGCCAGGGGTGCAGGGACGTTCTAGTCCCGTTTGCAGATGCGGTCCAGCAGGTTCGCCGTGGCGCGCTGGACCCGGAGGTCGACATGACCCGGCCGGTCCAGAGCCGGCGACCAGGCGAACGTCCCCGACGCGAAGACGAGGGCGCCGGACGGGGCGCGGTAGAGGGACGTCTCCTGGTGGCGGACGGCGCCGTCCGCGTCCCGGTACGGGGAGTGGGCGAGCAGGATGCGCCGCTGGTGGGCGGGGAGGGCGGTACGCGGGAAGTACCGGTCCGCCTCGCCCGCGACGAGGCCGGGCAGTGCGTCGCCCTCGCCGGCGCCGGTGGAGTCCCACAGCCAGTGCTCGGCGTTCCGCACCACCAGCGGGGCCGGCTCCGGGACGCGGCCCGCGTACTGGATGCCGAGCAGTTGCTGCTCCGGGCGGTCCGCCTCCCGCCACAGCGCCGACCTGCCCGGGCCCTGGCGTTTTCGGCAGGTGAGCAGGCGGTCCGGCACACCGGGCGGGGACGCGGAGAGCTCGACCTGCCAGTACAGGGAGTTGGCCGACAGGAAGACCAGGGAGGTGCCGGCGTCACGGGCGGCCTCCACGGCCCGGCGCAGCGGCACCGACCAGTACTCGTCGTGGCCGGGGAAGACCAGGCCCCGGTAACGGGTCGGGTCGACGCGGCCGGCGTGCAGGTCGGTGGCGTTGGCGTAGGCGAGGTCGTAGCCGTACCGCTCGGCCCAGCGGATGACGTCGTAGGCGTGGCCGACGTGCAGCGGCAGGCCCTGCCCGGCGTACGGGCGGTCGAAGGAGACCGTGACCGCGGCGTCCGCCTCGCCGAGCAGGCGCCCGTCGGCGTCCCACGCGTGGTAGAGGCTCGCGCCCGTACGGCCGTCCTCCGGATAGAGGTTGTACGCCTGCCACGTGAGGTCCGGGAGGACCAGGAGCAGGTCCGCCGGGTGGGCGTCGCGGACCGTGAACGGGATGTGGGAGCGGTAGCCATCCACCGTGGTGAGCACCGCGACGTACGCGCCGGTCGACCAGTACGCCGGGACCTGCAACCGCCACGAGAGCCACCAGTGATGGCAGGAGACCGTGCGGTCCGCGGTGAGCGGCGGCGGCTGGACGATGCCGGAGAGGCGCGGACTGGTGGTGATCTTGGTGGCGCCGTCACCGCCGTAGTGCCCGATGCGGTACACGTCCACCGAGAACTGCTGGGGCGGGTTGACCGTGACGTGGAAGTCGACCGCCTCGCCCGGGGCGACCGCGCCCGTCGAGGCGAAGCCCTTGATCTGGAGGTGGACGTCGTCCGCGGCGCGCGGGCCGCCGCCCCGGGACGCGGCCGGACGCGGGCTCGGGGGGTACGGGCGCGGGTGCGGGGGCGAGGGCTGATCGGCGTACCAGGTGGTGACGCGGCCGTCCTCGTCGACGAACTGCTCGGTCCCGCGCAGCCAGGGAAGCCGCCCCTGACCGAACGGATCGGTGGCCGCGTGGGCGAGCGCCCCCGACTCCCACCTCCGTACGTGCTCCGCCCCCATGCCGCGCCCCTCCCTCAGCTCCCCCGGTTCCGATGACCCGACGCGTTCAGCGCCGGTCCCCAGCACATCACATAACGCACGCACTCCGTCACCGGTCGTCGCGAATTGACGTGAACGGAACCGCGCCCCCCGGGGGAGGGGCCACCCGGCGCACCCGGCACGCCCGTCCGCGCCGGGTGGGTCGGCGGCGGGTGGGCCGGCGGCGACGCGGCGGCGGGCGGGTCGGTGGCCGGTGGGGCTGCGGCGACGCGGCGGCGGATGGGTCGGTGGCCGGTGGGGCTGCGGCGGCCCGGCGGCGGATGGGTCGGTGGCCGGTGGGGCTGCGGCGGGTGGGGCAGTGGCTCGGCGACGCCGGGTGGGGGCCGCGGCGGCGCGGTGGCGGCCAGGCCGGAGACCGGTGGCGTGCCGGTGGAGGGAGTACCACCGGACCGGGCCCGTCAGGTGAACGCCGGGGAGGCCGTCAGACGAGCCGTACGGGCTTCTCCGGGCGCGCGCCCACGGCGGCGAGCCAGCTCCGCAGCGGTTCGGGGTCGGCGTCCTCGATCAGCGCGAGGACCCCGTCGGCCACGTCGGCGCGCTGTCTGCCGCCGTCCTCACCGAGCAGCAGGACCGGCCCGTCCAGCCAGTCCAGCCCGGGTGCGGCGCCCGCGGTGTCGACGGCGGCACAGCAGACCATCGCCGTGACGTGGTCGGCGAGCAACTCCCGGCCCGTGCGGGGCGGCTGGAGCGGCAGGAGCGGCAGGTCGTCACCGCCCCAGATGTACGGGGCGGGCCCTGCCGCGCCCGCGGCGTGCGCGGGGGTGGACGCGCTCCCCCGGTGCGCGGCCGCCACGATCTGACCGGATCCGGCCGCCTCCTGCCCGTCGCGGGGCGGCACGGGGGTGGCCGGGGTGGCGTCCGTGGCCGGGGTGGCGTCCGTGGCCGGGGTGGCCGCCGGGGCGGAGGCGCCCGCCGGGGCCGCCACCGGCGCCTGGCCGGTCGGCGGGAGGTCAGCCGGGTCCGGGCCGGTCGGCATCCGGTCGCTCGCCTTCGAGCCGGGCGGCGTCCGATCGGCCGGTGACGGGTCGGACGGGGGCCGGCGGGTGGACTCCTCGCGGGAGAGTTCCGCGCTGATCGCCGCCGCCAGGGTGTCGCCGTCGTCCGCCGTCGACAGGTGCCGCAGGACACGGGCGAGAGTGGGGCCCTCGGGGTCGGGAGCGCCGTCCGGGCCGCCCGGGTGGGCGCCCAGGCGGTCGAGGGCGCGGTGGAGGCGGGCGGCCTCGGTGCGCCACTTCCGGTCGACGACCTCCTCCGGGTACCGCTGCCAGTCGACCGGCGCCCAGTCGGGGCCCGGTACGGCCGGGCCGCCGTGGAAGAGGCGGGCGGCCAGCAGGGACGTCGCCTCGTCCACCAGTCCGGGTTCCTCCAGGAGGTCGCACGCGGGCCGCTCGCCCAGTCGCGTCGTGTAGCCCTCGGCCAGCCGGTCGCGGCGGGACAGCTCCGTGAGCGCCGAGACGACGCCCGCGTCCAGCCGGGACGGCCAGCGGCCCATGCGCCAGGCGGGGAGCGCGACCCGGGTCAGCAGCCGGTCCCACCCCGCGTACGCGAGGCCGACCTGCTCCTGGGCGACGATCCGCAGCCCGTAGTCCACGGCCTGCGCGCGCTCCGACGCCGCCGCCGCAACGCCCCGCTCCATCTCGGTGGCGGGTCCGCGCACGGCCCGCAGCAGCAGTCGCGCGACCGCGCCCGCGCCCCGGGCGCCCAGCCGCGGCAGCGCGCCGAGGGCCGGCCGGTCGGGCAGGGCCACCGCCGCGTCCAGCCCGCGGACGAACCGGCGGGCCGCGGCTATGTCGGGGTCGGCGGACGAGCCCGTGCCCGCCACGACCGGCGCCAGCACCGCCCGCAGCTCGCCGACCCGCATCCACCACAGGAACGGTGACCCTATGACCAGGACGGGAGCGGCGTCCGACGGGCCGTGCGGGCGGCCGGACACGCGGTGCGCCCGGTGCGTACGGTCCTCCAGCCAGCTGTCGCAGTCCGGTGTCAGCGCTATCGCCGACGGCGCGGGCACCGACAGCCGCGAGGCCAGGTCCCGCACCATCCGGTACAGGTCCGGGGCGGACGCCTCCGTGATCTCGACGGTCGGCGTGAGAGCGGGGCGGGCCCGCGCGATGACCGCGCCGACGCCGGCCGCGCCGAGCAGCACGGCAGCGGCCAGACCGGACACCACCCACCGCGCCGCGTCCCAGCCGCCGCCCGCCAACTGCCCCGTGAACCCACCGGTCAGCAGGACGACGGCGACGGCGGCCGGCAGCAGGGCGACGGCCAGGGCACGACCGCGCACCCGCAGCACGGCGACGGCCAGGGCGTGCGCGGCGCGCGCGCCGTGCTCCTCGCCCAGCGCGCCACCGGCACGCGGGACGCCCACGCCGTCCCTGTCGGATCCGGACCCGAACACGGCCTTACGTCACCCCCTCCACGCCTGCGACGGTTGTGCTCACTCCCCCACTGTGACACCCGCCACGGACATCGCAATGCCGGTGGGCCAAGTGCCGGAACGCCTGCGCGGCACCCTAGTTGGGGCGTCGGCAGGCGTCATCCGGATGGGTGAGCCGTCACTCGATGGAATGGCTTTGGCTAAGGCTGAGGACGGTTCGGGGTTCGAACGGGTTTACTGCCCGGCGGCCGTACGGGCGATGTCGGTGCGGTGCTGGGAGCCCTCCAGGCGGATCCGCCCGACCGCCGCGTACGCCCGTTCCCTGGCCTGCGCCAGGTCCGCGCCGGTGGCGGTGACGGACAGGACGCGACCGCCGGCGCTGACGACCGCGTCGCCCTCGCGCCGCGTACCGGCGTGCAGGACGTACGCGTGCGGCGCGTCCAGCTCGGCGACCTCGTCGAGGCCGCCGATCGGGTCGCCGGTGCGCGGGGTGGCCGGGTAGTCGTGCGCGGCGACGACGACGGTGACGGCGGCCTCGTCGCGCCAGGTGAGCGGCGGCTCGGAGTCGAGCGTGCCGTTCGCCGCGTGGAGCAGGACCCCGGCCAGCGGCGTCCTGAGGCGGGCCAGGACGACCTGCGTCTCGGGGTCGCCGAAGCGGGCGTTGAACTCGATGACCCGCACGCCGCGCGAGGTGATCGCGAGGCCCGCGTACAGCAGGCCGGAGAACGGCGTGCCGCGGCGGCGCAGTTCGTCGACGGTCGGCTGGAGGACGGTCGCCATGACCTCGTCGACCAGTTTGGGGTCGGCCCACGGCAGCGGGGAGTAGGCGCCCATGCCGCCGGTGTTGGGGCCCTCGTCGCCGTCGAGGGCGCGCTTGAAGTCCTGGGCGGGGGTGAGGGGGAGGACGGTGGTGCCGTCGGTGATCGCGAAGAGGGACACCTCGGGGCCGTCGAGGTACTCCTCGATGACCACGCGCTCGCAGGAGCGGGCGTGGGCGCGGGCCTCCTCCACGTCACCCGTGACGACGACGCCCTTGCCGGCGGCGAGACCGTCGTCCTTGACGACGTACGGGGCGCCGAAGGCGTCCAGCGCCTCGTCGATCTCCTCGGGGGTCGTGCAGACGTAGCTGCGGGCCGTGGGCACGCCGGCGGACGCCATCACGTCCTTCGCGAACGCCTTGGAACCCTCCAGCCGGGCGGCCTCCGCGGAGGGGCCGAAGCAGGGGACGCCGGCCGCGCGCACGGCGTCGGCGACCCCGGCGACGAGCGGGGCCTCCGGGCCGACGACGACCAGGTCGGCCCCCAGGTCGGTGGCGAGGCGCGCCACGGCCGCGCCGTCGAGGGCGTCGACGCGGTGGAGCTCGGCGACCTCCGCGATTCCGGCGTTGCCGGGCGCGCAGTGCAGAGCGGTGACGTCGGGATCGAGCGAGAGGGAGCGGCACAGGGCGTGTTCGCGGGCGCCGCCGCCGATGACGAGGACCTTCACGCCAGCCAGGGTAGCCCGGCGCGCGGCGGGCCCTTTGTGCGGGCCGCCGAGCCGGGGCCCCCTACTCGTTCGTGTATTCCTCCACCACCGTCGCGCCGAGCTCCCGGACGATCAGGTCGTGGCCGGAGAGCGCGGAGTCGACCAGGTCCGGATCGTCCTCCTCCGGTACGTCGTCCTCGGGGGCGACCGGCTGGGGCCCGGTGGACCGCGGCTGCTCGTACCCGCCGGGGCCGGTGGACGGGCCGGGCCGCCCCTGCGGCGCCTGCGGCGCGGCCGGGGGCTGCTGGGCGGGTCGGGGCGCGGCGGGCGGCGGGGACTGCGGGCCGGGCGGCGGGGGCGCGGCCGGGGCGGCGGGGCGGCCGCCGCCGTAACCGCCCTGGTGGGCCGAGGGGGCCGGGCCGGAGCCGCCCGACGGGTCGACGATCGCCTCGATCTTCCAGTTGACGTGGAACTGCTCGGCGAGCGCCTGCCGCAGCACCTCCTCGCTGCCGCTGCCCGCGAAGTTGTCCCGGGCGCCCGCGTTGAGGAAGCCGAGCTGGAGGGTCGTGCCGTCGAACCCGGCGACCTGGGCGTTCTGACTGAGCAGGATCCAGGTGAAGCGGCGGCGGTTCTTGACGGCCTCCAGGATGCCGGGCCACATGTTGCGGGCCTGGGCGGCGCCGTGCGTCATCTCGGCGGAGGCCCCGGCGGGCGGGGCGGCGTGCGCCGGCGACTGCGGGGGCTGGGGGGCGTGCTCCGGCTGGGGGGCGGCGCGGCCCGGCCCGGCCGCGGCGGCGGACGGCCACGCGCCGGGCTGCCGGCCGCCGGGGGCGGGAGCGCCCGTACCGGTACCGGCGCCGGCGGGCGCGGGGGCACCGGGCGCGGCGGCGTTGGGCCAGGCGCCGGGGCGCGGGAACCCGCGGCCTCCGCCGCGGGGGCGGGCGCCGCAGGCGCCGCCGGGGGCGTGGGCGCGGCCGGGGCGACGGGTGCGGGTGCGGGTGCGGCCGGGGCGATCGGCGTGGTCGGCGCGGGGGGCACGGCCTGGTCAGCGGCGGCGGCCGGGACGGGGCCGGCACCGGCTCCCTCGCCGCCACCGAAACCCCCGGCCGGGCCACCGCCGACGCCGGGGCCGGCGCCGGGGCCACCGCCACGGACGGCCGCCCGCGCGGCCGCCGGACCGCCGCCGGGCGGCACGGCCGCCGGAGCGCCCTGCCCCACCGCGTCGGGCTGGTGGGCACCGGGCCCCGGTACGTACCCCATCGAAGGCCCCGGGCCGGCTGCCTGGACGTGCATGCCGCGCTCCAGCCGCTCCAGCCGGGCCTGTACCGAACGCTCGTCGTCGAAGGCGGCGGGCAGCAGGACGCGGGCGCAGATGAGCTCCAGCTGCAGCCGCGGCGAGGTGGCGCCGCGCATCTCGGTGAGACCGGTGTTCACCAGGTCCGCGGCGCGGCTCAGCTCGGCAGCGCCGAAGGTGGACGCCTGCGCCATCATCCGCTCGACCACGTCCGCCGGGCCCTCGATGAGGCCCTTGTCCACGGCGTCGGGCACGGCGGCGAGGATCACCAGGTCCCGCAGCCGCTCCAGCAGGTCGGCGACGAACCGGCGCGGGTCGTTCCCGCCCTCCACGACCTGGTCGACCACCTCGAAGGCCGCCGCGCCGTCACCGGTCGCGAACGCCTCCACCACGGCGTCCAGCAGGGACCCGTCCGTGTAGCCGAGGAGCGACGTGGCCATGGCGTACGTCACGCCCTGCTCACCGGCGCCGGCGAGGAGCTGGTCCATCACGGACATCGAGTCACGCACGGACCCGGCGCCGGCCCGCACGACCAGCGGCAGCACGCCCTCCTCGACGGGGATGTCCTCCCGGCCGCAGACCTCGCCCAGGTACTCCCTCAGCGTGCCGGGCGGCACCAGCCGGAAGGGGTAGTGGTGCGTACGCGACCGGATCGTCCCGATGACCTTCTCGGGCTCCGTCGTCGCGAAGATGAACTTGAGGTGCTCCGGCGGCTCCTCCACGACCTTCAGCAGGGCGTTGAACCCCGCCGAGGTGACCATGTGGGCCTCGTCGATGATGTAAATCTTGTACCGGCTGCCCGCGGGCCCGAAGAATGCCTTCTCCCGCAGGTCACGGGCGTCGTCCACACCACCGTGCGACGCGGCGTCGATCTCGATGACGTCGATCGAACCCGGCCCGTTCCGCGCGAGGTCCCGGCACGACTGGCACTCCCCGCACGGGGTGGGCGTGGGGCCCTGCTCGCAGTTCAGGCAGCGGGCGAGGATGCGCGCGCTGGTCGTCTTGCCACAGCCCCGCGGCCCGCTGAACAGGTACGCGTGGTTGACCCGGTTGTTCCGCAGCGCCTGCTGCAGGGGGTCGGTGACATGCTCCTGCCCGATGACCTCGGCGAAGGTCTCGGGTCGATAGCGGCGGTACAGCGCGAGGGACGACACCCTTACGACGATATCGGGCCCCACCGACAAGCGGCCCCGCTCCGAGACCAGCACCACACGCGCCCGGCCACCAACGCAAGCGCCCCCCACGCACCCGCCAGAGCCGACCTACCCTTGCTGCCTTCCGGCCCTGGGGGAGTTCAGTCAGATAGCGCCACGTGAGGGGCTGCGCCCAGCGTACCCGATCCTCCGGCCTGGGAACGAGTTCGCGAGCACCCCTCCGAGTCATGTAATGTTCCCGGCGGAGGATTCGCCTAGAGGCCTAGGGCGCACGCTTGGAAAGCGTGTTGGGGGCAACCCCTCACGAGTTCGAATCTCGTATCCTCCGCCAGTGCCTCACCGGGCACGATGTCGAAGGGCCCCACCGCTTGCGGTGGGGCCCTTCTTCGTTGTCCGTCTCAGTTTCCGTCTCACTTGCCCTCGGGAGGACGCCAGAGAGCTTCGCCGACCTGGTCGGCGGTCTTCTTCAGCAGGGCCCCCGTCACGTGCATGTACCGGGCCCGCATCCGTGCGGCACCGCCCGGCTCCCATCCCATGATCGCGTCGACCACGACATCCGGAACGCGGAGCAGCAGAAGCACTGACCTGTGGCCGGCAGGCCCTGCCCGTCCTCGCGCACCTGCGCTGCGGTGACACCTACGCCCGCCTCGCGGCGGGTTTCCGCATCGGGATCGCGACGGTCCACCGCTACATACGCGAGGCCGTCGATCTCCCGGCACCGCTCGCTCCGACGCTGGAGCACGCCATGGACACGGTCCGCAGGAGGGCGTACGTGATCCCCGACGGCACGCTCCTACCGATCGACCGCATCGCTGCCGGCCGTCCGTACCACTCGGGGAAGAGGAAGCACCACGGCATGAACGTGCAGGTTCCCGCCGACCCGGCCGGACGCCTGATCTGGGTATCGGACGCACTGCCGGGAGCCACGCACGACCTGGCCGCGGCCGGACGCACGGCATCCCGGCCGCTTTGACCGCCGACGGCATCAAGTGCCGGGCGGACAAGGCGTATCAGGGTGCGAGTTCCGGCACCCGTGTTCCGTTTCGGGGCAGGAACCCGCGCGGCTGGCGGCGGCGTCACCACCGGGATCATGCCAAGATCCGCAGCCTCGGCGAACGCGCCACAGCGATCCGGAAAAGCTGGCGGGTCCTGCGGAAGCTCCGTTGCGGCACCACCCGGATCACCGCGGTCGTCCGAGCCGTCGTCCCCTCGAACTCGCCATCTGATCACCATGGAGAGCGCTCAGATCAGTGGGGTCAGGTCACCGAGATTCGCCACTTGCCGTGTTCGGACAAGGTGACGTATCCGTGCTGCGGAAGGCGCAGGCTGCCTTTCTGGTCGACAGCGGAAGTGGAGCGGATCAGCTGCTTCCCACCGTCGGCCGGTGTGTAGATGATGGTGCCGGGGGAGTCGATGAAGTCGTAGTGCACAACCGGCGCGTACTCGAAGTACGGCTTGGGGCTGAAATAGCCGAAGGTCTGGGTTCCGTTTCCCTGGGCTGTTCTGCTCGGGAGCTGAGGCAGCGCGTCGCTGTCCACGATGCGCACCTTCCACCGGCCCAGGCCACTGGCGCCCTCGCTGCCCGCCACGACTCGCCGGATGGCGAGGGCGGTGCAGTCCGCCGGCAGGACGATGTGCGACGGCCCAGTCCGGCCAATGGTGACGAGCGTGTCGTGGGCCCGCTGATGATAGGGACCCTCGCGCACGGTCGACAGGCTGAAGCTCGTGGTGAGGCCGGCGCGGAACTCCAAGAGGACCGGCTTCCCGCCTCCTGCACCCGGTATCTCGACAATTCGGCTGCGCCAGCCGGACCATTTGGCGGACGTGGTGCTGCCCACGTTCCCTCCCCTGTGTCGGTCGCGAAGCGCTCGGAAGTCATGGTGGCACGCAGGCCGGGGCTCCGGCTCCGCTCCAGCCCGACGGAGGTCGACTGACGCCTGGACCGTGTCCCATGTGGTGAGGCGGAGAAGTCGTTTGTAGCAGCAGAGGGCTGCGGCGAGGCCGAGAAAGGCCAGGTGGTCGCGAGGGTGACGCGCTCGTAGCGGTGGTTGAGTCTGCCGGAGCTCTTCCACGGAAGTGACACCACACCCGTGCGGTGCGGTGAGCGCGTCGGTCTTCACCGTCCACCGCGGGCCTGGCGCTCGACGGCGACGAACACGGACCGCCTGCTCCCTGGCTGCCCTGTACGCGGTGGTGAAGGCGTCCCTTCCCGTCGCGTCCGGGATCCGGCCGGCGGGGCATCGGCAGCGGCTGCGCGAGCAGCCTCCTCGCAGGCGGCGGAGGGGCGCTTCGCGTTGAGGTGGAACGTCTCCTTCACGCCCCGGCCCCCGTATCCGCCCCGGCCGTGGCCGCCTGACACGATCACGGAATGACACACGGGGAGACGCATGAGCACATACGCGACCAGGAAGCCGAGTTGGCGGCCGCTGCCGAGGCCGGACAGGACGGCGCGTACCGCGCCTACGCCACATTCCTCGGCAAGAGCGGCCGGATGGACCAGGCCCTGCCCTGGTGGGCCAAGGCCGCCGAGCACGGGGACGCAGATGCGGCGCGCACGCTCGCGATCTGCCACAAGGACCGCTGGGAGTTCGCCGAAGCCGAGCGCTGGTACCGCAGCGCTGCCGACCGTGACGGCGGCTGCGCCTTCGGGCTCGCCACACTCCTGAAGGAGTCCGGCGACCAGGACGGAGCACAGGAGTGGTACGCGCGGGGAGCCGCGCTCGGCCACGTCCAGAGCCTCACCAACGGCGCGGTGCTCAAAGCCGCCCGCCACGGTGCCTTCGCCGAAGCACAGGCGCAGCTGGACGAGGCGGCCGAACTGGGTGACCGCAAGGCGGCCTCGGCCCGTCAGGTGATCGAGAACATCGTCGACGACCTTGAGCTCTGGGAGGAGCGGCTCGCGCGGGCGGAGGCTGACGGGGACGCCGAGGCCGCGTTCGAGGCGCTGAGTCCGCTGCGGGACCCGGAGTACGCGGGCATGTTCACGTACTACCCGAGCACGATCCGCGCGGCGGAGGCTCTCTACGCGCGAGCCGCGGCGGTCGGCTCGCACCAGGCCCTGGTCGAGCAGGCCATCCTGGTAGCCCGCGACAGCGACCGGATCGAGGAGGCACGCGCCCTGGCCGTACGGGCGCACGAGCTCGGCTACTCGGGCGCGGCCTACGTCCTGGGTGTCTGGGCCTTCGAGCGCGGTGACCAGCGCACGGCCGAGCATTGGTTCGAGACGGCGGCCGCAGCACCCGATGGTCACGACTACGCCCGCTTCCACCTCGGTCTGATCGGCATCATGCAGCGGCGGCTGGACGAGGCCGAGCGATGGCTGCGTCTCACCGGCGACACCGAGGACGAGAACGATCAGTACGGCGGCCTGCCCAGGATGTTCGTCGAGCAGCTCGAGGAGATCGCGGCGATTCGCGCCGACCCCGCCCGACTGCCCGACCCCGAACTCGCGGCGCGCCTGCCCGAGTTGCGGGCGGCCGCGGAGTCCGGGGGAGCCGAGGAGTGCTTCGCGTACGCCGATGCACTCGACCGCCTGTACCGGCTGCCCGACGCCGCCGACTGGTACCGCAAGACCGGCACTCCGCGCGCGCTGCTCGAGCTCGGCCGCATGCTGCAGGACTGCCATGCCGACGAGACCCTGCTCGTGCCGTACTTCGGGCCGGCCGCCGAGGCCGGGGACGCGAGGGCTGCGTACAGCATCGCCGGGATCCACACCCACGCGAAGAACGAGCGGGCCGCCGGCATCTGGACGCTGAAGGCCGCGGAACTCGGTCACGCGAGGGCAGCCTGGGGCGTCGGCTGGGCCTCCGAACAACGGGGCGGAGACCCGCAGTTCGCGGAGCGCTGGTATGTGCGCGCCGCCGAGGGCGGTCTGGCGCGGCCCGCGTTCCTGGCCGGTCGCAGCATGGTGCGCTGGGGGCGGTACGCCGAGGCCGAGCGGTGGCTCGTGAAGGCGTGGGAGAACGACATCCCCGAGGCGGCGTACCACCTCGGCAGGGCGCTGCGCCGGCTCGGACGCACCGCGGAGGCCGAGCAGTGGCTGCGCCGCGCCGTGGAGCGCTCCGGCGACTTCGACCCACCGCGCGGACCGCTCGAAGGGCGCGTCGATCCCCGTCCCGAGCTGGCCGAGCTGCTCGTCGAGGCGGAGCGCGACGAGGAGGCCGCGCCACTCGTCGCGGACATCCTCGCCGAGTACCCGGGCCACCTCGCCGGCCACCGCCTCGCCGGCCGACTGGCCCGGCACCGCGGCGACCTGGCCACGGCCGAACAACACTTCGCGCAGATCGAGGAGCGGGACTCCGACCCCGGTACGCGGATGAGCCTGCGGGAGATCCGTGAGCTGCTGGCTCAGGTGACGCACGAACACTGAGCGGCGAAGTAGCCGGAGCGGAGTGGCCGGCGCGGTGGGGAGTCAGTTCTGTACAGGCTCCTCTGGGACCTGATGTCCCCGCGTCGGCAGCACATCGTCGAAGAAGGGGCGGTCGCCGGCAAACGTGGGGCGCAGTCCGGTGAACTCCTCGGCGGTGACCCAGCGGGCCTCGAGCTACTCGCTCATTTGTGACTGTGTCAACAGCCGGGGACCCGTTGGCGGCCGAGAGGCCGACGACGAGGGGCAGTCCGTTCGCGTCCGACAGGACGTGCCCGGCTTGCCCCGGTCCACGGGTCTCGGACCGGTGAGTCCGCCCCCTTTTTCGCCCTGCCGTGGGCGGGGTCGAGGACGGCGCGGGAGAGGTCGAGCAGGCCGGCGTCGTCGAGGTGATGCAGGATCTCCTCGTGCAACCGGCCCCACACCCCGGCACGGGACCAGATCAGGAACCGGCGATGGGCGGTTGCCTTCGACGTCCCGAAGCAGGGCGGCAAGGCCCGCCAGGCGCAGCCGCTGACCAGGACGTAGATGATCGCGGCGATCAGCGTCCCATCAGGCGTGTCCTGCGTCCCGCCGCCCTGCGGCCGCACCCTCGACGGCGGGATCAGCGGCTTCGCGATCTCCCACAGCCCGTCCGGAACAATCCAACTCCACGTACCCCGCCCCATGACCCGCCCAACGACCGCCTCACCACATAGGACGCGGTCTGAGTCGGCGACTGAAGACTCCGGCGGGCACCAGTGGGTTGTACGCGCCCTTCCACCGAGTAGGGGGCGCCGCGGCGGAGGGCGGCAGTAACCGCCCCGCACGGTAGCGTCACCACGGGCCCACCCAGCGGCCGGTATGACCTCCGCTGACCGATCCGGCCAGAGCTACGGAACAGAAGGCACAGGGCCGACAGCTCGTACTCGTCGGCCCTGCGCCATACTCGCGGCGTGCCCCTCCCCCACGAGACAGTCGAGCCGATGGCCCCCGCAGAGGTGCTGTCCGGAACAGCATGGAGCACTCTGGAGCATGCCTACGGAACGGCTCAGGACGTACCGCAGATGCTGCAAGGTCTCATGGACACCGATCTGCGCGTGAGGTCGGAGTCATTGAGCCGTCTGCATCACGTGGTGCACCACCAGAACACCCTGTACACCGCCACGGCGCCGGCTGCCATGTACGTGGCGGGCATCCTCGGCGATGCCCGAACCCTCGAAGCCGTCGAGAAGGGGCCCCACGGCTTCTCTGGACCGATGCGCGCCGAGTTGCTGGGGTGGCTTGACTCCGTCGCCGACGCAGCAGACGACGAGGCCGCGGCCACCAGTCGGCGTTTCGGGTTCCCGCCCGAGGAGTACCCGCCGTTCGTCGCGATCTGCCGGATTCGGCCGCAGCTCTTCCACGCCGTCTCTGCGTTCCTCGATGATCCCGACACTGACGTACGCGCAGCGGCCGTCTCCGCCTGTATCCCGCTGCTCGACGACCCTCATCTCATTCACCTGCGAGACGCCCTGGCCCCCATGCTGCGCAACGTCTTGGCTACGAGTGAGGCATGGAAGTACCAGGAGAGGGCGATCGATGCGCTGGCAAGCTGGGGCCATGACACCACCGGGTCGGAGGTCCTGCAGGAGCGATATGCCGTCTGTGACGCCGAATCCGAGCCTCAGCCTCGGGGTGTCGAGTCGCAGGACGGCTACGACACCGCTCCCCCCTTCTGAAGGCTTGCCGGCCGCCACCACTTCCGCTGGGCTCCGTCTCAGTTTCCGTCTCGTTCGGCACTGTCCGGGGTGGTTCATGGAGGGCCGAGAGCCGTGACACCGCCAGCAGCCGAACGTGAGTGGACGCTGACGAACGACCCTGCATGAGGACGGTGGCGGCGGTGTGGCGGGCATCGTGGAGCCGGCCATCCCGCGCCTGTGCGCCTTCGAGCAGCCGCTTGCAGCCGCGGCAATGCGTGTTCGCGCTCAGCGGCCCTCCGAGCGGCGTGGTGCACACGTAGTCCGACTCACCGCCACAGGCTGCCGGCGGCCTCGGGTCCGCACGCCCGCGCCTCGGCATGCTGCCGGAGCACAGCGCCCAGCGGGCTCGGCAACGGCACCGCACGGCGGCCCGTTCGGGACTTCGCGTTCTGGGTCTCGCGCCGCACCCGTACTCGATGCGGGCAGCACCCGGCCACCGCCCGGCCGCACGGCGAGACTCCGGGCATCCGTGCCGGCACTTCGGCCGCGGACGGTTCCGGCGCAGCTTGGGGTACTCGTCGCCCAAGTCGACGGCACACCAGCGGAGACCACGCGTCTCGCCCTGCCGCGGACCGAGTGCCGGCGACGGCACCCAGCGGGCACCGTCCCGGCGCTTGTTGACTTCGATCAGTAGACGTCGAACCTCTTCGAAGGACTGGGGCTCGACCTCCGATTCCTCTTCTTCGAGCCGCGGCTGCTTCGCCGGCGCGGCGGCGCTCGGGCTTCAAGCGGTCGATGCGGTGCTTGCCGATACGGGCACGAGGTGGACGCGAACCGCCAGTTCATCACCGGGGCGCTCTCGGACCCCAGGTCGTGGGGTCGCCGCAGAAGCACGCCCGTTCCGCCGTGCTCGCATACGTGTCGCCGTCGGCGAGCCCCTCCCAGAGCCCGGACATGCTGTCTGGCCCGTCCCGGGGCCCGTCCCCCCTTTTTTCTGAGATCTTTCGGCCCTGTGGCGGATGTTCACTCATCACCTGTCGACAAGAAAACCGTCAAACAAGAAACCATTCATGGGTGGGTGATCGCCCACTCCCATGTCGCCACTACGCCCTGGCTTGCACCCACAGCGCACCATGAGACGATGAATTCCTATCGGCCCTGCGTGGCAAAACGTCAACATCCGTCGCCTGTGAGACGAGGCCGGATGGACGGAAACACCTTCCCCTCGACGCCCGGCCGGAATTCCCACTCAGCCCTCACCGTAGGCGGGTGCATTGCCATGGAAAACCTGTTGACCTCCATCGATGGAGTAGTCGGCAGCGGGAACCCCGTGATCTCGACCGACGGCCACACCGTGATATCCATCGTGAAGGCCACCATTCACAGCGGCTTGTCGGCCACGTTCTACCTGCCGCAGAGTCAGTACGACGCGATCATCGAATGGTACTGGACCCCTGAACAGAAGAAGCGATACGGCCTGGAGGAGGTCTCGGACCAAGAGAAGGAGCGGATCGAGTCCGAGCTGGGTGTATCGGATGCGGGGGTTCTGTACTCCAACCGAATCCCTTGCCCGGAGTGTGGACACGTCTACGGCGCATTCGAGTTCATGCAGCAAGGCATCCGCCACCATGGGCGGGAAACCGCTGAGGTCGCATTGAAGATGCAGAACGCGTGCGTGCTCAGAGTCAACCCGCATCAAGTCCCCGCCTGTCCGGAATGCGGCTTCCTCATGAGATCCTCGGGCCACTACTACATATGCCGGCAGTACGGATGCTGCAGGCAGGTGTAGGGCGCCGGCGTCTTTGAGCACCCCGGGGGGTTGAGGTCGCCTGAGACCGGACGCCGCTGGGACGCGACGAGGGCTCCGGAGGGATCGGTCCCTCTCGCCCCGGTCCGTCCGGTCGGCTCCTGTGGCACCGTTGTCGGCGGCTTCCGGTCTGGTGGCGGGCACCCCCACCTGTCAGGATCGGCCCGTGACCGAGTCTTCGAGAGCCACGAGGGCGGATCGGGTCCTCGACTGGGCGGGGCTCATCCCGTCCGGTCTCCTCCTGGCCACCGGGATCAGGGACTACCGCGCCGGTGGGTCCGTGGGGTGGTTGGTCGGCGGGGTGCTCATGGTGCTGATCAGCATCTGGGTGGTGAGCCGTGGGGCGACCCGGCGGGCCCGCGACGGCTCTCCTCCCCGGTAGGTGCCGCGTTCCGGGACGCCGGGCGCTCGGACGGCTGCGGAGGCTTGCCCCGCCCGGCCGGTCATGTGACCGCGGGAATGGGGTGGCGGGTGGCGCCCGGGGGCCAGACCACGTCCACCGGGATGCCGCGGGCGCGGGCGTAGGCGACCAGGTGGGCCGTCGCGTCGCGCCCGTCGGAGGGGGAGCCGTCCCAGACCGCCAGGATGTGGCGGCTGGTGGCGATCATGCGCTCGTCCGCGCCGACGCACGCGTCGCGGCCCTCCGGGTCGTACGGCATGAGCCGCATCTGCTCGGCCAGGCGGAGGAGTTCGCCGGCGGCGTGGCGGTCGCGGCGGGGGAGCACGGCCGGTACCGAGCCCTGGGCCGGGAGCAGGACGACCAGGCCGCGGCCCGCCCCGCGGACCGCGCGGCCGAACGCCACGGGCAGGCCCGCGCCGACGCGTACGAGCCCGGTGGCGTCGTCCGCGAGGTGTTCCAGGCGGGTGCGCAGTTCCTCCTCGACCAGGGCCAGGGTCTCCGGGGTCAGGTCGGTGTGGCCGACCGCCGCGATCACCTCGCGGCTCGCTTTCCTGCCATGGGCGCCTCCCCCTCGTACGTGCGGACCGCACGGTGGACATGGTGGGCGCCCGCCGTGCCGGCGCGCGGCGGGCTCCCGGTAGGGGAGAAGTGAACACACCGTGACCCGGTGGGGGAAGGGGACCTGCCGGGGGCCGGGGCGCGGGGGGCCGGCGGCGAGGACGGTCGGTCGCGGCAACTGGGCTTGCCAGGCGCGGTGTTGGGTGCGGTGTGGGGGGTGCGGGAGGTGGTGGGGGTGGTTGCGGGGGCGCGCGGGGTGGCGCGTCGGGGTGCGGGGAACCACCCGGGCGGAAGCGCTTCGGGAGCCGAAGGGCTGCGGGGGCCGATCGGGGCCGGGGGATGCGGGGGCCGGGGCCGGGGGGTGCGGGCGTGCGGAGGCCCCGGCCGCGGACTCGGGGGTCTACGCGGCCGGGGCCTGGCCCGGGGGTGACGCGCGGCGCGCGGGTGTGTCAGGCGCCCGTCGTGGAGCGGCGGCGGGTGGCGAACACCGCGCCCGCGCCGATGACGATCGCGGCGCCCGCGGCGAGCGCGTAGCCGCCCAGGGCGTCGGAGGAACCGGTCTTCGCGAGGGTCCCGGTGGTCGTCCCGGTGGTCGTGGTGGTCGTGGTCGTGCCGATCGGGGTGCTGCCCGTGCCGCCCTGCGGGCTCGGGGAGCTGCTGGGCGTCGGAGTCGGCTTCGCGGTCGGCTTCGGGGTGGGCTTCGGGGTGGGGGACGGGGCCACGCCGAGCTCCAGCGGGTGGCTCGTCCAGCGCGCGTTGGCGCCGCAGTCCTCGCCGCGCTCGTACCAGGCGGACACCTCGATCCGGCCCTTCCACGCCTTCGCGTCGGCGGCCGGGCTCAGGCGCAGGGTGTACGTGCCGGCGGCACGGGGGGCCAGCGGGCCGACGTTGACGGCGAGCCCGGAGGTGTCCGCCTTCTTCCAGCCGGGCGCGGTCCTCGACGTCCACTCCAGCCCGAACGGCGGGACGACGCCCCTGTCGGCCGAACCGATCACGATCTGGCCGTAGGCGCGGTCCATCGTCCGCTCGGACGTGTTGGTGACGCGGACCGTCAGCTCGACCGGCTTGCCCACCACGATCTTCTCGGGCAGTCCGACCAGCTCGGCGACGGCGGTCTCGTCGCGGGCGCAGACACCGTGGCCGCTGCCCTTCGCGTCGGCGAGGGCCTTCTCCGCGGCGGCCAGCTCCTCCCGGGCCTTCGCGACGGCGGTCTGGGCGGCGCCGAGGGCCTTGGCGAGGGCGAACTTGGCGTCGTCGTAGGCACGGTCGGCGTCCTGGACCTTCCCGTCCGCAGCGGCCTTCGCCGTCGCGGCGGCCTCGGTGGCCGTCTCGGCCTCCTGGACGGCCTTCCGCGCGTCCTCCTTCTGCTGCGGCGTCGCCGTCTCGTCCGAGGTGACGGCGGCGAGCTTCTCGCGAGCTGCCTTCAGGGCCTCCTCGGCCTTGGCGGCCTTCTCGGCGGCCGCGGCCGCCTCCTTCTCCGCCGCGGCGATCGCCAGTACGTGCGGGTTGGTCGGCTCGAACGCCGCGTCGATCGCGGCACTCGCCGCGGCCCGCGCCGCGATGGCGGCGTCGAGCGCCTTGCGGGCGTCGGCGACGGCCTTCTCCAGCCGCTTCAGGTCCGCGGCGGACGGTCCGTCCGCGCGGAGGGCGGCCGACGCGGCCGGCGGGGACACCAGCGGCGCCGTCGGGCCGGGGGCCGGGGCGCCCGGTGCCGCCAGGGCCGCCGCAGCCACCGTGGCGGCAGGTGCCGCCGGGGTGGCGGGCGCCGCCGGGGCCGTCGTCCCGGCGGACGCCGGCGACGCGGCGAGCAGGACGACGGGGGCGGCCACGGTGGCGGCGACGGCGGTGGCGACGGTGGTCGCGAAAGTACGTCTGGTCTTCACGAGTGCTCTTTCCCCGGGAGCGGAGGTCACGCACGCGGCAGGTCACGCCGGTGGTCGGGTCGATCGTAGGGAGCCCGCTCGCCCCGGAGAAGGGCACGGGCCGGGGGGCCGACCGCACCGCCGGGGAAGCTGACGCTCCACCAACTCCCAAACCGGGGCGAGCCGTACAGTTGCCCCCGCGGCCCGGACTTTCCGTGTGGGGATTGTCATCGGCCGGTCTCCGGGCCGGCGGGCCGGCGGGCCGGCGGGCCGGCGGGCCGGCGGGCCGGCGGGGCGGTCGGACAGGCGGACGGGCAACCCGGCGGGCCGGGCCGCCGCCGCCCCGCCGCCCCGCCGCCCCGCCGCCCCGCCGCCGGGCGACGGCCGGCCGGGTGGCTCAGTCGCAGGTGTGCCGGTCCCGCTCCGGCGAGTACAGGTGGCTGTCCCGGAACTGCGTCGCCGCCAGCGTACGGCCCACCAGGATGACCGCCGTGCGCGTGATGCCGGCCTCCTTCGTGGCCGCCGCGATGTCGGCGAGGGTGCCGCGCAGGACCACCTCGTCGGGGCGGCTGGCCATCGCGACGACCGCCGCCGGGCAGTCCGCGCCGTAGTGCGGGGTCAGTTCGGCGACGACGCGGTCGACGTACCGGGCCGCCAGGTGCAGCACCAGCAGGGCACCGCTGCGGCCGAGCGTCGCGAGGTCCTCGCCCTCCGGCATGGCCGTGGCCTGCTCGGCGATCCGGGTCAGGATGACCGTCTGGCCGACGGTCGGCACGGTCAGCTCCCGCTTCAGCGACGCGGCGGCGGCGGCGAACGCCGGGACGCCCGGCACCACCTCGTACGGGATGCCCGCCGCGTCCAGCCGCCGCATCTGCTCGGCGACGGCGCTGAAGACGGACGGGTCGCCCGAGTGGAGGCGGGCCACGTCGTGGCCCTCCTCGTGCGCGCGGACCAGCTCGGCGGTGATGGCGTCCAGGTCGAGGCGGGCCGTGTCGACGAGCCGGGCGTCCGGCGGGCACTCGGCGAGCAGCTCGCGGGGGACGAGCGACCCGGCGTACAGGCACACCCCGCAGGAGGCGAGGGTGCGGGCGCCGCGCACGGTGATGAGGTCGGCGGCGCCGGGGCCCGCCCCGATGAAGTAGACGGTCATCCTGCTGTCTCCTGCTTCGTGACGGACCATTGCGTGACCGGCATGGCCTGGCGCCAGCCGGTGAAGCCGCCCACCGGGACGGCGTGCGCGACCGCGAGCCGCACCAGTTCGCCGCCGTGGCGCCGGTACCGGTCGGCGAGCAGCGCCTCCGATTCGAGGGTGACGGTGTTGGCGACCAGCCGGCCGCCCGGCCGCAGCGCCGCCCAGCAGGCGTCCAGCAGACCGGGCGCGGTCAGCCCGCCGCCGACGAACACGGCGTCGGGGGTGTCCAGTCCGGCGAGGCCGGCGGGCGCGGCGGCCCGGACGACCCGCAGGCCCGGTACCCCGAGGGCGGCGGCGTTGCGGGCGATGCGGGCGGCGCGCTGCGGGTCGCGCTCGACGGTGACGGCGCGGCAGGTGGGGTGGACGCGCATCCACTCGACGCCGATGGAGCCGGAGCCGCCGCCGACGTCCCACAGCAGCTCGCCGGGCGCGGGCGCCAGCGCGGCGAGCGTCGCGGCGCGCACGTGGCGCTTGGTGAGCTGCCCGTCGTGCTCGTACGCCGTGTCGGGCAGCCCGGGTACGGCGCCGAGGCGCGGCGCGTCGGGCGCGCGGACGCAGTCGACGGCGACGACGTTCAGCGGGTCGCCCGGCGGGTGCGGCCACTCCTCGGCGGTGCCGCGCAGGACGCGTTCGCGGTCGGGGTGGCCGAGCTGCTCCAGCACGCGCAGGCGGCTGGGCCCGTACCCGCGGGCCCGCAGCAGGGCGGCCACCTCGCCCGGGGTGGCGGCGCCGGAGCTGAGCACCAGCAGGCGCCGCCCGTCGTGGAGGGCGGCGGTCAGGGTGTCTAGGGGGCGGCCGACCAGCGTGACGGTCGCGGTGTCCTCCACGGGCCAGCCGAGCCGGGCGCAGGCGTACGCGACGGACGACGGGTGCGGCAGGACGCGCAGCCGCTCCGGGCCGAGGACCTCGGCGAGGGCGCGGCCGACGCCGTGGAACATCGGGTCACCGCTGGCCAGGACCGCGACACGGCGGCCCGCGTGGGCCGCCAGCAGCCGCGGCACGGCGGGGCGCAGCGGTACGGGCCAGGCGACGCGCTCCGCGGTGACCTCCGCCCGCGGCAGCAGGCCGAGCTGGCGGGCGCCGCCGCCGATGACGACCTCCGCGGCGCGCAGGGCGTCGCGGGCGGGACCGGACAGCCCGGCCCAGCCGTCGGCGCCGATGCCGACGACGGTGACGGGCGGGGTGTTCTCCGGGCAGCTCACGGGCCGGAACCCTACCGGCCGGTCCGGGTGGGGTGAGGCGGCGGGTGCCGCGTGCCGGTGCCCGGGAGGGGTCGGGGTGCGCGCGGGGGCGGGGGGGCGCGGGGCGGCGGCGGTGCCGGGTCCGGGCGGCGGTGGTGCCGGGGCGGGCGCTGCGGGCCTGGCGCGAGGGCAGGGGCCGGGCGGCACCGGATCCGGGCGGTGCCGGGGCGGCGACGGGTGACCGCCCCCCGAGGCGGCGTGCCGCCGGACTCCCGCCCGCCCCGGCCCCCTACTTGCGGTTGTACAGGCGCATCGTCACCGCGCCGAAGACCGTCACGAACACCGCCGACCAGCCCAGGGTCCAGGCGATGTCCGCCAAGGGGCGGGCGCCCGCCATCAGTTCCCGTACCGACGTGGCCAGGTGGGTCACGGGGCTGTTGTTCACGAACACCTGGAGCCAGCCCGGCATGGTGCGCGGGTCCACGAAGACGTTGCTGAGGAACGTCAGCGGGAAGATCACCATCATGCTGACGCCCATCACGGACTTCTCGCTCCGCAGCAGCAGCCCGAACATCGTCCAGATCCACGAGAACGCGAACGAGAAGACCATCAGCAGCGCCACGCCCGCGAGCACCCCGACCACCCCGCCGTCGGGCCGGTAGCCGATGAGCAGGCCCACGGAGAGCATGACCGCCGACGCGATCAGGTACCGGACCACGTCGCCCAGCAGGTAGCCGACCATCGGGGCGGGGCGCCAGATGGGCAGGGTGCGGAAGCGGTCGAAGACGCCCTTCTCGATGTCGGTGTTGACGGCGATCCCCGTGTACATGGTGATCATCACGACGCTCATCGTGAGGATGCCGGGCAGCAGGAACTGGATGTACTGCGCGACCGACCCGGCGAGCGCGCCGCCGAAGAGGTACGTGTACATCAGCACCATCATGATCGGGAAGGCCGTCACGTCGAAGAGCTGCTCGGGCACGTGCTTGATCTTGAGCATCGCCCGCCAGCCGAAGGTGAGGGACGCCGACAGGGCGGACGGGCGCGGTGGCCGCCGGTCCGCGCCGGTGACCAGCAGGGCGGCCAGGTCCGCGGGGCGCGGTACGGCGACCGCCGCGTCGTCGGCCCGCTGCTTCTGCGACTTCTGCGACGTGGTCGTGCTCATGCCGACCCCTCCTTGCCCGTCAGCGCCAGGAACACCTCGTCCAGACTCGGCTGCCCCAGCGCGAAGTCGTCCACGGTGACACCCGCCCGGGCGAGTGCGGCGAGCGCCCGTGCCGCCTGCTCGGCCGCGCCCAGCTCGCTGCGCCCGCCGTCGACCGTCGCGGTCAGCGCCACGGGGTCCGGGTCGAGCTGCGCGGTCGTGCCGAGCGCCGCCTCCAGGACCCGCACCGCCTCGTCCCGCTGCTCCGCCTCCCGGAGCCGCACGTGGACGGAGCCGGAGCCCACCGACGCCTTCAGCTCGCCCTTGGTGCCCTCCGCGATGACCCTGCCCCGGTCGATGACCGCGATGCGGGACGCCAATTGGTCCGCCTCGTCCAGGTACTGGGTGGTGAGCAGCACCGTGGTCCCCTGGGCGACGACGGCCCGCACGATGTCCCAGACCTGGTTGCGGGAGCGGGGGTCGAGGCCGGTCGTCGGCTCGTCGAGGAAGAGCAGGTCGGGGGTGTTGAGGATGGACGCGGCGATGTCGATGCGGCGCCGCATGCCGCCCGAGTAGTGCTTCACCTGCCGCGCCGCCGCGTCCGCCAGCCCGAACGCCTCCAGCAGCTGCGCGGAGCGGTCGCGGGCGGCGGTCCGGCCGTGGCCGAGGAGCCGCCCGAGGAGGACGAGGTTCTCCGTGCCGGTCAGGTCCTCGTCCACGGAGGCGTACTGGCCGGTGAGGCTGACCCGGCCGCGGACGGCGTCGGCGTCGCGCACCACGTCCCGGCCGAAGACCCGGGCCTCGCCGCCGTCGGGGCGCAACAGGGTGGCGAGGACCTTCACGGCGGTCGTCTTGCCGGCGCCGTTCGGCCCGAGCACCCCGTAGACCGTGCCGGCGGGCACGCGCAGGTCGACGCCGTCGACGGCCCGGGTGGCGCCGAACACCTTGACCAGGCCGTGCGTCTCGACCGCGAGGTCGGGGACGGCCGTGCCGGCGCCGACGGGGTGTGGGGTCATGGCGGGGTCCTCCGGTGTGCTCCGGGGCCCTCCGGGGGTGGGGCCGGAGCGGCGGTGCGGCCCGAGCGGCGGTGCTGCGGCGCGCTGCCCGGTTCCGGTGGTGCGCCGTCCGGTGCCCGTGGTGCGCGGGTGTGGCGGCACTCCCCCAGTGTCCGGCCGTCACCCGCACGGCGCCATGCGGCGCGGTGCGGGTATGGGCGGCCCGTGACCTGCGGTGACCGGTGGGGTGGGCTGCGTTACCGTGGCCGCAGGCGTCCGCGCGGGCGGGTGCGCGGCCGATCCGCGGGGTCACTCATGGGTGTAGAAGACGTAGAACGCCGCGCAGAAGACGGCCGCCCCGACGAGCAGGCCGAGCACGGCGCAGGCCAGGAGCGTGCCGCCGGAGGCGCTGTACAGGAAGCCGACGCCGATCCCGCCCAGCGCTCCGTACGCCAGGCCGCGCGTCTCCCGGGGCAGCGAGCCCTGGGCCCGCGCGAGCACGAAGCAGAGCGCGCCGAACACCAGGGCGCAGACCAGGCCGAACAGGACGTCGCCCCAGTCGGTCGGGCCGTCGCCCCGGTGGAGGAATCCCGCGTACAGGCCGTAGACGACGGCGAGGGCGGCGGGCACGGCCCGGCGCAGGGGGTGCCGGTCCGCCGTGCGGCCCGGCGGGCGGGGCCGTGAACGACGGTGGCGAGCGGGTGCCGCGTGTGCGCCCATGGTCGGGCTCCTTCCGACGGGTGTCCCGACGGGTCCTGCGGCGCGCGGGCCGGTGGACCCGCTTCCCAGGGCACACCCGGGCGGGGGAGCCGGCAAGTGGATCAGCGGGCCGGCGGCGGCCGGCAACGGGGAGACCGGCACGGGGGGCGGCGGCCCGGTGGCACCCCCCGGCGTGGGGGCCGGGGGGTGGATCGGCGGGCCGCCGGCCGGCGCGGGGACCGGCCGGTGGATCGGCGGGCCGCCGGCCGGCGTGGGGGGCCGTGGCGCTGCTCGTCGCGCCCACCGTGACCTGTGCCGCCCGGCTGCTGGACACCGACGCCGTCACGCCCGTGCCGCAACTGCTGTCGCTGCTGCCGTGGCTGGGCGCCCCGGCGGCCGCGGCGCTGCTGCTCGCGCCCGCCGCGCGGGGACGCGCCCGGCCGGCCCTGGCGGCGTGGGCGGCGGGGGTGCTCGCCGCGGCGGTCTGGGCCACCCTGCCGTACGGGCCCGCCACGACCGCCGCGCGCGGCCCGGTCGCCGCGGCGGTGCGGGTGCTGACGGCGAACGTCGAGTACGGCGACGCGGTCCCCGCCCTCGTCGACACGGCCCGGCGCGAACGGCCCGACCTGCTCTTCGTCCAGGAGTGCGATCCGGCCTGCGCGGACGTGCTCTCCGCCGCGCTGGCCGACCGGCTGCCGCACCGGGCGAGGGCGGCGCGGGAGGGCGCGGCCGGATCAGCGGTGTTCAGCGCGTTCCCCCTGACGGGCCCGGACGTCCTGCCCGGAACGGCCCTCGGCATGCCCGGCGCGACGGCCCGGGTCGGCGGGGTGGCGGTACGGCTCCGGCTCGCGCACCCGGTGCCGCCCGTACCGGGCCTGGTCGGGGAGTGGCGGCGGGAGCTGGGGCTGCTGCGGGACGACGCGGCGGCGCGGCGGGGCACGCCCGCGGTCGTCGCGGGGGACCTCAACGCGGCGCAGGACCACGCGGCGTTCCGGGCCGTCCTGCGGGCGGGCGGGCTGCACGACGCGGCCCGGCTGGCCGGCCGGGCGCGTACCCCGTCGTGGCCCGCGGACCTGCCCGTACCTCCCTGGACGCAGATCGACCACGTGCTGGTCAGCGGGGACTTCGCGGTGCGCGGCGCCCGCTTCCTCGACCTGCCCGGCAGCGACCACCGGGCCCTGGTCGTGGACGCCGTGCTGCACCGGGGCGGGTGAGCGGCAGGTGCGCGGCACCGCGCGGGCCCGGCGTCCCGGACCCGGGGACCGCCGTGCCCGCGCACCGCGCGGACGCGCCGTCCGAGACCCGAGGGCCGGGGAGCGGGGTGGAGCGACGGGTTCCAGGCAGGGGTCTACGATGCGGCTGTCCCTGCGCCATATCCCCTGCCAGTCAAGGACGTTCGGCATGCGCAACACTTCCGGCAGAGGGCTTCGACCCAATGTGCTGGGCACGTTCGACACCGTCGTCATGGCGGTCGCGGGCAGTGCCCCGGCCTACTCGCTGGCCGCCACGACCGCCGTGCTCGTCGGCGCCGTCGGGTTCGCCGCGCCCGCCGCGCTGCTGTACTGCGCGCTGCCCATGCTGGGCATCGTGCTGGCCTTCGGGCGGCTGGGCCGGCTCGACGTGAACGCGGGCGCCGCCTACTCGTGGGTGGGGCGGGCGCTGCACCCGTTCCTCGGCTTCCTCTGCGGGTGGGCGCTGGTGGTGTCCACGACGCTGTTCATGGTGGCGGGGTCGCTGCCCGCCGGGGCGCTGACGCTGTCGCTGTTCGACCCGGCGCTGGCCCACGACACCTGGCTCGCGACGGCGGTGGGCGCCGGCTGGTTCCTGGTGATGCTGCTGGTCGTCCTCGGCGGGGCCCGGCTGACCGTACGGGCCCAGATGGTCATCACCGGGGTCGAGCTGCTGATCCTGCTGCTGTTCGTCCTCGGCGCCGTGGTGCGCGGGGGCGCGGCCGCCGCGTTCGACTGGTCGTGGTTCGGTTTCGGTCACTTCGACGGGGTGTCCGGCTTCGCGTCGGGCGCGCTGATCGCCGCGTTCTCGTACTGGGGCTGGGACGTCACCGGCAACCTCAGCGAGGAGACCCGCGACAGCCGGCGGACGGCCGGGTTCGCCGCGCTCGTCGGGGTCGGCGTGGTCTTCCTGCTCTTCGAGGCGTTCACGGTCGCCGTGAACGTCGTCCTGTCCGCGGAGGAGGTCACCGCGCGCGGCGCCGCCGACACCGTCTCCCTGCTCGGGGACGCGATCTGGCCCGGGGTCGGCGGGAAGCTGCTCGTCGTGGCGGTGATGCTGTCGACGGTGGCGACGCTGGAGACGACGCTGATCCAGGTGTCCCGGACGCTGTTCGCGATGGGCCGGGACCGGACCGTGCCGGCCGCGTTCGGCGCGGTGCACCGCCGGTGGAACACTCCGTGGGTGGCGATCTGCGTCGTCGGGGCCGTCGCGCTGGCGCTGTTCGTCGCGGCCAACGCGCTCGGTTCGGTGGGCGACATCCTCTCGGGCGCCGTCAGCGCGATGGGGCTGCAGATCGCGTTCTACTACGGCCTGGCCGGGCTCGCCGCCGTCGTCGCCTACCGCAAACTGCTGCTGTCGTCGGTGCGGGAGTTCCTGCTGGGCGGGGTGTGGCCGCTGCTGGGCTCGGCGTTCATGCTGTGGATCTTCGTCGAGTCGCTGGCGGAGCTGTCCGGCCCGTCCGTCGTGATCGGCCTCGGCGGCCTCGCGGCAGGTCTCATTCCGATGACCTGGTACTGGCGGCGGGGCAGTTCGTACTACCGTCCGGCGAAGCTGGACGCGGTACGGACGCTCGCCGGGGCGGAGGGACGCTACCCGGACGTGCCGCGGCAGCACCGGCCGGACGCCGACGAGCCGTTGGCGACCGACTTCTGACCACGACCGACCACGCGAGGACCACGCGACCGGGGGGAGAAGGCATGGCCGCACGCCACCGCGCCACCGGAGGGGAGCGCCCGGACAGGACCGGCCGCGGCGGGCACGCCCGGCACGGCCGCGCCGGCAGACGCGTCGGGCTCATCGGCCGCGTGTCGCGCGCCGCGCGCGACGGACGGTTCGTCCCGGACCTCGACCCGTACTTCGGGGACGCGGCCCTCGACGACGTGCGGCACGACCTCGTCATCGGCCGCTGGCAGGGCGTCCGCGACCTGCTGCGGGAGACCGGCGACGACTGGCCGCTGCGCACCCACCGCGTCCGGCTGCTCGCGCACGCCGCGGCCGGCACCTCGGCCGTCGAGGGGTGGTGGGCGGCCGAGCCGGACAACCCGGACGCGGCGGTCCTGCGGGCCGCGACCGAGGTGGTACGGGTCTTCGACGCGGCCATCGCGGCGGGCCGCGGCACCCCCGTGGACCGGGGCCGGGTGGACGCGGCCGTCCACACCTGCCTGGCCGCGGCGGACGCCCGCCCCGTCGACCCGATGCCGTGGGTGTCGCTGCTGACGGTGGCCCGACTGTACGAGGGCGGTGTCGGCCGGGCGGAGCTGCGCCGCTGGTGGGACGAGCTGCGCCGGCGCGACCCGCACAACACCGAGGGCCACGTGCAGCTGCTGCGCTACTGGTCGGCCCGGTGGCACGGCACGCACGGCTCGATGTACGACTTCGCGCGGGACGCGGCGGGCGCGGCGCCGCCCGGCTGCCCGCTGCCGGTGCTGGTGCAGATCGCGCGCGTCGAGGAGTACCGGTACGTCGTCGACGGCGAGCTGGGCCGGGGCCGCGGGCCGGGCTCGGTGCGCGGCTTCGACCAGCACTGGAAGCACGAGCTGGCCGTCACGGAGGTGCGCCGCACCTGGGAGCGGTGGATCGGCGACCGGGCGCCGGGCCCGGTCCGCCCCGAGGAGGTGGAGCTCCTCAACTACCTCACGCACGCCGCCTGCTACGCGGGCCGCCTGGAGGTGGCGGGAGATCTGTTCCGGCTGCTGGGTCCGCGGGTGTCGCGGTCCCCGTGGTCGTACACGGGCGACCCGGCGGAGCAGTTCACGAGGTGGCGCGCACAGGCCCGCGCCACCCCGTGAAGCCACCCCGCCGCCCGAGGGGCCGGCCCGCGTGGGACCGGGCCCGCGCCTGGGACCGGGCGGCCCGTGGGACCGGGCGGCCCGTACGCCCCCGGCCCCGGGGCCGCCCCGGGACCCGCCCGTGGGGCCGCCCGGCCACCGGCACCCGCCGGGGCCGCCCCGGGACCCGCCGGGGCCCGCCCCCGCGCGCCCGTGCCCGCTGCCGGGGGTCACGGGCGCGGCACCCCGGCGGGCCGGGCGGGCGACCTCGCGGGTCAGACGCCGATCGGGCGGCCGTCCTTGCGGTAGACCACGACGACCGACGGGCGGACGATTTGGCCCGGCCCGTCGGGCCAGGTGGAGGCGGGCTTCTCGACGCTCGCGCCGTCGACCTCGCCCGGGTGCTGCACCGCGACGAGCACGCGGCGGTTCTGGATGATCGGACCGCACGTCTCGGCGCCGGTCGGCACGGTCAGGAACTGCTTCAGCTCCCCGCGCCGCTCGCCGTGGGTGGCGACGCCGAACAGGCCGTCGTGGGAGCCGAGGGCGTTGCCGTCGGTGGAGATCCACAGGTTGCCGTGCGGGTCGAAGGCGACGTTGTCGGGGCAGGAGATCGGCGACACCCTCTCCTTCGGGTAGCCCGCGAAGTACGTGGCCGGGTCGTCCGGGTCGCCCGCGACGAGGAACAGGCGCCAGGCGAAGCCGTCGGAGGCCGGGTCGTCCCAGTGCTCGGCGAGCTCCAGGACCTGGCCGTGCTTGTTGAGGTTCCGCGGGTTCGCCTCGTCCGCACCGGGCTGGCCGGGCTTGCCGCGGTTGGAGTTGTTGGTGAGGGCCACGTACACGCGGCCGGTGCGCGGGGAGGGCTCGACGTCCTCGGGGCGGTCCATCTTCGTCGCGCCGACCTTGTCGCCGGCGAGGCGCGTGAAGACGTACACCTCCTCGGCGGTCATGCCGGGCACGTGCGAGACGTTCCCGGTGGCGAGCGGGATCCACTGGCCGCTGCCGTCGAACTCGCCGTCGTTCGGGAGCCGGCCGGTGCCGTCGACGTCCTGCGGGCTGTCGCCGGTCAGCTTGGCGACGTACAGGGTGCCCTCGTCGAGGAGGGTGAGGTTGTGCTCGCGGGCCCGGCGGGAGTCGCCCTTCATCATCCGCTTCGAGGAGACGAACTTGTAGAAGTAGTCGAAGCGCTCGTCGTCGCCCATGTAGACGACCGGGCGGCCGTCGGCGGTCAGGCGCGGCTGCGCGGCCTCGTGCTTGAAGCGGCCGAGCGCGGTGCGCTTGCGCGGCGTCGAGTCCGGGTCGTACGGGTCGAGTTCGACGACCCAGCCGAAGCGGTGCGACTCGTTGGGCTCCTGCCCGGCGTCGAAACGCCTGTCGAACCGCTCCCACTTGCGCTCGGTGGCGCCGGAGCCGAGGCCGTACCGCTTGTCGGTGACGGAGGAGCCGTTGGCGAAGTACTGGTTGAAGTTCTCCTCGCCGTGCAGGGTGGTGCCCCACGGGGTGGTGCCGCCCGCGCAGTTGTTGAGGGTGCCGAGGACCCTGCGGCCCGTCGGGTCGGCGGACGTCCGCAGCAGCGGGCTGCCGGCGGCCGGGCCCGTCATCTCGAAGACGCTGGTCGCGGTGAGGCGGCGGTTCAGCGGGTGCCGCCGGACCGGCGTGAGCCGCCCGGTGCGGTGCTCCTCCTGCACGACGACGACCGACAGGCCGTGCGCGGCCCAGGCGATCTCGACCTGCTCGCGGGTGGGGTTCTGCGGGTCGTACCCGCGGAACATCAGCACCTCGTCGGTGTACTCGTGGTTCGCGACGAGCACCTGGCGGCCCGGCTCGCCCCGCAGCGGCAGCAGCGACAGGAAGTCGTTGTTGTACCCGAACTGGCCCGCCTGTGCCCGCGCGGTCTGCCGCTCCGGGTCGAAGGCGGGCGCGCCGCGCAGGATCGGTTCGCCCCAGCGGATGACGACCTCATGCGTGTACCCGTTCGGCACGGTGACCCGGTCGGCCGTGTTGGGCGCGACGGGCGTGAAGCGCAGGCCGCGCGCGCCGAGCGCCTTGCCGGCGGTCGGGGCGGCGGAGCCGGCCGCGGTACCGCGCGCGGCGTGCGCCTCGGGAGCGGCCGCGCCGAGCACGGCGCCGCCCGCGGCGGTCGCGACGGTCACCGCGGCGGCGGCGCGCATCATCGAACGGCGGGAGAGGGCGCGGGCGATGACGTCGCCGGCGTACTCGTTGTCGCTGGTGTTCGGCACCTCGTGGAAGCAGGCGTCGCCGCAGCGGTACCGGCAGGTGAGGGCGGACCGTCCGCCGGCGCCGGCGTGCGGGGTGGTGGTGAGCAACGGCAGCAGCTTGCGCACGATGTTCCTCCTTCGGCGCGCACCGCGCCGACGTGCTGTCGGGATGTCGTTCGGCCGCGACGTTAGACACGCCCTCGTGCAGGGCGGAGGCGTCGGCGTGAACGGGCGATGAACGCGGGGCGTCCGGGGCGGGGTTGAGGGCCGGGCCGATCGCCGGGCCGACGCCCGGGTGGACGGCGGGTTGACGGCCGGGTTGACGGCCGGATTTGCGGCCGGGGAGGACTCCGTTCCGCGCCACTCCGGGCGGCTAACCTTACGTGTCCGCCCTGGCCAGGGATGATTCCTATGGAATCCCAGCAGTACGGACATATACAGCACCCAATATGCGAAAGGCCATGGCCCATGGGCATTCGGAGCTTGCTGCGCAAGGTGTTCGGACGCGACCGCGCGGAGCGTGACGAGTCGACGACCACCCCCTCCGTCCCGCCCCAGGCGGAACGCACGGTGCCCCAGGACGAGCCGGCGGCGGTGGCGACGGTGCCGTCCCCGGCGGCCCCGTCCCCCGCGGAGCGCGCGGAGGACGCGCCGTCCCCGGAGCAGACCGCCGCGGCGCTCGTGGCCGCGTCGTTCGACGCCCCGGCGCCCCGGCAGGCCACGGTGCCGGCGGCACGGACGGAGTCCACGGACGTTCCCGCGGAGGACGTCACGGCTCGGAGCGACGCGCCGCAGGCCGACGAGGACGCGGACGCCGCCGCTCGGGCGGACGCCGCCGCCGCTCGGGCGGACGCCACCACCCCGGACGCCACCACCCCGGACGGCGCGACCGACAGCGGCCAGGACGCGCCGAAGACCGACGCCCCGGCCGCCGGGCAGGATGCCGAGGACGCCCCCACTCGGGAGGACGCCGCCCAGCACGCCGCGACCGACGGCGGCGAGGACGCGCCGAAGGCCGACGCCCCGGCCGCCGACAAGGATGCCGAGGACACTCCCGCGCCGGAAGCCGACGCCCAGGACAGCGCCGCCCGGGAAGCCGACACCACGGGCGCCGCGACCGACGGCGGCCAGGACGCGCCGAAGGCCGACGCCCCGGCCGCCGAGCAGGGTGCCGACGAGGACGCCCCCACTCGGGAGGACGCCACCCCGGACGCCGCGACCGACAGCGGCCAGGACACGCCGCGGACCGACGCACCCGCCGCCGAGGACGTTGCCGAGGACGCCTCCGCGACGGACAGCCCCGCCCGGGGAGCCGACGCTTCGGGGGCCGAAGGGGCCGAAGGGGCCGAAGGGGCTGAAGACGCTGCAGGCGCCGGTGCTCCCTCCGGCTCCGGGAAGGCGGCCGTGTCGCTCGCCCGGGTGAAGGCGCGGGCGCCGGAGAGCGTCGTCGAGGCGTACAAGGCCGCCGGCGCCGTGCTGCGCAAGCGCGGGCTCGTCGGGGCGCGGGCGACCGTGTACCTGGTGCTCGACCGGTCCGGGTCGATGCGGCCGTACTACAAGGACGGCAGCGCCCAGCGCCTCGCCGAGCAGGCGCTCGCCCTCGCCGCGCACCTCGACGAGGCCGCGACCGTACCGGTGGTGTTCTTCTCCACCGAGGTCGACGGCACCGGCGAGGTCACCCTCGACGCGGTCGAGGGCCGTATCGAGGAGCTGCACGGCGCCCTCGGCAGGATGGGCCGGACCAACTACGACCGGGCCATCAAGCAGGTCGTCGACCACCACGCGGAGTCCGGCGCCGACCGGCCCGCGCTGGTCCTGTTCCAGACCGACGGCGCCCCCGAGTCGAAGACCGCCGCGACGCAGGCGCTCGCCGACGCGGCGGCCACCGGGCGGCCGGTGTTCTGGCAGTTCGTGGCGTTCGGCGACGAGGACGGCAAGGCGTTCGACTACCTGCGCAAGCTCGACGTCGACAACGCCGCGTTCTTCCACGCGGGCCCCGACCCGCGCGAGGTCCCGCACGCCCGCTTCTACCGCGAGGCCCTCGCCGCCTGGTCGGTCTGACGCGGCTCCGCCGGCGCGGGGGCCGGGTCCACGGTGACGGACCAGGCCCCCGCCGAGGCCGCCGGGCACGGACGCGTACCGTGCCGCCGCGCGCCTTTGCGACGGACCGCACGCGGGACGGGCCGAGCCCGGCGGGCGGGCCCGTCCGCCGGCCCCCTGCGCCCGGAACGTCTCCGCGCGTCCCCGCGGCGGGGCGGCGGATTCGGAGGTGGGGGGTGGTTCGGGCGCCCGTTAGGATTTCGACCATGGCGGCCACTGGATCCGAGAAGCAGGGGGCGAAGGCGTTCTACGTCACGACCCCCATCTACTACGTCAACGACGCTCCTCACCTGGGCCACGCCTACACGACCGTCGCAGGCGACGTGCTCACGCGCTGGCACCGTCAGCGCGGCGAGAAGGTGTGGTACCTCACCGGCACGGACGAGCACGGTCAGAAGATCATGCGCACGGCCGACGCGAACGGGGTCACCCCGCAGGAGTGGTGCGACAAGCTCGTCGAGGAGGCCTGGAAGCCCCTCTGGGAGCACCTGGACATCGCGAACGACGACTTCATCCGCACCACGGAGAAGCGGCACACGGACCGCGTCCAGGAGTTCGTGCAGGACCTGTACGACAAGGGCGAGATCTACAAGGGCGGCTACGAGGGCCCGTACTGCGTGGGCTGCGAGGAGTACAAGCTCCCCGGCGACCTGATCGACGGCGAGCAGGGCGTGAAGCTCTGCCCCGTCCACAAGAAGCCGGTGGAGATCCTCAAGGAGGAGAACTACTTCTTCAAGCTGAGCGAGTACGGCCCGAAGCTGCTGGAGTTCTACGAGGCGAACCCGGACTTCATCCAGCCCGAGTCGGCCCGCAACGAGGTCGTGAACTTCGTGAAGCAGGGCCTCCAGGACCTGTCGATCTCCCGGTCGACGTTCGACTGGGGCATCCCGATCCCGTGGGACGACAAGCACGTCATCTACGTGTGGGTCGACGCGCTCCTGAACTACGCCACGGCCGTCGGCTACGGCTCCAACCAGGCCAAGTTCGACGAGACGTTCCCCGCGAACGTGCACCTGGTCGGCAAGGACATCCTCCGCTTCCACGCCGTGATCTGGCCCGCGATGCTGATGGCGCAGGGGCTGCCCGTCCCCGGCCGGGTCGCGGCCAACGGCTGGCTGATGGTCGGCGGCGAGAAGATGTCGAAGTCGAACCTGACCGGCATCAAGCCGCAGGACCTGACCTCGCACTTCGGCGTGGACGCCTACCGCTGGTACTTCCTGCGGGCCATCGCCTTCGGCAGTGACGGCTCGTTCTCCTGGGAGGACTTCACCGCCCGGTACACCTCCGAGCTGGCCAACGACTACGGCAACCTCGCCTCGCGCCTGGCGGCGATGGTCGGCAAGTACTTCGACGGCGCCCTGCCGGAGGCCACGGCCGCCGGTGACGCCGAGCAGGCCGTCCGGGACGGGCTGGAGAAGGCCGTCGCCGAGGCGGACCGGAAGATCGGCGAGGAGCTGGACTTCCAGGGCGGCATCCTGGCGGTCTTCGACTTCGTGAAGCAGGTCAACGGCTACATCACGGAGCAGGAGCCCTGGAAGGTCGCGAAGGACGACTCCCCGGAGGGCCGGGCCCGTCTCGCCACGATCCTGTACACGGCGGCCGAGGCGCTGCGCGCCGTGGCCGTCCTGCTCAACCCGGTGATGCCGGACACCTCGCAGAAGCTGTGGGAGTCCCTGGGCGCCGAGCCCGCGCTGGGCGCCCTCGCGGACCAGCGGGTGCAGGACGCCGCCACGTGGGGCCGGCTCCCCGTGGGCGCGACGGTGACGAAGGGCGCGGTGCTGTTCCCGCGCCTGGAGGAGCCGAAGAAGACGGCCTGACGCCGCCGGCCCGACCGGATCCCGTCCGAGGACCGCCGCCTCCCGCACCGGGGGCGGCGGTCTTCGGCGTCGGCGCGCCGGGGCGGTGGTGTGCGGCGTGCACGCCACCGGGGCGGGGGTCCCCGGTGGGGGGCAGGTCCTCGGCGTGGGCGCGCCGGAGCGATCCGTGGTCGGCCCCCACGCGCCCGAACGGGTGTTCCCCCGGTGCCACTACGCTGTGCGGGCCCGTCGACGCCGCCGGGCGACGACCGCACCGCGTGCGGCGGGCCCGGACCCCCGCCCGAACCGTGCCGAGGAGCCCCATGACCGCCGTCCCCGCCCCCGTCGCCCGCCGTGCCTGGCTGACCGACCTGCCCGTCCTGCTCGTGGCGGTGGCGTGGGGCTCCAGTTACCTCGCCGCGAAGGGCATCACCACCGCGCAGACCGTGCTCGGGGTGCTGGTGCTGCGGTTCGCCGTGGTGCTGCCCGCGCTGGTCGTCGCCGGGTGGCGGGGGCTGCGGTCGCTCACCGCCGCCCAGGTGCGGGGCGCAACGCTGCTGGGGGCGATCCTCGCGGGGATCTTCCTGCTGGAGACGTACGGGCTCGTGCACACGTCCGCGACCAACGCCGGCCTGATCATCAGCCTGACCATGATCTTCACGCCGATCGCCGAGAGCCGGGTCCGGGGCACGCGGCTGCCCGGGGCGTTCACGGCGGCGGCCGGCCTGTCGGTACTCGGTGTGGTGCTGCTGACGCAGGGCGGCGGGTTCAGCGCCCCGTCCGGCGGCGACCTGCTGGTGCTGGCGGCGGCCGTGGCCCGTACGGTCCACGTGCTGGCCATGGCGCGCCTGCGGTCGGTGCGGGGCGCGGACTCCCTGTCGCTGACGACCGTGCAGCTCGGCGCGGCGACGCTGGTGTTCGCGGTGCTGACGCCGGTGGCCGGGGCGGACGGCACGCCGTGGGCGGTGGCCGTCGGCTTCGGCGCCGCAGAGTGGCTGGGGCTGCTGTACCTGTCGGTGTGCTGCACGCTCTTCGCGTTCTTCGTGCAGATGTGGGCGGTACGGCGCACCTCCCCGTCACGGGTGAGCCTCCTGCTGGGCACCGAGCCCGTGTGGGCGGCAGTGGCGGGCATCGCCCTGGCGGGTGACCGGCCGGGGTGGCCGGGCCTCGTGGGCGTGGCGCTCGTCCTGTGCGGCACGGCGTGGGGCCGTACCGCCGCCGACCGCGCAACGGCCCCGCCCGCGCCCGTCCCGGTGCCCGTACCGGGGCCGGTGCAGGTGCAGGTGCCGGTGCCGTCGCCCGCGGCCACGCCCGCCCCCGCCCTCGCGACCGCCCTCGCGCCGGTGCCCGCGTCGGAGCCCGGGCCCGTGCCGGCGGGACCGGGCACCGGGCCCGTCAGCGGCCGAGACTGAGGACGTCGCCCATCACCACCACCGGCTTCTTCTCCGGGTCGAGCCAGCGCAGCAGCTCCCGCATGCGGTCCCGTTCGAGGGAGACGCAGCCCTGCGTCGGGCCGTCGTGGTCCACGTGGATCCAGATGCCGCCGCCGCGCTCGTCGCCCCAGGGGCGGGTCCAGTCCAGCGGCGTGACGCCCGGGCGACGGTTGTAGTTGATGGCGACGACGTAGTCGAACGACCCCTCCAGCGGTTCGCCGAGGGAGCCGTTCCCGGTGACGGTGAAGCCGTGGCCCTGCTCGTACGGCAGCCGCGCGCCCGGGTCGGGCAGGAGGCCGCCCGCGTCGGTGAGGCCGTACACGCCGATCGGGGAGCGCAGGTCGCCCTGGAGGTGGTGATCGGTCCAGCCCTTCGCCGCGTTGTGCGCGGGCCACGGGTCGGACACGGCCGTCCAGCCGGTGACGGGGTCGAGTTCGTAGAGGGTCGCGGTGGAGGTGCTGGCGTCCCGGCCGTCGCCGCGGACCACGACGGCCTGCCGACTGTCCTTGGGGATGCGGGCCCGGGTCGCGGGACCGAGGCCGGGGATGACGGGCCGGGTCGCGGGCGCCGGCGGCCCGGGCGCCGCCTTCGCGGCGGCGGCGCCCTCCCGGCCCGCGCCGGCGGGCTGCCGCTGCCGGTCGGCGCCGGTCGGCGCCGGGGTGGGGCCGGCGGAGTGCCGCTGCCGGTCACCGCCCGCCGGGGCCTGGACCGGCTCGGCGGCGACGGTGCAACCGGCCAGCGGCAGGAGCGGGAACAGCAGCGTCGCGGCCAGGACGAGGCGGGAGCGTCGCGGGACGGGCATGTCGGGCCTTTCGGTGGTGCTCGGGACGGGGGTCGCGTCGACGGGGGACGCCGTCGCGCCGGCAGGACGTGCCGGGGACGCCACAGCCAGTCTCGGCGCCGTCGCGCCGTCCGGCGCGTCACCCGCCGTCATCCGGAGGACCGGCCCGTCCCCCGCGCAGCGCCGCCGCGTCCCTTTCGTCGCGTCCACGTACCCGCCGTCCTTCGTCGTATGGGTGGTTCACACCCTGTCAACGCGGCGGCGGCCGATCGGGGTTGCGGGGCCGTCGGCGGGGGCGCGGCCCCTCGAACAGACGTGGCGCCCGGAGACGGGGGGGCCGGACATGACCCCGATCCGCCACGCCCGCCCCGCTCCCGCGTCCGCCCCCGACCCGCCGCGTCCGGACCCTCGGCTCCCATGTCCGGCCCCCCGACCCGCCGCACGCGACCCCTCGGCCCACATGTCCACCCCGGGCCACCACACCTGCCCCCTGCCACCGGCACCGCCACCACGTCAGGCCCCGCGGCCCGCCGCCTCCACGGCCCACCGCGCCCGACCGACCCGCCGCACCCGACCCCTCGGCCCACATGTCCACTCCGGGCCACCACACCCGCCCCCTGCCACCGCCACCGCCACCGCCACCGCCACCACGTCAGGCCCCGCGGCCCGCCGCCTCCAGCCCCCCCCCCGGCCCACCGCGCCCGACCGACCCGCCGCCGCTGACCCGCCGTACCCGACCCTCATCCCGCCCGCACGGGGCCCGACCCCCAGCCCGCCGTGCCCGGCCCCCGGCCGGCGCCACGGCACCCGGCCCCGATCCACCACGCCCGCCCTCCCGGCATCCGGCCTCCGGCCCACCCCCGGCCGCCCCCGCCCGCCGCCTCAGACCCGCGCCCGATCCCCGGCCCCCGGGCGGCCCTCGCCCGCCGCCTCGGGCACCCGGCCGCCACCTCCGGCCACCGGCCCCCGGCGGCCCCACCCAACCCCCGGTCGTCCCGGTCCGGCCTCCCGGCCCTGGACCGGGACCGACCCGGTCCAGGCAGGTCCGCTCCCCGACCCCCGCACCCGGCCGGCCCCGCCCACCGGCCGTCCGGACCCCGTCCCGGGCATGCCGAAGGCCCCGGGACCGTGCGGTCCCGGGGCCTTCGGCCGACCGTTCTCCTACTTCTCCGACACCGGCTTGCGCAGCGCGATGTTCAGCTCCCGCAGGCGGGTCTCGTCCAGCTCGGTGGGCGCGCCCATCATCAGGTCCTGCGCGTTGCCGTTGAGCGGGAACGCGATGGTCTCGCGGATGTTCGGCTCGTCGGCGAGCAGCATGACGATGCGGTCGACGCCCGGGGCGATGCCGCCGTGCGGCGGGGCGCCGAAGCGGAACGCGCGGAGCATGCCCGCGAACTCCTGCTCGACGGTGTCGCGGTCGTACCCGGCGATCTCGAACGCCTTGATCATGATCTCGGGCTCGTGGTTCCGGATGGCACCCGAGGACAGCTCGACGCCGTTGCAGACGATGTCGTACTGCCAGGCGAGGATGTCCAGCGGGTCCTTCTCCTCCAGGTCCTTCATGCCCCCCTGGGGCATGGAGAAGGGGTTGTGCGAGAAGTCGATCCTGCCGGTCTCCTCGTCCTTCTCGTACATCGGGAAGTCGACGATCCAGCAGAAGCGGAAGACGTTCTCCTCGAAGTGGCCGGCGCGCTTGGCGGCCTCGACGCGGACCGCGCCCATGATCTTGGAGACCTCGTCGACGTCACCGGCGCCGAAGAAGACGGCGTGGCCCGGCTGCAGGCCGAGGCGGTCGGTGAGGGTCTTGACGTCGTCCTCGGTGAGGAACTTCGCGATCGGGCCGGTGAGGGCCATGTCCTCGCCGACGCGGATCCAGGCCAGGCCCTTCGCGCCGTGCTCGACGGCGAAGTCGCCCATCGAGTCGAAGAACTTGCGCGGCTGGTCCTGGACCGCCGGGACGGGCAGGGCGCGCACGTGCTTGCCGGCGAACGCCTTGAAGCCCGAGTCCGCGAAGACGTCCGTGATGTCGACGAGCTCCAGGCGGGCGCGCAGGTCGGGCTTGTCGGAGCCGTACTTCACCATCGCCTCGCGGAACGGGATCCGCGGGAACGGCGAGGTGACGTGGCGGCCACCGCCGAACTCCTCGAACAGCTCCGTCATGAGCTTCTCGATCGGCTGGAAGACGTCCTCCTGCTCGACGAAGGACATCTCGACGTCGAGCTGGTAGAACTCGCCCGGCGAGCGGTCGGCGCGGGCGTCCTCGTCGCGGAAGCAGGGCGCGATCTGGAAGTAGCGGTCGAAGCCGGAGACCATCAGCAGCTGCTTGAACTGCTGGGGCGCCTGCGGCAGCGCGTAGAACTTGCCCGGGTTGAGGCGGGACGGCACGACGAAGTCGCGGGCGCCCTCGGGCGAGGTCGCGGTGAGGATCGGCGTGGCCATCTCGTTGAAGCCGAGGGCGACCATCTTGTGGCGGATCGCGGAGATCACGGCCGTGCGCAGCATGATGTTGCGGTGCATGCGCTCGCGGCGCAGGTCGAGGAAGCGGTACTCCAGGCGCCGCTCCTCGTTGACGCCGTCGTCGGTGTTGATCGTGAACGGCAGCGGGCCGGCGGCGCCGAGCACCTCGACCTCGGCGACCTCGACCTCGACCTCACCGGTGGGCAGGTCGGCGTTGACGTTCTCGGTGCCGCGGGAGACGACGCGGCCGTCGACGCGGACCACCGACTCCTTGGTCTGCTTGTCGAGCGCCTCGTACGCGGCGGTGCCGGGCCGGGCGACGAGCTGCGTGATGCCGTAGTGGTCGCGCAGATCGATGAAGAGGATGCCGCCCAGGTCGCGCCGATTGTGCAGCCAGCCGCTCAGCCGGACGTCGGTGTCGACGTCAGAGGCGCGGAGCTCGCCGCAGGTGTGGGACCTGTACCGATGCATCGTCGTTCATCCAGTCTTGGGTGGGTGGGTGGGGCTCGACCCGTCAAGGTTACCGTCCGCCCCCCGGCCGGTTTCCGGCATTGTCGAGCCGCAGCCCGCACCCCCCGTACGGTGGCGTCCGACTGGTGCACCTTCTTAAAGTGGGGCAATGCGCACCGAGGACGTCCTGGCCGCGATCCTGACCGGTCTGTGGCGTTGGGACAACGCGACCGGGATCGTCTCGCTGGACGCCGAGGCGGCCCGGCTGCTGGGGCTGCCGGCCGAGCCGGTCGAGCTGACGGAGGGCGCGATCCGCTCGCGTTTCCATCCGGTCGACTGGAACGAGATCGACGGGATCGTCAACCTGGCGGTGGCCGAGGGCACCCTCGCGGAGGCCCGGCTGCGCGTCATGGACGGGCGGGGCCGGGTGATCCGCACGCTGCGCAGCCGCTCGCGGCCCCTGGTGGACGGGCGCCGCTTCGAGCTGGTCGGCACGCTCCAGGAGGTGGCCGAGCAGCAGCCGGGGACGGCGGCGCGGACCCCGGTGACGGGCGACTGGCGACGCTCGCGCGAGGCGTTCCTGCTGGACGCGGGGCGGGCGCTGGCCGAGGCGCGGTCGACGGCGGAGGTGCTGCGGGTGGCGGCGTCGCTGTCGATGCCCGGTTTCTCGCCGGACGGCCTCGCGGTGTTCGGCGTCGCGGGCGACCGGTTGACGATCATCGGCCACCACGGGCACAGCGTGGGCGACGAGGGCCCCTTCGCGGAGATGCCCCTGGACACGGACTACCCGGCCGCGGACGTGGTCCGCACCGGGCGGGCGATCTACCTGGCGACGCCGGAGGAGTACAAGGAGCGGTACCCGGCGGCGTGGCCGCTGGCGCAGCGGTTCGGGCGGGAGTCGTGGGCGTTCCTGCCGCTGATCGTGGCGGGCCGGACGATGGGCGCGTGGATGGCGGCGTTCGCGTACCGGGTGGGGTTCACGCCGGACGAGCGGTCGGTGCTGTCGACGGTGGCGCGGATGCTGGCGCAGGCGCTGGCCAGGGCCGAGGTGGCGGAGTCGGAGCGGGAGCTGTCGCTGGGCCTCCAGCGGACGATGATGCCGGTGCTGGGTCCCGCGGTGCCGGGCATGGAGGTCGCCGCGCGGTACGTGCCGACGGGCGGCGGGCTCCAGGTGGGCGGCGACTGGTACGACATGATCCAGCTGCCGGGCGGCCGGGCCGCCTTCGTCATCGGCGACGTGCAGGGCCACGACGTGCGGGCGGCGGGGCTGATGGGCCAGCTGCGGATCGCCCTGCGCGCGTACGCGGCGGAGGGCCACCGGCCGGACGCGGTGCTGTCGCGGGCGTCGCGGTTCCTGTACGGGATCACGGCGGGCGGCAACGGCGACGCGGGCGACGCCTACGCCGGCGACGTCGACGCGGCGCGCTTCGCGACGTGCCTGTACCTGGAGGTGGACCCGGCGACGGGCACGCTCGACATCGCCCGCGCGGGCCACCCGGAGCCGGCCGTCCTCATGGCCGACGGGACGGTGCTGGTCAGGTCGACGGAGGGCGGTCTGCCGCTGGGCATCGTCCCGGACACGGACTACCCGACGACCCGGCTCACGCTGGAGCCGGGCGACACCCTGCTGCTCTGCACGGACGGCCTGCTGGAGACGGGCGGGCACGACATGGAGACGGGCTGGCTGCGGGTCCGCAAGCTGCTGGAGGAGTATGACCCGGCCACCGAGGACCTGGAGGTGCTGGCGGACTCGCTGGTGCACGCGGTGCACGGCCCCGGCTCCCACCACACGACGGGCCCGCTCGCCGACCGCCGCGAGGACGACATCGCGGTGCTGCTGCTGTCGCGCGCGGCGGCGGGGCCGGCCGGGCGGCAGGCGCCGCCGCGGCGGACGGTCCTCACGATCGCGCAGGCCGAGCCGGAGCGCATCGCCGGCGCCCGGCGGCAGCTGCGGGAGCTGCTGCACGACTGGGCGGACGGGGACCAGGTGGACTCGGCGGTCCTGATGGTGTCGGAGATGGTCACGAACGTCCTGGTGCACACCGACGGCGACGCGCTGCTGGTGGCGGAGGCCACCGGCGAGCAGGGGGCGCGGCGGCTGCGGGTGGAGGTCGCGGACGCCAGCGACGAGCTGCCGCACCGGCGCCGCCCGGGCGAGATGGCCTCGTCGGGGCGCGGGGTGCTGCTGATGGAGATGCTGGCGCACGCGTGGGGCGTGGACCCGCGGGGCGACGGCAAGTCGATCTGGTTCGAGCTGTACGAGGGCGGCGCCCCGGCCGCGGCGTGAGTCCCCCACCGCCGGGGCCGGTGGCGCCGTCCGCGAGCCGAGCGGACCCCGCTCCGGGACCCGCCGGCGCTGCGGCTGCGGCGGTGACCGGGTGCGGGCCGGACCGTGAGCGGCCGGCGCGACCCCACCGCACGCCCACCCGCCCCCGCCCCCGCACGCGCCCGTGGGCCCCGCCTGAGGCGGGGCCCACGGGGGTGGTGCGGTGTCGGACGGGGTCAGACGGGCAGGCCCTCGCCCATGCCGTGGACGGCGGGGACGCGGCCGAGCCTCCCGGCCTGGAAGTCCTCGAACGCCTGCATCAGCTCGTCCCGGGTGTTCATGACGAACGGCCCGTAGTGCGCCATGGGCTCCCGGATGGGGCGCCCGCCGAGGAGCACGACCTCCAGGTCCGGGGTGTGGCCGTCCTGCTTCTCGTCGGCGCGCACGGTGAGCGATCCGCCGTCGCCGAAGACGGCGGTCTGCCCGCTGTGGACGGGCCGGCGCTCGGCGCCGACGGTGCCGCGCCCGGCGAGGACGTACGCGAGGCCGTTGAAGTCCTGCCGCCAGGGCAGGGTGACCTCGGAGCCCGGCCGCAGCGTGGCGTGGACCATGGTGATCGGCGTGTGCGTGATGCCCGGTCCCTCGTGCCCGTCCAGTTCGCCGGCGATGACGCGCAGCAGCGCGCCGCCGTCGCCGGAGGTGAGGAGCTTGACGGAGCCGCCGCGGATGTCCTGGTAGCGGGGGTCCTTCATCTTGTCGGCGGCGGGGAGGTTCACCCACAGCTGGAGGCCGTGGAAGAGCCCGCCCGACATGACGAGCGACTCCGGCGGGGCCTCGATGTGCAGCAGCCCGGACCCGGCGGTCATCCACTGGGTGTCGCCGTTGGTGATGGTGCCGCCCCCGCCGTTGGAGTCCTGGTGGACGAAGGTCCCGTCGATCAGGTACGTGACCGTCTCGAAGCCGCGGTGCGGGTGCCAGGGGGTGCCCTTGGGCTCGCCCGGCGCGTACTCCACCTCGCCCATCTGGTCCATCATGATGAACGGGTCGAGGTGGCGGTAGTTGATCCCGGCGAACGCGCGGCGGACCGGGAAGCCCTCGCCCTCGAAGCCGCTGGGCGCGGTGGTCACGGCGAGCACCTTGCGGGCGGCGGCGCCGGTCGGCGCGGTGACGCGGGGCAGGGTGAGCGGGTTCTCGACGGTGACGGCAGGCATTGCGGACCTCCGGGTGTCGGCGGGGCGGCGTACGCCCACTTTAGTTGAAGCTTGAACTTCTTGCCAGGGGAACACCGCCCCGGGTCCCCCCATTCCCGTCCCGCGACGCTCCCCCGCCCCTCCGGTCGGCCTGTTCCCTCCCGTCCCACCCACCGCCCGGACGGGACCGTGCGCGGCTCGGCGGCAGGGGGTCAGCGGGGCGCGGCGACGGCCTCCTCGACGGTCCGCACCAGCGCGGCGTCCCACGTCAGCAGGGACACCTCGGCCGGCTGCGGGGTGCCGTCCGGGCCCGTCACCGTGCAGGTGAGGACCGTCCCGCCGCGCCCGCCACCGGTCGCCGCGCCGGTCGGGCCGGACAGCGCCAGGCCCCGCGCCCCGGGGGCGTCCAGGGCGGCGCCCGAGCGGCCCAGCGTGAGCCGGGCGGGCCGCGTCGACGGCCCGTGGGCGCGGACGCGGTACCGGCACCGCAGGGCGACCGGTTCCCCGCGCCGGTACGCGGCGATCCGCCGGGCCGCGCGGACCCGGTCGAGACTCCTGCCGCCCGCCCACAGCACCAGGTCCATCAGGGCGTGCAGGACGAATTCCAGCACCAGCATGTGCGTGCTCCTCGGTTCGGAACGGGGTGATCAGGAGGCTCTTCAGCGGCTCTGCAGGGCGTCCAGCCCGGCGGCCATGCAGAGGGCGAGCGTCCGGTCGAGCGCGGGGTCCTGGATCCGCACCGCGTACCGGTCGCGCAGGCCCCACATCCGTTCGACCGACAGGACGGGCTCACCGTCGCGGACGAAGTCGAAGTGGTGGACGAAGGGGATCGGCGGCACGGGCACGACCGGCACGACCGCGTCCACGACCTCCCACGCGCGCCGGGCCAGCGCCACGCCGAGGCTGCGCTCGCGCCCGACGGCGGCCGGCTCCCCGCCCTGGGCCAGCTGCCAGGTGGACCGCAGCAGCGACGCCTTGACGTCCTTGCGGAACCAGCCGACCGGCTCCCCGTCCGCGCCGGTCACGTCGTACACCCCGCCGAAGTCGATCACCTTGCGGGCCGTGAACCCGCCGACCACCCGCGACCGGTCCTCCCCGGTCCAGAAGGTCAGCTCCTCCTTCAGGGCGAACCGCTTCTGCTCGGCGAACGCCAGGACGTCACCGCCGTCCGGCCCCGTGACGACGTACCGGTTCACCAGCGGGGTGATCTTCTGCGTCATCACGAATTCGCTCAGCTGCTCCACAGAGGAACAGTAGGCAGGCCCCGGGGCCGAATCCCTACGCCTCAGGGGGGATAGCCACCCCCGCCGACCGGAGGGAGAGCCAACCTTCCTTCAAATTGCTACTCCCTTTGCTACTCATCACACATGGGTACGGAAGAGATGCACTCGACGAGCGGCGACGCACCCGCACAGAAAGTCAGCGTGTCACTGCCCGCAGACAGGGTCGCGGCGGTACGGGCACGCGTCGGCAAGCGCGGATTCTCGGCCTACGTGAGCGCGGCGGTGGAACGACAGCTGCAACGCGACCTCCTGGAAGAGCTGCTACAGGAGAAAGAAGCCGCGATCGGCCCCGTGGCACCGGAGGTCAAGGCGTGGGCAGAAGACGTCTTCCGCATCGCCGAAGCCAAGGCGTCGCAGGAGGAGCGGTCCGTCGACGCCGAAGGGAACAAGGAATGCCACGATCACGAGGCGTGCTGTTACTCGACAGCCAGGGCTTGTACAAGTTCATGGCGAACGATCCCAAAGTGGTGCAGCTCGTCCGCCAAGCGCAGGCCAAGGACCTTCTGGTGGCCGCCAGCGGCATCACACTCATCGAGGCTTGGCACCCCAGAGTGAGGCAGGACAATCTCCGCTGGCACGCCTCCCGGCTTCACCTGGTGCCGGTGACCGAAGAGATCACCTGGCAGGCCGTCGAGCTGTTGCGGGGTGCCGGCCTACACGGGCAAAGAACGCGATCGACTCGATCGTGGCAGCGACGGCGCTCCCGTATCCGGCGCCCAGGATCATCGTGACCTCGGACGTCGACGACATGGACAAGCTGTGCGGCAAACGAGTCGAAGCCGTCGGGGTGTGACTAGCCGTACATGCGGCGCATGGCGAAGTCGACCATCTCCTCGACCGCCTTCGCGTCGAAGACGATCCGGTGGTCGCCCTCCATGTCCAGGACGAAGCCGTACCCGGTCGGCAGCAGGTCCAGCACCTCGGCGCCGGTGATCACGAAGTACTTGGACTCCTTGCCGGCGTACCGGCGCAGCTGCTTCAGCGACGTGAACATCGGGATGACCGGCTGCTGCGTGTTGTGCAGGGCCAGAAAGCCCGGGTTGTCGCCGCGCGGGCAGTACACCTTCGACGTGGCGAAGATCTGCTGGAAGTCCTCGGCGGAGAGCGAACCGGTGGTGAACGCCCGCACGGCGTCGGCGAGCGAGGGCGGCGACGGCTCCGGGTACAGCGGCGGCTGCTGCGCGTACCCCTGCTGGGGCGGCGCGTACTGCTGCTGGGCACCCTGGTTCTGCTCGTAGCCGTACATGCACGCAAGGGTACTGAGTGCGCGCCGCGCCCGTGACGCGTCCCCGGCCGTGCCCTCAGTCGCCCAGCAGGTCCATGACGATCAGCGCGGCGGTGGGGACGGACGCCGCCGCCACCGCCACCGACCAGTACACCCGTCCGCGCACCCCCGCCCGGCGCCGCAGGGGCCTGTTCACGAGCCACCACCCCAGCCCGAACAGCACCAGGACCGGCGTCGCCACCATGAACCACGGCAGCATGCCGTCGTTCTCGGTCGGCTCCGCCTGCGTCCACCCGAGCCCGGCCAGCGGCCAGTTCGAAGCCCAGTACCAGACCAGCCAGACCGGTACGACCCCCGGAACGCCGAGGACCAGGTTCACTCCCGCGCCCGCCGCCAGCCACTTCCGCATCCGGGCAGTCTCCCAGGGTGGTCGGGGGTGTCCGCGATGGGGCCTAGGGTCTCGGTCATGAGTACGCACATGTGGGCGGGCGTTCGCGAGCGGGTCACGGCACTGGCGGGATCGCCCGGCGTGGAGGCGGTGTTCGGCTTCCCCCGGGGCGGTGCGCCCCTGGAGGAGCCGTTGACGGCGGGGGAGTTGGCGGAGCTGGAGCGGTACGTGGGCGTGCGGCTCCCGGAGGAGTACCGCGGTTTCCTGCTGCACGTCGGCGCGGGCGGCGCCGGCCCCGCGTACGGCGTGTACCCGGTGCGCCGGGGCCCGGACGGCGCGTGGGCCTGGCACGGCGACGGCGCGGACATGACGCTGCCCACGCGGCTCGCCGAGCCGTTCCCGGTGGACCGGGTCGACCCCGCCGTCCTCGACGCGCTGCTGGACGAGCAGCCGGACGAGGAGGAGTACGACGACGAGGACGAGTTCGACGCGGCGAACGACGCGTGGGAGGACCGCATGGGCGACGTCCTGTGGACGGACGAGATCACCGTCGGCGCGGTCTGCCTCTCCACCACGGGCTGCGCCCAGCGGCAGTGGCTCGTCGTCTCCGGCCCCGAACGCGGCGCCATGTGGGACGACCCGCGCTGCGACGACGCCGACCTGGAGCCGATGGGCGTCACCTTCGGCGAGTGGTACCTGGAGTGGCTCGCGGAGGCCGAGCGGAAGGCGGGCGTGGCGGCGGAGCCGGTCAGCCCCTGAACGCCCCGCCCCGCAGCCCCCGCACGAACGGCACCCACGCGCGGGCGCTGACCACGAGGACGTCCCCGTCCGGCACCTTGGAGTCACGCACGGGGACGACCCCGGGGACGTCGTCGGCGACTTCGAGGCATTCGCCACCCGAGGTGTTGCTGTGGCTGCTCGTCCGCCACGCGGCGGCGCCCGGAAATCCCTCAGCCACTTCGACGCACTCGCCACCATCACCGTTGCTGTAGGTGCTCTTGCGCCACGTCGCCGCCCCGAGAAAGCCCTCGGCCACCTCGACGCAGTTGCCACCCGACCCATTGCTGTAGCTGCTCTTCCGCCACGCGGCGGCACTCAAGTCAACGCGGTTGCTTGCCATGTCGGTAGTCCTCAGCCGCTGATTCGATCAAGGCGAGGGACGCCTCTGGCGGAAGCGCGGCGGCCCTGAGCAGATCGTACGACTTCCGATACGCCGTCACGAGGGCTGGCTCGTCAATGGTGTGGCCGGTGTGCAGCGACTCGGTGTAGACGAGCGGCGGGGCGTCAGCAAAGGTCATGATTAGAGCCGTTCCAAGCATGAACGGGTGCGCCCCGGCGCTCCACGGCAGTACCTGTGGAAAGATCCGCCGCCGCCGCACAAGGCCCGCGATGTGGGCCAGTTGGTCGGCCATGGCCTCAGGCGGCAACACCGGCTGGCGCAACAGCGACTCGTGGAGGATCACCCAGTAGGTGGGTGTCCCGTGGTCGTCCTCGAAGAGGGACGCTCGTGCCAGTCGCGCCTGAACTTTGACCTCCGTTTCCTCGTCGGCTTCCAGCGGGTGGGTGGCGCGGACGACGGCCCGGGCGTACGCACCTGTCTGAAGCAAGCCGGGGAAGACGGTCGGACACCACTCCTCGATCGACAGAGCGTGCTTCTCTGCCTCCAGCACCCGCTCGAAGTACTCGGCGTGGCCCGATCGGCGGGCCCGCCGTACGTCCTCGCAGCAGCGCTCGAAGTACCCGTCCGTCTCCAGGACGCGGTCGACGTGGCGGGCCAGGTCGACCGGCATGCGGCGCTGGCCGCGTTCGATCTCGCTCAGGTACGTCGCGCCGTAGAAGCTGCCGTCCACCGTCTGCTCCAGCGTGCGGCCCGCACGCTCGCGCTGGAAGCGCAGCTCCTTGCCGTAGAAGCACGGGACGCTCGCCGACCCGTCGATGTCCTTCCGCTGCCCTCGCGCCATCGGAGATCGCCTTTCACACGTCGCGCCGTGGTCCCGAACCGCTTCCCACGGTAGAGGTGATCCCGCCAGGCTGTGACCGGTTCGTCACACCGCGCAAGGAAAGGACAGCGCCGCACATGGGCATCGACCTGGACGCCGACAAGGAGGCCCGCAGTCTCGTGAACGAGCTGCGGATCCTCCTCGGGTCGCACGACATCAAGCTGCCGTCGCTCGGACGGGACTACGGGGACCCACCGCTGATCACGCTCGGCAACTGCAACCTGGCCACCGCGCGGGCGCTCGTCGCCGTCCTGCGGCGGGCGTAGGCGCGAAGCTCGTCACAGTTCGGGCGGCAGGGGTTGCCCTTATTACCCACGGGTAGCATCATCGTAGCTACCAACTGGTAGCTGCACGAGGAACCTGCCTCCCGATCCTTACGGAGCCGTCGCCATGGGGCACTACAAGTCGAATCTCCGCGACATCGAGTTCAACCTCTTCGAGGTGCTCGGGCGCGACAAGGTGTACGGCACCGGTCCGTTCGGGGAGATGGACGTCGAGACCGCCAAGAGCGTCCTCGACGAGCTCTGCCGCCTCGCGGAGAACGAGTTCGCCGAGTCCTTCACCGACGCGGACCGCAACCCGCCGGTCTTCGACCCGGAGACGAACACCGCGCCGATCCCGGCGTCGTTCAAGAAGTCGTACAAGGCGTTCATGGACTCCGAGTACTGGCGCCTGGGCCTGCCGGAGGAGATCGGCGGCACCACCTCGCCGCGCTCCCTGATCTGGGCGTACGCGGAGCTGATCCTCGGCTCGAACCCCGCCGTGTGGATGTACTCCTCCGGCCCCGCCTTCGCCGGCATCCTCTTCGAGGAGGGCAACGAGGCGCAGAAGAAGGTCGCCGAGATCGCCGTCGAGAAGCAGTGGGGCTCCACCATGGTGCTCACCGAGCCGGACGCCGGCTCGGACGTCGGCGCCGGCCGCACCAAGGCCGTGCAGCAGGAGGACGGCTCCTGGCACATCGAGGGCGTGAAGCGCTTCATCACGTCCGGTGAGCACGACATGTCGGAGAACATCCTCCACTACGTCCTCGCCCGCCCCGAGGGTGCCGGTCCGGGCACCAAGGGCCTGTCGCTCTTCCTCGTCCCGAAGTACCACTTCGACTGGGAGACCGGCGAGCTGGGCGAGCGCAACGGCGTCTACGCCACGAACGTCGAGCACAAGATGGGCCTCAAGGCGTCCAACACGTGCGAGATGACCTTCGGCGACAAGCACCCCGCCAAGGGCTGGCTCATCGGCGACAAGCACGACGGCATCCGCCAGATGTTCCGCATCATCGAGTTCGCCCGGATGATGGTCGGCACGAAGGCCATCGCCACCCTGTCGACGGGCTACCTGAACGCGCTGGAGTACGCCAAGGAGCGCGTGCAGGGCCCCGACCTGGCGAACTTCATGGACAAGACCGCGCCGAAGGTCACCATCACGCACCACCCCGACGTACGCCGCTCGCTCATGACCCAGAAGGCGTACGCGGAGGGCATGCGCGCCCTCGTCATGTACACCGCCGCGGTCCAGGACGAGATCCAGGTCAAGGAGGCGGCCGGCGAGGACGCCAAGGCGCTGATCGGCCTGAACGACCTGCTCCTGCCGATCGTCAAGGGCTACGGCTCCGAGCGCTCCTACGAGCAGCTCGCCCAGTCGCTCCAGACCTTCGGCGGCTCCGGGTACCTCCAGGAGTACCCGATCGAGCAGTACATCCGCGACGCCAAGATCGACACCCTCTACGAGGGCACCACGGCGATCCAGGGCCAGGACTTCTTCTTCCGGAAGATCGTCCGCGACCAGGGCGCCTCGCTGAACGCCCTCTCCGAGGAGATCAAGAAGTTCCTCGCGGTCGGCACCGGCGGCGAGGAGCTGGCCGGCGCCCGCGAGGCGCTCGCCAAGGCCGCCGTCGACCTGGAGGCGATCGTCGGCACGATGCTGACCGACCTCACCGCCACGGGCGAGGACGTCAAGAACATCTACAAGGTCGGCCTCAACACCACGCGCCTGCTGATGGCCTCCGGTGACGTCGTCGTCGGCTACCTCCTGCTGCGCGGCGCGGCCGTGGCGGCGGAGAAGCTGGAGACGGCCTCCGTGAAGGACCGGGCCTTCTACCAGGGCAAGATCGCGGCGGCGAAGTTCTTCGCGGCCAACGTCCTGCCGGGCGTCGCCACCGAGCGCCTCATCGCCGAGGGCGTCGACAACTCCCTGATGGAGCTGGACGAGGCGGCCTTCTGAGCCCCTCCCGCGCGGCCTGACGGCCCGCTTCCCCGGACGGTCCGGTCCGGGGAAGCGGGCCGTCCGCCGTTCCCGGGCCGGCCGACACGGCAGGGCACGGCGCGGCGCGGCGGAGCAGGGCGCGGCGCGGCAGCGGTGACGGGACCCGTACGAGCCGACAGGCCCGGCGCCCCGGCGCGCTCACCCGGCGTGGGCCCGCCCCGGGCACACGTCGAAGTGGCTGACCCGGCACGTGCCCGACGGGACGGCGCCCCGCAGGTGCACCGCCGTGCCGTCCCCCGCTATGTACCAGCGCCGCCCCCGCGGCACCCCCGCCACCGGCCGCGCGCCGGGCTCCATCGCCACCCACCGGTCACCCGCCGTCCGGTGCCAGCGCGCCCGGCCCCCGCAGTACCGGCACGTCATCACCGAGCCCGTACGCGGCGGCGGCACCCGCGGCAGGCCCCCCGACGCCCGCAGCGCCGCGGCCGTCACCGGCAGGACCTCCCCCAGCCGCACCGGGTCACGGTCCGGCGAACCGGTCCCCGCCCTCGTGCAGTCCGGGCAGAGCGGCATCAGCAGGGCCGCGCTCCACTGCCCGCCGGGAGCCCCGCACGCCGCGCAGGCGGGCCCGGCCGTCGGCGTGGCGGCCGCGGTCGTCGTCGTCTCCACCAGTGCACCTCCGGTCACGCGTCGGTCGACGGTGTGTCGTCCTCGATGCTCGCAGCCACCACTGACAACGCCCCGTCACCCACCACGCCCCAACCCCTGCGCCCACCCCCGTGCCCGCCCGTATGGTGTGGGCATGAGCAGCTCTCCCACCCGGTTCGACCGCGGCCACACCGACGACCTGATGACGTTCCTCACGGCCTCGCCCTCGCCGTACCACGCCGTGGCGACCGCCGCCGAGCGGCTGGAGAAGGCCGGCTTCCGGCAGGTCGAGGAGACCGCCGCGTGGGACGGCACCACCGGCGGCCGGTACGTCGTCCGCGGCGGCGCGATCATCGCGTGGTACGTGCCGGAGGGCGCCGCCCCCCACACCCCCTTCCGCGTCGTCGGCGCGCACACCGACTCCCCCAACCTCCGCGTCAAGCCCCGCCCCGACAGCGGCGCCCACGGCTGGCGCCAGGTCGCCGTCGAGATCTACGGCGGCCCCCTGCTGAACTCCTGGCTCGACCGCGACCTCGGTATCGCCGGCCGCCTCACCCTCCGCGACGGCACCCACCGGCTCGTGAACGTCGACCGGCCCCTGCTGCGCGTCCCGCAGCTCGCCATCCACCTCGACCGCGGCGCCAACGACGGCCTCAAGCTGGACCGCCAGCGCCACATGCAGCCCATCTGGGGCCTCGGCGAGGACGTCCGCGAAGGCGACCTCGTCCGCTTCCTCGCCGAGGGCGCCGACCTCGGCGCCGAGGACGTCACCGGCTGGGACCTCATGGTCCACTCCGTCGAGCCGCCCGCCTACCTCGGCCGCGACCGCGAACTCCTCGCCGCGCCGCGCCTCGACAACCTGCTCTCCGTCCACGCCGGCACCGCCGCGCTCGCCGCCGTCGCCACCGCCGGCGCCGCGCCCGCGCACATCCCCGTCCTCGCCGCCTTCGACCACGAGGAGAACGGCTCCGAGTCCGACACCGGCGCCCAGGGCCCCCTCCTCGGCACCGTGCTGGAACGATCCGTCTACGCCCGCGGCGGCACCTACGAGGACCGCGCCCGCGCCTTCGCCGGCACGGTCTGCCTCTCCTCCGACGTCGGCCACGCCGTCCACCCCAACTACGCCGAGCGGCACGACCCCACGCACCACCCCCGCCCCAACGGCGGCCCCATCCTCAAGGTGAACGTCAACCAGCGGTACGCCACCGACGGCAGCGGCCGCGCCGTCTTCGCCGCGGCGTGCGAGGAGGCCGACGTGCCCTGGCAGACCTTCGTCTCCAACAACGACCTGCCCTGCGGCACCACCATCGGCCCCATCACCGCCGCCCGGCACGGCATCCGCACCGTCGACATCGGCGTCGCCTGCCTCTCCATGCACAGCGCCCGCGAGCTGTGCGGCGCCGACGACCCGTTCCTCCTCGCCAACTCCCTGGTGGCCTTCCTCAAGTGACTCCGGCCGCCGAGGCGTTGCGGCGCCCTGAGCGGGTACCCGTGAGGTCTCGGCACCAAGGAGAGGAACGAGGAGGCACATCATGGGCCTGGGCGGCTGCCTACTGCTCATCGCGGGAGGCGCGATCCTCACGTTCGCGACCGACTGGAAGATCAGCGGCTTCAATCTGGACGTGGCAGGACTCATCATGATGGCGGTGGGCCTCATCGGCGTCGCCGTCTACAGCAGCGTCCTGCGGCGCCGCAGGGCGGTGGTCCCGCCGGTCGCACCGACCGTCGTCGAGACCGACCCCTACGGCCACGACGGCCGCGCGCTCTGAGCGCCGGCAGTCCGACGACGCCGACGTCCACCGCACCCCCGCGGAGACATCCGCGACAGCACCCCGGTGACACCGTGTCGCCATGGTTCCGCCGGAACACCGGGCGGCCCCCGTACGCCATCGGGGGCCGTCCCGCGCGCGGGTGCCCGCCGCCGGCGCGGCCGGACGCGCCACGCTGCTCGTCCTCGCCGGCGCGGGCGTCCCGGTCGCGTACGACGAACGCCCGCCGTTCGGCGACGACATCGCCGACGAGTCGGGCTACGCGCGGGGCCTTCGCGCCCGCCACCGCGCCCTGACCGGGGAACGCGTACGCGACCTCCTCGACGGCGGCTGCGCCCGCCGGCAACGCGACGGCCTCGCCGGCGAGAAGGCCGCCTCGCACCCGACCGGCGGGTCGCCGGCTGCCTCGACGGCGCCTCCGGACGCCCCTGCGGCCACCAAAGGCTCCTCGGCAACCGACCCGGCGCCGGCCTCCGACCCCCGGAAGCCGGCCCCGGCTCCCGGAAGCCGGCTCCCGACGGCCGCGCTACGCGTCCAGGCCCGCCAGGATCAGCGGGAGACGGCTCGCACCCCCCTCGACCACCTTCACCGGCACGCCCCAGTCCTGCTGGTGCACATGGCACGCCGGGTACTCGTTCGCCGGATCGTCGTCACACGACGCCGCCATCGCCGACACGTGCAACACGCCCTCGGTCACCGACGGGTCGAGCTCCAGCTCCCGGAACAGGTCCGTCCCCGTCCCCGCGCCACCCGCCAGCAGATCCGGCGGCGTCGCCGACACCAGCAGCCGCGTCGACGGGCCGTACCGCTCGTCCAGCTTCTGCCCCGACGGCGCCCGGAACACCACGTCCAGGCGGAGCGACCCCGGCGCGACCTCCGTCGCCTCACGCCGCGTGCGGTGCGCGACCGCGTCGACCCGCACGGCCTCCTCCGGCAGCCGCAGCCGGGTCAGCCGGTGCCGCGCCGACTCCACGACGACGACGTCCCCGCCGACCAGGACCGCGTCACTCGGCTCCCGCAGGTCCGTCGCCAACGTGCTGACCTCACCGCTCGCCGGGTCGAAGCGGCGCAGCGCGTGGTTGTACGTGTCGCACACCGCGACCGACCCGTCCGGCAGCGCCGTCACCCCGAGCGGGTGCTGCAGCAGCGCCTGCCCCGCGTCCCCGTCCCGGTGGCCGAAGTCGAACAGACCCGTCCCCACCGCCGTGTGCACCACGCCGTCCACGTCGACCCAGCGCAGCGCGCTCGTCTCCGAGTCCGCCACCCACAACCGGCCCTCGGTCGCGGCCAGCCCCGACGGCTGCGCGAACCACGCCTCGGCCGCCGGGCCGTCCACCAGGCCCTCGTTCGTCGTGCCCGCGGCGACCTCCACCGTGCCCGCCTCCGGGTCGTACGCCCACAGCTGGTGCACGCCCGCCATCGCGATCCACACGCGCCCCTGCCACCAGGCCACGTCCCACGGCGACGACAGCGCCACCTCCCGCGCCGCCCCGGAGGTCGGCGAGCCCTGCATCCACTGCGCGCCCGTACCGGCCAGCGTGGACACCTCACCGGTCGCCGGGTCCAGCGCCCGCAGCGCGTGGTTCACCGTGTCGGCGACGACCACCCGCCCGTCGGGCAGCAGGCACAGCCCCTGCGGCTCGCTGAACCGCGCCGCTCCCGCACCGCCGTCGGCGAGCCCGCGCTCCCCGTCGCCGTACCGCCGCACCACCGTCTCGCCGTCGGCCGCCAGCTCGACCAGCCGGTGCCGGGTCGTGTCGGAGACCAGGAGGTTCCCGGACTCCAGGAGCAGCGCCTTCCCGGGGAACCGCAGGTGCGTGGCGACCGGCTCCGGCGGCACGTACGGCCCGTCCCCGCGCCGCAGCGTGCCCTTCGCCTCGTGCTCGGCCTCCAGCTCCGCCACGAGCGTCTCGATGGCCCGCGCGTGCCCCTCACCGGCGTGCTGCGCGACGACGTACCCCTCGGGGTCGATCACGACGAGCGTCGGCCAGGCCCGCACGGCGTACTGCTTCCACGTCGCGAGCTCCGGGTCGTCCAGCACGGGGTGCTCCACCCCGTACCGCTCGACGGCGTCGACGACGGCCTGGTGCTCGGCCTCGTGCACGAACTTCGGCGAGTGCACGCCGACGATCACGACGGTGTCGCGGTGCTTCTCCTCCAGCTCCCGCAGCTCGTCGAGGACGTGCAGGCAGTTGATGCAGCAGAACGTCCAGAAGTCGAGGATCACGATCTTGCCGCGCAGGTCGGCGAGGGTCAGCTCGGTGCCTCCCGTGTTGAGCCAGCCGCCCTTGCCGATCAGCTCGGGGGCGCGGACACGGGCACGGCGGGGCGCGGGGGTGGGCGCCGGGGCAGCATCGTTCATCCTTCAAGCTTGCCATCCGGTCATGACCCTCCGGTCACACCCACGCCCCGCCCCCCCCAGCCGGGGCACGGGTGTCACACGGGATCGAGCCGGGTGCGCAGCAGGCAGAACTCGTTGCCCTCCGGGTCGGCCAGGACGTACCAGCTCTCCTCGCCGGTCTGACCGACGTCCGCGGGCCTCGCGCCGAGGGCGAGCAGACGCTCCAGCTCGGCGTCCTGGTCGCGGTCGGTGGCGTTGACGTCGAAGTGCAGCCGGAGCTTCGTCGGTCGGGGGTCGACGGTCGGGCCGAAGACGAGGACGGGCTGCGGGCCGCCGTAGCCGGCGTCGGGCGGACCGATCGCGACGCTCCCGTCCGCCTCCCGCTCCAGCTCGACGTAACCGAGGACGTCGCTCCAGAAGGCGGCCAGCCGGTCGGGGTCCACGGCGTCGAGGACCAGTTCGCTGATGCGGCATGCCATCGTCGTCACCTTCCGTTCCGGTCGGTGGGGGGCGTGGCGGGGAGCGGCAGGCCGAGGACGCGGTCCTTCAGTGCCGGGAACTGGTCGCGGGTCGTCATGACGCGGGCGGGGTCCAGCTCCACGACGAGGACCTCCTCGCCGCGGCCCGCCTCCGCGAGGACCTCGCCCCACGGGTCGACCACCACGCTGTGGCCGGCCTGCTCCACGCCGGCGTGCGTGCCCGCCGTGCCGCAGGCCAGGACGTACGCCTGGTTCTCCACCGCCCGCGCGCGGGCCAGCAGGGACCAGTGCTCCCGGCGGCGCTCGGGCCAGCCGGCCGGGACGACGAACGCGCGGGCGCCGGCGTCCACCAGCCCGCGGAACAGCTCGGGGAAGCGCAGGTCGTAACAGGTCGCCAGGCCGAACGGCAGCTCCGGGCAGGGGGCGACGGCCAGCGTGTCGCCGGCGGACATCAGCACCGCCTCGCCCTGGTCGAAGCCGAACCGGTGGATCTTGCGGTAGGTGCGCACCAGCTCGCCGTCCGGGGAGAAGACGAGCGACGTGTTGTACAGGCCCTCGGGGGCGCGTTCCACGAGGGAGCCGGCGTGCAGCCAGACCCGCGCTTCCGCCGCCGCGTCGGCCATCGCCTGGCGGGTCGGCCCTTCCAGCGTCTCGGCCTCCGCCGCGAACGACTCGTACGCGAACGCGCCGACCGTCCACAGCTCCGGCAGGACCACGAGGTCGGACGCCGCCTCCTCGCGGACGAGCGCCGCGGCCCGGCGCCTGCGGGCGTCGACCGTTTCGTCCGGGTTGACCGAGATCTGGATCAGCGAGGCGCGCACACTACCACCGTCCTGGGCGTTGGGGCCGTCAATACGGGCCTACGATCGTCACACGAAAGCACTGCCGAGGGGCAGGCGGGGAGCGTACTGTTCTCTCCCGGGGGAGCGCCCCCGGGCCCGGCCCCCTGGCAGACACACAGCACCCAGCCCGCGTACCAAGCCGCACGAGGGGTCCCGTGACCGTCCATCCCAGCCTCCAGACCTACGCCGACGCCTGGACCCACTCCGTCGAGGCGATAGCCGAGTTGGTGCAGCCGCTCGTCGAGGGCGAGTGGAACCGCGCCACCCCGTGCCCCGGCTGGTCGGTCCGGGACATCGTCTCCCACGTCATCGGCCTGGAGTGCGAGATGCTGGGCGACCCGCGGCCGATTCACTCTCTGCCGCGCGATCTGTACCACGTACGCAGTGACTTCGCCCGCTACATGGAGATGCAGGTCGATGTGCGCCGGCACCACACGGCGCCGGAGATGACGGCGGAACTGGAGTACGTCCTGATCCGCCGGGCGCGGATGCTGCGCAACGAGAGCCGTTCCCCCGACACGCTCGTACGGGCCCCGCTGGGCGCGGAGCAGAGCCTCGAAGTCGCCTACCGCATGCGGGCCTTCGACTCGTGGGTGCACGAGCAGGACCTGCGGGTGGCGCTGGACCGGCCGGGCAACCTCGACTCGCCGGGCGCGTACGTGACGCGGGACTGCCTCCTCGCCGTCCTGCCGAAGGTGGTCGCGAAGGACGCCGGCGCGCCGCCGAACACCGCGGTCGTCTTCGACGTGAGCGGCCCGGTGGAGTTCCTGCGGACGGTGCGGGTGGACGCGGAGGGCCGCGGGACGGTCGACGGCACGCCGTCGCTGGGGCCGGCCGTCACGCTGGCGACGGACTGGGAGACGTACGTGCGCCTCGCCTGCGGGCGGGTACGTCCGGCGGCCGTCGGGGACCGGCTCAAGGTGGAGGGCGACGAGGAGTTGGCCGCCGCGATCCTCGCGAACTTCGCCGTCACGCCCTGACGGAGGCGGTGACGGCCGTCGGCTCGCGGCGGCGGGTGCCGTCCTCACACCGGGACGTGGACCGCCTCCACGCGGCTCGCCACGAGCCGTTCGCGTTCGCGCCGCGCGGTGCGGGCGCGCAGGCGCAGGATCTGCGTGATGCCCAGCGCCTGGAGGACGAAGACCGAGGAGAACGCCACCCGGTAGCTGCCTCCCGTGGCGTCCAGCAGGACGCCGATCGCGAACAGCGTCGTCATCGACGCGGTGAACCCGCCGATGTTGACGATGCCCGAGGCGGTGCCCTGCCGCTCCGGCGGGTTGGCGGGCCGGGCGAAGTCGAAGCCGATCATCGAGGCGGGGCCGCACGCGCCGAGGACCAGGCAGAGGGTGACCAGCAGCCACATCGGCGCGTGGGCTCCCGGGTGGGCGACGGTGGCCGCCCATACGAAGGCCGTGGCGGCTATGGTGCCGAGCGCCAGGGGCGCGCGGGCCCGGTGGTGCCGGGCGATGAGCTGGCCGTACACCAGGCTCACCACCATGTTGGAGAGCACCACCACGGTGAGCAGTTCACCGGCCCGCCCCCGCGAGAGGCCCTGGGCCTCGACCAGGAACGGCATCCCCCACAGCAGCAGGAAGACCATGGCGGGGAACTGCGTCGTGAAGTGCACCCACAGGCCGAGCCGGGTGCCCGGCTCCCGCCAGGCGGTGGCGATCTGGTGCCGTACGTACGCGGCCCCGGCGTGCGGGACCGGAGCCGGGGCGGCGCCCTCGGGGTGGTCCTTCAGGAAGGCGAGGACGAGGGCGAGGACGACCACGCCGGCCCCGGCGCTGCCGGCGAAGGTGGCCGTCCAGCCCCAGTCCTCCAGCACGCGGGCGAGGACGATCGTCGACAGGAGGTTGCCGATGACACCGAAGAGCCCCGCGACCTGCACGACCAGCGGGCCCCGGCGGGCGGGGAACCAGCGGCTGCCGAGGCGCAGCACGGCGATGAAGGTCATGGCGTCGCCGCAGCCGAGCAGCGCGCGGGCGGCGAGGGCCATCCCGTAGGACGGGGAGAGCGCGAAGCCGAGCTGCCCGGCGGTGAACAGCACGATGCCGAGGGTCAGCACCCGGCGGGTGCCGAGCCGGTCGACCATGAGGCCGACGGGTATCTGCATGCCGGCGTAGACCAGCAGCTGGAGGATGGAGAACGCGGACAGCGCGGAGGCGTTGACGTGGAAGCGGTCGGCGGCGTCGAGCCCGGCCACGCCCAGGGACGTGCGGAAGACGACGGCGACCAGGTACACGCAGACGCCGACGCCCCAGACGAGGACGGCCCGGCGGCCGCCGGGCGGGTCGGCCGGGGGCACGGCGGGCGGCGGGGCGGGGTGGGGGGAGGCGGGGGAGCTCACCGGTCCTCACCCCGGACCAGTACCTTCACGCGGCTGACGTGGGCGTGCACGCACCGCGCCGCGCGCTCGGCGTCGCCGTCGCGCAGGGCCGCCAGGATCTCGGCGTGCTCGGCGATGTTCTTCGCGATGCGGTCGGGGTGGGCCTCCATGACGGCGACGCCCATGCGCAACTGCCGGTCGCGGAGCTGGTCGTAGAGCTTGGAGAGGATCTGGTTGCCGGCGTGGCGCACGATCTCGGCGTGGAAGCAGCGGTCCGCGACGGCGACCGCGCGCAGGCCGCCGTCGTGCGCGTGCCGCCGCTGCTCGTCCAGCAGTTCCTCCAGCCGCTCCCGGAGCGGCGCGGACAGCGGTACGGCGCGGCGGACGGCGAACTCCTCGACGAGGAGGCGGGTCTCGACGACGTCGGCGATCTCCTGGGCGGAGACGGCGAGGACGAGGGCGCCCTTCTTGGGGTAGAGCTTCAGCAGCCCTTCCATCTCCAGCTTCAGCAGGGCCTCGCGCACCGGGGTGCGGGAGACGCCGACGGCCTGGGCCAGCTCCCCTTCGGTGAGGAGCGTGCCGCCCTCGAAGCGGCGGTCGAGGACCGCCTGCTTGACGTGGGCGTAGACGCGTTCGGCGGCGGGCGGCGAAGGGGGAGCGGGAGTGGCGGACGGCATGCGCACAGCTTAGATACAAGTAGGGTGCATCAAAGGGCGTGTCCATGATGTGGACACGCTCGGTGGTCGCGGACGCCCGCCCTGGCCGGACCCCCGCCCCGGGGCGGGACGCCTTGACCGGACGCACGCCGTGGCCGGACGCCTTGACCGGACGCACGCCGTGGCCGGACGCCTTGACCGGACGCACACCCCCTGGCCGGACCCCGCCCCGTACGGCCGGAGGGCCCGGGCGCGTGGTGCGCCCGGGCCCTCCGGCCGGCGGCTGCCGGGGTACCGGGGTGCCGGTGGCGGTTCCGGCCGGGTGGCCGGGCCGCCGTCACGCCCAGGTGATGAGGCGCTTCGGCTGCTCCAGTACCGCCGCGACGTCGGCCAGCACCTTCGAGCCGAGCTCGCCGTCGACCAGTCGGTGGTCGAAGGAGAGCGCCAGCGTGGTGACGTGACGCGGCTTGACCTTGCCCTTGTGGACCCACGGCTGGAGCTTGATCGCACCGACGGCGAGGATCGCCGACTCGCCGGGGTTGAGGATCGGCGTGCCGGTGTCGACGCCGAAGACGCCGACGTTGGTGATCGTCACCGTGCCGCCCTGCATGGCCGCCGGCGTGGTCCGGCCCTCGCGGGCCGTGGCGACCAGCTCACCGAGGGCGGAAGCCAGTTCGGGGAGGGTCTTGGCGTGCGCGTCCTTGATGTTCGGCACGATCAGACCGCGCGGGGTGGCGGCGGCGATGCCCAGGTTGACGTAGTGCTTGACCACGATCTCCTGCGCGGCCTCGTCCCAGGAGGCGTTGACCTCGGGGTTGCGCCGGATCGCGACGAGCAGGGCCCGGGCGACGAGCAGCAGCGGGTTGACCCGCAGCCCCGCCATGTCCCGGTCCGCCTTCAGCTCCTCGACGAGCCGCATGGTGCGGGTGACGTCGACCGTGACGAACTCGGTGACGTGCGGCGCGGTGAACGCCGACCCGACCATGGCCTGCGCCGTGGCCTTCCGCACGCCCTTGATCGGCACGCGGGTCTCCCGGACGCCGGGCGCGACGGGCTCCGCCGCCGGGGCGGACGCCGCGGGCCGGGACTCCGCCGCCGCGGGGGCGGCGGGCGCCGGCGCCTGCGAGGGTACGGCCGCGGGGACCTCGACGGGAGCGGCCGCCTTGTGCACGTCCTCGCGGGTGACGATCCCGTCGGGGCCGGTCGGGACGACGGTCGCCAGGTCGACGCCGAGGTCCTTGGCCAGCTTCCGCACGGGCGGCTTGGCCAGCGGCCGGGCCTGCGGCACCGGTGCGACGGGCGCCGGGGCGTGGCCGTTCAGCTCGCCCTGGACCGCCGCCTGCGCGATGGGCGCGGCGCCGGTGGCGGCGGCCTGCTGGCGCGGGCGCCGCTTGGTGGACGACGCGGCCACGCCGTAGCCGACGAGGACCGGCTGCCGGACCTGCGGCTCGGCCTCCTCCTCGACGGCCGGCACCGGCGCGGGCGCGGGTGCGGCGGGCGCCGGGGCGGGGGCCTCCTGCGCGGCGGCGGGCGCCTGCGGCGGCGCCCCGTCGGCGGCCGTGTTCACCGAAATGATCACTTCGCCGACGTCGACGGTCGTCCCCTCGGGGAAGCGCAGCTCGTGCACGAGGCCGTCGAACGGGATCGGCAGCTCCACCGCCGCCTTCGCCGTCTCCACCTCGCAGACGACCTGGCCGTCGCTGACGGTGTCGCCGGGCTTGACGTACCACTTGAGGATCTCGGCCTCGGTGAGACCCTCACCGACGTCCGGCATCTTGAACTCGCGGATCACGGGGTGTCCTCCTCAGTACGCCAGCGCGCGGTCGACGGCGTCGAGCACCCGGTCCAGACCCGGCAGGTACTCCTCCTCCACCCGGGCCGGCGGGTACGGCGCGTGGTAACCGCCCACGCGCAGCACCGGGGCCTCCAGGTGGTAGAAGCACCGCTCGGTGATCCGGGCGGCGATCTCCGCGCCCGAACCGAAGAACACCGGCGCCTCGTGGACGACCACGAGCCGCCGCGTCCGCTCCACCGACGCCTGGACGGCGTCGAAGTCGAGCGGGGAGACCGAGCGCAGGTCGAGGACCTCCAGCGAGCGGCCCTCCTCGGCGGCGGCCGCGGCCGCCTCCAGGCAGACCTTCACCATCGGGCCGTACGCCGCGAGGGTCAGGTCCGTGCCCTCGCGCACGACGCGCGCCCGGTGCAGCTCGCCCGGGATGGCCTCCGTGTCGACCTCGCCCTTGTCCCAGTAGCGCCGCTTCGGCTCGAAGAAGATCACCGGGTCGTCGCTCTGGATGGCCTGCTGGAGCATCCAGTAGGCGTCCGAGGAGTTCGAAGGCGAGACCACCTTCAACCCCGCGACGTGCGCGAAGAGCGCCTCGGGCGACTCGCTGTGGTGCTCGACCGCGCCGATGCCGCCGCCGTACGGGATGCGCACGACGACCGGCAGCTTGACCTTGCCGAGGGCCCGCGCGTGCATCTTCGCCAGCTGCGTGACGATCTGGTCGTACGCGGGGAAGACGAAACCGTCGAACTGGATCTCCACGACGGGCCGGTAGCCGCGCAGGGCCAGGCCAATCGCGGTGCCGACGATGCCGGACTCGGCGAGCGGGGTGTCGATGACCCGCTCCTCGCCGAAGTCCTTCTGCAGCCCGTCGGTCACGCGGAACACGCCGCCGAGCTTGCCGACGTCCTCGCCCATGACGAGGACCTTCGGGTCGGTCTCCAGGGCCTTGCGCAGCGACTCGTTGAGCGCCTTCGCGAGAGGAAGCTTCTGCACCGCCATGATCACTTGACCTCGCCATCCGCGAACGACGCCTGGTAGGCGGCGAACTGCGCGCGCTCCTCGTCGACGAGCGCGTGCCCGTCGGCGTAGACGTTCTCGAAGATCGACATGTCGTCCGGGTCGGGCATGGCGCGCACGGCCTCGCGGACGCGCCTACCGAGCGCCTCGCTCTCCGCCTCCAGCCCGTCGAACCAGGCCGCGTCGGCGTGGCCCTGGGCCTCCAGGTAGCGGCGCAGGCGCAGGATCGGGTCCTTCGCCTCCCACGCGACCCGCTCGTCGTCGTGGCGGTAGCGGGTCGGGTCGTCCGAGGTGGTGTGGGCGCCCATGCGGTACGTGAACGCCTCCACGAGGGTCGGGCCCTCGCCGCGGCGGGCCCGCTCCAGGGCCGAACGGGTCACGGCCAGGCAGGCCAGGACGTCGTTGCCGTCGACGCGGACGCCGGGGAAGCCGAAGCCCTGCGCGCGCTGGTAGAGCGGCACGCGGGTCTGCTTCTCGGTGGGCTCGCTGATGGCCCACTGGTTGTTCTGGCAGAAGAACACGACCGGGGCGTTGTACACGGCCGAGAAGGTGAACGCCTCCGCGACGTCGCCCTGGCTGGACGCGCCGTCGCCGAAGTAGGCGATGACCGCGGAGTCGGCGCCGTCCTTGGCCACGCCCATCGCGTAGCCGGTGGCGTGCAGGGTCTGCGAGCCGATCACGATCGTGTACAGGTGGAAATTGTTGCTGTTCGGGTCCCAGCCGCCGTGGTTCACGCCACGGAACATCCCGAGCAGGTTCGTCGGGTCGACCCCGCGGCACCAGGCGACGCCGTGCTCGCGGTAGGTCGGGAAGACGTAGTCGTCGTCGCGCAGGGCCCGGCCGGAGCCGATCTGCGCGGCCTCCTGACCGAGCAGCGAGGCCCACAGGCCCAGCTCGCCCTGGCGCTGGAGAGCGGTGGCCTCGCCGTCGAAACGGCGGGTCATCACCATGTCCCGGTACAGCCCGCGCAGCTCCTCGGGACCGAGGTCGACGTCGTACTCGGGGTGCTGGACGCGCTCGCCCTCGGGCGTCAGCAGCTGTACGAGCGGCGGCTCGGAGTGCGAACTCTGCGGCTTCCTCGCGCGCGCTGCGCGCTTGACACCGGTGCCGGTGCCACCGGTGCTGGTGCCGCTGCTGCGTCGCGGCTTGCGCGCGGCAGTGCCTTCCACGGTCACGTGCGTGCTCCTCCGTCTGTCCGGCCCCCGGGGTCCGCCGGGTACCAGTGCGGCTCGCCTGGTCCGTCGCGTGCACGGGGTGGGTGCTCTCGCGACCGGGAACAGGCGTGACAGTTGCCCCGGCGAACACCCTGTCATAGGCACGTTACCCAGTGCGCCGCATTCCTGCGAAACCCCATTTGACCTGCGATTTTGCTTGGATTTCCAAGTAAATCGAAAATTGCGGGGACAACGCCTGGTCACACCGCTGGCGCGGCTTCGGATAACACGGGTGACAGCCTCGCAGGCCGCCGGAACACCGGCACGTTATCCCGCGCACCCCGGCCTCGGGAAGAGTTGACGGACGCGGGATGTGACGCGGGTCATCTGATAGTGATCTAACATCTGGCAAGTGCCGCGCTCATCTGTAACGGCTCCGCCCGCCTCCGTGACGGTCCCGCCCACCGTCCCCGACGTGCCCCACGTCCCCGCCCCCCGCCGCGGTGCGCCCCCCGCACCCCCCGTGAGCGCCCTCCTGCGCCGCTACCCACCGCACGGCGAGCCGCTCACCTGCGTACCGGTCACCCAGGGCCTGCTGAACCGGGGCTACCGCCTCACCACCACGCGCGGCACGTACTTCCTCAAACAACACCTGGACGCCCCCACCTCCGACCGCGCGACCATCACCCGCCAGCACCGGGCCACCCAGCGCCTGCACGACCTCGGCGTGCCCGTCGCCCCGCCGCTCCCGGACGCGGAGGGACGCACGGTCGCCCTCCTCGGCGGCCACTGCTACGCCCTGCACCCGTGGGTGGAGGGCCGCCACCGGGACGGCGCCCAGCTGACGGAGGCCGGCTCCCGGCGCCTCGGCACGCTCCTCGGGTTCGTCCACACGTGTCTGGAGCGCGTCATGGGGGCCACCCGCGCCCACCCCGCGGGCCGCGACTACGGCAGCGCCGACCCGGAGGACACGCTCCGGCTCATCGACGAGCTGCTGGCCCTGGCGAGGGCCCGCCATGACCGGGCCGCCTTCGACGAGCTGGCCGAGCACCGGCTGACGGAGCGGCGCCGGCTGCTGGCGGAGCACGCCCACCGCCGCCCGGCCCCCGCGACGCCCGCGACGGGCGGCTGGGTCCACGGCGACTTCCACCCGCTGAACCTGCTGTACCGGGGCGCCGAACCCGCCGCGATCGTCGACTGGGACCGGCTGGGCGTGCAGCCCCGGGCGGAGGAGGCCGTCCGGGCCGCGATGATCTTCTACGTCCAGCCGACCGGCCGGCTGGACCTGGCGAAGGTGCGGGCCTACGCGCGCGCGTACCGCCGCGCCGCCGGGGTGGACGCGGCCGAGCTGGCGGCCGCGGTGCACCGCGTGTGGTGGGAGCGGCTCAACGACTTCTGGATACTGCGCTGGCGCTACCAGCTGCACGACAGCAGGGCCGACCCGCAGTTCCCCGCGGTGTCGGCCCTGGCGGTGTGGTGGACCCGCGAGTACGAGGCGGTGCGCGACGCCTTCACGGGCTGACGGGCGACGCCCTCACGCGCCGGCCGGGCCCGGCGGGTCGGCCGGGCCGTCGGTCGGGCCGGTGCCGGTCCCGGAGCTCGTGCCGGTCCCGGTACCGGAGCCCGTGCCGGTCCCGGTACCGGGCGTTCAACCGCCGGTCGTGGCCCCCGTGGTCGCGGTCGACCCCGTCGACGTGCCGCCCTGCTGGCCGGCGGTCGTGCTCCCCGTGGTGTCGCCGCCGCCGCCGTCGGTCGAACCGGTGTTGCCACCGCCCTCGGTGGTGCCCTGGTCCGTCGACCCCTCGGTGGTGTTGCCCTCCGTGGTGCCCTGGTCCGTGGACCCCTCCGTGGTGTTGCCCTCGGTGGTGCCCTGGTCGGTCTCGCCCTCGGTGGTGCCGCCGTCGGTCGAGCCCGTGGTGCTGCCGCCCGTACCGCCCGTGGACGGCGACGGATCCTGGCTGTACGACGGGGGCCGCGGCTTCCACGACGGCTGGTTCTCCCACTCGCCGCCGCCTCCGGTCGACGTGTCGGGCGCCTGCTCCTCCTCCGACGTCGACGGGGACGGCGAGGGTGTCGTGCTGCTGGTGACCGACGGCTTCGGCGAGGTGCTCGGCTTCGTACCGGTGCCGCCGCCGGACGGGTCGCCGACCTTGAGCGCGTACGCGACGCCCGCCACGATCGCGATCAGTGCGAACGCGACGAACAGCAGCACCTTGCCGCGCCCGCCACCCCCGCGGCCGTGCCCGCCGTACCCGGCCGCGTAGCCGCCGTCGTCGGGGTTGCGCGGCGGCAGGAGCGTGCCCTGCGGGGTGTCCCCGTGCACGGGGTGGGCCGCGTGGCCGGGCCGCCCCGGTGTCGCCGCGCCCCCGGGGCCGCCCGTCGCCGCGGCCATCACCGCGGTCGCCGCGATGCCGCCGAGCGGCGTCGGACCGCCGTCGTGCGCGCCGACCGGGCCGGTGCTCCACGTACCGGTGTGGCCGCCCTGCTCCTGGAGCATGCGCAGCCCGTACTGGATCAGGCCGCGCATCTCCTCGGCGCTCTGGAACCGGTCGTCCGGGTCCTTCGCGAGCGCCCGCATCGCCAGCCCGTCCAGCTCCGGCGGCGGCGCCACGTCGGAGACCTCGGACGGCGGCACCGGCACGTCCTGGACGTGCTGGTACACCACCGACAGCGGCGTCTCGCCGACGAACGGCGGGCGCAGCGCGAGCAGCTCGTACAGCAGGCAGCCCGTGGCGTACAGGTCCGAGCGGTGGTCGACGGCCTTGCCGAGGGCCTGCTCCGGCGACAGGTACTGGGGGGTGCCCATGACCATGCCGGTCTGCGTCATCGTCGTCGACGCGCCGTGCAGGGCGCGGGCGATGCCGAAGTCCATGACCTTCACGGCGCCGCCGTGCGTGATGATGACGTTCGCCGGCTTGATGTCGCGGTGGACGATGCCGTGCTGGTGCGAGTACGCCAGCGCCTCCAGGACGCCCGACACGATGATCAGGGCCTGCTCGGGCGGCGGGGCCTCCGCGCTGAGCAGCAGCTCACGGATGGTGCGGCCCTCGACCAGCTCCATGACGATGTACGGCACGGCCTTGCCGTTGACCTCGTCCTCGCCGGAGTCGTACACCGCCACGATCGCGTGGTGGTTCAGGCCGGCGACCGACTGCGCCTCGCGCGTGAAGCGGGCCTTGGAGACCGGGTCCTCCGCCAGGTCGGCGCGGAGGAGCTTCACCGCGACCGTGCGGCCGAGCCGCACGTCCTCCGCGGCGAACACCTCCGCCATGCCACCGCGGCCGAGGCGGTGGGTCAGCCGGTAGCGGCCGTCGCCGACCAGACCGCCCTCGCCGAACTCGACGGCCTCACCGCGCCCCGACGCTCCGTCGTCCGACACTCCGCCGCCACCTGCTTCGGATCCGGGTGCCATCGTCCTCGCCGTCATTTCCGTTGCCGTCCGCGCGCTGTGCCCGCGAGCGGTGTGCCGCCGTCTCCCAAGGGGTACTTCGCCACGTCACGCTACAGCCTCCGCGCGACGCGGCGGTTCGGGATGGACCGGCCATCCAATCGGTTCGGCGTACACCCGTGCAAATTCGACGCGGTTCACGTAACGCTTCCGAGACGCTTCCCGCGCGTACGGTCACGGAACGGGCACCCGGCTTGACGTGTCGGTCGCCTGGGGCAGACTGGGCCCGTCAGTACGGATCACCGCGGCCACGCGCGCGCGTAGGGGGAAGCACGATGAGCCAGGACGGCGCTCAGGGCCGCTATGCCGGCGGTTCCGTGGCGAACGGCCGGTACCAGCTGCGCGACCTGCTCGGCGAGGGCGGCATGGCCTCGGTGTACCTGGCCTACGACAGCGCGCTGGACCGCCAGGTCGCCATCAAGACCCTCCACTCGGAACTCGGCCGGGAACAGTCGTTCCGCGAACGGTTCCGGCGTGAGGCGCAGGCGGTCGCCAAGCTCCAGCACACCAACATCGTCTCCGTCTTCGACACCGGCGAGGACACGGTCGTCTTCACCGACCCCTCGATGGGCGACGGCGGCGTCATGCCGTACATCGTCATGGAGTACGTGGAGGGCCGGCCGCTCGGCTCGGTGCTCGCCGCGGACGTGCAGAGCCACGGCGCGATGCCGGCCGACCAGGCCCTGAAGGTGACCGCGGACGTGCTCGCCGCGCTGGAGACCAGCCACGAGATGGGCCTGGTCCACCGCGACATCAAGCCGGGCAACGTCATGGTGACCAAGCGCGGCGTGGTCAAGGTCATGGACTTCGGCATCGCCCGCGCCATGCAGTCCGGCGTCACGTCCATGACGCAGACCGGCATGGTCGTCGGCACCCCGCAGTACCTCTCGCCCGAGCAGGCCCTGGGCCGCGCCGTCGACGCCCGCTCCGACCTGTACTCGGTCGGCATCATGCTGTTCCAGCTGCTGACGGGCCGACTCCCCTTCGACGCCGACTCGCCGCTGGCCATCGCGTACGCACACGTCCAGGAGGAGCCGGTCGCGCCCTCCACCATCAACCGCTCGCTGACCCCGGCGATGGACGCGCTGGTGGCGCGGGCGCTGAAGAAGAACCCGAACGAGCGCTTCCCGAGCGCCGCCGCCATGCGCGACGAGTGCCTGCGCGTCCTGTCCGCCGGGCAGACCGGCGCCCCGGTGATCGTGGCGGGCGCCCCCACGAACAACGGCTCCGGCGTGGGCTCCGCGGTGTTCCCGCCGCTGGACGCGGCGAACCCCCAGCCCGTCCCGCACGGCGGCGTCCACACGCCGTACCAGGCCCCCGCGCCGACCCCGGGCCCGTACGGCCCGCCGACGCCGGCGCCCACCCCGGCCGCGTACGGCTACCCGCACCAGGCCCACACCCCGGCCCCGGCCTACCAGACCCCGGCGCCCGGCCCGGTCACCTATCCCACGGGCCCCGTCGTCGGCGGCCCGGGCGCGGCCGGCGGCGGGCGGCGGAACACGCCGATGATCGTGGGCGCGATCGTCGTCGCGCTGATCGCCGTCGGCGGCGTCATCACCGCGCTCTCGCTGAGGGACGGCGAAGACCCGGGCGGCGGCACGGGCGGCCAGGCCGGCTCCACGGCCTCCGCGCCGGCGGCCGGCCACAAGGGGCCCGAGCGCTTCCGGACGATCAAGGCGACGGAGTGCTCGGAGGCCCAGGAGGACACCAACGACCCGGCGAAGGTGCGCGCTCCCAGCTTCATCTACAAGGACGTCATCTCGGTGAAGGAGTGCATCCAGGACGCGGGCTGGAAGTACCAGATCAAGGAGGTCGACGACCCCCTGTACGCCGAGGACCAGGTCATCCAGCAGTTCCCGCGCGAGGGCAGCGCCGTGCTGCCGGGCAACCAGACCTTCGAGCTGACGGTCGCCACGGGGGACCCCGGGCAGTAACGGCACCTGTCGCGGGGTCGGGCCGGGCCTTGGTGGCGCGGCGTCTCGCGGGGCGGCGTCTCGCGGGGCGGAGCGTCGGTGTCGGGCGGGGGCGCTGGTGTGGGGCGGCGTCTCGCGGGGCGGGGGCGCTGGTCCCGGCGCGGGACGGGCTTCGCGCGCGGGGTGCTGGCGCGGGGCGTGCGGTCGGGGCGGGCGCGGGCGTCACCTGCACGGGCGATGCGGGCCCCCGCCCCCGCATGCGGGCGGTCCCCCACCGTGCGACGGTGATCGCACCACCCCGCTGCTCTCAGGGAGAGGGTCACCCGGTGACTGCTCCACCACTCGGCCCGCGGCGCTGCCCCCGACACCCCGCCGCCCCCGCGTTCCCCGCGTCCCCCGCCACCCTGTCGCTGTCCCTGTCCGCAGCGCTGCTCTCGGCGTGGCTGTACTGGGCCCCCGCCGCCGGCGCGCAGGAGACCGGGCCGCCCGTACCGAGCGCCGGCCAGGACGTACCCCGCCCGCCGGAGCCTCCCCCCGTCCCGGTCCCGGTCCCGGTCCCCGGCTCCGGCCCCGGCCCCGGTCCCGGTCCCGGTCCCGGTCCCGGTACGGACACGGGTACGGGTACGGATACGGGCGGCGACCCGGGCACGGACAGTGGCCCGGGTACCGGGAGCGGCGGGAGCGCCGGTCCGGGTGCGAACGACGGCACCCGGCCGGACGGTGGTCCCGGCTCCGTCGCCCCGTCGGCCGCACCGCCCGCCGCACCGCCCGCCCCCTCGTCGTCGTCGCCCCCCACCACGAACCACCCGCCCACCGGTCCGGCGTCGCCCTCCCTCCGCCCGGTGACCACCCCGCCGCGGCCGTCGCTCGCCGGCCGGCCCGCCGGTGTCGGGCGGCCGAAACCGGGGCGTCCGGTCAAGCCGTCGCCCACCGGGCCGTCCGCCGCCCCCGTCGCCTCACACGCCCCCGACGACGGATCCCGTACCAAGACGGCAACAGAGCCGGACCGCTTCGCCGACGAGGAACCGGAGCTGGAGGTGGTACCCGAGGGGGACTCCCCCGCGACCGACGCGCCCCGCCACACACCCTCGGCCGCCGCGCGCGAAGCGGGCGCGAACGCCGCGGAAACAGGCGTCGACCGGCGCATTCCCGTCCTCACCGCCGGGGTGGGCCTCTCCCTGATGGGCCTCGGCATCGGCTTCCTCGGACTGCGGCTGCGCCGCCGCTGACACCCCCGCGACCCCCGCACGTCCTTCTCAGGGGGGACCCCCACGGTCCCTCCCGAGTCGGTTGTCCCCGCCGACATACTCGGTATACATACTGAGTATGTCGATCCGCCACGGCCTGTTGGCCCTCCTCGAACGCGGCCCGCGCTACGGCTCCCAGCTCCGCTCGGAGTTCGAGTCGCGCACCGGTTCCACCTGGCCGCTCAACGTCGGCCAGGTCTACACGACCCTCAGCCGGCTGGAGCGGGACGGCATGGTCGCGCAGCAGGGGGAGGACGGGGCGGGCCACCCGCTGTACGTCATCACCGACGAGGGGCGCGCGGAGCTGCGCACCTGGTTCGAGCGGCCCGTCGACCGCACCAGCCCGGCCCGGGACGAGCTCGCCATCAAGCTCGCCATGGCGGTCGGGGCGTCGGGCGTGGACATCCGCGCGGTGATCCAGTCCCAGCGGCGGCACACCGTCAAGGCGATGCAGGACTACACGCGCCTCAAGGCGCGGGCCCTCTCCGCCGTCGAGGACACCGGTCCGCAGCAGCGCGACGACGTGGCCTGGCTCCTCGTCCTGGAACAGCTGATCTTCCAGACGGAGGCGGAGGCGCGCTGGCTGGACCACTGCGAGGCGCGCCTGATCCGCCTCTCGGCGGCGGCCCGACAGGACCCGGTCCCGGACCCAGCGCCGGACCCGGCCCCGGCCCCCGTTCCGGTCCCACCGGCCGGGGACACCGGCGCGCCCGACCGCGCGCCCCGCCGCACGACCCACTGAACGACGCGCCGAACGACCCACCGACCGACCGCTCCGTGCGCGCCCGCCGACCTGTGCCGGGCCGCCCGCCAAGGGGGAACCCTCCAATGTCCATATCGACACCACAGCTGTCACAGCCGCCGAACCAGTCACCCCAGCCCGTTCTGCAACTCCAGCAGCTGACCCGTGTCCACGGCACCGGCGCCACGGAGGTGCACGCCCTGCGCGGCATCGACCTCGACGTCTTCCCGGGCGAACTGGTCGCCGTCATGGGCCCCTCCGGTTCGGGCAAGTCCACCCTGCTCACCATCGCCGGCGGCCTCGACGCCCCCACTTCCGGCCGGGTCGTCGTGGAGGACACCGACATCACCACCGCCGACCGCAAGACCCTCGCCGCCCTGCGCCGCCGCAGCATCGGCTACGTCTTCCAGGACTACAACCTCATCCCGGCGCTCACCGCCGCCGAGAACGTCGCCCTGCCCCGCGAACTGGACGGCACCTCCGCCCGCAAGGCGCGCGGCGAGGCCCTCGCCGCGCTGGAGGAGATGGGCCTCGCCCACCTCGCCGACCGGTTCCCCGACGAGATGTCCGGCGGCCAACAGCAGCGCGTGGCGATAGCCCGCGCGCTCGTCGGGGACCGGCGGCTCGTCCTCGCCGACGAACCGACGGGCGCCCTGGACTCCGAGACCGGCGAGTCCGTCCTCGCCCTGCTCCGCTCGCGCTGCGACGCCGGCGCGGCCGGCGTCCTCGTCACCCACGAGCCGCGGTTCGCCGCCTGGGCCGACCGTGTGGTCTTCCTGCGCGACGGCGCCGTCGTCGACCAGACCGTGCGCTCCGGCGCCGAGTCCCTGCTCTCGGGCCAGGCGGGCGAGCGGTGAACAACTGGTTCCACTCCTGGCGCGCCGCGGTGCGGATCGCCCGCCGCGACGCCTGGCGCTTCAAGGGCCGCAGCTTCCTCGTCCTCGCGATGATCGCGCTGCCCATCCTCGGTGTGAGCGCCACCGACCTGACCCTGCGCAGCGCCGAACTGTCGCCGCAGGAGAGCGCGGCCCGGCTGCTCGGCGCGGCCGACGCCCGGCTGCAGGACCCCGGCTACGGCGGGGCGGCCGTCCTGCAGTCCCCCGACGGCCAGACGATCGTCCCCGCGGGGGACTGGGAGAACAAACCGCTGCCCGAGGGCGACGCCGACCTGAAGGGCGTCGTCCCGACCGGGGCCACCGTCCTGAAGGACAGCAGCGGTTCCGGCAAGCTGCGCACCGCGCACGGCCTGCTCCACACGGAGATCCGAGAACTCCAGGCGGCCCACCCGGCCGCGCGCGGCATCATGACGCTGCTGGACGGCCGCTTCCCCGAGCGTGCCGACGAGGTCGCGGCCTCGGCGCGCTTCCTGGAGGAGAGCGGCCTGAAGGTCGGTGGCTCGGTCGCCGCGCGCGGGCTCGCCCGCGAGTACCGGATCGTCGGCTCGTACGAGCTCCCCGACGACCTGAAGGCCCTTGAGGTCAACGCCCTCCCGGGAGCCTTCCTCGACCCGCTCCGCAAGGGCCTCGAAGCGTCCGGCATGGCCTCCACCAGCCGGTCCACCACCCTGCTGGTGAAGCTCGACCCGAACCGGGCCGGCTCCCAGGACGGTGGTTTCACGTGGAACATGGTCAAGGAGGCCAACACCAGGGGCGTCGGCGTGGTGTCCCGCGCGGTCCTCGTGGCCCCGCCCGCCGACGCCGACGTACCGCTCTACCAGCAGAGCGACTGGGGGAGGTACGGGGACGACTCGGGTGAGAAGAAGGCCGTCCTGGTCGCCGGCGCCACCATCGTCGGACTCGCCATGCTGGAGATCTGCCTGCTCGCCGGCCCGGCGTTCGCCGTCGGCGCGCGCCGCTCCCGCCGCCAGCTCGGCCTGGTCGGCGCCAACGGCGGTGCCCGCAGCCACATCCGCGCCATCGTGCTGGCCGGCGGCCTGGTGATCGGTGTGGCCGCGGCCGTCACCGGCACGGTCCTCGGCCTCGCCCTGACCTTCGCCCTGCAGCCGGTGCTGGAGGACACCCTGGGCCAGCGGTTCGGCGCCTTCGACGTGCGCCCGCTGGAGCTGCTCGGCATCGGTGCCCTCGCCGTGCTGACCGGTCTGCTCGCCGCCGTCGTACCCGCCGTCACGGCCTCCCGCGAGACGGTGCTCGCCTCGCTGACGGGCCGTCGCGGCGTACGCAGGAGCAACCGCGTCCTGCCCGTCGTGGGGCTCGTGGCCACCCTGGCCGGTGGCGCCATCGCCCTCTACGGCTCGGTGGTGACCGACCAGTTCGTCATCGTCGCCGGCGGCAGCGCCCTGGCAGAGCTGGGTGTCGTCGCCATGACGCCGATGCTGGTCGGCCTCTTCGGCCGCGTCGGCCGCTGGCTGCCCCTGTCGCCCCGGCTGGCCCTGCGCGACGCCGTCCGCAACCGGGGGCGCACGGCACCCGCCGTCGCCGCCGTCCTCGCCGCCGTGGCCGGCACGGTCGCCGTGGCCACGTACGCGGCCAGCCAGGACGCGCAGCAGCGCGCCGACTACGAGGCACGGCTGCCGCACGGCGCCGTCTCCGCCCTCGTGGTCGAGGACGGCGGCCGGGACGTCCCCGCGGTGCGCGAGGCCGTGCAGAAGCACCTCCCCGTGGACCTGCGCGCGGACGTCTCGCGGATCGTGGTCGGCAAGCCCGGCTGCTCCCCCTACGAGGAGGACGACGGGTGCGGCCGGCTCGAGGTGGTCGTCCCCAAGGCGAACGCGTGCCCGCTGTGGGCCGCCGGCCCCGGTGACGAGGACCCCTCGGCGAAGTTCTCCCCGCAGGAGCGCCGCAAGCTGGCCGACGACTGGCGCTGCACGTCCTCGGGCGCGGGCTCCGTCCCCACGGAGGACAGCCTGGTCGTGGGGGACGAGAAGCTGCTGACGGTGCTCGGCGTCGACGACCCGGGCGCCCGGAAGGCGCTGACCGAGGGGGGCGTCGTCTCCTTCCGCAAGCCGCACGTCGACGCCGGCGCCGTCGCGGTGCGCGTGATCACCGACCCGGCCAAGGCCGCCGCGGCGGTGGAGAAGGGCCAGGTGCCGCCCGGTCAGGTGAGGCGCCTCCCCGCGTACCTGGCCCCCGAGGGCAGCGCCTCCTACGGCATCGCGGGCGTGATCAGCCCGGCCGCCGCCCAAGCCGCCGGCCTCACCACGGTCCCCATGGGCTCGTACTTCTCCACCGACCACGTGCCCGGCAGCGAGCCGCGGCAGAAGCTCGACGACGAGCTCGCCCGGATCGGCAGCGCCGTCGAGCTGCACGTGGAGGAGGGGTACGCCAGCGAGGCGGGCATCGTGCTGCTGGCCCTGACCCTCTTCGCCGGTCTCATCACGATCGGCGCGGCCGGCATCGCGACCGGGCTCGCCCAGGCCGACACCGAGGCCGACCTGAAGACCCTCGCCGCCGTCGGGGCGCCGCCCCGGGTGCGCCGCACCCTCAGCGGCTTCCAGTGCGGGGTGGTCGCGGTGATGGGCGTCGTGCTCGGCTCGCTCGCCGGGGTCCTGCCCGCGATCGGGCTGCGGCTCACCGAACGGCGGGAGGCGGCGCGCTGGTACGAGGAGGCCCGCGACGGCGGCTGGGCCGGCGCGGCCGACCTGCCGCAGATTCCGATCGTCATCCCCTGGGAGACGCTCGGCGCCCTGCTGATCGCCGTTCCCCTGGGCGCCGCGCTGCTCGCCGCCCTGCTCACCCGGTCGCGCGGGGCGGTGGCCCGCCGGGCGGCGGTCTAGGGGCCCACGTCGGTGCCGACGGGGGGCACGCCCCCGCGCGTGAGGGTGGATCACCTCCGCGCGGGGGCAGACCGAGTGGTGACGCGTCTGTACGAGAGAATGGCGGCATGGAGATGCCGAGGAATGAACGGTCGGAGAGTCCGCAGGTCCTCATCGTCGGGCAGGACGGTATGGCGCTCGGCGGCGGGGGCGGCGACGACGAGTCGCGGGAGATCCCGGTGACGGAGATGGTCGAGCAACCGGCGAAGGTCATGCGGATCGGCAGCATGATCAAACAGCTGCTGGAGGAGGTGCGGGCGGCACCCCTCGACGAGGCGAGCCGGGTCCGGCTCAAGGAGATCCACCACAGCTCGGTGAAGGAGCTGGAGGAGGGCCTCGCGCCCGAACTCGTCGAGGAACTGGAGCGGCTTTCCCTCCCCTTCACCGACGAAGGAATCCCCTCGGACGCGGAACTGCGGATCGCGCAGGCGCAGTTGGTGGGGTGGCTGGAGGGGCTCTTCCACGGCATCCAGACGGCGCTGTTCGCCCAGCAGATGGCGGCGCGCGCCCAGTTGGAGCAGATGCGCCGTGCCCTGCCCCCGGGCGTCGGCTCGCACGACGACGAGGACCAGGGGCCCGGCAGGGCGCGTACGGGCGGCCCATACCTGTGACCCCGTGAGGGCGTGAGCCCCCCGTCGAGCCCGCGGACGGCCCGGCACGCACCGCGTGCCGGGCCGTCCGCTGTGCGGGGCCGGTGTGAGGCCGTTCGCCGGCCGGGGCAGATGAGGCCGTTCGCCGTCCTGGGCCGGGATCCGACCGTCGTCCGCCCTCCGGGCCGGTGTCCGGTGGTCCATGGCGCCGGTGTCCGGCGATCGGCCGTCCGGGGCCGGGGCCCTGCCGGCCGCCGTCCGGGCCGTTCCGCGTCCGTCAGGCGGCCGTGCCGGTGGTGAGCAGTACCTTGCCGACGTGCGTGCTCTCCTCCAGCGTCTGGTGGGCCTCGGACGCCTTTGCCATCGGGAAGGTCCGGTCCACGACCGGGCGGACGGTGCCCGCCTCGACCAGCGGCCAGACGTGCTCCCGGACGGCGGCGATGATCGCCGCCTTCTCGGCCGGCGGCCGCTTGCGCAGCGAGGTCGCCGTCACCGCCGCCCGCTTGTCGAGCAGCGCGCCGAGGTTCAGCTCGCCCTTGACCCCGCCCTGGAGGCCGATGATGGCCAAGCGGCCGTTGACCGCGAGCGCCCGCACGTTCGGCCCGAGGTACTTGGCGCCCATGATGTCGAGGATGACGTCCGCCCCGGCCCCGTCCGTCGCGGCGCGCAGCTCCTCGACGAAGTCCTGGCGCCGGTAGTCGATGAGGATGTCGGCGCCCAGCTCCGCGCACCGTTCGAGCTTCTCCGGGCTGCCCGCCGTCACCGCGACCCGCGCGCCCACGGCCTTGCCGAGCTGGATCGCCATGGTGCCGATGCCGCTGGCGCCGCCGTGGACGAGCAGGGTCTCCCCCGGCCGGAGGTGGGCCACCATGAAGACGTTCGACCAGACCGTGGCGGTGACCTCCGGCAGCGCCGCCGCCGTGACGAGGTCGACGCCCTTGGGGAGCGGCAGCAGCTGACCGGCCGGAACGGCCACCTTCTCGGCGTACCCGCCGCCCGACAGCAGGGCGCACACCTCGTCGCCGACGTCCCAGCCGGAGACGCCGGGGCCGATCGCGGCCACACGGCCGGAGCATTCGAGGCCGGGGTAGGGGGAGGCGCCCGGCGGGGGGTCGTAGAAGCCCTGCCGCTGGAGCAGGTCGGCGCGGTTGACGGCACCGGCCGCGACGTCGACGAGGACCTCGCCCTCGCCGGGCACGGGATCGGGCACCTCGGACCAGACGAGCGCCTCGGGGCCACCGGGTTCGGGAATCGTGATCGCATGCATGCGCGCGAGGCTACTCCGCGTCCCGCACACGGGTGCGGAGCCCGCCGAACCGGTGAACGCCGCGCTACTCCCGGCCGGGGCCGTTCGCGGCGCCGTTCCAGCTGGAGGGCTTCGCCGTCGCCCGTACCGCGCCCCGTGCGCGGCGCACGATGGTGATGACCCGGTCGGTCAGCTGCAGCGGGCTCGCCTCGGGGTCGTCGTACCCGATCAGCCGGTGGCCGCGCAGCACGCTCACCACGAGGTCGGAGGTGGCGCGGACGTCCTGCCCGGCCTCGGCCTTCGTGACGGGTCGCTCCACGAGGTCGAGCCCCGAGCCCTGGTGGATCAGGTCCTCCAGGACCGCGCCGGCGCTGGGGCTCAGCACGGAGAGGCCGAGCAGCCGTCCCGCCGCGCTCGCGCTGGTGATGACGGCGTCCGCACCGGACTGGCGCAGCAGCGGCGAGTTCTCCTCCTCGCGCACCGCCGCGACGATCTTGGCGCCCTTGTTGAGCTGTCGGGCCGTGAGGGTGACGAGCACGGCGGTGTCGTCCCGCTGCGTGGCGATGATGATCTGCCGGGCCCGCTGGGCCTCGGCGCGCAGCAGCACGTCACTGCGGGTGCCGTCGCCGACCACGCCGGTCAGGCCGTCGGCGTTCACCACGTCGATGACCTTGCTGCTCGGGTCGACCACCACGACCTGTTCCTTCTTCAGGCCCGTGGCCATGAGCGTCGCCAGCGCGGAACGGCCCTTCGTCCCGAAGCCGACGACGACGGTGTGGTCACGCAAGGTGGACCTCCAACGCTTCTGGCGCCACTCCTCGCGGGTGCGCTCCGCCAGCACCTCGAGGGTGGTGCCGACAAGGATGATCAGGAACAGGACGCGCAGGGGTGTCACGACCAGGATGTTGACCAGCCGGGCCCCGTCACTGGCCGGCACGATGTCGCCGTACCCGGTGGTGGAGAGGGTCACCGTCGCGTAGTAGGCCGCGTCGAGGAAGCTGACGCTCCCGTCGATGTTGTCCTTGTAGCCGTCCCGGTCGATCACCACGATCGCCACGGTGATGGCCAGGACGAGGAAGGCGAGGGCCAGGCGCTGGCCCACCTGCCGCAGCGGATGCTCGACCATCGGCCGGGGGAGCCGCACCCGGCCGGTGCCCAGGATGTCCTCCTCCGGCGCGTCCGTCGGCTGCTGACTGGGAAGTTTCACGTGAAACACCCTCCCCGGGCAGGTGTCGGCACGGACGCGGCGGCCGTCCACGGCAGCGCCAGGACCTCCACGTCGTCCTCCGGGCCGGCCCCGCCCGGCGGGATGACGGCGAGCCCGTCGGCCTCGGCGAGCCCGCGGAGCATGGCCGGCCCGGCGTAGTGCAGCGGGACGGCCCGGCCCGCACGGTGGACGACCGGTACGAGCCGGGTGTCCCGCGGGTGGCCCTGGACCGCGTCGCGGACGGGCACGCGGCACGGCTCCGGTGTGGGGTGCCCGGCCAGGCCGCGCAGCAGTGGTTCGGCGAGGGTGAGCAGCCCCGAGACGGCGGCCAGCGGGTTGCCGGGCAGCCCGACGACGTACCGGGGCGTGCCAGGACCGGTGAGGCGGGCCATCAGCATCGGGTGCCCCGGCCGTACGCCCACGCCGTCCACCAGCAGCTCCGCGCCGACCGCCGCGAGGACGGGGTGGACGTGGTCGACCGGCCCGGCCGCGGTGCCGCCCGTCGTGACGACGAGGTCCGCGTCGGCTCCGGTGACGGCGGCGCGCAGCGCCTCGGCGTCGTCCCCGATCCGCCGGACGGCGACGACGTCGGCGCCGAGGGCGCGCAGCCAGGGGGCGAGCATCGGCCCGAGGGCGTCCCGGACGAGCCCGTCGCGCGGGACGCCCGAGGTGAGGAGTTCGTCACCGAGGACCAGCACCTCCACGCGCGGGCGCTCCACGGTGAGCAGTTCGTCGTACCCGGCGGCCGCCGCCAGGCCGAGGACGGCGGGGGTGACGGCGGTGCCGGCGGCGAGCAGTTCGTCACCGGTGCGGCACTCCTGGGCGCGCGGCCGGATGTCCTGCCCGGGCAGCACGTCCCCACGCGCGTACAGGTGCCCGCCGCCCTCCCCCGTGCGGGCGCGCTCGCGGTCGGGCCCGGTGCGGGCGTGCTCGGAGCGGATGACGGCGGTGGTGCCGGTCGGTACGCGGGCGCCGGTGGCGATCCGCACCGCCGTGCCGTCGGCCAGCGCGGGGGCCTCCCCGTGTCCGGCGAGGACGGAGTCGCCCGACCGGATCTCCCAGGGGCCGGGGCCGCCGACCGCCCAGCCGTCCATGGCGGAGGTGTCGAACGGCGGGAGGTCGGTCAGCGCGGTGAGCGGCGCGGCGAGGACCCCGCCGAGCGCGTCGGCGAGGGCGACGCGGCGGGCGCGGGCGGGGGTGGCGCGGCCCTGACGGGCGGCCACCTCCCGGGCACGGGCCCACCCCGCCCCGCGGGGGTCAAGGGCCTCGGGACGGGCGGGTGCCGTGCCGACCAGGGCCAGTGCTTCGTCGACGCCGTCGACGTCGGGGCCGGTCATGCGGGGCCGGCCTCCCCGGCCCAGCGGCCGGCGAGCGCGGCGGCCTTGCGGACCGCCTCGGCGACGGCCTCGGGTCCGTCGCCCCCCGCCTTGGCCGCCGCGTACCCCACGAGGAACGTGGTGAGCGGGGCCGCGGGGCGGGCGACCCCGTGGGCGGCGTCGCGGGCCAGGTCCAGCAGCAGTCCCGTGTCGACGTCCAGCTCGACGCCGAGCTCGGCCTTGACCGCGGTGATCCATTCGTCCAGCACGTTCCCATGCTCCCTGATGCGGGCCCGGGCCGCTGCGAGGTCGTCCCAGGTGTCGCAGTCGAAGGCGGCGAGCGGCGGGGCGGGGACCCGGGCGAGGTCCAGTTCCCCGGTCAGCAGACGCAGGGGCAACCCGGTGAGAGGGCCGTGCTCGGTGGCGAGGAGCGCGATCTCACGGCGCAGCGGCTCGGTGCGGTACGCGGCGACGAGCGGCTGGTCGCGGTCGTCGGCGTCCACGGCGAGCACCGCCTCGGCCGATCCGGCCGTGAGCGTGTCGACGAGTCGGCGGACGGCGGTCCGGTCCAGGAACGGCAGGTCACCGCCGAGGACGACGACCGTCTCGGCCTCCACCTGCCGCACTCCGGCGGAGAGGGCGGCGAGCGGTCCGCCTCCCGGCGGGTCCTCCCGCGCCCACAGGACGGGGCGGGCGGTGGGTCGCCGACCGCCCACGACGACGGTGCGGCCGGCGTCGCGGCAGGCGTCGAGCACCCGGTCGAGCAGGGTACGCCCGCCCACGCTCAGCCCGGGCTTGTCCGCGCCACCGAGTCGCCTGGCGGCGCCTCCGGCGAGTACGACGGCGTCGAATCGGGTCACCGCCCCAGTATGGGCGCCGCCCCGGCCGGTGCTTCCCCCGCCCCCGGCCCTCGGTCCCGACCCTCCGTCCCCGGCCCTGCGTCCCCGGCCCTGCGGGAAAGGGCCGGGGGGTGGAGGGCCGGGGTGCCGGGGTGCCGGGGTGCCGGGGTGCCGGGGTGCCGCTACAGGGTGCGCAGCAGGACCGCCGGATGCTCGACACAGTCGGCGACGTACCGCAGGAAGCCGCCGGCGGTGCCGCCGTCACACACCCGGTGGTCGAACGTGAGCGACAGCTGCACCACCTGACGGACGGCCAGCTCGCCCTGGTGCACCCATGGCTTGGGGACGATGCGCCCCACACCGAGCATGGCCGCCTCGGGGTGGTTGATGATCGGCGTGGAGCCGTCGACGCCGAACACGCCGTAGTTGTTGAGCGTGAACGTCCCGCCGGTCAGCTGCGCCGGGGAGAGGGACCCGGTCCGCGCGGCCTCGGTGAGACGGGCGAACTCCGCGGTCAGCGACTCGGCCGATCGCCCGTGCGCGTCGCGGACGACGGGCACGACGAGGCCGCGCTCCGTCTGGGCGGCGAAGCCCAGGTGCACCGCGGGGAGCCGCACGATCTCGCGGGCCTCCTGGTCGACCCGGGAGTTGAGCTCGGGGTACCGGGCGAGCGCGGCCGTGCAGATGCGGGCCAGCAGCGCCAGCAGGGAGATCTTCGGCCCCCCGGCGGCGTTCATCGCGGCCCTGGCCGCCATGAGCTCGGTGGCGTCCGCGTCGACCCAGCAGGTCGCGTCGGGGATCTCCCGGCGGCTGCGGGACAGCTTCTCCGCGACGGCGCCGCGCACCCCGCGCAGCGGCACCCGCTCCTCGGCCCCCTGCCCGGATGCCGGGGCGGTGTGCGTCGGCGCGGTGTGCCCGGACACGGTGACCCCGGACGCGGTGTGCGTGAGCTCGGGGGAGGGCGCCGGGGCGGTGGACGCCCGCTCGACGTCCACGCGCAGGATCAGCCCGTCCGGCCCGGAGCCGCGCAACTGCCGCAGGTCGAGACCGCGCTCCCGGGCGAGCTTCCGCACGAGCGGCGAGATCACCGGGACCGGCCCGTCCAGCGGAGCGGCGGGCGCGGAAGCCCCGGCCGGACCGTCGACCGGTACCGACACGGCGCGCACGGCCTCGGCGGCCGAAGCCGTGGATGCGACCGGGGCGCCGGTCACCGCGCCGGGCGCCGGCGCGGCGGCGGGGGCGGGCACGGCGGAGGCGGGCGGCGCCGGTGCCGCCGCGCCGACGGGCGCCGCGGGCCGGACGCGGCGGCGCCGGGCGGCGGCCGCGCTCGTCCCGTACCCGACCAGCACGTTCCCCGAGCCCTCCTCCGCGCCGCCCACGGGGGCGGCCCCGGAGGAGCCCGGCTCCGGGGCGGGCGCGGCCGGCTTGGAGCCGCCGGTGGCGTCCGCCGGCACGCCGGCGACCGGCGCGCCGTCGTCCGGCGCGCCGACGGCGACGGTGAGCAGCGGTGCGCCGACCGGCAGCTCCTCGCCCTCCTCGCCGTAGCGGGCGGTGACCACACCGCCGTAGGGGCACGGCACCTCGACCATCGCCTTGGCCGTCTCGACCTCCACGACCGGCTGGTCGATGGCGACGACGTCCCCGACGGCGACGAGCCACCGCACGATCTCGGCCTCGGTGAGCCCCTCGCCGAGGTCGGGCAGCTTGAACTCCAGGACCCGGGCCATCAGCTCCCCGCCTCCCACTGGAGCCGCGCCACGGCGTCCAGGATCCGGTCGACACCGGGCAGGTGGTGCCGCTCCAGCATCGGCGGCGGGTACGGGATGTCGAAGCCGGCCACCCGCAGCACCGGTGCCTCCAGGTGGTGGAAGCACCGCTCGGTGACGCGCGCGGCGATCTCCGCGCCCGGCCCGGCGAAGCCGGTCGACTCGTGGACGACGACCGCGCGCCCGGTGCGCCGGACCGACGCGCAGACCGTCTCGTCGTCGAACGGCACCAGGGAGCGCAGGTCGACGACCTCCAGGTCCCAGCCCTCGGCCCGCGCCGCCTCCGCCGCCTCCATGCACACCGGCAGGGAGGGACCGTAGGTGATCAGGGTGGCGCTGCGGCCGGTACGCCGCACCACGGCCCGCCCGATGGGCTCGACGGCGGTGGGGGCGTCGGGGGACCAGTCCGACTTGGACCAGTACAGCCGCTTCGGCTCCAGGAACACGACCGGGTCGTCGGAGGCGATGGCCGCGCGGAGCAGCCCGTAGGCGTCGGCGACCGTCGCGGGCGTGACGACATGGAGCCCCGGAGTCGCCATGTAGTACGCCTCGGACGAGTCGCTGTGGTGCTCGACGCCGCCGATGCCGCCGCCGTACGGCACGCGGACCACGAGCGGCATCGGCATGGCGCCGCGCGTCCGGTTCCGCATGCGCGAGACGTGGCTGACCATCTGCTCGAAGGCGGGGTACGCGAAGGCGTCGAACTGCATCTCGACGACCGGCCGCAGCCCGTACATCGCCATGCCGACGGCCGTGCCGAGGATGCCGGCCTCGGCGAGCGGCGTGTCCGTGCACCGGTCGTCGCCGAACTCCTTGGCCAGTCCGTCGGTGACCCGGAAGACACCGCCGAGGGTGCCGACGTCCTCACCCATGACGTGCACGGTCGGGTCCTCGGCCATCGCGTCGCGCATGGCCCTCTGGAGGGCCTGCGCCATGGTCGCGGGCTTCGCCGCGGTGGCGGGCTTGGCGGCCACGGTGGTCATCGCTCGTCACCTTCCGCTTCGGCGTCCAGCTCGGCCCGCAGCTGCGCCGCCTGCTCCCGCAGCTGCGCGGTCTGCTCCGCGTAGACGTGGGTGAACAGGTCCATGGGGTCGAGCACGGCGTCGGCGTTCATCCGCTCGCGCAGCCGGGCCGCCATGGCCTCGGCCCGCTCGGCCGCTTCCCGTACGCCGTCCTCGTCGATCAGTCCACGCTCCGTCAGCTCCCGCTCCAGCAGCTTGATCGGGTCGTGCTGCCGCCAGGCCTCGACCTCGCCGTCACCGCGGTACCGCGTCGCGTCGTCGGCGTTGGTGTGGGCCTCGACGCGGTACGTCACGGCCTCGACGAGCGTCGGGCCGCCACCGCGCCGGGCCCGCGCCACCGCCTCGGAGAGCACCTGGTGGACGGCGGCGGCGTCGTTCCCGTCGACGAGCCGGCCCGGCATGCCGTAGCCGACGGCCTTGTGCGCGAGGGAGGGGGCCGCGGTCTGCTTCGCGAGCGGCACGGAGATGGCGAAGCCGTTGTTCTGCACGAGGAAGACGACCGGCGCCTGCCAGACCGCCGCGAAGTTCAGCGCCTCGTGGAAGTCGCCCTCGCTGGTGCCGCCGTCGCCGACCATGGCCAGGGCCACGACGTCGTCGCCCTTGAGGCGGGCGGCGTGCGCCAGGCCCACGGCGTGGGGCAGCTGCGTGGCGAGCGGGGTGCACAGGGGGGCGATGCGGTGCTCGCGCGGGTCGTACCCGGTGTGCCAGTCGCCCCGCAGCAGGGTCAGCGCCTCGACGGGGTCGAGGCCGCGCGCCACGGCGGCGAGGGTGTCCCGGTACGACGGGAAGAGCCAGTCCTGCTCCTCCAGGACGAGCGCGGCGGCCACCTCGCAGGCTTCCTGCCCGGTGCTGGAGGGGTACACGGCCAGACGGCCCTGCTTGGTGAGGGCGGTCGCCTGCGCGTTGTACCGGCGGCCGCGCACCAGCTCGGCGTAGAGCCGGCGCAGCACCGCGGGGGCGAATCCGGCGGCGGCGTCCGTGCCGAGCACCCGGAAGGGCTCGGGGTCCGGGAGCAGCGGCGCCGGATCCGTGCGCGGCTTCCACGCCGGTGGCGGGGTGAACCGGTAAGAGGCCGCGCCGGGCAGCTCTTGGACCGTCATGACAGCACCTCCTCGTGGGAGTGGGCATAACACCCGAGGGCGGCGCGGATGTGGCGCGCCTCACCTACCGATTGTTCGGTCGTGGATCCAATTTGGCTACAGGCGCCCTCAGCCTGTGGACAAACGGTTTTGCACAGCCTGGGATAGGGGCAGGTCGTCCACGAGAGGAAGGCGGGGGGACATGGCAGCTGAACAAATGGCCGAGGGCCGCGAGCAGGGCGTTCCGGACGACCAGGCGGCGCCTCCGCCGCGCCCCCTCGACGCCATCGACCGGGACATCCTGCGGATCCTCCAAACGGATGGCCGCGCCTCGATACGGTCGGTCGCCGAACGGGTCCACGTGTCGCGCGCGAACGCCTACGCGCGGATCAACCGGCTCATCGACGACGGTGTGATCCGCGGCTTCAGCGCACGCGTCAACCACGAGCGCGCGGGCCAGGGCGCGTCCGCCTACATCACGCTGAAGATCGTGCAGAACTCCTGGCGCACGGTCCGCGAACAGCTCCAGGCACTGCCGGGTGCCGCGCACATCGCCCTGGTCAGCGGCGATTTCGACGTCCTGCTGCTGGTCCACACGCCGGACAACCGCACCCTGCGGGAGCTGGTCCTGACCAAGCTCCAGGCCATCCCGGAGGTGCTGTCGACCCGGACGCTGCTGGTGTTCGAGGAGACGGACCTCAACCGCAGGCTCGCGGTCGACGAGGCGTAGCGACCGCGCCACGCCAAGGCCCCGCCGGGGGCTCGCGGCGGGAGCTCACTCAGGGGGCGGGACTCGCGCCGGGATGCCTGTGTCCGGGGGAGTCCCGCCGGAGGCTCAGTGCCCGGTGCGCAGCCCGTCGAAGGCGAGCCGGACGACCGTGTCCGTGACCTGCTGGCGGTCGGCACCGTCACCCGGCTGCGGCCGGTACCACTCGACCATGGAGTTGACCATGCCGAAGAGGAGCCTCGTCGCGGTCTTTATGTCCACGTCGGACCGCAGGTCCCCCTCGCCCGCCGCCGCCTTCATCAGGTCGGCGACCCGGTGGTCGAACTCGCGGCGCCGCTCCAGCGCCCAGCGCTCGGTCCGCGTGTTGCCGCGCACGCGGAGCAGGAGCGTCACGTAGGGCAGCTCGTCCATGAGCACCTCGACGGTGCGCCGCGTGACGTACTCGACCCGCTCCACGGCCCGCCCGCGCGTGGCGGGCTCCTCGTCGAGGACGGCGAAGAGGCCGTCCAGGGCACGGCTGACCGCCCGCCGCAACAGCTCCTCCTTGCCCGTCACGTGGTGGTAGATCGAGGACTTCGAGATGCCGGCCGCCTTGGAGAGGTGCTCCATGGACGTGCCGTCGTAGCCGCGCTCGTTGAACACCCGGACGGCGACGGAGAGCAGCGTCTCGGGCGTGTAGGTGTCCCGCCTGGCGGTGGTCATCGTCCGGTCTCCCGCTTGTCGTCGGCGTAGGAGTGGCGGAAGAGGGCCAGGGAGGGCGCGCACCGCCCCGACGGGTCGCGCTGGTGGATCTCGTCCAGCACGTCGTAGGCCCAGTTCCTGCCGAGCCTGCGGCTCCACTCGATCGGGCCGAGGGGGTAGTTCACGCCGAGCCTCATGGCGGTGTCGACGTCCTCCTCGGTGGCGACACCCTTGGCCACGGCCTCGTGGGCCAGGTCGATGAGCCGTGCCACCGTGCGGGCGACGATCATGCCGGGCACGTCGGCGATGACGCTCACCTTCTTGCCGAGCGCCTGGAAGAGCCCGACGGCCTGCCCGAGCGTCTCGGGGGACGTGTCCGGACCGGCGGCCAGGGCGACGCGGGTCGCCGTGCGGTAGTCGAGGGCGAGGTCGAAGTAGACGACGTCGCGGAACTCCACGGACGTCTGGCCGTCGGCCGCGACCAGCTGGCCACCGGTGGGCAGCACCAGCCGGGTGCCCTTGTCCTCGTCCTCCTCGCGGAGGGGTATGCCGGACTCGCGGATCATCTCCAGCAGCTCGCCGTGCGGTTCGAGGTCGCCCTCGACGACGAGGTGCTCGGGCGGCGGCGCGGCCTCGGCGGTGTGCGGCTCGGGGTGGTGCGCGCCCCCGTCGTCGTACGTGTACCAGCCGCGGCCGGTCTTGCGGCCCAGCATCCCGGCCTCGACGAGGCGGCGCTGCGCGAGCGACGGCCGGAACCGCGGGTCCTGGAAGAACGCCTCCCAGACGGACCGGGTGACGGCCTCGTTCACGTCGTGGCCGATGAGGTCGGTCAGCTCGAAGGCGCCCATGCGGAAGCCGCCCGACTCGCGCAGCACGGCGTCGATGGTGGCGGGGTCTGCGGCCTGCTCCTCGTGGACGGCGAACGCCTCCGCGTAGAAGGGGCGGGCGATCCGGTTGACGAGGAAGCCGGGGGTGTCGGCACAGGCCACGGGGGTCTTGCCCCAGGCACGGGCCGTCTCGTACGCGCGCGTGGCGGAGGTGATGTCGGTGGCGAAGCCGCTGACGACCTCCACGAGCGGCAGCAGCGGCGCCGGGTTGAAGAAGTGCATGCCGACGAAGCGGCCGGGGAGGCGCAGCGCGCCGGCGATGGCGGTGACCGAGAGGGAGGAGGTGTTGGTGGCGAGCAGGCAGCCCTCGTCGACGGTCTCCTCCAGGGCGGCGAAGAGCTCCTGTTTGACGGGGAGGCTCTCCACGATCGCCTCGACGACGAGTGCCGCGTCGGCCAGCTCGCCGAGGCTGCCGGCGGGTGTCAGCCGCGCCGCGGCGGCGTCCCGCTCCTCCTGGGCCAGCTTGCCCTTCGCGACCAGCCGGTCCAGCCGCCCGACGACGGCCTCGGCGGCCTGCGCGGCCCTGCCGGGGGCGGCGTCGTACAGGCGGACGGGGTGGCCGGCGACCAGCGCGACCTGTGCGATGCCCTGGCCCATGGTGCCGGTGCCGACGACGGCGACGGTCCGGTCACGCTCGACGGCGCTCCCGGCCCGGGTGGTGGCCTCTGTGTCGGTCATACCAGTGATCCTCCCCGATGCGTTGTCCACAGGTCCGAGAGACCCCCTTGTCCCGACCGATCGTTCGGTTACTCTAGCTCTGTCCGCCTGTCCCCGCCCAGCTCACCGAGGAGTTGGTCCGCCATGGCCGCCGCGCAGCTGTCCCCCGCCCACCTGGCCGAGAGGCACCGGCCCACACTCGACCAGGCGCTGGAGGCGATCCGGACGCGTGCCTACTGGTCCCCGCACCCGGAGCACCCCAAGGCCTACGGGGAGAACGGCTCGCTGAGCGCCGCCGACGGCCTCGCCGCCCACCGCGCCACGCTGGGGTCCCGCTTCGAGCTGGACCAGCCGGGCACGGACGGCTGGACGGGCGGGGAGGTCTCCCCGTACGGCCCGGCGCTGGGCGTCGAGTACCCGCACGCCGACGTGGACGTCCTGCTGCCCGCGATGCGCGCCGGCATGGGCGCCTGGCGGGAGGCGGGCCCGGAGACGCGCGCCCTGGTGTGCCTGGAAATCCTCGCGCGGATCAGTGCCCGTACGCACGAATTCGCGCACGCGGTGATGCACACCAGCGGGCAGGCGTTCATGATGGCGTTCCAGGCGGGCGGCCCGCACGCCCAGGACCGCGGCCTGGAAGCGGTGGCCTACGCGTACGCGGAGCAGAGCCGCACGCCGCGCGACGCCGAGTGGTCCAAGCCGCAGGGCAAGCGGGACCCGCTGCAGCTGCGCAAGGCGTTCACGCCGGTCGCCCGGGGCATCGCCCTCATGATCGGCTGCAACACCTTCCCCACGTGGAACGGCTACCCCGGCCTCTTCGCCTCCCTCGCCACGGGCAACGCCGTCCTGGTCAAGCCGCACCCGCGCGCGGTGCTGCCGCTCGCCCTGACGGTGCGGATCGCCCGCGAGGTGCTGGCCGAGGCGGGCTTCGACCCCAACCTCGTGGCCCTGGCCGCCGAGCGCCCCGGCGAGGGCATCGCCAAGACCCTGGCCGTCCGCCCGGAGATCCGGATCATCGACTACACCGGCTCCACGTCGTTCGGCGACTGGCTGGAGGAGAACGCCCGCCAGGCCCAGGTGTACACGGAGAAGGCCGGCGTCAACACCGTCGTCGTCGACTCCACCGACGACTACCGCGGCATGCTGGCCAACCTCGCCTTCTCGCTCTCCCTGTACAGCGGCCAGATGTGCACCACCCCGCAGAACCTCCTGATCCCCCGCGATGGCATCGCCACCGACGCCGGCCACAAGACGTACGACGAGGTCGTCACGGACCTCGCGGCCGCGATGGACGGCCTGCTCGGCGACGACGCCCGGGCGAACGGCCTGCTGGGCGCGCTGGTCAACCCCGACGTGAAGGCCCGCCTGGAGGCGGCCGCCGGGCTCGGCGAGGTGGCGCTGGCCTCTCGCGAGGTCACCCACCCGGACTTCCCCGACGCCGTGGTCCGCACGCCGCTCGTGGTGAAGCTCGACGGGTCCAAGCCGGACGCGGAGGCCGCCTACATGTCGGAGTGCTTCGGCCCGGTCTCGTTCGCCGTGTCGGTGGACTCGACCACCGACGCGCTGGAGCTGCTGCGCCGTACCGTCCGCGAGAAGGGCGCCATGACGGTCGGGGCGTACACGACCTCGAGGGAGGTGGAGCGGGCGGTCGAGGAGGTGTGCCTGGAGGAGTCGGCGCAGCTGTCGCTGAACCTCACGGGCGGCGTCTACGTCAACCAGACCGCGGCGTTCTCCGACTTCCACGGCTCCGGCGGCAACCCGGCCGCCAACGCCGCCCTGTGCGACAGCGCCTTCGTCGCGAACCGCTTCCGGGTGGTGGAGGTCCGCCGCCCGGCGTGACCCATCCCCGCCCGGCCTCTGTCGCCTGCGCACCGTCCGGCGTCCCGGGGCTCTCTCCCGGGACGCCGGCCGGCCGGGAGGCCGACCCTCCCCGGGACGCCGGAGCCACCCCGGCACGCCAGAGCCGCCCCGCGACGCCGGAGCCACCACGTGACGAGCCGCCTCGGCGGCCCACGCCTCCCCGGACCGCCTCCCCAGACGGGTGGCGGCCTCACGCGGGGCCGTCGGTGATCTCCGCGTAGCGCTGGATCCAGGCGTGCATGGCGATCGCCGCGGCGGCGCCGGCGTTGATCGAGCGGGTCGAGCCGAACTGGGCGATCGAGCAGACCGTCCGCGCGTGCCGGCGCGCCTCCTCGGTGAGGCCGGGGCCCTCCTGCCCGAACAGCAGCACACAGCGGCGGGGGAGCTCCGTCCGCTCCAACGGCACCGCCCCCGGCAGGTTGTCGATGCCGATGATCGGCAGGCCCTCGGCCTCGGCCCACGCCGTGAGCGACGCCGTGTCGGGGTGGTGGCGGACATGCTGGTAGCGGTCGGTGACCATCGCGCCGCGCCGGTTCCAGCGCCGCCGTCCGACGATGTGGACCTCCTTCGCCAGGAAGGCGTTGGCGGTCCGGACGACCGAGCCGATGTTGAAGTCGTGGCCCCAGTTCTCGACGGCCACGTGGAAGTCGTGCCGGCGGGTGTCCAGGTCGGCGACGATCGCCTCACGCGTCCAGTACCGGTACCGGTCGGCGACGTTGCGCCGGTCGCCACCGGCGAGCAGCTCGGGGTCGTACCGCTCGCCCTGCGGCCACGGCCGGGGGTGCGGTCCGACCCCGACCTCGGGGCCGTAGCCGTCGTCGTACTGGAGGGGGATGTCCGTCGGGGTCTCGCTGCTCACCCGACGAGGGTACGGGTGTCCGGCGCGTCCGGCGCCGGCCGCTTGTCGGCCCGCGGCCCACCGCCGGGGCGCAGCCGCCGTCCCGCCGTGCGGGCCCGCCGCTCCAGCCACAGCAGGAAGACCGTCGGCAGGAACACGGCGTCCGCCGCGATCATCGCGAGCGAGAAGAAGGGCAGGCCCAGCAGGACGGCGATCCCGGCGTGCTCCATCATCATCACCGCCAGCAGCACGTTCTTGACGCGGCGGTTGAAGAGCGTGAACGGGAAGGCCACCTGCACGATCACCGTGCCGTAGGTGATCAGCATGACGACCACCCCGCTGCCCGCCAGGATGTCCGAGAGGGCCGGCCAGGGAGTGAAGTAGTCCAGCTGGAGCGGGTAGTACAGCGCGGTGCCGTCCTGCCAGCGGGACCCCTGGATCTTGTACCAGCCGGCCGTCGCGTAGATCAGGCACACCTCGGCCATGATCACGGCGAGGGTGGCGTTGTGCAGCAGGTTCGCGAGGACATCGAGCAGGGTGCGGGGCTCGCCGGGGGCGAAGCGGCACACCAGCCACCACGCCCCCTGCGCCAGCCACAGCAGCCACAGCAGCGCCATCAGCCACGGTTCGCCGCTGCGGTCACGGAAGAGCACGACCGCCACGAGACCGAAGCCGAGGAGCGTCCACAGCGCCATCCCCGTGTGGTCGACCCGAGGAGCGGGCTTCCGGGCCGCCCTGCGGGCGTCCAGCGACCACGCGCGCCCGCAGCGGGTGAGGACGAGGTAGAGCGCCATCAGGTGGATGACGTTGTCGCCGCCGTCGCCCATGAAGACGGAGCGGTTCTGCAGCGAGAGCACGCCCACCATGAAGAGGACGGACATCGCACGGGTGCGCCAGCCGACCAGGAGCAGCAGGCTGGAGAGCACGGCGCCCGCGTAGACGGCCTCGAACCACAGCGCGGAGTCCGACCACATCAGGACGGTGAAGGAGTGGTTGTCCTCGATCAGCCGCCGCGCCATGTCCCAGCTCCACGGGCCCCGCGGCCCGTACAGCTCGTGGCGGTGCGGGAACTCGCGCAGGAGGAACAGCAGCCAGGCCGCGGCGAACCCGATGCGGACGACCGCCGTCTGGTGCGGACCCATCACCGTGCCGGTGACCTTGTGGATGGCGCGCGCGAGCCGGCGGTCCGGCCCTTCGCGGTGCGCCCCGGCCGCGGGGGCACGGCGCGGCGCGGGCGGCGGGCCGCCGGCCGGACCGTGCGGCGCGGGGACCAGGGGGCGTGGGGAGCGCTCGTCGTCCGCGCGGGGCGCGGGGAGCGCCGGGGAGGCCGGGGGCGCGGAGGGGTCCTGCGGCGCGGGGACCGGCGCGGGAGCCGGGAGCGGTACGGGCCGCCCGTCAGGGCTGCCGGCGGGCTGGGGGGCGCTGGGGTTCACCGGGCCACCTCCGTCCCGCGGCCGCCGGTGACGCCGCCCGGCAGGTCGGCGGAGGTCACGGTCCACCAGGGCAGGACCCGGCGGAAGGGCCGCGTGTCCATCTTCTCGTCGCTCCACGGAGGAGCCCCCACGCCGGTGGTGGAGGAGCGTATCTGTATCCGCTCGATCCGTCCGCCCAGCCGGTGGTCCTCCAAGCGGTCCATAGCGATGCGCCGGATGTAGCGCTCGGAGAGCTCGGCGCGCAGTCCGCTGCCGCGGTCGTCGTCGCCGTGCTGGTTGGCGTAGAAGTCCCAGGCGCGGCGCAGCTCGTTCTGCTGCGTGTGACTGGGGATCGGGTTCCCCCGAATGGCCGCCCCGTCCTCGCCGGTCAGGTCGATCCACGGGGTGACCCGGCGTCCGCCGTCGCGCACCACCTCGGCGCGCACGTGCACGGCGATGTTCTGCTGGAGCGGATTGGGGGCGAAGAGCTTCCAGTTCTGCTCGAACTCCGGCATGACCCAGGCGTCGACCGCCGCGCCGTGCTCCTTGGTCAGGGTGTTCGACGGGGCGACGTGGAGGAACACCACGGCCACGTGGAGGCAGGCGGCGAGGCCGATCACCGCGAGTGCGACGGCCGCCGCCACCTGATAGGGCAGGGAGAGACCGGCCATCCCGGCCGGACCTGGCCCTTCGCCGTGGACAGCGTGCCCGGCGCGTTCCCGCTGCCCGTCGTACGACTCCATCCCGCCCCGTTCCGCGTCACTCCACCGCAGTTATCCACAGGGTTGACACCATACGGGCCGTCGACTCACCATTGAAGTCATTCAACCGAACGATCGGTCGGTAGGGGGCTCGATGACGGCAGTGACTGCGGACTCGCAGGAGGCGTACGAGGCGGTGTTCGACGCCGCCGTCGCCGCGGACGAGCGGATCGAACCACGCGACTGGATGCCGGACGCCTACCGGGCGACGCTGGTCCGGCAGATCGCCCAGCATGCCCACTCCGAGATCATCGGCATGCAGCCCGAGGCGAACTGGATCACGCGTGCGCCCTCCCTGCGCCGCAAGGCCATCCTGATGGCCAAGGTGCAGGACGAGGCGGGCCACGGCCTGTACCTCTACAGCGCCGCGGAGACCCTCGGAGCCAGCCGGGACGAGCTCCTGGACAAGCTCCACTCCGGCCGCCAGAAGTACTCGTCGATCTTCAACTACCCCACGCTCACCTGGGCCGACGTCGGCGCCATCGGCTGGCTCGTGGACGGCGCCGCGATCACCAACCAGGTGCCGCTGTGCCGCTGCTCCTACGGGCCGTACGCCCGCGCGATGGTCCGCGTCTGCAAGGAGGAGTCGTTCCACCAGCGCCAGGGGTACGAGGCCCTCCTCGCCCTCTCCCGCGGCACCCCCGCCCAGCACGAGATGGCGCAGGACGCCGTGAACCGTTGGTGGTGGCCCTCGCTGATGATGTTCGGCCCGCCCGACGACGAGTCGGCGCACTCCGCCCAGTCCATGGCCTGGAAGATCAAGCGCCACTCCAACGACGAGCTGCGCCAGCGCTTCGTCGACATCTGCGTGCCGCAGGCCGAGTCCCTCGGCCTCACCCTCCCCGACCCGGACCTCCGGTGGAACGAGGAGCGCGGCCACTACGACTTCGGCGCCATCGACTGGTCCGAGTTCCGCGAGGTCCTGAAGGGCAACGGCCCGTGCAACGACCAGCGGATCACCCAGCGCCGGCGCGCCCACGAAGAGGGCGCGTGGGTGAGGGAGGCGGCGACCGCGTACGCCGAGAAGCACAGTGATCGGACCACGGGCGGCACGTCCGGGAAGACCGGGGAGGCGACGGCATGACGACGAGCGACTGGCCACTGTGGGAGGTGTTCGTGCGCTCGCGCCGCGGGCTGTCCCACACCCACGCCGGCAGCCTGCACGCCCCCGACGCCGAGCTGGCCCTGCGCAACGCCCGTGACCTCTACACCCGGCGCAGCGAGGGCGTCTCCGTCTGGGTCGTCCCCTCCACGGCGATCACGGCCTCGTCCCCCGACGAGAAGGACTCCTTCTTCGAGCCCGCGGCCGACAAGCCCTACCGGCACCCCACCTTCTACGAGATCCCCGAGGGGGTGCAGCACCTGTGACGACCACCCTGCACACGGCGGCCCTCGCCCTCGGCGACGACGCCCTGGTGCTCTCGCACCGCCTGGGGGAGTGGGCGGGGCACGCCCCGGTGCTGGAGGAGGAGGTCGCCCTCGCCAACATCGCCCTCGACCTGCTCGGCCAGGCCCGCGTCCTGCTCTCCCTCGTCGGGGACGAGGACGAGCTCGCCTTCCTCCGCGAGGAGCGGGCCTTCCGCAACGCCCAACTGGTCGAGCAGCCGAACGGCGACTTCGCCCACACCATCGCCCGCCAGCTGTACTTCTCCACCTACCAGCGGCTCCTCTACGGCCGCGTCGCCGCCACCGCGCCCGACACCGGTGACGAGACCCGTGAGACGCTGCGGGGCCTGGCCGCGAAGGCGGTCAAGGAGGTCGCCTACCACCAGGACCACGCCGAGCAGTGGACGCTCCGCCTCGGTGACGGCACCCAGGAGAGCCACGACCGGATGCAGACGGCGTGTGACGCGCTGTGGCGGTACACCGGCGAGCTGTTCCAACCCCTCGACGGGCTCGACGTCGACTGGCGGGAGCTGGAGGCCGACTGGCTCACCTCGGTCGCCGCGGTCCTGGACCGGGCCACTCTGAGCCTGCCCGAGGGACCCCGCGCCACGGGGTGGACCGCGGGCGCCGGCCGCCAGGGCCTGCACACCGAGCCGTTCGGCCGGATGCTCGCCGAGATGCAGCACCTGCACCGCAGCCACCCGGGGGCGTCGTGGTGACCGCGACGCCGCTCGAGGAGGAGCTGAGCCGGCTGGCCGGTTCGGTACCCGACCCCGAGCTGCCCGTCCTCACCCTGGAGGACCTCGGCGTCCTCAAGGGCGTGCGGGTCGAAGGCCCGGGCCGCGTCACGGTCGAACTGACCCCCACCTACACCGGATGCCCGGCGGTCGAGGCGATGGCCTCGGACATCGAGCGGATCCTCCACGACCACGGCGTGGCCGAGGTGTCCGTGGTCACGGTCCTCTCCCCCGCCTGGTCCACCGACGACATCAGCGACGAAGGGCGGCGCAAGCTCGCCGAGTTCGGCATAGCCCCGCCCCGTCCTCAGCGGCAGCCGGACGGGCCGGTGTCCCTCACCCTCGCCATCCGCTGCCCGCACTGCGGCTCGACCGACACCGAGCTGCTCAGCAGGTTCTCCTCGACCGCGTGCAAGTCGCTGCGCCGCTGCGCCACCTGCCGCGAACCCTTCGACCACTTCAAGGAGTTGTAGATGTTCCATCCGCTCCGGGTGAGCGAGGTCGAGCGGCTCACGGACGACTCGGTGGCCGTCACCCTCGCCGTCCCGCCGGAGTCGCGTGAGGCGTTCCGCCACACCCCCGGCCAGCACCTGACGATGCGCCGGTTCTCCGCCGACGGCCTGGAAGTCCGCCGTACGTACTCGATCTGCTCACCGGCCGCACCCGCCGGTGAGGAACCGGTGCTGCGGGTGGGCATCCGGCTCGTCGAGGGCGGCGAGTTCTCCACCTACGCCCTCAAGGAACTCGCGGTGGGCCACACCGTGGAGGTCATGGAGCCGATGGGCCGGTTCGTCCTGGCGCCGCGGCCCGGGTACTTCGCGGCGATCGTCGGCGGCAGCGGCATCACCCCGGTGCTGTCCATCGCGGCGACCCTGCTGGCCCGGGAGCCCGGGGCCCGGTTCTGCCTGGTCCGGAGCGACCGCACGGCCGCCTCGACGATGTTCCTGGACGAGGTCGCCGACCTGAAGGACCGCTACCCGGACCGCTTCCAGCTGGTGACGGTGCTGTCCCGGGAGGAGCAGCAGACGGGTCTGCCGTCGGGCCGGCTGGACGAGGAGCGACTGTCCGGGCTGCTGCCGGTGCTGCTCCCCGTGGAGGACGTGGACGGCTGGTACCTGTGCGGCCCGTTCGGGCTCGTCCAGGGCGCCGAGCGGGCCCTGCGCGGACTCGGCGTCCAGCGCGGCCGCGTCCACCAGGAGATCTTCCACGTGGACGACGGCTCCTCCACGGCGCGGCGCGCCCCGGGGGACGTGGCCGGTGCCAGGCTGACCGCGACCCTCGACGGCCGGTCCGGGACCTGGCCGGTCATGGAGGGCGAGACCCTCCTGGAGACGGTGCTGCGCAGCAGGTCGGACGCGCCCTACGCCTGCAAGGGCGGCGTGTGCGGCACCTGCCGGGCGTTCCTGGTCACGGGCGAGGTGCGGATGGACCGCAACTACGCCCTGGAGTCCGAGGAGACGGACGCCGGATACGTCCTGGCCTGCCAGTCCCACCCGACGACACCGCGGGTCGAGCTGGACTTCGACCGCTGACGTCTCGCCGCCCGCTCCGGACGGCGAGACGGTCCCCGGCCGCCGGACGCCCCCGGCCGCCGGACGCCCCCGGCCGGGCGGCGCCCACCGGTGGGGACTCCAGCTCGGCTCCGGCTTCAGACGACGGTCGCCGGGCCGTCGTGGTCGGTCACCATCGGGCGGCCGGCGCCCTCCCAGGCCAGCATGCCGCCGTCGACGTTCACCGCGTCGATGCCCTGCTGCACCAGGTACTGGGTCACCTGCGCGGACCTGCCGCCGACCCGGCACATCACGTAGGCGCGCCGCCCGTCGGCCACCGCCTCTGTCACCTCGCCGAAGCGGGCGACGAAGTCGCTCATCGGCACGTGCAGGGCGCCGTCGACGTGGCCGGCCGCCCACTCGTCGGCCTCCCGTACGTCGAGGATCAGCGCGTCACCCGGTACGGACGCGACGTCCACGGTGGGCAGCGGTGCGAAGTTCATCTGTGCGTCCTTCTACTCAGGGCTGTTGCGGGGATCCGGTCAGGCCCGCGAGTTCCGCCTCGCGCTCGGAGACCTGGGCCAGCAGCTGTTCGGCGACCTCGTCGAGGAGCCGGTCCGGGTCGTCGGGGGCCATCCGCAGCATGGCACCGATCGCGCTGTCCTCCAGCTCACGCGCGGCCGCCGCCAGCAGCTCCTTGCGGTGCGCCAGCCACTCCAGACGGGCGTACAGCTCCTCGCTCTCGCTCAGCAGCGGCACCGCGGGCGCCGGGCCCGCCGCCCACTCCTCGGCCAGCTCGCGCAGCAGCGCCTCGTCCCCGCGCGCGTACGCGGCGTTGACCCGGGTGATGAACTCGTCCCGCCGCTTGCGCTCCCCGTCCTCGGTGGCCAGGTCGGGGTGGGCCTTGCGGACCAGGTCGCGGTAGACCCGACGCACCTCGTCGCTGGGCCGGACCCGCCGGGGCGCCTGGACGGGCTGCTCGTTCAGCATGGCCGCGGCCTCCGGGGACAGGCCGTCGGAGTCGATCCAGCTGTGGAAGAGCTCGTCCACGCCCGGCATCGGCATGACCATGGCCCGCGCCTCCCGCGCCTTGCGCAGGTCGTCGGGGTCGCCGGTCCGCGCCGCCCGCGCCTCGGCGATCAGCGCGTCCAGCTCGTCGAGGCGCGCGTACGTCGGGCCGAGCTTCTGGTGGTGCAGGCGGGAGAAGTTCTCCACCTCGACGCGGAAGGTCTCCACCGCGATCTCGAACTCGATCAGCGCCTGCTCGGCCGCACGCACGGCCCGCGCCAGCCGCGCCTCAGGCGCCTCAGGCGCCTCAGCAGTCTCGGGCGCTTCAGGAGTCTCGGGCGTCTCGGGGCCTTCCGGGGTTCCGGCGGCCCGGTGGGCTTCCGCTGCCTCGGGGGCGCCGGTCACGTCGTCGCTCGGGGTCGTCACCCGACCAGACTACGGGCGCACGGCACCCACCCGTCACACGCCCAGTTCGGCGGCGATCCGGCCGGCGCGTACGGCGGCGACCAGATCCGCGTGGTCGGCCTCGGTGCGGTCGGCGTACGCCACGGCGAAGCCGGCCACCGCCACGTCCAGCTCGTCGCTCTTGCCGCAGTACGCGGCCACGAGCCTCGGGTCGGCGCTGTGCGCGTGCGCCCGCGCCAGCAGCGCACCGGTCATCCGCCCGTAGTCGTCGATCTGGTCGGCGGAGAGCGCCGTCGGGTCCACGCTCCCCTTGCGGTTGCGGAACTGCCGCACCTGGTACGGCCGCCCCTCCACGCTCGTCCACCCCAGCAGGCTGTCGCTGACCACCTGCATCCGCTTCTGCCCCAGCACGACCCGGCGCCCCTCGTGTCCGGGCTCCTCGACGTCGAAGCCGGCCTCCGGCAGGTACGGCAGGAGCGCCGACGGCCGGGCCTCCTTCACCTGGAGCACCAGCGGCTCGCCCCGGTGGTCCAACAGCAGCACCACGTACGACCGGGTGCCGACGCTGCCCGTGCCCACCACCCGGAAGGCCACGTCGTGGATGGCGTACCGGGCGAGCAGCGGCAGCCGGTCGGGCGGCAGCGTCTCCAGGTACGGTCCGAGGGCCGCCGCGACCGCCGCCGCCTCCTCGTCCGCCACGCGCCGCAGCACCGGCGGGGCGTCCACGAAGCGGCGGCCGCCGTCCTCGCAGGGTTCCGTGGACCGGGCGGCGAACCGGGCGCTCGTGTTCCGCCGGGCCTTCTCCGACACGCGCTCCAACGTGCCCAGCAGGTCACGCGCGTCCGTGTACGAGACGAGCTCCTCGTCGGCGATGGCGTTCCAGGCGTCCAGGACGGGCATTCGCGCCAACAGCCGCATGGTGCGGCGGTAGGCGCCCACCGTGTCGTACGCGGCGGCACGGCACACGTCCTCGTCGGCGCCCGCCTCCCGCCCCGCCAGCACCAGCGAGGTGGCGAGCCGCTTGACGTCCCACTCCCAGGGGCCGACGACGGTCTCGTCGAAGTCGTTCAGGTCGATGACGAGCCGGCCGCTCGCGTCTCCGTAGAGGCCGAAGTTCGCGGCGTGCGCGTCCCCGCATATCTGGGCGCCGATCCCGGTGACCGGCGTCGCCGCCAGGTCGTGCGCCATGAGCCCCGCCGCCCCGCGCAGGAACGCGAACGGCGTCGACGCCATGCGCCCCACCCGTATCGGTGTGAGCGCCGGCACTCGGCCCTGGCTCGACTCCTCGACGGCGAGCACGGCGTCGGGCCGCCCGCCCCTCAGCTCCAGTCCGTCGTGCGTCGACCGCGGCACCCGCCCGCGCAGGGCCTTGCCGCGCGCCTTGGGTCCCTCCGGCCCGCCCGACCCGTACGCGCCCGGCGCACGCCGCGCGAACCCCGGCACGACCGGAATCCGTCCCACCGCACCACCCGCGCCCGCCGCACCGGCACCGGTGCCGGCACCGGGCTTACCCGACCCGGCGCCGGCGGCACCGCCGCTGCCCGTCCGCTGCGCGGGCACCGCAGCCCGGATCTCGTCCATGCGCCCCACTTTCCCCATGTCCACTCACCGGCAGTGCCGACGACCGTACTCCTCCGCCCACTGCCCGTCTCCCCCTGTGGACAACCGGCGGACAAACCCGCGACCACCGCCGGGGAAGCACCCGGACTCTCCGGCGCGAGGCGACCACCGCACAACGAAACAGGGCCCCCACTCGGACTTTCGTCCGGGTGGAGACCCTGTCTCCTGTGGTGCGCGAGGGGGGAGTTGAACCCCCACGCCCTTTCGGGCACTGGAACCTGAATCCAGCGCGTCTGCCTATTCCGCCACCCGCGCATTGGGTGTTGTCGTTCGGGGCCCCACCTCGTTCGGTGCGACCGCCTGGCGACATCTGAAGATTAGCACGTCGGACGGGGTGGATTCACATCCGTTGTTTCGGGGGCCCGGAGGACGAACAAGGAGGAGGGAGACGGTCACGCGCGGCCGGCCCGACACCCCCGCTGACACGACCGACCCGGCCACGCCGACACCGACCACCCCGCCGACCACCCGACCACGCCGACCCCGACCCCGACCCCGCCAACGCCAACCAGCCCACGCCAACCACACCCACCACACCCACCACACCCCCCACGGGACGCACGGAGAGCTCACATGGAGAAACGCGCCGCCGGCCGATCGGTACGGGTGGGAACGGAACGGCTCGCCCCCCACTCATCCCGGGTGTGCCCCGGGTGCGGGACACTGTCCACAGGCCGCCTCTACGATCCGTGTGGGAGATGTGAGAGGTGACACTCGTCCACAGGGCAGAGAAGGGGAACCAGCCGATTTCCCGACGCGTGGATACGATCAGTGAGCAGTACCAGGACGGCAACGACGGAGGAGGTGCCCCATGGGAGTCCTGAAGCGGTTCGAGCAGCGTCTCGAAGGCCTGGTCAACGGCACCTTCGCCAAGGTCTTCAAGTCCGAGGTCCAGCCTGTCGAGATCGCCGGGGCCCTCCAGCGCGAGTGCGACAACAACGCCACGATCTGGAACCGCGAGCGGACGGTCGTCCCGAACGACTTCATCGTCGAGCTGAGCACGCCGGACTTCGAGCGGCTGAGCCCGTACTCGGGCCAGCTCGGTGACGAGCTCGCCGGCTTGGTCCGGGACTACGCCAAGCAGCAGCGGTACACGTTCATGGGCCCCGTCAAGGTCCACCTGGAGAAGGCCGACGACCTCGACACCGGCCTGTACCGGGTCCGCAGCCGCACGCTCGCGTCCAGCTCGTCGCAGTCGGCGCAGCCGGTCGACGGCGGGCACCCGGGCCCGGCGGGCCCGCCGCAGGGCCAGGCCGGCCGTCCCGGCGGCTACGGCTACCCGCCCGCGGGCGCCCCGCCGATGCCGGCGGCTCCGCCGCCCGGCGGCGCGGGGGCGGCGCCCCGTCCCGGCCCCGCGGCGCACCGCCCGCCGGGCGCCTCGGGGCACGCCCCGGGCGCCGGCCAGGCGCGCCGCTGGATCGAGATCAACGGCACGCGCCACCAGATCTCCCGCCCCACCCTGGTGCTGGGCCGCAGCACCGACGCCGACGTGCGGATCGACGACCCCGGCGTATCCCGCCGTCACTGCGAGATCCGGACCGGAACGCCCTCGACGATCCAGGATCTGGGGTCCACCAACGGCATCGTGGTGGACGGGCAGCACACCACCCGCGCTACGCTCCGCGACGGCTCGCGGATCGTCGTGGGCAGCACCACCATCGTTTACCGGCAAGCCGAAGGGTGAAGCGGGGGCAATGTCAGAGCTGACCCTCACGGTCATGCGGTTGGGTTTCCTCGCCGTACTGTGGCTGTTCGTCATCGTGGCCGTCCAGGTCATCCGCAGCGACCTGTTCGGTACGCGGGTCACGCAGCGCGGTTCGCGCCGCGAGGCCGCGCGCCCGCAGCAGGGCGGCCGCCAGGGGGCGGCGGCACCGCCGCAGCAGCGGCAGCGCCGCGGCGCCCCCACCAAGCTCGTCGTGTCCGAGGGCACGCTCACCGGCACGACGGTCGCCCTCCAGGGCCAGACCATCACGCTGGGCCGCGCCCACGACTCCACGATCGTGCTGGACGACGACTACGCCTCCAGTCGGCATGCCAGGATCTACCCGGACCGTGACGGCCAGTGGATCGTCGAGGATCTCGGGTCCACGAACGGCACCTATCTCGACCGGACCCGACTCACCACGCCGACCCCGATTCCGCTGGGCGCGCCGATCCGCATCGGCAAGACCGTCATCGAGCTGCGGAAGTAGTACGACAATGAGCGAGCGGAGCGAGCGAGCCGCAGCGGTCCGGGAGGACCGGAGGGGGCTCCCGACCGGAGGGTGGGCAGTGTGGCTCGAGACCGGCTGTACCCCGAGGCAGAGTCGACAGGGCAGGTGCGCATGAGTCTGTCACTGCGCTTCGCCGCCGGGTCGCACAAGGGCATGATCCGCGAGGGCAACGAGGACTCCGGTTACGCCGGCCCGCGCCTGCTCGCCATCGCCGACGGCATGGGCGGCCAGGCGGCGGGCGAGGTGGCGTCCTCCGAGGTGATCTCCACGCTCGTCACGCTCGACGACGACGTCCCGGGCTCCGACATCCTCACCTCGCTCGGCACGGCGGTGCAGCGCGCCAACGACCAGCTGCGCATGATGGTCGAGGAGGACCCCCAGCTCGAAGGCATGGGGACCACCCTCACCGCCCTGCTGTGGACCGGCCGGCGACTCGGCCTGGTCCACGTGGGCGACTCCCGCGCGTACCTCCTGCGCGACGGCGCCCTGACGCAGATCACGCAGGACCACACCTGGGTGCAGCGCCTCGTCGACGAGGGCCGGATCACCGAGGAGGAGGCCACCACCCACCCGCAGCGCTCCCTGCTGATGCGCGCCCTGGGCAGTGGCGACCACGTCGAACCCGACCTGTCGATCCGCGAGGTCCGCGCCGGCGACCGGTACCTCATCTGCTCCGACGGCCTCTCGGGCGTCGTCTCCCACCAGACGATGGAGGAGACGCTCGCCAGCTACCAGGGCCCGCAGGAGACCGTGCAGGAGCTCATCCAGCTCGCGCTGCGCGGCGGCGGCCCGGACAACATCACGGTGATCGTCGCGGACGTCCTGGACGTCGACGGCGGCGACACCCTCGCCGGCCGGCTGAGCGACACGCCCGTGGTCGTCGGCGCGGTCGCCGAGAACCAGCAGCAGCTCAACGACGGCGGCGCCATGCAGACCCCGGCGGGCCGCGCGTCCGGTCTGGGGCGCGGGAGCCGGCAGCCGCCGGCCGGCGGCTTCGGCCCGCCCGGCAGCGGCGAGGACATCGGCTACGACGGCATGCCCCCGGAGGGCGGCGGTTACGGCGCGTACGGCGACGCGGAGCTGAGCAAGCCGCGCACCGGCCGCAGATGGTTCAAGCGGATCTTCTTCGCCCTGCTGGTGCTGGCGCTGATCGGCGGTGGCGCCTACGGCGGCTACCGCTGGACGCAGACCCAGTACTACGTCGGCGCCAACGACGGCCACGTCGCGCTCTTCCGCGGCATCAGCCAGGACCTGGCGTGGGTCTCGCTGTCGGAGGTCGAGAAGGACCGCCCCGACATCGAACTCAAGTACCTCCCCGCCTACCAGCAGAAGCAGGTCGAGGAGACGATCGCCGGCGGCAGCCGGGCGAAGGCCGAGGCCAAGATCAAGGAGCTGGGCACCCAGGCGAGTGCCTGCCGCAAGCAGGAGCAGGCCCGCAAGGCCGCCGCGGCGACCCCCGCCACGCCGCCCAGCGAGGAGCAGGCCGGTGGCACCACGGGTGCCGCAGGCTCCACCAAGCCCAAGCCGTCCACCGCAGCCGTCCCCTCCCCGGGCCCCACCCTCACCGAGGACGAGAAGAGGCTGGCCTCGAACTGCGGCAAGCAGTAAGCACCCGTAGGGGGGCCTTTTCACCACCATGAGCGTTGTCACCAACACGACCACCATCGGCGCGATCGACGCGCCCAGCCGCCGCAACACCGAACTGGTGCTGCTCGGATTCGCCGTCGCGATCCCGGTCTTCGCGTACCTGAACGTGGGCCTCGCCCTCGACGGCGAGGTCCCGGCGGGCATGCTCGGCTACGGCGTCGGGCTGGGTCTCCTCGCCGGCATCGCGCACCTGCTGATGCGGCGCTTCGCCAAGTACGCGGACCCGCTGCTGCTGCCCCTCGCCACCCTGCTCAACGGCCTCGGCCTCGTGCTGATCTGGCGCCTCGACCAGTCGCCGCGCCTCATCGCCGACTCCATGCGCCGCTACGGGAGCCACAGCGGGGACGCCCCGCAGCAGCTGCTGTACTCGGCGATCGGCGTGGCGCTGTTCCTGCTGGTGCTGGTCTTCCTGAAGGACCACCGCGTCCTCCAGCGCTACACGTACATCTCGATGGTGGCGGCGATCGTCCTGCTGTTGCTGCCGCTCGTCCCCGGCCTCGGCGCCGACGTCTTCGGCGCCAAGATCTGGATCAAGGTCGGCCCGTTCTCCATCCAGCCCGGCGAGTTCGCGAAGATCGTCATCGCGGTCTTCTTCTCCGGCTACCTGATGGTCAAGCGGGACGCCCTCGCGCTCGCCAGCCGCCGCTTCATGGGCCTCTACCTGCCCCGCGGCCGCGACCTCGGCCCGATCATCACGATCTGGGTCGTCAGCCTGCTCATCCTGGTCTTCGAGAACGACCTCGGTACGTCGCTGCTCTTCTTCGGCATGTTCGTGATCATGCTGTACGTGGCGACGGAGCGGACCAGCTGGATCGTCATGGGTCTGCTGATGTCCGTCGGCGGCGCGGTGACCGTGGCCTCCTTCGCCGGGCACGTCCAGGCGCGTGTGCAGGCCTGGCAGGACCCGTTCTCCTGCTACGAGACGTCCCAGGCCTGCGACCAGATGACGCAGGTGCTCATGTCCTTCGGCTCCGGCGGCACGCTCGGCACGGGCCTCGGCCAGGGCCACTCCGACCTCATCGGCTTCGCTGCCAACTCCGACTTCATCTTCGCCACCGTCGGCGAGGAGCTCGGCCTGGCCGGCGTCATGGCGTTCCTCCTCCTCTACGGCCTGATCGTGGAGCGCGGCATCCGCACGGCGCTCGCGGCGCGGGACCCCTTCGGCAAGCTCCTCGCGACCGGCCTGTCCGGCGCGTTCGCGCTCCAGATCTTCGTGGTCGCCGGCGGCGTGATGGGCCTCATCCCGCTGACCGGCATGACCATGCCGTTCCTCGCGTACGGCGGTTCGTCCGTGATCGCCAACTGGGCGCTGATCGCGATCCTCCTCCGGATCAGCGACACCGCGCGGCGCCCAGCGCCGTCCCCCGCCCCGTCCCCCGACGCCGAGATGACCCAGGTGGTCCGTCCGTGAACAAGCCCCTGCGCCACATCGCGATCTTCTGCGGCCTGTTGGTGCTCGCGCTGCTCCTGCGGGACAACTGGGTCCAGTTCGTCCGCAGCGACGAGCTGAACAAGCACCCGCGCAACAAGCGCGTGACGATCGAGCGGTACGCCTCCGTCCGCGGCGACATCATCGTCGACGGCAAGCCGATCACCGGCTCCGTCGACTCGAAGGACCCGCTGTACAAGTACAAGCGCACCTACGTGAACGGCCCCATGTGGGCGCCGGTCACCGGGTACGCCTCGCAGGCGTACGACGCCAACCAGCTGGAAAAGCTGCACGACACGATCCTCACCGGCAACGACGACCGGCTCTTCTTCGACCGCACGCTCTCCATGTTCACGGGCGACACGAAGAAGGGCGGCAACGTCGTCACGACCCTCAACGGCGCCGCCCAGAAGGCCGCCTTCGAGGGGCTCGGCAAGAAGAAGGGCGCCGTCGCGGCCATCGACCCGCAGACGGGCAAGATCCTCGCGCTGGCGTCCACCCCGTCGTACGACCCCTCCACCTTCGCCGGCTACCAGGCCGAGGACGAGAAGGCGTGGGTCGCGCTGGACAAGGACAAGAACAAGCCGAAGCAGAACCGCGCGCTGCGCGAGATCTACCCGCCCGGCTCGACGTTCAAGGTCCTCACGGCCGCCGCGGCGCTGGAGAACGGCAAGGTCAAGGACATCGACGCGCCGACGGACACGCCGGAGCCGTACCTGCTGCCGCTGTCGACCGTGCCGATGAAGAACCACGCCCAGGGGTGCGAGAACGCCACGCTCAACTACGCGATGCAGTGGTCGTGCAACTCCGTCTTCGCGAAGCTCGGTGACGAGGTCGGCCGCGACAAGATGGTCGAGATGGCCGAGAAGTTCGGCTTCAACAACGCGGAGATCGACACCCCGGTCCGCGCCGCGGCCTCCGTCTACGACAAGACCATGGACCGCGGCGGCAACGCCCTGTCCTCCATCGGCCAGTTCAACACGGCGACCACGCCGCTCCAGATGGCCATGGTCACGGCGGCCATCGCCAACGACGGCAAGCTGATGAAGCCGTACATGGTCGACCAGCTCGTCGCTCCGAACCTCGACGTCATCGAGCGGAACGAGCCCGAGGAGATGAGCCGCCCGATGTCGCAGGAGACGGCGCAGCTCGTCCAGAAGATGATGGAGAACGTCGTCGAGAACGGCACCGGCAAGAACGCCGCCATCCGCGGCGTGACCGTCGGCGGCAAGACCGGTACGGCGCAGCACGGCGAGAAGAACAAGGCCCGCCCGTACGCGTGGTTCATCTCCTACGCGAAGACCGACAGCGGCTCCCCCGTCGCCGTCGCGGTGGTCGTCGAGGACTCGGACGCGACCCGCGACGACATCAGCGGCGGCGGCCTGGCCGCCCCGATCGCCCGGTCCGTGATGAAGGCGGTACTCGACGGCCGTGGGTGACCCGGTGGATGTGTACCGGTCCCGTATCAGCTTTCGGTCACGGGGTGATCAGCTTCCCGTGGCCGGTAGCCTGTGCGCGGACAGCACACCGCCGGACCACTCAGACGGTTGCGGCCGGGACTGACGGAGAGGGCTGGAACAGTTATGGAAGAGCCGCGTCGCCTCGGCGGCCGGTACGAGCTGGGCTCGGTGCTCGGCCGTGGTGGCATGGCGGAGGTCTACCTCGCCCACGACACCCGGCTCGGCCGCACCGTCGCCGTGAAGACGCTGCGGGCCGATCTGGCCCGTGACCCGTCCTTCCAGGCCCGGTTCCGCCGTGAGGCCCAGTCGGCCGCCTCGCTCAACCATCCGGCGATCGTCGCGGTGTACGACACGGGCGAGGACTACGTCGACGGTGTCTCCATCCCGTACATCGTGATGGAGTACGTGGACGGCTCCACCCTGCGCGAGCTGCTGCACTCCGGGCGCAAGCTGCTGCCCGAGCGGACGCTGGAGATGACCGTCGGCATCCTCCAGGCCCTGGAGTACTCCCACCGCGCCGGCATCGTCCACCGCGACATCAAGCCGGCCAACGTCATGCTGACCCGGACCGGCCAGGTCAAGGTCATGGACTTCGGCATCGCCCGCGCCATGGGCGACGCCGGCATGACCATGACGCAGACGGCGGCCGTGATCGGCACCGCCCAGTACCTCTCCCCGGAGCAGGCGAAGGGCGAGCAGGTCGACGCCCGCTCGGACCTGTACTCCACGGGCTGCCTGCTGTACGAGCTGCTGACCGTCCGCCCGCCGTTCATCGGCGACTCCCCGGTCGCGGTCGCCTACCAGCACGTGCGTGAGGAACCGCAGCCGCCCAGCAACTTCGACCCCGAGATCACGCCCGAGATGGACGCGATCGTCCTGAAGGCGCTGGTCAAGGACCCGGACTACCGCTACCAGTCGGCCGACGAGATGCGTGCCGACATCGAGGCGTGCCTGGACGGGCAGCCGGTCGCGGCCACGGCGGCGATGGGCGCCATAGGGGTACCGGGCGGTTACGGCTATCCGCACCCCGAGCAGCACACGGGCGCCGGGCACCCGGTGGACCCGGGCGCGCAGACGTCGATGCTGCCTCCCATGAACCCGGACGACGGCGGCTACGGGTACGACGACCGCGGCGCCGGCCGTCGGCGCCAGCCGCAGAAGAAGTCGAACCTCTCCACGATCCTGCTGGTCCTCGCGGGCATCCTCGTGCTGGTCGGCGCGATCCTCATCGGCAGGGCCGTCTTCGACAGCGACGACCCCAAGCAGGTCACCGTCCCGGCCCTGGTCGGCAAGACGCTCCAGGACGCGCAGACCACGGCGACCACCTCGGGCCTGCAGGTGACCCAGGCGGGCAGCGAGACGTGCGAGCAGCCGAAGGGCTCCGTCTGCCGCCAGGACCCGGCGGCCGACGGCAGCGCGACGATGGACGAGAACGGCACCATCAGCCTCTGGCTGTCGGAGGGCGCGGCCAAGGTCAAGGTGCCCAACGTCATGGAGCAGTCGAAGGAGCTGGCGACCACCAACCTCAAGGGCGAGGGCTTCGAGGTCAAGGTCGAGACGCAGGAGTCGGAGAAGCCCGAGGGCACGGTCATCAAGCAGGACCCCGAGGGCGGCACGGAGCACGAGAAGGGCACCGAGGTCACCCTCACCATCGCCGTCAAGGGCAAGGTGTCGGTCCCCCGGGTCATCGACAGCCAGTTCGACAACGCGAAGGCGCAGCTGGAGACGCTGAAGTTCCAGGTCGTCCGCGAGGACGTGGACAGCGAGCAGCCGGCGGGCCAGGTCATCGACCAGAACCCGAAGCCGGACGAGCGGGTCTCCGAGGGCTCGACGGTCACGCTGAAGGTCTCGAAGGGGCCGCAGCAGCAGAAGGTCGACGTGCCGCAGGTCACCGGCCTGCTGCTGGGTCAGGCCAAGCAGGTGCTGGCGCAGCGGGGCCTGCAGCTGGCCGTCTCCGAGGGACCGGACAACGACGCGGTGTTCGTCGTCGACCAGGACCCGAAGCCCGGCAGCAAGGTGAACCCGAACGACACCGTCACCGTGAAGACCCAGGGCCTGGGCGGGAACAACGGTGGCAACGGCAACGGCAACGGCAACGGCAACGGCGGTGACAACGACGGCGAGGGCGGCGACTCCGGCTGGTTCGGCGGCGTCACGGGCGCGGTCTTCCGCACCGAGCCGTAACGGCCCGGGAGACCGCGGTTCTCGCGGGCCTGCGGGCCTGCGGGCCCACGACAGCTGACGAAGGCCCGGTCCCCTGTGAGGGGGCCGGGCCTTTTCCGTTGCCGTGATCGTCCTGGTCGCCGCGGTCACCCCGGTCGTCCTGGTCGCCCCGCCGGGGCGGGGCACGGTGGCGCGAGGGTCCGATGGCGCGAGGGTCCGGTGGCGCGGGGCGGGGCGTGGCGGTCAGCGCAGCTCGGCCGGCTTCGTCCGGTCCCCGTCGACCTTCTCCGTACGCACGAGCTCGCCCCAGACGATGTAGCGGAAGTCGGAGGTCAGGATCGGCGTGCAGGTCGTGAGCGTGATGTACCGGCCGGGCTTGGTGCGGCCGGACTCCTTGGGGACCGGCTGGAGGACGTCCACGTTGAACCGCGAGGTCTTCGGCAGCGTCTCGTAGACCTTGTAGACGAACCAGGTGTCCTTCGTCTCGAAGACGATCGGGTCGCCGGACTTCAGCTTGTGGATGTTGTGGAACTTCGCGCCGTGGCCGTCGCGGTGCGCGGCGAGCGTGAAGTTGCCCGTGCGGTCCTGCGGGAGCGCCGACTTGATCGGCTCGGTGTAGTAGCCGGCGACGCCGTGGTTGAGGACGTCCGCACTGGTGCCCGCCTTGACCAGCACCTCGTCGCCGCCCATGGCCGGTACGTGCAGGAAGCCGACGCCGCCCTTGGTGTCGAGGGCGCCCGGCCCGGTGTCGGACCAGCTGTCGCGCACCGCGTCGCCCTGCGCGTCCGCCTCGCGGTCGGCCAGGACGTTGGTCCACCACAGCGAGTAGACGACGAACAGCCCCATCAGCACGCCTGCGGTGATCAGCAGTTCGCCGAAGACACTGATGACGCCGGCGATCCGGCTGCGCGCACGTGCCACTACTTCTGTCCCGTCTTGAGGTGTCAGCCCGCTAGCGCGTCCGGTACGCCCTTGCTGCGCGGCCGTTCTTCCACCATCTTCCCCCACACGATCATGCGGTAGGTGCTGGTGAACTCCGGGGTGCAGGTGGTCAGGGTGAGGTACCGGCCCGGTCCGGTGAAGCCGGATCCGTCGGGGACGGGCTTGAGCACCGAGACGTTCGAGGGCGGAGTCTGCGGCAGGATACTCGCCATCTCGTAGATGTAGTACGCGTCCCTCGTCTCGACGACGATGGGGTCGCCGGGCCGCAGCTGGTTGATGTACCGGAAGGGCTCGCCGTGCGTGTTGCGGTGGCCCGCCACGGCGAAGTTGCCCTGCTTGTCGGAGGGCATGGCGGTCTTCAGGGCGCCTTCGGCGTAGTGGCCGGCCATGCCCTTGTCGAGCACCTTCTCCTTGTCGATGCCCTCGGCGACGGGCACGGCGACGTCGAGCTTCGGGATGTGGAGTATGGCGAAGCCCTCGCCCGCCTCGAAGACGCCCGGTTCGCCGGTGCCCCCGCCCTTCGCCCAGTCCTCCGCGATGCGGTCCTTGGCCCTGTCGACCTCCAGCCCGGCCTGCACGTTCGTCCACCACAGCTGGTAGGCGACGAAGAGGAGCATCAGCACGCCGAAGGTGATGAAGACCTCGCCCATGACCCGGCTGGCGATCACGCCGAAGCCCTCCTTGGCCGCCCGGGCGGCCCGGCGCGCCTCGACGCGGGACATGGGCGTGCCGGAGGCGGGCGCCGCGGTGGGCGCCGGGGACGCGGGCGCGCGGCGGCGGCCCCGGGACTTCGCGGCGCGCCGCCGCTCGGCGCGACCGCCGGCGGGTGGGGCGTCCGCCGCCGTGGGGCCCGCGGCCGGCGGGGCGGGATCGTCCGTCACGGGGGCGAGCACGGCCGTCGCGTCGACGCCGGGGGGCTCGGCGGCCCGGTCGTACTCCGCCGCGGGCGGCTGCCGGTACGCCGGGGGCCGCTGTCCGCGCGGCGCCGGGTCACCGTAGGTCGCCGGCTCCGGGTACGCGGGCCGCGCGTACGGCGGCTCCGCGCGCCCGGGCGGCTGTTCGCCGTAAGCGGGTTCCTGCGGCTGTGTGGCGGGCTGCGGGCGGGCGTGCCGGCCGTGGCGGCCCTGCGGCGCCTGGAGGCCGTCGTAGGACTCGTAGGCCGCGTACGGGGCCTCGTGGGCCGTCCCGTACGGCTCGTACGGGGCTTGGTACGGGTCGGGAGCGGCTGCCGGGTCCGCGAGGGGCCCGGCGGGCGCCGCGTACGGCTGCTGCGGCCACTGCCCGGGCTGCTGGGCCGGCGCGGGCTGCTGGGCCGGTTCGGGCCCCGGCTCCTGGTCCGGTGCGTTCGTCGCCCGGAACCAGGGCGACCCCTCCTGCTCGCCCCCCGTGGCGTGCCCGGGACGCCCCGGGGTCACGCGACGGCCTTGCCCACCACCGGCGCGAGACCCGCGGAACGGCCGACCGCCCCGGTGTCACCGCACTGCTCCAGCCAGTTGGCGAGCATCAGGTGACCGTGCTCGGTGAGCACCGACTCGGGGTGGAACTGGACGCCTTCCACGGCGTGCTCCCGGTGGCGCAGCCCCATGATGATCCCGTCCTCGGTGCGCGCCGTGACCTCCAGGACGTCGGGGAGCGCGGTGGGCTCGGCGGCCAGGGAGTGGTAGCGCGTCGCGGTGAACGGCGAGGGCAGACCGGTGAAGACGCCCTTGCCGCCGTGGACCACCGGGGAGGTCTTGCCGTGCAGCAGCTCGGGCGCGCGGTCGACCACGCCGCCGTACGCGACGGCCATGGACTGCATGCCGAGGCAGACGCCGAAGACCGGTACGCCCGTGGCGGCGCAGTGCCGGACCATGTCCACGCACACGCCGGCCTCCTCGGGCGTACCCGGGCCGGGAGACAGCAGGACGCCGTCGAAGCCGTCCTGGGCGTGGCCGAGCTCGACCTCGTCGTTGCGCAGGACCTCGCACTCGGCGCCGAGCTGGTACAGGTACTGGACGAGGTTGAAGACGAAGCTGTCGTAGTTGTCGACGACGAGGATGCGCGCGCTCACTGACCGTCCACCGTCACATCATTGAACGGAAGCAGTGGCTCCGCCCACGGGAACACGTACTGGAAGAGGAGAAAGACGACCCCGAGGCCGAGCAGGAGCGCGATGACCGATCGCACCCACGCGTTGCCCGGGAGATGCCGCCAGATCCAGCCGTACATGACGTCTGCCGTCCCTTCCGTTCGATACCGCACCAGAGTACGGGGCGAACCCCCTCCGGTGGGGCGGCTGTGGAAAGCCGCCCGCGCGGCCCGCGTCACACGCCCCCGCCCGCCTTGCCCCGGCCTCTCTGCCCCCACCCCCGGCCGCCGGACGGCACGGACGGACGGGCGGACGGGCGGACGGGCGGAGCGAGACGGCGCCGGGGCAGGGGCCGGGGGGACGCCCGGTCAGGCGGCCGGCTCGGCGTACCGCAGGTCGACGGTGCCGGTGTAGCCGGGCAGCGTCATGGCGCCGCGCGAGTCGACCTTCCAGCCGAGCCCGTACGCCTTCACGTACAGCTGGTAGTTCTGGACGGCGGGGGAGAGCGCGAGGGCCCGGCGCAGCCTGCCGGTGTCGCCGACGGCGGTGATCCGGTAGGGCGGGGAGTAGACGCGGCCCTGGAGGATCAGGGTGTTGCCGACGCAGCGGACCGCGCTGGTGGAGATCAGCCGCTGGTCCATGACCTGGATGCCCCGTGCGCCCCCCTGCCAGAGGGCGTTGACGACGGCCTGGAGGTCCTGCTGGTGGATCACCAGGTCGTTGGCCTGCGGCTCGGGGTATCCGGGGGCGGCGCGGGCGTCCGGCGGGGCGTCGTTGAGCGTGACGGTGAGGCCGTCGCCGGAGACCTCGGTGGTACCGGCCGCCTTCTCCAGGGCTCCGAGCCGGGCGTCCTCGGCCTCGCTGGAGCCGGCGTCGCGGCGGGCGAGCCCGTCGACCTCCTCGCGCACGGTCGCCGTGGTCTCCTCCAGCTTCTTGTTCTTCTCGCTGCGGTCCAGGACGAGATCGGAGAGGCGCAACAGGGAGTCGTCCGTGCGGATGTTGGTGCCCCTGGCCGTGTTGAAGCTGGTGACGAAGATCAGGCCCGCGAGCGCGAACACGGCGGCCGTCAGCAGCCGTACCGGCCGCCACTTCCCGCGCCGGGCGGCTCCCGTGGGAGAGTCGGCTGAATTGCTCAACGTACCCTTATCTCCTTAGGCGTCGCCGAAGCACTACGCTAACGGACGCCTGGGCGAGGAGGCGGGCCACCTCGCTCCGAGCCCAGTACCAGCCAAAGTCACCGTTTCCGCGCGGTCACGCAGCGCATCGACAGGAGAGTCCCTCGTGCCGAAGTCACGTATCCGCAAGAAGGCCGACTTCACGCCGCCCCCCGCCGCGAAGCAGGCGACCGCCATCAAGCTGACCAACCACAGCTGGGTCGCCCCGGTCATGCTGGCGCTCTTCGCGATCGGGCTGGCGTGGATCGTGGTCTTCTTCGTCACCGACGGCACGCTGCCCATGGAGTCGCTGAGGAACTGGAACGTCGCCGTCGGCTTCGGCTTCATCGCCGCCGGCTTCGCCGTCTCGACCCAGTGGAAGTAGCGGAAGCGCCCTCTCACGTCAAGCACTCGTGAGGGTTATCCACAGCGTTGTACACAGCCGTGGAAAAGGTCAGACCATCTGTGGATAACCCGCATGGTGTTGACGCCGATGTGACTGCGCCACACACCCGAGCCCTGTCGTAGCGCCCCTCGCCGCACCGAAAAGACCCAGGTCAGCGACGAGGGGCACGGGTGTTCCCGACAGGCGGCAGTGGAGTCGTCACAGGCTGTGGACAACTATGGGGAAAGCCGGTGCTCAGCTGAGCGCGGCCGTCCTCATCACGGTCATGACGACGGTCGCCACCAGCACCAGCGCGCAGACGCCCCACTGCACCACGGGCCGCCGCTCCCGCGGGCCGCTGACCAGGCCGTACGCGATGACCGCCCCCGCGACCAGTCCGCCGAGGTGCGCCTCCCAGGCGATGGTGTCCCGGAAGACCACGGTGATGAGGACGTTCAGGGCGATCAGCCCCAGGACCGGCCGCAGGTCGTACCGCAGCCGCCGCACCATGACGAACGTCGCGCCCATCAGCCCGAACACCGCGCCCGACGCGCCGAGGGAGCCCTGGTTCGGCGCCGCGACCACATAGGTCAGGGCGCTGCCGGCCAGCCCCGACAGCAGGAACAGCGCGAGGTACCGGACCCGGCCGAACGCCGCCTCCAGCGGACCGCCGAGCACCCACAGGCCCAGCATGTTGAAGCCGATGTGCCAGACCTCCTGGTGCAGGAAGACCGACGTCACCATCCGGTACCACTCGCCGTCGGCGACGCCGATCACCCGGCCCAGCTGGAGGTCGTAGGCGAGACCGATGAGCAGCGTTCGGTCGACGAAGTCGGCGACGAACAGGCCGGCCAGGAAGACCAGGGCGTTCGCCCCGATCAGCACCTTGGTGACGAGGTGGGGATCACCCGCCGTGAGGGGACCGCCCGCGATGTTGCGGGGACGTGCGGCCGCCGCGCCGTGGCCCGTGCCCGACCCGCTCCGCACGCACTCCGGGCACTGGAAGCCCACCGACGCCTCGACCATGCAGTCCGGGCAGATCGGCCGCTCGCAGCGCGTGCACCGGATGCCGGTCTCCACCCCGGGGTGGCGGTAGCAGCTCGACAGCCCGTGCGGCGCCTGGTCCTGCTCCATGGGGATCCCCTCGTCGTCGTGCGCGTACCAACGCCCCGCCCATCCTTACGGACGGGCGGGGCGGAAAGGTTCCCCGGCGGACCGGAGACGGCTCCCCGGCGGGACCGGCCACCCCGGAACCGGCGGGCCGGGGGCCGGTGGGCAGGTGTCCGGCGGACCGGGCGGCCGGGTGACCGGCGGACCGGAAGACCAGCGGACCGGTGGGCCGGGTGATCGGCCGGACCGGATGACCGGGGCGGTCGCCCTCGGTCGGTCGGTCAGCGGGACTCGACGACCACGGACTCGATGACCACGTCCTCCACCGGACGGTCGGTGCGCGGGTTGGTCCGGAGGGCCGCGATGGCGTCCACGACCTTCTTGCCGGCCTCGCTGGTGACCTCGCCGAAGATGGTGTGCTTGCCGGTCAGCCAGGTCGTCGGCGCGACGGTGATGAAGAACTGCGAACCGTTGGTGCCCGGACCGGCGTTGGCCATGGCCAGCAGGTAGGGCTTGTTGAAGCCCAGGTCCGGGTGGAACTCGTCCTTGAACTCGTACCCCGGGCCACCCGTGCCGTTGCCCAGCGGGTCACCGCCCTGGATCATGAAACCGCTGATCACCCGGTGGAAGACCGTGCCGTTGTACAGCGGGTCGGTGGTCTTCTGACCCGTCGCCGGGTTCGTCCACTCGCGCTCACCCTTGGCGAGCTCGACGAAGTTCCGGACCGTGACCGGCGCGTGGTCCGGCAGGAGCCGGATCTCGATGTCGCCGTGGTTCGTCTTCAGGGTGGCGTACAGCTGCTCGGCCACGATGTGCCTTCCTTAGGTCTTCTCGTACGGTTCCGATCCTCGCATGGAAGCCGCGACGGCGGACAAAAGCGAGGAGGGCCACGCGACGATGCCCCGGATGCGCGCACCCACATGCCGAGCGCTGGGCCCGGAGGCATGATTTCGAAAAGGGCGGAAAGGTGAGATATCAACCCGCCACCCAGGAGGAGGATCCCGTGACCCGCATGGACAGCGTGCGCGCCGCCACCGACACGGCGAAGGAGAGCGTGCTGCACGCCGCGGACGTCGTGGCGCCCTACGCCGGCGCGGCCAGGGAACAGGCCGCGCTCTACGCGCACGCAGCGCGCGTGAAGGTGGCGCCCAAGGTTTCCCGAGCCGCCCAGCAGGCCGCTTGTCAGGCCCGCGCGCAGTACGGCGCCTACGTCGCTCCGCACGTGCCGCCGAAGGTCGACGCCGCCGCGCAGCGCGCCGCGTACCGGACCCGGCTGGCGGCGCGTCAGGCCGCCGACTTCACCGTGCCGCGGGTGGAGAGCGCGGTGGCCGCCGCTGGACCGGTGGGCGCGGAGGCCGTGGCCCGTTCCACCGCCGCCCTCGCCGCGCTGCGCGGTCAGGTGACGGTGAAGGAGGTCAGGAAGCTGGTGCGCAAGCACGAGCGCCGCGCCAGGATGCGCCGCGTGGCCAAGGGAATGGCCGTGGCGGGCCTGGTCATCGGCGGTGCCGTGGCCGTGTGGAAGTGGTGGGACAACCAGGCCAACCCGGACTGGCTGGTGGAACCGCCCACTGAGGTCCCCGAGCGTTCCCCGCTCGTGTCCGTCGACGGCAGCGGACCGGACGCGTCACTCGCCGAGGCGGACGCGGGGAGCGGGTCGACGGAGGCCACCGGGCTGGAGACGAACGAGAACGGCGACGAGCGCCGCTGACGTTACGGCGCCGCGGTGACGGCGGCCGCGGCGACGGGCACGACGGCCTCCGCCCCCACGGGGGCGGAGGCCGTTCCCGCGTGGGCGGGGGCCGTCCGCACACGAGCGGAGGCCACGTCCCCGGCAGGGGCGGCGGCCGTGTCCCCGGCACGGGCGGCGCGCATGCGGCGCACGGCGGGCGAGGAGCCGTGCGCCTCGGCGCGGATCCGCTGCTTGATGGTCGGCGGCAGCGCCCGCTCCCCCGCCGCCGCCCGCCCGGGCACGGGACTCGGCACCGGACCCGCGGTGGGCGCGGCCGACCGCTGTCCCGGCAGGGCCACCGCGGCGGAGGCCGGGCCGGCGGCGGGCGGGCGGCCGGAAACCGGCCCGGCGGTGGGCGCGGAGCGCCTCAGGGAGGCGAGGACACCGCAGAAGAAGGAGACGATTGCGGTCCAGAACTGCTGGATCCTGACGGCGGCCATGGCCCCTCGCTTTCCCACACATCCCGATTGGGCGATCTGCATACCTTTCTCATGATGTGTACGCAACTCGGGATCCGGGGGAGCGACGCCGCTGTCGCGCAGATCTTCCGATGAACACCACCCGTCCGGAGCAGCACCGGGTGGCACGCGCGCGCGGAGCACGGTAGAGGACCTCCCCGATGTCCTGCCTGAGCCCGTCCCGAGCCCGCCCGGCCCCGCGCCCGGCCCCGGCCCCCGGTCTCGTCCCGGCCTCTCCGGCCTCCGCCCCCCGGGCATCGCCGCCCGGCCCCGCCCCGGCCCCGCCCCGGCCTCCGGGCGCCGTAGGACGCCCTCTGCCGTGCGCGGAAGACGCGAAAAGACCCCTCCCACCGCGGTGTCCGCAGGTGGGAGGGGTCTTCCGGAAGTGGAGCCTAGGGGAGTCGAACCCCTGACATCTGCCATGCAAAGACAGCGCTCTACCAACTGAGCTAAGGCCCCGGGGACCGCCCGGTCGCGGCGGTCGCAGACCAGAGTACCGGGTGACCGGGGGTGTCCCGCAAAAGCATTGGGGCTCCCCGTGGAACACCACTCTCCGTAAGATGCTCCGCGAGGTTCGCAGCAGCGAACCGGAGCGATGGGGAGACGCCATGGATGCCGCACAGCAGGAATCGACCGCCAGAGCCAGAGAGCTCCAGCGCAGTTGGTACGGGGAGCCGTTGGGGGCGCTCTTCCGTCGGCTCATCGACGACCTCGGGCTGAACCAGGCCCGGCTCGCCGCCGTCCTGGGTCTTTCCGCCCCGATGCTGTCGCAGCTGATGAGCGGCCAGCGCGCAAAGATCGGCAACCCGGCCGTCGTCCAGCGCGTCCAGGCGCTCCAGGAGCTCGCGAGCCAGGTCGCCGACGGCAGCGTCAGCGCGGTCGAGGCGACCGACCGGATGGAGGAGATCAAGAAGGCGCAGGGCGGCTCCGTCCTGACCGCCTCCAGCCAGGCGCCGACCAGCTCGGGCGCGCCGACGGTCCGCCGTGTCGTCCGTGAGATCCAGTCGCTGCTGCGCTCCGTCGCCGCGGCCGGGGACATCATCGACGCCGCGGACTCGCTCGCCCCCACCCACCCGGAGCTGGCAGAGTTCCTCCGGGTGTACGGCGCCGGGCGCACCGCGGACGCGGTCGCGCACTACGAGGCCCACCAGAGCTGACGACGGCGGCGGACAGCGGGCGCCAGCGGGCGCATCGGACGGCATCGGACGGCATCGGCATCGGCGGAACGGGGGCGGCACGGCGCGATGGGTGAGGTCTTCGCGGGGCGGTACGAGCTGGTCGACCCGATCGGGCGCGGGGGCGTGGGCGCCGTGTGGCGGGCCTGGGACCAGCGCCGCCGCCGGTACGTGGCGGCGAAGGTGCTCCAGCAGAGCGACGCGCACACCCTGTTGCGCTTCGTGCGGGAGCAGGCCGTGCGCATCGACCACCCGCACGTCCTCGCCCCGGCGAGCTGGGCCGCCGACGACGACAAGGTCCTGTTCACCATGGACCTGGTCGGCGGCGGTTCGCTGGCGCACGTCATCGGGGACTACGGGCCGCTGCCGCCGCGGTTCGTCTGCCTCCTGCTCGACCAGCTGCTGTCCGGACTGGCCGCGGTGCACGCGGAGGGGGTCGTGCACCGCGACATCAAGCCGGCGAACGTCCTGCTGGAGGCGACCGGGAGGGGGCGGCCGCACCTGCGGCTGTCCGACTTCGGCATCTCGATGCGCAAGGGCGAGCCGCGCCTCACCGAGACCCACTACGTCGTCGGGACGCCCGGCTACTTCGCGCCCGAGCAACTGACCGGCGCGGAACCGGACTTCCCGGCCGACCTCTTCGCGGTCGGCCTGGTCGCCCTGTACCTGCTGCAGGGCCGTAAACCCGACTCACAGGCGCTCGTGGAGCACTTCAGGGCGCACGGGACGCCGTGCGCGCCCCAGGGCGTCCCCGAGCCGCTGTGGCAGGTCCTCGCGGGGTTGCTCCAGCCCGACCCGGAGGCCCGGTTCCGTACGGCGACGGGCGCGCGGAAGGCCTTGGCGGCGGCGGTCGAGCTGCTGCCGGACCCGACGGGCGAGGAGGAGCCCGTCGAGGTCTTCGACCAGGTGGGCCCGCTGCCGCCCGGGTACGGCCCGGACGGACCCGTCGCCGCACCGCCGCCCGGGTACGGCCCGTGGTCGCCGCCCCCGTCGCCCGCGCCCGCGCCGGCACCGCCGGCGGGAGCGGCGTCCGGGACGAGCGGTTTCCACCTGGCGCCGCCGCCCGCGCGCCCCGCCCCGGCGGCGTCCCCGCCCCCGGCCGCCGCCCCGTCGGCCTCGCCGGCCCCGTCGACCCCGCCGGCCCCGTCGGCGTTCCCGGTCGCGGGGCCCGCCGCCCCGGTACAGCCGTACGGGTCGTACGCGCCGTACGCACCACACCCCACGGCGCCGTACACGGCACCGACGGCTCCCGCCCCCACCGCCGGACCGGCCGCGGTCCCGGCACCCGCTCCGCGCGGGCGCCCCGGGCCGCCCCGGGCGGTGGCCGTCCCCGTCGTCCTGCTGGCCCTGGTCTGTTACGCCGTCGGGTTCTGGGCGCTGACCCGCATCTGAGTCACCATCCACCGCCCTGCGGCGGCCCGTACCCCGGCGCCCCACCGGCCCCCGGCGCACCACCGGCCCCGGCGCCCGTTCCCCCTCCCGGCCCCGCCCCCGCGCGTCGCCGCGCCAGGAGCGTCCAGGCGCCGAGCCCGCCGAGCAGCAGCGTGCCGGCTCCGATGCCGCCCGCCGCGACGAGGCGCATGGCGCCGCCGCCCCCCGGCTCCGTACCACTGGCGCCGTCGACCGCCGCGCGCCGGTCGCCGTCCGTCACGGCGAAGATCCCGGCGGGCCCGGCGTACGGGGGCGCCGCCGCGGCGTCGTGCTCCACGTTCACCCGCAGCGTCAGCCCGTACGGCTTCTTCCCGAAGACCTGCGCCACCTTGGGGTTGAGGCTGACGCGCAGGTAGTACCACCCGGCGAAGCGCATCCCGTTGGTCTCGGTGTCGGAGGCGAACCGGTTCGCGTAGGCCACCGGGGGCAGCGGGTCGAGGGTCGCCGACTTCTGCTTGCCGTCGTAGGCCAGGGAGTCGGCGCTGTCGACGAGGCCGAGCGCGGGGTTGTACAGCGAGACGGGGAGCGCCCCGGACACGAAGCCGCCACCGGCCGAACTGCCGAGGTCGGCGCTGACGAAGAGCTGCTGGCCCCAGTCGACGGGGATCCGGTAGAAACGGCTCTCGCCGGGCTCGATGCGGTCGGTCCACTCGCCCTCGGTGAGCCCGGGCGCGTCGGCGAACCCGGTACCCCCGGCCCGCTCGCGGGGGCCGCCGGCGGGCGGTGCCGGCGAGGCGCTCGGCCAGCCCTCCGGCGCCTCGGTCGGACCGGACGACGAGAGCGTCGGCTCCAGCACGTGCCGCAGCTCCAGACCCCAGGGCTCGGCCGACGAGGCGTCCTGCCCGTCGCGCTCCACGACGACGTAGTACGACCCGGCCTCCCGGCACCGCGACCGGTCGGCTTCGAGGGTGCGGTGCGCGTACGCGGCGAGCGGCCGGGCGAAGTCGGCGGACCCGAACTGCGTGGTGGTGCCGGAGCAGTCGGAGCCGTCGCGGTCCTGCAAGGACACCGAGAGCTGGTCCCGGTAGGACAGTTCGGCACCCCGCGGCGGTACGGCGACGGCGGAGACGTACGCGTGGTGGGCGTCGTCCAGGTCGACCCGGTAGATCAGTTTCCCGTCGCGCCGGATGACGTCCTGGTACACGGCGCCGGCGGCGAGCCGCGGCGCGTCGCTCGTGGTGGAGGCGCCGCTGACGGGCCGGGCCTCCGCGGCGAAACCGTACGCGGCGGGTTCGCCGGCCGCCCGCGCCGGCCCCGCCCCGGCGCCCGCGGCGAGCAGCGATCCCCCGGCCAGTACGGCGGCCACCGCCGTCCGCGCCCCGGCGCCCGTCGCGGGCCGGCCGCTCCCCCGCGCCCTGCCGGCCGATCCCGTACGCCCGCCGGCCGCCCCACTCCCGCTCCGGTCCCGCCTCTTCACGCGCTTCCCCTCGTCGTCACCACGGCCGCACCATCCTGCCCCGCCGGTCCCGGCGCTGTCTGCGACGGAACCCGGTGATCCGCGGCCCACCGGCACCCCCCACTCCCTCCGGCGTACTTCGCGCTCGCAACGAAAGACTTCGCTTTCGTGAAGGGGCAGGTCGGTGCGGCGGAAGGAAGGAGCCGGGGCGAGACGAGGAACGGACCGGGGATACGGAGAAGGGGCGGCCACGACGACGAGGGCCCCGGTCGCTTCCCAGCGACCGGGGCCCCTCACGAACAGTCGACGCCTCTCACGAACCCGCGGGCACGGAGTCGGTCGCCTCCGTCCACAGATCCTGCTCGGCGCGATCCGCCTGGATCTGGCGGTACACGAGGAGCCCGCCGATGGCGGCCAGTGCGACCAGGAGGAGCTTCTTCACCGCGCGACCTCGTCTTTCGTTGACGTAGGGAGTCCTTATGGCGCCCGACTATACACACCGACCGATATCAATCGGTGACCTGTCTCCGGACGACAGTACGACACCGTCCCGACGCCGCGCACGTCTGGACGCCGCGACCACCCGGAACGCCGAGAAGGCGCCCCCCGTCTGGGGGACGCCTTCTCGTCACTGTGGGGCTAACAGGATTTGAACCTGTGGCCTCATCCTTATCAGGGATGCGCTCTAACCAACTGAGCTATAGCCCCTCCGCGCTGCGCGCTGACCTCTGAAGATTAGCGCACAGGACGGCTCCCGCCAAAATCGCTACTCGTCCTCGGCGAGCGTCAGCTCCACGCCGCCCACGAAACCGGCGGCGAGGTTGTAGATGAACGCGCCGAGCGTGGCCAGCGCCGTGGCGAGCACCACGTCGATGACCGCGATCACGGAGGTGAAGAGCAGCATGCGCGGCAGCGACAGGAACGCCTGGAGGTCGAACCCGTTGCTCGCCGTGGACCCGGTGGCGTCACTGATCGTGGCGCCGACCGTGGAGAAGACGCCCATGGCGTCCATGACCATCCACAGCACCGCCGCCGCGACCACCGTGCAGATGCCCAGGGCGATGGAGAGCAGGAAGCTCACCTTCATCACCGACCACGGGTCCGCCTTGGCGACCCGCAGCCGCGCCTTGCGCGTGCGCGGCGTGGTCTTGGCCCCCGTACGGGGGCGGCGGACCGTGGCGGAGCCGTGGGCGTCCTCCTGGCCGTCCGCCCCGTACGCCTGCGGCGGGTGGTACGGCTGGGCCTTCTGCTTGCCGGTGGACGGCCGTCCACCGGGCAGCGGCCCGTCCTCTTGTGTGTCGTAAGGGGGCTTCGCCCCCCGGGTGTCCGTCACCGCTACCCCCTGGGAGTCCGTGGCTGGGCCACGGGCACCGTTCGCTCTCTTGGCGGCCGAGCCGGCCGAACCGGCGCCCGTGGCTCCGCTCACGCTTTACTCCTCGTGCTCCCCGGCCGGGGACTCCGTGTCCCCGGCTGCCTCGACCACCGCGCCGGTATCGGCGGCGGCCTCGGTTCCTTCCGCGTCCGGAACCACACCGTCGGCCGCTTCGGTCTCCTCGACCGCCTCGGCCTCGGCACCGGCCTCGGCGTTCCGTGCGATACCTACGACGGCATCGCGCTTGCCCAGGTTGATCAGCTGGACACCCATGGTGTCACGGCCGGTCTCCCTGACTTCGTTGACGCGCGTGCGAATCACACCACCGGACAGCGTGATGGCGAGGATCTCATCGGTCTCCTCGACCACCAGCGCGCCGACGAGCGAGCCGCGGTCCTCCACGATCTTCGCAGCCTTGATGCCCAGACCGCCACGGCCCTGCACCCGATACTCGTCGACAGGCGTCCGCTTGGCGTAGCCGCCGTCCGTCGCGGTGAAGACGTACGTACCGGGGCGGACGACGTTCATCGACAGCAGCTCGTCGCCCTCGCGGAAGCTCATGCCCTTCACACCGGAGGTGGCGCGGCCCATCGGGCGCAGCGCGTCGTCCGTCGCGGTGAAGCGGATGGACTGGGCCTTCCGGCTGATGAGCAGCAGGTCGTCTTCGGCGGAGACCAGCTCGGCGCCGATCAGCTCGTCGTCGCCGCCGTCCTCCCGCTCGCGCAGGTTGATGGCGATGACGCCGCCCGAACGGGGCGAGTCGTAGTCCTTCAGCGACGTCTTCTTCACCAGACCGGCCTTGGTCGCGAGGACCAGGTACGGCGCGGCCTCGTAGTCGCGGATCGCGAGGATCTCGGCGATCTGCTCGTCCGGCTGGAAGGCCAGCAGGTTGGCGACGTGCTGGCCGCGGGCGTCCCGGCCGGCGTCCGGCAGCTCGTACGCCTTGGCGCGGTAGACGCGGCCCTTGTTCGTGAAGAACAGCAGCCAGTGGTGCGTGGTGGAGACGAAGAAGTGGTCGACGATGTCGTCTTCCTTCAGCTTCGCGCCCCGCACGCCCTTGCCGCCGCGCCGCTGCGAGCGGTAGTCGTCCGTCTTCGTGCGCTTCACGTAGCCACCACGCGTGATGGTGACGACGATGTCCTCCTCGGCGATCAGGTCCTCGATGGACATGTCGCCGTCGAACGGCACGAGCTGGCTGCGGCGGTCGTCGCCGAACTTCTCCACCAGCTGCGCCAGCTCCTCGCTGACGATCTGCCGCTGGCGGGTCTCGGAGGCGAGGATGCGGTTGTACTCGTTGATCTTCGCCTGGAGCTCGTCGTGCTCGGCGACGATCTTCTGGCGCTCCAGGGCGGCCAGACGGCGCAGCTGCATCTCCAGGATGGCGTTCGCCTGGATCTCGTCGATCTCCAGCAGCTCCATCAGGCCGCCGCGCGCGACGTCGACCGTGTCGCTGCGCCGGATGAGGGCGATGACGTCGTCGATCGCGTCGAGCGCCTTGAGCAGGCCGCGCAGGATGTGCGCCCGCTCCTCGGCCTTGCGCAGCCGGAAGCGCGTACGGCGGACGATGACCTCGATCTGGTGCGTCACCCAGTGGCGGATGAACGCGTCGAGCGAGAGGGTGCGCGGCACGCCGTCGACCAGCGCGAGCATGTTCGCGCCGAAGTTCGTCTGCAGGTCGGTGTGCTTGTAGAGGTTGTTGAGCACGACCTTGGCGACCGCGTCCCGCTTGAGGACGATGACAAGCCGCTGGCCGGTGCGCGAGGACGTCTCGTCGCGGACGTCCGCGATGCCGCCGACCTTGCCGTCCTTGACCAGGTCGGCGATCTTCTGCGCGAGGTTGTCCGGGTTGACCTGGTAGGGCAGCTCCGTGACCACCAGGCACTGGCGGTTCTGGATCTCCTCGACCTCGACGACCGCGCGCATCGTGATGGAGCCACGTCCCGTGCGGTACGCCTCCTCGATGCCCTTGCGGCCGACGACGAGGGCGCCGGTCGGGAAGTCGGGGCCCTTGATGCGCTCGATGAGCGCGTCGAGCAGCTCCTCGTGGGAGGCGTCCGGGTGCTCCAGCGCCCACTGGGCGCCGGCCGCGACCTCGCGGAGGTTGTGCGGCGGGATGTTGGTCGCCATGCCGACCGCGATGCCGGCGGAGCCGTTGACCAGGAGGTTCGGGAAGCGGGACGGCAGGACCGTCGGCTCCTGGTTGCGTCCGTCGTAGTTGTCCTGGAAGTCGACGGTCTCCTCGTCGATGTCGCGGAGCATCTCCATCGACAGCGGCGTCATCTTGCACTCGGTGTACCGCATGGCGGCGGCCGGGTCGTTGCCCGGGGAACCGAAGTTGCCGTTGGAGTCCACGAGCGGCAGCCGCATCGACCACGGCTGGGCCAGGCGCACGAGCGCGTCGTAGATCGAGGAGTCGCCGTGCGGGTGGTAGGTGCCCATGACGTCGCCGACGACGCGGGCGCACTTGTAGAAGCCCTTCTCGGGCCGGTACCCGCCGTCGTACATGGCGTACAGGACGCGCCGGTGGACGGGCTTGAGGCCGTCCCGCACGTCGGGCAGCGCACGCGACACGATGACGGACATCGCGTAGTCGAGGTACGAGCGCTGCATCTCGGTCTCGAGCCCGACGGGCTCGACCCGCATGCCCACGCCGGGAACGACGGGCTCCTCTTCGGGCGTCACGGCGGCGGGGGTGTTCTCGTCGGCCATTGCTGGTCTTCAGTCCTTTCGTACGGTCAGCTGAGACCGACTCAGATGTCGAGGAAGCGGACGTCCTTGGCGTTGCGCTGGATGAACGAGCGCCGCGCCTCCACGTCCTCGCCCATCAGCACCGAGAACAGGTCGTCGGCCTGGGCCGCGTCGTCGAGCGTGACCTGGCCGAGCACCCGGTGGTCCTGGTCCATGGTCGTGATGCGCAGCTCCTCGGCGTTCATCTCGCCGAGGCCCTTGAAGCGCTGGATGGAGTCCTCGCGGATGCGCTTGCCGTTCTGCTTGCCGAGCTCGACGAGCGCGTCGCGCTCGCGGTCCGAGTAGGCGTACTCGAAGTCGTCCCGACCCCACTTGATCTTGTACAGCGGCGGGCGGGAGAGGTAGACGTGCCCGGCCTCGACCAGCGGCCGCATGAAGCGGAAGAGGAAGGTCAGCAGCAGGGTGTTGATGTGCTGGCCGTCGACGTCGGCGTCCGCCATCAGGATGATCTTGTGGTACCGGAGCTTCTCGATGTCGAAGTCCTCGTGCACCCCGGTGCCGAAGGCGGAGATCAGCGCCTGGACCTCGGTGTTCTGAAGGATCTTGTCGATCCGCGCCTTCTCGACGTTCAGGATCTTGCCGCGGATGGGCAGGATGGCCTGGAACTCGGGGTTCCGGCCGGACTTGGCGGAACCGCCGGCGGAGTCACCCTCGACGATGAAGATCTCACACTTGGCCGGGTCGTTCGACTGGCAGTCGGAGAGCTTGCCCGGCAGCGACGCCGACTCCAGCAGCCCCTTGCGGCGCGTCAGGTCGCGCGCCTTGCGGGCGGCCACGCGCGCGGTGGCGGCCTGGATGGCCTTGCGGATGATGTCCGCGGCCTCGTTGGGGTTGCGGTCGAACCAGTCGGACAGGTGCTCGTGGACGACCTTCTGCACGAAGGTCTTCGCCTCGGTGTTGCCGAGCTTCGTCTTCGTCTGGCCCTCGAACTGCGGCTCGCCGAGCTTGACGGAGATGATCGCGGTCAGACCCTCGCGGATGTCCTCGCCCGTGAGGTTGTCGTCCTTCTCGCGCAGCAGCTTCTTGTCGCGCGCGTAGCGGTTGACGAGACCGGTGAGCGCCGCACGGAAGCCCTCCTCGTGCGTGCCGCCCTCGTGCGTGTGGATCGTGTTCGCGAAGGAGTACACGCCCTCCGTGTACTGCGAGTTCCACTGCATGGCGATCTCGACCGACAGCAGCCGGTCCTTGTCCTCGGCCTCGACGGAGATGACCGTCGGGTGGATCAGCTCGCCCTTGCGGGAGTTGAGGTACTTGACGAAGTCGACGATGCCGCCCTCGTAGAAGTACGACACCGTGCGGGCCGGCTGTGCCTCGGGGGCCTCGGCGGAGGCGTCCGGGTCGTCGGCGTTCATCGTGGCCTTGGCCGAGTCGCGCTCGTCGGTGAGCGTGATCGTCAGGCCCTTGTTGAGGAACGCCATCTCCTGGAAGCGCCGGGACAGCGTCTCGAAGGAGTACTCGGTCGTCTCGAAGACGTCCGGGTCGGCCCAGAAGGTCACCGTGGTGCCGGAGTCCTCGACGGCCTCGTGCTGCGCCAGCGGGGCGGTGGGCACGCCGAGCTTGTAGTCCTGCGTCCAGCGGTACCCGTCGCGCTTGATGTCGACGGACACCCGCGAGGAGAGCGCGTTGACGACGGAGACGCCGACGCCGTGCAGACCGCCGGAGACGGCGTAGCCGCCGCCGCCGAACTTGCCGCCCGCGTGCAGGACGGTGAGGACGACCTCGACGGCCGGCTTCTTCTCGATGGGGTGGATGTCCACGGGGATACCGCGCCCGTTGTCCACCACCCTGACGCCGCCGTCGGCCAGGATCGTCACGTCGATGCTGTCCGCGTGGCCGGCCAGCGCCTCGTCGACGGAGTTGTCCACGACCTCCTGCACCATGTGGTGCAGGCCACGCTCACCGGTCGAGCCGATGTACATGCCCGGGCGCTTGCGTACCGCGTCCAGACCCTCGAGGACGGTGATCGCGCTGGCGTCGTACGCCGCGGGCCCCGGTGTGGGGGTCTCGCCGTTCTCGCCGGCAGGAGTGGACGGAATGTTCTCGTTGGGGTTGCCGGAATCGGCCACGAAGCGCCCTTTCTGGCACAGCGCGAGCCACCTCTCGGGGAGCCCGGGAGGGGCTGCGTCGTTCGACATGTTCCGCAGTGGGCGGGATTACCCACCAGTCTACCGGTAGCGCTGACAGTCATGGGGGTTTGCCGGTACCTGAGTCCGCATGTGCCGCCCTGAACCGGCGGCTGCCGACTCCCCATATTCGGGACGGGTGTCCAAGAGGCTCACACGGGCACTCAGCGCTTCGGCATGTCAACCACCCGCTACCACCGCGACCCGGCTGCGGCCACGCGCTCCCCGGGCCCCCGGCGCCCCCCTCCCACCACCGGTACGCAGCAGGTCACGGCCCTGTTCACCGCTCCGTCCACCGCGTGTTGCGCGGTCCTCCACCGCCTGTGGACGACCCTGGCGCGCTTCCCGGTTCCCGCACCCCGTCCGCGGCGGAGGTCCGACCCCTCCCGGTGGGGCGCGCGGCACCGCCGCCGGGACGGTCGGGGGCGGGGCGGGGAGGGGTGCGCGCGACGGCCGGAGACGACCGGTCCGGCCCTGCGGGCGGGGGCGGGGGTACGGGTGGCGACGACGCGGCGGCCGGGGTCCCCGGCACCGGGCACCCGCCGCTGGGCTTCCGCCGCTGGGCTCCCGCACCCGCTCGCACGGGCACCCGCGCCCGGCATCCGCCGGGCGTCGGGCGGGGGCCGCTTCCGTCGGGCCGCCGCCGTCAGCCGCCCCGCGCCCGCGGTCGCCGCCGTACGCCGTCGGCCGGGCGCCGTGACCCGTCCTGCCGGCCGGCCGCCGTCGGGGCCGGGCACCGTGACCGCCGTCGCCGGCCGCCGTCAGCCGTACGTGTCGCCCGCGCCGGTGCTCCCCGGCGCGCGCAGCGGGCCGTACCCACGCCGCGGGCCGCCGGGGCCGAGGACCCGGATGACACGGACGGTCCCGTGGCCGAGGTCCTCGTTGAGCCGGGCCACGAGCCGCGGCGCGAGCAGCCGCAGCTGCGTCGCCCACGCCGTGGAGTCGCACTGGACGGTCAGGACGCGCTCGTCGGGGTCCTCGTCGTACCGCAGGGGCACGCAGTGCTTGGCCAGGTCCTCGCCGACGATCTGCGGCCAGCGCCCCATCACGCCGCCGACCGCGGCGGGCGTCTCCCACCCGCGCTCGGTGATCAGCCGGTTGATCGCGGCGCCGAGCGGCAGCGGGTCTCGCCCGTCGGCCCGCGCCCCGGAGCGCAGTCCGCCGCCGCGGCGCGCCTGTTTCTTCTGCTGCGCCGCCGCGCCCCGCGCCTTGGCCTGCTCCTTCGCGGCGCGCAGCGCGACGCGCGCCAGGTCGACGCCGGACGACTCGGGGACGGGCGCCTGCGCGGACGCCGCCTGCGACTGCGTGCTCATACGCGCTCCACCGCCCCTTCCGCCACCGCGTACCGCGTGCCCGCCAGGACCCCGGGCACGTCGTCGTCGACCGCGGCCGTCACCAGCACCTGCTCGCCGGGGGCGACGAGTTCCGCCAGCCGCTCCCGCCGCCGGCCGTCCAGCTCGGCGAAGACGTCGTCCAGGACGAGCACGGGTTCGTTGCCCTCGGAGCGCAGCAGGTCGTACGAGGCGAGCCGCAGCGCCAGCGCGTACGACCAGGACTCGCCGTGGCTCGCGTACCCCTTGGCGGGCATCTGCCCGAGCATCAGCCCGAGGTCGTCGCGGTGCGGCCCGACGAGGGTGACGCCCCGGTCGATCTCCTGCTTGCGGACCTCGGCCAGCGCCCCGAGCAGCCGTTCGGCCAGCTCCTCGCGCCCGGCCGTCACGGCGACGTCACCGACCGACCCCCGGTACTCCAGCGTGACGGGCCCGCCGCCGGGGGCCAGCTGCTCGTACGCCTTCACGGCGAGCGGCTGGAGCGTGGCGACGAGGTCCAGCCGCTGGGCGAGCAGTTCCGCGCCGACGTGGGCGAGGTGCTGGTCCCACACGTCGAGCGTGGACAGGTCCATGGAACGGCCGCCGTGCCGGCGGGCCATGGCGGCGGTCTTCAGCAGGGTGTTGCGCTGCTTGAGGACCCGGTCGTAGTCCGAGCGCACCCCGGCCATGCGCGGCGACCGCGCGGTGATCAGCTCGTCGAGGAACCGGCGCCGCTCGCCGGGGTCGCCCTTCACCAGGGCGAGGTCCTCGGGCGCGAAGAGCACCGTCCGTATGATCCCCAGCACGTCGCGGGGCCTGACCTGGGAGGACCGGTTCACCCGGGCGCGGTTGGCCCTGCCGGGGTTGAGCTCCAGCTCGACGAGCTGCTGCCGTTCGCCCTGCCGCACGGCCGCGCGGATCACGGCCCGGTCGGCGCCGATCCGGACGAGGGGCGCGTCGGACGACACCCGGTGGCTGCCGAGCGTCGCGAGGTAGCCGACGGCCTCCACGAGGTTCGTCTTGCCCTGCCCGTTGGCGCCGACGAAGACGCTGACGCCCGGGTCGAGCGGGACCTCGACCCGGGCGTACGAGCGGAAGTCGGCCAGCGACAGATGCGTGACGTGCATGGTGGCGCCGACCTCTCCCGGCTGCTGCGTGTTACTTGGACTCGACCGCGTGACCGCCGAACTGGTTGCGCAGGGCGGCGATCATCTTCATCTGCGGCGAGTCGTCCTGGCGCGAGGCGAACCGCGCGAACAGGGAGGCGGTGATCGCGGGCAGCGGCACGGCGTTGTCGATGGCGGCCTCGACCGTCCAGCGGCCCTCGCCGGAGTCCGACGCGTAGCCCCGCAGCTTGTCGAGGTGCTCGTCGTCGTCGAGCGCGCGGACGGCGAGGTCGAGCAGCCATGAGCGGATGACCGTGCCCTCCTGCCAGGACCGGAAGACCTCGCGGACGTCGGTGACGGAGTCCACGGCCTCCAGCAGCTCCCAGCCCTCGGCGAAGGCCTGCATCATCGCGTACTCGATGCCGTTGTGGACCATCTTCGCGAAGTGGCCGGCGCCGACCTTGCCCGCGTGGACGGCGCCGAAGTCGCCCTCCGGCTTCAGCGCGTCGAAGACCGGCAGGACCTTCGCCACGTCCTCGGCGGTACCGCCGTACATGAGGGCGTAGCCGTTCTCCAGGCCCCACACACCGCCGGAGACGCCGCAGTCGACGAAGCCGATGCCCTTGGCGGCCAGCTCCGCGGCGTGCTTCTCGTCGTCCGTCCAACGGGAGTTGCCCCCGTCCACGACGACGTCGCCGGGGGAGAGCAGCTCGGCCAGCTGGTCGATGGTCGACTGGGTGGCCTCGCCAGCCGGGACCATGACCCACACGACGCGGGGGCCCTTCAGCTTGCCCACGAGCTCTTCGAGGCTGTGGACGTCGGCGAGGTCGGCGTTGCGGTCGTACCCGACGACGGTGTGGCCCGCGCGGCGGATGCGCTCGCGCATGTTCCCGCCCATCTTGCCGAGGCCGATGAGACCGAGCTCCATCAGATCTTCCTTACGCGTTGTGTGCGGCTTCGTACCCGTGTCCGAGACTACGCCCGGACACGGGTGCACACCTGTGGGGTCAGCCGCTCACTCAGCCACTGAGTCGAACCGGCATGATCAGGTACTTGTAGGCCTCGTCGGCCTCCGCGTCCACGGCCGGCTTGCCGCTCAGCAGCGCGGGCTTGGTGGAGGTCGTGAAGGACAACTGCGCGACCGGGGCGTCGATGGCGCTCAGGCCGTCGAGCAGGAAGGTCGGGTTGAAGGCGATCGAGATGTCGTCGCCCTCCAGGTGCGCGTCGACGCGCTCCACAGCCTGTGCGTCGTCGCTGGAGCCGGCCTCCAGGATGAGCACGCCCTGCTCGAAGCTGAGCCGGACCGGAGTGTTCCGCTCGGCGACCAGCGCCACGCGCTTCACGGCCTCGACGAACGGGGCCGTCTCGATCGTGGCGATCGAGTTGAACTCGGTCGGGAACAGCGTCCGGTACTTCGGCAGGTCGCCCTCGAGGAGCCGGGTGGTCGTGCGCCGCCCCGCGCCCTCGAAGCCGATCAGGCCCTCGCCGGCACCGGAGCCGGAGAGCGCCAGGGTGACCGTGTCACCGCTGGTGAGCGCCTTGGCGGTGTCGAGGAGCGTCTTGGCGGGCACCAGCGCGACGGCCGAGGCGTCCGGGGACTCCGGCTTCCACAGGAACTCGCGCACCGCGAAGCGGTAGCGGTCGGTGGAGGCCAGGGTGACCCTGTCGCCCTCGATCTCGATGCGCACGCCGGTGAGCACGGGGAGCGTGTCGTCACGGCCGGCGGCGATGGCGACCTGGGCCGCGGCGGAGGCGAACACCTCACCGGGGACCGTGCCGGTCGCGGTCGGCATCTGCGGCAGCGCCGGGTACTCCTCCACGGGCAGAGTGTGGAGGGTGAAGCGGGACGAACCGCAGACCACCGTCGCCCGTACACCGTCTGTGGAAATCTCCACGGGCCGGTTGGGGAGGGCGCGGCAGATGTCGGCGAGCAGCCGCCCGGACACCAGGACCGTGCCGTCCTCCTCCACCTCGGCGTCGACGGAGACCCGCGCCGAGACCTCGTAGTCGAAGCTGGAGAAGCTCAGCGCACCGTCCTCGGCCTTCAGCAGAAGGCCCGCGAGCACGGGCGCGGGCGGACGGGCCGGGAGGCTGCGGGCCACCCAGGCCACCGCCTCCGCGAGTACATCGCGCTCCACCCGGATTTTCACCGTACGCCGCCTCCTGCTTTCGCTGGCTCGCCCTGCTGGCCTTCCTCGTCCGGCATCCGGTTCCTCCGCCGCCGTGGCGCCGGGAGTCGGGATGCCGGGGTCCAGTCTGACGTACGCCGCCGCCAGTCGGTGCGGCTCGGGGTCAAGTCGGGTCGAGCCGCAGTCGGAGGTCCGGGCCCGAGTTGTGCACAGGCCCTGCTTCCCATCGGATTCCGAGCTAACTCTTAGTGGGAGTAGTAGTAGGGCCTGTGGAAACGGTGGATAACGCCATCCGTGCAGGTCACGGCCCAAATTTTGTCCACCGACCCTGTGGGCGGCAGCGGTGGACAAGTGGGGTCCGCTGTGGACGCGGCAAAGTTCTGCACACCCGATGCACAGGCGGGGCGTACTTCTCCCCAGTGCCGTCCCCAGCTTTACCCACGTTCCCCACAGCCCAATCCGGCGCCTTGGTGTGACCGCTTTCACTCGCGGCAGTGAGCAGGTGTGTTTCGTTGCCGAACAGTGGACAGCGGTGTGGAGAAGCTGTGGACCATGGCCCCGTGCCTGTGGGCCGTGAGTGGACAACCGCGAGCACGGCCTGTGGACGGTTTCTCTGTCCACAGGCTGTGGAGGGCGCTCGGCCACAATTCCACAAGCCTCTGACCAGGCCTGATCGTAAGGGCGACGACCGGCCTGTGGAGGAGATCCGGATAACTCGGGGGTCCCCAGGCTGTGGACGGCAGATCGGCCGCACTTCTGTGGAGAACGAGCCGGGCGCGGCAGGTATTCGAACACCGGTGAGGGCGCGCGGGAGCCCGTGGGGGCTCTCGGAGGGTCGTCCGGCGGGTGGCGGCGGGCGTTTCGGAGGGTTCCGGCCGCTGCGCAGGGTTTCCGGTGGGGGTGCTCCGGGGGACTTCGGGGCGCTCCGAGGGAGGGCTTCGGGGGGCTTCGGACAGGAGGGGGCGGCCGGGCTCCCCGGAACGGTGCTGCGGGCCCGGGGGTGACCGAGGGGCGGCTCCGGTCCCGGCGACGGGGCAGCTCGGGGCAGGGCAGCAGGAGGGCACGCCCCCGGCCGGGCAGGGCAGGGGACGGCAGCCGGGCAGGCGCGGCGGGGCTCCGGGGAACACCGGAGGGCGTCCCGGAACCCTCCGGGACGCCCTCACGTCTCCCACCCGCACGCCCGCCGGCGGGGTCAGCCGTTCTTGATGCGGTTGGTCAGTTCCGTGACCTGGTTGTAGATGGAGCGCCGCTCCGCCATGAGCGCGCGGATCTTCCGGTCCGCGTGCATCACCGTCGTGTGGTCCCGGCCGCCGAACTGCGCACCGATCTTCGGCAGTGACAGGTCCGTCAGCTCCCTGCACAGGTACATCGCGATCTGGCGGGCCGTCACCAGCACGCGGCTGCGTGACGATCCGCACAGGTCCTCGACCGTCAGGCCGAAGTAGTCCGCCGTCGCCGCCATGATGGCGCCCGCCGTGATCTCCGGCGCGCTGTCCTCACCGCCCGGGATCAGGTCCTTCAGCACGCTCTCGGTGAGCACCAGGTCCACCGGCTGCCGGTTGAGGCTCGCGAACGCCGTCACCCGGATCAGCGCCCCCTCCAGCTCACGGATGTTGCGCGAGATCCGTGACGCGATGAACTCCAGCACCTCCGGCGGGGCGTTGAGCTGCTCCTGCACCGCCTTCTTGCGCAGGATCGCGATGCGCGTCTCCAGCTCCGGCGGCTGGACGTCCGTCGTCAGGCCCCACTCGAACCGGTTGCGCAGCCGGTCCTCCAGCGTCATCAGCTGCTTCGGCGGCCGGTCCGAGGACAGCACGATCTGCTTGTTGGCGTTGTGGAGGGTGTTGAAGGTGTGGAAGAACTCCTCCTGCGTCGACTCCTTGCTCGCCAGGAACTGGATGTCGTCGACGAGCAGGATGTCCACGTCGCGGTAGCGCTTGCGGAAGGTGTCGCCCTTGCCGTCGCGGATGGAGTTGATGAACTCGTTGGTGAACTCCTCCGAGCTCACGTACCGCACCCGCGTGCCCGGGTAGAGGCTGCGGGCGTAGTGCCCGATCGCGTGCAGGAGGTGCGTCTTGCCGAGGCCCGACTCGCCGTAGATGAAGAGCGGGTTGTACGCCTTGGCCGGCGCCTCGGCGACCGCGACGGCCGCCGCGTGCGCGAACCGGTTCGACGACCCGATGACGAACGTGTCGAAGAGGTACTTCGGGTTCAGCCGCGCGTGCTGCTCCCCCGGCGCGCCGGGCCTCGATCCCCCGCCCGTACCGCCCATGGACCCCGGCCCGCCCATCGAGCCGTGGCCCGGCGCCTGGCCGCGGTCGCCCGCGCCGCCCCGGCCCCCCGGCCCGCCGGAGCCCGACGGTCCGCCCGGGCGGTGCTGGTGCTGCCCCTGGTGATCGGGGAGGTCGCGCCGCTCGGCGCGCCGGGAGTCGTACCCCCCGTGCTCGGGGCCCGGCGGGGTGCCGTAGTCGTGGTGCGGCTGCTGCGGCCGGGCCGTCGCGTACGGGTCGCGGTCCTGGAAGCCGCCGAGCCGCGGCTGCTGCCAGGACAGGTCCTCCTGGGCGCGCGGCCAGGCCCCGGGCTCCGGGCGCTGCTGCTGGTAGTCGGGGTAGGCGGGGCGCACGCTCGGCAGGCCGTCGTCCGTGGGCCGGCCGTACGCGTCGTACGACTCGCCCTGGCCCCGCTCGTCGTACCGGGACTGCTGCGGCTGGTGGGACTGGTGGCGCTCGGGGCCCGGCGGCAGCGGGGCCTGGTCGCCCGCGGAGTCGTCGACGGTGATCGCGATCCGGATGGGGCGGCCGCACTCACGGCTCAGCGTGTCGCTGATCAGCGGGGCGAGCCGGCCCTCCAGGACGCGCTTGCCCCACTCGTTGGGGACGGCGAGGAGCGCGGTGTCGGCGACCAGGGCGAGCGGCTGGCACCGCTCGATCCACTGCTTGTCCTTCGGCTCGATGCCCTGCTGCCCCTCCCCGAGGAGGTGCTCCAGCACGCGTGGCCACACTGCGGCAAGATCAGCAGGTACGTCAGCCACGGGGCACGCTCTCTCACGGGTCCCACGAATGTGTGTTTCTTGGGACGGGATGGAAGGACAGGCAGGAAACGAATCCGAGTCCGGCCACGGTAGTCGCGGCAGCTCGCACGGTTCAAGTTGTTGTCCACAGCCTGTGCATAGCCGGGCCCGCCGTCCTGCTGGTTTGACCGGATGGCGTAGCCGCGCGTACCGTAACCAGGTCGAGTTGTCGATGGCTGCTGCCGCCTGCCTCCGATGGGCAATGATCACGGTCAGTGATCGTGAAGCGGTGCACTCGGGCGTATTGCGAGCTACTCGTGGGCGCACGGTGACAGCCAGGCGATGTCCCGCCACCACCCGAATCATTTCTGGAGCCCCCGAGTGAGCAAGCGCACCTTCCAGCCGAACAACCGTCGTCGCGCGAAGACCCACGGTTTCCGTCTGCGCATGCGTACCCGCGCCGGCCGCGCCATCCTGGCGAACCGCCGCAGCAAGGGTCGCGCCAACCTGTCCGCCTGATCGCTTAAACAGGTCATGACGTGCTGCCTACCGAGAATCGGCTGAGGCGGCGCGAGGACTTCGCGACCGCGGTACGCCGAGGACGCCGGGCCGGCCGCCCGCTCCTCGTCGTCCACCTGAGAAGCGGTGCAACGGACCCGCACGCGTCAGGGGAGAGCGCTCCCCCGACACGTGCGGGTTTCGTCGTCAGCAAGGCCGTCGGCGGGGCGGTCGTCCGCAACCAGGTGAAGCGCAGACTGCGGCACCTGATGCGGGAGCGGCTCGCCGTCCTGCCCCCCGGTAGCCTGGTGGTAGTACGAGCGCTGCCCGGCGCGGGCGACGCCGACCATACACAGCTGGCCCGAGACCTGGACGCCGCCCTGGGGCGGCTGCTGGGAGGGGGCGCGCGATGAAGTACCCGCTGCTGGCCCTGATCAAGATCTACCAGTGGACGATCAGTCCGCTGTTGGGCCCCGTCTGCAGGTACTACCCCTCGTGTTCCCACTACGGCTACACCGCCATCGACCGGCACGGTGCTCTCAAAGGCACGGCCCTCACCGCCTGGCGGATCCTCCGCTGCAACCCGTGGTCGCCCGGTGGGGTGGACCACGTGCCGCCGCGCAAGCGTCCCCGCTGGCACGAAATGCTGCGCGCACGGCTGCGCGGAGACGAGGGCGGGCGCTCCGACGGGGCGAGCCCGGCCGCAGAGACCTCGCCCAATGCTCAAGGAGCCTGATTAGTGGACACGATTGGAAATCTGTTCAGCTTCATCACCGGACCCGTCTCGTGGATCATCGTCCAGTTCCACAAGCTGTACGGGGCGGTCTTCGGGCCTGACACGGGCTGGGCCTGGGGTCTGTCGATCGTGTCCCTGGTGATCGTCATCCGCATCTGCCTGATCCCGCTCTTCGTGAAGCAGATCAAGTCGATGCGGAACATGCAGGCGCTCCAGCCGAAGATGAAGGCCATCCAGGAGCGCTACAAGAACGACCGGCAGCGCCAGTCCGAAGAGATGATGAAGCTGTACAAGGAGACGGGCACCAACCCGCTCTCCTCGTGCCTCCCCATCCTTCTGCAGTCGCCGTTCTTCTTCGCCCTCTACCACGTGCTCAGCAAGATCGCGTCGGGCGACACCATCGGCAGCCTCAACCAGCAGCTGGTCGACAGCGCCCGCGAGGCCCACATCTTCGGCGCCCCGATCGCGGCCAAGTTCATGGACGACCCGGGCAAGGTCGAGGCGCTCAACGCCTCCATCGTCGACGTCCGCATCGTCACCGCGATCATGATCGTGCTGATGTCGGCGTCCCAGTTCTTCACCCAGCGCCAGCTGATGCAGAAGAACGTGGACCTGACGGTGAAGACCCCGTACATGCAGCAGCAGAAGATGCTGATGTACATCTTCCCGATCATCTTCGCCGTGATGGGCATCAACTTCCCCGTCGGCGTCCTCGTCTACTGGCTGACCACCAACGTGTGGACCATGGGCCAGCAGATGTACGTGATCAACCAGAACCCGACGCCGGGCAGCAAGGCCCAGGACCACTACCTCCAGCGGCTGCTGAAGAGCATCACCCAGCACGGCGAGGTGCGCGGCCGCCGCAGGCGCGCCGTCATCCTGGCCATCGTCGCCAAGGGCCCGGACCGCAACGACAACGAGCGCCGCTTCATCAGCTCCCTCGCCAAGGCCGGCTACACCGCGCAGGCCGACGGCACCGTGGAGAAGGTCGACCCGGCCGTCGCCGAGGCCGAGGCCGCGGCGGCCCGCCGCCAGCAGCCGAAGCGCCAGACGAAGGCCAAGCGCCAGACGGCCCCCGTCCAGCAGGGCAGCACCAAGCACTCGCTGGAGAAGAAGGCCGACCCGGGACAGTCCGACCAGCCTTCCCAGCAGGGCAAGGCCGGCTCCGGCTCCACCCGTCAAGCCAAGTCCGGACAGCGCAAGGGCCAGCAGCGGCCCAAGCACCCGTCGTCGAAGAAGTAGGAAGAAGGAGTCCATCCGTGACGGAAGGCACCACGTCCGCCGCCGAGGGTGTCGACACCCTCACCCACCTCGAGCAGGAGGGTGAGATCGCGGCCGACTACCTCGAGGGCCTGCTCGACATCGCCGACCTCGACGGCGACATCGACATGGACGTCGAGGGCGACCGCGCGGCGGTCTCCATCATCGGCGAATCGTCCGGCCGCGACCTGCAGAAGCTCGTCGGCCGTGACGGTGAGGTGCTGGAGGCGCTGCAGGAGCTGACGCGTCTCGCCGTGCACCGGGAGACCGGCGACCGCAGCCGGCTCATGCTGGACATCGCGGGCTTCCGCGCCAAGAAGCGCGCCGAGCTGACCGAGCTCGGCGTCAAGGCCGCGGACGAGGCGAAGAACAGCGGCGAGCCCGTCAAGCTCGAGCCCATGAGCCCCTTCGAGCGGAAGGTCGTCCACGACGCGGTCGCCGCGGCCGGCCTGCGCAGCGAGTCCGAGGGCGAGGAGCCGCAGCGCTTCGTCGTCGTGCTCCCCGCCTGACCCCCTCGAACCCTCGGCCCCGTCTGTTCGCAGGCGGGGCCGATCTTTGTCAGCCTGATAGTCAGCCACCCAGTGCGGTAGTGCGGTACGGAAGGACGGTTCCCGTGTCGGAGGCAGAGGAACTTCCCCCTGCGCCCCAGGAGGCGCAGACGGTGTTCGGCGAGTTCTTCCCGGAGGCGGTCCGGTACGCGGAACTGCTCGCGGACGCGGGGGTCAAGCGCGGCCTCATCGGTCCCCGGGAAGTACCGCGGCTGTGGGAGAGGCACCTGCTGAACTGCGCGGTGCTCTCCGAGGTCGTACCCGAGGGCGTGACGGTCTGTGACGTGGGCTCCGGGGCGGGCCTGCCCGGCATCCCGCTCGCCCTGGTACGACCCGACCTCAAGATCACGCTCCTGGAGCCGCTGCTCCGGCGGACGAACTTCCTCCAGGAGATCGTCGAGCTGCTGGGGCTCGACCACGTGACCGTCGTACGCGGCCGTGCCGAGGAGATGCTCGGCAAGCTTCCCCCCGTGCACGTGGTCACCGCCCGTGCCGTCGCACCCCTGGACCGGCTGGCCGGCTGGGGTGTCCCCCTGCTGCGCCCCTACGGCGAGATGCTGGCGCTGAAGGGTGACACGGCGGAGGAGGAGATCCAGGGTGCCCGCGCCGCGCTGAGCAAGCTCGGTGTCGTGCGGACGTCAGTGCTCCAGGTCGGAGAGGGGATCGTCGACCCGATGTCCACGGTGGTCAGGGTCGAAGTCGGGGAGAGCCCCGGAGGCGTCAGGTTCGCCGCGAAGCGGGCCAAGGCGGCGAGGACCTCGCGCCGTCGTCGATGACGGTCCGTTCGATCCTCATACGTACCTATTTCGGAGTGTCGTGAGGTGGTGACCCTGCGGCGAGTGCATCGTGTTTCACGTGAAACGTCGCTCACTGCTGCAGGGAATCATCAGCCGCGGTCGTGCGGCTGCCGCACCACGAGACCGTAGGACGCCCCCCGCGGGGGTGACGGAGTCGTCCACAGAAGTGGATTCCTCCACAGAACCACCGACCTCGCTGGTTCACGACCCCGAAAGCATGGCAGGCTCTGTCCATCGCGAGCTTGCAGCCGAGGAGAGTGAATCGTTGCGGTCCGACGCCGACATCGCGGGACCGATGACCGATCCGGTCCCCGCCCCCCGTACCGAACCCTCCGGGGACGATGTTTCACGTGAAACACATCTCCCGCTGGAGGACGCCTCCCTGGGCCACTCCGCCCAGCTGGCGGCACAGGCCCTGGGGCGGGCCGGTGAAGGGCTCCCTCGCCCGCCGCGGACCCGCGTCATGGTGGTCGCCAACCAGAAGGGCGGCGTGGGGAAGACGACCACCACGGTGAACCTCGCCGCGTCCCTGGCGCTCCACGGCGCCCGCGTCCTGGTGATCGACCTCGACCCGCAGGGCAACGCCTCGACGGCGCTGGGGATCGACCACCACGCCGAGGTCCCCTCCATCTACGACGTCCTCGTGGACAGCAAGCCGCTCTCCGGTGTGGTGCAACCCGTCCAGGACGTCGAAGGACTCTTCTGCGCCCCGGCCACCATCGATCTCGCCGGTGCGGAGATCGAGCTGGTGTCGCTGGTGGCGCGGGAGAGCAGGCTCCAGCGGGCCATCCAGGCGTACGAGCAGCCGTTGGACTACATCCTCATCGACTGCCCGCCGTCCCTCGGCCTGCTGACGGTCAACGCCATGGTGGCCGGCGCCGAAGTGCTCATCCCCATCCAGTGCGAGTACTACGCACTGGAGGGGCTGGGCCAGCTCCTGCGCAACGTCGAACTGGTACGGGGCCACCTCAACCCCGATCTGCACGTCTCGACGATCCTGCTCACCATGTACGACGGCCGAACCCGGCTCGCCTCCCAGGTCGCCGACGAGGTGCGCAACCACTTCGGAGAGGAGGTGCTGCGCACCAGCATCCCGCGGTCGGTCCGCATCTCGGAGGCGCCGAGCTACGGACAGACGGTCCTCACGTACGACCCGGGCTCCAGCGGCGCGCTCTCCTACCTGGAGGCCGCCCGCGAGATCGCCCTCCGGGGCGTGGGTATCCACTACGACGCCCAACACGCCCATGCGGGCGCCCAGCACCACCAGCACAGTCAGCACAGCATGTCGGAGGGGATCCAGTGAGTGAGCGACGTAGGGGGTTGGGACGCGGACTCGGTGCGCTGATCCCCGCCGCGCCCCAGGAGCGGCAGACCACATCGATCGGAGTGGCGTCGGCCTCCCCGACGGCCATTCCGACCCTGAGCACCGACCGCGGTGTGGCCGCGGCGAAGGTGACGGCCCTCCCGCAGGGTGCCGCTCCGGTGGAGAGCACCGTCACGCTTCCCGGGCAGGCCGACACCGTACCCGCGCAGGGAACGCAGGCCGCGGCCCACTATGCCGAGCTGCCGCTGGACGCCATCACGGTCAATCCGCACCAGCCGCGGAAGGTCTTCGACGAGGACGCGCTCGCGGAACTCGTCTCCTCCGTCAAGGGGGTGGGCATCCTCCAGCCGGTCGTCGTCCGCCAGGCGGCCCCGGGGCGCTATGAGCTGATCATGGGTGAGCGCCGTTTCCGCGCCTGCCGTGAACTGGGCTGGGAGCGCATCCCGGCGATCGTGCGCGCCACCGACGACGACCAGCTGCTGCTCGACGCGCTGCTGGAGAACCTCCACCGGGCGCAGCTCAACCCGCTGGAGGAGGCCGCGGCCTACGATCAGCTGCTCAGGGACTTCAACTGCACGCACGACCAGCTGGCCGACCGCGTTGGCCGGTCGCGCCCGCAGGTCTCCAACACGCTGCGGCTGCTGCGGCTGTCGCCGCCGGTACAGAAGCGGGTCGCGGCGGGTGTGCTCTCCGCGGGCCATGCGCGGGCCCTGCTGTCGGTGGAGGACCCGGAGGCGCAGGACAAGCTGGCGTACCGGATCGTCGCCGAGGGCCTGTCGGTCCGCGCGGTCGAGGAGATCGTGACGCTCATGGCGTCCGAGCCGGACAAGCCCGTCAAGCCGAAGGGCCCGCGGGCCGGTGCCCGTGTCTCCCCGGCGCTGAGCGAACTCGCCACGCGGCTGTCGGACCGCTTCGAGACCCGGGTCAAGGTCGACCTCGGGCAGAAGAAGGGCAAGATCGTCGTCGAGTTCGCCTCGATGGAGGACCTGAAGCGGATCCTCGGCACCCTCGCCCCGGGCGAGGGCGGGGTCCTGGAGAAGGGCCAGGAGGACCAGGAGAGGGCCGAAGGGGACGACTGACCCCGCGAGGTACCGCGTCACCGCGGTCCGAGGGCGGACAGCGCGCCGGTGTTCCCACCGCCGTGGTGTCCGCCCTTCGGCCTGTTCCCGTATGCGTGTCATCACCCGATCGATACGATGCGTTGGGGTATGTGCATCCGCGTGTCCGTCACGCGCCAGGCGAGGAAGCGAGGGAGCTCCGTCATGGGTCGTCGGCTCGTACCGCTCACTCTGGACAACCTTCCGGACCTCCCCAAGCGCTGCCGGACGTGCGTCTTCTGGGAGCTCGACCCCGTCAGCGGCGAGGCGGCCGTCAAAGCGGGCACTCCGGAGCTGGAGAAGGAGGCCTGGATCTCCGCCGTGCTCCTCGACTGGGGCTCGTGCGGCCGGGTCGTCTACGTGGACGAGATCCCGGTGGGATACGTGTTGTACGCGCCACCCGCCTACGTGCCGCGTTCCACGGCCTTCCCCACCAGTCCGGTGTCCCCCGACGCGGTCCAGCTGATGACCGCCTGGATCACGCCCGGCTACCAGGGGCAGGGGTTGGGCCGGGTTCTGGTGCAGACCGTGGCGAAGGACCTTCTACGGAGGAACTTCAAGGCCATCGAGGCGTTCGGTGACGCCCGCTGGAAGGAACCCGCCTGCGTGCTGCCGGCCGATCACCTGTTGTCCGTGGGCTTCAAGACCGTCCGCCCCCACCCGGCCTACCCCAGGCTCCGACTCGAACTGCGGAGCACCCTGTCGTGGAAGGAGGACGTCGAGCTGGCGCTCGACCGCCTGCTCGGCGCCGTACAGAAGGAACCGGCGCTGCGACCGCTCTGACCTGCCGGTGACACGAGAGCGGCCCACCCCGACGGGGGTGGGCCGCTCTTGTGTCACCGGCAGGTGGTTTCACGTGAAACCACGACGCAGGAGTCACACCTTGGTGGCCTCGTCGCTGATGAAGTCGGCCAGGTCGCGGACGATCGCGGCCTTGGGCTTGGCACCGACGATCGTCTTGGCGACCTCGCCACCCTGGTAGACGTTCAGGGTCGGGATCGACATGACGCCGTACTTCGCGGCCGTGGTCGGGTTCTCGTCGATGTTCAGCTTGACGACCTCGATCTGGTCGCCGTACTCGTCCGCGATCGCCTTCAGCGACGGGGCGATCTGGCGGCACGGACCGCACCAGGCGGCCCAGAAGTCCACGAGGACGGGCTTGTCGCTCTTGAGGACGGTCTCCTCGAACGAGGCGTCGGTCACTTCCTTCAGGTCGGCCACGTCGGCCTCCTCACTGTGCGGGGTGTGGGTGGGGGATCGAGGGTCAGACCACGGGGGTCTTCTCCGGCTCGGCCAGCTGCTCCGTGTCGGCGAGGGCGGCGAGGAAACGCTCCGCGTCCAGCGCGGCGGAGCACCCCGTACCGGCGGCCGTGATGGCCTGGCGGTAGGTGTGGTCCACGACGTCGCCGGCGGCGAAGACGCCCTTCACGTTGGTACGCGTGGACGGTGCGTCCACCTTCAGGTAGCCCTCGTCGTCCAGTTCCAGCTGCCCCTTGAACAGCTCGGTACGCGGGTCGTGGCCGACCGCGATGAACAGCCCCGTGACCGGCAGCTCCGAGGTCTCGCCCGACTTGGTGTCGCGGAGGGTGAGGCCCGTGAGCTTCTGCTCGCCGTGGATCGACGCGACCTCGCTGTCCCAGGCGAACTTGATCTTCGGGTCGGCGAAGGCGCGGTCCTGCATCGCCTTGGAGGCGCGCAGGCTGTCCCGGCGGTGGACGATCGTGACGGACTTGGCGAACCGGGAGAGGAAGGTCGCCTCCTCCATCGCCGTGTCACCGCCGCCGACGACGGCGATGTCCTGGTCCTTGAAGAAGAAGCCGTCGCAGGTGGCGCACCACGAGACGCCCCGGCCCGAGAGGGCGTCCTCGTTCGGCAGGCCGAGCTTGCGGTGCTGCGAACCGGTGGTGACGATGACCGCCTTGGCGCGGTGCACGGTGCCGGCGGTGTCCGTCACGGTCTTGACGTCGCCCGTCAGGTCGACCGCGACGATGTCGTCCGGGACCAGCTCGGCGCCGAAGCGCTCGGCCTGGGCCCGCATGTTGTCCATGAGCTCCGGGCCCATGACACCCTCAGGGAACCCGGGGAAGTTCTCCACGTCGGTCGTGTTCATGAGGGCGCCACCGGCGGTGACGGCACCCTCGAAGACCAGCGGCTTCAGCGACGCGCGCGCCGTGTAGAGCGCTGCCGTGTAACCGGCGGGCCCGGAGCCGATGATGATCACGTTTCGGACGTCGCTCACGGGTTTCTTCCTCGTCTCTGCAGACTGCCTACTGCCTACGGGGGCCGGATCTGACTCTCACCCCACCCAACGGATCCTACGGGGCGCACATTCCCGTACGGCCCACGCGGCGTGCGGCGGATCCGTCAGGGGCGTGGCCGTGACTCCTTGAGCAGCACGTCGGCGGCGCCCGAGGCGCTTCGATCCGTCGCGCAGGACGCGTCCACGATGTAGACGTCCACGCGCTGCTCGGCGCCTGCGGTCGGGAGCAGGACCAGGTACGCCGGCCGTCCCCGGTAGGCGCCGAGCTCCGCGGCCAGTGGCTGCTCAGCGCGGTCGAGTCCCTGCCGCACGCAGGGCGGCAGCGGCGTGGCGCTCCCGGCGATCATGGGGTCGGGGCCGTCGTCCTGCTGGGCTCGCGGCGACGGGCCGGACCGGAAACGCTCGGGGGCCGCGAGCAGCGAGCGGACCCGCTCCGACAGGGCGGTACCGGAGAAGCGCGGGTCACTGCCCTGGGAGACGGCACTGTCGGCCCTGGTGGCGTTGGGGGTCTCGTCCGTGGGGCCGACCGCCTGGAAGAGCAGGACGCCGAGCCCGACCGCGGCCAGACCGCACACGGCGCTGAGGACCGCGTGGCGTCGGCGCCGCCGGGGCGGCTTGCGCCCGGGGCCGGTGGAGCCGTGCGGCGGCGTGGCCGGTCGCTCGGCGGGCTTCGGCCGGGGACCACGCACGGCGTCGCCGTGCCGTTCGGCGTCACCGTCCGGTGAGGCCCCGCTGCTGACGGTTTCCCGGGCAGCAGCCGGGGCCCCGTCGGGGGAGGTGGCGTCGAGGAGGGCCTCGGCGGCGAGGGCGGCGTCGATCCGCTCCGCGATGTCGACCGGCATCCGCGCCGGGCCCGGCAGCGTCCCGAGCATCCCCCGGATCTCCTCCAGGGAGTCCCGCACGTCGGCACAGAGCTCGCACCGGTCCAGGTGGCGGCGGACGTGCGCCGTCCGGGCCGGGGGAAGAACGCCTTCGGTGAGGTCCGAGATCTCCGAGACGTCGGGGTGCTGGGTCGTGTCGGCCGTGGATGTCACGCGCGTCCACCTCCGCCCTTCACAGCAGCAGGATCATTCGGTCCCGGATCCCGGGGACCCGACGCCTCTGGGACGGATGTCCCCGGCGTCCGGTTCCTTCCCCCGTCGGTACCGCTGTTATCCACGGGGTCACCGCGCAGATGAGTGAGCAGGGGGACGAGCCGGGCCCGGCCCCGGGCGCAGCGGCTCTTCACGGTCCCCACGGGGACACCGAGGAGCTCCGCCGCCTCGGCCACGGCGTACCCCTGCATGTCGACGAGGACCAGGGCCGCCCGCTGGTCGACGGGCAGTTGCGTGAGGGCGGCGAGCAGCTGGCGGTGCAGGTCGTGGCGCTCTGCGGGCGCCTCGGCCGACTCGTGGGGCTCCAGGAGCTGCTCCAGCCGTTCCGTGTCGTCCACTGGGGACGTCCGGCGCGAGGCGGCCTTGCGGGCCCGGTCCAGGCAGGCGTTGACCGTGATCCGGTGGAGCCAGGTCGTGACGGCGGATTGACCGCGGAAGGTGTGGGCGGCGCGGAACGCCGAGACGAGGGCGTCCTGGACGGCGTCGGCGGCCTCCTCGCGGTCGCCGAGGGTCCGCAGCGCGACCGCCCACAGCCGGTCCCGGTGGCGTCGCACGAGTTCACCGAAGGCATCGGGATCGCCGGCGACGTGCCGGGCGAGGAGGTCGGCGTCGCCGGGTTCCCGCTGTGTGCCCGCTGCCATGCGGCCTTCCCTCCGTCGTGCTCGGCGCCGGCCGCACGGAGCCCGTGCGGCCGGCGGTCAGCCCAGGACCTCGATCTCGGAGACGCCTCCGCGGAACCTGCCGGGGGAGCCGTCCGTGGGGAGCTCGGTGATGTGGAGCAGCACGTAGCGGGTGCGGACCGGCTTCTCCAGCCGTACGTCCAGGCTGTCACCGGCCTGCTTCAGGGCGGTGAGCTCCTGCGGGAAGTCGGAGAGGGAGCCCGGGTCCGTCGCCCCGGGACCGGCGGCCCGCAGTTGCAGGGTCTGGCCGCTGCGGTAGAGGTGCGCCCGGACAGCGGAGACCTCCTGCTCCGACCCGAGGTCGACGATGACACCGCTGCCGTCCCGGCGGTCGGTGAGGTTTCCGAAGTTGGGGTAGCCGTGGTACTCGGGGGTGACCCAGGCCGTCCCCCGGTCGCCGTCGACCGTGTTCCCGACCTTCTCCGGCCGTATCGGATCGCGACCTGATGGATCGAACACCTGTGCGTCCTCGATCTTCAGCGGGCTCAGCGGACGCGCCGCCTTGCCGTCGGACGAGGCGCCTGGCGACGGCTGTGTCGTGCCGGGGTCGTCGCCGCCGCTCTGGTCCAGGAGACGGTCGGCGATCTGCCAGCTGCCCAAGCCCAGGGCAGCGATGAGGAGGGCGGACACCGTCCACTTCAGGGCCCTGCCCGTGCGCGTCTCCAGCGGAGCGGGGAGCGGCGGCGCGGGCTGGACGGCGGTGACGCTCTGGTGCTGCTGCCCTCTGCCGTAGCCCTGCTGGTACGTCGTGCGCTGGAAGTCCGGCACGGCCGGGAAGGTCGGCTCCGGCGGGCGGATGCGGGGCATGGCGGCGACGGCCTTGGCGAGCTCGTCGGGCGTCGTGCACGGCGGATCCTGGCGCGAGGCGGTCGCCCCGTCGTTGACGAGGGCCCGCATGGCGAGGTCGGAGAGACCGCGGTGGACGCCGGCCCGCACCTGGTCGGGCGCGATCAGACCCACGTCCTTGGGCAGGCCGGACAACCCGTGGGCGTCGTTCTCGTACGGCCAGCGCTGGGTGAGCGCCGCGTAGAGGAGCGCGCCGATCGCCTCGGTGTCGGTGCGCTGGGGCTGGTCGACGGTGATGCCGCGCAGGGCGGCGTTCACGGCGAGCCCGCGGATCCGGTACTGGCCGGTGGAGGTGCGCAGCACGGCGCCCGGCGTGAGCCGGAGGTGGGCCAGGCCCTCGCGGTGGGCCGCGGCCATCGCCTGCGAGACCTGGCTGACGAGTTGGTAGCAGTCGTACGGCTCCAGCGGACCGGAGGCGAGGAGGGCCGTCAGTTCGGTGGCGTCCGGGAGCCATTCGTGCACGACGTACACGAGGTCGTCGTCCTCGACCGCGTCCAGGACCTGGACGAACCGCGGGTCGCCGAGCAGGGCCGACGAACGCGCTGCCGCGAGTACCGAACGCCCTCTGGGGTGGTCGGCCGACAGCACGTGCACCCCGACGGCCCGGCGCAGCTTCTCGTCCACGGCCCGCCAGCTGCTGAACCCGTCCAGACGGGTGACGCACTCCTCCAGCCGGTAGCGGCGGGCCAGTTTGTGTCCGCTGTGCAGTTCGGGCGTGGTGAGGGAGGTCTCGTCGCCGGGTTCCCCACCGCCGTCCGTGCCACGGGAGGACGTGTCCGTCGCGTCCAGTGTTTCCGCCCCGTCGGCCGTGGTCCCGTCCGCCTTGGCGGTCAGCGGGTCGTCGCCGCTGTTGTCGGCCACGTCGACGGCAGCCGTGCTACGTTCCGCCACCGTCGTTCCTGCCTCCCCATCCGATCCGCCTCTTCGACAGCCATGCCAATTGTGCCCACAGTCCGGCGCCATGCACGACACGCGGCGGGCGGCGAAGGTTGTGCGACACCCCCCGTGCTAGCGGCCGAGACGGCCCCGGACCATGCCCACCATGGCGTTGAGCTCCTCGATGCGCATCCTGCGGGCCGCCACGAAGAACACGCCCATCAGCACCACTCCACCGGCCACGAGTGCGGCGAGCGACCCCAGGGCGCTCATGCCGAGCAGGGACAGCAGGCCGAAACCGACCGCGCCGCCGGCCAGGGCGGCCGGCACGGAGGCCATCGACAGGCGGGCGTACGTGCGGACCACGTGGGCCCCGTCGAGGTCGCCGCCCAGCCGGACGCGCAGTCGGCGCCAGGCGACGCCCACGCCCACCATGTAGGCCAGGCCGTACGAGGCGGCCATGCCGACGACGGCCCAGCGGGCCGGCAGGACGAGGTAGCACAGCGCCGACGCGGCGGCGTTGACGGCCGCGACGATGACGGTGTTGTAGAAGGGCGTGCGGGTGTCCTCGTAGGCGTAGAAACCGCGCAGGACGACGTACTGGACGGAGAAGGGGATCAGGCCGAGGCCGAACGCCATGAGCATGAAGCCCATGCCGGTCGCCGCCTCCACGCCGCTGGAGGCGTAGAGCAGGGTGCACAGCGGCACGCCGAGCGCCAGGAAGCCGAAGGCGACGGGCACGATCGCCACCGCCGAGTTGCGCAGGCCCTGCGAGATGTCGTCGCGGACGGCGCCGGGATCGTCGTCGTGCGCGGCGCGGGAGAGCCGCGGCAGCAGCGCGGCCATGACGGAGACGGTGATGATGGCCTGCGGCATGCCCCAGATGAGCTGGGCGTTGGAGTAGGCGAGGATGCCCGCGCCGCTCTGGCCGGAAGCCTTTCCGGCCGCCGTGGCCAGCTGGGTGACGACGACGACGCCCGCCTGGTTCGCGAGGACGAACAGCACGGTCCACTTGGCGAGCTTGACCGTCTTGCCGAGGCCCTGGCCCTTCCAGTCGAACCGCGGCCGGTACCGGAAACCCGTCTCGCGCAGGTAGGGGATCATCGCCAGGGCCTGGACGACGAGCCCGAGCAGCATGCCGGTGCCGAGCAGTCGCACGCCCTCGTCCGGGATGGTGCTGACGCCCATCTCGGTCTCCGAGTGGGCGCCGTACACCCAGATGAAGAGGCCGAAGGTGAAGATGACGACGATGTTGTTGAGGACCGGGGTCCACATCATCGCGCCGAACCGGCCGCGCGCGTTGAGGATCTGACCCATCACCACGTGCACGCCCATGAAGAAGATCGTGGGCAGGCAGAACCGGGCGAAGGTGATGGCGACGCCGTTGGCGTCCGGATCGGCCGCGATCGTGGGCGACATCGCGTGGATCAGCAGCGGCGCGACGAACACCGCGATGCCGACGATCACGCCGAGGGCGACGATGACCAGGGTCAGCAGGCGGTTGGCGAACGCCTCGCCACCGTCCTCGTCGTTCTTCATCGCGCGGACGAGCTGGGGGACGAAGACGGAGTTGAGGCCGCCGCCCACGGTGAGGATGTAGATCATCGTCGGGAGGGTGGACGCGACGGTGAAGGTGTCACCGAGCAGTGCCGCACCGAGGGCGCCCGTGACCACGAGGCTGCGCAGGAAGCCCGTGAGCCGGGACACCAGGGTTCCGGCCGCCATCACGGCGCTCGACTTCAGCACGCCGGAGGCGCGTCCGCCGGCCTTCTTCGGCGGCGGCGGGGGCACCGCGGGCTCCACCGGCGCGGCCGGCTCGGGGACGGCCGCCGACGGCTGCCCCTGCTGGACCTGCTGGTCCCGGTAGAGGTGCGCGAAGGCGTCGGGTGCCGGCCCGTCGTCGGCGGCGTGGGTCACCAGGTCGTCGACGCCGGTGAACTGCACCGTCCGCGCGTCGTCGCCGTACGGCAGGTGGCGGGACGGGCCGTCCGGCTCCGGCGGCGGGGTCTGCGCCCACACCCGCGGGTCGGGCGCGTACTGCGGCGCGGCGGGCTGCTGGTACAGCGGGCGGGGCTCCTCGTACGTGCCCGGCGGGGGCGGCGGGTGCGCCGCCCGGTCGTAGAGCGCCTCACCGACCGGGTCCTGCGACGAGAGGTCCCGGGAGCGGTACGGGTCGTGGTCGTAGGCTTGCTGGACATAGGGGTCCGGCACGTGCGCGCCCTGGGCGTAGGGGTCCTGGCCACCCGGCGCGTAGGGGTCCTGCGGGGCCGGCTGGGCGGCGGGCGGTACATGCCCGGGCGCCGGGCCGGACGGGTCGCCGCCCGAAGGCGCACTGCCGCCCGCGCCCTGGCCGCGGTCACCGTCGTACGGCGCGTTCATGGTTACCCCACCTCATCGTTTCCGGCCGGCCGGCCACGACATCGCTCAACGGTCCACTTTCTCACCCGGGCCGGACGGCTCCGCGCTTTCCGGTCCGGTGTCCGGTGCCGGGTCACCCGCCTGCACGGGATCGTCGCCCTCGGCGACCGGAGGCGCGGTGTCCGTCCCCTCGGCCGGGTCGGCGTCCCCGCCGCGCGCCGCGGCGCGCTTGCGCTGGGTGTACATCCTGACACCGGCGAGGACCAGGAGCAGCACGCCGCCGGCGATGACGAGCATCACGGTCGATGTGATCTCCGAGACCTTCACCGTGAACTCCATCGGCGGGCCGAACCGCCGGCCGTCCTCGGTGTACAGCTGCGCCCTCACCGGGACCGGGCCGTTCGCGTTGGCGGAGGCCGTGAACTTCACGGACTGGCTGTGGCCCCCCTCGATGCGCACCGGCAGCTCGGCGACCGCCTCGCCGCCGTTCAGCTTGAGCCGGGTCGGCTTGGTCGACTCGAGTCGCAGGACGAGGTGGTGCACGCCCTGCACCAGTTTGTTCTGCACGGTCACCGGGATCGTGGCGCTGCGCCCCGACAGGGTCAGGTCCGACTTGTCGATCAGCTTGACCTCGTCGGTGAGACTCTCCAGGTGGGTCTGCACGCTCGCGCCGTAGGCGGCGGCCTCCACCGGGCGGCCCCGCCAGGAGGTGGACATCTCCCGCTTGATCGCGTTCCCGAACGGGGTCACCACGCGGTAGGCGGCGGTGAGGATGACCTTGAAGTTGTCCAGGGTGTCCTGGGTGGTGCGCACCTGCTGGAAGACCGACACCGGCAGCTCCCGGCGGGCCAGCTCCCGCGGGTACTTCCGGGCGGAGGGCACGCTCGTGGTCGCCTTGGGGTCGGGCTTGGCCGTGGTGGCGGCGATCAGGTCGGACGGCTGGGACCAGCGCTGGGCGCCCAGGACCCGCAGGGCGTCGGCCAGGGACTCCGCCTGGGAGCCCGTCGGCATGCGCTGGGGCGCGACGACGACGCTACGGCCGGTCCCGGGCCGTTCCTGGGTGAGGGCGAGCGTGTGGGCCAGGAACCGCTGCACCGCGAGCGTCGCGTCGCCCGCCCGCACCATGTCGCCCTGGAAGGCCGTGGAGAGCGCGGCGTCCGACACCACCGCGGTGGTCCCGCCGCCGATGGGGCGGGCGGCGTTCGGCGTGTACGACAGGTCCTCGCGCATGCTGTCGCTGCGGGTGATGATCTTGTCCGCGCCGGCTGAGGTGGCCACGTCGACGATCGACGGGTCGACCGCACCGTCCGCGGGCCAGGCGTACTCGACCGACGGCTTCACGTGGAGGATCGTCTCCACGGTGGACTCGGCGAGCTCCGTGGCCGGCCGCAGGTGGCTGAGGGAGCCGGAGATGCGCTCACCCCGGTGGGCGAGCGAGGCCAGGTCGGGGTCGCCGTAGGGCAGCGCGACGACCTTGTCTCCCTGCACGGCCTTGTCGAGGGCGTTCAGCCACTGCTTGGCGACGGCCTGGTTCCTCCCCGCGACGGTGGTGTCGGCACTCCTGACCTGGTACTCGCGGGTCATCGCCTCGACGGTGGCCAGGAGGTCCGGGTCGATGACCCAGGTGACGGGCAGCTCCGCGCCGAGGGTGACCATCCGCTCCAGCCGCCCGCCGGGTGCCAGCTCCGCCGCGAGCGCGTCGCTCTCGAAGACGGGCGTCTGCTGGTCGTCGGAACCCGTCTCGGCGGACAGGTGCGCCGGGGAGATCAGCGGCCACAGGACGGTGAGCTGGGTCTTGCTCGCGGTGGCGGCGGGCTGCCATGGCAGGAAGGTCCGCTCGATGCCCAGCACCTCGTCGTACGGGTTGCTCGGCGTGCGCCCGGAGAGCGTGACGCCGAGCTGGTAGACCCCGTCCTCGTCGAGGCCGAGCTTCTCGACCGGGACGGCGAGCGTGAACTCGCGGCTGGTGCCCGAGGGCAGCGCGGGCAACGTGACCGTGAAGGCGCCACCGAGGGCCTTGCCGTCCTTGCTCTCCGAGAAGCCGGTGCGCCGTGCGGCGTCCTCGATGGCGCCCCGGCTGGAGAGCCGGGGGCCGACGTGGAGGTCGATGCGCGCCTGCCCCACGGTCTCCCGGCCCCGGTTGGTCACCGTGCCGCCGATGGTGAGGGAGTCCCCCTTGACCGGGGCGCTCGGCGTCAGTGTGTCCAGCGACACATCGAGCCCGCCTGCGCGGGCAGGCGCCTGGACGGCCGTGTCCGGAGTCCGGGCGGCCGACGCGGCCGACGCGGTGGGCACCTGCACGAGGCCGGCCATGAGCGGGACGGCGGCGACGGCTGCGGCCGCCCGCCGCAGCCATCGGAGGGCAGGGGAGGGATCGGTGCCCTGGATGTCTGCCGCCTCGGCCACGCGCTCGTCCGTCCCTCGTCGTCTGGTGCCGTCGGTCCCTGCCGGTTCCCGCGTCCACGCATGGTAACGAGGCGCCCCGCGGCGAAGTGCTGCGGAGTCGCGCACGAGATCACCGCGGGAGGGCGGGGGAGGCGCCGGAAGGAGGGGCGGAGGGCGCCGGGAATCGAGGAGGCTGCCCAGGGCGGGGCCACGTACCCTCTTCTGTTGTGCCGAACGCCAACGAAGACACCCCGACTGCCCTGAGCCAGGTGCAGCGCCGCGCGGTCAGCGAGCTGCTGCGCGTCTCCCCGGTCGCCGACGATCTCGCCCGCCGTTTCCAAGAGGCCGGCTTCCGCCTGGCCCTGGTCGGCGGTTCGGTACGGGACGCTCTGCTCGGCAGGCTCGGCAACGACCTCGACTTCACCACGGACGCCCGTCCCCAGGACGTGCTCAGGATCATCCGGCCGTGGGCGGAGGCCGTGTGGGAGGTCGGCATCGCGTTCGGCACGGTCGGGGCGCAGAAGGACGGCTACCAGATCGAGGTGACGACGTACCGCTCGGAGGCGTACGACCGCACCTCGCGCAAGCCCGAGGTCTCCTACGGCGACTCCATCGAGGAAGACCTCGTCCGCCGTGACTTCACGGTCAACGCGATGGCGGTGGCGCTCCCCGAGAAGGAGTTCATCGACCCGCACGGCGGACTGGAGGATCTCGCGGGACGGGTGCTGCGTACACCCGGCACGCCCGAGGAGTCCTTCTCCGATGATCCGCTGCGGATGATGCGGGCGGCGCGGTTCGCCGCCCAGCTCGACTTCGAGGTGGCGCCCGAGGTGGTGTCCGCGATGAAGGGGATGGCCGAGCGGCTGGACATCGTCTCCGCGGAGCGGGTGCGGGACGAGCTGAACAAGCTGGTCCTCTCGGCGCACCCCCGCGAGGGCCTGACCCTGCTCGTCGACACGGGCCTCGCCGACCGGGTGCTGCCCGAGCTGCCGGCGCTGCGTCTGGAGAGCGATGAGCACCACCGGCACAAGGACGTCTACGAGCACTCCCTGATCGTGCTGGAGCAGGCGATCGACCTGGAGGAGGACGGCCCCGACCTCGTACTGCGGCTGGCGGCCCTCCTGCACGACATCGGCAAGCCGCGCACCCGGCGCTTCGAGCCGGACGGCCGGGTCTCCTTCCACCACCACGAGGTGGTGGGCGCGAAGATGACCAAGAAGCGACTGACCGCGCTGAAGTACTCCAACGACATGGTCAAGGACGTGTCCCGGCTCGTGGAGCTGCACCTGCGCTTCCACGGGTACGGCACCGGCGAGTGGACGGACTCCGCGGTCCGGCGCTACGTGCGTGACGCCGGCCCGCTGCTGGACCGACTGCACAAGCTGACCCGCTCCGACTGCACGACCCGCAACAAGCGCAAGGCCGCCGCGCTGTCCCGGGCCTACGACGGCCTGGAGGACCGCATCGCCCAGCTCCAGGAGCAGGAGGAGCTGGACGCGATCCGACCCGACCTCGACGGCAACCAGATCCAGGAGACCCTCGGGATCCGGCCCGGCCCCGAGGTCGGGCGGGCCTACAAGTTCCTCCTGGAGCTGCGGCTGGAGAACGGCCCCATGGGCCAGGACGCCGCGGTGGCGGCCCTCCGGGAGTGGTGGGCGGCGGAGGGCTGATCGCGTCGCGGTCGTGTTTCACGTGAAACATGACCGGTGACCGTGAGTCACGGCGAGGGGCGGTGTTTCACGTGAAACACCGCCCCCCTTCCTCATGTGCGGGGGGCGCGGGCGAGCGCGGCCGCCGCCAGCGTGTACAGCGCGGCGACGGCCATGATGAGCAGCGGCGAGCGGCCGTCCAGGGGGAGCACCAGGGCGGACGCTCCGGCCGCCGCGACGAACGCGACGTTGAAGAGCATGTCGTAGAGGGCGAAGACCCTCCCCCGGTACGCGTCGTCGACCGACCGCTGGACGACCGTGTCCGCCGCGATCTTGATTCCTTGGGTGACGACGCCCAGGACGTAGGCGGCGGCGAGGGTGGGCGCCGGGGCGAAGAAGAGCCCCAGGGCCGGTTCCAGTACGGCGGCCGTCCCGGCACACACCGCCATCCAACCGCCCGCCCCCCATCGGCCCGCCGCCCAGGGGGTGATCACGGCGGCGGTGAGGAACCCCGCGCCGGAGACGGCGACCGCGAGCCCCAGCAGGGCCAGTCCCCCGGAGCCGTCCGAGCCCCAGGCGTACCGGCTCAGCATCAGCACCATCACCGTCAGCGCGCCGTAACAGAACCGTGCCAGCGTCATCGCGGCGAGGGCCCGGGCGGCCGGGCGTCGTTCCGCCACGTGGCGCAGCCCGCTCCACAGGCCGCGGGCCGTCGCCGTCAGCGCCGCGCCGATCCGGGCCGGAGCGAGGTCGGGGTCCGGACCGAGGAGGTCCCGGCCCATGCGCAGCGAGGCCAGGGCGGCCAGGAGGTAGAGGGCCGCGCCCACGAGGACGACCACGGCGTCGGAGTCGGCCGCGGTCAGCCGCACGGCGAAGGCCAGCCCGCCGCCGGCCGTCGCCGCGAGGGTGCCGGCGGTGGGCGAGAGCGAGTTGGCCGCCAGCAGACGGTCGGTGTCGACGACGCGCGGGAGGGCCGCCGACAGGCCGGCGAGGACGAAGCGGTTGACCGCGGTGACGGAGAGCGCAGAAGCGTAGAAGAGCCAGTCGGGCACGGAGGCGAGGACCAGCAGCGCGGTGATCGCCGCGAGGAGGGCGCGGAGCAGGTTGCCGTAGAGGAGGACCTGGCGGCGGCGCCAGCGGTCGAGGAGCACGCCCGCGAACGGCCCGACGACGGAGTAGGGCAGCAGCAGGACCGCCATGGCCGAGGCGATGTCGGCGGGCGTGGCCTGTCGCTCCGGGGAGAAGACCACGTACGTGGCGAGCGCGACCTGGTAGACGCCGTCGGCGCACTGGGAGAGCAGTCGCACGGCGAGGAGGCGGCGGAAGTTCGTCAGGCGCACGAGTACGCGCAGATCACGTACGACAGGCATGCCGACAAGCGTCACACACGGGTGAGGCCCCCGGGCACACGCCACGGGGGCCTCAACACCGGGAGGCGGGGCCTTCCTTGGAGCGGGGATCCTAGCGCTCGGCCTCGCCCCTGATGAACTTCTCGACGTTCTCGCGGGCCTCGTCGTCGAAGTACTGGACCGGCGGGGACTTCATGAAGTACGAGGACGCGGAGAGGATCGGGCCGCCGATGCCGCGGTCCTTGGCGATCTTCGCGGCGCGCACGGCGTCGATGATGACGCCGGCCGAGTTCGGGGAGTCCCAGACCTCGAGCTTGTACTCCAGGTTCAGCGGGACGTCACCGAAGGCACGGCCCTCGAGACGGACGTAGGCCCACTTGCGGTCGTCCAGCCAGGCCACGTAGTCCGACGGGCCGATGTGGACGTTGTCCGCGCCGAGGTCCCGGTCGGGGATCTGGGAGGTGACGGCCTGCGTCTTGGAGATCTTCTTGGACTCCAGGCGCTCGCGCTCGAGCATGTTCTTGAAGTCCATGTTGCCGCCGACGTTCAGCTGCATCGTGCGGTCCAGGACGACGCCCCGGTCCTCGAAGAGCTTCGCCATGACGCGGTGCGTGATGGTGGCGCCCACCTGCGACTTGATGTCGTCGCCGACGATCGGCACACCGGCCTCGGTGAACTTGTCCGCCCACTCCTTGGTGCCGGCGATGAACACCGGGAGGGCGTTCACGAAGGCGACCTTGGCGTCGATGGCGCACTGCGCGTAGAACTTGGCCGCCTCCTCGGAGCCCACGGGCAGGTAGCAGACGAGGACGTCGACCTGCCTGTCCTTGAGGACCTGGACGATGTCCACCGGCTCCTCGGCGGACTCCTCGATGGTCTGGCGGTAGTACTTGCCGAGACCGTCCAGGGTGTGGCCGCGCTGGACCGTCACACCGGAGGTCGGCACGTCGCAGATCTTGATGGTGTTGTTCTCGCTGGCGCCGATGGCGTCGGCCAGGTCGAGGCCCACCTTCTTCGCGTCCACGTCGAAGGCTGCGACGAACTCGACGTCCCGCACGTGGTAGTCGCCGAACTGGACGTGCATCAGCCCCGGCACCTTGCCCGCCGGGTCGGCGTCCTTGTAGTACTCGACGCCCTGCACCAGCGAGGCGGCGCAGTTGCCCACGCCGACGATGGCTACGCGAACCGAACCCATTCCGGTTGCTCCCTGTTTGTTCTCGACGAGGTCCTGCGGTGCGCAGGACCTCACTTGGTGGTGTCGTCGGACGGATCCGGCCGGGTACTGCCCCCGTGCCGGGGCAGGCCGCCCGTGTCGTCAGATGTCCTGTCCTGCTCCGCGGTGTCCGCCGAGGTCTCCGCGTCGGATCGTCGCTGGTCCCGCCCGGCCCGCTCGCTCTCGATGAGCTCGTTGAGCCAGCGGACCTCGCGCTCGACGGACTCCATGCCGTGCCGCTGGAGTTCGAGCGTGTAGTCGTCGAGCCGCTCGCGGGTGCGCGCCAGTGAGGCGCGCATCTTCTCCAGCCGCTCTTCGAGGCGGCTGCGGCGGCCTTCCAGCACGCGCATTCGGACGTCGCGCTCCGTCTGGCCGAAGAAGGCGAAGCGGGCGGCGAAGTGCTCGTCCTCCCAGGAGTCCGGCCCCGTGTGGGTCAGCAACTCCTCGAAGTGCTCCTTGCCTTCGGCGGTCAAGCGGTAGACGATCTTCGCCCGCCGTCCGGAGAGGGAGGCGGCGAGGGCGTCCTCGGGGGCACTGCCCGGTTCCTCTATCAACCAGCCGTTTGCGACCAGGGTCTTGAGGCAGGGGTAGAGGGTGCCGTAGCTGAAGGCTCGGAAGATCCCCAGCGAGGTGTTGAGCCGCTTGCGCAGCTCGTAGCCGTGCATCGGCGCCTCGCGGAGCAGACCCAGGACGGCGAACTCGAGGATGCCGGAGCGCCTGCTCATCAGCCGCTTCCTCCTCCACGCCGCTCGTTATGCCGCCCTGATGTATCGGTTCGATACATCATGACGATAGAACGGCAGTGCTGAGCCGACAAGTGGGTCGATGGTGAACGGCGTCACATCAACAATTCGCAGTAAGCGAGTTGCGTGGTTTGGGGTGAACTCGGGCGCAAGGGGGGTTTTGGCCGTGCGTAGTCTGTGCGGCATGCATACCGGGGGGAACCACGAGGCGACGGGGGACGTCATCGTCGTGGTGGGTGCATGGAGGACGGGCCTGGCGGCCTCGTCCGACCCATTTCGGGGGGACCGGAACTCAGCTGCCGCTTCCAGGCGTACTCGCCTGCCCGAGGAGTAGTCGTTCGATGAGCGAGCACCGTCGTAAACCGCCGCAGCCGCAGGGTGGCGGCCGCGCCGCGGCCCGGCGCGCTGCCCAGCAGCCCGGCCGCCGGCCGGCGCGGGATGTCAGTACAGGATCCCCTTCCGACTCGTACGGCGAGGGCCAGCCCTATGGCGGGCGCGCCGAGGCGCGGCGGGCTGCCCAGCGCGGCGGCCGCCGCCGCGGCGCCGACGGCGCCGGCGGGTCGGGGGGCCATGGCGGAGGCCGCCGCGGTACCGGCGGCGGGGGGTACGCGGGCGGCGGCCGCGGGGGCGGGCGCCCAGGCCGGAAGCGGCTGATCGACTACCCGCGGCACGACCGGTACGGCTGGCGCCGCTGGGTGCCGTCCTGGAAGCTCGCGGCGGGTCTGTGCGCCGGCTTCCTCGTCATGCTCACGGGCGGGGCCACGCTCGCGTACGCGATGGTGGAGCTGCCGGACCCGGACAAGGCCGCGACGGCGCAGAACAACGTCTACTACTGGTCGGACGGCTCGCAGATGGCCGCCACCGGTGGTGAGGTCAACCGGCAGATCATCGGGTACGGCGACATCCCCGAAGCGATGCAGGACGCCGTGGTCTCCGCCGAGAACAAGACGTTCTGGACGGACTCCGGCGTCGACCCGATGGGCATCGGCCGCGCCCTGTTCAACATGGCGACGGGCGGCGAGACCCAGGGTGGCTCGACCATCACCCAGCAGTACGTCAAGAACAACCGCCTGAACAACCAGTCGCAGACGCTGGACCGGAAGTTCAAGGAGCTCTTCATCTCCATCCGGGTCAACACCGAGTTGACCAAGAAGGAGATCATGGCGGGCTACCTGAACACCTCGTACTTCGGGCGGGGCGCCTACGGCATCCAGGCGGCAGCGCGCACGTACTTCGGCAAGGACGCCAACAAGCTGACCACGGAGCAGTGCGCGTTCCTTGCCTCCCTGCTCAAGGGCTCCACCTACTACGACCCGGCCGGCTCCCCCGAGATCGACCCCAAGGCGACCGCCGCGGCCAACACCGAGCGGGCGACGAAGCGCTGGAGCTGGATCCTCGACGAGATGGTGAAGGACGGGAAGCTGGACGCCGGCACGCGCGCGACGCTCACGTTCCCCGAGGTCAACCAGCCGCAGAAGCAGGCGAAGCTCGGCGGACAGGTCGGCTACCTGGTGGACCTGGCCAAGGCGTACTTCATCAACAACAACGAAGAGGGCATCACCGCCGAGGACCTCGCCACGGGCGGCTACGAGATCAAGACGACCTTCGAGAAGAAGAGGGTCGACGCCCTGGAGAAGGCCGTCAAGAAGACGTACGCCGAGCACATCGACCCGGAGGCACGCCCGAAGACGGACACGCACGTCCAGTTCGGCGGCGCCTCCGTCAATCCGTCGACGGGTGCGATCGTCGCCATCTACGGCGGCACCGACGCGACGAAGCACTTCACCAACAACGCCGACCAGACCGGTGCCCAGGTCGGTTCGACGTTCAAGCCGTTCGTGCTCGCGGCCGGCATGGAGCACGGCGTTCGCAACCCCAACAAGGGTGAGAACCAGGGTCCCGAGGACCGCACGAAGATCGACCCGGACACGGCGATCTACAACGGCGCCAACAAGCTGAAGATCCGCAACTACGATGGCAGCACCTGGCGGGACGAGAACGACAACGAGTGGCTGCAGGTCAACGACAACGACGAGAGCTACCCGGACATCAACCTCCGCGAGGCGATGATCCACTCGGCCAACTCTCCGTTCGTCCAGCTCGGCATGGACATCGGCATCGAGCAGGTCAGGGAGACGGCCATCTCCGCCGGCCTCCTGAAGAGCAGCCTCGCCCAGGGCAACGTGCCGTCGTTCTCCATCGGCATCTCCGACCCCAGCGCCATCCGGATGGCGGCCGCCTACGCGACGTTCGCCGCCAACGGTGAGCAGCGCGACCCGTTCTCCGTGACCGAGGTGAAGCGGAACGGCGTCGTGGTCTACCGCCACGAGGACAAGGCCAAGCGCGCGTTCTCGACCGCGATCAGCAGCAACATCACCGACGTGCTCGTCGACGTCGTGGAGAAGGGCACCGGCAAGAAGGCCCGCCTCCCCGACCGCACCGCGGCCGGCAAGACCGGTACCACCGACGGCAACAAGTCCGCCTGGTTCGTCGGCTACACTCCGCAGCTCGCGACGGCGATCGACATGTACCGCCTCGACGACAACGCCGCCAACAAGAACCGCAAGTTCGAGGAGATGTTCGGCACGGGCGGCCGTGAGAAGGTCCACGGTTCGTCCTTCCCGTCCGAGATCTGGAAGGCGTACATGACCGAGGCGCACAAGGGCCTGCCGGCGAAGCGGTTCCCCGCGCCCGAGGACCTGGACGCCGGGCCCGTGTACGGCGGTGGCGCGAAGACCCCCAAGCCGTCCCCGAGCGTGGAACCCTCGACGTCCCCCTCCCCGTCGATGTCCCCGTCGCCATCCCCGTCCCCGTCGGTCCGTCCCTCGCAGTCGAAGCCGGGGAAGCCCGAGGAGACCTGTGACCCGTTCGACTGGGATTGCGGGACGGAGAACGGTGGCACCGACGCCGGGACCACCGACGGGACCGACTCGGGCGGAACGGTCGACGGTGGCAACACCACCGACGGCGGGGCCACCGAAGGCGGCGAGAGCAGTGAACCGCCGACGACCGGCGGCAACGCCGCCACCGGAGGCAACGGCAACGGCAACGGGAGCGGAGGCTGGTTCGGCGGAACAGGCGGCTAGCGCCCTCCTCCCCGGCCCCCTCCCCCGGTCGTCCGGCCACCCGCCGGACGGCCGGACGGACTCCCCACGAGGGCCGTCGCACCCCGTACGCCACACCGCGCGTACACCGGGTGCGGCGGCCCTCGCCGCGTTCCCGGTGGGATACGGCAGGATGTCCCGCATGCCGAGCCCAGAGAAGACGAGCGTCCCCCACGACCGGCGGTCCGTCGTGTGCCCCACGCGCCGGGACGAGGTCGCCGCCGCGGGCAGCGAGCTGATCGGCGGCCCCGTCGGCCGCCGCGCCCGGCTCGGCACCGTCGACCTCACGCCCGTGCGGGTCGTCGCGCTGGTGGCGATCGGCATGTTCGCGCTCGGCATGGTGCAGAAGCTGCCCTGCTACAACTGGGCCTGGTTCCGCGGCGCAGCCTCGCAGTACACGCACGCCTGCTACTCCGACATCCCGCACCTGTTCGTCGGCCGCGGGTTCTCCGACGGTCTGATCCCGTACTTCGACCGGTTCCCCGGGGACATGCAGTACCTGGAGTACCCGGTCCTCACGGGGCTCTTCATGCAGGTCGCCGCGTGGCTCACGCCGGGTGGGGGAGACCTCCAGTACCGGGAGCAGATGTACTGGATGGTCAACGCGGGCATGCTGCTCGTCTGCGCCGCGGTGATCGCGGTGTGCGTCGCCCGTACGCACCGGCGTCGCCCCTGGGACGCCCTTCTGGTCGCCCTGGCTCCGGCCTTCGCGCTGAACGCCACGATCAACTGGGACCTGCTCGCCATCGCCCTCACCGCCGCCGCGGTGCTCATGTGGAGCCGGGGTCGCGCCCTCGCCTTCGGCGTGCTCCTGGGCCTCGCCACGGCCGCCAAGCTGTACCCGTTCCTGCTCCTCGGACCGCTCCTCGTGCTCTGCTGGCGGGCCGGGAAGTGGCGGCCCTTCGCCGTGGCCCTGCTGGGCTCCGCCGGTGCCTGGCTCGCGGTGAACCTGCCCGTGATGCTGCTGGCCCCGGAGGGCTGGAAGAAGTTCTACGTCTTCAGCCAGGAGAGGAACATCGACTTCGGTTCCTTCTGGCTGGTGCTCACCCAGCGCGCGGACCTCGACCTGCAGATCGAGACGGTCAACACGACGGCGAGCGTGCTCATGCTGCTGGTGTGCGCCGGGATCGCCGCGCTGGCGCTCACCGCGCCCCGCCGCCCCCGCTTTGCCCAGCTGGCGTTCCTGGTGGTGGCCGCCTTCATCCTGACCAACAAGGTCTACTCGCCCCAGTACGTGCTGTGGCTGATCCCGCTCGCCGCCCTGGCCCGGCCTCGGTGGCGGAGCTTCCTGGTGTGGCAGGCGTGCGAGGTGGCGTACTTCCTCGGGATCTGGATGTACCTCGTGTACGTCACCACCGACAGCAAGCAGGGGCTCCCGCCGGACGGCTACCACTTCGCCATCGTGCTGCACCTCGTCGGGACGCTGTACCTGTGCGCCCTGGTCGTTCGCGACGTTCTGCGCCCCGAACTGGACGCGGTCCGGCAGGACGGCTCCGACGATCCCTCCGGAGGGGTCCTGGACGGCGCTCCGGACGTCTTCGTCGTCGGGAGCGCGGCGCGGACGCGGCGTGCGGAGGGTCAGGAGCCGGCCCCTATGGACGGGGAACACCCGGGCGTTGTTTCACGTGAAACGGCGTGAAGGGCCGCACCCGTCGGGGTGCGACCCTTCACACGGCCAGGGGCCCGGCGACGCGTCCTAGCGGTCGACGATCCGGTCGTACTGCGTGGTGGTGTGCCGCAGGTGCGCGACCAGCTCGTCGCCGACCTGCGGCTCCTGGGCGTCCGACGGGACGAAGAGGATGGACACCTGCATGTGCGGGGGTTCCGCGAACCAGCGCTGCTTGCCCGCCCACACGAAGGGCGAGAGGTTCCGGTTGACCGTCGCGAGACCGGCCCGCGCCACGCCCTTGGCGCGCGGCATCACGCCGTGCATGGCCTTCGGAGCTTCCAGGCCGACGCCGTGCGAGGTGCCGCCGGCGACGACGACCAGCCAGCCGTCGGACGCGGCGCGCTGCTGCCGGTAGCCGAAGCGGTCGCCCTTCGACACACGGGTGACGTCGAGGACCGCACCCCGGTACTCCGTCGCCTCGTGGTCGCCGAGCCACAGCCGCGTACCGATGCGGGCGCGGAACCGGGTCTGCGGGAACTGCTGCTGGAGGCGCGCCAGTTCCTCGGCCCGCAGATGGCTCACGAACATGGAGTGGAGCGGCAGCCGGGCGGCGCGCAGCCGGTCCATCCAGCCGATGACCTCCTCGACGGCGTCGGAGCCGTCGGTGCGGTCCAGCGGGAGGTGGAGGGCGAACCCCTCCAGGCGCACGTCCTCGATCGCGGAGTGGAGCTGGGCCAGCTCGTGCTCGTGGACGCCGTGCCGCTTCATCGAGCTCATGCACTCGATGACGACCCGCGCCCCCACGAGGGCGTGCACGCCGTCCACGGACGACACGGAGCGGATGACGCGGTCCGGGAGCGGGACCGGCTCCTCGCCCCGGCGGAACGGCGTCAGGACGAGCAGGTCGCCACCGAACCAGTCCTTCATGCGGGCGGCCTCGTAGGTGGTGCCGACGGCGAGCATGTCGGCGCCGAAGCGGTTGACCTCCTCGGCGAGGCGCTCGTGGCCGAACCCGTATCCGTTGCCCTTGCAGACCGGGATGATCCCCGGGAACTGGTCGATCACGGACTTCTGGTGCGCCCGCCAGCGAGCGGTGTCGACGTACAGGGAGAGCGCCATGGACGGTCCGGACCCTTTCTGTGGGCGTGGGGGTGTCGGGTGTGACGGGTGGTACGGGACGTGTGCGAGCGTACGGGTGCCTCAGCGGCGGGACATGTACATGTCCAGCGCCTTGTGCAGCAGCTTGTTGAGCGGGAAGTCCCACTCGCCGATGTACTCGACGGCCTCGCCGCCCGTACCCACCTTGAACTGGATCAGGCCGAAGAGGTGGTCGGTCTCGTCCAGGGAGTCCGAAATGCCGCGCAGGTCGTACACGGTCGCGCCCATGGCGTAGGCGTCGCGCAGCATGCGCCACTGCATCGCGTTCGAGGGGCGGAACTCGCGGCCGACGTTGTCCGAAGCGCCGTAGGAGTACCAGACGTGGCCACCGACGACGAGCATCGTCGCCGCGGAGAGGTTCACGCCGTTGTGCCGCGCGAAGTACAGCCGCATGCGGTTGGGGTCCTCGTTGTTGAGGACGGTCCACATGCGCTGGAAGTAGGACAGCGGGCGCGGCCGGAAACGGTCGCGAACGGCCGTGATCTCGTACAGCCGCTGCCACTCGGCGAGGTCCTCGTAGCCACCCTGGACGACCTCGACACCGGCCTTCTCGGCCTTCTTGATGTTCCGCCGCCACAGCTGGTTGAAGCCCTTGAGGACGTCGTCCAGCGACCGGTTGGCGAGCGGGACCTGGAAGACGTAGCGGGGCTGCACGTCACCGAAGCCGGCGCCGCCGTCCTCGCCCTGCTGCCAGCCCATCTTGCGCAACCGGTCCGACACCTCGAAGGCGCGGGGCTCGATGTGCGTGGCCTCGATGTCCCGCAGGCGCTTCACCTCGGGGTCCTGGATGCCCGACTTGATCGCCGGCGCGTCCCAGCGGCGGATGACCACGGGCGGGCCCATCTTGACCGAGAACGCACCCTGGTTCTTGAGGTGCTGGAGCATCGGCTGGAGCCAGTCGTCCAGGTTGGGCGCGTACCAGTTGATGACCGGGCCCTCGGGCAGGTAGGCCAGGTACCGCTTGATCTTGGGGAGCTGGCGGTACAGGACCAGTCCCGCACCGACCAGCTGCCCGTCCTTGTCGAACCAGCCCAGGTTCTCCGAGCGCCATTCGGTCTTCACGTCGGCCCACGCCGGAACCTGGCAGTGACTCGCCGCCGGAAGGCTCTGGATGTACGCCAGATGCTGCTCTCGGCTGATGGTCCTCAGGGTCAGGCTCATGCGGGGCGCTCCTCGGCAGGTATGTCCCCCATCGGTACAGGGGTTCCAGCTCTCGCGCCGAAGCCTACTGGCACGGAGGAGCGCCCCGACTGGCCGTACTGCGCGAGGGGCTAGCCGAGCAGGCCGCCGAACAGACCACCGCGGGCCATCCCGAGGAAGAAGCCGACCGCCGAGGCGCCCAGGCCCACGATCAGGAAGGTGCGCTCCCGCGTGGTCACCGAGACGAACTGGCCGTACGCGCCCGTGACGATGCCCACGAGACCCGCCCACGAGCTGAGCAGGTGGAGGCCGTGGAACTGCGCGGTGATGAAGGCGAGCGCGCCCAGGACCAGGGTCACGGCCATCAGCGTGTCCTGGAGGGGATGGGGCTTGCCGTCCGTGGCGAAGAGGGACGAGGACGGATGACGGTGGAACACCTGAGCCATGAGGCACCTCCTGGCTTGCCGGAAGGCGGCGCACTGTAGCGCCGCCCGCACCCGATGTGTCCAGATTGCGGCCTCCGGCCACCGGATTTCAACCGGAAGCCTCGATGCAGGTACTCTGTACGGTCTGCACCGGTGTCTGCCCATGCCCGGAAACGGGTGGGGCGGCGGCCGCACTGTGGTCGGCTCACCGCCGGCCCGTGGCCGTTGTCAGTGGGCCCCGATACCGTTGCGTACGCATCACGACCCTCCTGCCACGGAACGACCGTGGCCGCTGAGTCCAAAGGAGGTGGGTTCCACATGCGTCACTACGAGGTGATGGTCATCCTCGACCCCGATCTCGAGGAGCGCGCTGTCTCCCCGCTGATCGAGAACTTCCTCTCCGTCGTCCGTGAGGGCAACGGAAAGGTCGAGAAGGTCGACACCTGGGGCCGTCGTCGTCTCGCTTACGAGATCAAGAAGAAGCCCGAGGGCATCTACTCGGTCATCGACCTGCAGGCCGAGCCTGCGGTCGTCAAGGAGCTCGACCGCCAGATGAACCTGAACGAGTCGGTCCTCCGGACCAAGGTCCTCCGCCCCGAGATCCACTGAGCCTCCGGCTCACGGTCATCGGGTCCGAGTAGCAGCAAGCAGCCAGAAGCAATCCCGCCGAGAGGTTCCCCATGGCAGGCGAGACCGTCATCACGGTCGTCGGCAATCTTGTCGACGACCCCGAGCTGCGCTTCACCCCGTCCGGTGCGGCGGTCGCGAAGTTCCGCGTCGCGTCCACTCCCCGCACCTTCGATCGCCAGACCAACGAGTGGAAGGACGGCGAGAGCCTGTTCCTGACGTGCTCGGTCTGGCGCCAGGCGGCGGAGAACGTCGCCGAGTCGCTCCAGCGGGGCATGCGCGTCATCGTGCAGGGCCGGCTGAAGCAGCGGTCCTACGAGGACCGCGAGGGCGTCAAGCGCACGGTCTTCGAACTGGACGTCGAGGAAGTCGGCCCCAGCCTCAAGAACGCCACGGCCAAGGTCACCAAGACCACCGGTCGCGGCGGTCAGGGCGGGTTCGGCGGCGGCGGCCAGCAGGGCGGCCAGGGCGGCGGCAGCTGGAGCGGCGCCCCGGGCGGCCAGCAGGGCGGCGGCGCTCCCGGCGACGACCCCTGGGCCAGCAGCCCGCAGCCCGGCGGCCAGCAGGGCGGCCAGGGCGGCTGGGGCGGCGGTTCCGGCGGCGGCTACTCGGACGAGCCCCCCTTCTAGGGGCGGGCTCGTACCCCACTTCTTGATCACACAGGAGAAACACCATGGCGAAGCCGCCTGTGCGCAAGCCTAAGAAGAAGGTCTGCGCGTTCTGCAAGGACAAGACCGCGTACGTGGACTACAAGGACACGAACATGCTGCGGAAGTTCATTTCCGACCGCGGCAAGATCCGTGCCCGCCGCGTGACCGGCAACTGCACGCAGCACCAGCGTGACGTCGCCACGGCCGTCAAGAACAGCCGTGAGATGGCGCTGCTGCCCTACACGTCCACCGCGCGATAAGGGAAGGGTGACCGACTGATGAAGATCATCCTTACCCACGAGGTCTCTGGCCTCGGTGCCGCCGGCGACGTCGTCGACGTCAAGGACGGTTACGCTCGCAACTACCTGGTCCCGCGCGGTTTCGCGATCCGCTGGACCAAGGGTGGCGAGAAGGACGTGGCGCAGATCCGCCGCGCCCGCAAGATCCACGAGATCGCGACCATCGAGCAGGCCAACCAGATCAAGGCCCAGCTCGAGGCCGTCCAGGTGCGCCTGGCCGTTCGCTCCGGCGACGCCGGCCGCCTCTTCGGCTCCGTGACCCCGGCTGACATCGCCTCGGCGATCAAGTCCGCCGGTGGCCCGGAGGTCGACAAGCGCCGTGTCGAGCTCGGTTCGCCGATCAAGACCCTTGGCTCGCACAAGGTGTCGGTGCGCCTGCACCCCGAGGTCGCCGCGAACCTCGGTGTCGAGGTCGTCGCTGCCTGAGCCCTGCCTGCGCAGAGCTGAGCACGTGGAGGGCCGCACCCGTCAGGGTGCGGCCCTCCACCGCGTTCCAGGGGGCCCACCACCGTGTACCAGGGGTGGCCCACCACCGTGTTCCACGTGAAACGCGGTCGCGACCGGTTTCACGTGAAACATCAGCGGGCGGCTCCCGTGACGAGCCAGCGACCGGAGCGCATCCTTACCCAAAGGGTCACCACGCGGGTCGCCATCATCAGGGACATCGCCCCCCACAGGGCCGTCAGCCCGCCGCCGAGCACCGGCACCAAGAGCGCCACCGGTGCGAAGACGACGAGCGTGACGACCATGGCACCCGCCAGGTACGGGCCGTCCCCCGCGCCCATCAGGACACCGTCCAGGACGAAGACCACTCCCGCGACCGGCTGGGTGAGCGCCACGACCAGGAGTGCGGGCACAAGCGCGTCCCGAACGGCGTTGTCACCGGTGAAGAGCGGGGTGAACAGCGGTCGGGCGGCGACGATGAGAAACCCGAGCGCCACGCCTGAGGCCACACCCCACCGCACCATCCGACGGCACACCGCCCGGGCACCCTCGGTGTCACCGGCACCGAGGTAGCGGCCGATGATGGCCTGCCCCGCGATGGCGATGGCGTCCAGCGCGAAGGCCATGAGGCTCCACAGCGACAGGATGATCTGGTGCGCCGCCACCGACACGTCCCCCAGGCGGGCCGCGATGGCGGTGGCGATCATCAAAACCGCGCGCAGGGAGAGGGTCCGGATGAGGAGGGGCACGCCCGCCTGGGCACTCGCCCGGATGCCGGCGACGTCGGGCCGCAGGGAGGCGCCGTGGCGCCTGGCTCCCCGGACGACGACGGTGAGGTACGCGGCGGCCATGCCGCACTGCGCGATCACGGTGCCCCAGGCGGAACCCGCGATGCCGAGGCCGGCGCCGTACACCAGCGTGACACTGAGGACCGCGTTGGCGCTGAAGCCGGCGATCGCGACGTACAGCGGGGTGCGGGTGTCCTGGAGCCCGCGCAGGACGCCGGTGGCCGCGAGCACGACCAGCATGGAGGGGATGCCGAGACTGGACACGCGCAGATAGGTGGTCGCGTGCGGGGCGGCGGTGCCGGAGGCGCCGAAGGTCTCCACGACCCAAGGGGCCGTCGGCAGGGTGACCGCCACGACGGCGGCTCCGAGGAGGAGGGCGAGCCAGATGCCGTCCATGCCCTGGCGGATCGCCGAGGGGAGGTCTCCCGCGCCGACGCGGCGGGCGACGGCGGCCGTGGTGGCGTAGGCGAGGAAGACGAACACGCTCACCGCGGTGGACAGCAGCGCGGCGGCGACGCCCAGACCGGCCAGTTGTGCGGTGCCGAGGTGACCCACGACGGCACTGTCGACGAGCACGAACAGGGGCTCGGCGACGAGGGCGCCGAAGGCCGGAAGTGCCAGGGCGAGGATCTCGCGGTCGTGATGCCGGCCGATCTTCCTGGGGGTCGTGGAAGCCTGGGTCATGGGGTCAATGTAATCGTCCACAGGTAAGAGACACAACTGATCTGCAGCCCTTACATCGACGCGCCGTCGCGGCGCGCGCCCGGGCCATTCGGAGTGATCTTGATCCAGCCGTGAAAGTTTTTCTCCCCCACAGCCGGTGGATGGAAAAGCTGCAGGTCAGGGCGCTTCTCGTGGGTTGGGTATGAGTTTGTCCACACGGCTGTCCCCTGGTCCGTGCACAGGATCAAGCGGGTTCTCCACAGCATCGAAGCCTTCGCCCACAGGGCCTGTGGATAACCAGATTGGCTGACGGTGCCCGCGGGCCTACCGTGGTCCGGCGCCCGACGTGCCGCGAGGTGGAGTCGAAGCCTCTTGTTTGTCAGAGCCGTGGCGTAGAAAGAGTGGCACGGCAAGGTCCGCGGTGCGGACGGGAGGAGGTGGGCCGGTGAGCATCCCCGAGCCTTTGGACGACCCCTGGACCGACAGCGGACCGAGCGACCGCCTGCCCGTCTCCCGGCAGCGCGGCGGCGAGGGTCTCGTCGGCGGACGGGGTGGCGGCCGCGGCCGGGGACGCGACGAGCAGCACGAACGGGGCGCCGACGGCGGCCCCTGGGACGGCGGCGGCGCGGGCGCCTTCGAGCGCGTCCCCCCGCAGGACCTGGACGCCGAGCAGTCCGTGCTGGGCGGCATGCTCCTCTCCAAGGACGCCATCGCGGACGTCGTGGAGATCATCAAGGGTCACGACTTCTACCGTCCGGCGCACGAGACGATCTTCCAGGCGATTCTCGACCTCTACGCGAAGGGGGAGCCCGCCGACCCGATCACGGTCGGCGCCGAGCTGACGAAGCGCGGCGAGGTCAACCGTGTGGGCGGTGCGTCGTACCTGCACACGCTGGTGCAGTCCGTGCCGACGGCCGCCAACGCCTCGTACTACGCCGAGATCGTCCACGAGCGCGCGGTCCTCCGACGGCTGGTGGAGGCCGGCACCAAGATCACGCAGATGGGATACGCCGCAGACGGCGACGTCGACGAGATCGTCAACCAGGCGCAGGCCGAGATCTACGCCGTCACCGAGCAGCGCACGAGCGAGGACTACCTCCCCCTCGGCGACATCATGGAGGGCGCCCTCGACGAGATCGAGGCGATCGGCTCCCGCAGCGGCGAGATGACCGGCGTGCCCACGGGCTTCACCGACTTCGACTCCCTGACCAACGGCCTGCACCCCGGCCAGATGATCGTCATCGCCGCCCGTCCCGCCATGGGAAAGTCGACCCTGGCGCTGGACTTCGCCCGGGCATGCTCGATCAAGCACAACCTGCCCAGCGTGATCTTCTCCCTGGAGATGGGGCGCAACGAGATCGCGATGCGCCTGCTCTCCGCGGAGGCGCGGGTCGCCCTGCACCACATGCGCTCCGGCACGATGACCGACGAGGACTGGACCCGGCTGGCCCGGCGCATGCCGGACGTCTCCCAGGCACCGCTCTACATCGACGACTCCCCGAACCTGTCGATGATGGAGATCCGCGCCAAGTGCCGCCGCCTCAAGCAGCGCAACAACCTGAAGCTGGTCGTCATCGACTACCTTCAGCTGATGCAGTCCGGCGGTTCGAAGCGCGCCGAGAGCCGGCAGCAGGAGGTCTCGGACATGTCCCGTAACCTCAAGCTGCTGGCGAAGGAGCTGGAGCTTCCGGTCATCGCTCTCTCCCAGCTGAACCGAGGCCCCGAGCAGCGCACGGACAAGAAGCCGATGGTCTCCGACCTGCGCGAGTCCGGTTCCATCGAGCAGGACGCCGACATGGTGATCCTGCTCCACCGCGAGGACGCCTACGAGAAGGAGTCCCCGCGCGCCGGCGAGGCCGACCTGATCGTCGCCAAGCACCGTAACGGTCCGACGGCGACGATCACCGTCGCGTTCCAGGGTCACTACTCCCGCTTCGTGGACATGGCCCAGACCTGACAGGTCACTGTAGGGTCTCAAATCCAGCTTCATAATCTCAGCGCCCGCTGCATATGGATGGCATTTATGCAGCCATCATGAGACTCGCAGCTCGGATCGTTCACTCTTCTGGGTGGCGTAAGGGGCGACCTCTCCATGCGGGGAGCGAACGCTGACACCTTGGCTACACGGGCAGTCACTCGTGGGCTGGGGGTGCGGTGGACGTCGCTGCGACGGTGAGTATCCGTCATCAACGTGGTGCTCTCGTAGAGGACCAAGACTGGCGTACGGTGCCTGCCGATCTCCTGCAGTCGGCTTGTCCGTGGCGGACGTTCCGCTGGCACAAGGGCCAGAAGCACTACTCCGGCACTTACTGGTCGGCGACGATGCGGGATCACGTGATCTACGAGTCGCGACTGGAGCTGTCGCGGTTGCTCTTCGCCGACTTCGATCCGGCCGTACGCGGCATCGTGGCCCAGCCCTTCTTGCTGAAGACGGTGTTGGAGGGGAAGGTCCGTCGGCACATACCGGACTATCTCCTCCTTACCGAGCAGGCACCGGTGGTCGTCGACGTCAAGCCGCTGCATCGGTTGTCCAAACCAGAGGTGGCGATCACCTTCGATTGGACCCGGCAGGCGGTGGAGTTGCGGGGATGGAAGTACGAGGTCTGGAGCGAGCCTCCGGCCGTGGAGCTGGAGAACATCCGGTTCCTGGCAGGCTACCGACGGGACTGGCTGTTCAGCCCAGAGATCCTGGAAGACCTTCGGGGAGCTGAGCTCGACGGTGTCTCTCTGAGGCAGGCCGCGCGCTGTCTGCCGAATCGTCCGGAGTCCCAAGTCCGCTCTGCCATCCATCATTTGCTCTGGATGCAGTCTCTCGTTACCGACCTCAATCGGCCGCTGGGCCCTTCACACGTTCTGAGGTGGGTGGCATGAGTAGAGCAGGGGCTCGGGTCGGGGTCGGTACGCGCTTCCGCTACGACGGGGAATCCGTCGAGGTGGTGGAGATGGCTGCGACCACGGCAGGCAACGAAGTGGTCCTGAAGGATGGCCGGGGGCGATTGCTGCGCCTGTCACTCAAAGAACTTCTGTTCTCGGACCGTGCCGCTGTAAGTCCAGACGGCCCGGGACCGTCAGCCGACGACGAAGAGGAGATCGCTTCGGTCGTACTTGGGCAGCTCGACAGCTCTGCACGGGCGAAAGTCCTTGAACGCGCTGAGCACGTCCGGGAGGTTCTGACGGGATACCGGTCTGGAGCTCCGGAACTGGCACGCGATGGTGAGCCCCGACCGGCCTATCGCCCGGAGCAACCGTGGGAGGCTCGATACACGGCAAAGGCGGCTGAGCTGGGGGTATCACCTCGTGCCGTGAAGCAATGGGTCTCTGACTTTCGTCGTGGCGGAGAGGCCGGGCTCGCGCCGAAGAAGACAACAGAAAGACCCCACTCAGGAGTTGATGATCGGTGGGTGGAGACCGCGGTAGAGGTGATGGCCGAGCACACCGACCAGTCGCGGCCGTCGCGGACGATGGTGATCGAGCGGACCCGGGCTCGGGTAATAGCGCGGTTCGGTGAGGGGGTGGTGCGGCAGCCGAGCCGGGCGACGGCCTTTCGCCTTCTGGAGGAGCTGGAGCGACGCCATCCGCTGTTCCGGCTGAGTACGAAGCGGAACCGGGATATCGCCGGTCGGCCGGAGGGTCCGTACGGGAAGCTGCGGCCGACGCGTCCGGGTGAGTATCTGCTGATGGACTCCACCCGCTTGGACGTCTTTGCGTTCGACCCGTTGACGCTGAAGTGGGTTCAGGCCGAGTTGAGTGTCGGGATGGACTGGTACTCCCGCTGCATCACGGGGATCCGGCTGACTCCGGTCTCGACGAAGGCGGTGGATGTCAGTGCGGTGCTGTTCCAGTCGTTTCGGCCGCGGCTGGCGGGGCGGGACTGGCCGCGGCACGCGGTCTGGCCCGAGCATGGCATCCCCCGCACCGTCCTGGTCGATGTCGAAGGCGCCACCGGGCCGGGGCTGGCCTCGCCGCCTTTGGTTCCCGAGACGCTGGTCGTCGACCACGGCAAGGTCTATGTCTCGGAGCACCTGACCAGTGTCTGCCGACGGATGGGCATCTCCATCCAGCCGGCCCGGCTGCGGACGGGCCGCGATAAGGGGCCGGTCGAGCGCTACTTCCGGACTTTGCGGGAGGGGCTGCTGCAGGTGCTGCCCGGCTATAAGGGCCCCGACATCCACTCGCGGGGTGAGAGCCCGGAGGACGACGCGTTCTTCTTCCTCGACGAGCTTGAGGCGATCATCCGGGAGTGGACCGCGGCGGTCTATCACTGCCGGCCGCATTCCAGTCTGGTCGATCCCGGTCTGCCGGGTCTGCGGATGTCCCCAGCGAAGATGTTCGAGCACGGCATGGCGCGGGCGGGTTACATCGAAGCGCCCCGCGACCGGGACCTGGCTTACGAGTTCCTGCAGACGAAGTGGCGCACGGTCCAGCACTACGGGGTCGAGATCGGCCGCCGCCGTTACAGCGGCCCCGGCCTGCCCGAGCCGGGAGTCCTTAGCCCCTACGACAGTCCGGTCAAGAACGGCTGGCCTTTCCAGGTGGACCCCGACGACATCACCCGGATCTACTTCCGCGATCCGGCTACTCGGGCCTGGCGCACGCTGGTCTGGGAGCACGCGCCATCGGCCGAGATGCCGCTGAGCGAGGACGCGTTGACGTTCGCCCGGCAGCTGGCGGCCTCGAAGTATCGCTTTCCTGACGACCGGCTTGCCGTCGCTGATTTGTTGGAGCGGTGGAATCTCGGGCTGGGCACCACGATCGCCGAGCGGCGCATGGCCCTGCGGCTCTCGCGCGAGCAGGCCGCCATCGAGCTTCCGGAGAGTGAGGCGGAGACGGTCGTCTCGCTTCCGTCCGTACGCAAGGCCCTCGGCCAGGACGAGCAGACCGCGGAACTGCGGGAGCCCGACGTGGTGACGGAGACCGGGGATGACGACGAGGCCGATCTGGAGGACCTCGCCGGGGAGGACGACTTCTACGCCGATGCCCTGGAGGACGTGTGAACGACGGCAGCGTTCCGCAGCCAGGCAGTCTTGCCTTGTCGCGGAAGGAGGACTTCAAGGCGTTCGCAGAGAGCCCTCGCCGCAGCCGGCCCGACCTGCTGACCCGCAAGCAGCTGAAGTCCCTGCCCACACAGGCGCGGGCGGACTACGACCGTCAGCGCCGGCAGTGGCACGCGAACATCGGCCCGGTCAAGACGCCGCAACTGACAGAGCTCCATGAAGACCTATGGGACATCGTCGACAGCAACGAGCAGGACGGCGACAAGGCCAAGGGGGCGGTGGCCGTCGACGCGTTCCCGGGTCTGGGCAAGACGACCTCGGTGCTGGCCTTCGCCCGCGACTTCCACCAGCGGGAGATCGAGGAGTCGGGCGCGTTCACGAGCCAAGGGCACGAGCGGATCCCGGTCTGCCGGGTCGGGCTGACCGGGAACACCGGAATGAAGGATCTCAACCGGGCCATGCTGGAGTTCTTCGGCCACCCCGGACAGATGCGGGGGACCACCGCCCAGTTCGGACGGCGGGTGCTGGACTGCGTGCTGTCCTGTGATGTCCGCCTGGTGGTTCTGGACGATCTGCACTTTTTGAAATGGGGACAGAAGAGCGGCATCGAGGTGAGCAACCACCTGAAGTGGATCGCCAACGAGTTCCCGGTGACGTTGCTGATGGTGGGGGTCGAGCTCGCGAAGAAGGGCCTGTTCGGCGAAGGAACGAACGGGCGCGACACCGCTCTGGCCCAGACCGGCCGCCGCACCACCCGCCTCGGGCTTCGTCCGTTCACCATCGATATGGAGGCCGGGCGCCGGGAGTGGCGGCAGATGCTGCTGGCCCTCGAACAGCGAGTCGTGCTCACCGACAAGCATCCCGGCATGCTCGCGGACGACCTGTCGGACTACCTCTTCGCCCGCAGCACCGGACACATCGGCTCGCTGATGACGCTGATCAACCGCAGCTGCCAGCGGGCGGTCCGCACCGGCGCCGAACGTCTTGACCAGGAGCTCATGGACCGGGTGAAGAACGACGAGGCATCCGAGGCCGCCCGCCTCGAACTGCAGGCCGCGCTGGAGAAGAAACGGCTGACCAGCCGCCCGCGGCCCCGGAGCCGGCGACCCGCATGAGAACGCCGGCCCGCACCCTGCCGATCCGGCTGCCTCCACTGCCCGGCGAGGCCCTGGACTCATGGCTGGAGGCGATAGCAAGACGGATGGACACCGCGCTCGGTGATGTTCTGCTGCACTTCGGCTTCCCGGTCCGGCACCGGGCCGGAAACCAGTTCAGGGGCATCCCGGCAGACTGGACGATCGTCCTCGACGAGCGGTTGGCCGCCGCTGTCGCACACGCCACCGGGACGTCCCCGGAGACAGTCGCTGCCCTGACCCTGACTCATTACGACGGACGGGCCCTCCACCTGAGTGCCGGGGGCCGGGCCGTGTCACGGCACGTCCTTTGGGGCCGCGGAGGGGGATCCCGGTTCTGTCCGGAGTGCCTTCATGCCACTGGTGGGCGATGGCAATTGTCCTGGAGGCTCGGTTTCTCCTTCGCCTGCACCTGGCACCGCAGGCTGCTGGCGGACTGCTGCCCGCACTGCGGGAGGGTGCCGCGGCAGCGGCCCCGTTCCGGCCGGTCCGTCCCCCGGCCTGAACTCTGCGGCAATCCACCGACCCGCCCCACCCGCCCGTTCTCGGCGGGCTGCGGCACCGATCTGACCCGCGCTTCGACGCTCCTCCTGCCTCCTGGTCATCCGGTTCTCACGGCGCAGGACCGAGTGATGGAGATCATCGACGGGGCAACGGCAGCTTTCGGCCCCTACCGAACCTCTCCCCAGCCGGCCTCGGCGGTGCTGGCCGACATCCGGGCCCTGGGCATACGCGTCCTGAGCGACCTGCCCGCAGCTGTCCTACGAGAACAGATCCCGGCTGACATCGCAGAAGCTCACCTCAGCACCGATGCGGTCTCCCCGCACACCGGACAGGCCATGGAACGTCCGGGGTTCATGGCCCCGCCCCGAGCCGCGGACACGGCCGTCGCGGTCACCATGGCCCTGAGCATCCTGGAGCAACCAGGAATCCACCCGGCCGGCGAGGCCCTGCGGAGCCTGCTGGAAGCAGTACGCGAGGAACTCACGCAGATCTCGGCGACCAGCATCGACAGCTGGGGCAGGGGCATCAGCCCGGTGCTGCAGTCCGTGCACCTGGCGGCCCTCGCCCCTTCCCTCCGCCCCAGCGAATACGTCCGCTACCGCATCATGACCGAGACCCCCCGCCGGCCGACCCGGACCACTCGGGACATCGAGCAGCGAGCCAGGAAGATCCCCACGATGTTCTGGCCGCCCTGGACGATCCGCCTCGCACCACCTGAAGGAATCCATGCGCGGGCTCTGGCTCCCGTTCTCGCCGCCCTGTTGCTGATTCCCGACAGCCGCACATCCCTGGACCAGGCAGCCGGGCTGATCGGTGACGTCATCGACGGCACTGAGGTGTCACGCCTCCTCCAGGAAGTCGACGACCTTCCGCAATGGCCGGACATCGCCACTGCTCTGGACCGGCTCGCGGACTACCTCGGTGCCAACAGCACCCCCATCGACTACGGTCGGCGCCGACTCCTCAACTACACCGGCCTGCTTCCTCATGACCGCTGGCTGGAGATCTGCCGCCGCACCGGAACACCACCGGGAACCGGACGGCGCGAACGCATCGCACGCAGCCAGCTCTTCCAACGTCTCAGCGGCCTGCCCGCCGAGTCTGCCCCCGACGACCTGGGCGGGCCCGACAGTGCAGAGTTCCGGGCGACGTCCCTGCGGTTCACCGCGCTTCAGACCCCTGAACTCGTGCATGCCCTCCAGCAGGAAGTCCTCACCTTCCTGGCCTCACACCACATCCACGACGAGCCCATGACCTGGCAGCCGCCCGCCACCCTGCTGGCAGGGCTCTCCCTTCCCGGCCCCGACCCGGCACACGTCGACCTACCCCGCCTGCACCAGCTTGTCCGCGAACGCCAGCACCCCGTTCAGCACGCCGCCCAGGTCCTGGGCACGACCGTCGAGGCCATCCGACATGCCCTCGACGAGCATCCAGCCCCCGCACCCCCGCTGACGAAGAGCACCGCCAGGGCCACCGGCCGCATCCGGCAGCAGGCCCGGCAAGCCATTCCGGCAGAGCGCTTCACCCGGCTCTACCTCGACGAACACCGGTCCCTCCAGCAGATCGCCACCCTCACCGGCTTCTCCCGGAGAGTGCTGACCGACCTTGCCAAGGAGTACGGCATCCCGCTCCGCGAGGGCCCCAAGGACTACAAGCGCCGCGGCACTGTCGAACGGGCCTGGCTCATCGAGCAGTACGTCCACCGCCGCCGGACCCTGCCGGACCTCGCCCGAGAAGCTGGCATGAGCACCGCGAACATGGCCCGCTGGGCCAAGACCCACAACGTTCCGCTGCGACCACGCGGAGGGTCCAGTCACAGCCAGGTACTTCGGGCAATCGACCAGGCCAGCCGAGCACCAAGCATCCTTCGGCCGGCACTCGGCGGCCAGGGGGCCAGCGAACGGTTGAGCCGATTCGCGGCTGCATCTCCCTACCCCAGCCTCGGTGCCGCAGCGAGCGGCCTCGGCCTCAACACGTTCACCCTCGTCGCACAGATCAACCGGATCGAACGAGAACTCGGTGGACCACTCCTGGTCCGGGCGGAACGAGGTAGGCCCATGACGCTCACTCCCCTGGGGAAGAAGGTGCTCAAGGCCATTCGAAAGATGCAGGACAACACGATGCCCTGAGACGCGGCATGATCATTCCGGGTCGGCAATGCGTCGGAATACCCCGTCCAACTCGCCGGAGGCCACGAGCGCGGCAATCACGCGCACCATGCTGCCGATGCCGGGATTCCGCACGATCAGCCCGTCCGCGCAGAAGAAGCACTGCCCGGAGACCGCCTCTCCGCTCGCCTCCCAGCTCCGCATGAGCCGATCCACCTCGGCGAGAGTGAAGATCGTGGAACTCCAGCGCGACCCGTCGGCAAGATGAACCTCGGCATCGACGTTGCAGACCTCTTCGATCGCCTCGTCCGGTTCCACGAGGAAGAGCACCTGGAAGCCGGCGGCCCGAACCCGGTAGTAGGGAGCCTCCCAGTCGGCATCAGAAGCCCGACCCTCGGACGCCGGGCCCGCCTGTTGCGGCATCGACGCCGTCACTGAAGTTCCTCACCCGGCGGTATGAAGGCGTCGGCGCTGTCGGCGTCCTCCACATGCCCCTCAGCATCGACTGTGATGGCAGTCGCCCGGCCCTGCGAAGTGATCAACCAGGCCAGCACCTGCTCCGTGAGAGGTGATCCACCCGGCCCTTCATCCGTCCAGTGTGCCCGCCATCCCCCACCGGGTATCGCGGCGACCACCTGATCGGCCCGCTCCAAGTGGGAGAAGTCCACGTAGTCCGTGACCTGGCGCAGTGCCCCTCGTTGCGGGTCGACCACCAAGGCTGTCCCGGTTGCGGGATCCCATCCCTCCACGCGCACCATGCGACCGATCTCGGTCTCAGTGCCATTGAAGATGGCGGTCCATCCGGTCTGATTGAAGTATCGGAGTTGCATGGCGTCATGATCCCGGAGGTCCGGCGACCTGCTCGACCTCCGTGTCGTGGAAGCCGTGGTTATCAAGAAACCAGCAGGCCCGTGATACTGATGTCAAAGACCCGACGGACTGTGGAAGCGGACCCAGACACTCCTGTAGGGCTCACGGAGCTTGTGCCGACCAGCGGGCAGCCGGGCCAGCGTTGCTGCCACAGATCCGTCAGAAGCACCCGCACATCTCCAGTCAGTGGAGCCGCGACTGGCTCCCCAAGCAGGGGAGGCCGCCGAGTAGGCGGGAGAGAGTGCGGTCAGTGGATTGCTGCTTTTCTATGCTGGTGCACACATTCACTCGTTGGGGGATTCCGTTGCCAGCGGGATACCGCACCGCCAGCAGTCGTTCGCGTGGTCGTCCTGGCAGACGTAGCCGATGGCACCATCCACGCACCATTCGGCGGCCTCCTCGGAAAGCAGGTCGGGCCCGGCAAGGAGCAGCCGACGAAATTCCGTGGTATCCGCAATGTCGGCCGGCCGGTTGGTGAACCACTCGTTGAACCAAGGCTTGTCCTGGTATATGCCCCAGTGCGCATTCTCCCGGTCGTCGACAGCCGTAAGGAACCGATCGACGATGCGCCCCCAACTCGGTGCTCCGAACCAGCCGTTGTCGGACGCACAGAAGGATTCGATCAGGGTTCGCAGGCCGAACTCCTTCTCGTGAAGGCAGTACCTTCGCCCCCATGAGATCGCGACCTGCGCCATCTCCGCGAGTTCTTCTCGCGGATCAACCTCGTGCGCCGGGTCGTCAGGGTTGTGGCAGGCCAGCCCGAGCTCGAGTACGGACTGCCCTGTCGGTAGAACCCGGGACGGGTTGACGATCGCGAGACCGAGACCGATCCAGTCGACATGGTCGAACGACAGCATCGAGCGCACGAGTCGGGTGGTTGCCGTGTTGATCCGCATCATCGTGCCGTCGTGCAGCGGACTCTTCCCGGCATGCCAGTTCTCGACGGGTGTGTTGCGCCACACGGCGAGCGTGATGCGGGTGGCAGCGAGCCACAGCAGGGCATCGTCGTCGAGGTGCCCGAACCGCTTGGCACACTCCTGGGCGCCGTAGGTGATCAACTCTTCCGGTTTCGGCCACCTGTGGCTGTCGGGCCCTTCAGGCGCGTACTCATAGTCGTCGGCGTACTCGGCAAGGATCGCACTCAACTCGGTTGCGCTGTAAGCCTCGCTGTACTCGGAGCCGTCCGGCCCCTCGACGGTGTACATGTCGTGGTCCCAGGAGACGTACACGTCGCCCCAGAGCACGACGTCATCGCACTCGCTGGCGTTGTCCGTCACAACCGGCCTGATGGTGATCGGGGCAGTACGCCCGTCGGTTCGCTCGCCGTCCTTCTCGGCGGCCCATGCGGTGATGACCCCGAGCGGCTTCGGAAGGAGAGGACCGACCTCGGTGATGCTGAACGGCTCGTCGTCGTCATCGGTGTCGAACCGGCTGTTGACGAACGTGACCGCCTCGGAGGGCGTGCTAACGATGGACTGGCTACCACTCTCGTTGTCAACCACTCGCCACAACGGGCTGTTCTTCACGGTGCTCTCCGATCGCGGTGAGTGCACCCGGGGTGGGTGCGATGCGCCGGGTCGCTCGGCACTGACACCAACTTATGGGCTGATCAACCCATCCGTAGTCCCGAAGGTACTTGTCGGCGATGACGTTCGGTACGTTCGCGTGCAACCTGCTTTTCGCGCCCGCGGCGACACAGCACAGTCCAACAGCGGAGGAGGCGAAGATGGCGCTGAACAAGAAGGGTTCCCGGCGCATAACCGTTGACGGAATCGAGTACCGCTGGCGGATCCGCAGGAAGCCCTCCTACATGCAGGGACTCTGCTGGACACCGATGACCTACGCGGTCGAAGCGGCCGGCGGCAGCCGGCCGGGCACGACCTTGATCGTCACCAGCGGCCAGGCCCATCCCAGCAACTGGGTGGGCGTCGAGACGGAGCCCATTCGCCCAGCACACGTTGCTGCCGGCATTCGAGCGGCACGGGATCAGGGCTGGGATCCCACCCGGGTCGGTTCTCCTTTCCAGCTCGATCGATCCGCAGGATTCATCGCCCAGTCATGAGGCGAAGCGGAGCAGCGCGGTGCACCTGGCCCGTCATCATGGCCTGGTGACCACCTGGATGCGCTGCTACTGGGACGAGGAAGACACCTGGTTCTACTTCGAGGTCGACGCCGAAGGCTGGGTGATCCGGCAGGTCGAACTCGAAGGGCCTGAGCTGACCCCGATCGCAGCTGCCTCCCTCGCCGAGTGGCAGCGGGCCCGCGACGCAGGCCGCCTCGACGAGTACGACAACAGGTTCGGGATCACAGCCGAACAGCCCGTCTCCGAGTGGGAAGGCCACGATCCGGAGCAGCTGACCTCCGACGGGTTCGAGGAGGTCTGGAACTCCGCCCGTCGGCAGATCGCAGCCCGGCCGTCATGAGATCGGACGGGCGGAGGAGGAACTACAAAGACTGTTGATCGTTGACAGTGCCGGCGACTGCTGGTCCGCAGTTCGCCGGAAGCCCGCCCACCACCAAAGCGATCGCGTGCTCAGCGGTGTCCGCCTCACCGATCACTCTTCCTTGTGAAGGGCCGCAGACTCGATATCGTCCGTCGCTCAGCGGATCGATGAACGGCACGTCCCATGAGTACGGGAACCCAGTGCAGGTTGTGAAATGAAGCGACCAGTGGCTGGTGAACGGAAGCAGCTGGCGCAGCTGTGGTTCGGCATGCGCAAGCTCGGCAACCTTCAGCGTCCGATGGGCGAGCTCCCGGCGGTCCGAATCTCGGCGCAGGCATTCAAGGAGCAAGCGCCACTTCACCGCGACCGCCTCGGCCGGACCCTTTTCATGGGCTTCGGCCAGCTCGGTGACCTTGACGAATGGGCTCACCTCGCGGATCTCTTTGAGCCTCAGGCCGTTCCGCCATGCCTCCAGGGCCCGTGCCATCTCGCCCAAGTCCTGAGTCGCGCCCGAGACCAACTGCACCCCCATGGACCAACCGCTGAAGATGAACCACCGCTCCACAGACCCCAGGCTGATCCAGCACGCCTCACGGTCAGCCACCGTGCTCTCGACGCCTGCCGTCCGGAGCGGGTTCGAATCATCCACAAGAACCCTGCCTAGGGAGAGACCGAGCTCAGCAGCCACGGCTTCCAGCGCTCCGGCGAAGCTCAGCAGCCACGGCTTCCAGCGCTCCGGCGAAGCTGCCGGCGGACGCCAGGTCTGGATACAAGGAAGCGTCGGCCGGGAGTGGCTCGTGCCGGGCAGGGGGGGCGCGTTCGAGGTCACCGAGGCAGTCTCCCTCGTGCTGAGGAATCTGCCACGTCCGTGAGATTGATCAAGCTCGTCACGCTGTGAGACTCAAAGAGAAGCTGCAGGTCAACGCGATGCTCTATGACACGAACCGCGGGATCCTACAGTCACAGCATCGCCATAGGACAGCGAAACCGGAGAACCCACACCGCTGTCGCGCGGGCCCGGGGCCGGGAGCCCGTCGGGTCCCGCTCCGTACGAGGGGGCCGGCTCACTCCGTTACCGGCAGGCACTCGGCGAGCAGGTCGATGATGTCGCGCCAAGCCCGCTGCGCGTGCTTGGGGTGGTAGCCGACGCCGGGGAGCACGGTCTGGTCGGCCGGCTGGTCGACCGGCGGGTGGTGGAAGGCGTGCAGGGCTCCGCCGTAGACCACGAGGCGCCAGTCGACGCCCGCAGCCTGCATCTCGGCGGCGAAGGCGTCCCGCTGCTCAGCGGGCATGATCGGGTCTTCCGATCCGACCCCGGCCCACACGGGGCAACGGATGCGCGCCGCCTCGCCGGGTCGACCCGTGGTCAGTCCGTTGACCGTCCCGATCGCGCGCAGGTTGACGCCGTCGCGCCCGAGTTCCAGCCCGATCGCGCCCCCGGTGCCGTAGCCGATGGCGGCGATCCGGTCGGGGTCGGTCCGCGGTTCGGCACGCAGCACATCGAGTGCCGCATGGCCGATACCCCGCATCCGGTCGGGGTCGGCGAGCAGCGGGGTCAAGCGCGCCAGCATCTCCTGTGGGTCGGTGAACCAGCGCCCGCCATTGATGTCGAAGGCCAGCGCCACATACCCCAGTTCGGCGAGGGCGTCGGCCCGGCGGCGCTGGAAGTCGTTCAGGCCCGGCCCCTCGGGCCCGATCAGGACTGCGGGCCGGCGGCCGGCACCGGCCGGGAGCGCGAGGTGCCCGACCATCGTGAGACCGTCGGCCGGATATGTGACCGTGCGCGTGGTGACCGTCGTCATGGAACCGGACTGTATTGATGGTCGCGCCCGGTCGGGCCGGTCTTCACTGTCGGCAGAACAGCGGGGGTGCGGGCCCGTGGGGTGGCTCTGTCGAACCGCAGGGTCAGAGCACCGCCACGGGGCGGAGACGGAGGGCGGAGGACGGAACGCAGGGGGATCCACACGCTCCGGCGTGACGGGGAGACCGGCCGGAGGGGGCATGACGTCGGCCATCGCGCGCGAACCGGCGCGCGGGGGCACGGCCACTGCGGCCGAACCGCCGGCTCCGCCCGCACCGGCTACGCCGAGGACGCCGCGGCGGTCCCAGAGGGGCTGGGGATGTACGGCGCGGTGGTCCGCGGCCATTACCTGGGCGGTGTCAACGCCTACCAGTCGCCGCCCGCCGCCCGGACCTCGAGCTTGCGGCCGGCCACACCATCCAGGAGACGGTTCCGGGGCGCGCTCGGCGCGGTGGTGCGGGAGGAGTTCCTCGGATCGTTCTGAGCACGGCGGGCGGGGAAAACCGTTTGCCGGGGATTCGGGGGTCTGCGGACCATGCGGGTATGACCTCGATCCGTGTTCCCGTGTCCCTGTCGCTTCCCGCCGTCCTGCGCCGGGGGCTCCAGCGGCAGGCGGGGACGGAGGCGGGGTCCACGCATCCGGTCGCGTGATCGCCGCCCTGGTCGGGGGGCTGCTCGCCGGGTGCGGGATCGCCATACCGGTGGGGGCCGTCGGGGCCTGCTTGGTGGCGCTGTCCGCGCGGACGTCGTGGCGCGTGGGGGCCGGAGCGGCGCTGGGCGTGGCGACGGCCGACGGGCTGTACGCCCTGATCGCCGTGGCGGGCGGCGCGACGCTCGTACCGGTACTCCAGCCGGTGACCGTGCCACTGCGGTGGGCGTCGGCCCTGGTGCTGGTCGTCCTGGCGGTGCGGGTGCCGTCACCGCGGTCCGCGCGTACCGCGGCGGCGCGGGGGCGGCGGGTGACGACGCCGGTGACGCCCCGGGGCCGCTCCGGGCGTACCTGACGTTCCTGGGCATCACCCTGGACAACCCCATCACCGTCGTCTACTTCGCCGTGCTCGTGCTCGGCGGGCGGTCGGCGCGGGACCCGGGCGCCCTGGAGCAGGGGATCTTCGTGGGAGCGGCCTTCCTGGCGTCGGCCGGCTGGTAGCTGTTCCTCGCCGGGGGCGGTGTCCTGTTGGGCGGGCGCTGACCGGTCCGCGTGGGCGGCTGGCCACCGCGATGGTCGCCAGCGCCCTGATCACGGCCCTCGCCGTGCACCTGTTGCTGTGGCCGGCCTGAGGCGTGTCAGGAGACGGCGACGATGACGGTCGTGGTGGTGATGGCGGTCATGGTGGCCTGCATGTCACGAATGGCCCTGCGCACGCTGTCGGCCACCCACTTGCCCTCGGCGATGGCGGCCATGCGCGGCTCGATCTCCTTGCGGGGCACCCCGGGGAAGGTGATGCCGTGCAGCCGGGCGCCGTGGAGGAGGGCGACCAGCGCGGAGGTGCGGTCGTCGGGGCGGCTGCCCTCCAGCACGACCCGGTTCAGGCGGTCGCGCAGCTCACGCTCCACGCTGCCGTCGGCCTCGGGATAGCGCCGTACCGGGAAGATCCCCAGCGTGCGGTGGCGCTCCTCGACGACCAGGCGACGGTCGCAGAGGCTTTCGACCGTCGCCCGGACGGCCGTGGACTGGTCCTTCGTCAGCCAGTCGGTGACCTTGCCGCCGCCGCGGCGGCCCGCCCATTCGGCGAGCCGCTCCAACCGGTCGTCGAGCAGCGGAACCCGGGTCGTGGACGTGTCGGTGAGGCTCACCAGGCCGCCGGCGACGCGGACTCGGTACCGCATGGCCAGCTCCAGCAGGGTGCCGCCCGCGACGGCCCACCCGGCGGAGGAGCGGTCCTTCGCGACACCGGACACGTCGTCCAGCGACAGCAGCATGATCTCCTCGCCCAGCGTCACCGACATGCGAGCCCCCCCTCGATCGTCCCGTACACCGATGTCGACGCACCGGCGGTGCGGAGGGTTCCGTGCCGTGCGGTACATGTGGGCCCATGACCTCATCCTTCACAGCGTTGCTGCCCACGACGGAGCACGCGCTGCTCCACCGGATCGCTGTCGCCCAGACGGAAGGGCGTGCCCCCTCGCTCGTCGCGGCCGTCGCCCGCGGCGGCCGCATGGTGTGGGCGGGGGCGCGCGGCGACGTTGGGTCCGCCGCCGACACCCAGTACCGCATCGGCTCGATCACCAAGCCGTTCACCGCCGTACTGGTGATGCGGTTGCGGGACGAAGGGCTGCTGGACCTCGACGACCCGCTGGAACGTCACCTGCCGGGGACGGGCGTGGGCGCGGTGACGGTGGCGCAACTGCTCGGCCACAGCGGCGGTCTGGCGGCGGAGTCGCCGGGCCCCTGGTGGGAGCGCGCTCCGGGCGGGCTGCGTCCCGGCCTCCCCGAGGTCCTCGGCGACCGGCCGCTGGTGCACCCGCCCGGACGCCGCCACCACTACTCGAACCCCGGGTACACCCTGCTCGGCGCGCTCGTGGCCGAGGTTCGCGGCGTCCCGTGGGAAGAGGCGCTGCGCGGTGAGGTGCTGGAGCCGCTGGGCATGGAGCGGACGACGTCGCGGCCGGTCGCGCCGTACGCCGAGGGCTGGGCGGTGCACCCGTGGGCCGACGTGCTGCTGCCGGAGCCGGCCGAGGACCTGGGGGTGATGGCGCCGGCCGGGGTGCTGTGGGCGACGGCCGCCGACCTCTGCCGGTTCGCGTCGTTCCTCGCCGGCGGGGACGACCGCGTCCTGTCGGCCTCGTCCGTGCGGGAGATGCGGACGGCCGCGGCACCGCCCGTCGCGGGTGACTGGGACGGGGGCTACGGGCTGGGTCTGCAGCTCGCACGACGGAACGGACGCAGCCTCGCGGGGCATTCCGGTTCGCTGCCCGGGTTCGTCGCCGGGCTGTGGTTCGGCGTCGAGGAGGACGTCGCGGCCGTCGTCCTGGCCAACGCGACGTCCGGACCGCAGGCCGGCGCGCTCGCCGCGGACCTGGTGAACGTCGTCGCCGAGGCGGAGCCACCCCTGCCGGGGCCCTGGCGACCGCTCGCGGGGGCCGACCATGCCCTGCTGGCGCTGACAGGGCCCTGGTACTGGGGGACCTACGCGTACGGGCTGGCGCTGCTCGCGGACGGTGGCGTGGAGTTGCGACCGTTGCGGGGGGCGGGCCGCGGGTCGCGGTTCCGACGCCGGCCGGACGGCGGCTGGATCGGCCTCGACGGCTACTACGACGGCGAGGTGCTCCGGGTGGTCCGGCGGGAGGACGGCTCGGTGAGCCATCTCGACCTCGGATCGTTCGTCTTCACCCGTGAGCCGTACGAGCCGGGGGACGCCGTACCGGGCGGGGTGGACGAGGGCGGGTGGCGCGGCGCCCCCTGAGGTTCCACGTGGAACAGCGGGATGCGCTGGAGGTTTCACGTGAAACACCACGGGCGGCGCCGGTTTCGCGTCGAACAGCGTCAGAGTGCCATCTTGAACCCGACGTGGGAGGCCGTGAACCCGAGGCGCTCGTAGAACCGGTGCGCGTCGGTGCGGGTGACGTCCGAGGTGAGCTGGACGAGTGCGCAACCCAGGCGGCGGGACTCGGCCACCGCCCACTCGATGAGGTGGGTGCCGAGTCCGCTTCCCCGTGCATCGGCGTGGACCCGTACCGCCTCGATCAAGGCCCGGGTCGCGCCGCGGCGGGAGAGGCCCGGGATGACGGTCAGGTGCAGGGTGCCGATGACGCGCCCGCCGCGCACGGCCACGACCAGATGCTGGTGGGGGTCGCCGTCCACCCGCGCGAACGCGGCGAGGTAGGGGGCGAGGTCGTCGGGGGACTCCCGCTCGGCGCCCAGCGGGTCGTCGGCGAGCATGGCCACGATGTCGGGGACGTCGACCGCCGCCGCACGACGAATCTCAAGATCGTTCATGCATCGGAGGCTACTCGCCGTCAGTCCGCGGTGTTCAGCTCTTCGAGTGCCTTGACCAGCGGGGCGAGCTCCGGCTTCCGGCCCGCTTCGTCCAGTGCCTCGCGCAGCGCGGCGTCATGGGTGGGCCGGGCCTCGGCGAGAAGCTCCTGCCCGGCCTGGGTGACGTCGGTGTAGATGCCGCGGCGGTCGGTGTCGCAGAGGTAGCGGGTGAGCAACCCGCGATCCTCCAGCCGGGTGACCAGGCGGGTGGTCGCGCTCTGGCTCAGTACGACGGCGTCGGCGACCTGCTTCATCTGGAGGTGTCCGCCCGGGCCGTCGTGCTGGCGGCTGAGGACGTCGAGGAGCGAGTACTCCCGCACGCTGAGGCCGTGCGCGCCCTCCAGGGCCCGTTCGACGTGGCTCTCGATCCTGCCGTGCAGCAGTGAGAGCGCACACCACCCCTGGGCGAGGGCCGTCAGTGACGGGTCTGTCGCTCTCATCGCTCTCCCTCTCCGCCGCTCGTGTCCCCGGTGGCGGGACGCTTCCCTCAGGATAGACGACGTCCGCAATAGCCCGCGTTTGCAATTAAAGCGCGCATGCAACTATTGTTCTGGCTTGTAAAGCGCTAATGCAACCATCAGGAAGGGGCTGTCCATGCCGCTCGCGCTCCTCGCTCTGGCCATCGGAGCCTTCGGGATCGGCACGACGGAGTTCGTGATCATGGGGCTGCTTCCGGAGGTCGCGGCCGACTACGGGGTGTCCATCCCCACCGCGGGCTTCCTGGTCACGGGTTACGCGCTCGGGGTGGTGCTCGGGGCCCCGCTCATGACCGTGCTCGGCACGCGCATCCCACGCAAGCGCATGCTCATGCTGCTGATGGTCCTCTTCGTCGCGGGCAACGTACTGTCCGCCCTCGCCCCCACCTTCGGTGTCATGCTGTCCGGCCGGGTCGTCGCCTCCCTCGCCCACGGTGCCTTCTTCGGCATCGGCGCGGTCGTCGCCGCCGACCTGGTCGCGCCGGAGAAGAAGGCCGGCGCCATCGCGATGATGTTCACCGGGCTGACGGTGGCCAATGTCATCGGCGTGCCGCTCGGCACGTTCGTCGGTCAGACCGCCGGCTGGCGCGCCACCTTCCTGATCGTCGCCGCGCTCGGCGTGCTGGGCCTGCTCGGCATCGCCCGCCTCGTGCCCGAGCAGCCGCGCCCCGAGGGCGTGCGCCTGCGCCACGAGCTGGCCGCGTTCCGCAACGTCCAGGTCCTGCTCGCCATGGCGATGACCGTGCTCGGCTTCGGTGGCGTCTTCGCCGCGATCACGTACATCACGCCGATGATGACCGAGGCCGCCGGCTTCGCCGACGGCTCCGTCACCTGGCTGCTCGTCCTCTTCGGTCTAGGCATGGTGGGCGGCAACCTCGTGGGCGGCCGTTTCGCCGACCGTGCGTTGATGCCGATGCTCTACGTGTCACTGGGAGCCCTCGCCCTGGTGCTCGCCCTGTTCACCGTCACCGCCCAGGACAAGATCACCGCCGCGGTCACCCTCACGCTGATCGGCGCCCTCGGCTTCGCCACCGTGCCACCCCTGCAGAAGCGTGTCCTGGACCAGGCGTCCGGGGCCCCGACCCTCGCGTCCGCCGTGAACATCGGGGCCTTCAACCTCGGCAACGCCCTCGCGGCCTGGCTCGGCGGCCTGGTCATCGCGGCCGGCTGGGGCATCACGGCCCCGAACTGGGTCGGCGCGCTGCTCGCCGGGTCGGCCCTGGCCCTCGCGGTGCTGTCCGGCGCGCTGGAGCGCCGCGGCCGGCGCGGCGCCTCCCGTGTCGTGGCCGGGGCCGGAACCGCCGCCGGAGCAGCGGCCGAGCCGGTGGTCGTGGCCGCCCCCCGGCGGTGACCGGCACCCGTCGAACCGGCGCGGGCTGAGCGGCGAGAGTCGGCACCGGGTCCGATACGTGACGACCGGGGCGTCAGGGCGGCAGGACCGCCCTGGCGCCCCGGCGCGTGGTTTCACGTGAAACACCGCGCGCCGGTGCCCGGGCCTTGTGATGCCCGGGGCGCACGGGGCCGGCCGGCGTGGAGATCGCGAACCGGCTCTGTGCAGATTCTCATGGCAACCCATGGCAAGGGGGTTGTGCAGCCTCACGGGGAAGCGGGTACGAAGAACGAGGCTTCCCGCACTCGGCCCGGTCGGCCGTGGCGCCTGTCATGATGCGCTCACGGCGAACCGGGCCGACGGAAGTGCGGGAACAGATCGTGAGACGAGTTCGAGGCGAGGCACTCTATGAACGCTGCGACCACCACACCGGCCGGCCGGGGCTCCTCCGGCCCCGGAGGCGCAGAAGGCTCAGCCGGGGACCAGGGCGCCGCGGGCGGATGGTTCACGCCACGCACGCCCGCCGGCCCGCCGGGCAACGCTCCGGCGTCCCCCGGCGGTGAACGGGTGCGCCCGCCCGCGGCGCCCGCCACGCAGCCACCGCCCGCGCCTCCTGCCGCCTCGGGAGTGCCCGGGGCCACCGCCGCGGCCGCGTCGGGGTCGCCGGACGCGATACGGATACGGCGCACCCTCGCCGAGGTGGCTCCCGTGGCCGACCAGATGACCTCGTACTTCTACGCTCTGCTCTTCGTACGCCATCCGCCCCTGCGCGACCTCTTCCCCGTGGCGATGGACGCCCAGCGGGACCGTCTCCTCAGAGCGCTGCTGACGGCCGCCGAGCACATGGACGACCCGGCGGTGCTCACCGACTACCTCCGGCACCTCGGCCGCGGCCACCGGAAGTACGGCACGCAGGCCGCTCACTACCCCGCCGTGGGAGAGGCCCTGATCGGCGCGCTGACCCGATACGCCACCCGTACCTGGGACGGAGAGACGGAGGCCGCCTGGATCCGCACGTACACCACCATCTCGCAGATCATGATCGACGCGGCGGCCGACGACGAGCGGAAGGGACCGCCCTGGTGGCACGCCGAAGTGGTGGCGCACGAGCTGAGGACGCCCGACATAGCCGTCGTGACCGTGCGCCCCGACCAGCCGTACCCCTTCCTGGCCGGGCAGTACGCCAGTCTGGAGACACCCTGGTGGCCCCGGGTGTGGCGGCACTACTCGTTCGCCGCGGCCCCGCGTCCCGACGGGCTGCTGACCTTCCACGTGAAGGCGGTACCGGCGGGCTGGGTGTCGAACGCGCTGGTCCACCGCGCCCGCCCGGGTGACGTCCTGCGGCTCGGTCCGCCGGCCGGCTCGATGACCGTCGACCACACGTCCGACAGCGGACTGCTCTGCGTGGGTGGCGGCACCGGCATAGCGCCGATCAAGGCACTGGTGGAGGACGTCGTCGAACACGGACGGCGCCGGCCCGTCGAGGTCTTCTACGGCGCCCGCACGGATCATGACCTGTACGACATCGACACCATGCTGCGGCTCCGGCAGGCCCACCCCTGGCTGGAGGTGCGCGCCGTGATCGACGGCAAGACCCCGCTGCCGGACGTGGTCCGCGCGCACGGACCCTGGGACGAGTACCACGCCTACCTGTCCGGCCCGCCCGGCATGATCCGCAGTGGGATCGACGCGCTGCGGGGGGTGGGAGTCCCGCACGAGCGCATCCGCCACGACTCGCTGGACGAGCTCGTCGCGGCGACCGGCTGAGTCGCGGGCGGTGGTGTCGGACGGCGCGGTCACCGGGTGCCGCAGCCGCGGGCTCGCACCAGGCCGACGGCTCGACAGCGGGCGGAACCCGGCAGTGGGGCGGAACCCCCGGCAGAGGGGAGGCACCTCCGCGGCGGTCGGAACCCCGACAGAGGGCGGAACGGATCCTCGGCAGGGGTCGGATCCTCAGCCCAGGTCGGGCGCGTGCATGGCGCGGACGCCCTCGATGTTGCCGTCGAGGTAGTGCCGCAGCGACAGCGGCACGAGGTGCACGGCGGCGATGCCGACCCTGGTGAACGGGATCCGGACGATCTCGTACTCGCCGACCGGCTCGTCGACCTCCGGCCCGTGCCGCTGGCCGGGGTCCATCGACTCCAGCCGGCAGACGAAGAAGTGCTGCACCTTCACGCCCGAGACGCCGCCGTCCTCGATGTGCTCGACGGTGTCCACGAAACACGGAACCACGTCGGTGATCTTGGCGCCGAGTTCCTCGTGCACCTCGCGGTGGAGTGCGTCGACGACGGTCGCGTCGCTCGGTTCGACACCGCCGCCCGGCGTGAGCCAGTAGGGATCCATTCCGGGCTTGGTCCGCTTGATCAGGATCAGATCGTCGCCGTCGAGGAGGACGGCGCGGGCGGTGCGCTTGACCACTGGACGTTCGGTCATGGCAGGACAATGGCCCGTGGCGTACCGCTTGAAACCCGCCAGGGAGGAGCGACCGCCGGGTAACCGTCGCGTGTGACCGCGCGGTGGCGGGCCGTCGCCACCCGCTGCCTCCCGTCACCCCACGGCTTGGGACACGCGTGGCTCCTCAAGCCGCGGCTCATGTCACCGCCCGGCGGCCGTCACCACGCGGCCGCGGCCCGCAGCAGGACCTCGTGCGCCCGGGCGATGTGCGCCAGAGCCAGCGTCCCGGTGCGCACGACCAGGAAGTACGTGCGCAGTGGGGGCACCGGGGGATCCAGGAGCGCGACGAGGCGGCCGCTGCGCAGGGCGTCCTCGCACAGGTAGCGCGGAAGCACGGCGAGTCCCGCCCCGGCGGCGGCGCTCTCCAGGACCGCCCGCAGGTCGGGCACGACGACCGTGCCCGTGGCGGCGGGCTTCGACTCGAAGACGGCGGCCCAGTAGCGGGTCACGAAGGGCAGCGACTCGTGGACCTCGACCACGGGGAGCTGCTCCAGCACCACGGACCCGCGGCTCAGCAGGGTCTCCGGGGCCAGGCGCGCGGCCCAGCGCGGGGCGGCCACGAGGACGTGCTCCTCGTCGCAGAGCGGTCTCGCGGTGAGCAGACCGCCGCGCGGCCGCGCCGTGGCCACGGCCAGGTCGTGCCGGCCGGCGGCCAGCCCGTCCAGGCACTCCTCGGCGGCGCCGAACAGCGACGTCCGCAGGGTGAGGCCCTCGGCGACGAGCGGCGCCAGGGCCGGTAACGCCCGCAGCGCGACGAACTCCGGCGGTCCCGCGAGGTGGAGGGTGCGCGTCCCGACCCGCCCGTGCACCCCCGTCTCGGAGATCTCGACGAGGGCGTCGAGGTGCGGTGCGGCGCGATGGGCCAGTTCGTCGCCGACGGTGGTCGGCGTGACGCCGCGGGCCTGTCGTAGGAACAGAGGGCGCCCCAACTGCCGTTCCAGCGTGCGGATCTGGCTGGTGACGGCCGGCTGGGAGAGGCCGAGGAGGGCCGCGGCACGGGTGAAGGAGCCGGCTCGGTGCACCGTGACGAAGGTCCGCAACAGGCCGAGATCCATGCCCCTCCCTCTCCTCGGTGAGCGCCTTCCCCGAAGCCGTACAACTATAAATATGTCGATAGGGCGCTGTCGTCAGCGTGATGGGACACTGACGTAGGGTCAATTAGCCTGGCTCAGGCCGGATTCCGGCGACACCAGGTGGGCGGTCCGAGCCACGAGGGGGAGGCTCGGACCGCCCGTCCACCGGTACCCGCCCGGCGAGGGCTTCAGCTGTCCGCCCGATGAGCCCTGTCCGCTCGGTCGGCCCTGCCGGCACGGTGAGCCCCGCCGGCGGTGTCGGTCCCGTCAGTGCGGTCCGGCCGCCGCGTCCAGGGCGCGCAGGACGTCCGCGACGAGGTCGTCCGGGTCTTCGGCACCGACCGAGAACCGGACGAACCCGGCCGGCACCGCGTCGCCGCCCCACCGCCCGCGCCGCTCGGCCGTCGAGCGGACCCCGCCGAAGCTCGTGGCGTCGTCCACCAGGCGCAGCGCGTCCAGGAACCGCTCCGCGCGCTCGCGGTCGGCGAGGACGAACGAGACCACTGACCCGAAGCGGCGCATCTGCGCGGCCGCCACCCGGTGCGACGGATCGCCCGGCAGGCCCGGGTACCGCAGCCCGGTCACGTCGTCGCGCTCCGCCAGGGCCTCGGCGAGGGCGAGGGCGTTGGCGCACTGCCGGTCGACACGGAGGTGGAGGGTGGCCAGCGAACGGTGGGCGAGCCATGCCTCCATCGGTCCGGGGATCGCGCCGACGATCTTCCGCCAACGGCGTACCCCGGCGGCGAGCGCGGCGTCCGCGGTGGTGACGTGACCGAGCAGGACGTCACCGTGGCCGGTCAGGCCCTTGGTGTCACTGGCCACGGAGAAGTCGGCGCCCAGCGCCAGGGGGCGCTGTCCGAGCGGCGTGGCCAGCGTGTTGTCGACGGCGACCAGCGCGCCGGCCTCGTGCGCGGCCGCCACCAGGCGCCGGACGTCGCACACGTCGAGTCCCGGGTTGGAAGGGGTCTCGAGCCAGAGCAGTTTCGCGCCGTCCAGGGCTGACAGCTGGGCGTCGCCACCGGTGGGCGCCGTGCGGACCTCGATCCCATACGCGGTCAGCTGTTCGGCCACCAGGGGCAGGGCCTGGTAGCCGTCGGCCGGGAGGACGACCGCGTCACCGGCCGCGAGCTGCGAGAAGAGCACCGAGGAGATCGCGGCCATGCCGGAGGCGAAGACCACCGTCTCCGCCGCGTCGGCCCCCGGGGCCTCCAGTTCGCCGATGGCCCGTTCCAGCAGCGTCCAGGTCGGGTTCTCGTCGCGACCGTAGGTGTACGGGCCGGTCGGCTCGCCCGGTAGGTGGTAGTGGGCGGCGAACACCGGGCCCGGAAGGGTCGGTTCGTGCTTGCGGGGCTCCGGCAGGCCGGCCCGTACGGCCCGGGTCCCCTCACCCGTCCCGTCGCCCGTTCCCTCGCCTGTGCCTTCGCCCGTGCCGGGTACGGACGCCATCAGTCGCGACCGTCGGGGAGCACGACGTTGAGGGCCCAGGAGACGACGGAGATGATCAGACCGCCGAGCACGGCGGTCCAGAAGCCCTCCACGTGGAAGCTGAGGTCCAGCTTGTCCGCGAGCCAGGACGTCAGCAGCAGCATCAGGGCGTTGACGATGAGGGTGAACAGGCCGAGGGTGAGGACGAAGAGCGGCAGCGTGAGGAGGTTCACGAGCGGCTTGACGAGGATGTTCACCACGCCGAAGACCAGGGCGACGAGCACCAGTGTCAGGGCCTTGCGGCCCGTGCTGTCGCCGGTGAGCGTGATGTCGTCCAGCAACCAGATCGCGACGGCCAGCGCGCCCGCGTTCGCGAGCGTCTTGACTACGAAATTCATCATGTGTCTGATCGTGGCAGACACGATCACCACGAGGGCGGGGACGAGCGGCGATGAAGGCATTCCGACTGGACGAGCTGGAGGCGGAACGCGCCGCCCATGACGGCGCGTACCTCCAGTTCCTGCGCGAGCGGAACATGTCGGTCGGGCTGTACGCGCTCGACGCGGGGCAACGGGACCCGCAGCAGCCGCACAAGGAGGACGAGGTCTACTTCGTCGTCAGCGGGCGGGCCTCGATCACGGTCGGCGACGAGACGACGCAGGTGGGGCGCGGCAGTGTGGTCTATGTGCCGGCCGGGGTCCCGCACCGGTTCCACCACGTGACCGAGGACCTGCGGGTCATGGTGGTGTTCTCGCCGCCCGAGGGCTGACGGCCTCCTCCCGCGGGGCTACCGGAGGGGCGGGTCGACCCCGACGCTCCCTAGGGGGAGGTTCAGGGGAGTCCAAGGGCTGCGGGGCCCCCGCCGGGCACCGGCCGCGCCTAGCATCGAAGGCGTCCACACGGAACGACGTGGCAGACGCGAGAGAGACGAGGCGGACGAGATGGCGGTTAAGGAACTCCTGCGGGGCCTGCCCTGGTGGGTGAAGTGGGTGGCCATACCGGTCATCGCCGTGGTCGTCTTCGGCGGCCTGATCGCGAGCGCCGTCTACTTCGTGGTCAGCCTGCTGTTCAAGGCACTGGTGTTCGTGGCGCTGGTCGGCGGACTCCTGTACGTCGTGCGGAAGTTCACGGGATCGTCGTCGTCCTCGTCGTCCTCCACCCGCGACGGCTGGTGAACCGACCCGGGCGTTAGGCCGCCCGGGGGAACGGCCCCTCCGGAAGGCACCCCCGAACGGAGGCTGCCATTAGAGTGGCAGGGCTTCCGCGGCCCTTGGAATCAAGGGCTGACTGAACGCCCTACCAGCGGTTTGTACGACTGTTGCGACTGTATGCGGCGCAATGTGCAGGGTCGCGCCGAGACGCATCCAGGGGCTCCAGTGGTGACCGCTCATGGGCGACATGCCCAGGGGGTGTCCTTCGGTCATGGCTTCGACTACCACTGCCCCGACTCTCATCGGCTCGGTGCAGCGTGCGCTCCGACTGCTGGAGGCGGTGGGGTCCCACGAGGGCGGGGCCCCCGCCAAGCAGCTCGCGCGAGAGACCGGGCTGCCGCTGCCTACCGCGTACCACCTGCTGCGCACCCTGACGCACGAGGGTTACCTGCTGCGCGACCGAGGTGTGTTCACCCTCGGTGAGGCCGCCCACCGGCTGGCCGGTGCCGGGACGCTGCAGAATCGTCGCACCAAGATCGAGGACTGTCTCGCTCGCTGGCGGGACGCCATCGGCGTGCCCGTGTACTTCGCGGTCTACCGGGACGGCGAGATCGAGCTCGTCGCCGTCTCCGACACGCCCGCCGCGCCCGCCGTCGCCGAATGGGCGGACTTCCGTGCGACCGGTCACGCCCACGCGATCGGCCAGTGCCTGCTCAGCCAGCTCGGTGACCGGGAGCGCCGGGACCACCTGGAGCGCCATCCCGTGCAGCCCATCACGCCCTACACCGTCCGTGACCACCGGACTCTCCTGGAACGTCTCGACCGCGGTGGGGTGGAGGACCCCCTCGTCGAGCGGCAGGAGTACGCGCTCGGGACCGTCTGCGCCGCCATCCCCATCACTGCCGGAACCACCACCGCGGCGATGGCCATTTCTGTACCCTTGCACGCGGAAGATAGGTTGCTCCCTGCGGTCGAGCAACTACGCAGCGAAATCAACGCGCTGTTGGGTTCGCTCGCCTTCTCTATCAGTATCTGAAAAATCACTCCTTGTGATCCGCTAGCGCGTGCACCAGCATTACGTCAAGAGGGCCAGGGGGGATCAATCCTGGCCAGTTTTCCCTCTCCACTGCTTTGAGAACTGCTTCAAGACATTCATCTACAGCGGGGTACATGATGCGCGAGTCGGTCCAGGCCGAGGTCCTGATGAGCTTCATCGTCTCGGACGAGCTCTCCTTCAGGATCCCGGTCGAGCTGGGGTACGAGACGAGAGACCCCTTCGCCGTCCGAATGACCTTCCACCTGCCCGGTGACGCCCCCGTGACCTGGACCTTCGGTCGCGAGCTCCTCCTCGACGGCATCAACAGCGCCACCGGGGAAGGTGACGTGCGGGTCGAGCCGACCGCGGACGAGGACCATCTGTCCGATGTCCACATCCGGCTGCGCGTCGGCCCCGACCAGGCGCTGTTCCGCGCCAGCGCGCCACCCCTGGTCGCCTTCCTCGACCGCACCGACAAGCTGGTGCCCCTCGGCCAGGAGAGCGCGCTCGGCGACTTCGACGAGGGCCTGGACGAGGCCCTCGGACGCATCCTGGCCGAGAACGCGGGCTGACCGTCCCGGCACACCGATCGGCCCCGGTCCGGCGACCCCGGACCGGGGCCGCCGGGGTCACTTCTTGCGACGGCGGCCCCGTCCCGTACGAGTCGGCCCGCCCGGTGCGGAGGGCCGGTCCGCCGAGACCACCAGGGCCGCCAGGCCCGTCGTGACCGGCACCGACGCGACGAGGCCGATGGAGCCGACCAGCGTCCGGACGATCTCCTGGGCCACCAGCTCGCTGTTGGCCACCGTCCCCACGCTGCTCTGGGCGATCGAGAAGAGCAGCAGCAGCGGCAGTGCGGCACCCGCGTAGGCCAGGACCAGCGTGTTCACCACCGACGCGATGTGGTCGCGGCCGATCCGGATGCCCGCCCGGTACAGGGCGCGCGGGCCCATCTTCGGGTCCGCCTGGTGCAGTTCCCACACGGCGGACGTCTGCGTGACCGTCACGTCGTCGAGCACACCGAGCGATCCGATGATGACGCCGGCGAGCAGCAGCCCCGACATGTCGATGCCCGGGTACAGCCCGTGGATCAGTCCGGTGTAGTCGTCCGTGTTGCCGGTGAGCCTGGCCCAGCCGATGAAGAGGGAGCCGAGCAGGCCGATCAGCAGCAGCGAGATCAGTGTGCCGAGGACGGCGACCGAGGTCCGCGCGCTCAGGCCATGACTCAGGTAGAGCGCGATGAGCATGATCGCGCTCGATCCGACCACCGCCACCACCAGCGGGTTCGACCCCTGGAGGATTGCGGGGAGGATGAAGAAGGTCAGGAAGACGAAGCTGGTACCGAGGGCGATCAGCGCCATCAGTCCACGCAAGCGCCCCACGGCGACCACGGCCAAGGCGAAGGCGGCGGCGAGCAGGATCAACGGGAAGCGGCGGTCGACGTCCGTCACCGAGTACTGCAGGTCCTCCGGCGCGTCCGGTGCGAACGCCACCACGACGCCCTGCCCCTGCTCCAGCTGGCGCGGTGCGTCCGGTTGGACGATCTCCGTGAAGCGGCGGCCCTCGTCCTGTCCGCTCGTCACCTCGATGGTGACGCGCTTGCACTGGCCCTGCTGGGCGTTGACCGCCTCCCGGCCCTGGGGTGTGCTGGTGTCACCGGTCGGCGGGACCTGCGCGGCGTTCACGTCCTTGCAGTCGACCTGCTCGACGCGGACGACCTCACCCCGTTCGGTCTGCCGGTCGAAGCCGACGCCGGTACGTTCGTGAGCCGGGGCGCCGCCCGGCCAGAGGACGGCGAGCCCGACGAGCACCGCCGTGGCGAAGGGAATCAACACCGCCGCGATGACCTTGCGCAGGTGCTGCGATACGGGTGCGGCGGGGCCGTGGGCGTGGGTGTGGACATGCGCGAGCGCGTCGGGTTCCGGGTGGTGCCCAGGACCGTGCTCGGGGCCGTGTCCCGACCCGTTCTCCGGGTGCTGATGCGAGGAAGTCACCCACCGATCATCGCAAGAACGGCAGGGGCCCCCTGTTCAGCGTGGCCGGAAGGGCGCTAGCGTGGTGGCACCTTTGCACACGCGGGAGCTCGGAGCACCGGGCTGAGAGGGCGCTGACCTCCGTCCACGCGATGTTTCACGTGAAACCTCGCCGACGGAAGCCGCTGCGCCGACCGCCGAACCTGTTACCGGGTAATGCCGGCGTAGGGAGTAGGTCAGGATGACCGTTCAGGACGCACGCACGCCTGCCTCCGACAACACCGAGGAGAGCGGGAAGTCCATCGGCTGGCACAAGGGGTACCTCGAGGGCTCGCGCCCCGACCTCCGCGTGCCGGTCCGGCAGGTGCACCTCACCAACGGCAAGGACGTCACGCTCTACGACACGTCCGGGCCGTACACCGATCCGAACGTCGAGACCGACGTCCGCCGCGGCCTGCCGCCCCTCCGGGAGAACTGGATCGTGGCCCGCGGCGACACCGAGGAGTACGCCGGACGCCCGGTGCGCCCGGAGGACGACGGCATCAAGCACACGTCGCCGCGTGGCGGCCTGCGCAACCTCGACGCCGTCTTCCCGGGCCGCCCGCGCCAGCCCCGGCGCGGCCGGGACGGCCAGGCCGTGACCCAGCTCGCGTACGCCCGCCGTGGCGAGATCACACCGGAGATGGAGTACGTCGCCCTCCGCGAGAACGTCGCGCCGGAGGTGGTGCGTGACGAGATCGCGGCCGGGCGGGCGGTGCTCCCGGCCAACGTGAACCACCCGGAGATCGAGCCGATGATCATCGGCAAGCGGTTCCTGGTGAAGGTCAACGCCAACATCGGCAACTCCGCCGTCACCTCCTCCATCGAGGAGGAGGTCGAGAAGATGACCTGGGCGACCCGCTGGGGCGCCGACACGGTCATGGACCTCTCCACGGGCCGCAACATCCACACCACCCGCGAGTGGGTGCTGCGCAACTCCCCCGTCCCCATCGGCACGGTGCCGCTCTACCAGGCGCTGGAGAAGGTCGACGGCCGGGCGGAGGAGCTCTCCTGGGAGGTCTACAAGGACACGGTCATCGAGCAGGCCGAACAGGGCGTCGACTACATGACGGTGCACGCGGGCGTCCTGCTCCGGTACGTGCCGCTCACGGCCCGCCGCAAGACCGGCATCGTCTCCCGCGGTGGTTCGATCATGGCCGCGTGGTGTCTCGCCCACCACAAGGAGTCGTTCCTCTACGAGAACTTCGAGGAGCTCTGCGAGATCCTCGCCGCGTACGACGTGACGTACTCGCTCGGCGACGGTCTGCGCCCCGGGTCGATCGCGGACGCCAACGACGAGGCGCAGTTCGCGGAGTTGCGCACGCTCGGCGAGCTGAACCGGATCGCCAAGCGGCACAACGTCCAGACGATGATCGAGGGCCCGGGCCACGTCCCGATGCACAAGATCAAGGAGAACATCGACCTCCAGCAGGAGATCTGCGAGGAGGCGCCGTTCTACACGCTCGGCCCGCTGACGACGGACGTCGCCCCGGCGTACGACCACATCACCTCGGGCATCGGCGCGGCGATGATCGCCTGGTGGGGCACCGCGATGCTCTGCTACGTCACGCCCAAGGAGCACCTCGGCCTGCCGAACCGCGACGACGTGAAGACCGGTGTCATCACGTACAAGATCGCGGCGCACGCGGCGGACCTCGCCAAGGGGCACCCGGGCGCCCAGGAGTGGGACGACGCGCTGTCGGACGCGCGCTTCGAGTTCCGCTGGGAGGATCAGTTCAACCTGGCGCTCGACCCCGACACGGCGCGTGCGTTCCACGACGAGACGCTGCCCGCGGAGCCCGCCAAGACGGCGCACTTCTGCTCGATGTGCGGGCCGAAGTTCTGCTCGATGAAGATCTCGCAGGACATCCGGCGCGAGCACGGCGGCGACCTCGGGCAGGACGAGATCGAGGCCGGCATGGCCGAGAAGTCCGCGGAGTTCGCCGCCGCGGGCAACCGGGTCTACCTCCCGCTCGCGGAGTAGGCGCCCGGCACTGACCACGGGGCGGACCCGCGACCCAAGGGGGGAGTCGCGGGCCCGCCCCGTCGCCGTCCGGCCCACCAGCCGGCACCACCCCCCGGTACGACCTGGCACCTCACGATCGGACACGCGGCGGCCGCTCCCGGCGGCTACGCCCCGGCGGGCCCCCCGCCCCGGGGCACAGCCGGGCCGGACGGGGGAGGCGGCGGTGCGTCTCCGCGTCGTCGTCGAGGTCGACGTCCTCGCCCACGTCCGCCGTCACCGTCCACCCCGGCGGCCGGGGGACGGCCGGTCGCGACCGGCCGGTGTCCTGGGCGCCGCGCTGTGCCACACCCGACAAGCCCCCTCCCGGCGGGTGCGGCCTGTCCGGGGTGGGAGGGCCGTCCGGGCGGGCCTCCCGGACGGACGGGCCGGGGGAGGGTCAGTCCGCGTGCGGGGCGGCGAGGCCCGGGGCGGGCGGCCGCGGAGTCGTGGGTTCCTGCGTGCCCACCGGGTGGGCGTCCGACGCGGCCAGCGCTTCGTACAGGAACGGCAGGACGCCGCGTTCCCGCAAGGCGTGGTGCCACGCCTCGCGTGCGCGGGCGACCTCGTCCGGTTCGGCGGCTCCCGTGCCGTGCACTTCGGCCGGGCGGTTGCGCAGGGCCGTGACCAGCAGTCCGGCTCCCGCCGCGAGCAGTCCGGCGGCCGTGACGGCGGCGAAGAACCAGCCGGCGGAGAGCAGCTGGCCGGCGATGTCCGGCGGCGGGTCCAGCATCCGCAGCACGTAGCCGAGGAGCAGCAGGACGACCGCGGCCGTCCCCGCCAGGACGGGCGTCAGGACGGTGACGACGACGCCGAGACCCGCTCCGGGCGTCACCTCGCCCTGCGGGCCGGGGAAGCCGGGGCCTGCGGAGGGGCCGGTGACGGGGCCGGACGGTCTGCGGTGTTCCTCGCGCACCCGGACGAGGTGCGCGTACTCGGTGGCCGCGGCCGTGTTGATCAGTGCGGCCGCGTCCAGGGCCATGGCGCGGAGCTGTCCGGCGCCGAGCCGCGCGGCCGCCGCGGACGGCTCCGGACGGTCGGTCGCGGTGCGCAGTGCTTCGTCGAGGACGCGCTCGTAGTCGGCGCGGTCCTCGGGCAGCAGGTGCGGAGCGCTCGTCATGATGCGTCCCCCGTTACTCCCGTGGGGCCTGGGCCCGCCGCGTGACGGCGGGTGGGCAGCCGATCGTAGAGCCGTCACGCCGGGGGGTGACAGGGATTCCCGGAATTCGCCCCTCGTCGTCGCGCTCAGTCAGCGAGCGGCAGCTGCTGGACGAGCAGCCTCCCGGCCATCGTCACACCGCCGTCCATGGCGATGGCGAGCCCGTCCGCGTACACGTGCGGGCCCGCGACGACCGGGACGACCGGCTCGCCGTCGGCGTCCTCGGTGCCGACCTCGCCCAGCAGGTACGGGATCGGGCTGTGGCCGTGCACGACGCGCCGCCCGCCGTACGCCGCGAGGAGTTCGCGGACGGCGTCGGCGCCACCGTCATCACGGAACGCGAACCGCTTGGTGAGCTTGCGGAACAGGTCCCAGCACTCGTCGGCGTCGTGGCGGGTGAGGATGGAGTGAACCGTGTCGTTGACGTCCTCGATGGTGGCGCCGTAGTCGAGGTACGCGGTGGTGTCGGAGTGCAGCAGGAGGTGGCCGTCCTGCTCGACGATCGCGTCCAGGCGGGACATCCACTGGAGGTGGACCTCCTGGAGGCGGTCCATGTCGTTCTTCTGGCCGCCGTTGAGCAGCCAGGCGGCCTGGAAGGTGGCGGTGCCGGCGCCAGAGTTGACCGGGGTGTCGCCGAACCGCTTGGCGCCGAGCAGCAGCAGCTCGTGGTTGCCCATCAGGGCCTTGCAGTAGCCGCCGGCGGCCGCCGCCTCGGCGGACAGGCGCATGACGAGGTCGATGACGCCGATGCCGTCGGGGCCGCGGTCCGTGAAGTCGCCCAGGAACCACAGCCGGGTGTTGCCGGCCGTCCAGTGGCCGTCCGCGTCGACGAGACCCTTCTCGCGCAGGGCGACGAGGAGTTCGTCGAGGTAGCCGTGGACGTCACCCACGACGTAGAGCGGTCCGGGGCCCGGTCCCGGCACTCCGGGGGCGGGCTCGGGCGCGGCGTCCGGGGTCACCGAAACCTGGAGCGTGTCGCCCCGGTTGATGACCGGCAGGTCGCGTTCGGTCGGCGTGTAGCCGTCCGGGAACTCCTCCTCGGGAAAGGCGTTGCCCGGATGCGGCGCCGGTGGCACCTGCTGTGCCGGCGGCGGCGCGACCGGCTGCCGCTGCGGGGGCTCCGGCACCGGAGCCCCCTGCGGCTGCGGATATGCGGAGTGACCCTGAACGGGTACCTGGGCGTACGGCGGTACGCGGAAGTCGCGCAACGTCGCCGTCCGCACCACGGGTCCCTGACCGGCCCCCTGAGTCATCGACCCCTCCACCACCGTCGCGACGCCCTCACATCGCGGACCGGCCTGGTCGGGGCGGCCCGCGCTGTCGTGCGCCCATCATAGGAATGAGGCTTGTGCTGTGTGACGCACCAGGGGTGGTGAATCAGGGTGCACGCCCGGTTCGCCGGCTGTTTCGCCCCAATTGAGAAGGTCTGGACCGGGAGAGACGCGGTTCCCGTCAGGGAGCTGCCGAGTTCCGCGCCGGCTCGTTGTGAGGTTCTGCCCGGTTCTGTCCTGGGCTGGCCTGTCGTGTCCTACTCCTGGCGCGGTTGGCGCGGCGGACTCACGGTCGTCCGCGGCGCCCTGCGCTGCGACGACGTCCGGATGATCAGCTCCGTCGGTATCACCTGCTCGACGGGGCGGTCGTGGTCGATGCCCTCGATCGCGTCGATCAGCAGCTGGACGACCGCGGTCCCGATCCGGCGCGGTTTGAGCGAGAGCGTCGTGATCGGCGGTTCCGTCGTGGCGTACACCGTGGACTCGCTGCAGCACACGAGGAGCAGGTCCTCGGGGACCCGCAGACCGTACCGCCGGGCGGCGGCCAGCAGGTCGGTGCCGTTCGGGTCGAAGAGGCCGTAGACGGCGTCGGGGCGGTCGGGGCGGGCGAGCAGCCGGTCGGCGGCGACCGCGCCGGCGCACGGGTCGTGGGCCGGGTACGACTCGAAGACCGGGTCCTGCCCGACGCGCTCGCACCAGTGGAGGTAGGCGGTGGTGGACAGGCGGGTGTACGTGTCGGTGGTGGTGCCGGTGAGCAGGCCGATCCGACGGGCGCCGGCGTCGGCGAGGTGGTCGAGGAGGCCCAGGACGGCCGCTTCGTGGTCGTTGTCGACCCAGGCGGTGACGGGGAGGGTCCCGGCGGGGCGGCCGTCGGAGACGACGGGGAGCCCCTGGCGGACCAGCTCGGTGACGACGGGGTCGTGGTCGGAGGGGTCGATGACCACGGTCCCGTCGAGGGCGACGTTCGACCAGACGTCGACCGGGCTGCGGCGGGAGGTGGCGGGGAGGATGACCAGGGCGTAGCCGCGGGCGAGCGCGGCGGAGGTGGCGGCCCTGGCCATCTCGGCGAAGTAGGCGAACTCGGTGAAGGTGAAAGGTTCATCCCCGTAGGTCGTCACGGTCAGGCCGATGAGGCCCGACTTGCCGGTACGGAGCGTGCGGGCCGCCGCGGAGGGCCGGTAGCCCAGCCGGTCGGCGACCTCGCGGACGTGGCGGCGGGTGGCGTCCGGGAGCCGGCCCTTGCCGTTGAGGGCGTCGGAGACAGTCGTGATGGAGACGCCCGCCGCGGCGGCCACATCCCGGATGCCCGCGCGCCCCTGCCGGCTCCCCCGGGTCTGTGCCCGGCTCACCTGGTGCTTCCCTGCTGCTGTCATGGCGAGCCGATAGTAGGGCGACGGGAGACGCCGAGGACGGACGCATATGCGTGCGTTGACAGGCACGTTTCTGCAAGGTCCGGATGGGTCAACGGGCTGTGAAAAGAAGGAAGTTGGGTGGTTTTCCCGGGCGGGGCGCGTCGTGGGCGCGTCCGCGCCCGGCTGCTGGACGCGGTTTCGAAGAGCGTGCAACTCACCTCTACGGGGGACGCGCGCCACGGCGCGGGCCACCAGCGTGCGCCAGGTTCTCCCGCGCTCCCCCCGGACGCGGGAGCCGAACCGGCCGCTGTGCCGGCCGTCACCGACGATGGCCCGAATTCGGCCATTCGCAGGAACGCGGAATCCTCATAAGGTGTGCAGTATCGGTGGTACATACGGTCGAGGAGGACCACAGTGAGCGAGACGAGCCCCAAGCTGCGCGCCGTGCTGGACGACATCCCCACCTACAAGCCGGGGAAGCCGGCCACCGCCACCGAAGGCCGCGTCGCCTACAAGCTGTCCTCCAACGAGAACCCGTACCCGCCGCTGCCGGGCGTGCTGGAGGCGGCCCTGGCCGCCGCGGCCGACCTCAACCGCTACCCGGACCTGGCCTGCACCGCCCTGGTGCACGAGCTGGCGGAGCGCTTCGGCGTGCCCGTGTCCCACGTGGCGACCGGTACGGGGTCGGTCGGGATCGCCCAGTCGCTGGTGCAGTCCACGGCCGGCCCCGGTGACGAGGTCATGTTCGCCTGGCGGTCCTTCGAGGCGTACCCCATCGTCACGCAGATCAGTGGCGCCACGCCGGTGAAGGTCCCGCTCACCGCGGACGGTACGCACGACCTGGACGCGATGGCGGAGGCGATCACCGAGCGCACACGGCTCATCTTCGTCTGCAACCCCAACAACCCGACCGGCACCGTCGTGCACCGTGCCGAGCTGGAGCGCTTCCTCGACCGGGTGCCGTCCGACATCCTGGTCGTCCTCGACGAGGCGTACATCGAGTTCATCCGTGACGACGAGGTGCCGGACGGCATCGAGCTCTACCGGACCCGGCCCAACGTCGCCGTGCTGCGCACCTTCTCCAAGGCGTACGGGCTCGCCGGCATGCGCGTCGGGTTCGCCATCGCGCACGAGCCGGTCGCGGCCGCCCTGCGCAAGACGGCGGTGCCGTTCGGCGTCACGCAGGTCGCGCAGGACGCGGCGGTGGCCTCCCTGCGCGCGGAGGACGAGCTGCTGGGCCGGGTCGGCTCGCTGGTGTGCGAGCGCAAGCGGGTCTGCGAGGCGCTGGCGGCCCAGGGGTGGGAGCTGCCGCTGACGCAGGCGAACTTCGTGTGGCTGCCGCTCGGCGAGCTGTCCGGCGACTTCGCCGCCGCCTGCGAGGAGGCGGGCGTGGTCGTCCGGCCGTTCGCCCCCGACGGCGTCCGGGTCACCATCGGCGAGGTCGAGGCGAACGACATCTTCCTGCGGACCGCGGAGGCGTTCCGCAAGGAGCGCTTCTGAGCGGCCCGAGCGGTCCGAGCGGCCCGCGCGGTCCGAGCGGGTCTCGGTAGTCCTCAGCGGTTCCGGTTCCGGTTCCGGTTCCGGCTCCGCGGGGCGGGTCGTCGTGCCGCGGGCCGGTGTCGGAGAGGTGACAGCCGGGCCGGACGTGGATCAGGCGGCTTCGACGCGGATCGGGTCGCCGTCCCGGACCGTCGCGAGGATCCGCGGGTCGTCGTCGAGCCGGCCGAGGACGTTGCACGGAGAGGCCAGCCGGCACTCCGCGCCCCGGGAGATCGGCGTGGGGCCGTAGCAGAGCGCCAGCGCGTCGCCCTCCGGCCAGAACGCGACCGTGCCCGGCTCGACGACCTGGCGGGCACCCGGTTCCGTCCCGGTCGAGACGGGTGTGTCGAAGTAGACCTCCTCGCCCCAGGTACGGGCGGTGGAGACGATCGGGAGGACCCCCGCGAGCGCTCTGCTCGTGGGGGTCTCGTCGATGGTGGCGGTGGTGTGGCCGGACGGCCACGAGATGCGTATCTGCATGGCGCGAATTCAACAAGATGTTGAAGTGTGACGGAAGAGGCACCCCCACCTCTCCCTACGGATTTCGTCTGCGTCATAATGATTGTGATTGTGAACGCATTCACAAGCGCGCCAGGTTCCTCCCTTGATCCACCGGAATCGGCGGGCGAACGGAAGGCCGTGGGGCTGAGAGGCCGCCAGGGCTGCGAGGCCGTAAGGAGAAGATCGTCGTGGACCTGGCTCTGGCGCCAGAGACGCTGGCGCGGTGGCAGTTCGGTATCACCACCGTCTACCACTTCCTCTTCGTCCCCCTGACCATCTCACTCGCCGCGCTCACGGCAGGTCTGCAGACCGCGTGGGTGCGCACGAACAAGGAGAAGTACCTCAGGGCCACCAAGTTCTGGGGCAAGCTCTTCCTGATCAACATCGCGATGGGCGTCGTCACCGGCATCGTCCAGGAGTTCCAGTTCGGGATGAACTGGTCCGACTACTCGCGCTTCGTCGGCGACGTCTTCGGGGCGCCGCTCGCCTTCGAGGCGCTCATCGCGTTCTTCTTCGAGTCGACCTTCATCGGCCTGTGGATCTTCGGCTGGGACAAGCTGCCGAAGCGCGTCCACCTGGCCTGCATATGGATGGTGTCGATCGGCACCATCCTCTCCGCCTACTTCATCCTCGCCGCCAACTCCTGGATGCAGCACCCGGTCGGGTACACGATCAACAAGGTGTCCGGACGGGCGGAGCTCACCGACTTCTGGGCCGTCCTGTCCCAGGACACGGCCGTCACCCAGGTCTTCCACAGCTTGACCGCCGCCTTCCTCACCGGTGGTGCGTTCATGGTCGGTATCGCCGCCTTCCACCTGGCCCGCAGGAAGCACGTCCAGGTGATGAAGACCTCCCTGCGGCTCGGTCTCGTCACCGTCGTGGTCGCGGGCATGCTGACCGCGGTCAGCGGAGACCTGCTCGGCAAGGTCATGTTCAAGCAGCAGCCCATGAAGATGGCCGCAGCCGAGGCCCTGTGGGACGGCGAGGGGCCGGCCCCCTTCTCGATCTTCGCCTACGGCGACGTCGACGAGGGCCACAACAAGGTGGCCATCGAGATCCCCGGCCTGCTCTCCTTTCTCGCCGACGGCGACCTCTCCTCCTACGTGCCCGGCATCAACGACACCAACAAGGCCGAGCAGGAGAAGTACGGGCCCGGCGACTACCGGCCCAACATCCCGGTCGCCTACTGGTCCTTCCGCTGGATGATCGGCTTTGGCATGGCCTCCTTCACCCTCGGCCTGCTCGGGTTGTGGCTGACCCGCCGCAGGTTCCTGCTGCCCGCGCCCCTGCGCGTCGGCGACGACGAGGTGCCCCACCTCGTGCTCTTCCGCAAGCCCCTGAGCCACAAGCTGACCCGTCTGTACTGGCTGACCGCCCTGTGGACCCTGGGCTTCCCCCTGATCGCCAACTCCTGGGGCTGGATCTTCACCGAGACCGGCCGGCAGCCGTGGGTCGTCTACGGCGTGTTGCGCACCAGCGACGCGGTCTCCCCCGGCACCACCCAGGTCGAGGTCCTCATCTCGATGATCGCCTTCACGCTCCTCTACGCGGTGCTCGCCGTGGTCGAGGTCAAGCTGCTCGTGAAGTACGTCAAGGCCGGCCCCCCGGAACTCACCGAGGCCGACCTCAACCCGCCCACCAGGATCGGCGGCCACGACCGCGACGCCGACCGCCCCATGGCCTTCTCGTACTGAGGAAGGGGAGCGAGGCATGGAACTGCCCACCGTCTGGTTCGTACTCATAGCCGTCCTGTGGATCGGCTACTTCTTCCTGGAGGGCTTCGACTTCGGCGTCGGCGTCCTGACCAAGCTGCTCGCCCGCGACCGGACCGAGAAGCGCGTTCTCATCAACACCATCGGCCCCGTCTGGGACGGCAACGAGGTGTGGCTGCTCACCGCGGCCGGTGCCACCTTCGCCGCCTTCCCCGACTGGTACGCCACCCTCTTCTCCGGCTTCTACCTGCCGCTGCTCGTCATCCTGCTCTGCCTGATCGTGCGCGGCGTCGCCTTCGAGTACCGGGCCAAGCGGCCCGAGGAGCGCTGGCAGCACAACTGGGAGCAGGCCATCTTCTGGACCTCCCTCGTGCCCGCCTTCCTGTGGGGCGTCGCCTTCGCCAACATCGTGCGGGGCGTCGAGATCGACGCGTCGAAGGAGTACGTCGGCTCGCTCCTCGACCTGCTCAACCCGTTCGCCCTGCTCGGCGGGGCGGTCACGCTGACGCTGTTCACCTTCCACGGGGCCGTGTTCACCGCGCTGAAGACCGTGGGTGACATCCGGGTCCGAGCCGGGAAGCTGGCGCTGGCCCTCGGCCTCGTCACCGCGGCCCTCTCCGCCGGTTTCCTGCTGTGGACCCAGTCCACGCGCGGGGACGGGACCAGCATGGCCGCGACGGCCGTCGCCCTGGCCGCCCTCGCCGGGGCGGTCGGCGCGATCCGGGCCGGACGGGAGGGTTGGTCGTTCGCCCTGTCGGGGGTCACGATCGCCGCCGCGTTCGCCATGCTGTTCCTGACGCTCTTCCCGAACCTCATGCCGTCCTCGCTCGACCCGGACTGGAGCCTGACGGTGAGCAACTCGGCGTCCAGCCCGTACACGCTGAAGATCATGACCTGGTGCGCGGCCATCGCCACGCCGCTCGTCCTGCTCTACCAGGGCTGGACGTACTGGGTGTTCCGCAAGCGCATCGGCACCCAGCACATCGCCGACGCGACGCACTAGGCGCCACCGGCAGGGGATGTTTCACGTGAAACCGATCGATCCGCGTCTGCTCCGGTACGCCGGAGCCACCCGTCTCTTCCTCGCGACGGTGGTCCTCCTCGGGCTGGCCGGGGCGGCGCTCGTGGTCGCCCAGGCGATGCTCATCGCCGAGATCGTCGTCGGGGCGTTCCAGCAGGGGTTGGACGTCCGTGACCTCACCCTGCCGCTGACGTTGCTCGCGGCGGTCGCCGCCGGCCGCGCCCTCGTGGCGTGGTCGACGGAACTGGCCGCCCACCGGGCCAGTGCCGCCGTCAAGTCCGAGTTGCGGGACCGGCTGCTGGAACGGGCGGCGGCCCTCGGCCCCGGCTGGCTGAGCGGTCAGCGGACCGGGTCGCTCGTGGCGCTGGCCACACGCGGCGTGGACGCGCTGGACGACTACTTCGCCCGTTACCTGCCGCAGCTCGGCCTGGCCGTGGTCGTCCCCGTCGCCGTCCTCGCGCGCATCGTGACCGAGGACTGGGTGTCGGCGGCCATCATCGTGGTGACCCTGCCGCTGATCCCGCTCTTCATGGTCCTCATCGGCTGGGCCACCCAGGCCCGCATGGACCGGCAGTGGCGGCTGTTGTCACGGCTGTCGGGCCACTTCCTCGACGTGGTGGCCGGGCTCCCGACCCTGAAGGTATTCGGCCGGGCGAAGGCCCAGGCCGAATCCATCCGGACGATCACCTCGCAGTACCGGCAGGCGACGCTCCGCACCCTGCGGATCGCCTTCCTGTCCTCCTTCGCGCTGGAGTTGCTCGCCACGCTCTCGGTGGCCCTGGTCGCCGTCGGGATCGGCATGCGCCTGGTCCACGGCACGCTCGACCTGTACACCGGCCTGGTCATCCTCATCCTGACGCCGGAGGCATACCTCCCGCTGCGCCAGGTCGGTACGCAGTACCACGCGGCGGCGGAGGGCCTGTCGGCCGCCGAGGAGGTCTTCGCGGTCCTGGAGACACCCGTGCGGGAGGGCGGTACGGCCGTCCTGCCCGCAGGACCGGTCCGCATCGCGCTCGACGCGGTGACCGTACGCCACGAGGGGCGGGCGAAACCCTCGCTGGACCGCGCCTCGCTCGTCGTCGGCCCCGGGGAGACGGTGGCCCTGGTCGGACCGAGCGGGGTCGGCAAGTCGACGCTGCTGGACGTGGTGCTGGGCTTCACCGCACCGGAGTCGGGGAGCGTGCGGATCGGTGGCGTCGACCTCGCCGACCTGGACCCCGAGCGGTGGCGCGAACGCGTGGCCTGGGTGCCCCAGCGCCCCTACCTCTTCGCCGGGACCCTCGCGGACAACGTCCGCCTGGCCAGGCCGGACGCGGACGACGACGCCGTACGGGCCGCGCTGCGCGAGGCCGGCGCGGACTTCGTCGGTGAACTGCCGGACGGCGTCGGCACGGTACTCGGCGAGGACGGCGCCGGTCTGTCGGCCGGGCAGCGGCAGCGACTCGCCCTCGCCCGGGCGTTCCTGGCCGACCGGCCGGTGGTGCTGCTCGACGAGCCGACCGCCGCCCTGGACGGTGGCACGGAAGAGGCCGTGGTGCGGGCGGTACGCCGCCTCACAGCGGGCCGGACGGTCCTCCTGGTCGTGCACCGGCCCGCCCTCCTCGCCGTCGCCGACCGCGTGGTCGCGCTGCGGTCCGGCACGCCGGAGGACCGACCCGCGGCGGCGGGTCCGGCCGTACCGGCGGCGGGTCCGGCCGTACCGGCGGCGGGTCCGGCCGCGGCGGATGCGGATCAGGCCGTGCTGGAGACCCGCGTGCCCGGTTCCGGCGCGCGCCCCGGTGGCGGGGCCGTGCCGGGATCCGGCGGCCCGTCGGCCGGCGGCGTGCGGGACGTCGGGGCGGACATGGTCGACGACGCGTTCGGCGTCGTGGGCGGCCTGTTCGGGGGGCAGCCGGCTCCCCGTCCCGAACCGGCCACCACCCCCACCGCCCGCACCACTCCCGCCGGCCCGCAGGACGGCAGGAGGGTGCCGGCGCGGATCCGGGCGATGGCGGGGGAACTGCGGGGCAGGCTCGCCTTGGCGCTGCTCCTCGGCAGCCTCGCCCTCGGGTCGGCCGTCGGCCTCATGGCGGTCTCCGGCTGGCTCATCTCCCGGGCCTCCGAACAGCCGCCCATCCTCCACCTGATGGTCGCCGTCACGGCGACGCGCGCCTTCGGCACCGGTCGGGCCGTCTTCCGCTACGCCGAGCGGCTGGTCTCGCACGACGCCGTGCTGCGCATGCTCGCCGACCTCCGCGTGGCCGCCTACCGGCGCCTGGAGCGGATCGCACCCGCCGGTCTGCGCCGGACCGGGCGCGGCGACCTGCTCTCGCGGCTCGTCTCCGACGTCGACGCCCTCCAGGACTACTGGCTGCGCTGGCTGCTGCCCGCCGGTACGGCCGTCCTGGTGGGGGCCGGCGCGGTCGGGTTCACGGCGTGGCTGCTGCCCGGGGCGGGGGCGGTGCTTGCCGTGGGCCTCGTCGTCGCGGGCGTCGCCGCCCCGGCGCTGGGCGGTGCCGTCGCCCGCCGCGCCGAGCGGCGGCTCGCGCCGGCACGCGGTCTGCTGGCCACCCGGGTCGTCGACCTGCTGCGCGGCTGCGCCGAGCTGACCGTGGCGGGCGCGGTGCGCGGGCGCGTCGAGCGCACGCGCGAGGCCGACGGGACGCTCACCCGGATCGCCGCCCGGCAGTCCGCCGCGACGGCGCTCGGCGGTGGGCTCATCGCACTGACGGCGGGGCTGACCGTGGCGGCCGCCGCGCTCGTCGGCGTCCAGGCCGTCCGCGACGGTCGCCTCGACGGGGTGGCGCTCGCCGTCGTCGTCCTCCTCCCGCTCGCCGCGTTCGAGGCGGTGACGGGCATGCCGTCGGCCGTGCAGTACCGGCAGCGCGTACGGCGCAGCGCCGAGCGGGTCTTCGAGGTGCTCGACGCGCCGCTGCCCGTCGCGGAGCCGGAGTCCCCCGCCCCGCCGCCCGCGAGCCCTTTCCCGCTGGAGCTGAACGGGATCGCGGCACGCCACCCGGGCCAGGACCGGGACGCCCTCGCCGCGTTCGACCTGCGCCTGGAGGCGGGGCGGCGCGTCGCCGTCGTCGGCGCCTCCGGGGCCGGCAAGACGACCCTCGCGCAGGTGCTGCTGCGGTTCCTGGAGACCGGCGCCGGCACGTACCGCCTCGGCGGTGTCGACGCGTCGACGCTCGACGGGGACGACGTACGCCGGTTCGTCGGGCTCTGCGCCCAGGACGCCCACCTCTTCGACAGCACCATCCGGGAGAACCTCCGGCTCGCCCGGACCGGCGCCGACGACGACGAACTGCGGCGGGCCCTCGCCGGGGCCCGGCTCCTGGAGTGGGTGGAATCCCTGCCGGACGGCTTGGACACCCTGGTCGGCGAGCACGGCGCGCGGCTCTCCGGCGGCCAGCGGCAGCGCCTCGCCCTCGCCCGGGCGCTCCTCGCCGACTTCCCGGTCCTCGTCCTCGACGAGCCCGCCGAGCACCTCGACCTGGCCACGGCCGACGCGCTCACCGACGACCTGCTGCGGGCGACGCACGGCCGCACCACGCTCCTCATCACGCACCGGCTGCACGGGCTCGACGCGGTCGACGAGGTCCTCGTCCTCGCGGGCGGCCGGGTCGTGCAGCGGGGCCCGTACGCGGAGCTCGTCGCCGTCGACGGACCGCTGCGGCGGATGCGGGACCGCGAGCGCGCGGCGGACGACCTCCGTCACGCCGCCGGTGACGCGTCGCCGGCTCCCCGCGGCCGGTAGCGGGCGAGGGGTACCGGCGGCTGCGTACCGGCGGTCGGCGTACCGGCGCTACTCGTGCCACCGGGGGGTGCGGGGATGGGCCGGACGGCCGTACGGCTGTAGGCCGGTCGGCGGTACGGCGCCGTTCGGCGCGGCGAGATGCCGGGGATGGCGCGGCGGAAGGGTGACGATCCCGGGATGCGCCCTCCCCACGGTCGGCGGCCACTGCTCGGGTCGGTGCCCGCCGCGCTGGTCACCCTGCTCGCCCTCGCCCTGCCGTTCGCCCACCCCTCCCCCGCCGCGGCGCTCACGGCCGGGACCGTCGGCACCGGCGGTCCCGGCCGGTTCGACGGGCCGTCGCCGGGCGCCGAGGTGTCGCGGCTGCTCGACGAGGCGGCCCGGATCACCGCCGCGTACGAGCGGGGACGGCGCGGCGCCGCCGCCCAGCAGGTCAAGGCCGACCGCCTCCAGGCGGAGCTGGCCCGCACCCGACGCGAACTCGCCGCCCTGAACCGACGCGTCGGCGAGCTGGCCCGGGCCCAGTACCGGACGGGCGGCTCCGTCGCGGTGGCGGCGTCGCGTCTGCTCCTCGCCGACGACCCGGAGGACGCCCTGCGCGCGCAGGGCGTGGAGCGACAGGCGGACGCGGCCGTCGACCGGCTCCTCACGCGTACCGCCCGGGCCGAACGGCGGCTGGCGGACGCGGCGGCCCGGGCGCGGGCGGCGTGGCGGGAGCTGGAGGAGCGGCGCGACCGGCTCGCCCAGGTGAGGCGGGACCTGGTGGCGCGTCTGGAGCGCGCGCGGTGGCGGCTCCAGGCGGCGGCGGACCGCAGCGTCGCGGCGGGCACGTGCCGGGGGGTGACCTCGACGGCCCAGCCGGACGGCCCCGCCGCTCCGGCCCGCCCCGCCGCTCCGGGGGGCCTCACCGCGCCGGGGAGTCCGGGAGGGGCGGAGCCGCCACACCCGGCCGCCGCCGCTACGGAGGCCGCCGCCGGTACGGAGGGCGGCGGCGGTACCTGGGTGGCACCGGTGTCGGAGGAGGACGGCTACACCCTGTCGGCTCCGTTCGCCGGTAGGGGCCGGCACTGGGCGCACCGGCACACGGGGCAGGACTTCGCCGTGGACATCGGCACCCCGGTACGGGCGATCGGGGCGGGGCGCGTCCACTCGGTGGCGTGCGGGGGCGCCTTCGGCATCGAGGTGGTCGTCCGGCACGCGGAGGGCTGGTACTCGCAGTACGCCCACCTGGCGTCCGCCGCCGTGGCGCCCGGGCGGGCCGTCACCGCCGGGCAGCGCATCGGCCTGGCCGGGACGACGGGCAACTCGACCGGGCCGCACCTGCACTTCGAGGTGAGGCTCACACCGCACCTGGGCTCGGGGGTGGACCCGGTGCGCTGGTTGCGCGAGCGCGGGGTCACCCTGAGCGGCGGCCCGCGGTAGCGCCACCCACCGTCAGGGGGCGGCGAGCAGCGTCTCGATGACGGCGGCGACGCCGTCGTCCTCGTTGGCGACGGTCCGGCCGGAGGCGGCGGCGACGACGTCCGGGTGGGCGTTGCCCATCGCGTACGACGTGCCCGCCCAGGTGAGCATCTCGATGTCGTTCGGCATGTCGCCGAACGCGACGACCTCGTCGGACGAGATGCCCCGCTCGGCGCAGCACAGGGCGAGCGTGCTCGCCTTGGAGACCCCGAGGCCGCTCACCTCCAGCAGCGCGGTCGGGCTGGAGCGGGTGATCGTGGCGCGGTGTCCGGCGGCGGTGCGGGCCAGGGCGAGGAAACCGTCGGGCGTGAGGTCGCGGTGGAGGGCGAGCAGCTTCAGCAGCGGCGCGCCCGCCCCGGGCTCGTCCTCGTGGAGCAGTTCCTCGGCCGGTCCGACGGCGACGGACGCGTCGAGGTGGAGGGGCGGGTACTCCGCCTCGTGGCGGATGCCGTCGGTGAACTCCATGGCGAAGGCCGTACCGGGGGCCTCCCGCCGGAGGGTCGTGACGACGTCGCGCGCGGTCGCCCGGTCCAGGGGCCGTACCTCGACCATCCGCCGTCCGGCGTGCAGGTCGACGACGGCCGCGCCGTTGGAGCAGATGGCGAGACCGTGGCCGTGGACGTGCGCGCTGACGACGTCCATCCAGCGGGCGGGCCGCCCGGTGACGAAGAAGACCTCGATGCCGGCGTCCTCGGCGGCCGCCAGTGCGGCGACCGTCCGGTCGGAGACGGTCTTGTCGTCGCGCAGGAGCGTCCCGTCGAGGTCGGTGGCGATCAGGCGCGGACGCCGCCGCGCCATCGGTCGGCTGCCCGGGAAGGTCGTCGGTGAGGTCACGGGCCCATTGTCCCGTACCGGGCGGCACCCGGGTGCACGGACGTGCGAAAGGGTGCGCATCTGAGCCATCCGTGCCGCACGGGTGTGCGGAGGGGGAACACCCGGACAACACGGGTACGGGCGGTCCGCCCTCACCGGACCGGCGACTCGGTCCGTCAGCCGTTCAGCTGGGCCGGTGCCTCGGTGGCGATCCGTTCGAAGACGGCCTCGTCGGCGGCGAAGTCCGAGTCGGGGACCGGCGTGTGCAGGACGATCTCGTCGAACCCGAGCTCCGCGTGGCGCCCGGCGAAGTCCACGAACGCGTCCACGGACTCCAGCGGACGCCCCCGGTCCGGGGTGAAGCCGGTCAGGAGGACCTTGTCCAGTTCGGCCACGTCCCGCCCGGCGTCGGCGCACGCCTTGGCCAGCCGGTCGAGCTGCTCGCTCAGGGCGGCCCGCGACTGCTCCGGCGTGCCCGTCTCGAACAGTTTCGGGTCCCCGGTGGTCACCCAGCCCTGGCCGTGCCGGGCGGTGAGCCGCATCCCGCGCGGCCCGGTCGCCGCGACGGCGAAGGGCAGCCGGGGCCGCTGCACGCAGCCCGGTACGTTGCGCGCCTCGACCGCCGAATAGTGGGCGCCCTCGTGGGTGACGGCGCCCTCGGTGAGGAGCCGGTCGAGCAGCGGCACGAACTCGGCGAACCGGTCCGCCCGCTCCCGCGGCGTCCACGCCTCCTGGCCGAGCGCCGTCGCGTCGAAGCCGTTGCCGCCCGCGCCGATGCCGAGGGTGACGCGGCCCCCGGAGATGTCGTCCAGGGAGATCAGCTCCTTGGCGAGGGTGACCGGGTGGCGGAAGTTCGGCGACGTGACCAAGGTCCCCAGCCGCATGCGCTCCGTCACGACAGCCGCCGCCGTCAGCGTCGGCAGCGCACCGAACCACGGACCGTCCCGGAAGCTTCGCCAGGACAGGTGGTCGTACGTGTAGGAAGCGTGGAAGCCCAGCTCTTCGGCCCGCCGCCAGATCTTCTGTCCCTCACTCCACCGGTGGATGGGGAGGATCACCGTGCTCAGACGCATGTCCCCGACGATACGCGTGTCCCGGCGGCCACGGCCGTGCCCGCACGCGCGCCGGCCCGGCGGCCGCGCGCGCGGCCGGCCCGAGCGGCTATCCCTGCCCGGAGGGCTGCCGGAACCGCAGGTAGCGGGGTGGTACGGCGTCGGTGAGCCAGACGCCGTTGGCGCTGACGCGGAACACGTGGCCGTCGCGGTGCATGGCCGCCGCGTCGACCGCCAGGACGACGGGCCTGCCGCGCCGGGCCCCGACCCGCCGGGCGGTCTCACGGTCGGGGGAGAGGTGGACGTGGTGGCGGCCCATGGGGCGCAGGCCGTCGGCGCGGATGGCGTCCAGGCTGGCGGCCACCGTGCCGTGGTAGAGGTACGCGGGCGGTTCGGCGGGCGGCAGGGCGAGGTCCACCTCGACGCTGTGCCCCTGGTTGGCGCGGATGCGGTCGCCGTCCAGGGCGAAGCGCTGCTTGTCGCTCGACGCGACGACGTGCTCCAGCTCGGCGCGGCTGAGGGGCACGCCGTGCCGGGCCAGCGCGTGCAGGAGGTCGTCGACGGGGACCCAGCCGTGGGCGTCGAGGACGAGGCCGATCCGCTCCGGCTCGTGCCGCAGGTGCCGGGAGAGGTACTTCGACACCTTCACGGTGCGTCGTGCGTCCATGGCGGCAGGGTGGCAGGGATCACTCCCGATCTGCCACCAAAAAATCGGCCTACAGGTTTGGTCCACAGCCAACTGGTGTTATCCACAGGGGTTTTCGATGATTCTGTGGACAACGGGCACCCATCCCTCCCTTTCTCAGGGGCTCCCTTCCTCTTCGGGGGACTTCTGTGACGTCCGTGACCGCGCGGTGAGCGCGTCCATGGTCCGGGCCTGCACCTCCCGTTCGGCCGCGGCGGCAATGAAGGCCGGCGCGGCCGCCGTGCCCACCAGCCGGTCCACCGCCCGCACCGTCGCGGCGGGCAGGACGACGGAGCGCGCCTCGTCCTCCCGCTCCGGCGGCCCGCCCGGGGCCAGGTGCTGCTGGAGGTGGCGGGTCGCGAGGAGCCGCATCGCCCGGGCCAGTTCGGCGTCGACGGTCTGCTGGGCGAGCGGCCGCAGCCGGCGTACCAGGGCCGCCGCCTCCGCCGCGTCGGCGTCCTTCGGGGGCAGGTGCCCCAGGTAGCGGGCGAAGACGTGCTCCGTGGTGAACTCCAGGAACCGGTGGGCGATGTGCTCCACATGCGTCCGCAACTCCCGCAGGTGCTCGGCGATGGCGAGGAGCGGCACCCCCGCCCCGTACAGCTCCACCGCCACGGCCAGCTCCTGCGGGCTGGGCACCAGGAACTCGTCGTCCCGCCCCGGTACCCGCTCCAGGACGCCCAGCGCGACGGCCTCCTCGACGGCCCGCTGGTCGGGCGTGCCGCCGAACGCCGCGTCCAGCTCCGCGCGCGTGACGCGGTCGGCCTGCTCGTCCGTCCACGGGCCGTTCACCTCGGCGACGAGGCCGAGCACGCCGCCGAGGCCGCGTCCGGTGTCCCAGGCCTCCAGCAGCTCCTTGATCGACGCCAGGGTGTAGCCCCGGTCGAGGAGGTCCGCGATCTGCCGCAGCCGGGCCAGGTGGGCGTCGCCGTACACGTTGGCCCGGCCGCGCCGCTCGGGCCGGGGCAGCAGCCCGCGGTCCTGGTAGGCGCGGATCGTCCGGACCGTGGCGCCGCTCAGATGCGCCAGGTCCTCGATCCGGTACTCGGCCGCCGGTGTCCCGCCGGCCGGCTGCTCGGACACGCTCACTCCTCACTGGCCGGGCCCTTCGCGCCGGCCCGGGCCCACGGTCCCGGGGCTCAGTACGGCCCGGGCCCACGTCCCCGGGCCCTTCGCGCCGGCCCCGGCCCACGGTCCCGGGGCCTTCGTACCGGCCCGGGCCTTCCGCCTGGGATGGTACGGCCGCCCCGCCGGACGGCTCACAGCGGCGGCGACAGCCTCGCGAGGGCGCGCAGCGCGCCCGGCGCCAGCCGGGACAGGAGGCGGGCGCCCCGGGCCTCCGGTGTCACGGGCACCACCGCGCGGTTCTCCGCGACCGCCCGCAGGACCGCGTCGGCGACCTTCTCCGGCGGGTAGCCGCGCAGCCCGTACAGCCGGGACGCACGCCCGCGCAGGCGTTCCTGCTCCCCGTCGGACACACCGGTGAAGAGCGCCGTCGCCGTGATGCCCGTCTTGACGAGGCCGGGGCAGACCGCCGAGACGCCGATGTCCCGCCCGGCCAGCTCGGCGCGCAGGCACTCGCTGAGCATCAGCACCGCCGCCTTGGAGGTGCAGTACGCGGAGAGGGCCCGGGAGGGCTGGAAGGCGGCGGCGGACGCGGTGTTCACGATGTGGCCGCCCTGCCCGCGCTCGGCCATCTGCCCGCCGAAGATCCGGCAGCCGTGGATCACGCCCCACAGGTTGACGTCGAGGACCTTCCTCCAGTCCTCGCCGGTCGTCTCCAGGAAGGGCCCCGACATGCCGATCCCGGCGTTGTTCACCAGGACGTCCACCGTGCCGTACTCGGCGGCGACCTTCGCGCCGAGCTCCTCCATCGCCGGCTCGTCGGCCACGTCCACCACCTCGGCCCACGCGGCCGGCGCGCCGACCAGGCGGGACAGCTCCGCGGTACGGGCCGCGCCCTCCGCGTCCCGGTCGACGGCCACCACCCGAGCCCCCGCCCCGGCGAACGCGAGCGCCGTGGCCCGGCCGATACCGCTCGCGGCGCCCGTCACCAGCACCAGCTGCCCGGCGAACCGGTCCGCGTACCGCCGCCGGGGCGGTGGCGGTACGGGTGCCACCGGGGCGTCCCGCTCGTCGTGCGCGGTCACGAAGTCCGTGATCCACGCGGCGACCTGGTCGGGGCGCGTCCGTGGCACCCAGTGCTTCGCCGGCAGCGTCCGCCGCACCAGCAGGGGGGCCCACCGGTCCAGCTCGTCGTAGAGCCGCTCCGACAGGAAGGCGTCACGGGTCGGGGTGATCAGCTGTACCGGGACGTGCGCGTACGCGTCGGGGCGCGGGTGCCGCAGGCGCGGGCGGACGTTGTCCCGGTACAGCCACGCGCCGTGCGCCGCGTCCGACGGCAGCGACGCGGTGGGGTAGCCGTCGGCCGGTACCTTCTCCACCCGGCGCAGGAGGTCCGGCCACCGCCGCCCCAGGGGTCCGCGCCAGGCGAGCTCGGGCACCACCGGTGTGTGCAGCAGGTACACGTACCAGGACTTGGCGCCCTGGCCGAGGAGCTGGACCACGCGGCGCGGGGTCGGCCGGGCGACGCGCCGCCCGATCCAGTGGCCGAAGTGGTCGAGCGACGGCCCGGAGATCGACGTGAAGGAGGCGATCCTGCCTTCGGTGCGGGCGATCGTCGCGAACTCCCAGCCCTGCACGGAACCCCAGTCGTGGCCGACCAGGTGGACCGGCCGGTCAGGGCTGACCGCGTCGACGACCGCCAGGAAGTCGTCCGTCAGCTTCTCCAGCCTGAACCCGCCGCGCAGCGGCACCGGGGCCGTCGACCTGCCGTGGCCCCGCACGTCGTACAGCACGACGTGGAAGCGCTCGGCCAGCCGCAGGGCGACCTCGGACCACACCTCCTTCGAGTCCGGGTAGCCGTGGACGAGGACGACCACGGGCCGGTCCGGTTCGCCCAGCTCTGCGACGCACAGCTCGATGCCGCCCGTACGGATCCAGCGCTCGCGGGCGCCCCTCAGCAGACTCATGCGGTGGCCTCCTCGGCCCATCGGCGGACGTGCGGCAGATCGTCGTCGAGCCGGAACGCGCTCTCCCGCGGGTCCCGGGAGTCGGTCACCACCAGCGGCTCCTCGAACTTCGCTCCCGTACCCCGGAACCCGAGGCGCGGCTCGACGCCCACACCCCGGACTGTGGCGGATGGTCGGAGAACCCGTGCGGCGACCACAGCGGTGACCAGCCCTCCCGGTGGCCGTGCGGCGCGTCGGACGCGAGCCCCTTCAACGCCTGCGTGCCGAACCCGAACAGGGTGGGGGACCACCGCCGCTCCCGCACCCGGCCCACCTTGTGCGCGACCACTCCGAAGGGGTGGGCGCGGTGCCGGTCGGCGTACCCCCGGCGGACCCGCACGCCCCGGGCGCGCAGCCAGTCCCGCCGCGTCCGCGCCGCCTCCCGCTCGGTGACCCCCGGCCCCAACCGCGCCGCCACCGCCTCGGCGCACGCGTACGCCAGACGCTGCGCCGCCTCTCCGACCCCCCGCGGCCCGCGCGCCGCCGCCGTCCTCGCCGTCATGCCACCCCGCCCGTCCGCGGGCGCCGTCACCGGCCGCGCGCGGTACGCACACCCGTGACCCCGACACCCGTCCGACACCGACCAACTTGACACCAGTGAATGTGACAATGCCCGGCGGCGACGTCAAGGGCGCGTCGACCGCCTGTGGAAAACCCCGCACGGCATACCCCTCCCGTACGGGCACGTACGCCTGGAGTCGGAGACGGATCCAGCCGCCTGGACTGACGTGCGGTGTGGTCCCCGCCACTACCGTCGAACCGTGACTGTGATCGCCACCGAAAGCCTCAGCAAGCGGTTCCCCCGGGTGACCGCTCTCGACCGGCTCTCCCTGGACATCGGACCCGGTGTGACCGGACTCGTGGGTGCCAACGGAGCCGGCAAGTCGACGATGATCAAAATCCTGCTCGGCCTGTCCCCCGCCACCGAGGGCCGCGCCCGGGTGCTGGGACTCGACGTGGCGACGAGCGGCCCCGCCATCCGCGAGCGGGTCGGCTACATGCCGGAGCACGACTGCCTGCCGCCGGACGTGTCGGCCACCGAGTTCGTCGTGCACATGGCCCGCATGTCCGGGCTGCCGCCGACCGCGGCCCGCGAGCGCACCGCCGACACGCTTCGCCACGTCGGCCTGTACGAGGAGCGCTACCGCCCCATGGGCGGCTACTCGACCGGCATGAAGCAGCGCGTGAAGCTCGCCCAGGCGCTCGTCCACGACCCGCAGCTGGTCCTCCTGGACGAGCCGACCAACGGCCTCGACCCGGTCGGCCGCGACGACATGCTGGGCCTGATCCGCCGCGTCTGGACCGACTTCGGCATCTCGGTGCTGGTCACCTCGCACCTGCTCGGCGAGCTGGAGCGCACCTGCGACCACGTCGTCGTCATCGACGGCGGCCGCCTGCTGCGCTCCAGCTCCACCAGCGACTTCACGCAGACCACGACCACGGTCGCCGTCGAGGTCACCGACTCCGACACCCACCCCGACGGGACGGCCGCGCTCCGCGCCGCCCTCGCCGCCGCCGGGGTGACCCTCCACGCGCGCGTGGAGGAGGGCCTGCCCGGCGCGGGCCACGTCCTGCTGCTGGAGGCGGCCGGCGAGGAGACCTACGACATCGTCCGCGACACCGTCGCCGACCTGGGGCTCGGCCTCGTCCGCATGGAACAGCGCCGCCACCACATCGCCGAGGTGTTCCGCCCCGACGCCGCGGCCGGCCGGCCGCAGGAGGTCCAGCCCCGATGAGCACCGAGACGCAGATCCACAACATCGGGTACCGCAAGTACGACGGTCCCCGCCTCGGCCGCGCCTACGCGCGCAGGTCCCTGTTCGCGCAGTCCCTGCGCGGCGCCTACGGGCTGGGCCGCAGCGCCAAGTCCAAGGTGCTGCCGATGATCCTGCTGGGCGTCATGTGCGTACCGGCGCTGATCATCGTCGCGGTCGCCGTGGTCGCCAAGTCCGCCTCCCTGGGCGTCGACTACACGCGCTACGCGATCATCATGCAGCTGGTCATCGCGCTGTACGTGGCCTCCCAGGCGCCCCAGTCCGTCTCGCGGGACCTGCGCTTCAGGAGCATCCCGCTGTACTTCTCCCGCCCCATCGAACGGGCCGACTACGTCCTCGCCAAGTACGCGGCCATGGCGTCGGCGCTCTTCATCCTCACCGCGCTCCCGCTGGTCCTGCTCTACGCGGGCGCCCTGCTGGCCAAGATGGACTTCTCCGAGCAGACCGAGGGCTTCGCCCAGGGGGTGGCTTCCGTGGCCCTGCTGTCGCTCCTGTTCGGTGGCATCGGCCTGCTGCTGGCCGCGCTGACGCCGCGCCGCGGCTTCGGCGTCGCGGCGGTCATCGCCGCGCTGTTCATCTCGTACGGCGCCGTCACCACCGTCCAGGCCATCGCCTGGGGCACGGACAACACGGCCGCCGTGACCTGGCTCGGCCTGTTCTCGCCGATCACGCTCATCGACGGCGTGCAGACCGCCTTCCTCGGCGCCACGACGTCCTTCCCGGGCGGCGCCGGACCCGGCACCGGTGCGGGCGTGGTCTACCTGCTGGTCGTCCTCGGGCTCATCGCCGGCTCCTACGCCGGCCTGATGCTCCGCTACCGGAAGGCCGGCCTGTGACCGCCCTCCCGTCGCCCTCCACCACCGTCCGAAGGAATGGGCCGCGCCCATGAGCACTCTCACCATCGACCACGCGTCGCGCTGGTTCGGCAACGTCGTCGCCGTCAACGACGTCACCATGACGATCGGCCCCGGCGTGACCGGCCTCCTCGGCCCCAACGGCGCCGGCAAGTCCACGCTCATCAACATGATGGGCGGGTTCCTCGCCCCCTCCACCGGCTCGGTCACCCTCGACGGCCAGGCGATCTGGCGGAACGAGTCCGTCTACCGCCACATCGGCGTCGTGCCGGAGCGGGAGGCCATGTACGACTTCCTCACCGGACGCGACTTCGTCCTCGCCAACGCCGAACTGCACGGCCTCGGCGCGGCGGAGGCGCAGCGCGCCCTCGCGACCGTCGAGATGGAGTACGCGCAGGACCGGCGGATCTCCACGTACAGCAAGGGCATGCGGCAGCGGGTGAAGATGGCGTCCGCGCTGGTGCACGACCCGTCGGTGCTCCTCCTCGACGAGCCGTTCAACGGCATGGACCCGCGCCAGCGCATGCAGCTGATGGACCTGCTGCGGCGGATGGGCGCCGCGGGCCGCACCGTCCTGTTCTCCTCGCACATCCTGGAGGAGGTCGAGCAGCTCGCCTCGCACATCGAGGTCATCGTCGCCGGACGGCACGCGGCGAGCGGCGACTTCCGCCGCATCCGCCGCCTGATGACCGACCGCCCGCACCGCTACCTGGTCCGCTCCAGCGACGACCGGGCCCTGGCCGCCGCGCTCATCGCCGACCCGTCGACGGCCGGCATCGAGGTCGACGTCCGGGAGGGCGCCCTGCGGATCCAGGCCGTCGACTTCGGCCGGTTCACGGAGCTGCTGCCGAAGGTCGCCCGCGCGCACTCCATCCGGCTGTTGACGGTCTCGCCCTCGGACGAGTCCCTCGAGTCGGTCTTCTCGTACCTCGTCGCGGCCTGAAGGGAGCCCTCGACCATGTACCACCCCACTGTCGCCCGGCTCACCTACCGCGGTCTGCTCGGCCGCCGCCGGGCAGCGATCCTCTTCGTGCTGCCCGTCCTCCTGCTGGCCATCGCGGTCGCCGTCCGCGTGTTCAACGGCGCGGACGACCAGATCGCCGCCGACCTCCTCGGCGGCTTCGCCCTCGCCACGATGGTGCCGCTCATCGCGGTCATCGCCGGCACCGGCGCGATCGGCCCGGAGATCGACGACGGCTCGATCGTGTACCTCCTCTCCAAGCCGGTGAAGCGGCCCACGATCATCCTCACCAAGCTGACCGTCGCCATCGCGGTCACCATGGTCTTCTCGGCCCTCCCCACCCTCGTGGCCGGGTTCATCCTCAACGGCAACGGCCAGCAGGTCGCCGTCGCCTACACCGTCGCCGCGCTCGTCGCGTCGATCGCGTACAGTGCCCTCTTCCTCCTCCTCGGCACGGTCAGCCGCCACGCCGTCGTCATCGGGCTCGTCTACGCCCTGGTGTGGGAGTCGCTGTTCGGCAGCGTGATCTCCGGGGCGCGGACCCTGAGCGTCCAGCAGTGGGCGCTGGCCGTCGCCGAGCAGGTCACCCGCGGCGAGGGGCTCGTCTCCTCCGACGTGGCCCTGCCGGTCGCCACGGCGCTGCTGGCCGTGGTCACCGTCGCGGCCACCTGGTTCGCGGGACACAAGCTGCGCACGCTGACCCTGGCGGGCGAGGAGTAGGCCGGGCGGTGAGGCGGACCCGGGTCCCGTCACGGGGGTGACGGGGGCCGGGTCTCGTCGTAGGGGAGCCCGGGAGCCCGGGCGGCGGTGCGGCGGTGCGGGTCGCGGCCGGGGTTTTCCACAGGGAGACGGGCGTCGCAGCGGCGGAACCCGCACGGGATTACTGTGGGGCCGGGCGCGACCCGCCCGGCCGCAGACCTGCACTCACACCTTGGGGAGAAGCCATGTCAGACCGCTTCGACGTCGTCGTGCTCGGAGCCGGCCCCGGCGGCTACGTCGCCGCGATCCGCGCGGCCCAGCTGGGCAAGCGGGTCGCGGTCGTGGAGGAGAAGTACTGGGGCGGCGTCTGCCTGAACGTCGGCTGCATCCCCACCAAGGCGCTCCTGCGCAACGCCGAACTGGCGCACATCTTCACGCACGAGGCGAAGACCTTCGGCATCAAGGTCGACGGCCAGGTCTCCTTCGACTACGGCGAGGCGTTCCGGCGCAGCCGCCGGGTCGCGGACGGCCGGGTGAAGGGCGTCCACTACCTGATGAAGAAGAACGGGATCACCGAGTTCACCGGCCGCGGCACCTTCGTCGACGCGAACACCCTGGAGGTGGCACAGGCCGACGGTTCGACGGCCACGGTCTCCTTCGACCACTGCATCATCGCGACCGGTGCCACGCCCCGCCTGCTCCCCGGCACGCGCCGCAGCGACCGCGTCGTCACCTACGAGGAGCAGATCCTCGCCGATGACCTGCCGCGGTCCGTGGTGATCGCGGGCGCCGGCGCGATCGGCGTCGAGTTCGCGTACGTGCTGCACAACTACGGCGTGAAGGTGACGATCGTCGAGTTCCTCGACCGGATGGCGCCCCTGGAGGACAAGGACGTCTCGGCGGAGCTCGCCAAGCAGTACCGCAAGCTCGGCATCGACGTCATGACGTCGACGCGGGTGGAGTCGATCGACGAGTCGGGCCCGCAGGTCCGCGTCACCGTCACGGGCAAGGACGGCGCCCAGCAGGTGCTGGAGGCCGACAAGGTCCTCCAGGCGATCGGCTTCGCGCCGAACGTCACGGGCTACGGGCTGGAGGCCACCGGTGTCCGGCTCACCGAGCGCGGCGCCATCGACGTGGACGGGCGGTGCCGCACCTCGGTGCCGCACATCTACGCCATCGGCGACGTGACGGCGAAGCTGATGCTCGCGCACACGGCCGAGTCGATGGGCGTCGTGGCCGCCGAGACCATCGCGGGCGCCGAGACGATGGAGCTCGACTACCCGATGATCCCGCGCGCGACGTACTGCCAGCCGCAGATCGCCAGCTTCGGCTGGACCGAGGAGCAGGCCCGCGAGAAGGGCTTCGACGTCAAGGTCGCCAAGTTCCCGTTCACCGCGAACGGCAAGGCGCACGGCCTCGGCGACTCGACGGGCTTCGTGAAGCTGATCAGCGACGCCAAGTACGGCGAGATCATCGGCGCCCACCTCATCGGACCGGACGTCACGGAGCTGCTGCCCGAGCTGACACTGGCCCAGCAGTGGGACCTGACGGTCCATGAGGTCGCGCGCAACGTCCACGCCCACCCGACGCTGGGCGAGGCGGTGAAGGAGGCCGTGCACGGCCTCGCCGGTCACATGATCAATTTCTGACGCGGAAAACCGCTGGCGGGGGCCGGAGGGCCCCGGCACAGTGGTGGGCGCGGCGTGCTGCTCCACGCCGCGCCGGTCGGCGGTACTCCCGCCGACCGACCACACCGGGACCGGGGTGGAGCACGACGGCGGCGGAGGAGAGTCCGGGCCCGTCGGCTCCCCGCGGGGCAGCGCCCTTCGGGTCTCCCGTGGGGCAGCGCCCGGCAGGCACCGACGCGGCCACGCACGGCACCTTGTGGGCCGACGCGGCGCGGCTGCCCGGGGCGGCCGCTTCGAGCGCGCGTGACGCGCGGGCCGCCCTTCCCGGGCCGGCCGCCTCCAGCGCCTCCCGCGCGGCGGCCCGGTCCGTCACGTACGGCAGCTCACGCGCGCCGGTCCGTGTCCGCCGCACCACCGCTGGTGTGCGCGGGAGCGAGCGGGCCGTGAGGCAGTGCCCCCGGCGGGCCCGCCGCCGCACACGGCCTTCCGCGCGCGGCCTTCCGCACACGGTCTTCCGTACGCGGCCTTCCGCGCGCGGAAGACCGCGCGCCGTCCCGTCGCCCGCCCCCGCCCGGCGGACCGGCCGGCGACGGGGACGGCGCGCCCGGCCCGGGGTCAGTCGGTGAGGAGCCTCTCCAGGACCGTGGCGATGCCGTCGTCGTCGTGGGACTCCGTGACCTCGTGGGCGACGGCCTTCAGCGTCTCGTGGGCGTTGGCCATGGCCACGCCGTGCGCGGCCCAGGCGAACATCGGGATGTCGTTGGGCATGTCACCGAAGGCGATCGTGTCCGCGGCCTTCATCCCGAGGCGGCGGGCCGCCAGGGACAGCCCCGTCGCCTTGCTGAGGCCCAGCGGCAGGATCTCCACTATCCCCGGGCCCGCCATGACCACGTCCACCAGTCCGCCGACCACCTGGCGCGCCACCGTGGCGAGTGCGTCGTCGTCGAGGTCGGGGTGCTGGACGTACACCTTGTTCAGCGGGGCGGACCACAGATCGGCGGGGTCCTCGAGCGGCAGGTACGGCAGCGGGCCCTCCTGGACCCGGTAGCCGCGGCCGACGAGCACCTCGCCCTCCAGACCGTCGCGGCTGGCGGCGAGCGCCAGCGGGCCCACCTCGGCCTCCAGCTTCGACAGGGCGAGCCCCGCGAGCTGCCGGTCCAGCGTCACCGACGTCAGCAGCCGGTGCTCACCCGCGTGGTAGACCTGCGCGCCCTGGCCGCACACCGCGAGCCCGTCGTAGCCGAGGTCATCGAGGATGTGCCGGGTCCAGGGCACGGACCGGCCGGTGACCACGATGTGCGCGGCGCCCGCCGCCGTGGCGGCGGCGAGCGCGGCGCGCGTGCGCGGCGACACGGAGCCGTCGGAGCGCAGCAGCGTCCCGTCGAGGTCGGTCGCGACGAGCCGGTAGGGGAAGGCGCTCACTTGGCCACGGGCTCCAGCAGCTCCCGGCCGCCGAGGTACGGCCGGAGCACCTCGGGCACGCGCACGGAGCCGTCGGCCAGCTGGTGGTTCTCCAGGATGGCCACGATCGTGCGCGGCACGGCGCACAGCGTGCCGTTCAGCGTCGACAGGGGCTGCACCTTCTTCCCGTCGCGCATGCGGACGGAGAGGCGGCGGGCCTGGAAGCTGTCGCAGTTCGACGCGGACGTCAGCTCGCGGTACTTGCCCTGCGTCGGGATCCACGCCTCGCAGTCGTACTTGCGCGACGCGGACGCGCCGAGGTCACCGGTGGCGACGTCGATCACCTGGAACGGCAGCTCCAGCGAGGTCAGCCACTGCTTCTCCCACTCCAGGAGCCGCTTGTGCTCGGCCTCGGCCTCCTCCGGCGCGACGTACGAGAACATCTCGACCTTGTCGAACTGGTGGACGCGGAAGATGCCGCGGGTGTCCTTGCCGTACGTACCGGCCTCGCGCCGGTAGCAGGGGGAGAAGCCGGCGTACCGCAGCGGCAGCTTGTCGGCGTCGATGATCTCGTCCATGTGGTACGCGGCGAGCGGCACCTCGGACGTCCCGACCAGGTAGTAGTCGTCCTTCTCCAGGTGGTAGACGTTCTCCGCGGCCTGGCCGAGGAAGCCCGTGCCCTCCATGGCACGCGGGCGCACGAGCGTCGGCGTGAGCATCGGGACGAAGCCGGCCTCGGTCGCCTGCGCGATGGCCGCGTTGACGAGGGCGAGCTCCAGGAGCGCGCCGACACCGGTCAGGTAGTAGAAGCGGGAGCCCGACACCTTCGCGCCGCGCTCGACATCGATGGCGGCCAGCGCCTCGCCGATCTCCAGGTGGTCCTTGGGCTCGAAGCCCTCGGCGGCGAAGTCGCGGATCGTGCCGTGCGTCTCCAGGACGACGAAGTCCTCCTCGCCGCCGACCGGGACGTCCGTGTGGACGATGTTGCCGAGCCGGAGCAGCAGGCGACGGGTCTCCTCGTCGGCCTCGTGCTGCTCGGCGTCGGCGGCCTTGACGTCGGCCTTCAGCTGCTCGGCGCGCTTGAGCAGCTCGGCCTTCTCCTCCGGGGACGCCTTGGGGATCAGCTTGCCGAGCGACTTCTGTTCGGAGCGGAGCTCGTCGAAGCGGACGCCGGACGACCTGCGCCGCTCATCGGCGGAGAGCAGGGCGTCGACGAGCTCGACGTCCTCTCCACGGGCGCGCTGGGAGGCGCGAACACGGTCGGGGTCCTCACGGAGCAGGCGAAGGTCAATCACCCCTCAAGGCTACCGGTGTGCGCAGACCGCACCCCACCGCATATCACCTGGCACCACGCGTGTCACTTTGTCCTGATTGCAGGTGTTAGTGAAGATAGGTAGGGAGTGTCAGTGAATGATCGCCAATGCGGAGTCCACGCGCGTCACTTGTCCACAGAGTCGACAAGATGGGGAATGTTATCCACAGGCTGTGGGGAAGAGGTGTGGACTTCCGCATTGATCAATCGGGAACTCGGGCCTCTGGCGGCCTTTTCCCCGCTCAAACCTGTACTGGACACTCATTCGGGTGGGAATTCCTCGCCCTAATGGGGTGATCAAAGGAATTGGGGTGACGGGGGTCGACAAAGCCACCTGTGGACGTCGGTGAGGTGACTACACCGATTTATCGACCTTGTCCGGATCGCGGGGGGATGGATCGGTCCTCGGATGTCGACTTGTCCCCAGGTCGAGAGCACCTCCTGTGGATAACTCGGGGCGGCTGTGGGGCTTCTCAGCCCGCCGCGTGCCGCCCCGGCCGCCGGACCCCTCGCGCCCCCGGACCCGCCTGAGCCCACGGCTCCGCCGCACCCCCCGACCCGCCGCAGCGCCCGCCCGGTGCCGCCCCGGCCCCCGTACCGGCCTCAGGCGCCGCGGCCGTCCTGGCACCGCGCCAGCCAGTCCGCCGCCGCCGTGAAATCGGAATCGGTCGTACCGGGCCGCAGCGCGCGCACGTCCGCGACGGCCACGCCCGCCCGCGGATACGAACCCAGGAACCGGACCTTCGGGCAGATCCGCTTCAGCCCCATCAGTGCCTCACCCATCCGCCGGTCCGCCACGTGCCCCTCGGCGTCGACGGCGAAGCAGTAGTTGCCGATCCCCGCACCCGTGGGCCGCGACTGGATCAGCATCAGGTTGACGCCGCGCACCGCGAACTCCTGCAGCAGCTCCAGCAGCGCGCCGGGGTGGTCGTCCCGCAGCCACAGCACCATCGACGTCTTGTCCGCGCCCGTCGGCGCCGCGGGTCGCGCCGGCCGGCCCACCAGCACGAACCGCGTCTCGGCGTTCTCCGCGTCGTGGATGTCCTCGACCAGGGCCTCCAGCCCGTACGTCGCCGCCGCGAACGCACCCGCGAACGCCGCGTCGAACCGGCCCTCCTGCACCAGCCGGGCCCCGTCCGCGTTCGACGCGGCCGACTCCCACACCGCCTCCGGCAGGTGGCGGCGCAGCCAGTTCCGCACCTGCGGCTGCGCCACCGGGTGGCCCGTCACCGTCTTGACGTCGGTCAGCGCCGTACCCGGTCGCACCAGCAGCGCGAAGGCGATCGGCAGCAGCACCTCGCGGTAGATCATCAGCGGTTCGCCGGAGGCCAGCTCGTCGAGGGTCGCGGTGACCCCGCCCTCCACGGAGTTCTCGATGGGGACGAGGGCGGCGGCCGCCTCGCCGTTGCGCACGGCGTCGAGGGCGGCGGGCACCGACACCATCGGCACCAGCTCCCGCGTCGCGGCTTCCGGCAGCGTGCGCAGGGCCGCCTCCGTGAAGGTGCCCTCGGGACCGAGATACGTGAATCGCGTGGCCGACATACCGGTCACCCTAATGCGCGCGAACCCCCCGCGGCTCATGCCTCCAGCAGCCGCTGACCCACGTACTCGCCGTCCGCCGGACCGCCCGGCACGGCGAACAGGGCGCTGGCCTCGTGACGGATGAACGCCGACAGGGCGTCGCCGCGGTCCAGCTTCCGCTGTACCGGCACGAACGCCCGCGTCGGGTCCGCCTGCCAGCAGACGAACAGCAGTCCGGCGTCCGGCGTCCCGTCCGGGCCGATCCCGTCGTGGAAGGAGAACGGGCGGCGCAGCATCGTCGCCCCGCCGTTCTGCTCGGGCGCCGAGATCCGCGCGTGGGCGTCGGCCGGGATCACCGGCTTGCCGTCCGGGCCCAGCTTGTCCAGGTCCGGTTCCGTGGTCTCGGTACCGCCGGTGAGCGGGGCGCCGTCGGACTTGCGGCGGCCTATGACCGCCTCCTGGTGCTTCAGCGGCAGCGCGTCCCAGTCGTCCAGGAGCATCCGGATCCGCCGCACCACCGCGTACGACCCACCCGTCATCCAGGGCTGGGCCCCGCCGGCGGCGACGAAGACGTGCCGGTCGAAGCCCGGGTCGGTCGGCTTCGGGTTGCCGGTGCCGTCGACCTGCCCCATCAGGTTGCGGGCGGTCATGGGCCGGGCCGTCGCGCCGAGCGAGCGGTTGAAGCCGTTCATCTGCCAGCGCACCCTCACCGCGGCGCCCGCCTCGCGCTGGACGGTGCGCAGCGCGTGGAACGCGACGAGCGCGTCGTCGGCGCCGATCTGCACCCACAGGTCACCGTCGGACCGCTTGGGGTCCAACCGGTCGGACGAGAACGCCGGCAGCGGCTCCAGCTCCTGCGGCCGCCGCGCCACCAGCCCCGTACGGTCGAAGAACGACCGCCCGAAGCCGAAGGTGACCGTCAGGGAGCAGGGCCCCGCGTCCCGCGCGATCCCGCCGTCGCTCGGGCCCACCGGCTCGCCCGCCATCAGCAGCTCCGCCGCCGTCGACCAGCGCCGCATCAGCGCGACGGCCTCCTTGCGCCCGGCGCCCGGCGCCAGGTCGAAGGCGACGAGGTGGCCGCGCGCCTGCAGCGGCTGGAGGATGCCCGCCTGGTGGGCCCCCCGGAACGGCACGCGCGTCGAACCGACGGTCGCCAGTGCCGGACCCGTCGTACCGGACCCGTCGCCGAGCACCGCGTGTCCGACGGCGCCCCCGGCCGCACCGACCGCGAGCCCCGTCGCGCCCGCGGCGCCCATGGTGCCGAGCAGCCGCCGCCTCGAAATCTCCAGGTTGTCGCTCATGTCAAAGGTCAACCGATCTTCACGTTCTTGTCGATGGTGGTCTGATCGATGTCCGAGGTGCGCACGGTCACCCGCATCCGCCAGTCGCCCGGCATCGGCAGCTGTGCCGAGCGGGCCGTCCAGCGGCCCGGCGCGTCCCGGTCGAGGGGGACGGGCAGCGGCCCGATCCGCTGCGCGTCCAGCGTGAACGACACCTTCAGTTCGGCCACGTCCCGCGGCCTGCCGTCCGGCCCGTCGACGGCCACGCGCAGCGAGTTGCCCCCCGACCGGCCGGGGTCGAGGCTCAGCCGGACGGTGCCGGTGCCGTTCGGGCCGCCGGTGTCGAACGGCAGGCTGACATCGACGGGGCGGTCCGGTACGGCCGTCGCGGACGCGGCCTGCGCCCGGTCGGCCCGCTCCTGCGTCCGCCCCGGCTCGGTCGCGGTGAGCACGGTGGTCACGCCCAGGAGGACGACGACGACGGACGCCTCGGCGAGCACCGAGCGGCGCAGCCCGGCCCGCGCCGGGTCCGCGTCCCGGACGCGCCGCTCGCGGGCCACCGCCACGGCGGCCCGCTGCCGGGCGAGCTGCGCGGCCCGCACCGGATCGTCCATCGGCCCGGGTACGCCGTCCGCCACCGGCCCGGGCACGGCGTCGTCCGCGCCCGGCTCCGCCGTCTCCCCCGGCTCCGCCGTCTCCCCCGGCTCCGCCGGTACCGCGGGCAGCGTCCCGGCGAGCTGACGGGTCCAGCGCCGCGACACCCAGCCGGCGCCCAGCAGGACGGCGATCAGCGCGACCTTGGCGAGCAGCAGCCGCCCGTACGCCGTACCCGTCAGCGCCGTCCACGAGCCGACCTGCCGCCACGACTGGTACAGCCCCGTCACGACCAGCACCAGCACGGCGCCGAACGCCAGACGCGAGTACCGCAGTACCGCCGCGCGCTCGATCGACGGCGCCCGGTACAGCGCGACGAGCAGCGCGGCGAGACCGCCCAGCCAGCCCGCGACGGCCAGCAGGTGCAGCACGTCCAGCGGCATGGCGAGCCACGGCTGGACGCCCGTCGAGGCGTGCTCCGACAGGGCCCACGTACCGGCGAGCCCCGCCGCGACGACCGTGCCGCCGACGCCCAGACCGAAGACCAGGTCCCGCCGGTCGCCCGGCCCCTCGCGCCGCGCGTACGGACCGAACAGGACCGCGACGAACAGCGCCGCCGCCCCCACGAGCAGCAGACGGGAGGTCAGCGCGGCACCGGTCTTGGTGCCCAGGACGCCCTGGAGCACGCCCGGGTCGAACGCGTCCCCCAGCTCACCGGAGCCGGTGTACGGCCCGCGCAGCAGGAGCAGGGCGAGGGTGGCCGCGGTGAGCGTCACCCAGCCGTACGCGACGAGCCGCTGCACCGGCCGCACCCCGGCACCCCGCGGCCAGCACGCCAGCACGAACGCCGCCCCGCCCACGAGGACGACGAACCCCGCGTACGACACGTACCGGCCGACGTCGTACAGCACGCCCACGGCACCGCCGCCCGCCCGCTGCTCCGGCAGGACGACCGCGGTCGCGGACGGCGCGCCGATGGAGAAGCTGAACGCCCCCGAGATCGGGTGGCTGTCCGCGGACACGGCCTGCCAGGCCACGGTGTACGTGCCCTTGGGGAGCCCGTCGCGGAGGTCCACGCCGTACCGGACGAGCGATCCGCTGCACAGGTCCTGGAGCTCACCGGTGTCCGCCCGCTTCCCGCTGGGTTCGAGGACGCGGATGCTGTCGTCGCCGAGGGCGACCTGCTCGGAGAAGGTGAGCGTGACCCGCTGCGGCGCGGTGGCGACCACCGCACCGTCCGCCGGGTCGCTGCCGGTCAGGGCGGAGTGCGCGGACGCCGCGCCGCAGAGCGCGGTGCCGAGCAGCGCCGCCGTGAGCAGCAGCAGGGCCGCCAGCCGGTGTGGGCGCCGGCTGGGGGAGTGGGGGCGGGGGGCGTCGGCCGTCATGTGGGGGTGGTTTCCTCGTCGCTCAGTGCCGCATGCCGTCGTGACCCGACTGCTGCGGCGCCTCGTGCCCGGCGTGGCCGTCGGTCCCGGCGTGGCCGTCGTGCTGCCCGGTCGCCCCCGGGTTGTGGGTCCGGGACTCGACCGGGACCCGGACGTCGATCGCGCCGGACTCCTTGAAGGTGAGCCGGAGGCGGACCGTGTCGCCCTTCTTGGGGGTGCGCTTGAGTCCCATGAACATCAGGTGGCTGCCGCCGCGCTCCAGCCGCAGCTCGCCGTGGGCGGGCACGTCGAAGGAGGCGACCTGCCGCATCTTCTGGTTCTTCGTCTCGTGCATCTGCACGTCGTCGGAGAGGTCGCTGGTGACGGAGGTGAGGGTGTCCCCGGTGTCCCCGGTGTTGGTGACGGTGAGGAAACCGCCCGCCATATCGGCGTTGACCGGCTCGGGGACGAACGCCCCGGCGACCTTCACCCGCGGCTCGCCGTCCGCGGCGCCGGCGGAGGAGCAGCCTCCCAGGGCCAGGCCGGTGACGAGGGCGAGGGCCGCGGAGAGGGCGGTGGTGGTGCGGCGGGTCACGGGTTCTCCCCACGGATGAGCTTCGGCAGGTCCTTGGCGTACTCCTCGACGGTGGTGCTCTCGCCGTAGACGACGTAACCGCGGTCGTTCTTCGGCGAGAACGCCATCACCTGCGCGCCGTGCATGGACACGATCTTGCCGTCCTTGTCCTTGGACGGCGGGTCGATGCCGATGCCGAGCTGCCGGGCCCCGGCCTGGATGGTCGGGAAGGGCCCGCTCAGTCCGACGAAGCTCGGGTCGCCCGCGGCGGGCAGCCACTTGGCGAGCTCGGCCGGGGTGTCGCGCTCCGGGTCGGTGGTGACGAAGACGACCTCCAGCTTGTCCCGGTCGGCCTTGGGCAGTTCCTTCATCGCGGTGGCGAGGTTGCTCATGGTCAGCGGGCAGACGTCGGGGCAGTGGGTGTAGCCGAAGTAGACCAGCGTCGGCTTGCCCTTGGTGCGGGCGCGCAGGTCGTACGGCTTGCCGGTGGTGTCGGTGAGGACGAGGTCCGGCTTGTCGAAGGGCCGGTCGAGGATCGTGCCGGGCTTGTCGGCGTCGGCGGCCATCGACACGTCGGCGACGGGGCTGTCGCCGGAGGTGGAACCGGTGCCGCAGGCGGACAGGGCCAGCGCCGACGCGGCGGCGAGTGCGGCGGCGGCCAGCCGGGTGCGCCGGGCCGCGGGACGGGGCCGCGTGGCGCGGAGGACGTTGCGCATCACGTTGTCTCTCAGATCAGTCAGGGGCGGGATGGGGGCGTGGCTCAGGCGGAGGGGGAGCGGCGGCGGCCCGCGAGGACACCGAAGGCGACGCCGGCGGCTCCGACCAGGATGCCGATGACGCCGAGGACACGGGCCGTGGTGTCGCCGTCGTCGTCATCGGAGGCGACGGCCCGGGAGTCGTCCGTGTCGTCCGCGGGCTCGGCCCCGGCGGCGGTGAGCTCCAGCACGGGCGCGGGCGAGTCCGGCTCGGCCTTCCCCTCCTCGGGCTCCTCGATCCAGCGCACGACCTCCTTGTTGTCGTACGTCTGGAGGGCCTTGAAGACGAGCCGGTCGGTTTTCTCGGGGAGCCGGCCGAGTGACACCGGGAACTGCTGGAACTGGCCGGGACCGATCTTCGATCCGCTCGCCGTCCAGGTGATCTTGGACGGGGCCTCGGTGATCTTCTTGCCGTGCAGGTCGAGCGGAGTGGCCAGCTTCGCCTTCTCGACCGTGACGGTCCAGCCCGGCACGGGCTGCGGCATCACGGAGGCGATCGGGTGGTCCTTGGGGAGGGTGACCTCCAGCTTCACGGTGGACGCGCCGTCCCGCTCGTTGGGGACCTTGAAGTTGACCGTGGCGTAGCCGCCCTTCGCGGCCGGCCCCTGGGGCTGCACGGTCACGTGGGCGTGGGCGGCGGAGGAGAGCAGGAGGACGGACGAGACGGCGACGCCCGAGACGAGGGCGAGCCGCGAGGGCAGACGGGTGACGTTCATGTGAGGACACTCCAGAGCAGGGGCGTGGGGCGCCGGCGCGCGAACGTGTGCGCGTGGGGCGCGGCGGCGCCACCCCGGGCGGGTCGTACCGGCACGGGCCGACGCACCGGACCTGCCGGACGGGCCGTGGGGCCGCCGCGCGGTGTGCGGGACGCCGCCGGGCGCCGGACGGATGCCGGAAGGGGGTCGGACGTGTCGGCGTACGGGTGCGCCGGGTGGGGCCGCGTGGGCTACGGGGAGGCCGACCCTGAGGGTCAGGCCGCGAGCGTGAAGGCGGACGGCGGGCCGCGCCTGATCACGGAGTGCTGGAGGGCCCCGGCCGCCTGGGGCGGCGGCACGTCCTCCCGGGCGCGGGCGCCGAGCATGGCGTCCGCGAGCAGTGACCGCACCCCGGCGAGCAGGACGCGCACGAGGACGAGGGCCGCGCGCAGCGCCCGTACGAGCGCCTCCTCGGCCGCCTCGACCGCGCCCCGCGCCGACAGCTCGGCCAGCCGGACGAGCCGCAGCAGCGCGAGGTCGCCGCGGCGCAGCAGCCAGCCGGCCACGACGGCGGCGAGGAGGTGCCCGAGGACCATCGACAGGTTCGGCAGCATCGGCGTCTCGACCGGAGCGGGGGCGGTCGCCGGACCGGCCGCGGCCGCGGCGGTCGCCGGGTCGAGGCCCGCGGTCGTCACGATCCGGTGCGCCTCGCCCTGGGTGAGCCCGCTGGTGCTCCCGCCGCACATCAGCCGTGCGGCGGCGCGGATCAGCGCGTCGCCGGCGGGGCCTCCGGAGGCGGCGGGGGCCGCGTGCTCCTGCCCGATCCCGAAGAGGGTGTGGAGGCCGAGCTGTCCGCCCGCCAGGGCCGCCGTGATCGTCGGCAGCGAGCGCCGGCACCCGGTCAACGGCAGGGACAGGACGAAGATCGCGGCGAAACCGACGAGGAACGTCCACCACGGCACGGGCTCGCACGCGGCGAGCGAGTGGCCCAGCGCGGACAGCACGAGGCAGACCGCGGTGAACACCGCGGCCCTCAGCAGCCGTGGACCAAGGGGGGCAGACATGGCCGGGCCATCATCCCACCACGCCCCCGCCACCCCTACGGCAGGTCCGGTACGTCGCCTTTGGCGCCGGAATCCCCGAAAGGCGCCGGCCGTCTCCCCCTGCACCGGCGTCCGGGGCACGCACTTCCGCTGAACGGGGTAGGCGGCGTCAACTCCATGCTTACTGAGCGAATACGGGGCAATACGTAACGACATGTCGAGCCGCGGCCGGGAGGCTTCAGCATGAGCATCTGGTGGTCCCTCCATTTGCGGCGCGAGGCTGCGAGCGTCCCGCTCGCCCGTCGCCTCCTCCTCGGCGCCATGGAGACCGCGGGCGTCGACCCGGACACCTCCTACGACCTGTCTCTCGCCCTCGGGGAAGCCTGTGCGAACGCCGTGGAGCATGCCGGCGACGGCTCCGCGGAGTTCCGGGTCACCGCGTACCTCGACGGGGAGAAGTGCTGCATCGAGGTCTCCGACTCGGGCCCCGGTTTCCCGGCAGGCCCGCTGCGCGCGATGCCCCCGGGCCCGGCACCGGTCGACGCCGAGGGAGGGCGGGGGCTGCGCCTCATCGAGGAGCTCGCCGACCACGTCCACTTCGGCAACAGGGCCGGGCGGGGCGGTGCCGTCGTCTCCTTCGACAAGATCGTGAAGTGGCGCGCGGACGCGCCCCTCGCCCTGACCACCTGACGGCGGGAGCCCGCGGCCGCTGTTTCACGTGAAACAGCGGCCGCGTGGTGCGGCCCGTGCGCCCGTGCGCGTCGATGTTTCACGTGAAACGCGAGCGTCCCCCCACCGGTCTTCCGGCGGGGGGACGCTGTCGTCGTACCGCGACGGCTCAGCCCTTCAGATTCGCCATCCACGTCTCGACCTCGGCGGAGGTGCGCGGCAGGGCGTCCGAGAGGTTCCGGTTGCCGTCCTCGGTGACCAGGATGTCGTCCTCGATCCGGACACCGATGCCCCGGTACTCCTCCGGGACGGTGAGGTCGTCCGTCTGGAAGTACAGACCCGGCTCGACCGTCAGGCACATGCCCGGCTCCAGCGTGCCCGCGACGTACGCCTCGGTGCGCGCGGCGGCGCAGTCGTGGACGTCCATGCCGAGCATGTGGCCGGTGCCGTGCAGGGTCCAGCGGCGCTGGAGCCCCAGCTCCAGGACGCGCTCGACCGGACCCTCCAGCAGGCCCCACTCGACGAGCTTCTCGGCGAGGACGCGCTGGGCGGCGTCGTGGAAGTCGCGGAACGCGGCGCCCGGCTTGACCGCCGCGATGCCCGCCTCCTGCGCCTCGTAGACGGCGTCGTAGATCTTCCGCTGGATGTCGGTGAACGTGCCGGAGATGGGCAGCGTCCGCGTCACGTCGGCGGTGTACAGCTCGGTGGTCTCCACGCCGGCGTCCAGCAGGAGCAGGTCACCGGAGCGGACCGGGCCGTCGTTGCGGACCCAGTGGAGGGTGCAGGCGTGCGGGCCGGCGGCGCAGATCGAGCCGTACCCGACGTCGTTGCCCTCGACGCGGGCGCGCAGGAAGAAGGTGCCCTCGATGTAGCGCTCGGAGGTCGCCTCGGCCTTGTCGAGGACCTTGACGACGTCCTCGAAGCCGCGCGCCGTGGAGGCGCACGCCTTCTCCAGCTCGGCGATCTCGAAGTCGTCCTTCACGAGCCGCGCCTCGGAGAGGAAGACGCGCAGCTCCTCGTCCCGCTCGGCGGTGACCTTGTCGGTGAGGGCCTTCTCGATGCCGGCGTCGTAGCCGCGCACGACGCGGACGGGGCCGGTGGCCTCGCGCAGCCTGCCGGCCAGCTCGCGCACGTCGTCGGTGGGGATGCCGTACAGGGTGGCGGCCTCGCTCAGCGAGTGGCGGCGGCCCACCCACAGCTCCCCCTGGCCGGAGAGCCAGAACTCGCCGTTCTCCCGGTCGGATCGGGGCAGCAGGCACAGCGTCGCGTCGTGGCCCTCGCCGCCGGCCTTCGGCTCCAGCACGAGGACGCCGTCCTCGGTCTGGTTGCCGGTGAGGTAGGCGTACTCGGTGGCGGCGCGGAAGCTGTACTCCGTGTCGTTCGCGCGGGTCTTCAGATTGCCCGCCGGGACCACCAGGCGCTCGCCGGGGAAGCGGGCCGAGAGCGCGGCACGGCGGGCCGCCGTGTGCGCGGCCTGCGCGACGGGCCGCAGGTCCCGCAGCTCGGTGTCGGCCCAGCCGGTCTTCATGTTCTCGGCGAGTTCGTCGGAGACGCCCCAGTACAGGCCGTTCTTGCGCTGCTGGATCGCCTCTTCGTCGCTCTCCGGGGTTTCCGGAGTGAGCTCATCGGCCACGGGTCCGCCTCCTTCAGGTACGACACTGAACCCCCTGACCCGGGCCTGAGGGGCCCGGGGTCACGTCCACCATCGTACGGGCGTGCGTAAGGAGGCCCAGGGGTGAAGAAGCGGTCCGCCGGTACCTGACCGAAAGGCCCCGGCCCCTGGTCCCCACACGGGTCCCGGCGCCGTTCCGGCCCTCTGTTTCCGGTCCGGTCCCGTCCCCGGTCGCGTCCCTGGACGCGGCACCGCCCCGGGGCGCGGGCGGGGACCCAGGGCCTAGTCGAAGCGGGCGGCGAGCATCACGACGTCCTCGTCGCCGTCCTGGCCCCGCCGACCGCTCCGACCGCCCGCCGAGCCGCCGTCCGGTCCGTCCGGGGAGGCCCCGGCGAGCACCAGCCGCAGCACGTGGTCGGCGACCGCCCCGGGGTCGGCGCGGTCGGCCCTCGGCACACCGGCCGCGGCGGCGTGCAGCCGGGCGAAGGCGCGGTCCACCGGGCCGCCGATCCGCCGCAGCAACCCGTCCGTGTACAGCAGCACGGTCTCCCCGGGCTCGACCACGAGGTCGACGCTCGGCGCCTCCCAGCAGGAGAGCATCCCGAGCGGCGCCGACAGCGACGTCTCGACGTACTCGGTGCGACGGTCGCCCACGACCAGCGGCGGGGCGTGGCCGGCGCCGGCCAGCACGATCTTCCGCCGCACAGGCTCGGCGAAGGCGAACAGCGCGGTCGCGGATCGCGCCGGTTCCGTGAGCCGCAGCAGCAGCTCCAGGTCGGACAGGACGGCGACCGGATCCTCACCCTCCATCACCGCGTACGCGCGCAGCGAGGCCCGCAACCGCCCCATGGCGGCCAGGGCGCTCGGTCCCGACCCCGAGACGGAGCCGACGGCCAGGCCGAGGGCCCCCTCCGGGAGCGGCAGCGCGTCGTACCAGTCACCGCCGCCGCGCGCCCCGGGGACGTGCCGCGCGGCGAGGCGCACGCCCGGAACGCGCGGCATCCGGGTGGGCAGCAGTTCCTCCGTGATGGTGGCGATCTCGGCGCGCCCCCGCTCCAGCTCCAGGAGCCGGGCCAGGTGCTCGGAGGCGTACCGCCCGTAGAGGCCGACGAGGTGGCGGCGGCGGGCGTCGGGCTCGGCCGGTTCGTCGTACAGCCAGACGGCGGCGCCGAGGCGGCCGGTGTCCTCGGCGTCGAGCGGCAGCGCGTAACTGGCGGCGAAGCCCAGGCGGGCGGCGACCTCGCGGTGGCGCGGGTCCAGCCGCTCGTCACCGAGGAGATCCGGAGCGGCGAGGTCCGGGGCTGCGGGGCCGGGGGCCAGGAGGTCCGGAACGGCGGGGACTGAGGCGCCGGGGCCCGGAGCGGCGGGGCCGGGGGCGGCCAGGTCAGGGGTGGCCAGGTCCGGGGCGGCGAGGGGGCCGGGCACGGCGGCCGGGGACGCGCCCACGGCCGGCGCGGCGGGGTCCGGCGCGGGGTCGGAAGCGGGCGGCCGGTCGGGCGGCGGCACGCCGGGCAGCCCGTCGAGGAGGCGGCCGTACGAGGTGGCGCCGCGCGGCACGGTCTCGATGGTGCCGAGGTCGGCGTGGGCGAGCCCGAGGCCGATGGTCGTGGTGGGGCCGTGCCCGTCGGCGGGTTCGAGGACGGCCATGCCGCGACGGGCCCCGACGAGGGCGGCACCGGCCCGCAGGAGTTCGCGCAGCGCCTCGTCGAGGGTGCGTGTCCGGGCGAGGCGCTCGGTCAGTTCGTGGAGGGTGGTCAGGTCGGATACCCAGCCCGCCAGCCGGTCCTGGATCTGCGCGCCGGGTGCGGGGGCAGCGGCGGGGATGCCCGGGAGGGGCGTTGCAGTGTGCGCAGGGGAGGGAACCGTCGGATCGATTCCGGCCACTTTCGGCAGGTGAGGGGCGCTCATGGCAGCCGGCTTTCCGGCTGCTCTTCTTTGCTCAATAGCATCGCAAACCCCCATGTCAATCCGCATGTCATGCTGCGCCGCTATCAGTGCATCCACATGTACACGTAGACGTGAGGGGATGTCCAGCATTGTCCTGCGGGACGTGTGGTGTCTGTGCGATGCTGAACTTGGCCAAAAAATAGCCCCGATGGGCAGGTTTTGCGGTCGACTGAGCGCGTTCGACAAGGGGCACCACCCGAGGCGACACCCAGCCGGCTCGGGCGACGGCGTCATTCCGAGCGCGCGGGGTACGTAATCGGTGGAGGCCAGGGGAAGTTGGGGCAGGCCCGGAACCCGGCGGGGAGCCCCGGCGTCCTCACCGCCGAGGGCGCGCCCCGGCCTCGCGTACGCCTGGCGGGGAGAGAACCAGCGGGACGGCGCGGCGGCACGCAAGCGGTGCCGGTTCGGCGGTGCCGTCCCGACGGAACCGCACCGGTGGTACGGAAAGGCGCCCTGCTCGCGCCACCCCTCGCCACGCGCTCCATGGAATCGGCTGACGCCGGCCCCACAAGCGGCGCTCGTCCGGCCGCGCGGCGCCCCTGCCGGTGGCCAGGGCGGCAGTGTGCCGCCCCGTACGCACAGTGAAGTAACGCACACATGTTGATGTGATGTGGACCTCGGCGTTCAACGGAAAGGAACGAGCGCCTATGCGCGAGATCCTCGGTAGGCGACGCAGGCTCCGGTTCGGGCGCAGGAAGGGCAACGCCCACCTCGACGCGGCGCTCCTCAGCGCCACCGGGTGGCAGTGGCCCGTCCTCCCCGGAGTGGGGCTCAAGGCGACGGGTGGCCGCGGCGACCGGCAGCGCGGCTGCGCCTGCCCAGATCCCGACTGCGTCGTCCCCGGCGCCCACCCCTTCGACCCCGGCCTGCTCGCGGCCACCACCGACCAGCGGATGATCCGCTGGTGGTGGACCAACCGGCCGGACGCCCCCGTCGTCCTGGCCACGGGCGGTCGCGCACCCTGCGCGATCAGCCTCCCGGCCCTCGCCGGCGCGCGCGCCCTCGCGGTGCTGGACCGGGGCGGTCTGCGCCTCGGCCCCGTCGTGGCGACGCCCACGCGCTGGTCACTCCTGGTGGCCCCCTACTCCCTGGAACGGCTCGGCGAACTCCTGTACACGAAGGACTGCGTGCCCAGTTCGCTCCGCTTCCACGGTGACGGCGGCTACCTGGTGCTGCCGCCGTCGGAGACCGGCACGGGCGCCGTGCGCTGGGAGCGGCCGCCGCTCGCGGGCGCCGCGCCGTGGCTGCCGGACGTGGAGACGGTCCTGGACGCCCTCGTCGAGGCGAGCGCGGGCGCGCCGGACGGCGGCAGCCGGCTCCGCTACTGACCCCTCGCCCGCCGGAGGTGCCGCAGAGGACGCCGCAGGAGGCGTCACCGGGGGCACCCCACACAGACGGGTCACTCGTACGGGTGTGACGCCCGGCCGACTTGTACGGGAAACGGGCGCGCGGCCCGGAAGGCGCGCGCCCGTCACCGATATCGTCGCCCCACCGTCAGTCACCCGACAGGCCCCACGGGTCAGGTGGGACACCCATGAACCTCCGCATGATCGGGCTCGGCGCCCTCGTGGTCGCCGCCACGCTGCTGCCGCTCGTGGCGACGGCCGGACCGGCCGGCGGCCCCCGCGAGGCGGGGTTCGTCACCGGCGGCGGGCCGGGCCCGGTGGCGGTCGCCCCGCCCCCCGGCGCCCTCTCGGCACACGTCCCCGCCGACACGCGCCCCGTGCCCGGTACGGCCACGGACGCGCGCCCCGCCACCGGCACGGGCACGGGCGGCACGTCGGCCGACGGGTCCGACGGAGCCGACGGAGCCGAGTCCGACGGAGCCGACGCGTCAGACGCCCCCGATGCGTCAGACGCCTCCGGCGGATCCGGCCGGAAAGGGACACCGGCCCGCCGGATGACCGAAACTGCCGACCCGTCGGATGCGACGGGCGCGGGGCGCGTCACGCACTGCGGCCCGGCCCTCGTCTCCCCGCGAGGCGTCGAGGCGCAGACCTGCGTGGTCGCCGACGGGGCGGCGACGTGGGCGCGGACCTACTACCGCAACACCAGGGGCGAGGAGCTGCGGGCGATCCTCAGCCTCATGGGACCGGCCGGCCGTACGGTGCGCACGCACTGCGTGGTCCCGGCGGTCGACGAACCCGGAACCTGCGAAACCCCACGTGAAGAGGGGCGTGGCGGGGCGGAGGGGTACACGGCGGTCGCGGAGTTCGCGGCGGGCGGGGACCCGGATGGCCCGCTGCTGCTGCGGTCCGGAAGCGTGCGCGCGCCGTCGCGGGCCGGCTGAGCCGACGGGCGGAAGCGAACCGGAAGGTCGGATTCCGGGAAAAAGCAAGAACCCGGTCGCTGGCGACGGGGGATGCACCAGCGACCGGGCTTCTAGAACGGTAACAAGAGATCGGCGGTTCGCAAATTCGATCTCGCTTATTCGGACAGCTATTTACCGGCCGGTAAGGGCCAGGTAAAGATCCAGCCGGACTCGCGGAACCGACCGCCGACCTGCCCGCGGAACAGACCCGGGACCGACCCGCGGAACGGACCCACGGAACGGACCTACCGAACCGGCTCCCGGGCCCGACCCACGGGCCCGGCCCCCGGGCCCGACCCGCGGGACCGACGCCGCCCCGATGGTTCAGCTGAGCGTGACCTGACGGTTGGTGAGCCCGCCGCGCGCCCGCCGCTCCTCCGCCGTCAGCGGCGCGTCCGAGGCCAGCGCGCCCGCGAGCCGCTCCGCGAACGCCGCGGCCGGCTTCTCGCAGTCCGCCGCCGTCATCCCGGTCGGCAGGTCCCACACCGGGACGACCAGGCCGTGCGCCCGGAACGAACCGACGAGCCGGGTGCCCTCACCGAGCGACGACGTCCCCGCGGCGTGCAGCCGGGCGAGCGCGTCGAGCAGCTCCTCCTCCGGGTGCGGCATGACCCACCGCAGGTGGTTCTTGTCCGGCGTCTCGCACCAGTACGCGGCGTCCACGCCCGGCAGCTTCACCGTCGGGATGGCTGCGGCGTTGGCCCGCTCCAGGGAGGCGGCGACCTCGGGCGAGGCGCTGTCCGCGGACTCGGGCACCCAGAACTCGAAGCCCGTGTGGACGGCCGGCTCGAAGCCCGCCTCCGCGTCGAGCAGGTCCTGCAGGCGCGGCCCCTCCGCCGGTACGCGGCGGGCGGCGACGGGCGTGCCCGGCTCGGCCTCCAGAGCGCGCTGGAGGGTGTCCGCCAGGTCGCGGCTGAGGTCACCGGAGGACGTGTCGTTCTGCAGGGCCAGCAGGACGGAGCCGTCGTCGCGGCGCAGCGCCGGCCAGGCCATCGGCAGGACGGTCGCGAGCGTCACCGACGGCACGCCGTCCGGCAGCCCGCCCTTCAGGCGCAGCGGCGCGGTGGCCGCCGGGACCAGCTCGCGCAGCGCGACCCAGTCGCACTCGCCGGCCAGGCCCTCGAAGGGGCGCTGGACGAGCTCGGTGACCGCGTGCGCGGCGGCCCGGCCGTGGCAGGCCTTGTAGCGGCGGCCCGAACCGCACGGGCAGGGCTCCCGGGCGCCGACGACCGGCACCTCGCCGTTCGTCACCTGCGGTGCGCCGGCGGACTTCTTCTGGGGGCGCTTCTTGGCCATGCGTGGGTCTCCCGATGGAACGCGGTCCGGTGTCGGCCGCGAGCCTAGCCGTACGGGAGGACCCCGGGCCTCAGTCGGCGTCCCCGTACACGTCGAGGAAGCCGAGATCGCCCACGAGCGGTACCGCGGCCGCGCCCGCCCGAGCGGCCCGCGCGCCGGGGAAGTGCCCGCCCGCGAGCGGCGAGGGGTCGCGGCGCCGGCCGTTGACGCGCGGAGCGGCACCGTCCGGCCGCGGCGCCGACCCCGCGACGAGGGCCCAGACCGTCACCTCGCCGGCCGCGCCGTCCCGTACGCCCCACTCGTGGGAGAGCGCGTCGATGATGTTCAGCCCGCGGCCGCCGCGCGCGGTGACCGACGGCGTGGACGGCGCAGGCCGGGTCGGTCCGCCCCCGTCCGTGACCTCGACCGTCAGGGCGCCGCGGTCGTCCACGCGCCAGGAGGCGCGGACGGCGCCCTCGCCGGCGTCGGCCGCGTCCAGCGGTCTGCCGTGCCGGCAGGAGTTGCTGAGCAGTTCGGAGAGGATCAGTACGGCGTCGTCGACGACCGGATCCGCGACGCCGCTGCGCCGCAGGTGCTCGCGCATCCGGTGCCTCGCCTCGCCCACGCCCGCAGGGCCATGGGGTACGGCCATGCTCGACGACGTCGGCACTTCCCGGGCCACCACCAACGCCACCCCCGAGACCTCCTTCACCCCACGCCATCGAGTGGATGCCCCAATGGCCTGGACCGGAAACCGGCCAGTCCGCATCCAGTGACGCATTCGACACGGACCGCCACGGTGCGAACGCGCCGGAGCACACGCGGTGACTACAGGGGCGTACGCCCCAGCTGTGACAGGACCTGCCTGGGACGGTTCGTGATGATCGCGTCCACGCCGAGGCGCACGCACAGGTCGACGTCGTCGGGATCGTCGACCGTCCACACGTGGACCTCGTGACCGGCCCGGTGGGCCCGCTCCACGAACGTGGGGTTGCTGCGCAGGATGCGGATCGAGGGGCCGGCGATCCGCGAGCCGGCGGGCAGCCGCCCGTCCCGCAGGCGGGGCGACACGAACTGGGTGAGGTACACGGTCGGGACCGTCGGCACGGCGGCCGCCACGCGGTGCAGCGAGCGAGCGGAGAAGCTCATGATCCGCACGGCCGACTCCTCCGGCGTGGCCGGGTCCGCCAGGCCGAACCGGCGCAGCTGCCGGACGAGCCGCTCCTCCACCTGGCCCGCCCAGCGGGTGGGGTGCTTCGTCTCGATCGCCAACCCGACGGGGCGTCCCGCGTCCGCGACCAGCTCCAGCAGCCGTTCCAGGGTGAGGACCGAGGTGTACTCGGGGTCGCCCCAGTCGGGGCTCTCGTACCGGTCCTTCCAGGAGCCGAAGTCCAGGGCGGCCAGGTCGGCCAGCTCCAGGGCGGAGACCGCGCCGCGCCCGTTGGAGGTGCGGTTCACGCGGCGGTCGTGCACGCAGACCAGGTGTCCGTCGGCGGTGAGCCGCACGTCGCACTCCAGGGCGTCCGCCCCGTCCTCGATGGCCTTCACGTAGGCGGCGAGGGTGTGCTCGGGCGCTTCCTCGGAGGCACCCCGGTGGGCGACGACTCGGATGCTGTGCTGTCGTGCGTGGGTCACCGCGACATGGTGCCACCGTTCGCCCGCCCGGCCGACACCGGCCGGTGTACTTCGGCCGCAGCGGGGCACGTCCCATTTGTCTGGGATAAAGGAGCGGTGGCGGACGCACAGCTCCCGCTTACAGTGGCCTGACGAGCAGTAGGAAAAGCTGAGTGCGCACACGGACGCTGCACGGCGGGCTCGTGCCGAGCGACGACGTGGATGACGACGTGGACACCGAGGAGAACGAGCTGTGAGCACCGAGAACGAGGGCAACGCGGTCCCGTCCGCCCCCGACGCCCCGTCCGCGCCCGCTCCCGAGGAGACCCCCCAGCGGCCCACCGCCCCCGCCACCGCCGCCCCGGGTGCCGCGGAGCCCGCGCCGTCGACGACACCGGCACCTCCGGCCGCGGCCCCCGCGGCCCCCGCGCCGCCGACCGCTCCGCCCGCGGCGCCCGCCGCTTCCGCGGTTCCGGGGGCGTCCGCCGCCCCGGCCGGGGAGCAGCCGACGGCCGCGTACCCGACGACGGCCCCCGGCGGGCCCGCGACCCCGCCGCCCCCGGCGGCGCCGCCCGCGTACCCGCCGCACCGCGCGCCCGCTCCGGCGTACGCCGCGGCCCACGGCCACGAGCAGCCGCCGGCGCACGACGGCGGCTCCCCGCCGGCCGACGCGCACGCGGCCGCGGGCCAGGGCGGTGGCGGCCACCAGGGCGGCGGCCACCAGGAGGGCGGCCAGGCAGGCGGTCCGGCGGGCGGCGGTCATTCGGCCGCTGCCGGTTACCCCGCTGCCGGTTATCCCGCGAACGGCGGCCAGACCCCGGCGGGCGGTGGCCACGGCGGCGGATGGGGCGGATGGGGGACGCCCCCGGGCCTCCCGCCCGTCCCGCCGTCCCCGCGCAAACGTTCCGGCGGCCTGATCGCGGCGGTCCTCGTCGCGGCGCTCGTCGCCGGTGGCGTGGGCGGCGGCTTCGGCTACTGGGCGGCCGAGCGCAACGACACCTCCGCCTCGACGACCATCTCCGCCGGCGACACCCCAGCCGACTTCAAGCGCGACCCCGGCACCGTCGCGGCCATCGCGGCCAAGGCCCTGCCGAGCGTCGTCACGATCGAGGCCAAGTCGGGCGCGGCGGAGGGCGAGGGCGGTACGGGCACCGGATTCGTCTACGACAAGGAAGGCCACATCGTCACCAACAACCACGTGGTGGCGTCGGCGGCGGACGGCGGCGCGGTCACGGCGACGTTCGCCGACGGCAAGAAGTACGACGCCGAGGTCGTCGGCCGCGCACAGGGGTACGACGTCGCGGTGCTCAAGCTGCGCAACGCCCCCTCCGGGTTGACGCCGCTCCCGCTGGGCGACTCCGAGAAGGTCGCCGTCGGCGACGCGACGATCGCGATCGGTGCCCCGTTCGGCCTCTCCAACACGGTGACGACCGGCATCATCAGCGCGAAGAACCGCCCGGTCGCCTCCAGCGACGGCTCGGGCGGCAAGAACTCGTACATGAGCGCGCTCCAGACCGACGCGTCGATCAACCCGGGCAACTCCGGCGGCCCGCTGCTGGACGCGCGCGGCGCGGTCATCGGCATCAACTCCGCCATCCAGTCCCCCGGCTCCGGCGGCCTCGGACAGTCCCAGGCGGGCTCGGTCGGCCTCGGCTTCGCCATCCCGGTGAACCAGGCGAAGAACGTCGCCGAGCAGCTGATCAAGACGGGCGAGCCGGTCTACCCGATGATCGGCGCGACCGTGAACATGACGGAGAAGGGCGAGGGCGCGACCATCGTCGACCAGGGCACCGGCGGTACGGCGGCGATCACGCCGAACGGCCCGGCGGCCAAGGCCGGGCTGCGCCCCGGGGACGTCATCACGCGCTTCGGCAACCGGATCATCGACAGCGGCCCGACGCTGATCAGCGAGATCTGGACGCACAAGCCCGGTGACACCGTGACGGTGACGTACAAGCGCGGCGGCCAGGAGAAGCAGGTCCAGATCACGCTCGGCGAGCGCAAGGGCGACTGACCGCCCGCCCCCGCGCGGGAGGGCCCCGGACGAGGCCCTCCCGCGCCTTCCGCCGCGGGGGTCACGCCTCGGCGAGCGCGTACGCCGCCATCTCGCCGAAGCAGGCGACGGCCGGCACGGTGACGGCCCCGATCAGCGCGCACATCGAGTACCGCGCGTCGCCCATGGCAGCGGCGACGACCGGCAGCACCGCCGACCGTGAAGCCCGTACCCCAGATCAGCGCGCGCGGGAAGGCGCTGCCCGTGCTCACGGTGGCCTCGGCGACCAGGCGCGGCACGGACGAGAGCAGCGTGATCAGGGCGAAGGAGACGGAGACGAAGAGCGCGGCCGGTACGTCCCAGTGCCGGTGGTGGGCGAGCGTGTACGTCATCGCGCCCGCGTGGACGAGCGCGGACAAGGCCGCGCAGCCGCCGGCGGCGAGGAACGACACCACGAGCTCGCCGGCCGCTCCGTCCGGACGTCGATGACGGCCCTCCGGGTCACCCGGGCCAGGGAACGTTCATGGAACCCTCCGGGGCGTCTCCTGGGAGGGGGCGGCGCGGAACACGCGAGAGGGCAGGGGCGCGGCGCCGGAGCCGGTGCCGGCGCGCGCCCGACGCCCGCCGGGGCGCGCGGCCCGCCCGCAGACGGCGGGCGTCGCGTACGCCCGTCCGCCGGCCGTGCGTCTCACCCGCGCGGGTGACCTCCGTGGCGGGGGCCCGCGGCTGACGGGCCGGTGGCTGACGGGCCGGCGGCTGACGGGCCGGCCCGGCCGAGCGCACCCGAGACGACCTTGCGGAGGGCGATGACGGCGGCGGCCGTGGCGATGCCCTTCCAGTCGGGCGCTGCGGCGAGGCGCAGCAGTCCCGCGGCGGTGAGGAAGTCCAGGAGCACCGCCAGCGTCGGTGGTACGCGGCCGGTCGCCCGGTAGGCGAAGGGGCACGCGAGCAGGCCCATGGCCGCACAGAGGACGGACGCCTGGAGCAGGACCGCCGTCACGGTGTGGCGGCGGTCGCGTGGTCGCCGCCGGCCGCGGGCCCAGGGCCGTCCGCGGCCGCCCGCTTGCCCGCGCGTTCGATCTCGTCACGTTCCTGGGCGATCTCGCGGCCCAGGAAGTAGTTGAGGGCGGTCCGGATCGCGGCGATGGCGGCCAGTTGGCCGATCTCGGCGAAGCTCGGCGCGACGGCGGTCCGCAGCACGTCACCGGCGAGCTGGAACTCCAGCCCCAGCACGAGGAACCGCCCGAGCCGCAGCCGGATCCGGTTGAACGCCCCGGTCCGCGCCCGGTCACGCGCCATGCCGAGGACGAACTGCGCGAAGGCCCACGCCGCCCCGACGAAGATGATCAGCGCACCGGCCGACTCGACCAGCCGCACCAGCAGCCCGATCGCCTCACGCAGGTCCTCCTCGGGCAACAGGTCGAGGGAAAGAGTCATAGACCCCGGCGTACCCCCCGATCCGGCTTCCCCCACCCCGACGCGCCCGACACCCCCGGTCACACGACCCCACCCGGCCCCGCACCCCCTCGCCCCGGACCCGCGTGCCGCGGGGACGGGTGATGTGGCCAGTACCGACCGGCAGCGTCAACTCGCCTGGTGCGCGACCCGGATGGGAGGGCGCAAGCCTGCCGGCGGGCGAGATCATGAGGCATGCGACCGGACGACTGGCACCTCACCGAAGACGTCGACGACTTCCTCGCCCGCGCCGGGGACTTCCTGCGTTCGCGGCCCGCCCTGCACACCATGCCGCTGACGGTGACCGAGAAGCTGCGGACGGGCGGGGCGGGCGCACACGGCGCCGGGGTCCCCCTCTTCGGCCGGCTGGAGCGGGCGGGGGAGGTCCGCGCCGCGTTCTACCGGCTCCCGTCCCGTGGCCTGAGCCTCACCCCGCTCACCGCCGAGCACGCCGACGCCCTCGCCGCCCACCTGGCCGCGCTCGGGCACTCCCTCCCCTACGTCAGCGCGGACCACGGCACCGCCACCGCTTTCACCGAGGCGTGGCGGCGGCACACCGGCGCGGCGCCGACGCATCGCAAGCGGATCCGGCTGTACCGTCTCGGCACGCTCACCCCGCCGGAGCGTTGCCCGGAAGGTCGGGGGCGGGTCGCCGGCCAGGAGGACCACGAGCACGTGGTCCGTTGGTGCGGCGAGTTCTGCGATGCCGTCGGAGAGGCCCCCGCCGTGGACGCCGCCTCCTGGGCCGGCTCCCGCTTCGCCGACAAGCGGTTCACGTTCTGGGAGACCCCGGACGGCACTCCCGTCTCCCTGGCGGGCTCGACGGCGATGGTCGGCGGCATGGTCCGGGTGGACCCCGTCCACACCCCGGCCCACCTCCGGGGCCGCGGCTACGCGGGAGCGGTGACGGTCGAGGTGAGCAGGGCCGCGCTGGCCGCGGGCGCGACGGACGTCCTCCTGTTCGCGGACCCCGCCAACCCCACCAGCAACGGCCTCTACCGGCGCATCGGATACGGTCCGCTCACCGACTGGGCGGTGTACGACTTCGCATGACCCGCCCCACGACACCGCCGGCCCCTCCTCACCGGGGCCGGCCCGGGGCGGCCGGCGCACCGCCCCCATGGTGCCGGGCCGGTCCTGCCCAGCGCCCCGTGTGGGCCACGGCCCCCGCACCCGACCGGGGGCCGGTACGCTGTACCCGCCCTGCCCCAGGCGGGCGGAGCGAGGTGGGTTGCCCGAGCGGCCTAAGGGAACGGTCTTGAAAACCGTCGTGGCGCGAGTCACCGTGGGTTCAAATCCCACACCCACCGCGTGGTGGGACGGCCCCTGACCAGGTACACGGTTGGGGGCCGTTCGCGTGCTGGTGCGCTGTCGTCATCCGCTGTTCCCCGTCGCTCCCCGCTTGAGAGGGCACGTAGCGGGCACGGCACACTGGGCGTGTCCGCATCGGCGGGTCTGGCTGGGGGAATCGTGAGCAAGGGGTGGCCTGAGCGTTGGTGGACGACGGCTCTTGTTGCCGTGGGGTTGACCGGCATCGTGGCCTACGACGTTTGGTGGGTCGCGGGGATCCTCGCAGAGCCAGTCGTGGACTGGTGGGAACTCCTTGGACCGTGCCTGGGGGGAACCTGGTTCGCTGGCCTGGCGGCGTCGGCTGCCCATCGTGCGATCACCCTCCGCAGGAACGCACGAACCGCAGACGCCGAGGCGCAGGCTGGCGCCTGAGATCGTGTGCATCGATCCGTCGAGTCGCCTGTGAGTACCCATCAGCCTCTGATCCACCACGTCGGGCACGACCTGGAACAGTTGTCTTGACGGGTCGCGGCTCCTCGCCCACCGGACCTACGCCGGATGCAGCGAGCCTTCACCACCCAACCCACCACTCACCCCGGATCCCATCCCGTCGGCCATGGACCCGCACACCGTGGAGTGGGCGTCGTGTGCCCGGTGCCGTGTCGGCTGGGCTTCGCCGGGGTCGGTGGCAGAAGGGAGGGGAGTTCCCGGCCTCCGCCCTCCACGGCCGGCACTCGCGTACGGGGCCCCCGCCATCCGGTCGGGCGGCTCGTTCTCGGGGGTTGCGTGGGAGGGTGGGGGTGTGAGGCTTGAGGATCTGGTGCGGCTGCGTCGTGCCCGGGACGTGATGGACCGGGAGTACGCGCGGCCGCTGGACGTGCCGACGCTGGCGCGTGGCGCCCACATGTCGCCGGGGCACTTCTCCCGCACCTTCCGCGCCGCCTACGGGGAGACGCCGTACGGCTACCTCATGACCCGGCGCGTCGAACGGGCGAAGGCGCTGCTGCGGCGCGGGGACCTGAGCGTGACGGAGGTCTGCTTCGCCGTCGGGTGCACCTCGCTCGGGTCGTTCAGTTCGCGCTTCACCGAGCTGGTCGGCGAGACACCGAGCGCGTACCGGGCCCGCCGGCACGACGCGGGTGCCGCCGTCCCCGCGTGCGTGGCCAAGGTCCTGACGCGACCCGTGCGGAACGGCGTACCGGTCAGGAACGGTGAACCGGTCAGGAACGGAGAAGCGGAATCCACCGCCGCCTCGTAGCGTCGACGGCATGGACATCAAGCTTTCCCAGTGCTTCATCGCCGTCGACGACCACGACAAGGCGCTCGCCTTCTACCGTGACGCCCTCGGGCTGGAGGTGCGCAACGACGTCGCGTTCGAGGGCATGCGGTGGGTGACCGTCGGTTCGTCCGAGCAGCCGGACGTGGAGATCGTCCTCGAACCGCCGCTCGCCGACCCCAACGCCTCCCCGGCGGACCGGCAGGTGATGGCGGAGATGTTGGCCAAGGGCCAGCTCCGAGGCGTGATCTTCTCCACCGGCGACTGCGACGCGACCTTCGAACGGGTGCGGGCGGCCGGCGCCGAGGTGCTCCAGGAGCCCATCGACCAGCCTTACGGCGTCCGTGACTGCGCCTTCCGCGACCCGGCGGGCAACATGGTGAGGGTCACCCAGTCGCGTACGCGCTGAATACCCGAATTCCGGTCGGGGCGGGATTTCCCGTCGGCACGCACCCGGCTGACTGACCGCAACGCGTCGCGGCGGCTCCCGGAACCGTGAGGATTCCGGGAGCCGCCGCTGTGGTGCGTCGGATGCGTCGTCCGCGGTGGGTGTCAGCCCTTCAGGGACGCGTGCGCGACCGTGTTGGTGGGCCACCAGAAGTCGGCCGCTCCGGCCTGAGCGAAGGAACCCGTCCCCGCGTTGGACGCGCGGTACGTCCAGCCCTTGTTCGCCTTGAGGGTCACGGTGGGCGTGCGACAGGTGTTGACCTTGGTGCACGCCTTGCCCTTGGTCACGAACTGCTTTCCGTTGTTGCCGGACAGCGCGATCGTGGGCCGCATGATCTTGATCTTCGCCTGCTTGCAGTCCTGCTGCGCGTAGGCGTGGACCTTGCCGGCTGACTTCCACACGTAGACCGTGTTGGTGCAGCCGTAGTACGCCTTGCCGGTGCCCTTGACCGGTGCGGCGTGGGCCGTCGTCGCCGACGCCATGACGCAGGCGAGGACCGCCCCGCCGACGCCCAGGGCTCGCTTGAAGTTCTTCACTTGTCTCCCGTTTCCGTCGTGCCGCGAGTTCCGTCCGGTCGATGTGTGACGGGTCGCGGTTTGACCCCGTGAAGTTATCCGAAGGCCTTGCGGTGGCTCAATGCATTTGAGCCTCCCGTGAGGTTCCGATGAAAAGTCGAAGAATCAACGAATTGCTTCCGAATGGGAATTGCGGGGGTGGGTGCGGGGACGGGTGTGCCGCCTCCGGCTGTGTGGATGGCGAGAGCATTCTCGTTCGTACTAGTGCGATAAATGCTTGCAGCTAGTGCAACGTTCGGTTAGGTTGCCGTCATGCCTGCCACTCGCCCCACCTCCACCACCCTGGTCGGACGACACGTCCGCCTGGAGCCGCTCACCGCCGACCACCTGGGCGACCTGTTCGCCGCCGGCGGGCGGGACGAGGAGGTGTGGCGGTGGCAGGGTGGGCCCGCGCCGCGCTCCGAGGCGGAGCTCGCGGAGAAGCTCGACGCGGTGCTGGAGGCTGCCGAGCGCGGTGAGTACGTGCCGTTCGCCGTGGTGCACCGCGCCGACGGGCGAGCCGTGGGGTGGACCTGCTACCTGGACATCGACGCGGACGACGAGCGACTGGAGATCGGCTGGACCTGGTACGGCCGTGCGTACTGGCGCACCGCCGTGAACACGGAGGCCAAGCTGCTCCTGCTCACCCACGCCTTCGACGACTTGGGCATGGGCCGCGTGCAGCTGAAGACCGACCACCTCAACCAGCGCTCCCAGGCGGCCATCGCCCGGCTCGGCGCCCGCCGGGAGGGCGTGCTGCGCCGACACCGCCGCCGGCCCGACGGCACCTGGCGCGACAGTGTGTACTTCTCCCTCCTCGCCGACGAGTGGCCGGAGGCGAAGGCGCGGCTCGCCGCCCGCCTCTGACCGCCCGGGCCCGTCCCGGGTCTCACGGGTACGCGCCCGGGCCCGTCCCGGGCCCCTCGCCCGGCGCCCACGCCCGTCCCGGGAGGCCCGCCCACGCCAGTACCCCGAAACCCGCCGCGCGTGCCCGTGCGTCCTTCCCGCCATGGACACGATCCGTGACGCCCTGCGACAGCTTCTGCTCTTCGGGCTGCTCCAGCTCCGCTGCTGCGCCTTCGCCCTCGCGCTCGTCGGCGGGATCGCCGTCTCCGGGCTGCTGCCGGAGCTGCCGGTCGCGCGGTACGACCTGGTCCTGGCGTACGGTGTGCTGCTCGCCGTCGTCGCCCGGTGGGTGGGGTGGGACACCGCCCGGGACACCGGTGTCATCGCGGCCTGCCACCTCATCGGGTTGGCCTTCGAGCTGGTCAAGGTGCGGCTCGGCTCCTGGGCCTATCCCGAGGACGCCGTCACGAAGATCGCCGGGGTGCCGCTGTACGGCGGATTCCTGTACGCCGCCGTCGGCAGCTACGTCTGCCGCGCCTGGCACCTGTTCGACCTGCGGGTCTCCGGCTACCGCGCCACCGCGACCACCGCCGTCGCGGCCGCCGTGTACGTCAACTTCTTCACCCACCACTGGCTCCCGGACGCCCGCTGGGTCCTCGCCGCCGGCCTCCTCGCCGTCACCGCCGGTGCGTGGGTCCGGTACACCGTCGGTGGGCGGAGCCACCGCATGCCCCTCGGGCTCTCCTTCGTCCTGATCGGCTTCTTCCTGTGGGTCGCCGAGAACGCCGCCACCTACGTCGGGGCCTGGAGCTACCCGCACCAGTTGAACGGCTGGCAGCCGGTCGCCCTGACGAAGTTCGGCGCGTGGGCGCTGCTGATCAGCGTGACGTTCGTCCTGGTCGAACGGACCCGGCGGCGCGGCGCCGAAGCCGCTCCGACCCGGAGCGGCGCTCCGGCGGCCGGTATCCCGGCACACCGCCGACGCCTGCGGAACCCCGACCGGGTGGCCGCCGCCCCTCCACCTTCAGGAGGTGGGGCCCGCACCACCCCTACAACCTGAGGGGGACCCGCTTTCGGGACCTGGGGGCGATCCCCCGCGAGGCGGCCGCTCCTAGCGTGGTCCGTATGACCGCGACTACTGGCCCCGTCTGCGCCGGAGCCTCCACGGCCGCCACCGGGTACCCGTGCTTCTCCTCGTACGTACGGGCCCGGGGGCCCCTCCTGCTGCGCACCGCCCGGTCGCTCACCGCGAACCCGAGCGACGCCGAGGACCTGCTCCAGACGGCGCTGACCAAGACGTTCGTCGCCTGGGAGCGCATCGAGGACCACCGCGCCCTCGACGGCTACGTGCGCCGCGCGCTCGTCAACACCCGCACGTCGCAGTGGCGCAAGCGCAAGGTCGACGAGTTCGCGTGCGAGGAGCTGCCCGAGCCGCACGGCGTGCCCGAGCCGGACCCGGCCGAGCGGCAGGTCCTGCACGACGCGATGTGGCGCGCGGTCATGCGGCTGCCCGACCGCCAGCGGGCCATGGTCGTCCTCCGGTACTACGAGGACCTGAGCGAGGCGCAGACGGCGGCGCTGCTCGGGGTCTCCGTGGGCACGGTCAAGAGCGCCGTCTCCCGCGCACTCGGCAAACTCCGGGACGACCCGGAGCTCGCGCCGGTACGGTGACGCGGAGGGGTACCCGCACGTCACGGCTCGGTCCCCGTACGGGGGCGCACGGCGTGGCCCCGTACGGCACCGCACGGCGCGGCGCGGCCCCCCGGCACGGTGCCCGATCGGACTCCGCGCGGGATGTTTCACGTGAAACGGCGAACCTTCAGGTAGTGACATACCGCTTGGTATGTGCGCAGAATCTCCACACCACACTGCCGCGAAGCGAGCGCCCACCGGGAGGACGCCGTGCTCAGCACCATGCAGGACGTACCGCTGACCGTGACCCGTATCCTGCACCACGGGATGTCGATCCACGGCACGTCTCAGATCACCACCTGGACCGGCGGACCGGAGCCGCAGCGGCGCAGCTTCGCCGAGACGGGCGCCCGGGCCACGCAGCTGGCCAACGCCCTGCGCGACGAACTGGGGGTCACCGGCGACGACCGGGTGGCGACCCTCATGTGGAACAACGCCGAGCACGTCGAGGCGTACCTGGCGATCCCCTCCATGGGCGCGGTCCTGCACACGCTCAACCTGCGCCTGCCCGCCGAGCAGCTGATATGGATCGTCAACCACGCGGCCGACAAGGTCGTCCTGGTCAACGGCAGCCTCCTCCCCCTCCTGGCCCCCCTGCTGCAGCACCTGCCGACGGTCGAGCACGTCGTCGTCTCCGGCGCCGGTGACCGCTCCGTCCTGGCGGGCGCCGCGCCGCGCGTCCACGACTACGACGAGCTCATCGCCGACCGGCCCACCACCTTCGACTGGCCCGAGCTGGACGAACGCCAGGCCGCCGCCATGTGCTACACCTCGGGCACCACCGGCGACCCGAAGGGCGTCGTCTACTCCCACCGCTCGGTCTACCTGCACTCGATGCAGGTCAACATGGCCGAGTCCATGGGGCTGACCGACCGCGACACGACGCTCGTCGTCGTCCCGCAGTTCCACGTCAACGCCTGGGGCCTGCCGCACGCCACCTTCATGACCGGCGTGAACATGCTGATGCCGGACCGCTTCCTCCAGCCGGCCCCGCTCGCCGAGATGATCGAGAAGGAGCGGCCCACGCACGCCGCCGCCGTGCCGACCATCTGGCAGGGCCTGCTCGCCGAGGTCACCGCCAACCCGCGCGACCTCTCCTCCATGGCCTCCGTCACCATCGGCGGCGCCGCCTGCCCGCCCTCCCTCATGGAGGCGTACGACAAGCTCGGCGTCCGCCTCTGCCACGCCTGGGGCATGACGGAGACGTCCCCGCTCGGCACGATGGCCCTTCCGCCGGCGGGACTGACCGCCGAGGAGGAGTGGCCGTACCGCATCACGCAGGGCCGCTTCCCGGCCGGTGTCGAGGCCCGACTCGTCGGACCGGGCGGCGACATCCTGCCGTGGGACGGCGAGTCGGCGGGCGAGCTGGAGGTCCGCGGCCCGTGGATCGCCGGCGCGTACTACGGCGGCTCGACCGGCGAACCGCTGCGGCCCGACGACAAGTTCAGCGCGGACGGCTGGCTCAAGACGGGTGACGTCGGCATCATCAGCCCGGACGGGTTCCTGACCCTCACCGACCGCGCGAAGGACGTCATCAAGTCGGGCGGCGAATGGATCTCGTCGGTCGAGCTGGAGAACGCCCTGATGGGCCACCCGGCCGTCGCCGAGGCCGCCGTCGTGGCCGTCCCCGACGACCGGTGGGGCGAGCGCCCGCTCGCGACGGTGGTCCTCAAGGAGGGCGCCGAGACGGACTACGTGGCGCTGCGGGCGTTCCTCGCGGAGGCCGGCGTCGCGCGGTGGCAGCTGCCGGAGCGCTGGGCGATCATCCCGGCGGTGCCCAAGACCAGTGTCGGCAAGTTCGACAAGAAGGTGATCCGCAGGCAGTACGCGGAGGGCGAGTTGGACGTCACCCAGCTCTGACCCGTACCGCGCGGGTCGGTGGGTGGTGAGGAGGGGCGGGCCGGGCCCGCCCCTCCTCCCGCGCCGCCTCCCCGGGTCCCGCGTTTCCGGTGGCCCCGGGTCCGGTGGCCGCCGATTCCGGTCTCGTCACCGTGAACCGACGTCACCGCGAACCGGCGTCACCGCGAGGCCGCGTCTCACCGTGAGACCGCCGCGTCCCCCGTGCGGTGGGGGACCGGCGTCAGTTGGTGCCGATCTTCGCGAGCAGGTCGACGATCCGCGACTGCACCTCGGCGCTCGTCGACCGTTCCGCCAGGAACAGCACCGTCTCGCCGGACGCCAGCTTCGGCAGCTCCGCCGCGTCGAGCCCCGCCGAGGTGTAGACGACCAGCGGGGTGCGGTTCAGATGCCCGTTGGCGCGCAGCCAGTCGATGATCCCGGCCCGCCTGCGCCGCACCTGCATCAGGTCCATGACGACGAGGTTCGGCCGCAGCCGGGTGGCGAGCGCCACCGCGTCGGTGTCGGCCGCGGCCCGCTGCACCTGCATGCCGCGCCGCTCCAGCGCCGCCGCCAGCGCGTGGGCGATCTCGTCGTGCTCCTCGATCAGCAGGACCCGCGACGGGTGCTGGTCGCTGTCGCGCGGCGCCAGCGCCTTGAGGAGTACGGCCGGGTCGGCGCCGTACGCCGCCTCCCGCGTCGCCTGGCCGAGTCCGGCCGCCAGCAGTACCGGCACCTCGGCGGCGACGGCCGCCTGGCGCAGCGACTGCAGGGCCGTCCGCGTGATCGGTCCGGTCAGCGGGTCGACGAACAGAGCCGCCGGGAACGCCGCGATCTGCGCGTCCACCTCCTCGCGGGAGTGCACGATCACCGGCCGGTACCCGCGGTCGCTCAGCGCCTGCTGCGTGGCGACGTCCGGCGCCGGCCACACGAGGAGCCGGCGGGGGTTGTCCAGCGGCTCGGGCGGCAGCTCGTCGTCGACGGGGCGCGGCGGCGGCTGGTTGGCGACCTCGACGGCGCCGCCGGGGCCGTCCAGCGGTTCGGGGCCCTCGTCCGCGCCCTCGTCGGGTGCCCCTATCTCGTACGCGCGCCCTTCCGTGGCGGGCGCGGCGAGACGCTGCTGCGCCGGTGGCTGGGGGGCGGCGGGCTGCTGGACCGGCGGCTGCTGTCCGGGGAGTGCCGCCGGAGCGGTCGCGTCCGTCGTGGGCTGCGGGTCGGTCTCCGGGGGAGTGGCCAGCTTGCGGCGCCGCCCGGAACCGGTGCCCTGCGCGGGCGTCTGGGGCTGCGGAGCGGTCGCGGGCTGGGCGAACGGCACGCCCTGACCGAGGGTGCGGACGCTGAACGCCCGCCCCTGGGTGGAGGTGGTCGCGTCCCCGGGTGGCACGGCGGGCGTGCCGGCGGCCGGGGTGCCGGCGGCGGGCGTGGCGGAGCCGGGGGCCGCCGGTGCGTCGGGGGCGGTCACAGCGCGGCGGCGCCCGGTCGGCGTCGCCTGCGGTACGGCTCCGGCATCACCGGGCGCGGTGGGAGCGCCGGGCGGCACGGGCGCCGCGTCGGGAGTCGCGCCGGCGGGAGGCACGGTGGCCGGAGCAACGGGCGGTACGGGCCCGGAGGCCGCCTCGGCCGGAGCAGCACCCGTCCCGGCCACACCGCCCGGCGGGACCACACCACCCGGCGGTACGACGCCGCCCGGCGGGACCACGGTGGTGCCGGGCGCGAGCGGGGCGCCGGGCGGCGGGGTGGCGCCCGGGGGGATCGGAAGGGGATGCGGCAGCGGCGGCGTGTGGTCGGCGCCCGGCACCGACCGCACCGCGTCGTGACGCCCCTCGTCAACCGGCGCGACCGGCACCCCCGACGCGACCGCCACCGCCGGCGCGACCGGCCGTGCGTGCGCCGTCGCGACCGGCTGGGCCCCCGGAGGCAAGCCCTGCGCCTGCGGCAACGCCCGCGCCTGCCCCTGAGGCTGGACGCGGTCCGCCTCGGCGGGCGGCAGGGCGAACGCGGAACGGGCCGCCCCCTCGGGCGCCGCCGCCCGCTCCTGACCCGCCGCGAGCGCACGCCGCGCCCGCCGGCCGGCCGGTACGGCCTCGCCCGTGGGGGCGACGCCCTGCGGCGGGACGGTGTCGCCGAGCGCGGCCGGGCGCGCCTGCGCCGACTCGGCGGCCGTGACCACCGACCCCTCGGCGGGCGGGAGTGCCGGGGCGGCCGAAGGCGCGGGGGACTCGGCGGGGCTGGGCCGCCCGCGCCGCCGGCCGGTCGGCTCCGCGGCGCCCGCGTCCTGCGCGGGGATCAGCTGCTGCTCCCCCGTACCGCCCCCGGTGCCGGGGGCGGCGCGGCGGCGACCGGTCGGCCCTGCGGCCACGGGGTCCTCGGCGTGTACCGGGCTGTCGAGGAAGGAGTCCGTCGAGGCGCGCCGCGCGCGCCGCCGCCCGATCCCGCCGGAACCCTGCGCGGGCACGACGGCCGCCCCGCCCGCCCCGGCCTCCGGCACCGCGACGGCCCCGGCGCCCTCCGTACCCTCGGCGCCCCCGCCGCCCGCCGTGCCGACCTCCGCACCGGGCGCCGCGCCGTCCGCCCGCTCCGCGGTGGGAACCGCGCCGCCGCCCTCGCCGAGCGGCACTTCCAGGACGTACGCCCCGCCGGTCGTCCCCGGCACGTCGTGGGTCTGCAGGACGCCGCCGTGCGCGCGGACGATGCCGCGCACGATCGGTTCGTGGACCGGGTCGCCGCCCGCGTACGGGCCGCGCACCTCGATGCGGACGACGTCGCCGCGCTGCGCGGCGGCCACCACGATGGTCGAGCCGGCGTACCCGCCGTCGGCCACCACCCGGGCCTTGCCCGTGGAGTCGACGCCGGCGACGTCCGCCACGAGGTGGGCCAGGGCGGTCGACAGCCGTACGCCGTCCACCTCCGCCTCGATCGGCGGCGCGTGCACCGCGAACTGCACCCGACCCGGCCCGATCAGCTCGACCGCGCCCTCGATGCCGCTCGCCACGACCGCGTCGAGCAGCACCAGCTCCTTGCGCAGCTCCTCCTCGCCCACGTCCAGCCGCTGGAAGCCGAGGACGTTGTCGACGAGGGTCGTCATCCGGGCGTACCCGGCGGCCAGGTGGTGCAGGATCTGGTTGGCCTCGGGCCACAGCTGCCCGGCCGGGTCCGCGGCGAGCGTGCCGAGCTCGCGGCGCAGCTCCATCAGCGGTCCGCGCAGCGAGTCGCCGAGCACGGCCGTCAGCTGGGCGTGCCGCGCGGTGAGCGCCTCGTGCCGCCGGTCCGCCTCGGCGAGCCGCTCCTCGAGCGCCGCGACCTCCGCCGCGTGCCGCTCGGCGACCGCGGCGGCCTCCGTCTCGTGCTTCTCCGTGAGCGCGGCCATCTCGGCGGCGTGCTCCTCGGTGAGCTGCTCGTACGGCCGCCGGTCGGCGAAGGTCATCACGGCGCCGACGAGCTGGTCCCCGTCCCGTACCGGCGCGGTCGTCAGGTCCACCGGCACGGAGGACCCGTCCTTCGCCCACACCACCTGGCCCCGCACGCGGTGCTTGCGTCCGGAGCGCAGCGTGTCGGCGAGCGGCGACTCGTCGTACGGGAAGGGCTCCCCGTCGGCCCGGGAGTGCAGCATCAGCGGGTGCAGCTCGCGGCCGCCCAGGTCGCTGGCGCGCCAGCCGAGGATCTGGGCGGCGGCGGGGTTGACGAGGACGATGCGGCCGTCCGTGTCGGTGCCGACCACGCCCTCCGACGCGGCGCGCAGGATCATCTCGGTCTGCCGCTGCGAGCGGGCGAGCTCGGCCTCGGTGTCGAGGGCCCCGGAGAGGTCCCGCACGACGATCATCAGCAGTTCGTCGCCGCTGTAGCCGCCGCCGTACGCGTCGTACGCCTCGCGGCCGTCCTCCAAGCCGGCGCTGGTGACCTCGACGGGGAACTCGTCGCCGTCCGTCCGGCGGGCCACCATGCGCGTGGGCTTCGTCCGACCGAGGGGATCGGCCGCTTCCGGCCGCCGCATGGAACCGGGGATGAGCCGGGAGTCGAACGAGGGCAACAGGTCCAGCAGGCCCCGGCCGACGAGCGCCGTGCCGGGCGTCTCGAACATCTCCAGGGCGATGGTGTTGGCGTTGACGACCGTGCCGTTGGTGTTGACGAGGACGAGCCCGTCCGGCAGGGCGTCGAGTATGGCTGCGAGGCGAGCAGCGCCTCGGGATGGCCTGCTGCTCACGACGCGCTTCCTCCCACTGACCTACTGCCGCTTACGGGAGGGAGTCTAAGGGCTGGGGGTGCACGCGCGACGGCGGATGAGGGGGAGCTCTGAGCAAGGTTGTGTGCGCATGGCGTACGCCCCCGGCCCGTTCGTCCTGGTGAGCGCGGCGTGGCGCTACGACCGCGCCTGCGGCAGGACCGGCTGCATGTTCTCCCAGCGGGCGATCTCGCAGCCGTTGGTCCGCGCGAATTCGGCCTCGACCGGCCGGCCGTGCCAGGTCCCCTCGACCCGGGCCGTGGCGGGGCCGCCGTGCTGCTGGGTGCACATCCGGTCCTGCGGCACCGGGCTGAACGGGTCCTGGCCGTCCTGCGACAGCTCCGCCAGCCGTTCGCAGGCGCGCTGGGCGCGCGGGTGGGTACCGGTGCCCCGGTCGCCGTCACACTCCAGCTTGAACGTGCCGTCGGCCGTCGGGTTGCCGGACCGCTCGACGGTGATCGTCAGGGAGTCGGGCGCGCCCAGCAGCGACGGCAGCGGGGGCAGCGGCGCGGCCACGGCGAGGGGGGTGGCGACGCCGAGGGCGGCGAGGGAGGCGGCGGAGGTGAGGACGAGACGGCGCAGCATGCGTACTCCAGGACGCTCGGGAACCATGAGGGGCACCGGTGGGGCCCGGCCCCACCTCTCTAACGCTGCACCGCCCTCCGCGTTGCGCAACCGTAAGCCTTTGCCCCGCGCCCCTCGCGCCTAGTACCGTTGTCACCGATTGGTGGCGCGGCCCTGGGCTGTGTCATCATCTGCACGCACCTCACGCGCGAGCACGGGTGCAGTGGAGGCGTCGCCTAGTCCGGTCTATGGCGCCGCACTGCTAATGCGGTTTGGGTCTTAAAGCCCATCGAGGGTTCAAATCCCTCCGCCTCCGCCCCACGGAAGCCCCGGCCCCACGGCCGGGGCTTCTGCCGTTCCCGGCCCCGGATCCTCGCGCCGATGGGTGATTTGCCCAGGTCAAGGGTGGTTTGGCTAATGGATTTCGCGTCCCGGCGCAGGTCATGTAATGTTGTTCCCGCAACGCCGACCGGGCCGAAAAGCCCGGGAGGAAAGCCAGGGAGTAAGATCGCTGGCAGGCACTCGTAGCTTAACGGATAGAGCATCTGACTACGGATCAGAAGGTTGCAGGTTCGAATCCTGCCGAGTGCACACAGATGAGGGGCCCCGGAGAAATCCGGGGCCTCTTGCGTTGCCGGGCCGTACAGCGGCGAAGTACAGCAACCAGGTTCAGCCGTTCGTGCCATCCACCGCCTGGGAGAGCCGGGTGGACGCCGGTACGACGAGGAGCGCCGCCGGCCGCGTCGTCGGCACCGGCCGGTCCGTCGCCGTCACCCCCGGACGCCCCGGCGCGGGTCTCGCCCATCATGGCCGGGTGACGCACCTACCCACCGACGTACGGGCCGCCATCCGGTTCTTCGCCTTCTACCTGGCCAATGACACCCTCGACGTCGACCTGCTCGACGGGATCGACTACCGGGACCGGGTGTTCCGGTTCGGGTCGGACCTGGAGATGGCCTTCGCCATCTTCACCAACGTCCTGGAGGTCGACGAGGAGGGCCGGACGCTCAACGACGGCGAGGCTCAGTACCGGGTCGCCCAGTGGATCAGGATGCGGTGCGACCCCGACTACACGGCGGAACCGCCGTTCGAGGCGTGGGAGACCGAACTGCACGGGCCCTGAGCGGGCCGCTCGCCTCCCCGCGGGCGGCCGGGCGGGCGGTGGGCGTGTGGGACAGTGGCCCGCATGGTGCTGACCGCCGGCAACCGGCCCTTCCTCCCCGGTGCCCCGCCCGTGCTGCCGCTGCCGGGCGCCGCCGGCGCCATGGACGAGGCGGGCGCCCTCGGCCACCGAGACGGGGCGTCGGCGGGCGGGTTGTCGCCGGCATCCGGCGCGTCGTGAGCGGCGGCTGGCGCTGCCGGGGCGTCCGGTGGGTCGCGGGCCGCCCCGTCTGGGCCTGGGAGGGTGGGCGGACCAGCCCGCTCACCCACGGGCGCGAGCTCGGCTTCCGCGTCACGGGGGAGCGCCGCTGCCCCGGAGCGCGCGGCAACCCCTGTCCCACCGGTGCCGTCGTCCCCGCCCGGAGCACCGGCGGCACGTGCCCCGAGTGCGCGCGGCTCGACCGGGCGCACTCCGTCGCCGCCGACACCGCCCTGGACGACCCGCGCGTCTTCCGTGTGTACCTCGCCTGGTTCGGCGGCGCGCTCCTCAAGGTCGGGATCACCGCCGAGGAGCGGGGCGACGCGCGCCTCCTCGAACAGGGGGCCGTCGCCTTCGCCTGGCTCGGGCGCGGGCCCCTGATGGCCGCCCGGCGCACCGAGGAGGTGCTGGGCGCCGCGCTCGGCGTGCCCGACCGGATCCCGTACGCGGCGAAGCGCCTGGCCCGGGTCGACCTGCCGGGACCCACCGCGAGGGCCGAGCGGATCGAACGCGCGTACCGCGACGCCCGCGCCGTCGGGGGATGGGCGGACACCCTGGAGGCACTGCCCCTCGACGGGGTGCGCGACCACGTCGACGTCTTCGGGTTGCGGCACGTGGAGCGGGTCGACGGCGTCGTCGGACGCCTCGCCGGAGGCGGGGAGCTGCGCGGCACGGTGCTCGCCGTCGCGGGGCCCGACCTGCACCTGGAGCTGGACGACGGGCGGCAGGTCGTGCTCGACGGCCGGCTCGCCGCGGGGTGGGAGCTCGCCCGTGCGGAGGGCGGCACGACCCTGCCGGTCGAGGTGGTGCAACGCGGCCTGTTCTGACCGCGCGGCGGCGCCGCATCCGGTGGCGGGCGGGTGCCGGGCCGGTGGGGCGATGCGGGGCCGTGGAGCGATGCGGGGCCGGTGGCGGGGAGCCGGGTGGGTAGTGATGCCGGTGGTGACACGACGCGCTGCGGGCGGGACGCGCCACGCGGGAAGGCGGGCGGGTGGGCGACATGGACGGACCGGGTGGCCGGGCGGCCGGCGGCACGGGCAGGACGGTCGGGGCGGACGGGACGCCGCGGGACGCGCGACACGGCGGAGGCGGCGGAGGCGGTGGGGGCGGGGAGGCAGCGGCCGTACGGGCGGTCGCCCGCCGGCTCGGACTGCCCGGACTCCTCGACGTGCACACGCACTTCATGCCCGACCGCGTCCTGCGCAAGGTGTGGGCCTACTTCGACGGCGTCGAGGACCTGACCGGCGTCGCCTGGCCGATCACCTACCGCGAGGAGGAGGACCGGCGCGTCGACCTGCTGCGCCGGTTCGGGGTGCTGCGGTTCACGTCGATGGTCTACCCGCACAAGGCCGGCATGGCCCGGTGGCTCAACGACTGGGCGGCGGGGTTCGCCACGCGGGTGCCGGAGTGCCTGTGCACGGGGACGCTCTACCCGGAGGACGGCGTCGGGCGGTACGTCACCGAGCACCTCGCGCGCGGGGCGCGGGTGTTCAAGGTGCACCTCCAGGTCGGCGACTTCGACCCGAACGACCCGCTCCTCGACCCGGCCTGGGGCGCCCTCGCCGACGCGCGCGTACCGGTCGTCGTCCACTGCGGCTCCGGCCCCACGCCCGGCGCCCACACGGGCCCGGGCCCCGTCGGGAGGCTGCTCGCCCGGTACCCGCGGCTGCGGCTGGTCGTCGCGCACATGGGCATGCCCGAGTACGCCGACTTCCTCGACCTCGCCGAGCGGTACGACGAGGTGCGGCTCGACACCACGATGGTCTTCACCGACTTCTCCGAGCGCCTCGCGCCCTTCCCCCGCCAGGAGCACGGCCGGCTCCTCGCCCTCGGCGACCGCGTCCTGCTCGGCAGCGACTTCCCCAACATCCCCTACGGCTACCTCCACCAGCTGGAGGCCCTGGAACGGCTCGGACTCGGGGACGACTGGCTGCGGGGCGTGCTCCACGGGAACGCCGCCGCCCTCTTCGCCGACGCGGGGACGGGTGCCGACCCGGGGACGGGTGCCGACCCGGGCACGGGAGCGGCGGGGACGGGCACGGCGGGGACGGGTATGGATTCTCAGGGAATTCACAGGAACGCGTAAGCCGCCTCTCAGGGCGCCGCCGCAGCGTGGTGCCATGACCGCCTCCCCCTCCCCCCTTCGGACCCGCGCCGGGACGCGCCGCCCCGACAGCGGTCCCGTCCGCGTTCTCGTCGTCGGCGCCGAGCCGTCACTGTCGGAACTGCTGTTCCTCGCCCTCCGCCACGAGGGCTGGGAGGTCCGCAGCGCGGAGAACGGCGCCGAGGCCGTGCAGGCCGCGCGGGACTTCCGGCCCGACGCCGTCGTGCTCGACGTGAAGCTGCCCGACACGGACGGGTTGAGCGTCCTGCAGCGGCTGCGGCGCGACCGCGCGGAGACGCCCGTGCTGTTCCTGACGGCGAAGGACTCCGTCGAGGACCGCGTCGCCGGGCTCACCGCCGGCGGAGACGACCACGTCACCAAGCCGTTCGGCCTGGAGGACGTCGTCGCGCGGCTGCGCGGCCTGGTCCGCCGCTCCGGCGCCGGCCTCGAACGCGGCGGGTCGCTGCTGGTCGTCGGCGACCTGACCCTCGACGAGGACAGCCACGAGGTGACGCGGGGCGGGCAGGGTATCCACCTCACCGCGACCGAGTTCGAACTGCTGCGCTTCCTCATGCGCAACCCACGGCGCGTGCTCAGCAAGGCACAGATCCTCGACCGCGTGTGGTCCTACGACTTCCGCGGCCAGGCGAACGTCGTCGAGCTGTACGTCTCCTACCTCCGCCGCAAGATCGACGCCGGTCGTACGCCGATGATCCACACCCGGCGGGGAGCCGGTTACCTGATCAAACCCGGCGAGTGACGGCCCGGTTGCCGGGCCGCCGGCCACCCGGCTCGCCGTGGAGGAGCCGGTCAGGCCGACGGACGGGCAACCAGCGGCACCCCCGTACCGGCCGTCCCGCACACCCACCAGGCCCCCCGCGGCGCGACCTGACGTGAAAGAGCCGGCCGAAGATAATCACTATACGGCGTAAGGGACTCTCCTTTACGGTGTAAGGCATCAACCTCTTACACCGTAAAGGAGCGCCTCCGTGACGGCGACGACCGCCGAGAACCCGCCCACCGCCGCCGCGCCCGGCGGCGGCCACCCGCAGCGCTGGCTGATCCTCGCCGTCATCTGCCTGGCCCAGCTCACCGTGCTGCTCGACAACACCGTGCTCAACGTGGCGATCCCCTCCCTCACCCGGGAGCTGGACGCGTCCACCGCCGACATCCAGTGGATGATCAACGCCTACGCCCTGGTCCAGTCCGGCCTCCTGCTGACCGCGGGCAACGCCGCCGACCGCTACGGCCGCAAGCGGATGCTCCTCACCGGCCTCGCGCTCTTCGGCGTCGGCTCGCTCGCCGCCGGCCTCGCGCAGAGCTCCACGCAGCTCATCGCCGCCCGCGCGGGCATGGGCGTCGGCGGCGCGCTGCTGATGACCACGACGCTCGCCGTCGTCGTCCAGATCTTCGACGACACGGAGCGGGTCAAGGCCATCGCCCTGTGGTCCACGGTCAGCTCGCTCGGCTTCGCCGCCGGCCCCCTGCTGGGCGGGTTCGTGCTCGACCACTTCTGGTGGGGCGCCATCTTCCTGGTCAACCTGCCGGTCGCCGTGCTCGGCCTCATCGCCGTCGCCCTCCTCGTACCGGAGTCCCGGCACAAGCAGGGCGACCGTCCCGACCTGCTCGGCGCGGTGCTGTCCACGGTCGGTATGACGGCGCTGGTGTACGCCATCATCAACGGCCCCGAACACGGCTGGACCTCCGGGCAGGTCCTCGGCTCGGCCTCGCTCGGCCTGGTCGTCATGGGCGCGTTCGCGTTCTGGGAGCTGCGCGTCCCGCACCCCATGCTGGACATGCACTTCTTCCGCGACCAGCGGTTCGTGGGCGCCGTCGCGGGCGCGATCCTGGTCGCGTTCGGCATGACCGGCTCGCTGTTCCTGCTCACGCAGCACCTGCAGTTCGTCCTCGGGTACGACCCGCTCGCCGCCGGTCTGCGCACGGCCCCGCTCGCCCTGACCGTCGTCGTGCTGAATCTCAGCGGGGTCGGCGCCAGGCTGCTGCCGAAGCTTGGCACGCCCCTCACCATCGCCCTCGGCATGGCCCTGGTCTCGGCCGGGCTCGCCTCGATCGCGCTCCTCGGCGGCGCGCACGGCTACGGCGGGATGCTCCTCGGCCTCGTCGTCATGGGCGCGGGCGTCTCCTTGTCGATGCCGGCCATGGCCAACGCCATCATGAGCGCCATACCGCCGGAGAAGGCCGGTGTCGGCGCCGGGATCAACGGCACCCTCGCCGAGATCGGCAACGGCCTGGGCGTCGCCGTGCTGGGTGCCGTGCTGAACGCGCGGTTCGCCGCGCTCGCCTCGGTCACCGCCGTCTCCCTGCCGGCGGCGCTCGCCGCGGCGGAGGGCCCGTCGGAGCGGGCCCGTATCGCCGACGCGTTCGCGGCGGGCCTGGAGACCAGCCAGCTGGTCGGCGCGGTCGCGGTCCTCGCGGGCGGCCTGCTCGCGGCGCTGCTGCTGCGGCGGGCGGAGCGACGCGCGCCGGCCCCGGCATAGCATCGGCGGCACGGAACGACGAGGAGGCCATGGTGGCGGCAGCCGATCGCGACACGAAGCGCCCGGCGCGCATGAGCGTCTGGCTGGACGGCAAGGCGGCGACGTCCCGGGGCCGCAGGCCGGGCGGCGACCAGCCGTCCGGCCTGGACCGCGACCGCATCACGGCGGCGACGGTGCGGCTGCTGGACGAGGAGGGCCTCGCCAAGTTCTCCATGCGCCGGCTCGCGGCCGAGCTGAACGTGACCGCGATGTCCCTGTACTGGTACGTCGACTCCAAGGACGACCTGCTGGAGCTGGCGAGCGACGCGGCGGTCGGCGAGGTGCCGCTGCCCGACGAGGCGGAGGACGGCGACTGGCGCGACCGGCTGCGCCGGCTCGCCGAGGGGTACCGGGCCCTGCTCGTCCGCCACCCGTGGATGTCACCGCTGATGGGCCGCTTCCTCAACGTCGGCCCGCACTGGGCGGCGTTCGTCCTGTCCGTGCAGCGGATCGTCCGCTCCACCGGCCTGCCCCCGGACCGCCAGACCGGCGCCATCGCCGCGGTCTTCCAGTTCGTGTACGGCTTCGGCACGATCGAGGGCCACTTCCTCCGGCGCTGCGAGGAGGCCGGGCTCAGCCAGGACGAGTACTTCCGGTACGCGATGAGCGCCGTCGACGGGCAGCCGGAGCTGGCCCCGATGGTCGACTCCGCCGCGGAGATGGTGGCCGCCCGGGGCGGCGGGACGGTGGAGGAGATGCGCGACCGCGACTTCGCCTTCGCCTTCGAGCTGCTGCTCGCGGGCATCGAGGCGATGTCCTCCGGCGACGGCACCTGACGGCGACCACGGCCCTGCGCCCCGCCGCAGCCCCCTCCGGCCCCGGCCGGGAGGGCGCGGGGTGCGGCCCGGGGTCGGTCACTCCTGGCAGCGGACCCTCCCCGGTTGAACGGAGGGGGGTACGCACCCCTTCGCCACCCGCACCACCGGGACGCGAGGGCACCGACCCGGTGCCCGGATTCGGCCGGGTGGGCCGGGTCGGTCGGGTGGTCGGGTGGTCGGGTGGTCCTGTTCGGCCGGGTCGGCCGGGTCGGCCGGGTCGGGTCAGGCCGGCCGGGTCGGCGTCGTACGCGGGGGACGAGTGAGGCCCCGGTGGCCGGAGTGTGGGCGTCCCCTCCCACACTCCGGCCGCCGGGGCCCTCTTCTGCCGGGCGCGCCGCCCTCCGCTACGGAGCGGCGCGCCCGGGGCTCAGTGGCCCGGCCTCAGTGGTCGGCCTTCGCGCTCTTCAGCGCGACCTCACGGATGAACAGCGTCACCAGGAAGGCGACCAGGGCGAAGGGCGCCGAGTACAGGAAGATGTCGCCGACGGCGTGCCCGTACGCGTTCTCCATCACCAGGCGGATCGGCTCCGGCAGCTTCTCCAGGTCGGGGATGCCGCCGCCGCCCGTGCCGCCGTGGCCGAGGGCCGCGCCCTGCGGGCCGAGGGCGGTGAGGCCGTCCTTGACGTACTCCGTGACCTTGTTCGCCATGACCGCGCCCAGTGCGGAGACGCCCACGGCGCCGCCCAGGGAGCGGAAGAACGTCACGACCGACGAGGCGGCGCCCAGGTCGGCGGTGGCGACCTGGTTCTGGGTGCACAGGACGAGGTTCTGCATCATCATGCCGAGTCCCAGGCCGAGGACCGCCATGTACACCGCGACGTGCCAGTACTCGGTGTCGTAGCGCAGTCCGCCGAGGAGTCCGAGGCCCGCCGTCACCAGCGCGCCACCGGTCACCAGCCACGCCTTCCAGCGCCCGGTCCGGGTGATCACCAGGCCCGAGACGGTGGACGACACGAACAGGCCCGCGATCATCGGTATGGTCATGACGCCGGACATGGTCGGGCTCTTGTCCCGGGCCAGCTGGAAGTACTGGCTGAAGAAGACCGTGCCCGCGAACATCGCGACGCCGACGAAGAGCGAGGCCAGCGAGGCCAGCGTGATCGTGCGGTTGCGGAAGAGGCGCAGCGGGATGATCGGGTCGCTCGCCCGGGACTCCACCAGCACGAACGCCGCGCCGAGCAGCACCGAGCCGCCCACCATCAGGTACGACTGCCACGACAGCCAGTCGTACTTGTCCCCGGCGAAGGTCACCCACACGAGCAGCAGCGACACGGCGGCGCTGATCAGGGCCGCGCCCGACCAGTCGACCTTCACCTCACGCCGGACCACCGGCAGGCGCAGCGTCTTCTGGAGCACGATCAGCGCGAGGACGGCGAAGGGCACGCCCACGTAGAAGCACCAGCGCCAGCCCAGCCAGTCGGTGTCGGTGATGACGCCGCCGATCAGCGGCCCCCCGACCGTCGCGACGGCGAAGGTCGCCCCGAGGTAGCCGGAGTACCGGCCGCGCTCGCGCGGGGAGATCATCGCGGCCATGACGATCTGGGCGAGGGCCGACAGCCCGCCGACGCCGATGCCCTGGACGACGCGGCAGGCGATCAGCATGCCCGCGCTCTGCGACAGGCCCGCGACGATCGAACCGACGACGTAGATGACGAGTGCCAGCTGCACCAACAGCTTCTTGGAGAAGAGGTCCGCGAGCTTGCCCCACAGCGGAGTGGTCGCCGTCATCGCGAGGAGCGACGCCGTCACCACCCAGGTGTAGGCGCTCTGGCCGCCGCCGAGGTCGGAGATGATCTCGGGGAGGGCGTTGGAGACGATCGTCGACGACAGGATGGCGACGAACATGCCGAGCAGCAGCCCGGACAGCGCCTCCATGATCTGTCGGTGCGTCATCGGCTCGCCGGCGGCCCCGTCGGCGTGGCCGTCCCGCACGTCGGTCGGTGTGGTCGTAGCCATGAACTTCCTTACGCGTACGTCGTCTGCGTCGTGTGTGCTGGTTGCGGTTCTTCCTGCGGTGTCCGCGCCCTCGTCGGCTGCGCCCGGCAGTCCCCGAAGGATCCGCGCAGGCGGGCCAGCAAGGTGATCAGCTGTCCGACCTCGTCGTCGGACCAGTCCCCGAGCCGGTCCGCGAACAGGTCCGCGGCGCGTCGCCCGAGGTCCCGGAGGACCGCCCGGCCGTCCGGGGTGAGCCGCAGGATGCGGGAGCGCCGGTCGCCCGGGTCGGGTGAACGCTCCACCCAGTCGCGTTCCACGACGTGGGCGACGTGGCGGCTGGTCACCGACATGTCGATGGCCATCAGCTCCGCCAGCCGGCTCATCCGCATGTCCCCGTACCGGTCCAGCAGGGCCAGCACCGCGGCCGCCCCGCTGGGGCACTCGGTGGGGAGCATCCGTGCGATGCCGCGCTTGACGGCTCCGACGGCGCTGAGCTGGCGGGCCAGCTCTTCGTACTGACCGCGTGCTGCCACCGTCGGCACCTCCGCATCTTGTTGCTTAGAGCAACCATATGTGTGGATGGTTGCTACAGGCAAATGAAATGGGGGCGTAAGCGGCCAAAGACCTGGCAAAGAAAGGTCAAGATCCATTCAGGGGGCGCCCGGGGTGGGGCGGGACGGCCGGATTCGCTAGGGTCCTGCCCCATGGCACACAACCCGCACGCCCCCCAGGGCCCCGAGGGCAGTTATGACCCCGCGGGCTCGACCCAGATGTTCCGCGCCTTCGTCGACGAGGGCGCCCCGCAGCGGCAGCAGCAGGCCGTCGTCCAGTCGTCCGGCCCGCGCGTCGGCCTGATCGTCGGCGTGGTGGCGGCCCTCGCGGTCATCGCCGCGGTCGCCTGGCTCGCCCTGTCCTGACCACCCGCACGTCACCCGTCGTACGTCACCGGCCGGACGCCGCACGCCCGCACGTCGCACGTCACCCGCCGGACGCCGTACGCCCGCACGCCGTCCGGCGCCGGCCCCTCGCGTGCCGGCGCACTCCTCGCTCCCCGGCGTACCGGCTGGGCGCTCGGGGGGTGCCGGCGGGACGTTCCGGCATGCCGGCCGGGCGCGTGGGCGCACCGGCTGAGCGCTGCCTACGGGCGCACCGACCGCCCCCGGCGCACCGTGGGCCACGCCATCGACCCGCCGCCGGGTCGATCGCGTGGTCCGCGTGGCCCGCGGGCTCGGCTCAGTCCGAGATGAGCCCCTCCCGCAGCTGCGCCAGCGTGCGGGTCAGGAGGCGGGAGACGTGCATCTGCGAGATGCCGACCTCCTCGCCGATCTGCGACTGCGTCATGTTCGCGAAGAAGCGCAGCATGATGATCTGCCGCTCCCGCGTGGGGAGTTTGGCCAGCAGCGGCTTCAGCGACTCCCGGTACTCGACGCCCTCCAGCGCGGTGTCCTCGTACCCGAGGCGGTCCGCGAGCGAGCCCTCACCGCCGTCGTCCTCCAGCGACGGCGAGTCGAGCGACGACGCGGTGTAGGCGTTGCCGACGGCGAGGCCGTCCACGACGTCGTCCTCCGACACCCCGAGGACGGCGGCGAGCTCGGGAACGGTGGGGGAGCGGTCCAGCTTCTGCGCGAGCTCGTCGCTGGCCTTCGTGAGCGCCAGGCGCAGCTCCTGGAGGCGGCGCGGCACGCGCACGGACCAGGAGGTGTCGCGGAAGAAGCGCTTGATCTCGCCGACGACCGTGGGCATCGCGAACGTCGGGAACTCGACGCCGCGTTCGCAGTCGAACCGGTCGATCGCCTTGATCAGGCCGATGGTGCCGACCTGGACGATGTCCTCCATGGGCTCGTTCCGGGAGCGGAAGCGGGCCGCCGCGTACCGCACGAGCGGCAGGTTGAGCTCGATGAGCGTGTCACGCACGTACGTACGCTCCGGGCTGTCCGTCGCCGCGCCCGCCGCGTCCAGCGTGCGGAGGCGGAGGAACAGGGAGCGGGAGAGCGTACGCGTGTCGATGGCTTCCGAGGAGTCGAGAAGCGCGGCCGGTTCGCTCTTGGTGAGCGTCAACACCTTCGAGCTGCCCTGTTCTGCGGACATGCCACCCCCTTGAGGTCGCGGATGGTCGCGGGAGCCGCGACCATCGGAGGAACGCAGCCTCCACGTGAATACCGGCGCCGAGACTGCGGCAAACGCGGTTCCAGCAGAATGTCACATGTCGGCAACACGCTGTAGTGACTTGTCGACATGGGTGGGGGAAGTCTGTGCTGGAAACAGGGGGTGTGCGGCTTTTGGAACGGCTGATTGTGGGCCAAACAGGTCTACCCGTTCCAGCTATGCATCGATCCTGTTTGCGGACCTCAACCGGGCGAAGCTGCGGGCGAGGAGTCTTGACACGTGCATCTGCGAGACGCCGAGTTCCTGGCTGATCTGCGACTGCGTCAGATTCCGGTAGTAACGGAGCATCAGGATCCGCTGCTCCCGCTCGGGCAGCTGGACGAGGAGGTGCCGGACGAGGTCGCGGTGCTCGACGCCGGCGAGGGCGGGGTCCTCGTAGCCGAGTCGGTCCAGCAGTCCGGGCAGCCCGTCGCCCTCCTGGGCGGCCTCCAGGGAGGTCGCGTGGTACGAGCGGCCCGCCTCGATGCAGGACAGGACCTCGTCCTCGGAGATCTTCAGGTGCTCGGCGATCTCGGCGGTCGTCGGGGAGCGGCCGTGGAGGGTGGTGAGGTCCTCGGTGGCGCCGTTCACCTGCACCCACAGCTCGTGGAGCCGCCGCGGCACGTGCACGGTGCGGACGTTGTCGCGGAAGTACCGCTTGATCTCGCCGACGACCGTGGGCATCGCGAAGGTGGGGAACTGCACCCCGCGGTCCGGGTCGAACCGGTCGATGGCGTTGATCAGGCCGATCGTGCCGACCTGGACGACGTCCTCCATCGGCTCGTTGCGGGACCGGAAACGGGCGGCGGCGTAGCGCACGAGCGGGAGGTTCGCCTCGATGAGAGCCGCGCGCACCCGGCCGTGCTCCGGGGTGCCGCGCTCCAGCTTCTTCAGCTCGCCGAAGAGCACCTGGGTGAGCGCCCGGGTGTCCGCCGCCCGGCGCGGGCGGGAGTCGGCATCCGACTCGGCGTCGGGCTCGGTGTCGGTCGCGGCCTCGGCCGCGGTGCCGGACTCGGCGTCGGGCTCAATGCCGGGCTCGACGGCGGGCTCGGTGTTCGGCTCGAGGGCGCTTCCGGTCGCGGGGGCGGGCCTCGTGTCGGGCTCGGCGCCCGGTCCTGCCGCCGGCTCCGCCGCGGCTACCGCCACCTCGGCGGCAGCGGCTGCGCGTGAGGCTGTGGGCGCGGGCTTCGCCGGATCGGTGTCCGGGGGCCCGTCCGGCTCGTTTCCGGACGCGCTCCTGGGGCTGCCCGGGGCTCCGCCCCGGGTCTCGCTCCGGGTCTCGCACTTCGGCTCGTTCTGGGGAGGCACCTGGTGAGGCGTGGTACTGGCCGGCACGTTCACGCCACCCCTTCGCGGCTACGATCAACTTCGATCAACTCATCCGTCAAAAGCGGTCATAGCATCACAAGACATGTCCACTGTGCGCAAGCACCCGGTGACACCGTGTTGAGGCCGGAGCGGCCGTACGCGAAGGAGCCCCGCACGGTCACGTGCGGGGCTCCCGGGTGCGCAGGGGGTGCGAGCGCCGTCAGAACTCGTAGTCGGCGATCACCCACGTGGCGAACTCCCGCCACTGCCCGGCGGCCGCCTGGTGCGCGGGGTGCTCGATGTACCGCTTGAGCGCGTCCAGGTCCTCGACGGCGGAGTTGATGGCGAAGTCGTACGCGATCGGCCGGTCGGTGATGTTCCAGGCGCACTCCCAGGCCGTCAGCTCCGGGATGAGGTCGCCGAGCTCCTGGAAGGCCAGTACTCCCGCCTCCACACGGGGCTCGTCCCGCTGTACACCCTCGTTGAGCTTGAAGAGGACCAGGTGGCGGATCACGCGGACTCCTAGTTGATGAGCGCGGTCATGAACTGGCCGACCGCTTGAGCGGCGCTCGAAATGCCCTCGAAGCCTATCTGGACCAGGTCGGCGGCACGCTCGGGTGACTGGATGATCGTGTAGAGCACGAACACGGCGAGCACGAACGACGTGATCTTCTTCGCCTGCGCCATCGTCGCCGTCTCCCCGTTCCCCTGTGCTTCCCCTGGCGGTCGGGTGAGTCTAACCGAGCGATCAGGGGCCAAGACCTCGGCGATCGAGGCCCTTTACCGCCCGGGGCGGCGCGACCGGAAAGCCGCCCCGGTCCGTCCCGGGTCCGTCCCGGGCCCGCTCTGGGGCCGTCCTCGGGCGGCCGGGAGGCCGTGCCCGGGAGTGGGGTGGGGAACGCCGAAGGGGCAGCCCCGTGGGGCCGCCCCTTCGATGAGAGCGGTAGCGGAGGGATTTGAACCCTCGGTGACTTGCGCCACACTCGCTTTCGAGGCGAGCTCCTTCGGCCGCTCGGACACGCTACCGAGAGAGAGCTTAGCCCAAAGGAGCCCCGACGCCGAAATCCGTATCGGAAGGCGCGCCGATCGCCCGCCCGCGGGGCCCGGGTCGGCCTCAGCGGTCGCGGAAGAAGCGGGTCAGCTGCTCGGCGCACTCCTCGGCGAGCACCCCGTGCACCACCTCCGGACGGTGGTTCAACCGCCGGTCCCGCGCCAGGTCCCACAGCGAGCCGACGGCGCCCGCCTTCTCGTCGAGGGCCCCGAACACCACCCGGTCGACGCGGGACTGGACGAGCGCGCCCGCGCACATCACGCACGGCTCCAGCGTCACGACGAGGGTGCAGCCCGTCAGCCGCCACGCGCCGAGCCGCTCCGCGGCGCGGCGCAGCGCCAACACCTCGGCGTGCGCGGTGGGATCGCCGGTGGCCTCGCGCTCGTTGTGCCCGGTCGCGACGAGCGAGCCGTCCGGTCCGAGCACCACCGCGCCGACCGGCACGTCGCCGGCCAGCGCGGCCCGCGCGGCCTCCGCCAGCGCCCGCTCCATGGCCGCCCGCCAAGGGGCGCGCACGGGGTCGGGGGCCGCGGTCTTCCTCGCTATGCGGTCGGGAGTCGCCGGATCGTGCACTAGCGGACGGTCTCCAGCACCTCGGAGGCCCCGAGCGCGTCCGTGATCTCGGAGAGCGCGTCGGTTTCGAGGGCCAGCAGCTCCTTCTCCGACAGGCCCAGGTCGTCCAGGATCAGCCGGTCCCCGACCGGCGCGGCGGGGGGTACGGTCCCGGCCACCGCCTCCGTCTCCTCCTCGGTCTCGTCCTCCGTGTCGGCCGGCTCCCCGTCCTCGGTGCCGTCCAGGTCCAGCGCGTCCAGGTCGGCCGCTTCGTCGTCCCGGTCGGCGCCCAGCAGTTCCTTGGTCAGGATCTCCCCGTACGAGGAGCGGGCGGCGGCCGCCCCGTCCGACACGAAGATGCGAGGGTCCTCCTCGCCCTCCACGCGGACGATGCCGAACCACGCGTCCTCCTGCTCGATGAAGACGAGCACCGGGTCGTCGTCCGGCGAGGCTTCGCGGGCCAGGCCGATCAGATCCGCCAGGGTCTCCACATCGTCGAGCTCTGTGTCGCTCGCTACCCACCCGTCTTCGGTGAGCGTGAGCAGTGCGGCGAAGTACACCGTGACTCTCCCACTGATCAGAGGTGTGACGATCGGGCGGCACGCTCCTGAATGGCCCGCCCACTCGGCATCGTGGCAGATGCGGAGCCTTGAGGAGAGGTGTTCCGCTCTTGCGTCGTGCACCAGTCTGAGGCCGCGACCCGGTCGGCGTCACCCCCCGGCCCCTCTCGCCGCCGATGACCACGCACGGTCACGGGCCGCCCGGGGTGGGCCCTCCCGGGCACCCCCGCGGCGGCCGGCCCTTCCCGGTGGCCGCCCGACGGGTCCCTCCCGGCGCCCACTCGGCGGGCCCTTCCCGGCGACCGCCCGGGGGCCCTTCCCGGCGGCTCGGTGGGTCGTCCCGGTGGCCGCTCGGCGAGCCCCCCGGCGGACGCCCGCGGCGGGCCCGGGTGGCGGGCCGCCGGGGCCTCACGGCTTCACGGCCTCACCAGCGGAACGTCCGCATGCGCATCGCCTGCCGCATGCGTGCCGCCCGCGCGCGGCGTGGCTGGACGCGCTCGCGCAGTGCCCGTGCCTCGTTCAGCTCCCGCAGGAACTGCGCTCGGCGGCGCCTGCGCTCCGTGTCGTCCGCGGCCTTCCGGCCGTCGGGTCCTTCCCGGTCAGGCATGGCCACACCACCACCCCAGGGCTGCGTTCGTCCGACTCCACCTTCCCTCGGCTGCGTGGGTTGATGCCAGTGCGGGCTACTGTTGTGCGCATGCGGATCCACGTCGTCGACCACCCGCTGGTGGCGCACAAACTCACCACGCTGCGCGACAGGCGCACCGACTCCCCGACCTTCCGGCGGCTCGCCGACGAGCTGGTCACCCTGCTCGCGTACGAGGCCACCCGGGACGTGCGCACCGAGCAGGTCGACATCGAGACGCCGGTGACGGCGACGACCGGCGTGAAGCTGTCGCACCCGCGCCCCCTCGTGGTGCCGATCCTGCGCGCCGGCCTCGGCATGCTCGACGGCATGGTCCGGCTGCTGCCGACCGCCGAGGTGGGCTTCCTCGGCATGATCCGCAACGAGGAGACGCTGGAGGCGTCGACCTACGCCACGCGCATGCCCGAGGACCTCTCCGGCCGCCAGGTGTACGTGCTCGACCCCATGCTGGCCACGGGCGGCACGCTCGTCGCCGCGATCAGGGAGCTGATCAGGCGGGGCGCCGACGACGTGACGGCGGTCGTGCTGCTGGCGGCGCCGGAGGGCGTCGAGGTCATGGAGCGGGAACTGGCGGGCGCGCCGGTCACGGTCGTCACGGCCTCGGTCGACGAGCGGCTCAACGAGCACGGCTACATCGTTCCCGGCCTCGGCGACGCGGGCGACCGCATGTACGGCACCGCGGAGTAGGACCACCCGGGCGCCCCGACCGGACGGACCGGGGCGCCCCGGCGTGCCAGTCCCCGGCGTGCCACACCCCGGGTGTTTCCTCCCCGGGTGCTCCCTCCCCGGCGTGCCACACCCCGGGTGCTTCCTCCCCGGGTGCTTCCTCCCCGGTGCTCTTCCCGGGTGCTTCTTCTCCCCTGCGCTCCACCCCCGGCGCTCGGCCCACGCCTGCCACCGGTCGGCAGGCGTGGGCGTTGCTCCGGCGGCCGGCCGTCAGCCCTTCTCGGGGGCGCAGGTGGCGGTCTTGGGCGCCGGGTGCAGCAGCGCCGTCATCGCCGCGGTCGCGTCCTGCGGTGCGGCGAGGGTGCGGAAGCCCGTACCGATGATCAGGTCCACGTCCGCCGTGGCGCGCGCGTCCGTCCTGGTGGTGGCGCCCTTCAGGTGCGTACCGAGGACGGGGAAGGCACCCTTCGCCGCACCCGGCGCGCCCAGCAGTATCCCGGCGCCCGGCACCTTCTTGTCGTACGTCACCGGCGCGTTGCCGACCTTGCCGATCGCGAAGCCGCGCTTCTTGAGCTCGTCCGCGGTGGTCTTGGCGAGGCCGCTACGCGGCGTGGCGTTGTAGACGTTCACCGTGATGTCGGCGGGCTTCGGGAAGGAGGTGGCGACCGCCGCGGCCGGTGACGGGCTCGCGGTCGCACAGGCCGGCCCGGCGGTGGTGGAGCGTGCGGTGTCCCCGCTGCCGCCGCCGAACACGTCGATGAGCTGGAGCGTCCCCCAGCCGGCCAGGCCGAGAGCGGCGGTGGCGGCGATACCGGCGGCCACGATGCGGCCACGGCGGCGCGGCCGGCGCATGCGGGGGTAAGCGGTGCCCGTGATGCGGTACTTTCCGCCCATGCCGGGGGGAGTGAGCATGCTCATGGGCGCAGCGTAATGCGGCCCGCCGACTATGCCTACTAAACGATCAGCAGCTGAGGGCCGGACGGGTGGCAAACGTGCCGGAAAGGGTCAGCCGAGTTCCAGCACGCGGGCGTGGAGCACCTGCCGCTGCTGGAGCGCAGCGCGCACGGCGCGGTGGAGGCCGTCCTCGAGGTACAGATCGCCCTGCCACTTCACGACGTGCGCGAAGAGGTCGCCGTAGAACGTCGAGTCCTCGGCGAGGAGTGTTTCGAGGTCCAGCTGACCCTTGGTGGTCACGAGCTGATCGAGGCGGACCGGACGCGGCGCGACATCCGCCCACTGCCGGGTGCTTTCCCGGCCGTGGTCGGGATACGGCCGCCCGTTACCGATGCGCTTGAAGATCACACGGAAAGCCTACCGGGCGAGCGGCTCCCGGCGCAGCCACGCGAGGGTGGCGCCCGCTCGGACGGGGGGTGGCATAGCCGACGGATCCGGACATTTCGCCGCATTGGGCGGTGCGCTCGAAGCGTACGCCGGGTGCGCGGCGGTGGAAGTGCGCCGCCTGGCGGCTCCGGGCGCGAGCCCGCCCCGTGCGGACGGAGGGTGTGCGCGGGCTCGGTGCCGGCGGGCGCGGGTCCGCAGCTTCCCGCGGCGGGCGGGCGCGGGAGGGGTGTGCGCCGCCGCGGGACGTCGGCCCCGCGGCGGCGCGCCCGTCGCCGGGTGCCCGGGTGCGTTACTCGGTGGGCTCGTGGCCGTGGTCGTCGTGGAGGCCGCCGCCGCTGCCGGCGTCGCCGTCCGTCGGGACCGTCTCGACCGGCTTGCGCAGCGAGCTGATGTCGTGGGCGTAGGTGCCCACGGCATTGGCTATGACGTCGATGTTGACGTCGAACGCCCGCATGTCGATGTTGTCGAGGTCGTCGCAGGCCGCGTGGTAGCAGGGGTCGTACGCGACACCCGCCGTACCGCCGAACTTCTTCGCCTGCGCCGCCGTCTTCACGCCCTCGGCGCCGGTGAACGTGCCCCCGGCGGGGATGCCCACCTCGATGAACGGGCCGTAGTCGGAGCGGCCGGTGAAGTCGGTGCCCTCGTGCGGGGTCCCCCGGCCGTCGAGGAAGGTGTTGATGTCCCGCTCCAGTTGGGCGGAGCCCGCCGGGCCGGCCGGGGCGCCGACGCCGTCCGAGTTGTCGCCGTCGTAGACGAACAGGCCGTAGTTCGGCGAGGCGATCATGTCGAAGTTGAGGTAGAGCTTGATCTCCTTGCGGCTCAGGTCGTCGAGCGCGCCGACGTAGTGCTCCGAGCCGAGCAGACCGTTCTCCTCGGCGCCCCACCAGGCGAAGCGGACCTTGTTGGTCGCCTTGTGCTTGTGCGGGGCGAACTTCAGGGCCACGTCCAGGAGGCCCGCGGAGCCGGAGCCGTTGTCGTTGATGCCGGGGCCGGCGGTGACCGAGTCCAGGTGGGAGCCGAGCATCACCGTGTTCGCGGCGTTGCCCCGCTGGGTCTCGGCGATGACGTTCCGCGTGGTCCGCATCTGCTGGATCTGGCGGATGTCGAGCTTCACCTGCACCGGGCCGGCGGCCACGGCCGCGGCGAGCGCCTCGCCGTCCGCCTGGCTCACGCCGCCCGTGGGGATCTTGCCGGCGTCGGCGGAGCCGAGCGTCCCGCCGAGGCTGCCCTCGACGTTGTTGTAGACGAGGGCGCCGACCGCGCCGGCCGCGGCGGCGTTGGCCTGCTTGGCGGCGAAGGTGCAGCCGCCGCGCTTGACCAGCGCCACCTTGCCGGTGAAGGTGCCGGTCGCGAAGTCGGCCGGTTCGCAGCCGTGCGAGCCGTCGGCGTCCACCGGGGCGGCGGCGAGGGCGGCCGTGATACCGCCGACCGGCGTCGACTTCGTGTACGTCATCGCGGAGACGGTCACGTCACGCGGGTCGGGCGACACGACGGAGAGCTTCTGCGCCTGCGTCTCCGTGTACATGAAGCTGAACTCCTGGTACGACACGTCGTACCCGGCCTTCTTCAACTGCTGGTACACGTACGCCGCCGAGGCGTCGTAGCCCAATGTGCCGGCGGCGCGGTTGCCCCCGGCGGTGTCGGCTATCTGCTGGAACTTCCGCAGGTGCCGGTGGGCACTGTCGGCGGAGGCCGACTCGACCAGCTTCCGGGCGAGCTGGGACGCCTCCTTGGCCGGGGTCGCGCGACCGGCGGAGGCGGGAGAGGCAGAGGCCAGCAGAAGCGGAGTGGCGAGTGCGGCTGCGGCCAGGGTGGCCACGGCTCTGCGAGGGGATGCGTTCACAGAGGTCCTTCCCGTACGGACGAGGTTGAGGGGAAGCTAGCGATCTGCCGGGCTTCTGTGAACACATGTGCCACAACTCACCCGATTAATCATAGGAATTGAGGGGGTTGTGGATGATCCGGCGGACGACTTCCTCGTGAGCGGCCATGGTGGGCGCATGTGTCGACGTCTAAGCCTCTTTGTTCTCCTTCGCGGCCTTCGCCGCGCGTTTCGCCTCCTGCTTGTGCGCCCGCACCTTCGCGAGCGACTCGGGACCCGTGATGTCCGCCGCCGACCGGTACGAGCCGACCTCGCCGTACGGGCCGGCCGCCTCCCGCCAGCCCTTGGGGCGCACGCCGTACTGCTTGCCGAGGAGCGCCAGGAAGATCTGCGCCTTCTGCCGGCCGAAGCCGGGCAGCGCCTGCAGCCGGGCGAGGAGCTCCTTGCCGCCGGCGGCGTCGGCCCAGACGGCGGCGGCGTCCCCGTCGTACTCGTCGACGAGGTACCGGCACAGCTGCTGGACCCGCTGCGCCATCGAGCCGGGGTAGCGGTGCACGGCCGGTTTGGTGGAGAGCAGCTCGGCGAACCGCTCCGGGTCGTAGGCGGCGATCTCCCGGGCGTCCAGGTCGTCACCGCCCATGCGCGTGGCGATCGTGTACGGCCCGGAGAACGCCCACTCCATCGGTACCTGCTGGTCCAGCAGCATGCCGATGAGCGCCGCGAGGGGGCTGCGGGCCAGGAGGGCGTCCGCGTCGGGCTGCTGGGCGAGGTGGATCTCGGGATCGCGGGTGTCCATGGACCGATGATCGTGCGCGGGACGCCCCGGTGCACGGCGGCTTGGGCCTGTGGGGTCACACCGGGGCGCGCGGCCGTGGGCTCAGCGGGATCCGTCGACGTACCGGCGGAGGTGCTGGGCCGTCAGGGTGTCGCCCTTCTCGACCAGCTCGGCGGGGGTACCGGTGAAGACGACCCGGCCGCCGTCGTGGCCCCCGCCCGGACCGAGGTCGACCAGCCAGTCGGCGTGGGCCATGACCGCCTGGTGGTGCTCGATGACGACGACGGTGTTGCCCGCGTCGACCAGCCGGTCGAGGAGGGCGAGGAGCTGGTCCACGTCGGCGAGGTGCAGGCCCGTCGTCGGCTCGTCCAGGACGTAGGTCGCGCCCTTCTCCGCCATGTGGACGGCGAGCTTCAACCGCTGGCGCTCGCCGCCCGACAGCGTGTTCAACGGCTGGCCCAGCCGCAGGTAGCCCAGGCCCACGTCGTGCAGACGGCCGAGCAGGGTGTGGGGCGCGCCGGAGGGGAAGAAGGAGTACGCCTCGTCCACGGACAGGGCGAGGACCTCGCTGATGTCCTTGCCGCGCAGCTTGTGGGTGAGGACCTCCGGCGTGTAGCGGCGGCCCTCGCACGCCTCGCAGACCGAGGCGACGCCCGCCATCATCGCCAGGTCCGTGTAGACCAGTCCGATGCCGTTGCAACGCGGGCAGGCCCCCTCCGAGTTGGCGCTGAACAAGGCGGCCTTCACCCCGTTGGCCTTGGCGAAGGCCGTGCGTATGGGGCCGAGGAGCCCCGTGTACGTGGCCGGGTTCGAGCGGCGCGAGCCGCGGATCGGCGACTGGTCGGCGACGACCACGCCCTCGCGACCGGGCAGGTGGCCGTGGACGAGACTGCTCTTCCCGGAGCCGGCGACGCCGGTCACCACCGTGAGGACACCCGTCGGGATGTCGACGCTGACGTCGCGCAGGTTGTGCCGGCTCGCCCCCTCGATGGAGATGTGCCCCGTCGGGGTCCGCACGGTCTCCTTCAGCGCGACCCGGTGCGACAGGTGGCGGCCCGTCAGCGTGTCCGAGGCGCGCAGCCCCGCGACGTCGCCGCTGTACTGGATCTCGCCGCCCGCCGTGCCGGCGCCGGGGCCGAGGTCGACGACGTGGTCGGCGATGGCGATGACCTCCGGCTTGTGCTCGACGACGAGCACGGTGTTGCCCTTGTCGCGCAGGCGCAGCAGCAGGTCGTTCATCCGCTGGATGTCGTGCGGGTGCAGGCCGATGGTCGGTTCGTCGAAGACGTACGTGACGTCGGTGAGGGAGGACCCGAGGTGGCGGACCATCTTCACGCGCTGCGCCTCACCGCCCGACAGGGTGCCCGACGGGCGGTCGAGCGACAGGTAGCCCAGCCCGATCTCCACGAGCGAGTCCAGCAGCGCCCGCAGGTTCTGCAGCAGCGGCGCCACGGACGGGTCGCCGATCCGCCGGACGAACGCGGCCAGATCGCTGATCTGCATCGCCGCGCAGTCGGCGATGGAGAGGCCGTCGATCCGCGACGACAGGGCGGCGGCGTTCAGCCGGCTGCCTCCGCAGTCGGGGCAGTCGGTGAACACCACGGCCCGGTCGACGAAGGCCCGGATGTGCGCCTGCATCGACTCCCGGTCCTTCGCCAGGAACAGCCGCCGCACCTTCACCACGAGTCCCTCGTAGGTGAGCGTCTGGCTGCCGGCCTTCACCTTCGTCGCCGGGCGGTGCAGGAAGTCCTCCCACTCCTGCTCGGTGTAGTCGGCGAGCCGCTTGTCCGGGTCGAGGAACCCGGAGTGCGCCATCACCTGCCAGTACCAGGAGTCCACCGCGAAGTTCGGCACGGTGATCGCGCCCTCGTTGAGGGACCGGTCCCGGTCCACGAGCCGGTCGACGTCGATGTCCGACACCTGGCCCATGCCCTCGCAGCGCGGGCACATCCCGTCGGGCAGGTTGAAGCTGAACGCCCCGGCGCCACCCACGTGCGGCGTGCCGAGCCGGCTGAAGACGATCCGCAGCATCGCGTACGCGTCCGTCGCCGTGCCGACGGTCGAGCGGGCGTTGGCGCCCATGCGCTCCTGGTCCAGGATGATCGCCGCGCTCAGGTTCTCCAACCGGTCGACGTCGGGCCGCCCGCTGCTGGGCATGAAGGACTGGAGGAACGCCGTGTACGTCTCGTTGATGAGCCGCCGCGACTCGGCGGCGATCGTGCCGAACACCAGCGACGACTTGCCGGATCCGGAGACGCCGGTGAAGACGCACAGCCGACGCTTGGGCAGGTCCACCGACACGTTCTTGAGGTTGTTCTCGCGGGCTCCACGGACCTGGATCACGTCGTGGCTGTCAGCGGGGGCGGTCGACATCGCTCGGCTCCTTGAGTCGGGGTTCTCCGGCATCGTGCGATCACTCGGCTCGATCGTCGCAGAGCCCACTGACAGGGCGCCGGGAGTCTCGCCGGGCGCACGGACAGCCGCCGCCCCATCCCCTTCCGGGCTAGCGGGGCGTGCTGCGGCCCACCACCGTTCCCGCCCGGTCGATGCACACCACGTCCACCATGACCGGCGCGCCCCGCAGCACCGCCAGCGCCTGGTCCCGGGCGACCTCGGCGACCCGGTCGCCCAGCGGGACGCCCGCGGCGGAGCACAGGTGGAGCGCGCCCAGCCCCGTGTTGGCCGCGGCCACCTCGGCGGCGAGGGCCTCGTCCGCGCCGGCCGACCGCGCCAGCTCGGCGAGCAGCCCCTTGTCGACCTGCGAGCGCGCCGAGTGCAGGTCCATGTGGCCCGCCGCCAGCTTGGACAGCTTCGCGAACCCGCCGCAGATCGTCAGCCGCTCCACCGGGTGCCGGCGCACGTACTTCAGCACGGCCCCCGCGAAGTCGCCCATGTCGAGGAGCGCGTCCTCGGGCAGGCCGTACAGGGACACGGCGGTCTTCTCGGACGTCGACCCGGTACAGCCCGCCAGATGGGTGCGACCCGCCGCCCGCGCCACGTCGACCCCGCGCCGGATGGAGTCGATCCAGGCGGAGCAGGAGTACGGCACGACGATCCCGGTCGTCCCGAGGATCGAAAGCCCGCCCAGGATGCCCAGGCGCGGGTTCCACGTGGAGCGGGCGATCTCCTCGCCGTGGTCCACGGAGACGGTGACCTCCACGTCCCCCGTCCCACCGTGGCGGGCGGCGGCCCGCGCCACGTGGTCGCGGATCATCTGGCGCGGGACCGGGTTGATCGCCGGCTCGCCCACCTCCAGGGGGAGCCCCGGCCGGGTCACCGTGCCGACCCCGGCACCGGCGCGGAAGACGACCCCCGAGCCGGGTGGCAGCAGCCGGACCGTCGAGCGGACGAGCGCCCCGTGCGTCACGTCCGGGTCGTCGCCCGCGTCCTTGACGATCCCGGCCATGGCGTACGAGCCGCCGTGCTCCTCCGCGGCGAGCGCGAAGGCGGGCGTGTGCCCCTTGGGCAGGGTGATCGTGACGGGGTCCGGGAACTCGCCGGTGAGGAGCGCGGTGTACGCGGCGGTCGTCGCCGCGGTCGCGCACGCCCCGGTCGTCCAGCCGGACCGGAGACCGGTGTGCTTGAGTTGGGCGCTGCGCCCCCCGCTCGCACTCATGGACGGTTCCCGATGCACGTGCTGATCCTCGGCGGTACCACCGAGGGCCGCCGCCTGGCGGAGACGCTGGACGCGGACGGCGTCCGGGTGACCAGTTCGCTCGCCGGGCGGGTGGCCGCCCCCAGGCTGCCGCCGGGGGAGGTGCGGGTGGGCGGGTTCGGCGGTGCCGAGGGCCTGGCCCGCTGGGTGCGCGAGCACCAGGTGGACGCGGTCATCGACGCCACTCACCCTTTCGCCGGGACGATCAGTTTCCACGCGGCGAGGGCCGCCGCCACCTCCCATGTTCCCCTGCTCGCCCTGCGCCGCCCGGGGTGGACCCCCGTGGAGGGTGACGACTGGCACCCGGTCGACTCCCTGGAGGCGGCGGCGGGGGCGGTACCGGAGCTGGGACGGCGGGTGTTCCTGACGACCGGGCGCATGGGCCTGGCGGCGTTCGCGGAGGTGGCGGACGCCTGGTTCCTGGTGCGGTCGGTGGACCCGCCGGAGCCCCCGCTCCCGCCGCGGGCGGAGGTCCTGCTGGACCGGGGTCCCTTCACCCTGGAGGGGGAGCGGGAGGTCCTGCGCGCGTACGCCATCGACGTGCTCGTCACCAAGGACAGCGGCGGCGCGGCCACCGCCCCCAAGCTCACGGCCGCCCGCGAGGCCGGGATACCCGTCGTGATCGTGCGCCGCCCGCCGGTGCCCGACGGCGTCCCGGTGGCCGCGACGGTCGAGGAGGCAGCCGCCTGGGCGCACCGCCCAGGGCGCTGAGCCCGCGCCGAACCGGTCGCCGGGGGGTATGGCCGGTACGGCGGCCGGGGGTGCGCCGGCGGCGGCCGACACCCGCCGGGGTGGCGTCTGCCGGGACCCGGTCCCGGCGGGGTGGTGTCTGCCGGGACCCGGCCGCGCCGCCCGCCCGGCACACCGGTGGAGCCGGCGTCGCCTGCCGGACGGGGCGGGCACGGGGTCAGGCGCCGGTGGGGGGCGTCTCCGGGTACCGCCGGGGGGTCCACGCGACCGTGCCGCCATCGCCCCGCCGTACGGCCTGGGTCTGCGACGAGCCGATCAGCAGCAGGGTGCGCATGTCGACCTCGGTCGGGTCCAGGTCGGCGAGCGGGATCACCCGTACGGACTCCGCCGGGCCGCCCACGTCCCGGGCGACGACCACCGGGGTGTCGGGGGCGCGCAGTTCGAGGAGCAGTTCACGGGCCTTGGCGACCTGCCAGTTACGGCTGCGGGAGCCCGGGTTGTACAGGGCGAGCACCAGGTCGGCGGCGGCCGCGGCGCGCAGTCGCTCCGCGATGACCTCCCACGGCTTGAGCCGGTCGGACAGGGACAGGGTGGCGTAGTCGTGGCCGAGGGGAGCGCCCGCCTTCGCCGCCGCCGCGTTGGCCGCGGTCACCCCGGGCAGGACGCGTACCGGCACGTCCGCGTACCCCTCCTGCGACGCGACCTCAAGGACGGCCGTCGCCATGGCGAAGACGCCCGGGTCGCCGCCCGACACCACCGCCACGCGGTGCCCGCGCCGCGCCAGGTCGAGGGCGAACTCGGCGCGCTCGGACTCGACCTTGTTGTCGGAGCCGTGGCGCCGCTGCCCGGCGCGCTCCGGCACCCGGTCCAGGTACGTCGTGTACCCCACCAGGTCGGTGGCCGAGGCCAGCGCGCCGCGCGTCTGGGGGGTCAGCCACAGCGGGCCGGCCGGGCCGGTGCCGACGACCACCACCTCGCCCCGCTCGGGTGCGGCGGGGCCGGTGTCGACGCGGGACGGCAGCACCGCGACGGAGAAGTACGGCACGGTATCCGGGTCCACCTCGACGAGCGGCGCCGTGCGCCGGCCCTCCATGGTGGCGCGCTCCACGTAGTGGGCGTCGGCCAGCCGGTCCGCGCGCTCCAGGGCGCGGCGCACCGTGGGGAACGTCCGGCCCAGCTTCATGACCACCGCCGAGTCGGTCGCCGCCAGGCGGGCCGTCAGCTCCTCCTCGGGCAGGGTGCCCGGGATGATGGTGAGCACCTCCTCGGCCTCCACCAGCGGCTTGCCGATCGTCGCCGCTGCGGCGCTGACGGAGGTGACGCCGGGCACGACCTCGGTCTCGTAGCGGTGCGCGAGGCGCTTGTGCATGTGCTGGTACGAGCCGTAGAAGAGCGGGTCGCCCTCCGCGAGCACCGCCACGGTCCGGCCCGCGTCGAGGTGTGCGGCGAGCCGGGCGGACGCCTCCTCGTAGAAGTCGTCGAGCGCGCCGCGGTAGCCGCCGGGGTGGTCCGTCGTCTCGACCGTGAGCGGGTACATCAGCCGCTCCTCGACGTGGTCCTCGCGGATGTGGCGCGCCGCGATGGAGCGGGCGATGGAGCGGCCGTGCCGGGCGCAGTGGTACGCCACGACGTCCGCCTCCGCGATGACCTCGACCGCGCGGAGGGTCATCAGCGACGGGTCGCCCGGGCCGAGCCCGACGCCGTACAGCTTGCCGCTCATTCGACCTCACTCGCGATCGCGTTGACCGCCGCGGCGGTCATGGCGCTGCCGCCGCGCCGGCCCCGTACGACGATGTGGTCCAGGTCCGACGCCGCCAGCGCGTCCTTCGACTCGGCCGCGCCGATGAAGCCGACGGGGATGCCGAGCACGGCGGCCGGGCGGGGCGCGCCCTCGCGGATCATCTCCAGGAGGCGGAACAGGGCGGTCGGCGCGTTGCCGATGGCGACGACCGCGCCGTCCAGGCGGTCGCGCCACAGCTCCAGCGCGGCCGCGCTGCGGGTCGTGCCCAGCTTCGCGGCCAGGTCCGGCACGGACGGGTCGGAGAGGGTGCAGACGACGTCGTTGGCGGCGGGAAGCCGCTTGCGGGTGACGCCGCTGGCGACCATCTGCGCGTCGCACAGGATCGGCGCGCCGGCGCGCAGCGCGGCGCGGGCGCGGGAGACGACCTCGGGCGTGTAGGCCAGGTCGCGGACGAGGTCGACCATGCCGCAGGCGTGGATCATCCGCACGGCGACCTGGCTGACGTCGGCGGGCAGCCCCGCGAGATCCGCCTCGGCGCGGATCGTGGCAAAGGACTGGCGGTAGATCTCCGCGCCGTCCTTCTCGTAGTCGAACACTGTGCTCCCGCTCATCTCTGTGCCTGTGCCTGTGCCTGTGCGTGTGCGTTGTGCGTGTGGTGCCTGGGTTGCCTGGTGGGTCAGGTGTTGTGGGTGGTGTCTGTGGGGCTTGCGGCCGGGGCTGGTGGCCGGGTGCCCGGGGCGGTCCGTACGGTGATCTCGTACGTACCGTCACTGGTGGCCAGCGCGTCCACCCAGTCGCCCTGCGGATGCCCGCAGCGCCGGGCGCAGCCGGACCAGTGGACCGGCAGCCCGTGTTCCAGGGGCCGCGCGTCGGCCCGTACGTCGGCCAGGGCCTTGCCGCAACCGGGCCGCCCGGTGCAGGCGCTGACCGACAGCCAGGGCGAACCGGCCCGCACGAGGTACCCCGCCGCCTCCAGCGCCGCGAGGCGCTCCACGGCCGCCGCCCGCCCGGGCAGCCCGGTGACGACGAAGCCGCGCCACGGCGTGACCCGCACCTCGCCGGCCGGACCCGGGTCCAGGGCGCGGAACTGCGCGGTGGTGACCCGCCCCAGCGGCGCCACGACCGACACGGCTCCGCCCTCCCCGACGACCCCCGGCTCGGGCGCCGCGTCCGTAGCCGTACCCGTACCCGTGCCCGCAATCGCCCCAGTCGCCCCAGTCGCCGTCCCCGGCGCCGGCCACGCCGCCTCCGGCCACGCCACCACGCCCGCGTCCGCCAGGTGCCGGGTCACGGCGGTGCCGAGGCCGCAGTCCGCGGGCAGTTCGGCCACCCGCCAGGCACCCGTACCGGCCTCCCGGGCGACGGCGAGGAACGCCCGCGCCACGGCAAGCGCCGCCCGAGGGGCGTCCGCGCCCGCCACCCGCCACGTCCCGCCGACCGCGCCGCCCGCCGTCGCCCCGCCAGCCGCAGCCGTCCCGCCGCCGCCCTCAGCCGTCCCGCCGCCCCCGACCGCCCCGCCGACCGCAGCCGCCCCGCCCGCGTCCCCGACACGCAGTACAGCGCGGCCGTCCGGCTCTGCGAGCAACGTCACATCGGCGCCCAGCCCCGCCACGTCACCGCGCCCGTCGTCCACGGCGAACAGGAAGCGCCCCGAGAGGGCCGTGGTCCACGCCTCGGCGCACAGCAGCGCGTCCAGCTCGCGGGCCCACGCCTGCGCGTCCGCGTGCCCCCGCCCGTCGAGCCCGGCGAGCGGCGAGACGACCATGTTGCGGATCCGCTCGTGCGCCGCGGACGGCAGCAGCCCGGCAGCGTCCAACAGCTCCGCCAGGGCCAGTCCGCAGTCGTCGGGCAGTCCGCGCAGATCGAGGTTGCCGCGCGAGGTGACGCCGAGGTGGCCGTCGCCCAACCGGTCGGCGGCGTCGGCCAGGGCCGTGATCTGATGACTCGTCAGGACGCCGACGGGGAGCCGCAGCCGGGCCAGTCCGCCGTCGTCCGCGCGGTGCAGCCGCAGCGCGCCGGGGCACGCGTCGCCGCGGTCGCGGACGCGTTCCGGTATGTGGGTTTCGCCCCCGTTCCGGGGCTTTGATGAGCTGGGCGGCATGGCGGCGAGCATACGCGCAGCCTCTACTATGCAGACGGCACAGGGTCCCAGGACCCTAGGGAGGAAGCCCGGTGCGAATCCGGCGCGGTCCCGCCACTGTGAGCGGGGCCCCGAGGGGCTCCGCGAGTCAGGAACTCCCGCCACCCACGACCACCCGGGGCGAGGACACCCCGAGGAAGGCCCGGCACGCCGTGATCCTGCTGCTGTCGCACTCCGACACCGACCTCCTGAGCGCCCGCGCGGCCGGTGGCCCGGTCGAGTACCGGTTCGCCAACCCCGCCCGCCTCCCCGTCGACGACCTGCCCGGCCTCCTCGACGGCGCCGACCTCGTCGTCGTGCGCCTCCTCGGCGGCATCCGCGCCTGGGAGGAGGGCCTGCAGACCCTCCGCGAGTCCGGCAAGCCGCTCGTCGTCCTCACCGGCGAACAGGCCCCCGACGCCCAGCTGATGGAGACCTCCACCGTCCCGATCGGCATCGCGGCCGAGGCGCACGCCTACCTCGCCCACGGCGGCCCGGACAACCTCGAACAGCTCGCCCGCTTCCTCTCCGACACCGTCCTGCTCACCGGCCACGGCTTCGAGCCCCCGGCCGCCGCCCCCACCTGGGGCCCGCTGGAGCGCACCGCGCGGAGCACCACCGGCCCCACGGTCGCCGTGCTGTACTACCGCGCCCACCACATGAGCGGGAACACCGCCTTCGTCGGCGCCCTCTGCGACGCCATCGAGGACGCGGGCGGCCAGGCCCTCCCGCTGTACGTGGCGTCCCTGCGCGCGCCCGAGCCGGAGCTCCTGGAGAGCCTGCGGACGGCCGACGCGGTCGTCACCACCGTCCTCGCCGCCGGCGGCACCAAGCCGGCCGAGGCACAGGCGGGCGGCGACGACGAGTCGTGGGACGCGGGCGCGCTCGCCGCCCTCGACGTGCCGATCCTCCAGGCCCTGTGCCTGACCGGTTCGCGCGCCGCCTGGGAGGAGAACGACGAGGGCCTCTCGCCGCTCGACGCCGCCAGCCAGGTCGCGGTGCCGGAGTTCGACGGCCGGCTCATCACCGTGCCGTTCTCGTTCAAGGAGATCGACGCCGACGGCCTGCCCGCGTACGTCGCCGACGCCGAGCGCGCCGCGCGCGTCGCCGGGATCGCCGTGCGCCACGCGCGCCTCCGCCACATCCCGAACGCCGAGAAGCGCCTCGCGCTGGTCCTCTCCGCGTACCCGACCAAGCACTCCCGCATCGGCAACGCCGTGGGCCTCGACACCCCCGCCTCCGCCGTCGCGCTGCTGCGCCGGCTGCGGGAGGAGGGGTACGACTTCGGCGACGAGGACGTCCCGGGCCTCGCCTCCGGTGACGGCGACGAGCTGATCTACGCCCTCATCGAGGCCGGCGGCCACGACCAGGAGTGGCTGACCGAGGAGCAGCTGGCCAGGAACCCGGTCCGCATCCCGGCCGCCGACTACAAGCGCTGGTACGGCACACTCCCCGAGGAGCTGCGCGCGCAGGTCGAGCAGCACTGGGGCCCGCCGCCCGGCGAGATGTTCCTCGACCGCTCCCGCAACGCCGACGGCGACATCGTCCTCGCCGCCCTCCGGCGCGGGAACCTGCTGATCCTCATCCAGCCGCCGCGCGGCTTCGGCGAGAACCCGATCGCGATCTACCACGACCCCGACCTGCCGCCCTCGCACCACTACCTGGCCGCCTACCGCTGGATCGGCACCCCCCAGGCCGACGGTGGCTTCGGCGCCGACGCCATGGTCCACCTCGGCAAGCACGGCAACCTGGAGTGGCTGCCGGGCAAGAACGCCGGCCTGTCCGCCGCCTGCGGCCCCGACGCGGCCCTCGGCGACGTCCCGCTGATCTACCCGTTCCTCGTCAACGACCCGGGCGAGGGCACCCAGGCCAAGCGCCGCGTCCACGCCACGCTCGTCGACCACCTCGTCCCGCCGATGGCGCGCGCCGAGTCGTACGGCGACATCACGCGCCTGGAGCAGCTGCTCGACGAGTACGCGCAGATCTCCTCCATGGACCCCTCCAAGCTGCCGGCGATCCGCGCGCAGATCTGGACGCTGATCCAGGCCGCGAAGCTCGACCACGACCTGGGCCTGGAGGACCGGCCGGACGACGACGGCTTCGACGACTTCCTCCTCCACGTCGACGGCTGGCTCTGTGAGGTCAAGGACGCCCAGATCCGCGACGGCCTGCACGTCCTCGGCGGCGCCCCGACCGGCCCGGAGCGCGTCAACCTCGTCCTGTCGATCCTCCGCGCCCGCCAGATCTGGGGCGGTACGCAGTCCCTGCCCGGCCTGCGCGAGGCGCTCGGCCTGGACGAGTCCGCCGCGACCCGCACAGCCGCCGACGAGGCGGAGGCCAAGGCCCGCGCCCTGGTCGAGGCGATGGAGGCCGCCGACTGGGACCCGGCCGCCGTCGCCTCCGTGGCCGAGGGCCACGACCGGGCCGTCGCCGACATCCTCGACTTCGCCGCCCGCCAGGTCGTGCCGCGCCTCGCCGCCACCACCGACGAGCTGGACCACGCCGTCCACGCCCTGAACGGCGGGTTCGTCCCCGCCGGACCGTCCGGCTCCCCCCTCCGCGGCCTGGTCAACGTCCTGCCGACCGGCCGGAACTTCTACTCCGTCGACCCCAAGGCCGTCCCCTCCCGCCTCGCGTGGGAGACGGGTCAGGCGCTCGCCGACTCCCTCCTGGAGCGGTACCGCGCCGACAACGGCGACTGGCCCACCTCCGTCGGCCTGTCCCTGTGGGGCACCAGCGCGATGCGCACCGCGGGCGACGACGTCGCCGAGGCGCTCGCCCTGCTCGGCATCCGGCCCGTCTGGGACGACGCGTCCCGCCGCGTCACCGGCCTGGAGGCCATCCCGACCGCCGAGCTGGGCCGCCCCCGCATCGACGTGACGCTGCGCATCTCGGGCTTCTTCCGCGACGCGTTCCCGCACACCATCGGGCTGCTCGACGACGCCGTCCGCCTCGCCGCCTCCCTCGACGAGCCGGCCGCCGACAACTTCGTCCGCGCCCACGCGCGGGCCGACCTCGCCGAGCACGGCGACGAACGCCGCGCCACCACCCGCATCTTCGGCTCCCGCCCCGGCACGTACGGCGCGGGCATCCTCCAGCTGATCGACTCCCGCGACTGGCGCACCGACGCGGACCTCGCCGAGGTGTACACGGTGTGGGGCGGTTACGCGTACGGGCGCGGCCTGGAGGGCAAGCCCGCCCGCACCGAGATGGAGACGGCGTACAAGCGCATCGCGGTGGCGGCCAAGAACACCGACACGCGCGAGCACGACATCGCCGACTCGGACGACTACTTCCAGTACCACGGCGGCATGGTCGCCACCGTCCGCGCGCTCAAGGGCACCGCGCCCGAGGCGTACATCGGCGACTCGACCCGCCCCGAGACCGTCCGCACCCGCACCCTCGTCGAGGAGACGTCCCGCGTCTTCCGCGCCCGCGTGGTGAACCCGCGCTGGATCGAGGCGATGCGCCGCCACGGCTACAAGGGCGCGTTCGAGTTGGCCGCGACGGTCGACTACCTCTTCGGGTACGACGCCACGACCGGCGTCGTCGCCGACTGGATGTACGACAAGCTCACCGAGACGTACGTCCTCGACCCGGAGAACCGCGCCTTCCTCCAGGAGGCCAACCCGTGGGCGCTGCACGGCATCGCCGAGCGGCTGCTGGAGGCCGAGTCGCGCGGTATGTGGGCCAAGCCCGACCCGGCGGTCCTGGAGCGGCTGAAGCAGGTGTTCCTGGAGACGGAGGGCGACCTCGAAGGGGGTGGCGACGAGTGAGGCTGAGCGTCGGCGGTGAGGACAAGGAGCTGTCGGAGCTGCTCGACAGGGCCCTCACGGAGTTCAACGCCCGCGCCACCGGCGTGGCGGACGAGGGCGAGCTGTCCGTGCGGGCCACCGACGACACCGGCGCGGTCGTCGGCGGCGTCACCGGCTGGACCTGGGGCACCGGATGCGAGATCCACATGTTGTGGGTCCGCGACGACCAGCGCGGCACCGGCCTCGGCACCCGACTGGTCCGCGCCGCCGAGGCCGAGGCGCGTCGGCGCGGCTGCCGCCACGTGGCGGTGTCGTCGTACACCTTCCAGGCCCCCGACTTCTACCGGAAGCTCGGCTACACCGAGACGGGCCGCACCCCGGGCGTCCCCGGCGGCCACGAGGACGTCCACCTCCACAAACACCTCACCGACGACTGACCCCTCCCAACCACCCCGCCGCACCGACCGCACGCGACGGACGGCAGGCACCGGAAGGCCACCGGTGCGCACCGGCAGGCACCGGAGGGCCACCGGTGTGCACCGGCAGGCACCGGAAAGCCACCGGCACGCACCGGAGGGCCACCCGTGCGTACCGGCAGGCACCGGAACACACCGGAGGGCACCCGTCCGACCGGTGCGTCCGGTCGGATCAGGTGGGGGTGCCGGGTCGGTGGGGGTGGCGGAGACTGCCGGCATGGACGGAGTCAGTGGGACCGGGGTCATCGCCGTCACCGGGGCGAGCGGCCGGGTCGGGCGGCGGGTCGCCGACCGGCTCGGGGCCGCCGGGGTCCCGGTGCGGTTGGTCGGGCGGGATCCGGCGCGGCTGCCCGACGGCGTGCCGGGGGCGGTGAAGGCGCCGCCCGCCGCGTACGGGGACGGCGCGGCCATGCGGGCCGCGCTGGACGGTGCCGACACGCTGTTCCTCGTATCCGGCCACGAGAACCCGGGCCGCGTCGCCGAGCACCGCACGGTGGTCGACGCGGCGGTCGCCGCGGGCGTCGGCCGGATCGTGTACCTGTCGTTCCAGGGTGCCGCGCCCGACGCGACGTTCACCTTCGCCCGCGACCACTGGCACACCGAGCAGTACCTGCGCGCCCACGCGGGACTGGCGTGGACGTCGCTGCGCGACAGCTGGTACCTGGCGGGCATCCCGGCGATGACCGGGCGGGACGGCGTCATCCGCGGGCCCGCGGGGAACGGCCGCGTCGCCGCGGTCGCCCATGAGGACGTGGCGGACGTGGCCGCGGTGGTACTGCTCGCGCCGGGGCGGCACGACGGCGCCACCTACGACGTCACCGGGGGCGAGGCGTTCACCCTCGCCGAGGCGGCCGAGGAGATGTCGCGGGCCACCGGCCGCACGATCCGCTACCTGCCCGAGACCCGCGACGAGGCGTACGCGTCGCGCGCCGCGTACGGGGCCGAGGAGTGGCGGGTCACCGGCTGGGTCACCTCGTACGAGGCCGTCGCCCGGGGCGAGCTGGGCGCGGTCGCCGACACCGTGCGCCGGCTCGCGGGACACGCGCCCATGACCCTGCGGGCGTACCTGGCGAAGCATCCGCGCTCCTACGCCCACCTGGTGGAGTAGCCCCGCTCATGGGGGCGGTACCCCGGGGGTTCAGTCCTCGCCCAGGACGATGTTCCACTCCAGGGCCGCCGGGTCCTCCGGCTCGCGGTCCGCGCGGGCCGGTCTGCACGTGCGGATCCGGCCCTGGTCGTCGCCGGAGAGGGGAAGGGGCTGGGACGCGGCGGAGGACCGGGTGGGGCCGCCGCCGGTGCTGGGTGCGGTGTGTGTACTCATGGTCGCCGAGTACCCACGGAGCGTGCCTCAAACGATAATTCGACTGCGCCCGCGGCGGCGGTCCCGTACGGTCCGGACACGTGGAACCCCTCTCCGACAAACAGATCCGCGCGTCCTTCGTCAACTGCTCGAAGGGCGAGGCCGCCCGTCTCAAGCTGCCGGCCGACTTCGGCGACCTGCCCTGGGACGACCTGGACTTCCTCGGCTGGCGCGACCCCGGCGCGCCCCTGCGCGCCTACCTCGTCGTGCCGTCCGCGACGCCCGACGGCGATCCGGTCGGCGTGGCGCTGCGGGCGCCGGAGCGGTCGCGTACCAGCGCGGTGAAGTCCAGCCTCTGCCGCGTCTGCCTCACCGCGCACGCCTCGTCCGGCGTCACCCTGCTCGCCGCCCCGCGCGCGGGCGCCGCGGGCCGCGACGGCAACACGGTGGGCCTGTACGTCTGCGCCGACCTCGCCTGCCCGCTGTACGTGCGCGGCCGGCGGCAGCCCGCGTTGCGGACCCGCACCGTCGAGGAGTCACTGACCGTGGAGGAGCGGGTCGACCGGATGCGGGCCAACCTCCTCGCGTTCGTCGCGAACGTGCGGCTGCCGTTCGGCGCATGAGCGCCGGGGGGCGGTCCGCGGCGGCGCCGCGGCGGTGGTACGCCGCCGCGGCGCTGACCGCCGGCCCCCGCCTCCGCCGCCCGGGCCCGGACCCCGGCCCCGCCCCGGACCCGCGCTCGGAACCGGACGCCCCCGACGCCCCCCACCGGACGCGAACCGCCCCCCGCCACACGTCCGCCGACCCCCACCCGCCCCCGAACCCGAAGCCCGCCGACCCCCACGCGTCCGCCGACCCCCACTCGCCCTCGAAGCCCCCCGGCCCCCACCGCGCGCGGGCCGGGCCGCGGCGGATCGTGCGGCGCCGCCCGGACCTCACCGCGCTGTGCGTCGCCACCGTCTTCTTCTGGCTGTCGCTGACGCCCTCCCTGGTCCCCCGCCCGTGGATCCTCCAGGGAGTCGTCGGCGGCATCACGGCCGTCATCGGCTACGCCCTCGGCGCGACCCTCGCCGGCCTCGCGCGGCTGCTCCCCTGGCGGCCCCGCGCGGCGTCAGGGCGGGCCGTGCGCCTCCGTGGCGCGCAGGCGTACTGGCTGCTCGCCCCGGCCCTCACCGGCTGGCTCCTCTCGGAGAGCGCCGACATGCAGCGCCGGCTGCGCCGCCTCCAGGGCCTGCCCCCCTCGGTCACCTGGCACGGCGTGATGATCGCCCTCGTCGCGGTCGCCCTGTGCGTGCTGCTCCTCCTCGCCGCCCGCCTCGTCCGGCTGGGGACGCGCCGGCTGATCCGGGCCCTGGGCGGCTGGCTGCCGCGGCCCGTCGCGGTGGCCGTGGGCCTCGCCCTCGCCGGCGCGATCGTGACGGTCGGCGTCCGGGACGTCGTCTTCGACCGGGGCGTCGTCGACGTCGCCGACCGGATCGCGGCGGCGACCGACCGCGGCACCAAGGAGGGCGTCACCCGGCCCCGCTCCCCGTACGTCTCCGGCGGACCGGGCTCCCTGGTGCGCTGGCAGGACCTCGGCTACCAGGGCCGCAACTTCACCGGCACCGTGCCGACCCGCCGCGACCTCGCCGCCTTCACCGGCGGCCCGGCCCGGGACCCGGTGCGCGTGTACGTCAGCTCCCGGCTGCCGCGCGCGTTCGCCGCCCGCGGTGACGAGGACGAGCCGTTCCGCGCGCAGGCCCGGCTGGCCGTCCGCGAACTGGAGCGGACGGGCGCGTTCCGACGCCGGGTACTGGCCGTCGCCGGCACCACGGGCAGCGGCTGGGTCGACTCGAACGTCGCCCAGGCGCTGGAGTACCTGCACGGCGGCGACACCGCCATCGTCGCCGTCCAGTACTCGTACCTGCCGTCGTGGCTGTCGCTCCTCGTCGACGAGGAGAAGGCCGGGAAGGCGACCCGCGCGCTCGTCGACGCCGTGCGCGCCCGGCTGGACACCCTGCCCGCCGGGGCGCGCCCGCGGCTCGTCGTCACCGGCGAGAGCCTCGGCGCGTACGCCGTCGAGGCGTCGTACGGCTCCGTCGACGAGCTGCTGGCCGCCACCGACGGCGGGGTGCTGCTCGGCACGCCCGGCTTCTCGCCCGCCACCCGCCGGCTGCGCGAGGAGCGCGACCCGGGCAGCCCGGTGTGGCGGCCGCAGTACCGGGACGGGCGGCACGTGCGGGTCGCGCAGTTCCCCGCGGTCGACCTGCGGCGCCCGGCCGGAGCGCCGTGGGCGAGACCGCGCCTGGTCTACCTCCAGAACGCGTCCGACCCCGTCGTCTGGTGGTCGACGGACCTGCTGTTCGAGCGGCCCGCGTGGATGGACGAGCCACTGGGCCCCGACATCACGCCGGAGATCAACTGGTTCCCGTTCGTCGCGTTCTGGCAGACCACCGTCGACATGGCCGTCAGCTACGGCGTGCAGGCCCCGCACGGCCACCGCTACGGGTCGGCCGCCGTGGACGCGTGGGCGGCCGTCGTCCCGCCCGACGGCTGGGGGGAACAGGACACGCGACGCCTGCGGACGTACCTCTCCGGCCGGAAGGCCCCGTACTGACCGCCGCTCCCCGCCCCACCGCTACATCCTTCGGTGCAGCGCGGGATCGTCCCCGGTCACGACGAACACGTCCCCTCCCGTCCCGACGATGGGAGGTATGACGACGACGGGGAACGGCGCGGCGACGGCGCCGGAGAAGACCGCCGGCCGGCGGCTGCCGCTGTTGGACGTGGCGCGCGGCATCGCCATCATCGGCACGCTGATGACCAACGTGTGGATCTTCACCCAGCCGGGTGGCGAGTGGGCCGTGCTGTCCGGGGGCACCTCCGGCGGGGCCTTCTCCGGCTCGGCCGGGGAGGTCGCCGAGGGAGTGTTCCGGCTGGTCGCGGACGGGAAGTTCCTGTCCCTGCTGACGATCCTGTTCGGCGCGGGCCTGGCGATCCAGTACGACTCGGCGCGGCGGCGCCGGCTGCCCTGGCCGGGCCGGTACCGGTGGCGGGCGCTGTTCCTCTTCGCCGAGGGCACGGTGCACTTCGTGCTGGTCTTCGCCTGGGACGTGCTCATGGGGTACGCGGTGACGGCCCTGCTCACCGCCTGGCTGCTGGCCCGCTCGGACCGGGCCCGCCGCCGCGCCATGGGGTGGGCGGTCGGCGTGCACCTGGCGCTGATGGCCCTGCTGACCGCGGCGCTGGCGGCCGCGGCGCCGGACGGCTCCGGCACGGACGGCGGGGTGTCGCGGCGCGTCGTGGACCTGTACGCGCACGGCGGCTGGGGCGACCAGGTCGCGTTCCGCCTGCAGAACGCGCTCGCGCTGCGGATGGAGCCCGTGCTGACGTTCGGGCTCCTGCTGTTCCTGTTCCTGCTGGGCGTGCGGCTGCTGCGGGCGGGCGCCTTCGGCGGGGACGACGCGGGGCGCCGGATCCGGCGGCGGATGCTGCGCTGGGGACTGGGGCTGGGCGTGCCGCTCAACGTGGCCTGCGCGGCGGCCGGCCCGGACTGGTTCCTGCTGGGCCGGTACGGCGCGGCCCCGCTCGTGGCGGTGGGGTACCTCGGGCTGATCGGCGCGGTCGTGGACCGGGTGCGGCGGCCCGGCCCGCTGACGCGCGGCCTGACGTCGCTGGGTCGCACGGCCCTCTCCGGCTACGTGCTGCAGAACGTGCTGTGCGCGCTCGTCGCGTACGGGTTCGGCCTCGGTCTCGCGGAGCGGCTGGACGGCGCGTGGCGGCCGTGGTGGGTGATGGGCCTGTGGGCCGGCGTGTCCCTGCTGCTCCTCGTCGCCTCGACGCTGTGGCTGCGCCGCTTCGCCGCGGGCCCGCTGGAGGGGCTCCAGCGGCGGGCGCTGAGCCTGGCCGAAAAGCGCTCGACGGGCAGCGGGCGATCTTCCTAGGCTCGCCACAGGGCATCGCGTGTCGGTCACCGGCCGGGTGAGGCATGGAGGTGCCCGTGACATGCCCACTGGAGCATTCACGTGTCAGTCGAGCTCAACCACACCATCGTCGCCGCGCGGGACAAGCGCGAGTCCGCCGAGTTCCTCGCCCACATCCTCGGCCTGGAGGTCGGCCCGGAAATGGGCCCCTTCCTCCCGGTGCAGACCGCGAACGGCGTCACCCTGGACTTCGCGACGGTCCCCGAGGAGCACCTCACCACCCAGCACTACGCGTTCCTGATCTCGGAGGCCGAGTTCGACGCGGCGTTCGCGCGGATCCAGGAGGCCGGCGTCGCCTACTGGGCGGATCCGCGTCAGGAGCGGCCGGGCGAGATCAACCGCAACGACGGCGGGCGGGGCCTGTACTTCATGGACCCGTCCCGCCAGGCCATGGAGATCATCACCCGCCCGTACGGCAGCGGCCCCGCCGAGCCGGCGGCGTAACGGCAGCCCGGCCGGTTCAGCGCAGGGCCCGCCGCCGCACCATCCACAGGGTCGCGGCGGCCGCGCAGGCCGAACCGACCACGAGGACCGGCAGGAGCGCGTCCGGCACCACGCCGGCCGTACCCGCCGGTCCTCCCGTTGCGGCCCGCCCGGTGGCGTCGCCCGTCCCCGACGGGGACACGGCGCCGGCCGGGGCGGGCGACGCGACCGGTGAGGCCCCGCCCCCCGGTCCGGCGGCCGGTCCGGCGCCCGACGGTCCGGCGCCCGACGGCGCCGGGGCGCGGGTGCGCGACCCCGCCGCCGGGCCCGCCGCGGCCGGCGGCGCCGCCGGGGTCGCCGCCCGCGTGGCGCCCGCCGCCATCGTCACGGGCAGGGCCGGCGGCAGCAGCGATCCCACGGGCTGGACCTTCCCGCCCGGTCCGAACCCCCAGTCGAGCAGTCTCCGGGCCTCCTCGTAGACCGCCTGGGCACCGCCGTCGCGCGGGTTCATGACCGTCACGACCAGGGTGCGCCCGTCGCGGCGGGCCGCCGCGATGAGGGTGTGCCCGGCGCCGCTGGTGTAGCCGTTCTTCACGCCGATGACGCCCGGGTAGCGGGCGACGCCGTCCTCCCCGGTCAGCAGCCGGTTGGTGTTGCGGATGCCGTAGGACCAGCCGCCCGCGGGGAACGACGCGTACGGCAGGGCGCAGTACCGCGCGAAGTCCGGGTGACGCAGCCCCTCGCGGCCGAAGACGGCCAGGTCGTACGCGGAGGAGACCTGCCCCGGCGCGTCGTAGCCGTCCGGCGAGACGACCTTCGTGTCGAGCGCGCCGAGCGAGCGCGCCGTGGCCTCCATCTGCCGGGCGGTCCTCTCCCAGCCGCCGTTCATCCCGGCCAGGACCCGTACCGCGTCGTTGCCGGAGTGGAGGAACACCCCGTGCCACAGGTCGGCGACCCGGTACGTCAGGTTCTCCTTCACGCCGACGAGGCTGCTGCCGTCGCCGATGCCGGCGAGCTCCTTCTCGCTCACCGTGTGCCGGGTCTCGCGCCCCAGCCTCGGCAGCACGGTGAGCGCGAACAGCGCCTTGAGGGTGGAGGCGGGCGGCAGCCGCCGGTGGGCGTCGCGGGCGGCCAGCACGTCGCCCGTGGACGCGTCGGCGACCAGCCAGGAGCGCGCGGACACGGTCGGCGGGGCCGTACCGCCGGGCGGCAGCCGCACCTGGGTGCCGGGCCGGCGCAGGACGGCGGCGTCGACGCGGGCGCTCGGCCGGGGCGGCATCGGCTCCTCGGGCCGGGGGGCGGCGACGGAGGCGGCCGCGGACATCACGAGCAGCGGCAGCAGCAGGAACAGCAGCAGGAGAGCGGTCACCCCTGCTGTGAAGCGGGCCGAAGAACTGACGATCATTCAGTCAAGGTAGGGAGAGGACGGCTCCCGCGCGCGCCGGCGTGCGCCGACCGGCCTACGTCCCCGGGCGCGTACGGACGCGTACCGGCGCCTACGCGTCACACCGGGCCGTGCCCGGACACGGCGCCCGCGTCATCCGAATGGCGGGCACCAGACCCCCGGGGGCGGGCGGCCGGGCCACCGCGCTGATATCCACGGAGGAGTAAGCGTCCGCGGGGGGCTCGTCGAGTGGAGGGCCACTCATGTCCCAGAACGTCTCGACCGCCACCCTCGCGGTGGACTTCCAGCAGGGCATATCCGACGCCTGGTCGAGGGTCGCCCAGTTCGTCCCCAAGTTCATCGCGTTCCTGGTCATCCTGGCCATCGGCTGGATCGTGTCCAAGCTCATCGCGAAGGTGGTGGACAAGGTCCTGCGGAAGGTCGGCTTCGAGCGGCTCAGCGAGCGCGCCGGTTCCCACCGCATGCTGGAGAACTCGCAGTACGACGCGACGGGAATCATCGCCAAGGTCGTCTACTACGGGCTGCTGCTGGTGACGCTGCAACTCGCCTTCGGCGTCTTCGGCCCGAACCCGATCAGCGGCATGATCGACGGTATCGTCGCCTGGCTGCCGCGCGCCCTGGTCGCGCTCGTCCTGGTCGTCGTCGCGATGGCCATCGCCAACGCCGTGCGCAACGTCGTCCGCGGCGTGCTGTCGAGCGTCTCCTACGGCAACACCGTCGCCACCGTCGTCTGGGGCGTGATCGTCGCGCTCGGCGTGATCGCGGCGCTGGGCCAGGCGGGCATCGCGACGTCCGTGACCCAGCCGGTGCTGTACGCGGTGCTCGCGGCGGCCGCCGGCATCCTGATCGTCGGCGTCGGCGGCGGTGCGATCGTCCCGATGCGGCAGCGGATGGAGCGCTGGATGAGCTCCGCCGAGCAGGAGTCCGCGAAGGCCCGCACGGGCGCCGGCGCCTACATGGCCGGCCGCGAGGACGCCCTGGCGCAGCAGCGCGAGCAGGAGCGCCAGCGCCAGGGGAGCAGCAGGGACATGGGCGGGACCGGTATGGACCCCATGTGACGGGTCAGTCCGCGTCCAGGTCAGGGGTCGGCTCGTGCGCGGGCCGGCCCCGTGCCGCGTCCGCCTCCCTGTCCTCCATCAGGCCGTACCGCAGGACCAGCCAGCAGACGGCCGTCAGCCGGCACACGGCGAAGTCGTGCCCGACCGGCTCGTCCCAACCGGTCTCGGCCAGGGCGTCGAGGAAGCCGAGCGCGTAGTCGGACAGCGCCTCCCGGTCCGGCGCCCCGGGCACCAGCTCGGGGCCCACGGCGCCGATGCGCTCGCGCAGGGCGGCGACGTGCTGGTCGACGGCCGCGACGAAGCCGGGCTCGAAGGCGAACTCGGCGAGGCGCGGCGCGTAGGACGTCGTGACGGTGGAGAGGGGCGACAGGTGGGGCACCCGCCCACGGTAGGCGGTGCGTCGGCGGCCGCAAGAGCCCCAAAGCCGACATGCGACGCATCTCACGTGCGTCCGCCACAGAGCGGACGGCCGGATCGGGCGTGACGGGATAGGGGCCGCTCCTGCGGGGCACTTGGGAGGCGGAGCCCGCCTCGTCGACCTCGGGAGGAACCCATGAACGCGGTCCTGCACGACAAGCTCTTCATGCGCCTTCACGAACTGCCCGTCCTGGCGCACATGACCTACGACGAGGAGGACCCGTACGCGGTCAGGGTGGCGTTCACGGATGGCGAGTACGTGTACGCGGAGTGGCGGCTCGACCGCGAGATGCTGCGCGAGGGCATGCGCCACGAGGTCGGCGACGGTGACGTGCGGATATGGCCCGGCGTGCACATAGAGCTGTGCGGCGAGGCGGACTTCACGGTGGGCGAGGAGTCGCTGGCGCGCTTCCTGGAGCGTACCTACGAGGTGGTGCCGGAGGGCGAGGAGCGGCTGGACGTCGACGCGCTGGTGGACCGCCTCCTCGCCACCGGCTGACCCGCGAGAAGCCCCGCAGCACCCACCCCCGAGCCGCCCCGGACAGCGGCCCCCGGACGAACGCCCCGGCCACGGCCCGGGTGACGGCTCTCCGGCCCCGACTCCCGAACGGCGGCTCCCGGATGGGCGGCCACGCCGGGTAACGGCCCACGGCGAGTGGCGGGGCCGTGGTGGGTTGCCCCCGCAGGGGTCGGCGGCGACAGCGGGGTCACTTCGGCGGTACCCGAGGCCGCCGACCCCGAGGAGGTGACCCGCCGCGGTCCCGCCCCACCCACCGGTCTCCGCGACCCTGCACCGACACCGGCGCCGCACCGGACCGCGACGCTCCCGCGACTAGGCTCGTCGGTCATGAACCCGCTCCCGACCCGTCCACGCGCGGTGGCCACCGCGGACTGGCCGCTGCTCGGCGCCGTGGCGCTGGGCGGTGCGCTCGGCTCGGGGGCCCGGTACGGCCTGTGGCTGCTGTGGCCCACGGCACCCGGCGACTTCCCCTGGGCGACCCTGTGGACGAACGTCGCCGGCTGCGCCCTCATGGGCGTGCTGACGGCGGCGCTGGACGCGTCGCCGCGGTCGCACCCCCACCGGCTGCTGCGCCCGCTGCTCGCGACGGGCGTGCTGGGCGGGTTCACCACCGTCTCGGCGTACGCCCTGGAGACGCGTGCCCTGCTGGAGAGCGGCCGGACGGCGACAGCCCTGGCGTACCTGGGAGGCACGCTGGTGGCCGCGCTGCTCGCCGTGACCGCGGCGGCGTGGGCCACACGGGCGGTGCTCGCGCGAAGGAGCCCGACCGACGACCGGGGGCCGGCCGCATGACGTGGCTCCTGGTCATGGCGGGCGGCGCCCTGGGGGCACCCCTGCGCTACCTGACCGACCGCGCCGTGAGCGCCCGGTACGGCGCGGGCTTCCCGTGGGGCACGCTGGCGGTCAATCTCGCGGGTTCCCTGGGCCTGGGCGTGCTCGCGGGCGCGGCCGTCGCGTCACCCGCGTACGCCTTCTGGGGCACGGGGCTGTGCGGCGCCCTCACCACGTACTCGACCTTCTCGTACGAGACGCTGCGCCTCGCCCGGAGCGGCGCCGCGGGCCTTGCCACCGCGAACGTCGCGGTGACCCCCGCCGTCTCCCTCGGCGGCGCCTTCGCCGGTGCCGCGCTCGGTACGGCGCTCTGCGGCTGAGCCGGCCGGGTCAGAGGCCGAACGGCAGGGTGACGTTGTTGATCAGCGGCCCCTCCACGGAGACGCCCTCCGTGACGAGGGACTCGGCGGCGGGCAGGACGGGGGGCAGGGGGCCGGGTCCGGCGGTGGCCGCCGCGGTGGTCGGCAGGAGGCACGCCGCGGCCACGGCGAGGGCGGCGGCGAGGGCGGCGGTGTGACGACGGCGCATGGGTGGGACCTGCTTCCAGGAGGCTTCGGGTCGCGGCCATGGCTGCCCACCGGTACGGGCCGCGATGCGGCGGGTCCCCCGTGCGAGGGGCGCGCGCCCGGCGCGCCGACCCACGGCCCCACCCACGGATGACACCCCCGGACCCCCCACAACCACCCGAAGCGACCGGGACGGGCTCACGTCAGGAGGTACGCCAGCCCCGTAGCGGCCCCGAGCGCCGCACCCGCCGCCGTCTGCGCGACCGTGTGGTACCGCAGCGCCACCCGCGACCAGCACACCGCCGCCGTCATCGCGTACGCCGCGAGCCACCAGGGGGAGTGGACGCAGCCCAGCAGCGTGACCACCGAGGAGGCGACCGCGGAGTCGACGGAGATCTTCCACACGGTGTTGACGGCGAGGAGCCCGACCGTCATCACCCACAGCGCCAGCATCGCCAGGAGGATGCCGGCGGGCGCGCCGCCGAGGAGCATCGCGACCGAGCCGGTACCGATGGAGCCGAGGATGACGAAGAAGATGGGCGCCCGTTTCGTACGGTCCACGACGTGCCGGTCGCCCCACCGGCCCCGGCCGCGTTCCCATTCGATGTACGCCGCCGGGACGATTCCCGCGCACAGGGCGCCGAGCAGGCCCCACAGGACGCCCGTCCAGTGGCCGGCGGCCGCCGCGCCGACGGCGGTCATGCCGGCGAGCAGGACGTTGCGCGGCTGGAGGACGTCGGTGACCCCACGGGCAACCCCGGCGCCTGCCGCCTCACCCTGGACCGGGCTCTCCCCCGCAACCCCCACGGCACCTCCCGCCACAGCCTGCACCGGGCTCTCCCCCGCAACCCCCACGGCACCTCCCGCCACAGCCTGCACCGGGCTCTCCCCCGCAACCCCCACGGCACCTCCCGCCACAGCCTGCACCGGGCTCTCCCCCGCAACCCCCACGGCACCTCCCGCCACAGCCTGCACCGGGCTCTCCCCCGCAACCCCCACGGCACCTCCCGCCACAGCCTGGACCGGGCTCTCCCCCGCAACCTCCACCCCGCTCCCCTCTCTGGTGCTCATGCCAGCAACCGCCTCGCGCTCTCCTCGGGCACGGACCGGTACGCCTCGGCCACGCGCACGAGCCAGGCCACTTCGCCGTCCTGGTCCGCGGCCTGGCGGGTCTCGAAGTCGGCCGCGCCGCCCGCGGGGGCGCCGGACGCCTTCGCCGCGAGCGCCGCCTTGATCCAGTACGCGTCGGCCACCGGTCCCGCCGAGCCCGCGGCCTCGCGGGCGGCCCGCAGCAGGTCCTCGGGGGCGTAGTGGCGGAGCTTCTCCACCGCGTCGGCGATGTCGGCCGCCCACCGGTCGACCCGCAGGTCGGCGGGGGTGTCGAAGCGGGTGAGTTCACGGGCCAGCGAGGCGGGCGGGGCGAACGGCTGGTCGGGGAAGGCCGCCATGAGCTCCCGCCAGAGCGGGTGCAGCGCCACCTGCGCCCGCCACAGCCGTGCCCGCCGCCATCCCGTGCCGAACGCCGGGATCGACGCGCCGACGGCGAAGAGCGCGAACAGCAGGACCTGCGCGGCCTCCGTCGTCTTGTCGAAGGCGGTCGCGAAGCCGTCCGACGGCTCGACGGCGACGCTGACCCACAGGAAGAGGGCGCGGCTGACGGTGTAGCCGACGCCGATGAACATCGCGGCGGTCATCATGCCGAGCCCGACGCGCAGGTGCCGCAGCCGGGCGTGGGCGGTGGCCAGCGCCCACTGGTAGGCGCAGACCGCGGACGCGGCGCCGAGGTACAGGTAGAAGACGGTCATGTAGAGCGTCGCGCCCCACTGGCCGGCGTGGTCGGAGACGAAGCGGTCGGAGGGGACGGACCGGTCGACCACGGTGAAGAAGAGGACGGTGAGCAGGAGGAGGGTCGCGGCCGACGCCTTGGCCGCGAGCCGCTGCACCAGCCGGGCGAAGCGCACGTGGCGCGGTACCGGCCCGCCCTCCGGGTAGGTGCCGTAGATGGCGACGATGTACCCGAGGATGGCGAGGATGGCGATGGTCGCGGTGTAGTGCTTGATGAGCACCGCCAGGTCGACGACGGGGCTGTTGTTGAGGGCGGTGCGCACGACGCGGGTCTTGGTCCACAGGGCGGCGGCGAACCCGGCGTAGCAGCCCCACAGGGCGCGGCGGCGCCGGTCCTCCTCGTCGCCCCAGAGGGCCGCCGGCATCCGCCACAACGCGACGGCGGTCATCAGTCCGGCTATCAGGTAGCCGGCCAGGTCCAGGGGGCTCAATGCGGTCCTCGCGGGGGTGCGGGTCGGGTACGGGCTCGGCGCGGGAGGGGGCGGGTACCGGCGGCGTCAACGCCGGAAGAGGCCCCGCGGGAAGGGCCGGCGGCGCGAGAGGAGCTCCCTGCGCCGGTGGGCGACGGGTCTCGACAGGGAGTCGGCCAGCCGGTCCACCATGTCGTCGCCGGGGACCTCGCGCGCCATCCGCGGGATCAGTGACGCGCCGAACTCCGCGACCCGCTCGTCGTGCGTGTCGTACTGGGCGCGGGCCTGGACCGTGGTGCCGGACCGCATCACGCGGTCGATCAGCGAGGTGTCGAAGACGGGCAGCAGCCGGCGCAGCTGCTCGGCGTCGAGCGAGGTGCCGTGGTCGAACCACTCGTGGCACAGCTCGTGCAGGATGACGTGGTGCGTCTGGTACGTCGTGGGCCGGCGCCGGTAGAGGACGAAGCTCGTGTCGCCGGACGTGAGGCGCAGTCCGCAGGCGGAGTTGACGCGGGCGAGCCGTTCAGGGAGCTCTTGGAGGACGATGCGGCGGCCGCGGGCGGCCTCCATGTTGGCGACCAGCTCGGGGATGCCGAACGGCGCGGGGATGGGGAGGTCGGCCAGCCCGGCCTCGCACTCTCTCCGCAGCGCGCGCATGGACCGCTTGGACATGGGGACCTCTTGATCGGAGTCACGTGGGTGTGACCTGCGATCGGCGAGTTTAACGAACGTGGTGGGGACGCGTGTTCGTCAATGGACCCCCTGTTCAGGGGTGCTGGTGGGGCCGTCGGGGGTGGTGGGGCCGTCGGCCCGCGCCTCCTTCAGGAGGGAGAGCGCGAACTCCAGCAGCTCGGCGGGGAGTCCGGCGTCGTCGACGCCGCGGCCCGCGATGCCGCTGATCTCGCCGGTGCGGCGCTTGGCCAGGAACTGCAGCCCGGCCACGACGTCGTCGACGACCTCCGACTCCTCCTTGAAGAACCGCCAGTCGACGCCGAAACCGAGGCCGAGCGCCTTGAGGATCTCCTCGGACGGGTGGGTCACCTTGCCCGCGAGGATGTTGGAGAAGTAGCTGTGCGAGAGGGCGCCGCCGCGCTCCCTGACGATCTCGGAGAAGGCCCGCCCGGAGACCTTCTGGCCGGGGAAGGTCTTCTCCACCATGTACGCGACCTTCTGCTGGAGCGTTCTCAGCTCGGGTGCCGTGCGCTCCCCGCCGTTGCCGTCGTCCATCCCGGTCCCCACGTTCGCGTCCGCCGCGCCTGCGCGGTCAAGTCAACGGGCCCGTACTGTACCGACCCCGCCCCGGGCGGTTCAGGAGCGGATCGGGCTTGCGCAAACACTCTACGTCACTGTTAACTCGAAAAAACACGGACAGGGGGCCACGAGGGGAGTCCCTTGTCCGTGGTGGGCCCCGTGCGCCCCGGGCGGCGCGCGACGCGGGTGCGGCCTTTCGCGCGGCCAGGGAGCGGAGGGCCGCGCCCCCACCACCCACCCCACCACCCGCGCCGCGCCACCCCTCCCGCTCCGCCCCCCGGCTCCCCCCACCCCTCCGCCCTCTTCCCCCCCACCCCTCCGCCCTCTTTCGCCCCACCCCTCCCGCCCACGCCGCCTCTGCGCGCTTCGCGAAGCCGCAAAAGGGAAGAATCCTCACAAGAGGGGTGCCGGCGCGAGGAAAGAGGCGTGCCATGTCAGCGTCGCGGAGCCGCGGCCGCAGCGACGGCCGCAGCCACTCCCGGTACGTCGCCGACCGGGGCCTCACCACCCGCATGGTGACGACCATGTTCCTGATCGGGCTGCTGTACGTGGTCGTCGTCGGGGTGCTCGTGGCGTTCCTGCGCGGCTCGTGGCCGGTGGTCGTGGTGATCGCGGGCGCGCTGTTCGTCGCCCAGTTCTGGTTCGGCGACCGGCTCGCCGCGTACAGCATGGGCGCCCGCGAGGTGACCGCGGAGCAGGCGCCGGAGCTGCACGGGGCCGTCGACCGGATCTGCGCGCTCGCCGACATGCCGAAGCCGCGGGTGGCGGTAGCCGACACCGACGTACGTGCCGAACGCGTTCGCGACCGGCCGCAGCCGGGACACCGCGCTGGTCTGCGTGACGACCGGCCTGCTGCGGCGGCTGGAGCCGGAGGAGCTGGAGGGCGTCCTCGCGCACGAGCTGTCCCACGTCGCGCACCGCGACGTGGTGGTGATGACCGTGGCGGCGTTCCTGGGCGTCGTCGCCGGGGCGATGGCGCGGGTCGCGCTGTGGGGCGGCTTCGGGCGGGGTGGGCACGGCCGTGAAGGGGGCGCCGCCGTGGCCGTACTGCTGGTGCCGGTGGTCAGCGCCGTCGTGTACGCGGTGGGGTTCCTGCTGACCAGGCTGCTGTCCCGGTACCGGGAGCTCTCCGCGGACCGGGCCGCGGCTCTGCTGACCGGGCGGCCCTCCGCGCTGGCCGCGGCGCTGACGAAGGTCACCGGCCAGATGGGGCAGATCCCCACCCGGGACCTGCGTCGGGCGGAGCCGTACAACGCCTTCTGGTTCGCGCCCGCCTTCTCCTCGCGCCAGAGCATCGGGCGGCTGCTCGCCTCCCACCCGCCGCTCGAACAGCGCCTCGACCAGCTGGCGCGGATCTCCGCCCAGCTGGGCCGGTAGGGCGCGGGCGGCGGCGCCATGGGCTTCCTCGACGCGCTGCTGGGCCGTTCCCGGCCGGCGCGGCCCGACCTGGACCGGCTGTTCGCCCTGCCGGGCGCGGCGCTGACGCTGGAGGCGGCGACGGGCTTCACGCCCACGGGCGCCGGGTCGGTCTGCTTCGCCGGGGTGGAGGGCGGGGCGTTCGCGCGGGTCCGCGACGAGGTGCGGGAGCTGCTCGACGCGGACACCGGGCGCGGCGGCGTGCCGGTGGAGCCGAGCCGTGACGCGTACGGGTACGGCTGGCTGCTGGCCCGGCACCCGCCGGACGGGCTGCCCGCCCTGGTCACCGACCTGCACGCGGTGAACACGCTGCTGCGGGAGGCCGGTTTCGGGCCGCACCTGCTCTGCTCCCTCGTCGGCTTCCGCGACCCGCGGGACGGGCGGCGCCTGGCGCTCGTGTACCTGTACAAGCGCGGGTCGTTCTACCCCTTCGCGCCGCTCGTGGGGGAGCGGCGGGACACGGCGCTGGAGCTCCAGGTGCGGGCCGTGCTGGCGGACGAGCTGCGCGTGGAGGCCGACCTGGGCCGTTGGTTCCCCGTCTGGGGCGCCCCGGGCCTCGACTGACCCTGCATGCCTGCATGCCTGCATGCCTGCATGCCTGCCTGCCCGCCTGCCGGCCCGGCTCCCGGCCCGCCTGCCGCCGCCACCCGGCCGCAGGCCCGCCCGACCAGCCGATCAGCCGGCCGCGCGCCGGCCGCGTCCGGTGCCGCGCCCGCACCGGTGCCCGCGCCGCGCCCGCGCCAGTGCCCGCGCCGCACCCGCACCCTTGCCCGGTCGGGCCGGCGCCGCCCCCGCGGCTCCGCGCGCGTCCGGTCCGGCCGGTGGCTAACGTGGCAATCGGGGGGCCGCCGCCCGCGCACCACGAGGAGACCGCCATGGCTGTGCAACCCGAGGGCATGCCCTGCTGGGCCGACGCGATGTTCACCGACGTCGAGGGCGCGAAGCGCTTCTACGCCGACGTGCTGGGCTGGACGTTCGGCCATGCCCAGACCGAGTACGGCAACTACGTCCAGGCGTACGCGGACGGCCGGGCCGTCGCCGCCGTCGTCCCGCCGATGCCGGGGCAGGACGGCGGGACACCGCCGCCCGCCTGGTGCCTGTACCTCGCCTCGCCGGACGTCGCGGCGACCGCGCGCAAGGTGCGCGAGAACGGCGGTGAGGTGCTCATGGAACCCATGGCCGTGGGCGACTTCGGCTCGATGCTGCTCGCCCGGGACCCCGGCGGTGTCACCTTCGGCGTCTGGGAGGCCGGTACCCACGAGGGGTTCGAGGTGCGGGCCGTGCCCGGCGCCTACTGCTGGGCCGAGGTCTACACGCGCGACGTCGCGGCGTCCGACGCCTTCTTCCCGGCCGTCTTCCCCTTCACGGTGAAGCGGCTGGAGGACGCCCACATGGACTTCAAGGTCTTCGAGCTCGACGACGCCCCAGTCCTGGGCCGTATGAGGATGGACGGCGACTTCCCGGCCGAGGTGCCGCCGTACATCAACGTCTACTTCACCGTCGAGGACGTCGACGCGGCGATCGGCCGGGCCACCACGCACGGCGGGAAGGTGGTGTTCGGGCCGATGGACAGCCCGTTCGGCCGGTTCGCGGCGCTGCTCGACCCGCAGGGCGCGGCGTTCTCGGTGATCGACGTGACCAGGACGGAGGGCGAGATGCCCGCCCTCACGGCCGAGAGCTGACCACGACCGCCGGACCCCGCCCCTCCCTCCCCCACTCTTCTCCCCTCCCGCCTCCCGCCTCCTGCCCACGCCCACCGAGCCCCCCCTGCCGGGCCCGGCCACCCCGCTCCCCGCCGGCTCACCCATCCGGCTGGGCCGCCCGTCCCGTCCCGTCCGCCCCGGCCCCGAACGGGTGACCGACCGAGGCCGCCACCCTCACCGAGCAACCCTCATATCGGTACATTCCGCCGCACAGGCGAAAGGAGATCGTGATGAGGGGAACGACCGGTACGCCCGCGGCGCGGAAGTGGTGGGCGAGGAGCGCCGGCACGGCCGGGCCGGCCGTCGTGTGCGCGCTGGCGGTGACGGGTGCGGCGCTGCCCCAGGGCGGCGGGGTACGCGTCGAGGCGGCCGTCGCGGCGGCGTCGGAGCGCGCCGCGCACGTGGCCTACACGTACGCGTGCCCGACCGGGGCCGGGCCCGTGCGCCTTGCCGTGCGACTGGAGGACCGGACCAGCGGGACGGCGTCGGCGGTGACCCGGGTGCCGGAGTCGCAGGTCTGCGACGGGGCGCGGCACGCGCGCACCGACACGGTCACGGCCGACGGTCCGGGCGCCTTCCGCGCCGGTGACAGCGTGATCGTGCGGGTGGAGATGACGAGCGTGCCGCAGCCGGGCGACGGTGCGCCGACGGGCGCCGACGCGGCGTCGGACGGTATGACGGTGAGCACGGCCCGCGCGTTGATCCTGGGCTGACCCGGCGGGGCGGCACCCCACCCGCGTCGGCGTCGGCACCACGAAGGACCGACGCCGACGCGGACGCCGCGGGAGGCGACCGACGCGGACGGCACCCGACGCGGTCGCCCCTCACCGACGGGCCGTCAGCCGACGCGGTCGTGGTCGAGGTGGTCGGCGACCGCGCGGAGGGTCGCCGCGAAGTCCTCGGCCTCGCGCAGACGGGCGCCGAGGACCGCGCACCGGGTGTCGACGGTCCGCCGGTACACCTCCAGGCGCGCCCGCAGCGTCTCCAGCTCCTCGTCACCGGGCGGGTCGTCGACCACCGCGATCCGGTCGACGATGCCCAGCAGTTCGCGGATCTCGTCCAGGGTGAACTCGAGCCGCCGCATGCGGCGCACGACCCCGAGCCGCTCCACGTCGGCCGGGGTGTACAGGTGCAGGCCGCCCCTGCTGCACGCGGACGGGGCGACGAGGCCCGCGTCCTCGTAGTGACGGATGCTGCGCAGCGGCAGCCCGGTCAGCTCCGCGACCTCGCCGATCCTCATGTGCCACCGCTGATCGTTCGCCATCACCGCGCCCGCCTACTCGTCGCCGTCCACGCGTTCACGCTGGACGGCCAGAGTACGTACGGGGGACGCTCGGAACCGTGCAGCGGCGATCCGCGCGCCGGACAACCGTGCGACTTCTCCCCCGGGTGGGGGCGACCCGACCGGCCTAACGGGCCACGAACTGCGTGAGGATGGCCTGCACCTCGTAGATGTCGACACCCTTGGTGAAGGTCTTCTGGACCGGCGTGGGGCTGCCGGAGATCCAGATCTTCAGCTCGGCGTCGAGGTCGAAGGTCCCGGCCGTCTCGACCGCGAAGTGCGTGATGCTGCGGTAGGGGATCGAGTGGTACTCGACCTTCTTGCCGGTGATGCCCTGCTTGTCGACCATGATCAGTCGGCGGTCGGTGAACAGGATCGTGTCCCGGATCAGCAGGAACGCGGCGTACACCCGCTCGTCGGGGCCGAAGAGCCGCGCGTACTCCTGCTGGGCGCTCGCCGGGTCGACGGTGTGCGCGTTGCCGAACAGTGCCATGGAAGCCCCCGTGGATCGATTCGTACGATCGTCGCACTGTACCTTCGCCGGACGGCGCGCGAGCCCGACGGCGCGGGCCCTGGCATGGGTTGAGGAGCATGGTGAACCACCGACCGGACAGCGGCGACCCGCGGACCTGGGACCCGGAGGCGACGCGGTACCTTCCACCGACCGGCCACCCCCACCCGCAGCCGGGCCATGAGGCCCCGGGGTATGACACCCCGGTCCACGACGTCCCGGGACACGACGTACCCGGCGGGTACGACGCCCGGGGGTACGGGGTCCCGGGGTACGGCGTCCCGGGCCACGGCGTCCCGGGCCACGGCGTACCGGGGTACGACGTACCGGCGTATGACGCACCCGCATACGACGCACCCGCATACGACGCACCCGCATACGACGCACCCGCATACGACGCACCCGCATACGACGCACCCGCATACGACGCACCCGGGTATGCCCCCACCGCCGACTCCGCCTCGGTCTCCGACGCGACGCAGGTCCTGCCCCCCACCCCCGCCTACGACGCGTCCGCCTCGGACGCGACACAGCTCCTCCCACCCACCCCCGCGTACGAGACCTCTGTCTCCGACGCCACGCAGGTCCTCCGTCCCGTCCCCGCCCACGCCCCGTCCGCCTCCGACGCGACGCAGGTCCTGCCCCCCACCCCCGCCTACGGCGCGGAGGGATACGGGCCGCCGCCCCCGGCGGAGTCGACGCGGCCCCTGCCGCGCGTCGTCGACGAACTCCCGCACCACACGCCCCGAACGACGCCCCGCGCCACATCCCGTACGGCGCCCGACGACGCCCGCCGTCGCGGCCCGTCGCGGGTGGTCCTCGTCGGTGCGGCCATCGCCGCGTGCGCCGTCCTGGGCCTGGGGATCGGAGCCGTGCTCAGCGGCGGCGACGGGGACCCCGCGCCCGCCGCGGCCGGTACGGCGACCGCAGGATCGGGCGCCGCCACCGCGCCCCCGGCAGCTCCCACGCCCGCTCCCACGCCGTCCGCCTCCGCGACGGAGTCGCGGCCGCCGGTCCCGGCGGGACAGTTCGTCCTGTTCGACGCGGCGACCGGCCGGGCCGCCGACGTGTCGGCCGCCGCCACCAACGACGGTGCCCCGGTCATCGTCTGGGAGCGCCACGCCCAGGCCAACCAGCAGTGGCTCGTGGCCGACCTGGGCGACGGGCACGTGCAGATCAAGGCGGTCCACTCGGGGCTCTGCCTCCAGCCGGTCGAGCCGGTCGGGGCGGGCGCCGCCGTCGTCCAGCGCCCCTGTGTCGACAGCGACGCCCAGCGCTGGCTGCCCGCCCCGTCCGCCGACGCGACGACGCACACCCTCAGCCTCAAGGGGTGGGGGCTGGTCCTGGCACCGGCAGGACCGGAGAACGGCGCCGCGATGAGCCTCCAGGCCCCCGATCCGACCGCACCGCACGGCTGGACGCTCCAGCCCGTCGCGTAGACCCGGGCGCGGGGCAGAGGGGCGCCGCCGCCCGGCGTGGCACCCGGGCAACCGCCCTCCCGCCCGGCATGGCCTCCGGGCAGCCGCACACCGTCACCGGTACCGGTGACGCGGTACCTCCGCCGGGCGGTACCCCCGCCACGCCGTACCGCAGCCGGCCCCCCCCTGCCACGCCGTGGCGCCGTGGCGCCGTCAGCTCATGCCGCCGGCGACGCCCGCGAGCTGGCCCAGGCCCTGCGCGTACGTGGTGGCGCCGCTCATGCCGGTGCCGGTCACGGTGCCGGTGTGGCCGAGCAGGGCCGTCCCGGCCGCGCCCAGCGGGATGGCCTCACTGCCCACGCCCTGCGCCGTCGCGTCGGCGTGGGCGGTACCGGCACCGGCCAGCGCGACGGCGGCGGCACCGAGGGCGGCGCCGGTGACGAGACGGCCGGTCCTGCGGGTACTGCGGCTGGGGTTGCTGCGCACGGGGGGCTCCTCCGGGTCGGGTACGACGCGCGGGCGGCGCGTCGCCAACGACAACGGCACCGCCCGTCCGGAAGGCACGGGCCCCGGTACCCGGGGAGGAGGGGCCCGGGGCCGGGGCGGGGCGAACCGCGGGAGTCGGCCCCCGGCGATGGCTGCCGGCTCCCGCCGGAACCGGCTGCTCCGGCCGGGGTTCCGTCCGACTCACGGGTCCGGCGTCAGGATAACTCCGTTCGTGTGACGTGCATCACCTCAGACCATGATTTTTCCGCTCCGCCCCGGCATACCCGGACCCCTTGCGGGTACTGCGGGCCCATGGCTCCCGGCACCGCTGCTCCCAGGAACGCCCCGTCCGACGACCACGCCGCCGCCCCGCCCCGCCGCGCGCCGACCGGCGCGCGCGCACGCACCCCCGACCCGGTTCGCCCACTCGACCCGGTTCGCAGGTCCGGCCCGCATCGCGCGTCCGGCCCCGCTCCTGTCCGTGTCCGCTCCGGTCATGGCGGTGTCCGCCGCCCCCGTCCCTGCCGGCGGCCGTCATGAACGGTGAGGTCCCCGTACCGCGTTCCGGCGGAGGCGGCCACCGGGCGCTGCCGCACACGGCCGACGTGCGCATCGAGGCGTGGGGCGCCAGCCGCGAGCAGTGCCTCGGGGAGGCGGTGCTCGCACTGGTGGAGTCGTTCGCCGACGTGTCGGCGGCCCACGCGGACGCGGTGCGGCGGGTGCGGTTGGACGAGGTGGCCGACGACGACCTGCTGGCCGACCTCCTGGACGAGGTGGTCTTCCGGGTGGACGAGTTCGGTGAGGTTCCCGTGGACGTCGAGGTGGAGACGACCGACGAGGGCGGCCTCGACGTCCGGCTCGCCGTGGCGGCGCTGCGGCGGGTGCCGATCACCGGAGCGGTGCCGAGCGCCGTGTCGTGGCACGTGCTCCGCATGGGACCGGGCCCGCACGGCTGGTCCTGCGCCGTGACGGTGGACGTCTGACGACCCGACGCGTACGGCTCCCGCCCCGTCCAGCCCAGCCCGGCCCAACCCCGCCGCCCAGCCCGGCCCAACCCCGCCGTCCGCCCAGTCCAGCCGCCCGCCCCGCCCCCTATCCCCCGAGCCGGTCCCGCCTCGTATCCCGCCCGCACCGTCGGCACCCGTCCCGCGCCGCCCGCCCCCACGGGGGCCCTGTCCCGCGCCGCCCCACCGGGCACCGCCTTGCGCGCCGCACGCCGGGCACCGTCCCGCGCCGCCCCCCCGGGCCTGGGCCCCGGCCCGGTCCCGTGACGGCGACCGGGCGGGGCGGTCTCACACCGCGCGGTGCAGGAGGAAGGCCACCAGAGCGTCGAGGTCACCGGCGGCGCCCGGGGTGAGGGGCGCGTCGTGCAGACAGGCGCGGGCCGCGGCGAGGTGATGCCGGGCCTCCTCCAGCGTCGCGGTACGCCCACCGGCCCGGTCCACCAGCTCCGCGGCGCGCGCGGCGGTGCCGTCCCCGTGCGTACCGGCCGCGTCCGGGCCGTCGCCGGCGGCGCCCGGGGTCTCCAGGAGCGCGGCCAGTTCGCGGGCGGCGGGGCCCCCGGCGGTGAGCGCGGAGAGCACCGGGTACGTCTTCTTGCGCCGCCGCAGGTCGCCGTGGACCGGCTTGCCCGTCACGGCGGGGTCGCCCCAGATCCCCAGCAGGTCGTCGACCGCCTGGAACGCCACGCCCAGGTGCCGCCCGGCCCGGTCCAGCGCGGTGACGGTCGCCTCGGGCGCCCCGCCCAGGAGCGCGCCCAGCGCGGCGGCGCAGCCGAGGAGGGCGCCGGTCTTGTGCTCGGCCATGGCGCGGTACTCGTCGGGCCGCACCGCGCCCGGCCCGGTCCAGGGCCGGTCCTCGAAGCACAGGTCCTCCGCCTGGCCGCGCACCAGGTCGGTGAGGGTGTCGCACAGACGGCGCACCGCGGCGCCGGTGTGCTCGCCGGGGGCCTCGGCGAGGGACTGCACGGCGAGCGCGAACAGGGCGTCGCCGGCGAGGACGGCGGGCCCGGTGCCGTACGCCTTCCACACCGTCTCGCGCTGCCGGCGCATCGCGTCGCCGTCCATGATGTCGTCGTGCAGCAGCGAGAACGCGTGCACGAGCTCCACCGCGACCGCGCCGGCCACCGCGACGCGCCCGTCGGCGCCGGCGGCCTCCGCCCCCAGCACGGCGAGGGCCTGCCGTACGCCCTTGCCCTCCGACGCCCCCGGGTCGGGCGTGCCGGCGACATCGCTCCACCCGAGCGAGAACGCGGCCATCTCCCCGGTCCAGGGGTGGAGTCCCCCCACGGCGTCGGCCAGGGCGGGCCGCACCAGCGCACGGCAGCGCGCCAGGACCCCCGCCGCAGCCGCAGCGCCCACCGCGTCGGAAGCGTCCACCATGTCCGCGTACACCCCGTCCCCGTCCCCACCCCCGCCCCGGCACCTGCTTCCGTTCCCGTCTTCGTCTCGGTCCCCGTCCCCGCCGCGTCGTGCGGAGGGCGTGAGGGGCAGCGGGGGAGCAGGCGGGGCGCTGCGGGCCGAAGCGGTCACCGGTACGGAGGTCATCGCGGGGCCTCCTCCTCGCCGGACGGCAGTGGTCCGGCGCCCAGTTCGGCGGCCGCCTTCTCGACCATGTCGCGGGCGTGGCGCAGCCCGATGCGGTTCAGCGTGTCGCGCAGTTCGGCGAGCTCGGCGGCGGTCTCCGCGGTGTCGCGGCCGAGCCGGGCGAGGGCCTTGGCGAGCCCCAGCCGGGACAGCGCCGTGCCGCGCGGCTCGTCCATGGCGCGGAACTCCTCCAGCGCCCCCGCGTACCTGTCCCGCGCCTCGGCGTACCGACCGGCCCGGTACAGGACGTTGCCGCGCATCTTGTGGTTGTACGCGAGCGCGCTCGACAGCTCCATCTCACGGCAGGCGACCTCGGCCTCGGAGAGCAGCGCCAGCGCCCGCTCCACGTCCCCGTCCCGTACCGAGACGACGTCGGCTATGCCGCGCAGCGCCCACGCCCGGCCCCGCCGGTCGTCGGCCCGGCCGGCCGTCTCGGCGGCCTCCTCGAACAGCTCCAGGGCCCGGTCGTACGAGCCGGTGTTGCGGTGCATCTGCGCGATGCCCTCCAGCGCCCACACGGTGTGCCGGGCCTCACCGCGGCGGCGGGCCTCCGCGAGGAGCTGCTCGTGCAGCTCGCCGACGGCCTGGTAGTCACCCTGTATCCGCCCGGTCTCGGCGAGCCCCGCGAGGGAGTAGCCGCGGACGACGACGTCCCCGCCCCGCTCGCCCAGCTCGGCCGCGAGCCGCAGCAGCCGGTACGCCAGCGCCAGGGCGCCCCGCTGCCGGGCGAGCGTGCCGCCGCTCCACATCGCCCAGGCCATCGCGCCGAGGTCGCCGGCCTCCCGCGCGGCCCGGTAGGAGGCCTTCCACGCCCCGTCGGCCTCATCGATCCGCCCGAGCCGCCGGCACGCCTCCGCCACCGCGAGCCCGCACCGCGCCACCTCGCGCAGTTCGCCGGCCGCCTCGGCGGCGCGGAGCTCCCGCACGCCCTTCTCCAGGACGTCGGTGAGCGAGGAGTTCACCGACAGCGACCCGAGCGCCCCCTGGTACTCGGGCGCGAACGCCTTCCCCCGCGGCCGCCCGGCCGCCCCCGCTCCGCGCCGGTCCGCCCCCACCGTCTGCGTTGTCTGACCCACTGTCACACCCGTTTCCCTGTGCGTTCCTTACCGGTCAAGACGGTATGAGGGCGGGGAGGTTCCACGAGTCCCCCTCCGCGCTGGTCAGGGGTCATACCTGAGTGCTACACGGGTGTGCGCCCGTCGTCACCGCGACGTACCCGGAAGGGCCCACGGGGTACTTGAGACGGACTGCCGGACTGCCGAACCGCCGGACTGCCGGGCCGCCGGACCGACGAGCCCCGAACCCGGAATCCCCGGCCCCGGAATCCCCGGCCCCCGAACCCCCGGTCCCGGGCCCCGCAGCCGTCAGCCGGTGAGGGCCGGCACGTCCAGGGCGGCGAGACGGGTGGGGTCGATGAGGAGGTCGAGGCGCGTATCGCGCCCCTCGATGACCGTGAACGCCAGCCAGATCAACGGTTGCGGCGCCTGCGAGTACGGGGGGCGTCGTGAGCGCGCGGAAGGCGGGGGAGACCGATGAGCGGCTGCACCAGGTGGCCGCCTGGCGCGAGGCCCCGTTCTTCACCGACGACAGCGAGCGCGCGGCCCTGGCCCTCGCCGAGGCCGCCACGCGCCTCGCCGACCGCGAGGGTCAGGCAGTACGGGACGACGTCTTGGACGTGGCCGCCGACCACTTCGACGAGCGGCAGATGTCGGCCCTGAGCCTGATGATCGCCGCCATGATCGCCGCCACGACCTTCTTCAACCGCCTGAACGCCCACGGTCCGGGAACCCGCCGGCGCGACCTGGTGACGCGGGTGGCCGGGGGCCGGGGGCCGGGGGCCGGAACCGGGGCCCAGGGGATCCGTACCCACCCGGGCCGGCCGGACGGCTCCGGGAGGCGGGCGAAGAAGCGCCCCGCGCGCGCACGGGGCCGCGCCCACGCGCCCCGGCCCACATCCACGCCGCGGGGTCCCTCCCCTCTTCGCGTCTTCGGGCGCAGTCAACCCGGTCGTGTCTGCTTCAGACGGGTCACGACGGCGCCGTGGCCCTCCTGCACCGCCTCGACCGCCGTCTGGTGCAGGGAGCGGCTCTCCTCCTCGGAGTGGCACGGGACCGGGCTGCCGGACATCGTGTACCACTCCGAACCGCCGCTGTACTGGACCGCGACGTCCGCCTCGGTGCCGTACCACGTCGTGTGCACGGTGAGGTCCCCGGTGAGGACGCCCAGTTCCTCCGTGCGGACGCCCCCCGTTCCCGCGATCACGTTGACCGTCGTCCACGAAGCCCAGCCGGTCATGGCCGCACCCCTTTCGCCGTGCCGAACACGCCGCGGCACGGGACGCGGCGCCGGCCGGGGCCCTGGTCGGGCGCCTGCGGGCGGGTCCCGGTGCAGCCGGGGACGTGCCTGGGTCCTGCAACCACCATGCGCTCGTCGGCGGACGGCGTCGACCCGAACGGGTGACACCCGCCGGAAAGCCAGGGCCCTCGCGCGCAGCCGCGGCGCATCGGCGCGTATATCCCGGGCGAAGGCGGGGACCCGGAGAAGAAGAGCGGGAAAGCACGGAAGAGCGGGAAAGCACGGAGGATGGGGTGTACGCGTATGACGACGCGCCATGCGGTGCGAACGGAAACCCCCCGGATCGGTGTCCGCCCCGTCGACGAGGTCGAGTCCGCGTACCGGACCCTCGCCGCGGAGGCGACCGGGCCCGGGCGGGACGCCGGCGGCGGCCGGGCGCTCCGGGACAGCGACAGGCCCCGCGCCCTGCGGGAGGGCGCCACCGAGGCGTACCGGTGGGCGCTGGCCCGCGCCCCGCAGGGGCCCATCACGGGCGTACGGGGCCGCGACGTGCCTGACGTGTGGCGGCTGACGGCGGAGGTCGACGCGGCGGCGGTCCTGCTCGACGACCCGGCGTGCCCGCACGAGGCACGGGAGTACGTCCGCGGGGTGCACGACGCGCTGGCGTGGCTCTGCGGCCACAGCGACCAGCGCGTCTGACCGCGACGACCGGCACGTCTGACGCCCCCGGCACGTCTGACCACGACCGGCGCGTCTGACCACGCCTGCCGCTCCGGTCCCGCCGGACCCGACGCCCGCTCCTGCCGGGCCGGTCCGCCAAGTCGTCGCCGACCCGCAGCCCGCCGGACCCCGGTCTTCAGGTGGTCTCCGGCCGGAGCCCGCCGGGTGGCGAGGTACCACAGAGCCGCGAGTCGGCCCTGGGGCCCGGTCTCCGCAGGCCTGACGTCCCCTGGCTCGGCGGCGCACGCCGTGCGGGGCCGCCCGTCCCGAGCCGGCGCGAGCGGGGCCACTTCGCCGGGCCGATCCGCCGGCTCAGTCGCCCGGGCCGGCCCCCGACGAGCCGGAGCCGTCACCGGATCCGGAGACGTCCGGGGGCCCGGCACCCTCTCCCGGCCCGGCACCGTCTCCCGGCCCGGTGTCCTCGGGGTCGTCCCGACGGAGTTCGTCGTTGATGCGAAGGGCCTCGGCCAGGTCGTCCTCCAGGACGATGATCCGGCACGCCGCCTCGACGGGCGTGCCCTGGTCCACCAGCTCGCGGGCCCGAGCGGCCATGCGCAGCTGGCGCCGTGAGTACCTGCGGTGCCCGCCGCCGGACCGCGGCGGTGTGATGAGCCCCGCCTCTCCGAGTGCGCGGAGGAAGGCCGGGGACGTCCCGATCAGCTCCGCGGCGCGCCCCATGCTGTACGCGGGGTAGTCGTCGTCGTCGAGGTTGTCGGCGGGGGTGCTGCGTCGCGCTCCTGGAGCCATGCGCGCCTTTCGTCTCGGGCGTCGTGCCGGGCGGCCACCGGGACGGCACCCCCCTCACGCGCGAACCGTAACCGCCGCGGGTGGCGAATGTCTGTTCCGGCCGGTGCAGATTCGCGGGCGGGGCGGCGGCAGCTTTTCTCCCGCAGACAATTCGACGCCGGGAATTATGGGTCCGTGCGGCAATGCCGTGCTAGCCTCGAAGGAGTTGCAGTTGTGGTTCCCAGAGCTTCATGTGCCCCCCCGCCCCCCACGGGCGGAGGAGCACTTTTGTGTGGCCGGTTCTTCCGGCGGGGTAATCATCGCGGCGACGCGCGGCTCACACGGTGTGGGTCCGAATATCCCCCTGAGGAGATAATCATGGCTACTGGCGTAGTGAAGTGGTTCAACGCTGAAAAGGGCTTCGGCTTCATCCAGCAGGACGGTGGCGGCGCCGACGTGTTCGCCCACTACTCCAACATCGCGACCTCCGGCTTCCGCGAGCTGCAGGAAGGCCAGAAGGTCACCTTCGACGTCACGCAGGGCCAGAAGGGCCCGCAGGCGGAGAACATCCTCCCCGCCTGACGACGTAGGCGTTACGACGCCGCCGGGGCCCGCACCATGGGTGCGGGCCCCGCGCCGTTCCCCGGCGCCGCCGTTCGGCTCGGCGTGCCGCCCGCCCGGCTGAATCGAGGGCCGTGAATTCCTCGATCCCCTGTTTGAGGAATGTCTCCATGGCCCGTACTCCCCGCTCCCGGGGCAATCACTCGGGAACCCGCCAGGCTGCCCCGGCACCCGCCGGACGCGTGCGGAATGACCGGACGGACAACAGTCCGAAGGGCGCGAAAAGCGCGCGGACGCGGGGCGGCAACCGCTCCACCCCGCCACCGCCCGGCGATTTCGCCATGCCCGTCACCCACACGCCGTCGCTGCCGCCCGTCGAGTCCTTCGCCGACCTCGGCCTGCCCGCGCCGCTGCTGCGGGCGCTCGAAGCCGAAGGCGTGACCGCGCCGTTCCCCATCCAGGCGGCGACCCTCCCCAACTCCCTGGCGGGCCGCGACGTCCTCGGCCGCGGCCGCACCGGCTCCGGCAAGACCCTCGCCTTCGGGCTCGCCGTGCTCGGCCGGCTCGCCGGGACCCGCGCCGAGCCCCGCCGGCCGTCGGCGCTGGTCCTCGTCCCCACGCGGGAACTCGCCCAGCAGGTGACCGACGCGCTCGCCCCGTACGCCCGCGCGCTCGGCCTGCGCCAGGCGACCGTCGTCGGCGGCGTGTCGATCGGCCGCCAGACCGCCGCCCTGCGCGGTGGCACGGACGTCCTCGTCGCCACCCCCGGCCGCCTCAAGGACCTCGTCACGCGCGGCGACTGCCAGCTGGACGACGTCAGCGTCACCGTCCTCGACGAGGCCGACCAGATGACGGACATGGGCTTCCTGCCGCAGATCACCGGCCTGATCGACCAGACCCGGCCCGACGGGCAGCGGCTGCTCTTCTCCGCCACCCTCGACCGCAACGTCGACGCCCTCGTGCGGCGCTACCTCACCGACCCGGTCGTCCACTCCGTGGACCCGTCGGCGGGTGTGGTCACCTCGATGGAGCACCACGTCCTGCACGTCCACGACACCGACAAGAACGCGACGGCGACCGAGATCGCCGCCCGTGACGGTCGCGTGATCATGTTCCTGGACACCAAGCACGGCGTCGACCGGTTCACCAAGCACCTCCTCAAGAGCGGCGTGCGGGCCTCCGCGCTGCACGGCGGCAAGAGCCAGCCGCAGCGCACCAGGACCCTCGCCCAGTTCAAGGAGGGCCACGTCTCGGTGCTGGTCGCGACGAACGTCGCCGCCCGCGGCATCCACGTCGACGACCTCGACCTCGTCGTGAACGTCGACCCGCCCGGCGACCACAAGGACTACCTGCACCGCGGCGGCCGCACCGCCCGCGCCGGCGAGTCGGGCAGCGTCGTCACGCTGGTCCTCCCGCACCAGCGGCGCGACGTCGACCGCCTGATGGTGCACGCCGGCATCAAGCCGCGCACCACCTCCGTCCGCTCCGGGGAGGCCGAGCTGACCCGCATCACCGGCGCCCGTACGCCGTCCGGCATACCGGTCGTCGTCACGGTCCCCACTCCCGCACCTGCCACGGCGGCGAAGCCCGCCGCCGCCGGCCGCGGACGACGCGGCGGGGCACGGCGGGGCCGCCGCCCGGCGCGTGGCGCAGCGAGCACCCAGCGGTGACCCCGCGCGGCGGCACCCCACACACGCCGCCGCGCACCCCACCCGGACGTCCCGACCCGTCCACCGACCGACGACACGACCCTGCGAGGCCGCCATGCGCTGTGTGATCGCCAGCTTCCCCTTCGACTTCGTCCCAAGCGAGGTGCAGACGCTGATGGCCGGCGTCACGCCCGAGCCCGCCGTGGGGCCCTGCGCGGTCATCGGCGACCACACCTACCCGGTCAAGCAGGTCGGTGAGGTGATCACCCGGCAGGACCGGCGCGACTTCACCGCCGCCGAGGTGACCCGGGCCCTGCGACGCCTCGGCTTCACCTGCGTCACCGCCCCGACGCCCTCCGCCGACCCGCTGGGCTGACCGCACGCACGCCGCGGCCCCGGCCCGGTGCCGGCCGACCGGTTTGACGTACGTCGACATGTGACGCGTCGCACATGGCGTGCCGCGCCGCAGGGCACGCCGAAGCGTGCCGTGGCGGAGCCGTACCGTGTGCGAGGACGTTGCGTGCGCAGCCGTGCCGCGTGTGCGGACGGGGGCCGAGTGCGCGGACGGGCCGCGTGCGCGGCGTGCCCGTACGCGGAGGCGTACGGCGTGATGCCTCCGGCACCGTGCGGCGCGCGCCGCACGACATCGCGTGACGCGGGGGACGAGACGTGGTGGGGGCGGCCGGGGTCCGGCCGCCCCGGCCGCTCAGTCGTCCGTGTAGCTGAAGTCACCCACCGTCCACGCGTTCACGTCCGCGATGGCCACGCGGTACATTCCGCCCGTCTCCGGGATCCCCAGGGTGCCCTGGAGAATCCGCGCCACGTGGAAGTGCAGATACGTCGGGGCCGCGTCCTTCTCGGGACGCGCCTCTTCCGGCGGCGACGCGAACCCCGCGGCGAACGCGCCGAGTCGCTCCGAGTCCCGCAGGACCTCCGCCACCCGCTGCCGCCACGCGGCCTCGGGGGCGAGCCGCCCGGTGATGACCGCACCGTTGACCACGACGGTGAGGGACATCTGATTGGACTGCTCCGTTTCCACGGTGGCCGCGACGTTCACGAGCAGTGCATCAGGCTTCGTCATGCCCCGAACCTACAATCCCCGGCGGCGAAGTGGTGCCCCCGCACCCAAGCCGGCTCCGCCCGGCCCGCCCGGGACGCCGCCCGCACCCCACCCCGTACCCCCGTCGTCACGCTCCGCCATCAGCCGGCGCCGGTCGTCCCCGGTGTGCACGGCGCCCCGGGTCGGCGCCTGCCGGTGGCCCGAGCCGTCGCCCCACCCGTGGTGTGCGGCGGTCGCACGGGCCAGGCCGGGACACGACCTGGCCGACCGCCTCGAACCCCTCCTCCGGGGAGAGTTCGACCCCGTCGGGCCCCCGCCCCCCGGACCTCGTCGGGTACGCGGCGGCGTCGATCAGCCGGTTCGCGCCGGGCGATCTCCTGCCTCGTCGCGGCACGCGGGGGTGAACCGGCCCCGGCAGCCGTGTCCGGAGCCCGCCCGACCGGTGTTGATCACCCCGTGAACGACTCGACGACCTGCCCGATACTGCCCCTTGAGCCCCTTGAGCCCCTTGAGGGCCTTGATTCCCTGGCGCCTCGCGCGCCCCTCGCCGGCACGCCCGGCACTCCCGGTCCCGCATCCGCGCTGCCGCCCGCGCCCGTCGCCCCCGCCGGGCCCGTCGCCCCGTATGCGCTGCCTGCCCGGCCCGCGGCGCCCGGTGGCGCCGGTGTCCGCTCCTGTACGACCGCCGCCGACACGCTCACCATCCGGCTCGCCGGCGAAGTCGACCGGTACAGCGCCGCCCCGCTGAGGGTGGTGCTGACGGTGGCGGTCGTCTACGGGTACCGCGGACTCGTCCTGGACGCCACGGCGGTCACCTTCTGCGACTCGGCGCTCCTCGATGTCGTTGCGTGGTGGCAGCGGGACCGGCGGCGGCTGCGGCTCGTCCCCTCCGGGGCGGTCGACCGCCTGCTGCGCGCGGCCCGCGCGGCGGGCGCCGCACCGGTCATCACCCCCCACCGGCCGGAGCGGACCCACCGGCCGGAGCGGACCCACCGGCCGGAGGGAGCCCACGGGACGCAACAGGCCCCCGGCCGGAGCGGAGCCGCCGGACGAAGGTGACCCGCCGGGCGGAGGTGACCCGCCGGGCGGAGGTGACCCGCCGGGCGGTGGGTCCGCTCCGGCCGGTGGGGCCGCGCCGGGCGGCGTCGGGGGCGTGCACCGCGCCGGCGGCCTCCGGCTCGGGCGCCCCCACTGCCCCCACCGCCACCACGGGCGTCCCGGCCGCATCCGCATCCACATCTGTATCCGCGTCCGCGGCGATGTCCGCGGCGGAGTCGGCGATGTCAGCAGCGGCGTCGGGGGCGTTCTGGCGGCGGTGTGCGCGGACGGCGTGGGCCACGGCCGCCGCCCACACGGCGCACACCAGCGCGTACACCGCTCCCTGCGTGGCGCCCCCGGCCGAGACGCCGTCGGAGCGCAGCAGCGTCCGGACATTGGTCAGGACGATGAGACCGCCCACGGCCGCCCCGAGCACGCGCGCCGGGAGGTGGCGTACCAGCCAGGCGGCGAGCGGCGCGGCGACGAGGCCGCCCGCGAGCAGGGCGGCGGCCCAGGTGGGGTCGATGCCCTGCGAGCCGAGCCCGACGAGGAAGCCGAGGCTCGCGGCGACCGCGACCAGGAACTCGCTGGTGTCGACCGAGCCGATGACCTTGCGCGGCTCCAGGCGGCCACCGGCCAGGAGGGCCGGGGTGCCGACCGGGCCCCACCCGCCGCCGCCCGTCGCGTCGAGGAACCCGGCGGCCACGCCGAGCGGTGCGAGGAAGCGTCTGCGCAGGGGCTTGCCGACGTTGCCGGTGGGCAGGCCGAGCAGGGTGAAGCGGCCGAGCACGTAGAGGCCGAGGCCCAGCAGGATCAGCGCCGTCAGCGGCGCGGCGAGGGCGGTGGAGAGGCCGGACAGGAAGGTCGCGCCGGCGAAGGCACCGACCGCGCCGGGAACGCCGATCCGGGCGACGACCTTCCAGTCGACGTTCCCGAACCGCCAGTGGGCCGCCCCGGAGGCGAGCGTGGTGCCGATCTCCGCGAGGTGGACGGTCGCGGAGGCGCCGGCCGGGTGCGTACCGAAGGCGAGCAGCAGGCTCGTCGACGTGACGCCGTAGGCCATTCCCAGGGCACCGTCGACGAGTTGCGCGCCGAGCCCCGCCAGGGCCAGCAGGACCAGCGTCTTCACGGCCGCCTCCAGACCACCCGGTCCCCTACCGGATGGGTAGGAATACTGACGGGCCGTCACCGCCCACGCAACCGGGCGGTCGTCCGGCGGGCGGTGCCCCCTCGCCACGCCCTGGGGGAAGGGGCGCGGGGGCGGGGTGGCGCCTCAGGGGTTGGACCAGGCGGCCGGGTCCTCCGCCAACGCGCCGACGGACGGGGGCAGCTCGCCCGCCGCCACGTCGGCGAGGGAGACCCCTTCGAGGATGCTCCGCACGTTCGCCCGCAGGGCGATCCACAGGGGCAGCAGCGACTCGGCGGGGCCGCTGTAGGAGAGCTCCGGCGGGCGGACCCCGCGTACGGAGACCAGGGGCCCGTCGACGGCCCGCACCACGTCGGCGATGCTGACGTCCCGCGCGGGCCTCGCCAGCCGGTAACCGCCGTTGACACCGCGCTGGCTGACGACGAGCCCGCCACGGCGCATGTCGTTGAGGATGCCTTCGAGGAACTTGTGCGGGATGTCCTGCGCCTCCGCGATGGCCTCGGCCTTCAGGTGCGCCGTCGGACCGGCGGTGGCGAGCAGCAGCGCGGCGCGCACCGCGTAGTCCGCCTTGGCCGAGATTCGCATGGGTCCATTATCCCGTCCGCCCGTCCGCCCGTCCGCCCGTCCGCCCGCCCGCCCGTACGCCCGCCCGCCCGCCCGTCCGTTCGTCCGCCCGTCCGTCCGCACGTCCGCCCGGCGGGGCCTGCCCGTCTGCCTGGCGGCCCGTCTGGCGGCGCCCGCCCGTCTGCCGGCTCGCCCCCCACCCGTCCGCCCGCCGTCCACCCGGGCCGCGGCCCAGGCCGGCCGTGCCCGGACGCGTCGGGTGGACCGTCACGCCCTCTCATTCCCTAGGAAAAAGGTAGGGAAGCCTTGACGGTGGTGCCGGGCGGCCCGAGGATGTCCCCATGTCCTCGACGCAGCAGCCGCTCGTACGCCGCAGGCATGTCGACCTCCGTCGCGTCGCCAGTGCCATCTGCCGCTGCGCGTAACCGGGTCCGCCCCGCCCCCTCCCCGTGCCCGCGGCACCGTCGCCGCGCCGCGCTTCCCGTCGACCGCCACCGCCTCCGCAGCCCGCGGCGACGTCCCGCCCTCGCCCCGCCCGGGCGCCACGCCGTCCCCGTCCCGTAGGTCCGCGTCCTGTCGGACCGCAGGGGCCGGGGCCGGTACCCGTGCGCCAGCGCGAGCGCCCCCCGCCCGTGGGTGCCCACGTGGCATCACCCCCGACCGACCGAAGGGGTTCACCGTGACCACCGCACCGTTCGCCGCCGACCACCCGACCACCGCCCCCCGTCTGCGCCTGGTGGGGCCCCGTCCCGCCGAACCGCACGTCGGCTACCTCGTGTTCCTGCCCGACGGCGTCGACCCCATGGCGCTGCTGACCACCCACGGCGTACGACCGGAGGTCCACCGGCTCGCCCCCCGGGCGGCCCCGGTCACGGCCCGGCCGCCCGTCCCCGGTCCCACCGCCGGCCCCACCACCGGCCCCACCGCCGGATCCGCCGCCGGCCCCACCGCCGGATCCGTCACCGGTTCCGGGCAGGTGTACGCGGACGACGCGGTCCGCGTCGACCCCGACCGGCGGACCGTCCACGTCGACGGTGTCGAACTGGACCTGACCTACCTCGAGTTCGGGCTCCTCGCCCACCTCGTCGCCCACCCGCACATGGTCCACTCGCGAGAGTCCCTCGTGTCGGGGGTCTGGGGCTACGGGTACATCGGCGACGGGCGCACCGTCGACGTCCACGTGGCCCGGCTGCGGCGCAAGCTCGGCCCCGCGCACCGGGACCGGATCGTCACCGTCCGCCGCGTCGGCTACAAGTACGTGCCCGACCACCGGTGACCGGCCGGGCCGCCCCCGCCCCGGCCACGTCGCCGCCGCGGTCGCCGATCGGCTCCACCGGGCCGTCCCGGTAACCCCTGCCCCCGCCCGGTGCGCCACCGCCGGGCGGCCCATCCACGCCCCGGTCCGTGCCCGCCCGCGCTCCGCTGCGGAACGGCGGTGACGGGAGGTGGCGCCCGAGGCCCCGGGGGGTGATCGCCCGTCAGCCGGGGACGACCGCCCGGGAACGGCCACAGCCCCACCGGCGCGGTGGACGCGCCGGTGGGGCTGTGGTTCCGCCCGCCGGCCGGGCCGGCGGACGGGGGTGTGGGTCCTGCCCGACGGCCGGGTGGGCCGAAGGGGGTGTGGGTCCTACCCGTCGGCCGGACGGGCCGACGGGCGTGTGGTCCTGTCCGGCGGTCAGACCGCCGCGGGAGGAGCGCCGAGCAGGGCGGAGGCCCGCTCGACCCGCCCGGCGGCGGCGAGGTCGGGCTCCGCCTGGGGGTCCGGGGCCGGCCGGCAGGTGAAGCCGAGGTGGGCCATGGCCCGGGCGACCTCCCCGGCGCTGAAGTCGCGCCGGTCCTGGCGGGTGATGACGGCGCCCACCTGCATGACGGGGTAGCGGCGGCGTCCGATGGTGACGGACTCACCGGTGACCGGTTCGGGCTTGATGCCCTTCATGGTCTCCAGCACGCCGGCCTTGGTCAGGTAGAACGGGAAGCGGGCAATGACACAGCGCACGGGAGCCTCACAGGGAGAGGAGGGGGAGGGGGGTCCTCGTCGCGACCGGCGAAGTGGACGGTCCGTGTCCGCCGAGGACGTCACGCAGACGCACCCGGTCGGTGTACGAGGGGCTGTCGCGGACGGCGTCGAGCCGCCGCCGGGTGACCACGCCGGTGCAGCGGCCGTCGTCGTCGCAGAGGAGCAGGTACCCGGAGCGGGCACCGGCCATGACCGACAGGGCGACCTCGACGGTCATGTCGTACCAGACCCGCGGTCCGGCCTCGTACGGGGCCGCGACCACCGTCCGGGAGGCCGCGGCGCCGCCGGGGGCGGGGAGCGGGAGCGGGGGAGCCGGTGTCACGGAGTACCTCCTGCGGGAAGGGGGCGGGCGCCGGCCGGCCCCGCCGGGGTCAGTCGGCCTGCGCCGACGGACCCGGACGTGAGCCGACCGGGACGGGCCCGCCCGGACCCGGTCCGCGGGTCGGGCCGGCCGTGCCGGGGGCTCAGGCGGCCGGTCCGGCGACGGTGCGGCGGCGACCGGCCCGGCGCGAGGACTGCGAGGGGCGGCTGCGCCGCGGGCGGGACCCGGCGTCGCGCTCGGAGCGGGCGGGCACGGGCGCGGTGATGACCACGGGGATGCCGGACGGCGCCTGCGCGCCGGTGATGCGGGTCAGCTCGGCCTCACCGGAGCGGACCTCGGCGATCCGCGGGCGGATCCCGGCGTCCGACATGAGCCGGGCCATGCCGCCCCGCTGGTCGGGGGTGACGAGGGTGACCACGCTGCCGGACTCGCCGGCGCGGGCGGTGCGGCCGCCGCGGTGCAGGTAGTCCTTGTGGTCGGTCGGCGGGTCGACGTTCACGACGAGGTCGAGGTTGTCGACGTGGATGCCGCGGGCGGCGACGTTCGTCGCGACGAGCACGCTGACGTGCCCGGTCTTGAACTGCGCCAGCGTGCGGGTGCGCTGCGGCTGCGACTTCCCGCCGTGCAGCGCGGCGGCCCGTACACCGCTGCCCAGCAGGTCGCGGGTGAGCCGGTCCACGGCGTGCTTGGTGTCCAGGAACATGATCACGCGGCCGTCGCGCGCGGCGATGTGCGTCGTGGTGGCCTGCTTGTCGGCGCGGTGCACGTGGAGCACGTGGTGCTCCATCGTGGTGACGGCGCCGGCGGACGGGTCGACGGAGTGCACGACCGGGTCGGTCAGGTAGCGGCGGACCAGCAGGTCGACGTTGCGGTCGAGCGTCGCGGAGAACAGCATCCGCTGCCCGCCGGGACGCACCTGGTCGAGCAGGGCGGTGACCTGCGGCATGAAGCCCATGTCCGCCATCTGGTCGGCCTCGTCCAGCACGGTGATGCCCACCTGGTCGAGGCGGCAGTCACCGCGCCCGATCAGGTCCTTGAGCCGTCCGGGCGTGGCGACGACCACTTCGGCACCGCCGCGCAGGGCGCTCGACTGCCGGCCGATCGACATGCCGCCGACGACCGTGGCGAGCCGCAGCTGCAGCGACCTGGCGTACGGGGTGAGCGCGTCGGTCACCTGCTGGGCCAGCTCGCGGGTGGGCACGAGGACCAGGGCGAGCGGCTGGCGGGGCTCGGCGCGCTGCCCGGCGGTACGGGCCAGCAGCGCCAGCCCGAAGGCGAGCGTCTTGCCGGACCCGGTGCGCCCGCGGCCGAGGACGTCCCGGCCGGCGAGGCTGTTCGGCAGGGTCGCGCCCTGGATCGGGAACGGCACGGTCACGCCCTGGGTCCCGAGCGCGGCGAGCAGCTGCGCGGGCATGTCCAGGTCGGCGAACGCCTCGACCGACGGCAGGGCGGGAGTGATCGTCTCGGGGAGCGCGAACTCCCCGTGGACGGTGGCGCGCCGGCGGCCCTGACCGCCCCCGCGACCCTGCCCGCCGGTGCGGCCCTCGCCGCCGGAGCGGCCCGACTGGCCGAAGCGCCGGGCGCCTCCGCCGGAGCCGACACCGCCGTCACGGGTGCGGGAAAAACGGTCGTTCCTACGTGTGCGATTCATGCGGAACCTTCCTCGATGCGGCACATATCAAGGAATTCCCGCAGCATGGGAGCAGCACGGAGAATAGCGAGAATGGGCCGGGGTGAGCGCGGCGACGAATACGCCCGGTGGAGTGCCGGGCGGAAGGTCGGGGGCGCTGAATTGGTGACACGCCGTGCGGACGGTGTCCGGTGCGCGGGCCGCCGTTCGGCGGCTCTGTGGGGCGGGTCCGGCGCGATGGGGATGCGCGGACCGACCGATGATCTTCCCGCAGGTGTGGACACCGCGGGATATGCGTGCAGCTGAGGCCCGCACCCCGAAGGATGCGGGCCCCAGCTACGTCGTGCTCGTCGCGTGTCAGGCGAGGACGATGTTCTCGGCCGTCGGGCCCTTCTGGCCCTGCGCGATGTCGAAGCTGACCTTCTGGCCCTCGTTGAGCTCGCGGAAGCCCTGCGCCGAGATGTTCGAGTAGTGGGCGAACACGTCAGCGCCGCCACCGTCCTGCTCGATGAAGCCGAAGCCCTTTTCCGCGTTGAACCACTTCACGGTGCCAGTAGCCATGTCATATCTCCTTTGGGGCACATCGGGATCCACACTGCGCGGATTCCGTGTCGCCGCGATGATTACCCCACCGGAAATGACCGGAAATACAAAGCGCTCCCGGCTGCCCGAAGGCTGCCGGGGGCACTTGAAGTTTGGGAACCACAACTGCAACTGGTATCGACAGTAGCACGCTTCGACGGCCGGCGGGTGTTCCATATTTCCCACGCCGTGTTTTCCCGAAAATACTCATCGCGCGGTCCGGCAAACTCTGGCACCGCGATGACAGATATTCCCCATCCGCCCATCGAGCCCCGAACCCGCCGCCCCGGAAACCGCCCCCACCCCACCCCTCCCACCCCCGCGCCCCTCCCTTCCCTGCTTCCCCTCCCTCCTCGCCTCCGGGGTCTCCCCCTCCTCCCCGAATCGCTCACGAAGATCGTCGAGAACGCCTAGGCTGCCTGGGTGACCCTTCACGTCGTCGTCGGATTCGGGCCCGCGGGGGCGGCCACCGCCCGCCTGCTCGCGGCGCGGGGGCATGCGGTACGGGTCGTCACGAGGTCGGGCCGCGCCCCGGAGCCGGGCATCGAGCACGTGGCGCTCGACGCGGCGGGCGGAGCCCGGCTGGTCGAGGCCGTACGGGGCGCGACCGCCCTCTACGGCTGCGCCGCCCCGCCCTACCACCGCTGGGCCACCGGTTGGCCGCCGCTCGCCGCGTCCCTGCGCACGACGGCCGAGGCGACCGGCGCCGTCCTCGTCATGCTGGGCAACCTCTACGGCTACGGCCCCGTCGACGGCCCCCTCACCGAGGACCTCCCGCTCGCGGCGACCGGCCCGAAGGGGCGGGTGCGCGCGGAGTCCTGGCAGCGCGCCCGGGACCTCCACGAGCGGGGCCGGATCAGGGCGGTCGAGGTACGGGCGTCGGACTTCTTCGGCCCGGGCGTGACCGACGGCGGCCACCTGGCGTCCCGGGTCATGCCGCGTCTGCTGTGCGGGAAGCCGGTCTCCGCCCTCGGTGACCCGGCCGCGCCACACAGCTGGACGTACCTGCCCGACGTCGCCGCGGCCCTGGTCGAGGTGGCGTCGGACGAGCGGGCCTGGGGACGCGCCTGGCACGTCCCGACGCTGCCGCCGCTCTCCGTCAGGGCCATGGTCGACCGCCTGGCCGGCGAGGCGGGCACGGCCCCGGTCCCGGTGCGCGGGCTGCCTCCGACGGCTCTGGCCCTCGCGTCGCTCTTCTTCCCGCAGCTGCGGGAACTGAAGGAGATCCGCCACCAGTTCGACGGCCCGTTCACCGTCGACTCCACGGCCTACGAAGCGACCTTCACGACCCGCGCCACTCCGCTCGACGCGCAGGTGGGCTCCACGGTCACCTGGTGGCGCCGACACCTGTCGACCAGGCCCTGACCCACCAGGTCCTGACCCACCAAGCCCCGACCCGACCGGCCCTGACCCACCAAGCGCCGACTCGACCGGCCCTGACCCGCCGGCTCCTGACCCGACCGGCGCGGGGGCCGGGCCCCGCCTCCGGCTCCGACGGCCGGGTTCGCGTCACACCTCGTCGGACTGTGCGCGGCCCTCGGTGGACTCGCTGGCGGCCAGCCACGAACGGGCCGGCTCCGACGTCTGGGTGGTGTCGACCGTGAGGTGCAGCCGGGTCCCACCCTCGGCGTCGGCCGGATAGCTGCGCTGCTCGCCGGCGGAGAAGGCCCGCCGCAGCACCTCCGCGACGCGCCGGGCCACCTCGGGCTCCGCGGCGACGATCCGCACCTCGGCGTGCCCGGCGGGGGGCCTGCTCTGCGAGGAGTCCATCCTGAAGCCTCCGTGTGCTCATGAACATGGCCGACACCAGGACACCGCACCCTCGTGCCTGCCCCGCCGAACCGGCCGCCGACAACGCGACGGTGCTCCCGGCGAACCGCCCGCGAACTCCCCTACACCCTACTCCGGCACCCCCCGCCCCACGGGGACTCCGCGCCTCACTCCCCGTGACCGTCCTGCGGTTCGTGGAGCGTGACCTGCCGTACGAACCAGGACAGCGCGGCGTGGACGTCCTCCGGGTGGCCGGCCAGCACCTCCAGCGGGAACGACGGGCGCAGCTCCAGCTTCGCCTCGGCCAGTTCGACGCCCGGGACGGCGTTCAGCCGGGACATGAACTCCCGACGCAGTCCGCTGTCGTCGAAGGGCGGCCGGGACCGCATGTACTGGAAGACGACCTCCACCGTGCCGAAGACCGGGTACAGGGTGAACGGCCAGATCGCGCCGGCGCGGGACGCCGTGTCCCTGCGCAGCATCAGGAAGCAGCTGGTCTCCGCCGCCTTGCCGTAGTCGAGGTGGCAACCGGGGGCGAGCTCCTCCCACGAGTGGAGGAAGGACAGGATGGCGTCGGCGGCGTCCGGCCGGTTCTCCCGCAGCAGTTCGGCGAAGCGGGCGGCGCGCGCCTGCACGGACCGGCCGGCGGCCACCGACTCGGAGGACCCGTTCGTCGAGCCGACTTCCGGCACTTCCTTGCCGAGGAGCGAGGCGAGGTCCTCCGCGGTCAGGCGGTGGGAGCCGCGGGCCCTGCCGCTGGCGTCGAAGGGGACGCCCTCCGCGTGCAGCAGCGCGAGCGGGTTGCCACCGTGCTCGTCGCTGGGCCAGCGGAACGACGCCGAAACCCGCCCGGCGGCGGTCAGCACCCGGTACGCCCCGTGCACGCCGGCCTTCGTGGCGAGGAAGTTCCCGACCGGGACCGGATGGCTGCCGATCAGCTCGGCGATGTCCCCGTACGTGGTCCAGGTGCCGGTGGGCATGGCGATGAGCGCGGCGCGCAGATCGGCCCAGCCACTCCACTCCGCGCTGTCCGCGTGCTGCTCTCCCTCCGGGCCGGGCCACAGGGCGACGGCGCGCGCGGCGAGGTTGTCGGCCCGCTCCAGGATCTCCTTGCGTCCCCACCGGGGCGTCGCGGCGATCTCCTGGTTCATCCGCAGGGAACTCGCCTCCAGGATCTGCTGCTTGCGCTGGAAGGGGTGGTTCGACAGCTTGGAGTTCTCGGCGGAGAGCGTCAGGTTGCCGAGGGTGTGCACGAGCAGGTCGTGGAGTTCCTGAGGGGTCTGGCCGTCGTCCGAGTCCTCGGCGAGCATGTCGAGCCACGCCTGCGCCGGCCGCTGCGGCAGCACATGTTCGACCGTCAGCTTGGCCCTGCCGTAGTCCACCGGCTCCGCCGAGCCGTAGCTCTCCTCCAGCCGCTGCAGGACGTACGCGCGCTGCTGCGCCTGCCCGTTCCAGTAGAACGGCTTGCTGCGGACCGCCTCGGCGACCTCCGCGTCGGTGGGCCAGCCGCGACGCCGGCTGGACAGGTACCGCTGCACCGCCTCGGCGGGGGGCCGGTCGCGCTCCATGTCTCCCGGCATCGACATGAAGAGCCGGTTGAGGCTCTGCGTGCTCGCCTGGCACAGCATCCGCCGCACCAGGAAGCCCTCGACGTAGCCGAGGGCCTCGGCCGCCTCGTCGGCGCCGGCGTTCCCGGCGTCGACGAGGTCGAGGAGGTGGAGGGCGATCGGATAGTGGATGCGCCCGCCCCAGCTGGCCAGGTGCCGCAGCCGGCGGCGCAGTGCCTCGTTCGGTTCGAGGGAGGGATCGAGGATCCGCCTCAGCAACTCGGCGCGTCGGGCGAGTTCGGAGATCTCCTTCTCCAGCGCTTCCTCGTTGCCCGCGAGTGGTTCGAGCCGCTGCTGCTGGACGCGGTAGATGTCGGTCTGCTTCGTCTTGCTCTCGCCGCGCACGACGAGGTCGAGCCAGACGAGGAGCTCCAGGTTCTTCGGGCCCAGCTGCTGCTGCATGGGCAGCCACAGCTGCTCGTAGACCCGCTCGCCGCGGCCGGGGAGCAGCATGAACACGTAGTTGCGCAGGAGGTCGCTCTGGCTGAGGCCGACACCGGTGTTGTTGATGGACTCGAAGATCCGGTAGACGTTGTCGCCGCGCTCCGCCGTGATCTCCACGATGGACAGCAGGTCCCGCAGGGCTATCTCCACGGCCGTGGTCCAGCCTTCGCCGTACTGCTCCTGCCCGCTCGCCAGCACGCCACGGAAGAAGCGGTGGGCGGCCCCGACGTTGTCCGCTCCGCCCGAGCGCGGGCTGTGGGAGACGCAGGCGCCGTAGGACGGCCGGTCGGCCTGCGTGGGCAGCAGTCGGAAGTGCTCGTCGCCTTCCAGGAACTCGTTGACCAGGTACTGGCGGTGGATGCGGTCGGCGGTGCGCGCGGAACCCTCCACGGACGAGTCCCGGATGTGATCGCGCAGCGCCGTGAACGCCAGCATGATCGTGGTCAGTCGCTGCTGGCCGTCCACCACGAGCCACCGCTGCACGCCCCCCGCCTGCAGCTGTCCGGGCGCGAGGACGACGGAGCCGAGGAAGTGCGAGGCGGGGCTACCGCCCTCGAGCTGCTGCTCCACCAGGTCCACGAGATCGTCCCAGAGCCGCTGCAGTTGGGGCCGGGTCCAGCTGTACGTCCGCTGGTAGAGCGGTACTTGGAACTGCTTCTCCCCTTGGACGAGCTTCAAAAAGGTGATTTCCTGCGCGCGCAAGGGCCGGCCCCTCCTCCGATGCGGACGTCCCTCTTGTCGGCGTTGCGACCCGCGACGTCTTCCCGCGACGAGCGTAGTGCGCGGTACCGGCCCCTGTGGTCCGATCAGGGAGGATGCGCTCGGGCCCGGGAGGACGTGGCGTCCCGGCAGCCGGCGGCCGGCAGCCCTTGGGCCCGTCCTCGGCCGTCACCGCCGGGCACGTCACCGGGTGCGGCGGCGTCCTGCGGTCTTCGTCCGTACGGCGAGGTAGACGACCTCCGCCACGACGATCACGATGCCGATGATCAGGAGGTAGAACAGCCCCTCCACGACCACGCCGATGAGCCCGAGGGCGACTGCCACGAGGAGGAGGAACAGGAGCAGGGCCATACCGATGACACCTCCGAAGGTGCGGGGCGCCCGAAGGCGCGGGGCCCGGGGTGGGCGGTCAGCGACGTGCGAGCTGGCGTTCGCCGCCGACGCCCGGCCGGTAGGTCAGGTCGTAGTGCTTGAAGACGGCCTCTTCCTCCTCGGCGGGCAGGACGTCGTCGGTGCCGATGGCGGGCGCGTTCTTCACCAGGCTCTTGGCGTGGGCGACCCGGACGTACCCCGGCCCGACGACGGCCTCGCCGATGGGGACGAAGACCAGGCGCCGACGGGAGGGGAGGCCGATGCGGACGGTGGCCATGGCGGGTTCGTCGGTGGTGGTGTCGACGTAGACCGCTTCGAGTTCGCCGATCTTGTGCCCCTTCGGGTCGATGACGTCGAGGCCGCGCCACTCGCGGATGTCGGCTGGTTGGATCATGTCCTGCTCCCTGAGGGCGGGATGACATCGACACAACGACCCCGGCGTATACACACCGGGGCCGCCCTTCCGGGTCGGTCGCACGTGAGAGTGCGCCGGCCCACTTCCAGGGTAGGCCGCAGGGGCATTTCCGGCATCCGGGGCCTTTCCGTCTGCGCCCCCGCCCCCGCCCGCGTACGGTCCCGTCGTCCGGTCCGGCTGCTGTCTGGCGGCGTCGGGAGGGCCGGCGTCACGCGCGGCCCCCGGCGCCGGGCTCGCGGCCCCCCTCCGGAGGCGTGGGCCGTCCGGCGGGCCCGGTGTCTCGCCGGTCCCCGTCCCCGTCCCTGTCTCCGTCCTGGTCCTGGCCCCGGTTCCTGACGCCCCTGTCGTTCCTGCCGCGGTGGCGGCCGATGCCCGGCAGCGTGTCGCTGTAATGGAAGGCGGCGATCCGCTCTTCGTGCCGGACGGTGAGCCGGTGGAGCAGGAGCATCCCCATGCCGATGAGAATGATGATCACGGCTGCGGCGATGGCGGTCTCCATGTCCTCACCTCCGCGGGACGTGCGGGGCCGGCCGGACGGAGCCGAGCGGGCTGGCCGGTTGCCGGGTCACCGGCCCGGCGCCGCCGTCGGTGTCCCAGTCCTCCTCCCGGCCCCGGGTCTCCTCCCGGCCCCGGGTCTTCTCCCGGCCCCGGGCCTCCGCCGCTCCGCGGGTCGATTCCTCGCCGGCCATCATCCGGCTCGCGGTGAGGAGTCCTCCCGGGGTGGCGGCCGCGCTCATGAGCCGGACGGCCATGGCCGGGTCGGTCTCCGGCGGGATCACCAGCAGGTCGAGACGGCCGCGGGTGTAGGACAGGAGGATCAGCTTGTGCGGGTCCTGCTCGTCGGCGAACCAGCCCACGTGCACGGTGTGCCCGGTCACGGGCACCTTGTGCGGGACGACGGGCCAATGGGCGGGGTTCACCGTGACCCGGGTGACCCGGCCCCAGGGGCCGTCCAGCGCGCCGGTCAGGGCGCGGAGCTCATCGGAGAGGTCACGCGAGCGGGGCCACCAGGCGCCGTCCAGGAGGCCCGGGACCGGGCTCTTCGGGGCGAGGGACAGGCGGGCCGGCAACGAGGGCGCGGGCCGTCGTCCGGCGGCATTCGTACGTGCGATGGTCGCGGTCATGACGCGGACCCGTCTCCGGAAGCGTCCTCGACGACGTCCCGGTGTTGTCGCTCACCGAGAACGGCACCGGCATCGGAAGCCGGCGTGCGGAGTACTCCCGGTACCTCCACCGTACTCCGGTCGGCGGCCCCGCGGACCGGCTCACGGCCGGGCGTTCCCCTCCGGCCGGCGGGAGCACGGTGACCGGCCGGAGTACGGTGAGAGGACGAGGTCACACCGTTCGGCGGCCGCGCCGGACCCCCCGAAGACGGGCGCACACGCCATGGCCGACTCCGACACACCCCGCGCACATCCGTCGCTGCCCGACGCGATCCACCACGCGGTGCGGCCGGGAACGGTGCTGCTGCGGCTGGAGACGACGCACGCGCGCGAGGGCATCCTCGACGGCGCCTGGTGGCCGCGCTCCCGGGACGTCGGGGCGGAGCTCCCCGGCCTGGTCTCCGCACTGGTCGAACACCTCGGATCCGTCGAGCGCGTCGGCCTGGACGCGGCCGCCTGGGAGGAACTGCCCACGCGGCTGATCGTCGACGACCGCGTCGTGCACATCGACTCCTTCCCGGTCGGCGACGACACCGTCCTCGTCACCCGGGGCCCCCGGGACCACTTCTCCCTGCTGGTCGTCCCGCCGCACGCGAGCCCGGAGGCGGCCCGTACGGCGATGGCGAGAGCGGTACGGGCCGACAACGTCACGGAGGCCGCGCAGATCCTCCTGGACACCGGCACCGGTCGCACGCGCGCGACCCACGCCGTAGAACCCGGCTCGCGCGGGTAACGCCCCCGCGCGGGTAACGCCCCAGGACCGGGAGCGGCGAGCCTTCCGGCCCTCGCGCGTCGCGCGACCCACGCCGGACCCGCTCGCCCTCCCCGCGGCCCCCGCCGCTCCCCTCGGCCGATTCGGCCGAGCGCGCGGCCTTCGCCGCCTTCCCTGCGGTCACCGCGTCGCCGAGTCCGCCCCCTTCACCGACGGCGCCGAGCCGACTGCCACCGCCACCACCGCCCTCCCCGAGGCCGCCGCCATCGCCCGACGGGTACCGCGACCACCGGTGCCACCCGGGCGTGGTGCGTCGCATGACACGCCGTCGGGTGCCGGTCGGGGCGGCCGGCGCGTCCGCTCGCAGTCGGCGCCACCTCGACCGTGACGGTGGCCGAGAGCGTGGCGCCAGTCATCCAGGCATTTAGTCATATCTTCCACGATGCGTATGGAGGGCTTCGGCGACATCACCCTCACGGCTCGTAACGGGGATGAGGTGTCTGCGTAATATGCCAACCGACAGAACGGGTCATTCTGGACGATCTGGGCGACCCGGTATTCGCTGAAAGCGCCACCATCCCTTCAGGAGCTGGCTTTCCCATGACGCTGAACTTCTCTGACGCGCCGCAATGGCGCAGAACGACGGCCTGGTCGACGGCGGTGCTCACCGCCCTGGTCGCCGCCGTCGTCGTAGCGGTGACGCCGACCCAGGCGAACGCGATCGCCCAGCCCGTACCCCTGGGTACCGCGGACAGCTTCGCCGTCCTGGCCGGTGAGTCGGTCACCAACACCGGACCCACGGTCATCACAGGGGACGTGGGGGTGCACCCGGGAACGGCCATCTCCGGCTTCCCGCCGGGACTGGTCAACGGGACGCTGCACTCCGCGGACGCCGTGGCCGCCGGGGCCAAGAGCGACCTCGTGGCGGCGTACAACAACGCGGCCGGACAGCCCTCCGACGCCGCGCTTCCTCCGGACGCCGGCGGTCTGACGCTGGTCCCGGGCGTCTACACGGCGTCGTCCACGCTCGGTCTCACCGGGACGCTCACCCTGGACGGCCAGGGCAACCCCGCCTCCGTCTGGGTCTTCCAGGTCGGTTCGGGCCTGACGACGGCTTCCGCCAGCAACGTCAGCCTCGTCAACGGCGCGTCCCCGTGCAACGTGTTCTGGCAGATCGGTAGTTCGGCCACCCTCGGCACCGACTCCGACTTCGTGGGCACCATCATGGCCATGACGTCCATCACCGCCACCACGGGCGCCGACCTCGTCGGTCGGGCGCTGGCCCGCAACGGGTCCGTGACGCTGGACACCAACACGATCACCCGGCCCGCCTGCGCCGGGGGCACGAACGGCGGCACCACGGCCGGGACGAACGGCGGCACCACGGCCGGGACGAACGGCGGCACCGCCACGGGCGGCGTGATCGCCGGCACCACCGGAGGGACCAACGGAGGCACCGCCAACGGCGGCACCGTCACCGGCGGCACCGTGGGCGGTGTGCTCGGCGGCGTGACGACCGGTGGGACGACCGGCGGTACCGGCGGCACCGTCGGCGGCATCCTCGGTGGAGTCACCACGGGCGGCATCATCGCCGGCACCACGGGCGGTACGACGGGCACGACGATCGGCGGTACCCAGGGCGGCACCACGGGTGGCGGCGGACCGAAGCCGCCGAAGCCCCCCAAGCCCGGGAAGCCCGGGAAGCCCGGAAAGCCGGGGAAGCCGGGGAAGCCGGGTCACGGCCATGACGGCAAGCCCGGGAAGCCGGGGCACGGCAAGCCCGGCCACGGCCATGACGGCAAGCCTGGCGACGGGAAGCCCGGCAAGCCCGGCCACGGTCATGACGGGAAGCCCGGCAAGCCCGGCCACGTCGACGACGGGAAGCCCGGCAAGCCCGAGAACCCCCGTGGGTTCGGCGACTGGTGAACCCCGCACGCGGTGCGCGGCAGCACGGCAGTGAACCCCCCGCACGTTCCCGTGGCGGGTCGGCCCCTGCGCAGGTGCCCGTACACGTGACGTGAGAGGGAAGGTGGCGCGCGGCGGATCGTCCTCGATCCCGTCGCGCGCCACGCACGGAATCCGGAAGAAGCAGTCAGCGGACAGGAACAGTCGGGATGGGAAGGCCGGGTGGGGCCGTGCTGGTCGGCGTCGAGTCACAACCAGAGTCGGAGTCGGAGTCACCGTCGGAATCAGCGTCAGCGTCAGCGTCAGCAGACGCGGCCGCGGACGCGAAGGCATCGGAACGCCCGGGAGCCGGACCGGCCGAGGGGGGCCGCAGCGCTGCTCCCCCTGGTCCTCCTGACGGCTCTGGGCCGGTGGGCCGCGTGCTGAAGGCGGTGACCGGGGCCGTCGTGGTCCTGTGCCTGGCGGTGACGCTCATCCACCTGGCCCTGGTGTTCCTGCACGTGGCGCCCGCGAACGCCATCTCGCGGCAGTACGCCAAGCAGGTCGAGGCGTGGGTCTTCCCCGTCTTCGAGCAGAACTGGCGGCTCTTCGCCCCGGATCCGGAGTCGGTCAACCGGCAGATCTCGGTGCGGACCATGCGCACCGACCCGGACGGCACCGTGCGGGTGAGCGGATGGTTCGACCTCAGCGGTGTCGACCGTTCCGCGCTCGCCCACAACCCCTTCCCGAGCCACACGACGCAGAACATGCTCCGCCGCGCCTGGAGTTCCTACCTCGAAACGCTGGGCAGCGACGACCAGCCGCGCTCGGAGCGCGGAGTGATGATCCAGCAGTACCTGCGCAACATCGCGGCGGAGCGCGTCGCCGAGCACCGCGGTGGGCGGTTCGACTCCGTCCAGCTGCGGGTCGTCACCGTGCCCGTCGCCCCCCCGGGTGCGACGGCGAACGGCCGTACGACCGCCCCCACCCCGGTGGAGACCCGTCATCTGCCCTGGTGGGAGGTGGCCCCCCGTGACGCTCACTGACCCGACCCCGACCCCGACCCCCACCTCGGCCCCCACCCCGGCACCCGCACCGTCGGAGCACCGCGCCGGAGCACCGCAACGGGCGCTGGACCGGGTGCCCGCCCTCTACGCCCTCCTGATCGGGCGTCCCGTGTCCCTGTACGCCGCGGCGGTGCTGCGCATCGGGTACGGCCTGCTCTACCTCGTCTTCCTGCTGCGCGAGTTCCCGCACCGCGACGAGATCTGGGGCCCCGGCTCGCCGTGGACGCCCGCGCTGGCGAGGGCCCTGTTCGACCAGACGGGGTGGGCGAGCGTCCTCACGCTGTCGGACAGCCGGGCGTACTTCGAGTTCTGCTACGCGGCGGCCGTGGCCACGTCCGCGCTCTTCATGCTGGGCTGGCGCACCAGGGCGGTGTCCGTGCTGTTCGCCGCCGTCGTGGCGTCGTTCCACGCCCGGGCGATCTTCATGACGGACGGCGGGGACAACCTCATCCTCCTCATGGCCGTCTACCTCGTTTTCACCGCCTGCGGCCGGCGCTGGTCCCTCGACGCCCGCAGGGCCGCGCTCCGAGCGGCCGCGGGGAAAGGGGAGGGACACCGTCCCGCCCGGGGCGCGGCTGCGCTCCGGTGCCACGTCCGCGACGCCCGGCTGACCGCGGTCACCGTCCTGCACAACTGCGGGATGCTCGTCATCGCCGCCCAGGTCTGCTTCCTCTACGGATCCGCGGGCCTGTACAAGGTGCAGGGCGGTACGTGGGGCAACGGCACCGCCCTGCACTACGCCCTCAACCTCCACCTGTTCCAGCCGTGGCCCGCGCTGTCCGGCATGGTGGACGAGCACGAGGTACTGATCACCGCCGCCTGCTACCTGACGGTGTTGCTCCAAGTGGCCTTCCCCTTCGTCCTGTTCGGCAGGCTCAAGTACCCCGTGCTGGCCATGCTGCTCGTCATGCACGTGAGCATCGCGGTACTCATGGGCCTCCCGCTCTTCTCCGCCGCGATGATCGTCGCGGACGCCGTCTTCCTCCCGGACGGCTTCTACCGTTCCCTGGCCGGGTGGTGGCGCCGCGCGACCCGCCGAGGTGGCGCCGCCGACACGGCCCCGCCACCCAGGACGGAAGCGACGCTCGTCCCGGTACAGGCGGCCCCGACCGCCTGACCCCGTCCCGCGGGGGACCGAACGACGCACGACGGGGCCCTGGTCACCGACCGGGGCCTTCGTCACGGACCGGGGGCCGTCGCCACGGATCGGGGGAGGGATCCGCCCCCGATCCGTATCGGCACCCGCTAACTGCGGATACGTCCACTGCCAGTGAGGCTCTTGCTGTCTTCCCGTGCCCGCTGCTGACCGCTGTTCACCGCCTCTGCTGACACGTTGTGGCAGGGGGTTCCGTCAGCTGGCCTCGCCGGTTGCCGGTGCCCGCCCCACGATGTCGGACAGGGAACCTCGGTAGGTGGTGCCTAGCTTGTTGACCACACCTACTGTGGGGCCCGGGCCATTCTTGAGACGGCTCACGTAATTTTCGGGTAGCAGCACGCGGTCGCCGACTTCGAGCGGGTCGCTCCCGCGCCAGCGGTATCCATACCCGCCAACCTCGACGACCTGGCAGCCGTTGACCTCGTACACGCGCCGCGTACTGTCCAGTTGCTCCTCAAGCTCCTTGACGCGCTGCTCCAGCCGCTCGATGCGGGACTTGGAGAAGCTCGCGCTGCTTTCGCTTCCCGACTCGTAGCCCTCACTCCACCCGCGCCGGTGGGCCTCGGCTACGACTTTGTCCTGCTCGGTGGCGTGTGTGCCGCACGCCACGTCCGAACCTGATATCCGGATCTTGCACGGGTTGCCCGAACGGGTCGGTCGCCCGCAGGTCCGGTCCGGTTGGTGGGCCATGCGTAGCAGTCCTCTCGGTTGTCCCTACTGCGTCGCGTCGCAGGTCTCGCAGCGGCTCACGGCCGCCCGATCGGTGTTGCCCTGCGTGGCGTGGAGCGGGTAGGAGGGCGCCAGGCGACGCCATGCTCCGGGTGAGGGGGTGAGCACCCAGCCATAGACGGGTGGTCGGATGTCGGCAGGGACGATGTGCCCGCAGCCGGGAAGGTGGGCCTTACCGCTGGCGTGGATGATGATCGCGCCCGTCGGCCACTCGCCCCATTCGCTGGTGGGCGCGCCCCTGCGAGGTGCGCGCGGAGCGCAGTCCGCACAGTTGTGCATTTCATGGCGCTCGCAGTACTGCATCGCCCTCTCCCCCGTCAGGTCCGACAACGCACCCTACTTTCCCCGAGCTTGGCACCAGGTCGCTTCCCGGGAATGCACGCCGAGATAACGGGGAGTGGCGCGGGTCATGGGAAATGGGTCTCGCGATTCGAGACAGCCTCGCGTCCCTGTGTCGCGAGTACCGCGTGGAACGGTCATTTCAAGGGACACCGGGGCGAAGCTGAAGGACCTCATGGTGTCCATGGGGCAGTCCTCGGTACGGGCCGCGATGATCTATCAGCACTCGCCACTGGAGCATCAGCGGGAACTCGCCGACGGCATCGACGCCTGCGTACGCGTGGCCCTGGCGCCTCGGAGAAGGGCGGCGGCCCTTCTGGCACGGATCCGGCACCGGACGCTTAGAGCGGCGTCGAGAGTCCGGACAACAAGAAAGGCCCGGGTCGATGACCTGGGCCTTCTGCGTGGAGCGGGTGACGGGAATCGAACCCGCGCTCTGAGCTTGGGAAGCTCATGTTCTACCATTAAACTACACCCGCGCAGCGGCCGGTGATCCGTGCCGCATCGTCGCTCACTGTACCTCATTGCCGGCCCCCGATGTATCGCGCCGTGTCGTTCTCGTGTCGGGCGGTGGGGTGATCCGGTGGTCGGGGAGCGGGAGTTGGGGCGTAGGGTGCGGGGCGGAGTGCCGCGTGGAGTGGTGTCCTGTTGATCCCCTAATGTGGCCTTCTCGTCCACCGCTTGTCTTGGGGAAAGGGCCTGATGGACACCATGGAGCGAACCGTCGTCCGCTGTGCCGAGGGGCATGTGTTCAGTACCGCGACGTTCCCGATGCAGAACCTCGGCGCCGGGCGGATCGGGCCCGGACGGCTCATCCGGTGTCCCCGGTGCGCGCGGCTGCGGCATGCCGTGCCGGTGGGGCTCGCCGAGCAGAGGTAGGGCCGAGGTGCAGCAGGGGTAGGGCCGAGGTGGAGCAGGGGTAGGGCGGCGCGGGGGTCGGGCCGGTGTGATCGGCAGGGTGGCCCCCGGCTGCCGGTTCGTGTCCGGGGCGCGCGCGTCCGTCCGATTGGGGCGGGCCCGCGCGCTCTGCGTATCCTCGGGGCGTGCTTCTCTCAGACAAGGACATCCGGGCCGAGATCGAATCCGGCCGGGTGCGCATCGACCCGTACGACGTGTCCATGGTGCAGCCCTCGAGCATCGACGTGCGGCTCGACCGCTACTTCCGGGTGTTCGAGAATCACCGTTACCCGCACATCGACCCCGCCGTGGAGCAGGCCGACCTCACCCGGCTGGTCGAGCCGGAGGGGGACGAGGCGTTCATCCTGCACCCCGGGGAGTTCGTGCTGGCCTCGACGTACGAGGTCATCTCCCTCCCCGACGACCTCGCCTCCCGTCTGGAGGGCAAGAGCTCGCTGGGCCGGCTGGGGCTCGTCACGCACTCCACGGCCGGGTTCATCGATCCGGGGTTCTCCGGACATGTGACCCTGGAACTGTCGAACCTCGCGACCCTGCCGATCAAGCTGTGGCCGGGGATGAAGATCGGCCAGCTGTGCATGTTCCGGCTCAGCTCGCCGGCCGAGTTCCCGTACGGCAGTGAGCGGTACGGGTCCCGGTACCAGGGGCAGCGCGGGCCCACGGCCTCGCGGTCCTTCCAGAACTTCCATCGGACGCAGGTGTGAGCATGAGTGGTGTACGGGAGAACCTCACCTACGAAGGGTTCGGGCGCGCCGTGCGCGAGCTCGCCCAGACCGTCGCGGACGACGGCTACGAGCCCGACGTGGTGCTCTCCATCGCGCGCGGTGGCGTGTTCGTCGCGGGAGGGCTCGCCTACGCCCTGGACTGCAAGAACATCCACCTGGTGAACGTCGAGTTCTACACCGGCGTCGGCACCACGCTGGAGATGCCGGTCATGCTCGCGCCCGTGCCGAACGCGATCGACTTCAGCAACAAGAAGGTGCTGATCGCCGACGACGTCGCCGACACCGGCAAGACGCTGAAGCTCGTGCACGACTTCTGCCTGGAGCACGTCGCCGAGGTGCGCTCCGCCGTCATCTACGAGAAGTCGCACTCGCTGGTGAAGTGCGAGTACGTCTGGAAGCGCACGGACGACTGGATCAACTTCCCGTGGAGCGTGGAGAAGCCCGTCGTGCGGCGGTCCGGGCAGGTCCTGGACGCCTGAGGGACGGTCGTCACACGGAAGAGGGCCCCATGCGGGGCCCTCTTCCGTTCGTGCGGCGCGCCGCGGCGGCGTCCGTTACAGCGTGCCCAGCTTGATCAGCGACAGCAGTGCCACCAGCTGGATCGACGACGCGCCCAGGGCCTTCGGCCAGTGCAGGTCGTGCGACTTGCTCACCATCGACGTGAAGAGCGCGCCCGCCGCCAGCCAGGACAGCCAGCCGATGACCTGGACCAGCGAGTTCTCACCGCCCAGGAAGAGCGCGAACAGCAGCCGCGGGGCGTCCGTCATCGCCATGATGAGCATCGACAGGCCCACGGTCGGCTGCCAGGCGCCGTTGCCGCCCAGCTGGCGGGCGAGCGTGTGCGTGACCGCGCCGAGGATGAGGCCGCCGACCACGAACATGACCCCGGTCAGCAGGACGTACGGGATCGCGGTGGAGATCGTCGCGCTGATCGCCTCCTCCCGGGCCTTGTCGAAGCCGAAGAGGGCCAGCAGGCCGTACAGGAACGTCACGATCAGCGCCGGCGGCCACACGGGGTGGTCGCGCATCTGCCAGAACGTCGGGCCGGGCCGCATGACGATGCCACTGAGCAGCTGCTTCCACGGCAGTCGCGGGCCCGAGGGCGCGGCGGAGCCCGCCTGGTAGGTGTCCGCCGGGCCGTAGGGGTCCTCGCCGACGCTGAACACCTGGGTGTGGCCCGGGTTGTTCGCGGCGTGCGGGTGGGAGCCGTACGGCTGCTGGGGCGCGTGCTGCTGGTACGGGTCGCCGAAGTACTCCGGCTCCCCGTACGGCTCGCCGCCCTGCTGGCCGCCGTGTCCGCGGGTCCCGCCGGGCCCGCCCGGCCCGGCGTAGGGGCGGCCTCCCTGCGACCACTGCTGCTGCGGGGACGGCGACGGGGACGGGTACGACGGAGGGGGCGCCGCCGCGCCGCCGTGCGGTCCCTGCCGCGTCTGCGGCGCCTGCCGCGGTCGTTGGTGCGGGGTGCGGTTGTCCCGGCCGCGTCCGATCCTGAATCCAGCCACGTCAACGAACGTACCCGGTTCCGCGCGTACGGGCGTACACGGCCGGTCGCCGGGGGGCCGTTTGCTGCCGACCTGTGACATCCCCTAGGGGGCGTCAGGCGGCCGTGGGAGGGGGCGGGGTGGGCGGGATGGGGTGGCGTGGTGGCCAGGGTGGCACGGGGGTCGGGTGGCACGGGGGCGTCGCGGCCGCCCCGGCCCCGTACACCTGTCCCGCCGCCCGCCGCCCGCCGCCCGCCGCCCGCCGCCCGCCGCCCGCCGCCCCCCGCCCGCCGCCCGCCACCGGTACGCCGGTACGCCGAACGGCCGGGTCCGCCCGTGGGGGCGGCCCGGCCGTTCGTGGTGGGCTGTGCGCGGCGCGGCTACTGCGCCGGCTGCGGCTCCTGCGTCGGGTCCGACTCCGGGGCGTCCGTCTCGGGGGCGGCCGGCGTCTTGACCGAATCCAGCAGCAGCTGCGCGACGTCCACGACCTGGAGGGACTCCTTCGCCTTGCCGTCGTTCTTCTTGCCGTTCACGGAGTCCGTGAGCATGACCAGGCAGAACGGGCAGGCGGTGGAGACGATGTCCGGGTTGAGGGAGAGGGCCTCGTCGACGCGCTCGGTGTTGATGCGCTTGCCGATGCGCTCCTCCATCCACATCCGCGCGCCGCCGGCGCCGCAGCAGAAGCCGCGCTCCTTGTGGCGGTGCATCTCCTGCTGGCGCAGGCCCGGGACGGCCGACATGATCTCGCGCGGCGGCGTGTAGACCTTGTTGTGGCGGCCCAGGTAGCACGGGTCGTGGTAGGTGATCAGCCCGTCGACCGGGGTGACCGGGGTGAGCCGGCCCTCGTCGATGAGGTGCTGGAGCAGCTGCGTGTGGTGGATGACCTCGAACTCGCCGCCCAGCTGCGGGTACTCGTTCGCGATCGTGTTGAAGCAGTGCGGGCAGGTCGCGACGATCTTCTTGGCCGACTTGGGCTTCCTCGTCGACTCGTCCTCGTCATCCTCGCCGAACGCCATGTTCAGCATGGCGACGTTCTCCTGGCCGAGCTGCTGGAACAGCGGCTCGTTGCCGAGGCGGCGGGGGGAGTCACCGGTGCACTTCTCGTCGCCGCCCATGATCGCGAACTTGACGCCCGCGATGTGCAGCAGCTCGGCGAAGGCCTTGGTGGTCTTCTTGGCCCGGTCCTCCAGGGCGCCGGCGCAGCCGACCCAGTAGAGGTAGTCGACCTCGGAGAGGTCCTCGACGTCCCTGCCGACGATCGGGACCTCGAAGTCGACCTCCTTGGTCCACTCGACGCGCTGCTTCTTCGCCAGGCCCCAGGGGTTGCCCTTCTTCTCCAGGTTCTTGAGCATCGTGCCCGCCTCGGACGGGAACGACGACTCGATCATGACCTGGTAGCGGCGCATGTCGACGATGTGGTCGATGTGCTCGATGTCGACCGGGCACTGCTCGACGCAGGCGCCGCAGGTGGTGCAGGACCACAGCACGTCCGGGTCGATGACGCCGTTCTCCTCGGCGGTGCCGATGAGGGGGCGCTCGGCCTCGGCCAGGGCGGCGGCCGGGACGTCCTTCAGGGCCTCGGCGGACGCCTTCTCCTCGCCGTCCGCGGTCTTGCCGCCGCCGGCCAGCAGGTACGGGGCCTTGGCGTGGGCGTGGTCGCGCAGCGACATGATGAGGAGCTTCGGGGAGAGCGGCTTGCCCGTGTTCCAGGCGGGGCACTGCGACTGGCAGCGGCCGCACTCGGTGCAGGTCGCGAAGTCGAGGATGCCCTTCCAGGAGAAGTGCTCGACCTGGCTGACGCCGAAGACGGTCTCCTCGGCGCCCTCCTCGTCGTCGAAGACCGTCTCGAAGTCGATCTCCTTGCCGCCGGACGTCATCGGCTGCAGGGCGCCCAGGGCGGTCTCGCCGGTGGCGTTGCGCTTGAACCAGATGTTCGGGAAGCCGAGGAAACGGTGCCAGGCGACGCCCATGTTGGTGTTGAGCGAGACCGTGATCATCCAGATCAGGGAGACGCTGATCTTCACCATGGCGGCGAGGTAGACGAGGGTCTGCAGCGTGCCCGTGGACAGCCCGTCGAAGGCGAGGACGAGCGGGTACGAGACGAAGTACGCCGCCTCGTAGGAGTCCACGTGGTGGAGGGCGCCCTCGAGGCCGCGCAGGACCAGGATGACCAGGCCGATGGTGAGGATGACGTACTCGACGAAGTACGCCTGCCACGCCTTGGAGCCGGCGAAGCGCGACTTGCGGCCGGCGCGGGACGGCAGGCTCAGCAGGCGGATCACCATCAGGACGACGATGCCGAGGACCGTCATCAGGCCGATGGCCTCGATGTACATCTCGAACGGCAGGAAGCCGCCGAGGACCGGCAGCATCCAGTCGGCCTGGAAGAGCTGGCCGTACGCCTGCGCCAGCGTCGGCGGCAGGGTCAGGAAGCCGACCGCGACGAACCAGTGCGCGAAGCCGACGATCCCCCAGCGGTTCATCCGGGTGTGGCCGAGGAACTCCCGGACCACGGTGACCGTGCGGGCCTTCCAGTCGTCGGTGCGGCGGCCCGCCGGCACGGGCTGGCCGAGCCTCACGAACCGGTAGATGTGCGCGATCGCTCGGGCAAAGAGCGCAACGCCGACCACGGTCAGGGTCAGCGACACAATGATCGCGGCGAGTTGCATGGGGGCTCCTCGGGCCTGCGAGGTGGGGGATCCGGTACTACTAAGCGGTAACTTATTGGGTTCGGTGCTGAGCGTACCCAGATATTCCGCCGCACTGTAGCCGCGTGCGCGGTGATCTGCGTCGCTCAGGTGAGCCTGACCGGCGCCGTCCGTTCAGTCCCGGGGTCGCGGGCCGGTGAGCAGGGCGACCGGGGTCCGCAGGAGCAGCGCCACGTCCGTTCCCACCCCATGGTGCTCCACGTAGTGCTGGTCGAGCAGCAGCGGCTCGTCCCAGGGCAGCGGCGAACCCCGCCTCACCTGGGCCGGCCCGGTCAGGCCGGGGCGTACCGCGCCGCGCCAGGGTGCGTCGGCGCCGGGTGCGCCGGGCGGGAGCGGGGCGGGGCCGACCAGGGACATCTCGCCGCGCACGACGTGGACCAGCCGGGAGAGCGCGTCGAGGCGCAGTCGCCGCACCGGCAGGGTGCGCAGGGTGAACGGGCGGCCGTGCAGGCCGACGGCCGTCTCGTGGACGAGGAGGCCGCCGGCGGGGCGGCCGAGCGCCCGGGCCCCCGCCGCGGCGAGCAGGAGCGGCGCGACCAGCGTCAGCAGGACGGAGCCGAGGACCAGGTCCAGGACGCGCTTGGGGTGCATGGTGGCCACCTCGTCTTTCCGCATTGCTCAGGGTTCGTATCGGTTCACGGCTTATGTCCGGATAGTGCCGGTGTGCTGAACAATAGGCGGGGTAGGGGTGTCCGTCGGGCCCGCCGGGCCGCGTGTCGGGGGACTCTTGCGCATAAGGGCTGGATAAAAGTTGAGCGCGCTCGACTCAGGTCTGTTGACGTGAGTGCGTGGGTCGTGCATCCTTGAGCCTGTTCCACTCAAGTCAGTTGGAGGAATCGAAATGGCACGTGCGGTCGGCATCGACCTGGGCACGACTAACTCCGTCGTCAGCGTTCTGGAAGGCGGCGAGCCCACCGTCATCACCAACGCCGAGGGCGCCAGGACCACGCCGTCCGTCGTCGCCTTCGCCAAGAACGGCGAGGTCCTCGTCGGCGAGGTCGCCAAGCGGCAGGCCGTCACCAACGTCGACCGGACCATCCGTTCGGTCAAGCGCCACATGGGCACGGACTGGAAGATCGAGCTCGACGGGAAGAACTTCAACCCGCAGCAGATCTCCGCGTTCATCCTGCAGAAGCTGAAGCGGGACGCCGAGGCGTACCTGGGCGAGAAGGTCACGGACGCGGTCATCACCGTCCCGGCGTACTTCAACGACTCCGAGCGCCAGGCCACCAAGGAGGCCGGCGAGATCGCGGGCCTGAACGTCCTGCGCATCGTCAACGAGCCGACGGCCGCCGCCCTGGCGTACGGCCTCGACAAGGACGACCAGACGATCCTCGTCTTCGACCTCGGTGGCGGCACCTTCGACGTCTCGCTGCTGGAGATCGGCGACGGCGTCGTCGAGGTGAAGGCCACCAACGGCGACAACCACCTCGGTGGTGACGACTGGGACCAGCGCGTCGTCGAGTACCTGGTCAAGCAGTTCCACTCCGGGCACGGCGTGGACCTGTCCAAGGACAAGATGGCCCTCCAGCGCCTCCGCGAGGCCGCCGAGAAGGCCAAGATCGAGCTGTCCTCGTCCACCGAGACCTCGATCAACCTGCCCTACATCACGGCGTCCGCCGAGGGCCCGCTGCACCTGGACGAGAAGCTCACGCGCGCCCAGTTCCAGCAGCTCACCGCGGACCTGCTGGAGCGCTGCAAGATCCCGTTCCACAACGTGATCAAGGACGCGGGCATCCAGCTCTCCGAGATCGACCACGTCGTCCTCGTCGGTGGCTCGACCCGCATGCCGGCCGTTGCCGAGCTCGTCAAGGAGCTGACCGGTGGCCGCGAGGCCAACAAGGGCGTCAACCCGGACGAGGTCGTCGCCATCGGTGCCGCCCTGCAGGCCGGCGTCCTCAAGGGCGAGGTCAAGGACGTCCTGCTCCTCGACGTCACCCCGCTGTCCCTCGGCATCGAGACCAAGGGCGGCATCATGACCAAGCTCATCGAGCGCAACACCACGATCCCGACCAAGCGGTCCGAGATCTTCACGACGGCCGAGGACAACCAGCCGTCCGTGCAGATCCAGGTCTACCAGGGCGAGCGCGAGATCGCGGCGTACAACAAGAAGCTCGGCATGTTCGAGCTGACCGGCCTCCCGCCGGCCCCGCGCGGCGTCCCGCAGATCGAGGTCGCCTTCGACATCGACGCCAACGGCATCATGCACGTGACCGCGAAGGACCTGGGCACGGGCAAGGAGCAGAAGATGACCGTCACCGGCGGCTCCTCGCTGCCGAAGGACGAGGTCGACCGGATGCGCCAGGAGGCCGAGCAGTACGCGGAGGAGGACCACCGCCGCCGCGAGGCCGCCGAGACCCGCAACCAGGGCGAGCAGCTCGTCTACCAGACGGAGAAGTTCCTCGCCGACAACGCCGACAAGGTGCCCGGTGACGTCAAGACCGAGGTCGAGACGGCGGTGAGCGAGCTCAAGGAGAAGCTGAAGGGCGAGGACACCGCGGAGATCCGCACCGCCACCGAGAAGGTCGCGGCCGTCTCCCAGAAGCTCGGCCAGGCCATGTACGCCGACGCCCAGGCCGGCCAGGCGGCCGGCGGCGCCCAGGCGGACGCCGGCGACACCGGCGCCAAGGGCGACGACGACGTCATCGACGCCGAGATCGTCGACGACGAGAAGCCGAAGGGTGGGGCCGCATGACGGAGGAGACCCCGGGATTCGAGGAGAAGCCCGACGTCCCCTCCGGCGCCACCCCTGACGACGCCGCCGAGGCCGCCGAGACCCCTCCCGTGGAGGAGGGCGCGGCGGCCCCGGCCGGGGACGCGAACGACACGGACCAGTCGGTCGGCGCGACCGCCCAGCTGGACCAGACCCGCAGTGCGCTCGCCGAGCGCACCGCGGATCTCCAGCGGCTCCAGGCGGAGTACCAGAACTACCGCCGCCGCGTCGACCGGGACCGGGCCGCGGTCAAGGAGGTCGCCGTCGCGACGCTCCTGACCGAGCTGCTGCCCGTGCTCGACGACATCGGCCGCGCCCGGGAGCACGGCGAGCTGGTGGGCGGCTTCAAGTCGGTCGCCGAGTCGCTGGAGACCACCGTCGCCAAGATGGGCCTCCAGCAGTTCGGCAAGGAGGGCGAGCCCTTCGACCCGACGGTGCACGAGGCGCTCATGCACTCGTACGCGCCGGACGTCACCGAGACGACCTGCGTGGCGATCCTGCAGCCCGGGTACCGCATCGGCGAGCGGACCATCCGGCCCGCGCGCGTCGCCGTGGCCGAGCCCCAGCCGGGCGCGGCGCCGGCCGCGAAGGACGAGCAGCCGGGCGACGAGGAGAACGGTGGCCCCGACGAGGGCTGACAGCCGGCGGGCCGGCGGTCTTCGGACCGCCGGCCCGGTGGCTGACGCAGTGATCGTCCGGGAGGAGGGACGTCGATGAGCACGAAGGACTTCGTCGAGAAGGACTACTACAAGGTCCTCGGCGTCCCCAAGGACGCCACCGAGGCCGAGATCAAGAAGGCGTACCGCAAGCTCGCCCGGGAGTTCCACCCGGACGCCAACAAGGGCGACGTGGCGGCCGAGGCGCGTTTCAAGGAGGTCTCCGAGGCGAACGACGTCCTCGGCGACCCCAAGAAGCGCAAGGAGTACGACGAGGCGCGCGCCCTCTTCGGCAACGGCGGCTTCCGCCCCGGACCCGGCGGCGCCGGCGGCTCGTTCAACTTCGACCTGGGTGACCTCTTCGGCGGTGCCCAGGGCGGCGCGGGTGGCGCCGGCGGCTTCGGCGGCGGGCTCGGGGACGTCTTCGGCGGCCTGTTCAACCGGGGCGGCACCGGTGCCGGCCCGGGCACGCGGACACAGCCGCGCCGCGGCCAGGACATCGAGTCCGAGGTGACGCTCAGCTTCACCGAGGCGGTGGACGGGGCCACGGTCCCGCTGCGCATGTCCAGCCAGCAGCCCTGCCAGGCGTGCTCCGGCACCGGCGACAAGAACGGCACCCCGCGGGTCTGCCCGACCTGCGTCGGCACCGGCCAGGTCTCGCGCGGCGGCAGCGGCTCGTTCTCGCTGACCGACCCGTGCGTGGACTGCAAGGGCCGCGGGCTCATCGCCCAGGACCCGTGCGACGTCTGCCACGGCAGCGGCCGCGCCAAGTCGTCGCGCACCATGCAGGTGCGCATCCCGGCGGGCGTCTCCGACGGCCAGCGGATCAGGCTGCGCGGCAAGGGCGCCCCCGGCGAGCGGGGCGGACCGGCCGGCGACCTGTACGTGATCGTCCACGTCGACAGCCACCCCGTCTTCGGCCGCAAGGGCGACAACCTCACCGTCACGGTCCCCGTCTCCTTCGCCGAGGCGGCGCTGGGCGGCGAGATCAGGGTGCCGACCCTCGGCGGGCCCGCGGTCACGCTGAAGATCCCGGCCGGCACGCCCAACGGCCGGACCATGCGCGCCCGCGGCAAGGGCGCCGTCCGCAAGGACGGCACGCGGGGCGACCTGTTGGTGACCGTCGAGGTCGCCGTGCCCGAGGGGCTGAGCGCCGAGGCGCGCGAGGCCCTGGAGGCGTACCGTCGGGTGACCGCGGACGAGGACCCGCGGGCGGAGCTCTTCCAGGCCGCGAAGGGGGCTTGACGCAATGGACGCACGCCGACGCAACCCGTACGAACTGACCGACGAGACTCCGGTGTACGTCATCTCGGTGGCGGCCCAGCTCAGCGGGTTGCACCCGCAGACGCTGCGCCAGTACGACCGGCTGGGACTCGTCTCGCCGGACCGTACGGCCGGGCGGGGACGGCGCTACTCGGCCCGCGACATCGAGCTGCTCCGGCAGGTGCAGCAGCTGTCGCAGGACGAGGGCATCAACCTGGCCGGAATCAAGCGCATCATCGAGCTGGAGAACCAGGTCGCCGCGCTGCAGGCGCGGGTGGCCGAGCTGTCGGCGGCGGTCGAGGGTGCGGCGGCGGCGATACGCCAGCGCGAGGCCCAGGTCCACGCCTCGTACCGGCGCGACCTGGTGCCGTACCAGGAGGTGCAGCAGACGGGCGCGCTGGTCGTGTGGCGCCCGGGTACGCGCCGGGGCGGCGAGTAGCCACCCAGTGCGGCGGTCGGTTCGGCGCGTTCGGCGTGCGGCGTCCGGCCCGTGGACGTTTCGAAGGCCCCCTCTCCGGAGGGGGCCTTCCGCGTGCCGGGGCCGGGCCGTGCGGGTCAGGAGCCGCCCTCGTGCGGGGGGCCCGGACCATGCGGGTCCGGGGGCGGCCCTCATGCGGGTCAGGGCCGCCCTCGTGCGAGTCAGGGGCCGTGCGGGTGCGGGTGCCCGCCCCCTGCGGGTGTCCGCGGCCGGCGGGGCGTCAGTCGTGGCCGCGCGGTGGCTCCTCCGGTCCCGGGGTGCGGGGGGTGAGGTCCTGGTCCTGGTCGAGGATGCCGGAGCGGGCGATGAGGTAGCCGAGCTGGGCGCGGCTGCCGCTGCCCAGGGTGGAGGCGAGCTTGGCGATGTGGGCGCGGCAGGTGCGGACGTTCATGCCGAGCCGGCGGGCGATGGCCTCGTCGACGTGGCCCTCGACGAGGAGCTTGGCGATGGACCGCTGGATGCCGCTTATGCCGTTGAGGGCGGGGGCGTACGAGACGACCTCCTCCTCCCACGGGATGCCGTGCAGCCAGAACTGCTCGAACACGCCGACGAGGTACTGCACCAGTCCCTCGTGCCGCAGCTCCAGGGCCACCTGGCGGTCGCTGCGGGCCGGTATGAAGGCGACCTTGCGGTCGACGATGATCAACCGGTCGATGATCTCCTCCAGCGTGCGGACCTCCAGCCCGTACGGCGTGATCCGCTCGACGTACCCCATGGTCGCCGAGTGGTGCCGCGCGGTGTGCTGGTAGAGGGTCCGCATTCGGACACCGCGGCCCAGCAGGGGCTCCACCCGCCGCAAGGCGGCCTTGACAGTCTCGGGTTTCCGTCCGCTGCCCGGCTGGATGGTGAGGAGTTCGACCGCGCACTCGTCCGTCACGCGGTCCAGTTCGGCGTTGATGACCGCCAGACCCTCCAGGACGTTGATCGCCGCACTGGTGCACGGGGCCGCCGCGGGGATCGTCATGAACGGCTCGAATGCATCGGCCAACGACAGGGCCCGCTGCCTGCGCTGCTGGATCTCCCGCTCGATGGGGTGTATCAGCTGGTTGAGGGCGATGGACGGAGGCACGGGCCGCAGCCACTGGGAATCGTCCGGATCCGGATGCAGCAGGGCGAGGTCGATGAGGCAGGGCGCCGCGTCGACCTCCGTACGGGCTATCCGGCCGGCGCGCAGGGCGGCCGCGTACAGGTGCTTTCCGGCTTCGCACAGCTCGTCATGACTGTGCCCGGTTTCCGGATTGTCCACCTTAGACCGCATCTGCACCCCCCTCAGGGTCCTGTATTTCAGGAACATGATGCCTGTACTGGCTGGTGGAAGCGTTCGGAGTGAGCCATCGTCATAGACGCGGGGGAGGAGGTAAGGACAAAAAGAGGTGGAGATCGTCCATGACCAGGATGGTTCGTGCACTTAGCGCCATAGCTGTCGCCGCGGCGGCCGCGTGCGGTGTCGCCGCCCTCAGCGGCGAGCCGTCGTGGGACACGGTGTCCGCGAACAGCGTCGTCGCAGGTGAGCCTGCGTGGGAGGTCGGGCCGGCGGGCATCCCTGAGCCTTCGTGGGAGGTCGCCCCGACGACCTTCGGGGAGCCCTCTTGGGACAGCGCCGACTCCACGCCGACGGGTGTCGCCGCATGAACGTCCCCGACGACTCCCGATTCCGCCGCGAGATGGCGTCCGCCTACCGTTCCGGGTGGCACTTCATCGACCTCGTCACCGCAGTCCCCCAGGGTGGCGATTCGTTGATGGTCACCCTCTTCGGGGAGCCGATCGTCATCACCCGCGGCGACGACGAGGACATCCGCGCCTACCGGTGCCTCCGTCGGCCGCGCGGTGCGCCGCAGCCCGTCCGCTGCGCCATCCGCTACGGAATGATCTTCGTCAACCTCGACCAGCGTGACCATCAGCTGGTCGAGGCCGAGGCCCCCACCGCCACCCCCCGCAGCGCCTGAGCGATTCCCCCGTCGTTGTAGATCGCTCAGGTGCTTCCCCCACACAGCGGCGCCATCGTGGACCTGAAACACGATGGCGCCGCTGTGCTGTCCGCGTCCCGCGCGCCCCGCGATCCGGGCCCGCGCCGCGCGCCCCGCGATCCGGGCCCGCGCCGCGCGCCCCGCGATCCGGCCGCGTCCCGCGCGCCCCGGGCGCCCACCCCGCGCCGCGCGCCCCGGGCGCCCACCCCGCGGTGTGTGCCCCGCGCGCCCGCCGGGCCCCGCGCGTCCCTCGGTCTAGGCCCGTCCCATCGCGCGGGTGAGCGTGATCTCGATCACGACCCGGTCCGGGTTCGGCGTCGGGGTGCGCCCGTACCGCTCCGCGTACCGCGCGACGGCGTCCGCGACGACGTCCGGTTCCGTGCGGACCACGGCCAGGCCCTCCAGCGTCGCCCAGCGGCCCGCGGCCACCTGGCACACCGCGACCCGGGCGCCGTCGGACCCCGCCGCCAGCACGTTCGCCACCTTGCGGCTGTGCTTGTTGGTGATCACCCGGGCCACGCCCCGCGCGCCGCCGTCCGGGTCGTAGGTGACGCCGACCGGCACCACGTGCGGCGAACCGTCGGGACGGTGGGTCGTCAGGGTGCACATGTGGCGCTCGCGCCAGAAGCTGACGTAGGAGGCGCCGGGGTCCCGCAGGTCGATGGCCATGTCCGGAACCTACCGGCGGCTGCTGGCACCCACCACCTTGAGTGGAATAGACTCAACTTTGTCGACGTTGGCTGAGTCATAAGGCCGGTACGACGCATCAGCAGCCGAGGAGGACCCAGTACCCGTGGACGCCGAGCTGACCAACAAGAGCCGGGACGCGCTGAACGCCGCGACCAACCGCGCCGTGTCGGGCGGGCACGCCGACCTGACGCCGGCGCACCTGCTGCTGGCGCTGCTCTCCGGCCAGGACAACGAGAACCTCACCGACCTGCTCGCCGCCGTCGACGCCGACCAGGCGGCCGTGCGCGCCGGGGCGGAGCGGCTGCTCGCCGGCCTCCCCAGCGTCACCGGGTCGACCGTCGCCCCGCCGCAACCCAACCGCGACCTGCTCGCCGTGGTCGCCGACGCCCAGGCCCGGGCGCGCGAGCTCGGCGACGAGTACCTCTCCACGGAGCACCTGCTCGTCGGCGTCGCGGCCAAGGGCGGCGCCGCGGGTGAGCTCCTCACGCGGCAGGGCGCGACCGCCGGGAAGCTGCTGGCCGCCTTCACCCGCGCGCGGGGCAGCCGCCGCGTCACCACGCCGGACCCCGAGGGGCAGTACAAGGCGCTGGAGAAGTTCGGCACGGACCTCACCGCCGCCGCCCGCGAGGGCCGGCTCGACCCGGTGATCGGCCGCGACCAGGAGATCCGCCGCGTCGTGCAGGTGCTCTCCCGTCGCACCAAGAACAACCCCGTCCTCATCGGTGAGCCCGGCGTCGGCAAGACCGCCGTCGTCGAGGGGCTCGCCCAGCGGATCGTGAAGGGCGACGTCCCCGAGTCGCTGCGCGACAAGCGGCTGGTCTCCCTCGACCTGGGCGCCATGGTCGCCGGCGCGAAGTACCGCGGCGAGTTCGAGGAGCGGCTGAAGACCGTCCTGTCGGAGATCAAGGAGAGCGACGGCCAGGTCGTCACCTTCATCGACGAGCTGCACACGGTCGTCGGCGCGGGCGCCGGCGGCGACTCCGCGATGGACGCGGGCAACATGCTCAAGCCCATGCTGGCCCGCGGCGAGCTGCGCATGGTGGGCGCGACCACCCTCGACGAGTACCGCGAGCGCATCGAGAAGGACCCCGCGCTGGAGCGCCGCTTCCAGCAGGTCCTGGTCGCCGAGCCGACCGTCGAGGACACCATCGCCATCCTGCGCGGCCTCAAGGGCCGGTACGAGGCGCACCACAAGGTACAGATCGCGGACTCCGCGCTCGTCGCCGCCGCGACCCTCTCCGACCGGTACATCACCTCCCGTTTCCTCCCCGACAAGGCCATCGACCTCGTCGACGAGGCGGCATCCCGGCTCCGCATGGAGATCGACTCCTCGCCCGTCGAGATCGACGAGCTCCAGCGCGCCGTCGACCGCCTGCGCATGGAAGAGCTGGCGCTGAAGAACGAGAGCGACCCGGCCTCCGTGCAGCGGCTGGAGAAGCTGCGCCGCGACCTCGCCGACAAGGAGGAGGAGCTGCGCGGCCTGACCGCCCGCTGGGAGAAGGAGAAGCAGGGCCTCAACCGCGTCGGTGAGCTGAAGGAGAAGCTGGACGACCTGCGCGGCCAGGCCGAGCGGGCCCAGCGCGACGGCGACTTCGACACCGCCTCCAAGCTGCTCTACGGCGAGATCCCGGCCGTCGAGCGCGAGCTGGAGGAGGCCAGCGAGGCCGAGCAGGAGGCCGCCAAGGACACCATGGTCAAGGAGGAGGTCGGCCCGGACGACATCGCCGACGTCGTCGGCTCCTGGACCGGCATCCCCGCCGGCCGTCTCCTGGAGGGCGAGACGCAGAAGCTGCTGCGCATGGAGGAGGAGCTGGGCCGGCGCCTGATCGGCCAGAGCGAGGCCGTCCGGGCCGTCTCCGACGCCGTGCGCCGCACGCGGGCCGGCATCGCCGACCCCGACCGGCCGACCGGCTCGTTCCTCTTCCTCGGCCCGACAGGCGTCGGCAAGACCGAGCTGGCCAAGGCGCTCGCCGACTTCCTCTTCGACGACGAGCGGGCCATGGTCCGCATCGACATGTCGGAGTACGGCGAGAAGCACTCCGTCGCCCGCCTCGTCGGCGCGCCCCCCGGCTACGTCGGCTACGAGGAGGGCGGGCAGCTGACCGAGGCGGTGCGCCGCCGCCCGTACAGCGTCGTCCTGCTGGACGAGGTGGAGAAGGCCCACCCGGAGGTCTTCGACGTCCTGCTCCAGGTCCTCGACGACGGGCGGCTCACGGACGGCCAGGGCCGCACGGTCGACTTCCGCAACGCCATCCTGGTGCTCACCTCCAACCTGGGCAGCCAGTACCTGATCGAGCCGACGACGACGGAGGCCGAGAAGCGGGAGCAGGTGCTGGAGGTCGTGCGGGCCTCCTTCAAGCCCGAGTTCCTCAACCGGCTGGACGACATCGTCGTCTTCGCCGCGCTGAACCGCGACGAGCTGGCCCGGATCGCCCGCCTCCAGATCGGCCGCCTGGCCCGCCGCCTCGCCGAGCGGCGGCTCACCCTGGACGTCACGCCCGACGCCCTGGAGTGGCTCGCCGTCGAGGGCAACGACCCGGCCTACGGCGCGCGCCCGCTGCGCCGCCTGGTGCAGACCGCCATCGGCGACCGCCTCGCCCGCGCCATCCTGTCCGGCGCGATCACGGACGGCGACACGGTCCGCGTCGACCGGACGGACGACGGCCTGTCGGTGGAACCGGTCCGCTGACCGCGGGCCCCACGGCCCGTGCCGTACGGGGGCGGCCGGCGCCCCCGTACGGGTGGCCCGGGCGGGCCCGTGTCAGCCCGCAGCGGATCGGGGCCGGTCGGGCTTGCCACCGACCGCCCACGATGGGGGAGGATGGCGGCTATCCGTACGAAGGGAATTACCCGGTGAGCATCGACCCGTCCTCGATTCCGAATTTCGGGGGACAGCCCCAGCCTCAGGCCGAAGGACCGGCGGGCCCCATCGTCCCCGACCAGGACCTGGTGAAGCAGCTCCTGGAGCAGATGGAGCTCAAGTACGTCGTCGACGACGAGGGTGACCTCGCGGCGCCGTGGGAGGAGTTCCGCACCTACTTCATGTTCCGCGGCGAGGCGGAGCAGCAGGTCTTCTCCGTCCGCACGTTCTACGACCGGCCGCACCCGGTCGAGGACCGTACGAAGATCCTGGAGACGATCGACGACTGGAACCGCCGCACCCTGTGGCCCAAGGTGTACACGCACCTCCACGAGGACGAGCAGGGCGGCGCCACCGTCCGGCTCATCGGCGAGGCCCAGATGCTGATCGGCACGGGCGTCAGCCTGGAGCACTTCGTGTCGTCCACGGTCAGCTGGGTGCGCGCGTCGATCGAGTTCGACAAGTGGCTGCTGGAGCAGCTGGGCCTGGAGCCCGGCACGCCCACCGAGGGCGACGAGGTCTGAGCACCCGCGCCCCCTCGGGCGTCCCGCGGTACCCGGGTCCGGCCGGGGCGGCGGCCCATGACGGGCCGCGGCCCCGGCCGGACCCGTTCAGGGCCGGGCCGGGCGCCCCGCCGTGGCCGTCACAGCCGGGCCAGGCGCTCGGCCGCCTCCCGCAGCACGGCCTCGCCCTTGCAGAAGGCGAGCCGCACCAGGGTCCGCCCCGTCTCCGGGTGGTCGTAGAAGACGGCGTTCGGGATGGCGACGACCCCGCACCGCTCCGGCAGCGACCGGCAGAAGGCGACCCCGTCCTGTGCGCCCAGCGGGGCGGCGTCGGCCGTCACGAAGTACGTGCCGCGCGGCCGGTACACCCGGAAGCCCGCCGCCGTCAGCCCCTCGGTGAGGATGTCCCGCTTGGCGGCGAGGTCGGCGCGCAGCGACGCGAAGAACGCGTCCGGCAGCCGCAGCGCCTCGGCGACGGCGTACTGGAACGGCCCCGACGCCACGAAGGTCAGGTACTGCTTCGCCGTCCGCACCGCCGCCGTCAGCTCGGGCGACGCCGTGAGCCAGCCGACCTTCCACCCGGTGAACGAGAACGTCTTGCCGGCCGACGAGATCGTCACGGTCCGCTCCCGCATCCCCGGGAACGACGCGATCGGCACGTGCTCCGCGTCGTCGAAGACCAGGTGCTCGTACACCTCGTCCGTGACGACGAGCAGGTCCCGCTCCACCGCGAGCGCCGCCACCGCGGCCAGCTCGTCCCGGGTGAGGACGGTGCCGGTGGGGTTGTGCGGGGTGTTGAGCAGGATGAGCCGGGTGCGGTCGGTGACGGCGGCGCGCAGCTCGTCCAGGTCGAGGACGAAACGGCCGCCGGCCGGGTCGGGGCGCAGGGTCACCGGGACGCGGGTGCCGCCGGCCATGGCGACGCACGCGGCGTACGAGTCGTAGTACGGCTCCAGGGCGATGACCTCGTCGCCCGGCTCGACCAGCGCGAGCAGGGACGCGGCGACCGCCTCCGTCGCCCCGACGGTGACCAGGACCTCCGTGTCGGGGTCGTAGGAGAGGCCGTACCGCCGCCGCTGGTGCTCGGTGATCGCGGTGCGTAGCTCCGGGACGCCGGGGCCGGGCGGGTACTGGTTGCCGCGGCCCTCGCGCAGGGCGCGGACGGCCGCCTCGCGGATCTCCACGGGGCCGTCGGTGTCGGGGAAGCCCTGGCCGAGGTTGATCGCGCCGGTGGCGGTCGCCAGCGCGGACATCTCGGCGAAGATCGTGGTGCCGAACGGGGCGAGACGGCGGTTGAGCGGTGCTCTGGTCATGGGCGCCATCCTGCGGTGAAGCGCGGGCGGCCTCAAGGGCGCGCGCGGGCCGTACGGCGTCCGGTGCGGAAACCTCTGGAGTTGCTCAATTCGCGATTCGGCGTGGGTGGCGGACGGGCATTCCCCAGGCACACCACACACGGGGGAGGGTGATCGGACATGGAGTTCATGGCGGTCTTCGGGGGACTGGCGCTGATGGCGGTGATCATCCGCGTCGTCTCGGCGGGAGGCGCCCGCGGCGGCGCGTCGCGGCGAAGCCGGCGGGGGCGGCGCTCGTCGTCGACCGGCGGCGGCGCGGGCGGCTGGTGGGACGGCGGTGGGGGCCACTCCTGCGGCGGCGGCTCGTCGTGCGGCGGGGGCGGCGGTTGCGGCGGCGGTTCCTGACCGGCGGGGGGCGGACGACATGACCGGGATGGTCGTCGTGGGCAGCGCGCTGCTGCTGCTGACGGTGGGGTTCGTGGCCCTCACCACGGGGGGCGGGGGCACCGGTGGGGGCCGGACGGCCCGCCGCCGGACCGCCGGCACCGGCGCCGGGAGGACCGGCGCCGGAAGCACCGGCGCAGGGGGAGTCCGGTCCGACACGGCGAGCGGCGGTGGCGTCTGGTTCGACGCCGGGAGCGGCGTCCCGGGCGGCGGTGACGGCCCGGGGGGCGGCACCGGCGGCCGGGGTGACGCGCCGTCGTGCGACGGCGGCGGGAGCGGCGGCTCGTCCGGCGGCTCCTGCGACGGGGGCGGAGGAGGGGGCGGGTGCGGAGGCGGCTGACACGGGGCAGCCGGTCCGCATCCGCGGCGGGGCGCCCGGCGGGGAGAACTTCCGCCGGGCGTGCCCCCGTTGTGTGTTTGCGCGCCTCTTCCCGCGGTTTCTGGTGAACACCTGAACCGTCAGGCCCCCGAGGGGATGGAACCGGCGCAAAGTTGGGTAAAGACGCTGTGGGCCTCGCGGGGTTCATGATTGCCTCGCTGTCGAGACATCGAGCCCTCGGACCTCGTGTGGACCCCGAGCCGGTACCTCCAGCCCCCTGAACGTCCTTTGAACGTCTTCCGGGACGACGCCCCCGGTCCACCCGTCACGTCACCGTGCTTGCGGAGCTGACTCATGCTCACCACCCTGCAGACCGCGTACACCGACACGCGCGCAGCCGACCTGGCCTGGGCGTTGGGGCGCGAGCCGCTGCCCGCCCTCGCCGTCCTGGACCTCGAACTGTCCGGCGCCACGCTGCAACTGAGACTGCTCGGCGCGTCCCACCAGGTCCTCCTGGAGGAAGGGGACACCAGATGCTCGGAGACCGTCGCCTGCATGCCCGGCGGCAGCACGCCCCTGCCGCTGGGCGCGGCGGAGCGGATCGGCGGTATGGAGTACGAGTTCGCGGCGCGCGTCGAGACGCTGTCGCGGGGCGCGTTCGCCGGGCGCGCGCAGGAACTGCTCGCGCTCGTCGCCGACCACCCGCACGGCCTGGCCGGGACGTTTCCCGGCTCGCCGCACGCGTTCACCGCGATGCTGGCGCAGCGGTACGACGGCGGGGTGCGGTGGCGCACGTGGCACGCCTACCCGCAGGAGGGACAGCTCGTGGTGACGCGGACCAGCGTGCGGCGCGCCCCCCGGGCCCGGCGCCCGGACGACGGGGCCGCCCGGCCGCGCCGCGAGGGCGGTGCCGCGTCCGACGGCCCGCTGGTACGCGGGGCCGCCGGTGGCTGACGGGGTACCGGTACGCGGGGGCGCCGTCGGTGGCCTGCTGATGGCGCCACCGGCGGGGGCCGGCTGCCGACCGGCCGGGGCTGCTCCGGTGGCGGCCCGGGGCCGGTCCGCACGGGCTGTGGGCGTTCCATGCCTCGGACGCCCCGGTAGCACTCGTGTGGGTGACCAAGAGTGAGCGGAGCGCGACGTAGCGTGGGCGCATGCTCGAAGCGCCCGCCTCGCCGACCGCGGCGCCGCCCTCCTGCGAGGACGCGGCGCCCGGGCCGCCGGGGCCGCGCGCCGGCCGCCCCTTGGTCCTCGCGGCCGTCTTCGTCTGCGCCGCCTGCGGACTGGTCTACGAGCTCCAACTGGTCGCCCTCGCCTCGTACCTGATCGGCGACTCCGTCACCCAGGCGTCCGTCGTCCTGGCCGTCATGGTCTTCGCGATGGGCGTCGGCTCCCTGCTCGCCAAACGGCTGCGCCGCCGGGCCGCCGTGGGCTTCGGGCTGCTGGAGGCGCTGCTCGCCCTGGTCGGCGGCTGCTCCGGGCTCGCGCTGCACGCCTCGTTCGCCTGGCTGGGCGGCGCGCGGCACACGCTGGTCGTGCTCTCCCTCGCCACCGGCGTGCTGATCGGCGCCGAGATACCGCTGCTGATGACGCTGATCCAGCGCGTCTCGCCGCGCGCCCGCCAGGACGCCGACGGCACGGTCGCGGACCTGTTCGCCGCCGACTACGTGGGCGCGCTGGTCGGCGGGCTCGCCTTCCCGTTCGTCCTGCTGCCCTGGCTCGGTCAGCTCACCGGCGCGCTCCTGACCGGCGTGGTGAACGCCGTGGTGGGCGGGGCCATCGTGCTGTGGCTCTTCGCCCGCGACCTGTCGGGCCGCGAACGGCTGCTGCTCGTCTGCGTCAACGCCGCCGTCCTCGGCCTGCTCGCCGTCGCCGCGCTGCTGGTGGAGGACTTCGAGCGGGCCGCCCGCCGCGCCGTCTACGGCGCGCACGTCCGCGTCGCCGTCCGCACGTCCGTGCAGGAGGTCGTGCTGACCGGCGCCCGGGACGGACCGCCCGACCTGTACCTGGACGGGCGGCTGCGGATCAGCGGCGGCGCGTACCGCCACCACCAGGCCCTGGTCCACCCCGCCATGCGCGGGCGCCACACGCGCGTGCTCGTCCTCGGCGGCGGCGACGGGCTCGCCGCGCGCGAGGTGCTCCGCTACGCCGACGTGGCGCACGTGACCGTCGTCGAGGTGGACCCGGGCGTCGTCCGACTCGCCCGCACCGATCCGGCCCTGGCCCGGCTGAACGACCACGCGTACGAAGACCCCCGGCTGCGGGTCGTCCACGCCGACGCGTTCCGCTGGCTCAGGACCGCGCCGCGCACCGCGTCGTACGACGTCGTCCTCGCGGACCTGCCGCACCCGGGGAGCACCGCCGGCGCGAAGCTGTACTCGCAGGAGTTCTACGGCCTGACCGCGCGCGTGCTCGCCGCCGGCGGCCGCCTCGCCGTCCACGCCGGGCCGGTCGCCGCGCGGCCCTCCGTCTACTGGACGGTGGAGGCGACGCTGCGCGCCGCGGGCTTCGCCACCCGGCCGTACGCCGTCACGGGGCCGCCGACCGGTTCCGCCGGCGGCCCCGGCCGCGCGTCCGGCGGGTCCGCGCGCCCCGCGCACGACTGGGGCCTCCTCCTGGCCGCGCCCGCCTCGTCCCGCGCTCCGGGCCCACCCGCCCTCGCGCCCGCCCCGGGGGCAGCGGCGCGGGGCGCGCCGACGCCGGACGTCCTGGCGGCCGCGGCACGCCGCGCGGAACGGACCCGCGTGCCGGCCCTGCCCCCGTCGACCCTGACCCACCCCCGCTACGGCCGATGACCGAGACCGGACGGGGCCGGCGGCCCGCCGGGCCGGGCCGGTGGGACCGGCCTCGTCCCGGGCGCCGGGTCGCCCGGGACGCGGGCGGCGGGTCGCCGGGGACGCGGGTGGCGGGTCGCCGGGGGAGTGCGGGTGGCGGGTGATCGGTGGCGCGCGAGCGGGGACGGGACGGCCCGGCGTGGGTAGGCTCGCTCCCATGGAGCATGAGGTGTTCGTTCCGGTTGCCGAGCCGCCCCTCCGCGACCTGCTGGCCGACCCGGCCCGCGTCGCCCGCTGCGTCCCAGGGCTCCAACAGGACGCGGACGGCGCCGCGGGGCCGCTGTCCGGCCGCCTCCGGGTGCGCGTCGGCGGGCACACCATCACCTACCGCGGCGAGCTGCACCTCACCGCCCGGGAGGACGGCGCGTACGCCGTCGAGGGCGAGGGCTCCGAAGTGCGCGGCGGCGGGGCGGTGAAGGTCGCGCTGACCGCCCGGCTCACCCCGGCGGAGGACGGCACCACCCTGGTGTTCACCGGTTCCGCCGGCGCCGAGGGGCGCCTGGCCGAGCTGCCGGACGACGCGGTCACCGCGGCGGCCCAGCGCCTGCTGGACCGTCTCGGCGAGGCCCTCGCCCGCGGCGCGGCGGCTCCGGCCGCCCCGGCCGCCACCGCGGGCCCGCAGGACGGCGTGACCGGTCCGGACGACGCGGACGACGCGGGCGGTCCCGGCGACGTGGACCACGACGGGGTCGACGACGGCGCCGTGGAGCCGACCGCCGTCGACGCCGCCCCGGACGCCGCCCCGGACGCCGCCGCGGGCGACGCCGCCGACGCCGCCCACACCGCCGCCGGTGACGACGCGGCCGACGACGAGGCCGGGCGGCGCCCCACCGTCTTCGACACGCCGGTCCCGCCGCCCTCCCTGGACCCGGCCGCCCTGGACCCGTTCGCCGTCGACGGCTTCCCGCTCGACGAGACGGTCCCCGGCGAGCCCGCCGTCGAGGCCGCGCACGCCCGGCGGACCATGATCGGCCGCAGCGCCGAGGAGGTCGACCACTCCCCGCCCCGCGGCAGGTACGCCCCCGTGCCCGGCCCCGACCACCGTGTCGGTTCAGCCGCGCTGCGCTGGCTCGCCCCCGCCGCCGCGCTCGCCATCGCCTCGGCGGTCGTCGTCGGCCGCGCCCTGCGCCGCCGCGGCTGAGGGTCCCGGACTCCTCCGGGGCGGTGTCCTGCCGGTCAGGCCGGGCTCGCGCGTCCGGCACGGCACGCTCTCCCGCGCCGTTCGGGCACGGGACATGCCCCAGCGCGGCGTCGTCGGTCGCCCACGCCACCGGACAGTCGCTCCCTGATCCGGCCCGACGGACGAGTCACCCCCTAGGGTCGGTGGGGTGAGCATGAGTGAGAACGTCCGGCTGGCCGCCGGAGACGTCGAGTTGACCATCACGCCCGCCAACGGCTGCCGGTTGGGCAGCCTGCGCGTGGCCGGCGCGGAACTGCTGCGGCAGGGCGAGCGGTACGGCTGCTTCCCGATGGTGCCCTGGTGCGGGCGCACCGACCGGGGCGCCTTCCTCAACGGCGCGACCCGGCACCGACTGCCGCTCAACGCGCCCCCGCACGCCATCCACGGCACCGGCCGCGACACCGCGTGGCGCACGGCCCGCGCGGACGCGACGGAGGCGGTCTTCACGTACGACCTGGCCGACCCGTGGCCGTACACCGGCCGGGTCACGCAGACCGTCGAGCTGACCGACTCCTCGCTCACGCTGCGGCTGGGCGTCGAGACGTACGACGACTCGTTCCCCGCGCAGGCCGGCTGGCACCCGTGGTTCAACCGGACCGTCGACGGCAGCGAGGTGGCCCTCGACTTCGCCCCCGCCTGGCAGGAGGAGCGCGGCGACGACCACCTCCCCACCGGCCGGCGCGTCGAGCCCCGGCCCGGCCCCTGGGACGACTGCTTCGGCATGCCCGACGGCGTCAGCGCCACGCTGACCTGGCCCGGGGTGCTGGAGCTCGAGGTGGCGAGCCGCTCCCCGTGGGTCGTCGTCTACGACGAGCAGGAGGCCGCCGTCTGCGTCGAGCCGCAGTCGGGTCCGCCGAACGGGCTGAACACCCACCCGCGGCTCGTCACCCCCATCGACCCGCTGGAGGTCGCCACCACGTGGACCTGGCGCCGCCTCTGACGCGCGGGCCGCGCCACCTCCGGCTCGGGCCGCCGCCGCTGCCTCCGCCGCCGCCGCCTCCGCCGCCTCCGCCTCGCCACGGGGCGGGACCGGCCGGTGCGGGAGGCGAGCGGTCGGCGCGGTGGGGTGGGACCGGCCGCCCCGAACGGGACCGGCCGGTGCGGGACAGGACCGGCCGGTACGGGGGTGCGAGCGGCCGGTCGTGCCCGGTGCGGACGGTGCCGCTTAAGCTCGTGGGCATGACTGACGTACGAGCCGATCTGCTCCGGCAGATCAAGGACAAGGCCGTGGTGCACGGCAAGGTGACCCTCTCCTCGGGTCTGGAGGCCGACTACTACGTCGACCTCCGCCGGATCACGCTGGACGGCGCCGCCGCGCCGCTCGTGGGTCAGGTCATGCTCGATCTGACCGCCGACCTCGACTTCGACGCGGTGGGCGGCCTGACCCTCGGCGCCGACCCCGTCGCCACGTCGATGCTGCACGCCGCCGCCGCCCGCGGCCGCGCCCTGGACGCGTTCGTCGTCCGCAAGGCCGCCAAGGCGCACGGCATGCAGCGCCGCGTCGAGGGCCCGGACATCAAGGGCCGCCGCGTCCTGGTGGTGGAGGACACCTCCACCACCGGCGGCTCCCCGCTGACCGCCGTCGAGGCGGTCCGCGAGGCGGGTGCCGAGGTCGTCGCCGTCGCGACGATCGTGGACCGGGCGACCGGCGCCGGCGAGAAGATCAGCGGGACCGCCGGGGTGCCCTACCGGTACGCCTTCGCCCTGGACGAGCTGGGCCTCGGCTGACTCCCGGCCGCTCGACCTGCGGCTTCCTCGACGCGTGCGCCGTTCCCCCGGAACGGCGCACGCGTCGTGCGTCACGGCGGCGTCCGGGGGGTGGAGCCCGCGGGGCCGTCTGGGAAGATGGGTGCGACGATGACGTCGCCCCCAGGTCAGGGATCAGCAACGCTACGCAACCGCAGATCACAAGGAGCGGACAGATGCCCATCGCAACCCCCGAGGTCTACAACGAGATGCTCGACCGGGCGAAGGCAGGCAAGTTCGCCTACCCGGCCATCAACGTGACGTCGTCGCAGACCCTGCACGCCGCCCTGCGCGGCTTCGCCGAGGCCGAGAGCGACGGCATCATCCAGATCTCGACCGGTGGCGCGGAGTTCCTGGGCGGCCAGCACAACAAGGACATGGTGACCGGCGCCGTCGCGCTCGCCGAGTTCGCCCACATCGTCGCCGCGAAGTACGACGTCACCATCGCCCTCCACACCGACCACTGCCCGAAGGACAAGCTCGACGGCTACGTCCGCCCGCTGATCGCGGTCTCCGCCGAGCGCGTCGCCAAGGGCGAGAACCCGCTGTTCCAGTCCCACATGTGGGACGGCTCCGCGGAGACCCTCGCCGACAACCTGGCCATCGGCCGCGAACTCCTCGCGCAGGCCGCCGCCGCCCGGATCATCCTCGAGGTCGAGATCACCCCGACCGGCGGCGAGGAGGACGGCGTCACCCACGAGATCAACGACGAGCTGTACACCACCGTCGACGACGCCGTCCGCACCGCCGAGGCCCTCGGCCTGGGCGAGCAGGGCCGGTACCTGCTGGCCGCCTCCTTCGGCAACGTCCACGGCGTGTACAAGCCGGGCAACGTCGTGCTCCGCCCCGAGCTGCTGAAGGACCTCCAGCAGGGCGTCGCCGAGCGCTTCGGCAAGGCCGACCCGTTCGACTTCGTCTTCCACGGCGGCTCCGGCTCGACCGCCGAGGAGATCGCCACCGCGCTGGAGAACGGCGTCGTGAAGATGAACCTCGACACCGACACCCAGTACGCCTTCACCCGTCCGGTCGCGGACCACATGTTCAAGAACTACGACGGCGTCCTGAAGGTCGACGGCGAGGTCGGCTCGAAGAAGACGTACGACCCGCGCACCTGGGGCAAGCTGGCCGAGGCGGGCATGGCCGCGCGCGTCGCCGAGGCCTGCCAGGCGCTCCGCTCGGCGGGCACCAGGCTGAAGTAGTCGCCGCCACGGCGACCGGCCGGGCCCGGCACCGCGAGCGCGCGGTGCCGGGCCCGTGCCCGTGGCCGGCCGCGCGGACGCGACGCCGCACCCGTGGGAGGCAGCGCCGCGCCGGCCGGGAGCGACGCCGCGCCGGTCCGGAGCGACGCCGCGCCGGCCGGGAGCGACACCGGAACGCCGGAAGCGCGCCGGAAGGGGAAGCATGCCGCAGGACCGGGTGTACGACTTCGACACGGAGGTGCCGCTACGCGGCACCGGCTCGTTCCAGTGGGACGTGCTGCCGGACCTGTACGGGGTGCCGGACCTGGTCCCGTTCACCATCTCCGACATGGACTTCCGCTCACCGCCGGAAGTGCTCGACGCTGTCCGAGAACGCGTCGCGCAGGGGGTGTTCGGGTATGCCGACTGGCGGTACACGGCCTTCCCGGACGCCGTGCGCGAGTGGTACGGCCGGCGGTACGACCTGGAGCTCGACCCGGCGGCGCTCGTCTTCGGCCCGTCCGTGGTGAACGGCCTGGCGCAGCTGCTGCGGATGTGGACCCGGCCGGGTGACGGCGTCGTGGTGCACGTGCCGACGTACGACGGCTTCACCAAGACCCTCGCCGGGCTCGGACGGGAGGCGCGGGGCGTCCCGGTCGGCGACCGGGCGGCCCTGGAACGGGAGCTGGCGCGCCCCGACAGCCGGGTGCTGCTGCTGTGCTCGCCGCACAACCCGACGGGCCGGGTGTGGAGCCGGGCCGAACTGGAGCGGTTCGCGGTGCTCGCCGCCGCGCACGGGGTGGCCGTCGTCAGCGACGAGATCCACGGCGACCTCGCCCACGACGGCCACCCTCACGTGCCGTGGCCGGCCGTCGCGCCGGTCGGGGGTCGTTGGGCGTTGCTCACCTCGGGGTCGAAGGCGTTCAACTTCCCCGCGCTGAACGGGGCGTACGGCGTGCTCGGCGACCCGGCCGACCGGGCCGCGTTCGACCGCCGGCTGGAGTACGGCGAGGGCCTCACCGCGCCGTCCGTGCTCTCCCTCACCGCGCACACCGCCGCCTACCGGCACGGCGGGCCCTGGCTGGACCAGCTGCGCGCGTACGTCGCGGGGAACCTGCGGCTGCTCGCCCACCGGCTGGAGGATGCCTTCCCCGGCCGCGCCCTGTACGCGCCGCCGCAGGCCGGGTACCTCGCCTGGGTCGACCTGCGGCCGCTCGGCGTGGACGACGGGTCGCTCGACGAGGAGCTGGTCCGGCGCGAACGGGTCGCCGTCCGGCGCGGCACGGTGTACGGCACGGCCGGATTCGTGCGGATCAACCTCGGCTGCCCGCGCGCCAAGGCCGAGCGGGGCGTCGACGCGCTGGTCCGCACCCTGACCCGTCTCGCGGAGTGACCCGGCCGCCGTAGGACACTGGGGCCATGGCCATTCACGAGAACCTGCTGGGGGGACCGCCCCCCACCCACCTGCCCGACGAGCCCGGTCCGCGCGAGCTGCTGGAGGCCGGGACCGCGCCGGAGGAGGTCGCCGCGCAGTACCCGACGTCCTCGCTCGCCTGGGCGCGCCTCGCCGACGCCGCCTACGAGGGCGGCCGGGTCGTCGAGTCGTACGCGTACGCCCGCACCGGCTACCACCGGGGCCTGGACGCCCTGCGCCGCAACGGCTGGAAGGGCCACGGTCCCGTGCCGTGGGAGCACGAGCCGAACCGCGGCTTCCTGCGCGCCCTGCACGCCCTGGCGCGGGCCGCGCAGGCGATCGGCGAGAAGGAGGAGTACGAGCGCTGCGCGACGTTCCTGCGCGACTCGTCGCCGCTCGCCGCGGACACGCTGGGCTGACGCCGCCCAGGGGGACCGGGGCCGCGCGCGACACCGCCTGAGGCCCGGTGGGTCCAGCCCCCGGTGCGGCGCTGGGCCCCGGCCCTGGCGGGCCCCGCTTTCGATGGGCCCCGGTCCCGGCGACACGCCGGAGGCGGGGCCCGTTTCCGTCCTCCGGCGGAACGGGATCCTCCGGGCCGGGCCCGGGCCGGGGGCACGGGCTCGCGGGGGGCGGTGGCGCGCCGGTGCCGCGGGACCGGGCGGCGAGGTGGGACCGGACCGTGTGGTGACCGGCCGGTACGATCGCACAGACCATCGAATCAGGCGCCGGACCTCCCCCCACCCGGCCAGGACACGGGGAGAGCTCTGCCGTGGGCAAGCGTGGAACCGCCGCGCCGCGAAAACGCGCGCGCCGCCCGAGCGGCCGCGGCCGTGGCAGGAGCCGCGGGCCGCTGAGCCGTATCGCACCGGTGACCCTCGCCCTCGGGATCCTCTCCCTGGGCGCCGGCGCCGCCCTCGCCCACTGGCACGCCGACGAGCAGCCCGTCGCCGCCGTCGCCCCCGCCGCCCCGCAGGCCCCGCGGGCGGACCGGTCACCCGCCGCCCCGGCCCCGCCGGAGACCGACGCGCGGCCCGCCGCCCCGCCGGCCGCGCCGTCCCCCTCCCGCCCCGGCCGCGCCGCGCCGCCCCGTTCCGTACCGCTGACGGGCGCCGGGACCTTCACCACCGCGCGCGCCACCGGTGCCGAGGTCGGCACCGGCACCCTCCGCCGCTACCGCGTGCAGGTCGAGGACGGCACGGGCATCCCCGCCGCCGACGCCGCGCACGAGATCGAACGGATCCTCGCCCACCCGCGCGGCTGGGCCGCCCACGGCCGAGGGAGGTTCCAACTGGTCACGGAGGACGCCGACTTCGTCATCCGGATCGCCACGCCGAAGACCGCCGACCGGCTCTGCCTCGCGCAGGGCCTCGACACCCGCGGCGAGTACAACTGCGAGACCACCGAGGGCGTCGTGGTCAACCTCAAACGGTGGCTGCTCGGCTCCCCGACCTTCACCGGCACCCCCGCCGAGTACCGCCACCTGATCATCAACCACGAGATCGGCCACGAGATCGGGCTGCGCTCCCACATGACGTGCCCCGGCCCCGGCGAGCCCGCGCCCGTGATGATGCAGCAGATCAAGGGGCTGCGCGGTTGCGTCTCCAACGCCTGGCCCCATGACGAGGACGGCCGTTACATCACCGGTCCGATCGTGCCATGATGCGACCGGGACCGCGTGCGCCGACTGCGCCCGGTCCCGAGGGGACCGGGGCTCCACCGCCGAACGGAAGGAGCAGACCGCTACCCGGTAGCACGCACCGACGGAGACAGCGATGTCTACTTCGCCCACTACCCCCCCTGCGCACGAGACCGGTTCGGACATGCCGAACCTGGACTTCGCGGGCACCACTCCCTACGAGGACTACGTGCAGGCGGACGTCCTCACCCACCTGCAGCACCTGCGCTCCGACGACCCGGGAGAGATGGTCTTCCTGGTCACCACCCAGGTCATGGAGCTGTGGTTCACCGTCATCGTCCACGAGTGGGAGACCGCGGGCCGCGCCCTGCGCGACGACCGGATCCCCGAGGCGCTGACCGCCCTGCGCCGCTCGACGCACGAGCTGGAGGCGCTGAACGCCTCCTGGAACCCGATCGCCCGCCTCACGCCCGCGCAGTTCAACGCGTACCGCAAGATGCTCGGCGAGGGCTCCGGCTTCCAGTCCGCGATGTACCGCCGCATGGAGTTCCTCCTCGGCGACAAGTCGGCGTCCATGCTCGTCCCGCACCGCGGCTCCCCGCGCGTCCACGCCGAGCTGGAGAAGGCCCTCGCCGAGCCCGGCCTGTACGACGAGGTGCTGCGGCTGCTGGCCCGCCGCGGCCTGCCCGTCCCCGCCGAGGTCCTGGAGCGCGACCTCACGCAGCGGTACGAGCCGTCGCCGGCGGTCGAGCAGGTCTGGGCGGGGCTGTACGCCGCCCCCCGCGACCACGCCGAGCTGGTCGAGCTCGGCGAGGCCCTCACCGACGTCGCCGAACTGGTGTGGCGCTGGCGCAACGACCACCTCGTCGCCACCCGCCGGGCCATGGGCGCCAAGACCGGCACGGGCGGCTCCGCCGGGGTGGCCTGGCTGGAGAAGCGCGCCGGCAAGCACGTCTTCCCCGAGCTGTGGACGGCGCGCAGCCATGTCTGAGACCCTCCTCCCCCCGCGGACCCTTCAGGCGCGGGCCGCGGAACTCGACGCCGCCGACCCGCTCGCCGACCGCCGCGACCTGTTCGCCCTGGACGACGGCGTCGTCTACCTCGACGGGAACTCGCTGGGCGCCCTGCCCCGCCACGTCCCCGCGCGGATGGCGCACGTCATCGGCCACGAGTGGGGCGAGCTGCGCATCCGCTCCTGGGACGAGAGCGGCTGGTGGACCGCGCCCGAGCGGATCGGTGACCGCGTCGCCCCGCTCCTCGGCGCCGCCCCCGGCCAGGTCGTGGTCGGCGACTCGACCAGCGTCAACGTCTTCAAGGCGCTGGTCGGGGCGGTCCGGCTGGCCGGCGACGACGGCCGGGACGAGATCGTCGTCGACGCGACGACCTTCCCCACCGACGGGTACATCGCCGAGTCCGCCGCCCGCATGACCGGCCGCCGCCTGGTGCCGGTCGCCCCGGGCGACGTCGCCGGCGCGGTCGGCCCGCGCACCGCCGCCGTCCTCGTCAACCACGTCGACTACCGCACCGGCCGGCTCCACGACCTGCCCGGCATCACCGCCGCCGCGCACGCCGCGGGCGCCGTCGCGGTGTGGGACCTGTGCCACAGCGCGGGCGCCCTCCCCGTCGACCTCGACGCGCACGGCGTGGACCTGGCCGTCGGCTGCACGTACAAGTACCTCAACGGCGGCCCCGGTTCGCCCGCTTACCTGTACGTCGCCCGACGCCACCAGGAGCGCTTCGACTCCCCGCTGCCCGGCTGGAACTCGCACGCCGACCCCTTCGCGATGACCCCCGGGTACGCGGCGGCGGACGGGGCGCGGCGCGGCCGGGTCGGCACGCCCGACATCCTGTCGATGCTGGCCCTGGAGGCGTCCCTCGACGTGTGGGACGGGGTGCCGGTGCCGCAGGTGCGGGCGAAGAGCCTCGCCCTGACGGACTTCTTCCTGGAGTGCGTCCGGGCGTACGTCCCCGAGGGGCGCCTCACCCGCCTCACCCCGGCCGCGCACGCCGAGCGCGGCAGCCAGGTCGCCCTCTCGTGCGACGACGCCCCCGCGGTGATGGAACAGCTGGTCGCCCGCGGTGTCGTGGGTGACCTGCGCCGCCCCGACGTGCTGCGTTTCGGCTTCACGCCGCTGTACGTCGGGTTCGCCGACACCGAGCGCGCCGCCCGCGTGCTCGCGGAGGTGTGTGCCGGCCGGTAGCGCCGCCGTTCGGGCCGATCTGCGGGGGCCGTCACGCCTGATACGGTCCCCGCAGGTCAGGCCAATTCGGCCCCGTCACCGAAAGGTTGAGCACCATGCCCGACCCCGCCGCGCGCGACGCCGCCGAGGAGGCGTCGGCCCTGTCGCATCCGGCCGTCGACCCCGACTCCACCGCCCCGTACGGCCCGCACCCCGACCAGGTCGTGGACTTCCACGCGCCCCGGGGCCGGCACGACCGGGTCCCCCTCGTCGTCGTCCTGCACGGCGGGGCGTGGCGGGCGCCGTACGACCGGCGGCACGTCTCGCCCTTCGCGGACTTCCTGGCCCGGCGCGGGTTCGCCGTCGCGAGCGTCGAGTACCGGCGGGGCGGCGGGCTCCCCGCACCGCGCGGGGCCGGGCCGGGCGGTACCGGGGGGCGGGGAACCGGGCCGGTCGCCGGGCGCTGGCCGGAGACGTTCGACGACGTGGCCGCGGCGCTCGACGCGCTGCCCGCGCTCGCCGCCGAGCACGTGCCGCGGGCCGACCCGCGCCGGACGGTCGTCACCGGCCACTCGGCGGGCGGGCACCTCGCCCTGTGGGCCGCCGCCCGGCACGTCCTGCCCGCCGGCTCGCCCTGGCGGCTGCCCGGACCGCCCGAGCTGCGCGGCGTCGTCGCCCTCGCCCCCATCGCGCACTTCGCGCGGGCCGTGGAGCTCGACGTGTGCGGCGGCGCCGTCACCCAGCTGCTGGGCGGGGACGCGCACGCCAAGGAGCGGACGGCCGCGGCGGACCCCGCGCTGCTGCTGCCCACGAGCATCGCCACGACCGTCGTACAGGGCCGCGAGGACACCGTCGTGCCGCTGTCCGTCGCCGAGGCGTACGCCGACGCGGCGGAGCGGGCCGGGGAGCCGGTCGGCCTCACCGTCCTGGACGACGTGGGCCACTTCCCGCTGATCGACCCGGCGGCGGACGCCTGCGCGGTCGTCGCGGAGGAGATCGCCCAACTGGCGTGGTGACCGGGCCCGGTGGCACCGCACCCGAGGTGACGGCCGTGGGAGAGGGGCGGGGGTCGCGGACCGTGATCGTCCGCGATGGCTCCTAGCGTGCCCGTATGACCTTCCTCGTCACCGGAGCCACCGGAACCGTCGGCCGCCACGTCGTGGCCGAGCTGCTGCGCCGCGGCGCGCCCGTCCGCGCCCTGACCCGCGACCCCGCCGCCGCGGACCTTCCCCGCACCGTCGAGGTCGTGCGCGGCGACCTCACCGACCCGGCCTCGCTCGCCGCGTCCGGCGCCCTCGACGGCGTCACCGGCCTGCACCTGATCACCTTCGGGGGCGCCGCCCTGGCCCCGCTGGAGACCGGGCCCGACCTCGTGGCGCTGGCCCGCGCCGCCGGGGTGCGCCGCCTCACCGTCCTGCACGGCGGCGGCCCCACGCCCGTCGAGGAGGCGGTGCGCGCGAGCGGCCTGCCCTGGACGGTGGCCATGCCCGTCGAGTTCATGGCGAACACCCTGGAGTGGGCCGAGCCCGTCCGCCGCGGGGACGAGGTCCGCGAACCGTTCCCCGACCGGCTCAGCGCCCTCGTGCACGAGGCGGACATCGGCGCGGTCGTGGCGGCGGCGCTCACCGAGGACGGCCACGCCGGGCACGAGTACCTCCTCACCGGCCCGCAGGCGCTGACCCTGCGGGAACGGGTGGAGGCCATAGCGGCGGCCCGCGGCCGGGCGGTGCGCCTGGTGGAGCTGGACCCCGGGGAGGCGACCGCCCGCTGGCGGGCCGAGGGGCTCCCGGAGGAGACGATCGCCTTCCTCCTGGACGTCTACGGCGACACCCCGGCCGAGGGGCGGACCGTGACGGACACGGTGGAACGCGTCACGGGCCGGCCGGCGCGGACGTTCGCCGAGTGGGCCCGGGAGCACGCGGCGGCGTTCCGACCCCACCGGGAGGACACCGCGTAGTACTCCAGACGGACCCGCCGGAACCCCTCTCACAGCCGACGCCACGGGTGCGGTCCCCCCGTACGGTTGCTGACGTGACCGAGACGACGCAGCGCATCCAGGGCGCCCGCAGCCCGGAGCTCCACCACGCCGTGGGGATCCTCCGGGGTCTGCGCGAACACCTCATCCAGGACGCCACGAGCTACCGCCCCCTCCCGCCCATGTCCCCCGACGGCCCCGTGACGCGCAGGCTGCCGGAGGGGATACGCCGGTACGTGGTGTGGCTCCCGCACGCGGCGGTCTGCGCGGCGGCGCTGCTGGTGCTCAGCGTGGCGTTCGAGCGCGGGCCGTTCATCGTCGGCTTCATCCCCGCGGCGGCCATCCTGCTGACGCTGGTGCGGCCGGTGGCGGCGTTCTGGGGGTCGCTCTTCGCCGCGACCTTGTGCGCGGTGATCGCCGGACCGTGGGACGGCCGGCCGTGGACGCCCGTCACGCTCGTCTCGCACGTCATCGTGCTGACCGTCGTCGCCGCGCGGACCCAGCCGCGCACGGCCGCCTGGATGTGGGTGGTGACCGGGGCGTACGGGTTCTTCTCGGGCGCGGTCCTCGGCGGGGACGACGGTTCCACCACCGCGGCGCTGCTCTTCGTCTCCGCGCTCGTCCTCCTCACGGTGACCGTCCTGCACGTGCGGCGGGAGGCGAAGGAGGAGGTGACCGCGGAGCGCACGGTCACCGCGCACGAGCGGTCCATGCGGACCCTGCTGGAGGAGCGCACCACCATCGCGCGCGAGCTGCACGACGTGGTCGCCCACCACATGTCGGTCGTCGCCATCCAGGCGGAGGCCGCCCCGTACCGGGTGGAGAACCCGCCGCCCGAGCTGGAGCAGGCGTTCGTGACGATCCGCGAGAACGCGGTGGCCGCCCTGGCCGAGCTGCGGCGCGTCCTGGGCGTCGTCCGCGCGGAGGACTACGAGGCCCCCGACGCCCCGCAGCCGACCCTCGCCGACCTGGACGGGCTGCTGGCCAATGTCCGCGACGCGGGTCTGATCGTCGACAAGGCGGTCACCGGCGCCGCGCGCGAGCTGCCGCAGGGCGTGGAGCTGTCCGCGTACCGCATCGTGCAGGAGGCGCTCAGCAACGTCCTGCGGCACGCGCCGGGCGCGGCGGCGCGCGTGGAGATCGCGTACGTGCTGGGCGGGCTCGGCCTGCGGGTCGTGAACGGCCCGCCGCGCGGCCTCGTCAAGCCCTCCCCGGGCGCGGGCCACGGCATCACCGGCATGCGGGAGCGGGTGGCGATGCTGAACGGCGAGCTGACCGCCGGGCCGACGGACGACGGCGGCTACGAGGTGACGGCGTTCGTGCCGGTGACGAAGGACGAGGCGGCGGCGTGACGATCAGGGTCCTGGTGGTGGACGACCAGGTGATGGTCCGCGAGGGCTTCTCGGTCCTGCTGAACGCGATGCCCGGCATCGAGGTCGTCGGCGAGGCCGTGAACGGCCGCGAGGCGATCCGCCAGGTGGCGGCGCTGCGCCCGGACGTCGTGCTCATGGACATCCGCATGCCGGAGATGAACGGCATCGACGCGACCCGGGAGATCGTCGCCGCCGACGGTGACGCGAAGGTGCTCGTCCTGACCACCTTCGACCTCGACGAGTACGTCTACCAGGCCCTGCGCGCCGGCGCGTCCGGGTTCCTGCTGAAGGACGCCTCGGCCCGGCAACTGGCGGACGGAGTGCGGGTGGTGGCGGAGGGCGAGGCGCTCCTCGCGCCGACGGTCACCCGCCGGCTGATCACCGAGTTCGCCAAGCGCGCCGAGTCGCCGCGACCGGCCGCGCTGTCCCAGGTCGGCGACCTGACGGAACGCGAGACGGAGGTCCTGGTGCTGATCGCGCAGGGCCTGTCCAACGCGGAGATCGCCGCGCACCTGGTGGTGGCGGAGTCGACGATCAAGACGCACGTCAGCCGGATCCTGGTGAAGCTCGGCCTGCGCGACCGCACCCAGGCGGCGGTCTTCGCCTACGAGGCCCGCCTGGTCACCCCGGGCTAGGGCCTGTCTTTCGGATCAGGCCGGATCGGCGAGCGTGCGTGCCAGACCCCGCGAGCCCGGCAAGATCCGTGAAGACACGACCCAGGGGGCGGCGCCGGGGCTCGTGCGCCGCGGTCGGCGGCCACGGGCCGGGCCCGTCCGCGCGCCCGCCGGCCACGCGCCGGGACGGGTCGCCGCCGCGGGGTCCCGCCCGGCCTCCGGAGGACTCGCCCGGCCTCCGGGGGTCTCGCCCGGTCTCCGGGGGTCTCGCCCGGGGGGTGGCCGTGGGGTAGCGTCCCGCCATGGTCATGTCGTTCGACCCCTTGGCGCCCGGGTTCGTCGCGGATCCGTACCCCGCGTACGCGGAGCTCCGTGCCCGGGGGCGCGTCCACTGGTACGAGCCCACCCGCCAGTACCTGGTGCCGCACCACGCGGACGTCTCCGCCCTGCTGCGCGACCGGCGCCTGGGGCGGACGTACCTGCACCGCTTCACGCACGAGGAGTTCGGCCGGACCCCGCCGCCCGCCGCGCACGAGCCGTTCCACGTGCTCAACGGCCACGGTCTGCTCGACCTGGAGGCGCCGGACCACACCCGCATCCGCCGCCTGGTGGCGAAGGCGTTCACGCCCCGCACCGTCGAGCGGCTGGTGCCCGTCGTCGAGCGGCTCGCCGCGGAGCTCGTGGACGGCCTCCTCGCGGACGGCGGCGGCGACCTCCTCACCCGCGTCGCCGAGCCGCTGCCGGTGGCGGTCATCGCGGAGATGCTGGGCATCCCCGTCGCGGACCGCCCCCTGCTGCGCCCCTGGTCGGCGGCGATCTGCGGCATGTTCGAGCTGAACCCCGACGAGGAGACGGCCCGCCGGGCGGTCGCCGCGTCCGTCGAGTTCTCGGCGTACCTGCGGGAGCTGATCGCCCGGCGGCGGCAGGACCCCGGCGACGACCTGGTGTCCGCGCTGATCGCCGCCCACGACGAGGGCGACCGGCTGACCGCGCAGGAGATGGTGTCGACGTGCGTGCTGCTGCTGAACGCGGGCCACGAGGCGACCGTCAACACCACCGTCAACGGCTGGTGGACCCTGTTCCGCCACCCGGACCGGCTCGCGGAGCTGCGCGCCGGCCGGGTGGCGCTGTCCACGGCCGTGGAGGAGCTGCTGCGCCACGACACGCCGCTCCAGATGTTCGAGCGCTGGGTGCTGGACGACATCGAGATCGGTGACGTGACCGTTCCGCGCGGCTCCGAGGTGGCGCTGCTCTTCGGCTCCGCCAACCGCGACCCGGCCCGCTTCGACCACCCCGACCGCCTCGACCTGGGCCGCGCCGACAACCCGCACGTCAGCTTCGGGGCGGGTGTCCACTACTGCCTGGGCGCGCCGCTGGCCCGGCTGGAGCTCACCGCCACCTTCCGCGAGCTCCTGCGCCGGGCCCCGCGGCTGCGCCCGGTGGAGGAGCCGCGGTGGCGGCCCGGGTACGTGATCCGGGGCCTGGAGGAGCTGCGCGTCGCCCTGTGACGGGGGCCCGCCACCCCCGTGACCGGGCCCGCCCCCCTCCGCGACGGGGCCCGTCACCCCGTGACGAGATCCCGGCGCCGCAGCCCCGCGAGCCCCGCCGCGACCAGCAGCGCCGCCCCGGCCAGCAGGACCAGCACCGGCGGCCACGCCATGTCGGCGCCCGGCAGCTTCGGCAGGTGCCCGAACGGTGACAGGTCGAGCACGGCCCGCGGCAGGTCCAGCGCCGGTCCGATCCAGCCGATCGCGAGCGACAGCCCGGCCACGCCCCACGCCGCGACGGCCGCCTTCGGCGCGGCGCCGTACAGCAGCACCGCCACCCCGCCCAGCAGCCACACCGCCGGCAGCTGGACGGCCGCCGCGCCCATCACGGCGCCGAAGTCCCGCCCGTACGAGAGGTACATCCCGAGCCCGGCCGCGAACAGCAGCACGACCGCACCGGCGAACGCGACCACCAGGTGCCCGGCGGCCCAGCGCAGCCGCCCGACCGCACCCGCGAGCACCGGTTCGGCGCGCTGCGAGGTCTCCTCGCCGTGCAGCCGCAGCACCGACCCGACCGCGTACAGCGACGCGACCATCCCGAACATCCCGAGGAGCGCGGCGAGGAAGGCGTCGCTCACGGCCTGCGCGCCGCCCATCCGCTGGAAGATCGCCCGTGCCTGCTCGTTGTCCCCGACGAGGTCGGCGGCGCCCTCGACCATCCCGCCGAAGACGAGTCCGGCGACGAGGAAGCCGACCGTCCACCCGGCGAGCCCGCCACGCTGGAGCCGCCACGCCAGGGCGCCCGCCGTGGCGAGCCGCCCCTCGGCGGGGCCGGGCCGGGAGGGCAGGAAGCTCATGCCGATGTCGCGGCGCCCGGTCAGCCCGTACGCGGCGGCGCCCTGGACCAGGACCGCGGCGACCGGCAGCAGCAGCACCCACCAGCGGTCCCCGGCGAACGCCCGGACGTTCTCCGCCCAGCCGACCGGCGACAGCCAGGTGAGGACCGACCCGCCGTCGGCGCTGCCCGCGTCACCCGCCGCGCGCAGCACGAAGGCGGCGCCCAGCACGGCCGCCGCGAGGCCCTTCGCGAGCCGGGCGCCCTCCGTGAGCTGCGCGGTGATCGCCGCCGTCGTGGCGAAGACCATGCCGGTCAGCCCGACCGCGAGGCCCAGCGCGAGGGCGCTGCCGGCGCCCCGCCCGGCCAGCCCCGCGGTGATGACGAGGGCGAGGGCGGTGTTGCCCACGAGCGCGGCGAGCAGGGCGGCGGTCAGCGGGGCCCGCCGCCCGACCATGGCGGCCGACAGCAGTTCCTGGCGGCCGGTCTCCTCCTCCTCGCGGGTGTGCCGGACGACGACGACCAGGCTCATCACCGCCGCGAGGACCGCCGCGAACACCCCGAACCGCCAGGCGACGAGCGCGCCCGTCGAGTCGCCGAACACCGGGCCGTACATCGACCGCAGGGAGCTGTTGGCGGTCATCGACGCGGCGACCTCGGCGCGCTCGGCGGCCGTGCCGTAGAGGGCCTCGATCGAGCCGGCCCCGCTGACGACCATGGTGCCGAGGACGAGTACCCACACGGGCAGCATGACCCGGTCGCGGCGCAGGGCGAGCCGCAGCAGCGCCCCCGTGCCGGCGAGGTGGCGGGCGCCCCCGTCGCCGCGGGTGTTCCCGGAGGCCGGGGTGGAGGTGGCGGTGGTGGCGGTGGTGGCCGTGTTCACCGGGTCACCGCCTCGTCCGCGTCGTTCCCGTAGTGGCGCAGGAACAGCTCCTCCAGGGTGGGCGGGGTGCTGGTCAGCGTCCGCACCCCGGCGTCGGTGAGGGCGCGCAGGACCGGGCCGAGCCGGTCGGTGTCGACCTGGAGCCGTACGCGGGTGCCCTCGGCGCGCACGTCGTGGACGCCCGGCAGGTCCGCGAGGCCGTTCGGCGGGGCGGCCAGCTCGGCCTCGACGCTGGTGCGGGTCAGGTGGCGCAGCTCGGCGAGGGAGCCGGACTCGACGGTGCGGCCCTTGCGGATGATGCTCACCCGGTCGCAGAGGCTCTCCACCTCGCTGAGGATGTGCGACGACAGCAGGACGGTGCGGCCCCGGTCGCGCTCCTCGCGCACGCACCGCTGGAAGACGCCCTCCATCAGCGGGTCGAGGCCGCTGGTCGGCTCGTCGAGGACCAGCACGTCCACGTCGGAGGCGAAGGCGGCGACGAGGGCCACCTTCTGGCGGTTGCCCTTGGAGTACGTGCGGCCCTTCTTCGTCGGGTCCAGCTCGAACCGCTCGACCAGCTCGGCGCGGCGCGCCCGGTCCAGTCCGCCGCGGAGCCTGCCGTACAGGTCGATCACCTCGCCGCCGGAGAGGTTCCGCCAGAGCGTCACGTCGCCGGGGACGTACGCCACGCGGCGGTGCAGCTCGACGGCGTCCTGCCACGGGTCGCGGCCGAGGAGCCGGGCGGTGCCCGAGTCGGCGCGGAGCAGCCCGAGGAGGACGCGGATGGTCGTCGACTTGCCGGAGCCGTTGGGCCCGAGGAAGCCGTGTACCTCACCGGGCGCGACGGTCAGGTCGAGGCCGGCGAGCGCGTGGGTGCGCCCGAAGGACTTGTGCAGTCCGGCGACGCTGATGGCGTTCGTCATGCTTCGACGCTACGCCGGTGTTCACAAAATTGTGAAGTTAAGGAAGCGTATAAAATCGGGTCCGTTCGAGGGACGACGGGAGACGATGGGCGCATGGGGACCGACGAGCGGCTCGCGGAACGGCCGGAGCGCGACGAGGAGGCGGTGAGCCGCTTCGTCGAGCGCTTCGCCGGGGAGCTGACGCAGGCCGGGATGCAGCGGATGGCGGCCAGGGTGTTCGCCGCGCTGCTCGTCTCCGACAAGGCGGCCCTGACCGCCGCCGAACTCGGCGAGCAGCTGAGGATCAGCCCCGCCGCCGTCTCGGGCGCCGTGCGCTACCTGACACAGGTCAACATGATCGGCCGCGAACGCGACCCGGGCTCCCGCCGCGAGCGGTACGTGCTCCACGAGGGCGGGTGGTACGAGGTGTTCACCCGCCGCGACGAGGTCCTCCTCCGCTGGCGGAAGACCCTCTGTGAGGGCGCCGAGACGCTCGGCGCCGACACGGCGGCGGGCGCGCGGATCGCGGAGACGGCGGAGTTCTTCCGGTTCCTCCACGACGAGATGACGCAGATCATGGCCCGGTGGCGACAGCGCCAGTCGGCCGGCTCCCCACCGGACTGACGTCCGGCTCCCCGACGGACCGACGTCCGGCTCTCCGACGGACCGACCGGCGGGGCGACGGCGGCCGCGGCCCGCGAGCGCGGGCGGCCTCCGGGCGCGCGCCCCGGGCGTCCCCCGGGCCGAGCGGCCCCCCGGGCGCCCGCCGCGCCCAGCGGCCCCCGGGCGCGGCCAACGGGCGCCCCGAGCCGTGGGCGTCACTGCTGTGCGGGTGCGCGCTCCGGACCGCTCCGACGCGGTCCCCGCACGCCGTGGCGACGGCCCGGGACGGCCGGGCCCCGTACCGGGCCCTACCGGCCCTCCCGCGCCGGCGCCGGGGCCGGGGCCGGTACGAGCAGGGCCCAGGCCGCCGGGCGGACCGTCCACGTCCGCTCGGGTACCGGGCCGGAGGGCTCGGCGTCCGCCCGGTAGTGGAAGCCCTGCCCCGCCACGCCCGTCACCGTGACCGTACGGGCCGCCCACCGCAGGGGCTCCGCCGCCCGCGGACGCACCACGACCTCCGCCGAACCGTCCCGCGACACCACAGTGACGCCCTCCACCGGGTCGTCCACGTCACGCAGCAGCCGCCCGTCCGCCTCCACCCGCAACCGGTGCCCCCGCGTCTGCGGGACCCGCGGCGGCACCGGGCCCACCAGGGTCCGCACCAGCGACCGGCACGTGCCCCACACCGTCGGCGCGAGCGGGTCCCCGCCGCCGGGCCGGAACCGCGACTCCGGGGCCCCCGGCGGCCTGGGGCGCGGCGGCCCGTCGGGGATGCGCAGCCCGCCCACGACCACCCCGCCCCCGTCGTCCACCAGCAGGTCAAGCCGTCGCTCCACCCCGTCGAGGACCGCCCGCGCCGCGGTCACCGCCCCCGGTGGCACGCCGAGCGACACGGCCAGCCGCACCGACTCGCGCGGCCCCACCGGCACCAGCGACAGGGCGGGCCCGCCCGCCTCGCCGGCCCCGTGCAGCAGGCCCACCGCACGCACCAGCGCCCGGTCGTCGCCGATCACCACGGGCCGCCGGGAACCCCGCCGGGCCAGGGCCCTCGCGAACTCGTCCGGGGTGTCGGGGAGGCACACCCGGGCGGCCGCCCCGGCGCACAGCACGTCCTTCGCGATCCGTACGGACTCGCCGTCGGTGCGGCGCGCGACCGGGTCGATGACCACCAGCAGCTGGTCGGGAGCCGACACCTCGGTCCTTCCTCGGGTAGCATCTTTGTGCAAGAGCCCCTTGCGCTATTGCGCCAGGGGCTTCGTCTATTCCGGGGCACCGGTCCAACGGCTCAGGCTGCGCGTCGTACACCGCCGTACGACGTTCTCCGCCCCTGGCCTTGGACATGCCCCGCCCGGAAGGGGTGTACGCCTGTGCCCGCACTTGTGCTGCTCGGTGCTCAGTGGGGTGACGAGGGCAAGGGGAAGGCCACCGATCTCCTCGGTGGATCCGTCGACTACGTGGTGCGTTACCAGGGCGGCAACAACGCCGGTCACACGGTCGTCGTAGGCGACCAGAAGTACGCGCTGCATCTCCTTCCCTCCGGAATCCTCTCCCCGGGATGCACCCCGGTGATCGGGAACGGTGTCGTCGTCGACCCGGCGGTCCTGCTCTCCGAGCTGAGCGGGCTGAACGATCGGGGCGTCGACACCTCGAAGCTCCTGATCAGCGGTAACGCCCACCTGATCACGCCGTACAACGTCACCCTCGACAAGGTGACGGAACGGTTCCTCGGCAAGCGGAAGATCGGCACGACCGGCCGCGGCATCGGCCCGACGTACGCCGACAAGATCAACCGCGTCGGCATCCGCGTCCAGGACCTCTACGACGAGTCGATCCTCGCCCAGAAGGTCGAGGCGGCGCTGGAGCAGAAGAACCAGCTCCTCGCCAAGGTCTTCAACCGCCGCGCGATCGAGGCCGACAAGATCGTCGAGGAGATGCTCGGCTACGCGGAGCAGATCCGGCCCTACGTCGCCGACACGACGCTGATCCTCAACGACGCCATCGACGCCGGCAAGGTCGTCCTCTTCGAGGGCGGCCAGGGCACGCTGCTCGACGTCGACCACGGCACGTACCCCTTCGTCACCTCCAGCAACCCGACCGCCGGCGGTGCCTGCACCGGCGCGGGCGTCGGCCCGACGAAGATCAGCCGGGTCATCGGCATCCTCAAGGCGTACACGACCCGCGTCGGCGCCGGCCCGTTCCCGACGGAGCTGTTCGACGAGGACGGCGAGGCGCTGCGCCGCATCGGCGGCGAGCGCGGCGTCACCACCGGCCGCGACCGCCGCTGCGGCTGGTTCGACGCGGTCATCGCCCGGTACGCCACCCGTGTGAACGGCCTGACGGACTTCTTCCTCACCAAGCTGGACGTCCTGACCGGCTGGGAGCAGATCCCCGTCTGCGTCGCGTACGAGATCGACGGCCGGCGCGTCGAGGAGCTGCCCTACTCGCAGACCGACTTCCACCACGCGAAGCCCGTCTACGAGTACCTGCCGGGTTGGTCCGAGGACATCTCCAAGGCCAAGACCTTCTCCGACCTGCCGAAGAACGCGCAGGCCTACGTGAAGGCGCTGGAGGAGATGTCGGGCGCCCCGATCTCCGCCATCGGCGTCGGCCCCGGCCGCACCGAGACGATCGAGATCAACTCCTTCCTGTAGGCCCGGCAGGCCCGGTGGGCCCGGCAGGCCCGGTGGGCCCGGCAGGCCCTGGCCGCACGGCGAAGCCCCCCGCACCACTCGGTGCGGGGGGCTTCGCCGTGGCTCACTTCCGGGAGGGGGGCCTCGGCGGCGGCGCCGGAGCCGAGCACCGGGGCGGTGCCGGCGCCGCCGACCCGTTCCAGCGCGGCCACCTCGCGGGTGAAGCGGCGCCGGAACTCCTCCTGGGCCGCGAGCTCCGGGTGGACGACCTTGACGGCGACGGTACGGCCGCCCGCTGACCGGGCGAGGTACACGCTGCCCATGCCGCCGGTGCCCAGCCGGCCGAGGAGGCGGAACGGGCCGATCGCGGCGGGGTCGTCGGGCGTCAGCGGATCCACGCCCCGGAACCTCGCACACGGGTGTCGTCCACTCAGGCCCCGTGCGGGGGTCGCGGATCGGGAGGTGGGGGACGGAGAGGCGGGGGAGCGGGGTTAGGGCGGCGGGGGCGACGGTCGGCAACGCGCCCGGGCCGCGCGTCCGGGGCGGCGGCCCGGCGTCCGGGGCGGCGCGGGGCGCGGGAGCGGCTCTCCGGAGTCGGCTCGCGGGAGTCGGCTCCCGGCGACGCGTGGGGGTCGTGCCGGAGTGCCGTGACGGAGGGGTCGTTCTCGGCCGTTCCCGGCCGTCGGCGGCCGCCCCCGGCCGTCGGCGTGGTGTCGGCGCGGCGGCGCCCGCGGGTGTGTCTGGTCTGGACCTCTTGACAGGTCCAGACCAATCGCCGAGAGTGTCCGGCACCCACCGGCTTCCCCCCACCCGAAGGAGTGATGACGTGTCACGACGCCTCGGTGCCCTGCTGGCCGCCTTCGCCACGGCGATAGGTCTGACGGCCCTCCTCCCCGCCCCCTCCGCATCGGCGGCCGACTGCGCGGCGCCCTGGAGCGCGACCTCCGTGTACGTGGGCGGCAACACGGCCTCGTACGGCGGCCACAACTGGCAGGCCAAGTGGTGGACCCAGAACGAGCGTCCGGGCGCGGTCGCCGTCTGGGCCGACCAGGGGGCCTGCGGCTCCGGCGCCCCCGATCCGGGTCCGACGGACCCCGCGCCCTCCGGCTTCGTCGTGTCCGAGGCGCAGTTCCACCAGATGTTCCCGAACCGGAACCCCTTCTACACCTACAGCGGCCTGAAGGCGGCGCTCGGCGCCTATCCGGCGTTCGCGACCACCGGCGGCGCCACGGTGAGCCGCCAGGAGGCGGCCGCCTTCCTCGCCAACGTCAGCCACGAGACCGGCGGCCTCGTCCACATCGTGGAGCAGAACACCGCGAACTACCCCCACTACTGCGACCGGAACCAGCCCTACGGCTGTCCCGCCGGCCAGGCCGCGTACTACGGCCGCGGCCCGATCCAGCTCAGCTGGAACTTCAACTACAAGGCGGCCGGTGACGCCCTCGGCATCGACCTGCTCAACAACCCCCACCGCGTCGAGCGCGAGTCCGCGGTCGCCTGGAAGACCGCCCTCTGGTACTGGAACACCCAGAACGGCCCCGGCACCATGACCGGCCACAACGCCATGGTGACCGGTGCCGGCTTCGGTCAGACCATCCGCTCCATCAACGGCGCCCTGGAGTGCGACGGGCGCAACCCGGCGCAGGTCCAGAGCCGGGTGAGCAAGTACCAGCAGTTCACCCAGATCCTCGGCGTCGCGCCGGGCGCCAACCTGTACTGCTGACGAAGGGCCCCGGGCCCCGGGACCCCGGATCGGGGGCGGCCACCGAGTGCGGTGGCCGCCCTCCGCACGTGCGGGCCCGGGCGGGAGGCGCGGGGCGCCGGCCTCACGCCCCCGTGTGCGCGAGGATCGCCCTGGCCAGCGGCTCCAGGACCTGGCGCGGCAGCGCGTGCCCCATGCCGGGGACCTCCACCAGCGACGCGCCCCGGATCACCTGCGCCAGGTGCTCGGCGTGCGGCGGCGGGAAGACCGGCTCGGCTGGGCCGGAGACGACGAGGGTCGGCACCTCGTTCCGCGCCAGCTCGTCGGTGCGCAGCATGCCCGAGTGGTCCGCGCGGCCGTGCGCCATGCTGATCCGGGTGTGACCGGTGTGCTCGGTGATCCTGCGCTCCATGGCGCGGGCCGCCTCGGCGTCGAACGGGATCCCGTCGCCGTTCAGCATCCGCCAGTGCTCGGTCCGCCACTCCAGCTCCTGTCCCGGGTCCAGGTCCGTGGGGCGGTTCGCCCACATGTCGAGGATCCTCGGGTCGATGCCCGGCAGCTCCTCGGGCGGCGTGGTGGTGCCGTCCGGGTGGACGTACGGCGCGGTGCTGAGCGTGCTGGTGCCGATGAGCGTGGCGCTGAGCAGCCGGTCGGGGTGGTCGGCCAGGAGGAGTTGGGCCAGCATGCCGCCCAGGGACATGCCGACGACGTGGGCCCGCCGGACGTCGAGCGCGTCCAGCACGGCGAGCGCGTCGTCGGCGAGGTCGGTGATGGCGTAGGGCCGCTCCTCGTACGCCCAGGACGACCTGCCGGTGTCGCGGTGGTCGTAGCGGATCACCCGGTGGTGCTCGGCGAGCGCGTCCACCAGTTCGTCGGGCCAGCCGAGGCCCGACGCCTGCGCGCCCATGATCAGCAGCAGTGGCGGGGCGGCCGCGGAGCCCCGCTCCTCCACCCACAGGCGGATGCCGGGCGCGACGTCGACGTGGTGCTGGTGCATGCTGCCCCCTTGACGGGTTCTAGACGAGACGTCTCGTCTCGTTTGCGGGTCACACCGTAGCGCGCCCCCCGGTCGTCCGCATCCCTTTTCGGGGGCGGCTCGCGGGGGGCGTCGTGCGGCGCGGCGGTTCAGCCCAGCCGCAGGTCGATCCAGGGGATGGTGTCGCCGTCCAGCAGGTACCGCTCGACCTCGGTGAAGCCGTGCCCCAGGGCGAAGCGCAGACCGTCGTCGTTGGACGCCGGCACCGCCGTCTCCAGCGTCACCGCCCCCGCCTCCCGGGCCACCGCCACCCCGCGCGCGTACAGCTCCCCGCCGTACCCCCGGCGCCGGTACGGCGGGAGGATGCGGGCGATCACCGTCGCCGTGTCCGGCCGCTCGGCCGTCGGCGGCCGTACGGTGCTGCACCCGACGACGGCGTCGCCGAGGTACGCGACCTCCAGGTGGTGGCGCCCGGCGCGCTCGCGGACGTCCTGCGGGGACAGGAGGTGCGTCGGAATGATCTCGTTGTGGACCTGCCGCCAGTCCTCGGCGCCCGATCCGCCCTTCACCCGCTCGCAACGCAGTTCGCTCATCCCCGCAGCCAACGGCGTCGCGGACCGGCCGTCAAACGGGTTCCCGGCACCGCCGGTTCGCGGACTCGTCAGGCGTACGAGCGCAGCAGGCGGGCGAGGTGGCGGCCCGTCACGCGCAGCGGCTCCTCGCTGCGGGTGACCTGGGCGGTCACCTCGGCGCCCTCCAGGGCCCCGATGACGGTCGTCGCCAGCTCGCGCGCGTCGTCCGCCGTGAAGCCGCAGGTCAGCAGCTTCTCTGCGACCAGTGCCTCCCAGCCGCGCAGAGCGTCCGCGCACGCCTGCTGGATGCCCGTGTCCGTGTCCGTGCCGAGCGTCTCCAGGGCCGCCGCGGTGACCGGGCACCCGTCGACCCACCCCGACGCCCGCAGTTCCTCCGCGAGTCGCACCGCGCACGCCTCCACCGCGGCCGCCGCGTCGTCCTCGCGGGCCAGCGTCTCGCGCAGGAAGCGGGCGAACTCCGCGCCGCTGTGCCGCAGGGCCTCCACGGCCACGGCCTCCTTGCCGCCGGGGAAGAAGTGGTAGACGGAGCCGAGGGTCGCCCGCGCCTCCCCGGCGATCTGCTTGATGCCCGTACCGACGTACCCCTGGCGCTGGATGAGGCGTGCCGCGGTGGTGACGATCCGGTCGCGGGTGCCGGGGGTGGCGGAGGTGGCGGGGGCGGTCTGCATGGGCCCGATCGTACCGGCCAAAGTGGGTAGAGCGCTCGTTCTAGTGCGTGCTACGGTCCTGACATCGCTCTGGGTAGAGCGTTCGTTCTAGCGCGTGTCGTCGAAAGGTGAACCCCGTGAGCAACCCCGAAGCCGCCCCCGCCGCTCCCTCCGCCCCTGCCCCTGCCCCTGCCCCTGCCCCTGCGCCCGCCCCGGCCTCCGTCCCGGCCCCTGCCCCCGCTCCCGTCTCCGTCATCGGCCTCGGGCCCATGGGCCTCGCCATGGTGGACGCGTTCCTCGCCGCCGGGCACCCCGTCACCGTCTGGAACCGCACCCCCTCCCGTGCCGACGGCCCCGTACGACGCGGGGCCCGCCTCGCCGCCACCGCCGAGGAGGCGGTCGGCGCGTCCGGGCTGACGGTGCTGAGCCTCACCGGCTACGACGCCGTCCACGCCGTGCTGGGCGGCGTCGGGCCGGTCGCCCTGGAGGGCCGCGTCCTGGTGAACCTCACCTCGGGCACCCCGGCCGAGGCCCGTGCCGGTGCGGCGTGGGCGGCCGAGCGCGGTGCCGCGCACCTCACCGGCGGGGTGCTGACCCCGCCCGCGGGCATCGGCGACCCGGCCTCCACGACCCTCTACAGCGGCCCGCGCGACGTCTTCGACACCCACCGCGCCACCTTGGAGGTCCTGACGGGCATCGACCACCGGGGCGAGGACCCCGGCACGGCGGCACTCCTCTACCAGCTCAACATGGTCATGTTCTGGACCGCCCTGTCCGGGTACTGGCAGGCCCTCGCACTGGCCGGCGCACACGGGCTGACGGCCGCCGACATCCGGCCGCTCGCCCTGGACGCCCTGGACCTGGGCCGGTTCGTGGAGTTCTACACGCCGCGTGTCGACGCCGGCGACCACGGCGGGGACGTCGACCGCCTCGCCATGGGCCTCGCGAGCACCGAGCACGTGCTGCACACCGCGGCTGACGCGGGCGTCGACACCGCGCTGCCCGCCGCGGTCGCCGCGCTCTTCCGCCGCGGCGTGGACGCGGGCCGCGGGGCGGACAGCTCCTCCAGCCTGGTCGAGGTCCTGGCGAAGGCGCCCGCCACGCGGTAGCCGCAGCCGGGCCCCACGTGGCGCGCGGCCTCGGATGCCCGGACGGGCGCGCCCGGTGACGTCGCCCGCCGATGCGGCGGGCCGCTCAGAGGAAGACGACGCGGACCACGGTGACCGTCAGGACGCTCCGGCTCACGTAGTACCGGATCACCACGCCCGCCACCGTCGCCTCCCGCCGGTCCTCGTCACTGCCCATCGGCGCGGAGCCCTGCCCGTACGGGTCGGGGGCGAGCGAGGTGCGCATCCCCGCGTCGAAGCGTGCGCGCAGGGACGGGTCCATGGACTCCAGCGCGAGGTCCGCCGGGGGCGCGTACTGGAGCCGGTAGCCGGTCACTCCCGTACGTCCTCGCCGCGCGCCAGCCGCTCGAACAGCTCGGCGTCCTCCCGGTCCGCGTCCGTCGTGGACAGCGCCCAGCGGGCCAGCGTCACCGGCAGGTCCGCCACGGGCACGTGCGGGATCTCCGCGTCGAACTCACGCGCCCGGTCCTCGTCCAGCGCCGCGCGGATCGCGGCGATGGTGCCCGGCAGCTCCACCAGCCGGCCGGCGATCACGGTTCTCACCGCCGCCCCGCACGGGCCGCCGCGGACCACCGCTCGGTGACTGTCATGACCGACCTCCTGTCAACGGCTGGACGGGGCCCGCGGATCGACGGGGCCGCCGGGCCGGGCCCGCATCGTCGCACAACGGCGCCGCGCGCGGTCCCGCCCGGGCGACCCCGAAGCCCCCGCCCGCCCGTTCGCTCCGATTTGCCCGCGCCCGGCACGCCGACCAGCCCGCGCCCGCCGGGTCCGGGGGCCCGCGCCCGCCGCGCCCGTCCCCGCAGCCCGGGCCCGGTCCCCCGCGTCCGGTCGCGCCCGCCGCGCCCGCCGCGCCCGTCCCCGCCCCGCCCCCGCCCGCGCCGTCGAGCCCGACTGCCCCGCCCCGCCGCGTCGTTCAGTCGGTGCGGGTGCCGGTCACCACCGTGGCGTACAGCTCCTCGTCCGTCTCGACGCGCGCCGTGAGCCCCGCGTCGGCCAGGACCCCCGCGGCGGCGTCCGCCTGACGCCCGCTCGTCTCGGACAGCAGGACGCCCGAGGGCGCGAGCCACCGCCCCGCCCCGGCCGCGACGCGGCGCAGGACGTCGAGGCCGTCCGCCCCGCCGTCGAGCGCGACCAGCGCCTCGTGGAGGCGGGCCTCCTGCGGCAGGAGGCCGACCTCGCCGGTCGGTACGTACGGGACGTTGGCCAGCAGTACGTCGACGCGGCCGCGGAGCCCCGCCGGAAGGGCCGCGTACAGGTCGCCCTCGTGGACGAGGCCGCCGAGCGGCGCGACGTTGCGGCGGGCGCAGCGCACGGCGGCCGGGTCGATGTCGGCGGCGTGCAGTTCGGCGGCGCCGCCGTCCAGGGCGGTGACGAGGGCGGCGCCCAGCGCGCCGGTACCGCAGCACAGGTCGACGACGACGGCGCGGCCGCCGCGCGGGGCCAGCGCGGCGGCCCGCTCGACGAGGAACTCGGTGCGGCGGCGCGGTACGAACACGCCCGCGTCCACGGCGACGCGGACGCCGCCGAAGCACGCCCAGCCGAGGACGTGTTCGAGGGGGTGACCGAGGACGCGGCGGGCGACCATCGCGTCGAGGTGGGCGGCGGAGCGGGCGGAGGCGAGCAGCAGCTCCGCCTCGTCCTCGGCGAAGACGCACCCGGCGGCGCGGAGGGTGGTGACGATGTCGTGGGGAACGGACATGGGAAGAGCCTTTCGGGAGCCGCGTACGCGGGTGCTCCCGGCGGTGCTTCTACGGCCGCGGCGTGGTCGCCGTACCGCCGTGGGAGGGGAGCGCCCTGCCTTGCCTGGCGTTGATGGGTCCCACCTCCTCGTTCCGCGGTCGTCGGTCCGGCGTCCGGCGCCCGACCTCTTCGGTCCGACGCCCGGCGTCCTGCGCCCGACGTCCGGCGTCCTGCGCCTGTCGTCCTGTGCCGTCCGCCGCGGCGCGTGCACGTGCTCGTGCGCGTCCCGGCGATCGACCCGGACGACCCTACCCCACGGGCCCGTTGGCGCCGCGCTGCCCGGCGACCGTGTCCATCGCCCGGGACAGGCGCTCCAGCACGCGCGCCGTCTCGGCGAACGCCTCCTCCCCGAGCTCGGCCGCCAGCCGGGCCGCCAGGTCGGCGTGGCCGGGGTCGATGCGGGCGACGGCGGCGCGCCCCTCCTCGGTGGGCCGCAGCAGCTTGGCGCGGCGGTGGGCCGGGTTCGGCGCGTACGCGGCGAGCCCCCGCTCCACGAGCAGGTCGGCGACGCGCTGGACGCTCTGGCGGGTGATGCCCATCGTGCGGGCGATCCCCGAGACCGGCAGCGGCTCGCGCAGGACGGCGCCGAGGACCTGCCACCACGCGGCGGTGAGCCCGGCGGGGCGGGCCAGTTCCTCGGAGACGGCGAGGAACTGGCCGTTGAGGCGGAAGACGCCGAGCGCGGTACGGCTCAACAGCGCCTGCTCGGCGCGGTGATGGGCATCGCGGTCCGGGCTCACGCGTCCGTGCCCTGCGCCGCCGCGAGGACCTCGTACGCGGCCGGGTCCGAGTCGTGGAACAGCCGGTACCAGGCGTCGAGGAGCTCGCCCTCGAACACCCCGAGCCGGCCCAGCACCTCGCGGGCGAACGCGACGGGCTCCGTCGACCCGGCAGTGATCAGGTCGCCGGCCGTCACGGCGTCCGCCTCCGTGTAGTGGGCAGCGCCGCGGTAGCCGGTCGCGGCCAGGTAGCCGGCGGCCGAGCTGGTGTGGGGGCGGTCGTCGAGGAGGCCCTCGCGGGCCAGCCCGGCCGTGGCCCCGCAGATCGCCGCGACCGGCACGCCCGCGTCGAGGAAGGCACGGGCGGTGGCGGCGAACGGCGCGAGCCGCTCCGCGTCGCCGTCCCACAGGTCGGCGCCGGGCAGTACCAGCAGGGCGCTGTCGTCGGGGCGCAGGTCGGCGAGGGCGAGGTCCGGGGTGACGCGCAGCCCGCCGAGCGTGGTGACCGGGCGGGCCGTCGGGCCGACCGTGCGGACGGCGAGGCCGCCGCGGGCCAGCCAGGCCGTGGCGTGCCCGGTCTCCCAGTCGGCGAGCGTGTCGTACACGGCGAGGTGCACGGTCCGCGGGGATGCGGTGGTGCCGGTCATGACGACCTCCTGGGGCGCGCTGTGGCGGGATCCACCTGATGGCAGAAGGCTGTCACCAAGGCAGCATGCTGTCAACAGTTCCCCGCGCGGCCCCGCCGCCGACCCCGGACACGACACCCTGCCGACCCGGGCGGGCGCCGCCCCCGACAAGGTGGCCATGTCCCGGCGCGGTCGGCGCTGCCTACGCTCACCCGCATGACCCCTCATCCCGACCCGCGGAAGGGCGCGGCCGTCAAGGCCGCCGACCGCGCGCACGTGTTCCACTCCTGGTCCGCCCAGGCGCTGATCGACCCGCTGGCCGTCGCCGGCGCCCAGGGCGCGTACTTCTGGGACTACGACGGCAACCGCTTCCTCGACTTCACGAGCGGCCTCGTCTTCAGCAACATCGGCTACCAGCACCCGAAGGTCGTCGCCGCCGTGCAGGAGCAGGCCGGCCGGCTCGCGACCTTCGCGCCGGGCTTCGCCGTCGACGTGCGCTCCGAAGCCGCCCGGCTGATAGCCGAACGCACGCCCGGCGACCTCGACCGGATCTTCTTCACCAACGGCGGCGCCGAGGCCGTCGAGAACGCCGTGCGCATGGCGCGGCTGCACACCGGCCGGCACAAGGTCCTCAGCGCGTACCGCTCGTACCACGGCGCCACCGCCACGGCGATCCACCTGACCGGCGACCCCCGCCGCTGGCCCTCGGACACCGGCGCCGCCGGGGTTGTCCACTTCTGGGCGCCCTTCCTCTACCGGTCGCCGTTCCACTCCGCGGACGAGGCACAGGAGTGCGAGCGCGCCCTGGCGCACCTGGAGGACACGATCGTCTTCGAGGGGCCCGGTACGGTCGCGGCGATCGTCCTGGAGACGGTCCCCGGCACGGCCGGCATCATGCCCCCGCCCCCCGGCTACCTCGCCGGCGTGCGGGAGCTCTGCGACCGGCACGGCGTCGTCCTCATCCTGGACGAGGTCATGGCGGGCTTCGGCCGCACCGGCCGTTGGTTCGCCGCCGAGCACTACGACGTCGTCCCCGACCTGCTCACCTTCGCCAAGGGAGTCAACTCCGGGTACGTGCCGCTGGGCGGCGTCGCCATCGGCCCGGAGATCGCCGCGACCTTCGAGCGGCGCCCCTATCCGGGCGGGCTGACGTACTCCGGGCACCCGCTGGCCTGCGCGGCGGCCGTGGCGACGATCCGGGCCATGGCGGAGGAGGGCGTGGTGGAGGCCGCCGACCGGCTGGGCGCCGAGGTCCTCGGCCCGGGGCTGCGGGAGCTCGCCGAACGCCACCCGTCGGTGGGCGAGGTGCGCGGCCTCGGCGCCTTCTGGGCACTGGAGCTCGTACGGGACCGCCGGACGCGCGAGCCGCTCGTGCCGTACGGCGCGGTCGGGGAGGCGAACGCGCCCATGGCCGCGTTCACCGCCGCCTGCCGGGAGCGGGGACTGTGGCCCTTCGTCACCATGAACCGGACGCACGTCGTCCCCGCCTGCACCCTGACCGACGCCGAGGCGAAGGAGGGTCTCGCGGCGCTCGACGCGGCGCTGTGCGTGGCGGACGAACACACGGGGTGACCCGCCGGTGCCCCACCCGTGCGGCCCGCCGGTGTGACGTCCCCCTCGCCCTACCCCTACGGGTGACCCCCTCCGACTGGCTTAAGGTGTCCGAAACCGGACGGAGGGGACCTGCCCATGCCCGCGAGCGGACCTGTCACCCGCAGCACTTTGCGCCAGCAGATCGCGGACGCGCTGCGTGACGAGGTGCTCGCCGGACGGCTGCAGCCGGGCAAGGAGTTCACCGTCAAACAGATCGCCGAACAGTACGGGGTCTCCGCGACGCCCGTGCGGGAGGCGCTGGTCGACCTGTCGGCGCAGGGACTGCTCGACTCCGACCAGCACAAAGGTTTCCGCGTGCACCAGTTCACGGTCGGCGACTACCGGGGCATGGTGGAGGCCCGCGCCCTGGTCGTGGACGGCGTCCTGCGACGCGATCCCCGGCACGCGGCGCACCGGGGCGGTGCCCGCGCGGCCACGGCCGGCGCCGCGACCGCGGCCGCGACCCCGCCCGGCGCGGTGCCGGCGACCCCGGCCGCGGCGGGCGCGGGGACGACCGTCCCTGCTCCGTCCGGCACGGCGGCCGCATCGGCGCCCGCGCCCTCGCCCGGCGCGGCCACGCGGTCCTGTCTGCCGGCGGAGGCGCTCGGGCCGGTGCGCCGTCGGGCCGAGGCCGCCGCCCGAGCCGCCCGCGCCGGCGACCTCGACATCCTGATCGGCTACGACGTCCGCTTCTGGCGGGAGCTGGGCGGCCTCGTCGCCAACCACTACATCGCCGACTTCCTCCACCGGCTGCGCGTCCAGGCGTGGGTCTTCGCCGTGCCGCACCTGCGCGCCGACCCGCGCCCCGGCGACTGGCTGTGGAGCGGCCACGAGGAGCTCGTCGACGCGGTCGCCACCGGGGCGCCGGCGCGGGTCGGCGCCGTCCTGGACGCGTACAACGCCCACGCCCTGCGCTGGGCGGACCACCTGGAACGCCTCCCGGCCCCGCGCCCCGCCCCACCCGCCTGACGCGCTCTCCACCACCTGACGCGCCGACATCCGCCCGACGTGACCCCACCCGCCTGACGCGCCCTCACCGGGCCGGCCGTGCCCCGCATCGGCCGAAGTGCCGGCGCACGGCCTCGCAGGGCCCCGCACGCGGCCGGCCCGGCGCCCTCATGGCACCTGCCGTTCCCTCACGTCACCCCGCACCCCCTCCGGTTCGCTACGCCGTACCGGAGGGGTCGCGCAGGACGAAGTACGGCGCCCGGCTCGACTCGCCGTCCGCGCGGCACCAGGGCGCGGTCACCTCGCCGAGCGCACCGGCGGTGTCCTCCTGCCCCGGGACGCGGACCACGACGAGCGCCGCCGCGTCCGGGTCGGCGCCCTCCGCCAACCGGGTGGTGACCGTCGGGTCGGGGGTGTCGCTCTCGCTCTGGGCCTGCGGTGCGGCGTCGCCCCGCAGGAGCGCCCGCACCTGCGCGACGAGCACCGGATCATGGGCGCCGTCGTACACCCAGCGCGTGCCCAGCACCCCGTGCTCGGACGTCCCGACGAGGGCGTCCTCGGCCCCGGCGAGCGGCGCGCCCCGGTAGGTGAGCGGCACGTGGTACGAGCGGGGCGCGTCCCCGGAGGTGTCGCCGACCACCATGAACTCGATGCCCACCGCCCCCTCCGGGTCGTCCAGCCGCCACCCGCCGATCCGGTCGAGCCGCGGCTCCCCGCCCGTGCCGTCGTACCACGGCTGCGCGGGCAGCCAACCGGCCAGGAGCTCCAGCTTGGTCGGTTCCATCGTCGTCCGGTGAATGATCGCCATGCCGGGTCAACTCCCCGCACGGCCACCGTGTTCCCCCCGGCGCGCGGGCCGCCCGGCTTCGCGAATGGTGCCACCGGGTATCACTCTGCCCGAACGCCGGGACCCGACGGCGCCGGACTAGTCTGTGCCGGACCTCCGCAACGGCCCACCGCCCACGGCCCGTCGTCCCGGACGCCCGATGACCCGAACGACCCGATGGCCCGAATGATCCGTTGCTCCGAACGATCCGTTGCCCCGATGACCCGAGAGTGAGTCAACCTTGGCCTGTGACCTGTGGCTGGTCCCCCTGGTCGACGTGCTGTGCCACAGCCCTGACAACCCGTTCGCCGAGGAGATCGCCGCCTACGACCGGGCGTTGACCGGCGCCGGGATGCCGGCCGTGCCGGTCTTCGCGTACATGCCCGGCCTGTCGGGTGACGTCGCGCCGGTCGCCGGGTTCGACTACGACGCCCTGCACTTCCTGCGCAGGGCATACCTGCTCCAGGTCTGCGGTCTCGCCGTGACGCCCGTCGACGAACTGGGCGGGGACTACGAGCAGCTGCTGGAGATGTTCGAGGCGACGGCACAGCAGTCTCACCTGGTCTGGCACTACGACCACGCGGGCGCCTACGTGCCCGTGGACTTCCCGACGCCGCTGTCGACGGAGGAGCTGCTGTCCGGCGGCGGACCGCTCGGCTCGGCGCAGGGGCTGCTGCGGGAGCTGGAGCACGTCGCCCCGTCGATCGGCATCGACCCGGGGAACCCGCCGGCCGCGCCGCTGCCGCCGCGGCACCCCACGTCGCTGGAGGAGCCGGCCGCGCCGATCCCGTACGACGACAGCCCCTTCGCCCGGGAGCGGCACGTGTGGCTGGGGCTGCACGCGGCGGCGACGCGGAGCCTCGCCCAGGGCTCCATGATCATCTTCAGTTGACGCGCGGGCCGGGCGCCGCCGCCGGCCCGCCGCGCGTCCCGGGGGAGCCGCTGGAAGACCCGGGAGCCCCGGGAGAGCCGTTGGGATCCCCGGGAGTCCCGGAGAGCCGCTGGGGCCCAGGAGTGTCCGGAAGGGACCGGGGGCGGGAGGATTTCCGGGGGCGGGAGGGCCGGGAGCGGCAGGTGTCAGCGCGGCTCCGGGGGCCGCTGGCGCGGCATGTTGGGACGGGTGGCCGGAGGCAGCAGGAAGCGGCCGCCCTGCGGCTGCGTCCCGCCGCCGTCGGAGCGCGCGTGCGCCGCCGCGCCCAGCGACTGCGTGACGAGCGGCGCGGGCCCGGCCCGGAACTCCACCATCCAGTCGGCCGTCTCGGCGCGCACCAGTTCCGTCACGTCGTCGGTGAACCGCCGCAGCACCCCGAGGCAGCGCTCCGCCGCCTCGCCCGCCGTGCCCTCGGTGGGCCCCAGCACCTCCCGCACGCTCTCCGACGCCCAGTCGAACTGGAGCGTCGCCAGGCGCCGCTGCACGGCCTGGGCGGTGGCCACGTCCCGCATCCAGCCGGAGGTCAGCCCGAAGTACCGGTCGCACGCCATGCACGCCGCGGCGAGCAGCAGGGAGAGGTACCCCCAGCCGGCGGCGCCGTCCAGGGCGCCCGTGAGGTCCAGGAGGGGCAGCGCGGCCCCGAGCACGGCGCCCAGCGCCGTACCGGCCCGCAGCGCGCGGGCGCCGCGGCGCTTCCACGTCCGGTCGGCGAGGTACCAGTCGGCGGTGCGCAGGGCGTTGCCCTCGACCCACCGGTACAGCTCGTCCAGCCGCTCGGCCGGCTCGCCCCAGTCGCCGAGCGGGAACGGCCGTCCCGTCAGGTCCTCGCCCCGGGCGGGCCCCCCGGGCTGCATCTCCGGCTGGCTCACCGGGGCACTCCTCTGCGCTCTGCGTGACAATGCGTGACGTGCGGTGACGGACGTTCCGTGGCGTGCGTGGCGGGTGGACGGGGGAGGTCGGCGGCGGCGGTGCGGTGACGAGCGGGGCGGGACGAGGGGACGGGCGGCGGGTCGGTGTGACGGCGGGGAGCGGACTGGGGCTGCCGGGTCGAGCGCGGCCGGAGGGGCGGACGGACGGGGAGCACGGACGGGGGGGGGCACGGACGGCGAGGACGGACGGGACGGGGGCGGGCGGGGCAGGTGGCGGACGGGTCGGGCGCGGGCATGGCACGGCCGTCGTGGCCGGTGGGGCTGGTGGTACCGGTCGGGTACCGCCTGGTCGGGGGCGTCCGGGGTGTGCGCCGCGCGGAGCCCTTCCTACCGCCGAATGGTGGTCCAGGGGGGCGACATCCGTGGATTTCCGCCCGCATGAGCGGCGTGATCAGGTAGGGGGCGCGCCAGGCGTTCACTCCAAAGAGTGCAGCGGTGTGCGTGGGGCGTGCCGAGCGGCGACCACGTAGGCTCGGCCGTGACCGATGACCTCGTCGACGCGCAGGAGTGACCGTGATCCCCGGTGGTGGCCAGCCCAACATGCAGCAGCTGCTCCAGCAGGCCCAGAAGATGCAGCAGGACCTCGCCCAGGCCCAGGAGGAGCTGGCCCGCACGGAGGTCGAGGGTCAGGCGGGCGGCGGCCTCGTGAAGGCCACGGTCACGGGCTCCGGTGACCTGCGGGCCCTGGTCATCGACCCGAAGGCGGTCGACCCGGACGACACCGAGACCCTCGCCGACCTGGTCGTGGCGGCCGTGCACGCGGCGAACGAGAACGCGCACCAGCTCCAGCAGGAGAAGCTCGGCCCGCTCGCGCAGGGCCTGGGCGGCATGCCTGGCCTGCCCTTCTGACCCCTTCGGCCCGGCCCCGCGGCAGCGGTGCCGCGGGGTGACGAGAAGTACCGACCGGTCCGGGCTCCCTCGACCTGGTTCCCCGCGGTTCCGCCCGGTCCGCCCGGTCCGCCCGGTCCGCTCGGTCCGCTCGGTCTGCTTGGTTCCGCTCAGTCTGCTTGGTTCCGCCCGCTACGAGCGGATCCGATGGACTGCGGGGCGGTTCGGGCCGATCCCGCCCGGCGCCCTCCGGCATCGGGCGCCCCGTGGGCACCCCCGTGCCGCGTTTCCCGACGGTGTCACCCACGCCGAGGCTTCTGCGGCGCACCCCCAGCAACTACCGTAAGACCAAGACTGCACTCCCGGAGAGGCGTTCCGTTGTACGAAGGCGTGGTCCAGGACCTCATCGACGAGCTGGGCAGACTGCCCGGCGTCGGTCCCAAGAGCGCGCAGCGGATCGCCTTCCACATCCTGCAGGCGGAGCCGACCGACGTACGGCGGCTGGCGCACGCCCTGCTGGAGGTCAAGGAGAAGGTCCGGTTCTGCGCGGTGTGCGGCAACGTCGCCCAGGAGGAGCGGTGCGGCATCTGTCGTGACGCCCGCCGGGACGACGCGGTCATCTGCGTGGTCGAGGAGCCCAAGGACGTCGTCGCGATCGAGCGGACGCGCGAGTTCCGGGGCCGGTACCACGTGCTCGGCGGGGCGATCAGCCCGATCGAGGGCGTGGGCCCGGACGACCTGCGGATCAGGGAGCTGCTGGCCCGCCTGGCGGACGGCACGGTCACCGAGCTGATCCTGGCGACCGACCCCAACCTGGAGGGGGAGGCCACCGCGACGTACCTCGCGCGGATGGTCAAGCCCATGGGCCTGAAGGTCACGCGCCTCGCCAGCGGACTGCCCGTTGGCGGAGACCTGGAATACGCCGACGAGGTCACGCTCGGTCGCGCGTTCGAAGGGAGAAGACTCCTCGATGTCTGACGCCACGCTCCACGCCCACTCGCTCGACCCGGACAGCTTCGCCGTCCAGGTCGCCGACTCCATCGAGTCCTTCATCGTGGCCACCACGGAAGTGGCGAAGGGCGACGAGCCCGACAGCGCCGTCCCCTTCCTGCTGCTGGAGGTCTCGCAGCTGCTCCTCGCCGGCGGCCGGCTGGGCGCGCACGAGGACATCGTCCCCGACGAGCCGTACGAACCGGACACGGGTCCGGACGTGGACGTGGACGAGCTGCGCCTGCGCTTCGCCGAGCTGTTGGACCCGGTGGACGTCTTCTCGGAGGTCTTCGACCCGTACGAGCCGCGCAAGGCGCCGGTCCCGTGCCGGATCTCGGACAACCTCGCCGACATCATCACCGACCTGCGCCACGGCCTGGCCCACTACCGGGCGGGCCGCACCTCCGAGGCGCTGTGGTGGTGGCAGTTCTCGTACTTCTCCAACTGGGGCCCCACCGCCTCCGCCACCCTCCGCGCCCTGCAGTCCCTCGTCTCGCACGTCCGCCTCGACCAGCCCCTGGAAGCCCTGGACGGCCTCGACACGGACGAGGACCTGCCCGACGACGACCTCGCCGAGGAGGCCGGCCGCGTCATGGTGCAGGAGATCGCCGGACCCCTGGGCCTGCACTCCCCCTCCCGAAAGTAGCCCCCGACGCCCCCGGACCCGGCCGCGCGGCTCGTCCACGCGCCGGGTCCGCGTCGTCCGCCGGGTCGCGTCGCCCGCCGGGTCCGCCGGGGTCCGTCGGGGTCCGTCGGGTCCACGTCGTCCGCGCGGGCGCCCCGCCGCGGCCCGTCCCGGACCGCCGCTCCCACCCCGGCCCTGTACGGCCGGGTGGCCGCTCCGTCTCGCCCCGGCCCCGTACGGCCGGGTCGACCGTGTCCCCTGCGGCTGAACCGGCCGCCACCGACGTCCACGCGGCGGCCTCCCCGACGTGACCCGCCCCACATTCCGCGTACCGGGCGGGCCGGCGGGCAGGTACCGGCTCGGAGCGACCGGACCGCGTCCCCGTCCGATGCGGATGATCACCACCTGAGCGGGACATCTCAGGATGTGGCACCACGGGGGCGTTCTCCGGTCGCTCGTTAGACTGAGCTGACCGCAAACGGACTGAGCGAGGAGCGCACGTGGGCCTTGTCGTGCAGAAGTACGGAGGCTCCTCCGTTGCCGATGCCGAGGGCATCAAGCGCGTCGCCAAGCGAATCGTCGATGCCAAGAAGAACGGCCACCAGGTGGTCGTCGTGGTATCCGCGATGGGCGACACGACGGACGAGTTGATCGATCTCGCCGAGCAGGTATCCCCGATCCCTGCCGGGCGTGAGTTCGACATGCTGCTGACCGCCGGAGAGCGGATCTCCATGGCGCTGCTGGCCATGGCGATCAAGAACCTGGGCCATGAGGCCCAGTCGTTCACGGGCAGCCAGGCAGGCGTCATCACCGACTCGGTCCACAACAAAGCGCGCATCATCGATGTCACGCCGGGCCGGATCCGCACCGCACTGGACGAGGGCAACATCGCCATCGTCGCGGGCTTCCAGGGCGTTTCCCAGGACAAGAAGGACATCACCACCCTCGGCCGGGGCGGCTCCGACACCACGGCCGTGGCCCTCGCCGCCGCCCTGGACGCCGAGGTCTGCGAGATCTACACCGACGTCGACGGCGTCTTCACCGCCGACCCGCGGGTCGTGAAGAAGGCCCGGAAGATCGACTGGATCTCCTTCGAGGACATGCTGGAGCTCGCCAGCTCCGGCTCCAAGGTGCTGCTGCACCGCTGCGTCGAGTACGCACGCCGTTACAACATCCCGATCCACGTCCGCTCGTCCTTCTCGGGGCTCCAGGGCACGTGGGTCAGCAACGAACCGCGAGGGGACCGCAAGGTGGAGCAGGCCATCATCTCCGGTGTCGCCCACGACACCTCCGAGGCGAAGATCACCGTCGTCGGCGTGCCCGACAAGCCGGGCGAGGCCGCCGCGATCTTCCGTACCATCGCGGACGCCGAGATCAACATCGACATGGTGGTCCAGAACGTCTCCGCGGCGTCCACCGGTCTGACGGACATCTCCTTCACGCTCCCCAAGACCGAGGGCCGCAAGGCCATCGACGCCCTGGAGAAGCAGAAGGGCGCCATCGGCTTCGAGTCCCTCCGCTACGACGACCAAATCGGCAAGATCTCCCTGGTCGGCGCAGGCATGAAGACCAACCCGGGCGTCACCGCCTCCTTCTTCGAGGCGCTGTCCGACGCCGGCGTGAACATCGAGCTGATCTCCACCTCCGAGATCCGCATCTCGGTCGTCACCCGCGCCGACGACGTCAACGAGGCGGTCCGTGCCGTCCACACCGCCTTCGGTCTGGACAGCGAGTCCGCCGAGGCCGTCGTCTACGGCGGCACGGGCCGCTGACGGCAGGGACCCGGACCGCGCGAACCCTTGCGGCCGGGACGTCGTGACGTCGTGACGTCGCGACGCGCCGGAAGCCGGCGCTCGCGGTCGTCGGCGCGACCGGAGCGGCCGGCGAGGTGATGCTCCGGATCCTGCCGCAGCGCGCCGACGTCCGGGGCGAGATACGCCTGCTCGCGCTTCCCCCCGCCACCTGCGGGGGGACGGCCGGCGGCGGGACGGTCATGGCGGGACGGCCGGACCCATCGGCCGCAGGCCGGCCGTACGGGGGCGGAGGCGGAGGTCCTCGCGCTCGGCGAGGAGACGCTCAGGGGCGCCGGCGTCGCCGTGTTCCTGGCCCGGAGGAGGTCGCCGCCCGCTGGGCGCCGATCGCCGCCGCCCGGGGCACCGTCGTCGTCGCCTCACCGGCGTTCCGTGCCGACCCCGACGTGCCGCTCGTCGTCCCCGAGGTCGACCCGCACGCCACCCGGCTCCGGCCGCGCCGCATCGTCGCGAGCCCCGACTGCACCACGCTCGCGCTGATCGTGGCCGTCGGGGCGCTCCGCGCGGAGTTCGGCCTCGACGAGCCGGTCGTCTCCGCGTACCAGGCGGCGAGCGGCGCCGACCAGGCCGGGGTCGACGTGCTGCGCGGGCAGGTCGGCGGCCGTCGCCGGCACCGGGCAGGGCGCCGCACCCGGCGACGTGCGCAGGGCCGTCGGTGACGACGCGGGTCCCTTCGCGGCCCCGCTCACCCTCGACGTCGTCCCCTGGTCCGGCACCTGCGAGGAGGACGGCTGGTCCTCGGAGGAGCTGCGCCTACGGGCCGAGACGCGCCGGATCCTCGCCCCCCGCCCTGCGGTCCGCCGCCACCTGCGTCCACGTCCCCGTCGTCACCGCCCACTCCGTCGCCGTGCACGCGCGGTTCGAACGGGCGGCACCGTCACGCGCACCCATGAGATCCTCGCCACCTCGCCGGGCGTCGTCCTCCAGGACGACCCCGAGACCGGCGACTTCCCCACCCCCGCCGACGTCGTCGGCACCGACCCCACGTGGGCGGGCCGGGCGCGCCGGCACCCGGGCGACGAACGGGCCCTGGAGTTCCTCGTGTGCGGCGACAACCTCCGCAAGGGGGCCGCGCTGAACACCGCGCAGATCGCGGAGGGCATCGCCGCGGAACCGGTCGCCGGACGCGCGGCGCCGGCCTGACCGCGGATACCCGGTGTGCGCCCGGCCCCGCCTTTGTAGGATCTGTGAACGCCCTGCGCAAAGGTCTTCGGTCCGTACCGCTGGAACTGGGGCGCTGGCATGTCAGACGACGCTTCCTCCCCCACGCCGGCGGTGGGTGGCGGCAGCGTCCGAACGCGGTCGCCCCATGGCGCGACCGCGTGAACGGGGCTTAGGGGAAGAGCGGATACGCATGAGGGCGAACGACGCACCGTCGAAAGCGGAGCCGTGCGCGTACAACCCTGACGGGGGTCGACGTGTCCAACTGGCGTGGCAGAGGTTCTCGACATCACATCAGCGGGCCCCCTTCGCGGTGGCGCGGCGGTCTTCCCGCTCGTACGACCGCCTCAGCGGCCCCCGCGGGACCGTCGGCGCGGCGGCGGCATGCCGGTGATCGCGCCCACGCCCGCCACGCGCCGTGCCGGCGTCCCGTTCCCGCGTGAGGGCGCCGGAGCCGGGACCGACACCGGGGCCGCGATGACCGCGGGCACCACCGTCGACCACCTCACCGAGACCTACCGCGCCCACTACCGTTCGCTGCTGGGCCTCGCCGCGCTCCTCCTCGACGACACCGCCTCCTGCGAAGACGTCGTCCAGGAGGCGTTCATCCGGGTGCACTCCGCGCGGCGCCGGGTCCGCGACCCCGAGAAGACCCTGGCGTATCTGCGCCAGACCGTCGTCAACCTCTCCCGCTCCGCCCTGCGCCGCCGAATACTCGGGCTGAAGCTGCTCTCCAAGCCGATGCCCGACATGGCGAGCGCGGAGGAGGGCGCGTACGACCAGTTGGAGCGCGACGCGCTGATCAAGGCGATGCGCGGGCTCCAGCGCCGCCAGCGCGAAGTGCTGGTGCTCCGGTACTTCGCCGACATGACGGAGGCGCAGGTCGCCGAGACCCTGGGCATATCGCTCGGGTCGGTGAAGGCGTACGGCTCCCGCGGCATCGCCGCCCTGCGCGTCACCATGGGGGCCACGGCATGAGCGACCGCGCGGACAGCCACGAGCACAACGGGCCGGACGGGCCGTCGGACGACCGGACTGGGAACGGAACTGTGAACAACGGGCACGACGGCGATCTGCACGCCGCCGGACAGGACTCCTCCGAAACGCACACCCCGGACACCACCACGCCGGACACGAGCGGCCCGGACAACGGCGGCGCGGACACCACCGGCCCGGACACCTCCGACCCGGACGCCAGCGGCACCGACGGCAGGGGTGCGGACGCCCCGGGCAGGGACACCCCCGCCACGGACGCCCCGGGCACCGCCGGCGCGCTCGGGGCCGGTCCGGACGCCACGGGCACCGACGGCACGGGGGCGGACGCCAGGGACGGGGACACCCCCGCCACGGACGCCGACGCGGACGGCCTGCTGGTCGACGAGCTCGCGCTGCGGCGCATGCTCCACACCGCCGTGGGCGACATCCGGCCCTCCGACGACGTGCTGGACCACCTCCGCAGGGCGGTCCCCGCCCGACGCGCACGCAAGCGCCAGGCGATCGTCGGCGCGGCAGCCGCGGTGATCCTGCTGGGTACCGGCGTCCCCGCCTTCGTCCACGTCGCCGCGTCGGACAGCGCCTCCGATGCCAACCCCGTCAACGCCGGCCACGGCGAGCAGGTCCAGGGCGGCACCGGGGACGCCATCAAGGGCGCCACCGGCGAGGAGACCACCGGCGGCCCCTCGGGCACGCCCGCGAGCAAGGCCAAGGGCGGCAAGGACCCGAAGGAGAAGCCGCAGGCGGCCGCCAGCGGCGCGACCGACGGCGCCGACGGCACCGCGGACCCGTCCACGTCCGCCACGGCGGCCCTCCCGGTCTGCGACCCGGGCCAGCTCGGCGTGGTCTCCGCCGACGCCGGGTCCCCCGGCTCCGACGGCACGGTGTACGGCACCTTCCGCATCTCCAACGTCTCCAGCACCGACTGCGTCGTCGACGGCGTGGGCACGGTCGGCTTCCGCGCGAACGGGGCCGCCGACCAGAACCGCATCAGCGTCGTCACCCACACGTCCGGTGACGCGGCGGGCGGCCTGCCCGACCCCTCCGCGTCGGTCAGCCACCTGACCCTGAAGCCGTCGGCGGCGTACGACGTGAAGTTCGCCTGGGTACCGGCCGAGACCTGCCCCACGGACGGCGGGAACACGCCCGACCCCACCCCGTCCCCGACCACGGAGCCCACGCCCGCGACCGGTGGCACCGGGACGGGCGCGGCGGAGGGCGGCGGCGCGGAGTCGGGCGCCGGCGCGGCCACCGAGCCCCAGCTCGTCTCCGAAGGGGGCACGGCCGACGGCAGCGTGAGCGTCACGCACACCCCGGACGTGGGCGGCCCCACGGCGGAGGCGACCGTCCCCGACGCCTGCACCGGCACGATCTACCGCACCGGTCTCCTCCCGGCCCAGTAACCCCCAGGACGGAAACGGGTGGGCCCACACCAGCGGCCCACCCCCGCCCCGGTCGCACCAAGGGCCAAGCCCCAGCCCCCGCCCGCAGCCGTCGGCAACGCCCCTACACCCCCGGCCGGCCCGAACGCCGTCGCCTGCCCGAGGCCCGACCGCCCCGACGCCCGTCCCAGGCCCTGCCCGAGCGACGCCGGCCCGCGCCGACGCCCGCCCAGCCCGGAGACGCGACGGCCGCCCCCATGCTCGGGCCGGCTCAACCCCCAGCCGCGCTGACGCCAGCTCAACCCCCCAGCCGCGCTGCCGCCGGCTCAACGCCCATCCACGTCCCGGCCGCCCCGACCACCATCCGCGTCCCGGCCGGCTCCATGCCTCGAGCCCCGGCCGACCCGACGCCCATCCACGCCCCGGTCAGCGCAACGCCTGCCAGCCCCCGGCCGGCCCCACGCCCGCCCAGCCCGGGCGACCCAGCGCCCGCCCAGCCCAGGTGACCCAACGCCCGCCGAAGCTCGGGCTCGGGCCCGGGCGGGATCAGCCGATGCCCTGGCTCTCCGGTTCCAGGCCCAGCGCGCGGTCCCGTTCCGCCTCCGCCTCGCGGCGGACGAGGCGGAACCACATGAACAGCACGAACCCCGCGAACACGAACCACTCACCCGTGTAGCCGAGATTCTGGAACGCCTTGATGTCCAGCCCCGTGCCCGTGGCCGCCGCCGCGGGCACCGGGGTGAGCCCGGACGGGGAGCGTGCGAGGGTCACCCACGCGTCGTACACCTCGTCCGGCACCAGGTTGACGAGGGACGCCGCGCTGATGATGCCGAGCTGGCCCTCCGGAAGCCCGCCCGCCGCGTGGACGCCCTTCGAGCCGGGGCTCTCCGACGCCTGGAGCGCCCCCGTCACGGTGACCTCGCCGACGGGCGGCGCCGGGGCGGCGGCACCCTTCGGCAGCCAGCCCCGCACCACCGGCAGGGCCTTGTCCTCGGAGGTGTGCAGCAACGTCAGCACGTAGGAACCGGTCCTGCCGTCCAGCTCGCGCCCCGGCACGAGGAACTGCTTCCCGTACCGGCCGCTGACCACGGCCTGACGTCCCGACGTCTCCTTGTCCACCGGCAGCAACTCCGCCAGCGGCGCCGGCGCCTCGGCCGCCTGGACGGCCGGGCGCTTCTCGGCCTCCTGGTGCGAGTCGACGCGGTCCTCGAACCTGCCCAGCTGCCAGATCCCCATGAACAGGCAGAACGGGATCGCCAGCAGCACGAAGACGTTGATCCCCCACCAGCGGGGGGTCGTCAGGAACCGGTACACCCCTCCACGGTACGGAACGACCTCACCCCCCGTCCGGCCGGGTCCCGCTCACGGTGGCCAGGTGCCGGGCCGCGAACTCGATCTCCTGGCGCAGTTGCTTGATCCGTTCCTCCACCACCAGCGAGCCGTGCCCCGCCTCGTACCGGTACACCTCGTGGACCGCGCCGCGGGCCGCGAGCCGGTCCACGTAGTTCTCCACCTGCCGGATCGGGCAGCGCGGGTCGTTGACGCCCGCCGCGATGTACACGGGCGCCCGCACCGCGTCCACGTAACTCAGCGGGTTCGACGCCGCCCACCGCTCGGGCACCTCCTCCGGGGAGCCGCCGAAGAGCGTCCGGTCGAGCGGCCGCAGCGCCTCCATCTGGTCGTGGTACGCCGTGACGTAGTCGGCGACCGGCACGTCGGCGATGCCCACCGCCCACGCGTCGGGCTGTGTGCCCAGACCCAGCAGGGTCAGGTAGCCGCCCCACGAACCACCGGCCAGCACCAGCCGCTCCGGGTCGGCGAGACCCGACGAGACGGCCCACTCCCGGACGGCCGCGATGTCCTCCAGCTCGATGAGCCCGACCCGGTGCCGGAGCGCGTCCGTCCACTCCCGGCCGTATCCGGTGGAGCCGCGGTAGTTGACCCGGACCACCGCGTACCCGTGGTCCACCCACGCGGCGGGGCCGGCGGCGAACGCGTCGCTGTAGTGCCAGGTGGGGCCGCCGTGGATGTCGAACACCGTCGGCAGCGGGCCGGCCACCCCCGCCGGCCGATGGACCAGCGCGTGGACGCGGCCACCGGGGCCCTCCACCCACACGTCCTCCACGGCGACGGACCCGGGCGCCCGCATCCCGGGCGGGTCCAGCACGACCGCACCCGACGTCGACCTCACCTCCGGCGGCGTCGCGGCCGACGACCACAGGTACTCGACCTCGCCGTCCGGGCGGGCCGTCGCGTCCGACACGGAACCGGTCGGAGTGTCGACCCGCGACAGCCGGCGCGTCGCCAGGTCGTACCGCCACAGGTCGCTGCGCGCCTCGAAGCTGTGGACGACCAGCAGCCCCGACCCGTCCGGGTACCACTCGGCACTCACGTCGCCCGGCAGGTCCAGGTCGAGGTCCGTCTCCACCCCGGACGCCACGTCCCAGACCATCGGCTCCCACCGGCCGCGCCGCTGGTGCCCCACGAGCAGCCGGGTGTCCCCGTCGACCGGTGCGAAGCCGAGCACCGCCAGGCCCAGCGGCTGCGTACCGCCCTTGGTGTCGTCGAGCTCCGCCACCTGCGTCACGGGCGGGGCGCCCGAGGCGCCGGCGGCGTCGGCGAGCCGTACCACGCGCAGCGCCGCGTGCGTCGCGTCGCCGTGCTCTGTGTGCTCGATGGCGACCAGCGTCCCGTCGTGCGACAGGTCGCCGACGCCGGCGGACTCGCGGTGCCGGTAGATCTCCACGGGCTCCTGCCCGGGGCGGACCACGTGGAGGGTGGTGCCCTCCTCCTCCGTGGACCGGCCGACGACCGTGGTCCCGTCCCGCCCGACGGCCAGGCCCGCCGGATACGACGGCGCCAGCCCGGGCACGGCCGGTTCGTCCGCCCCGCCGGCGAACGGCTGCCGCATCCACACCCCGAACTCGTCGCCGTCGGTGTCGGCGAACCACCAGATCCACTCGCCGTCCGGGGAGAGGACGCCGTCCGTCGTGCCGTTCGCCCGGTCCGTCACCTGCCGCTGTCCGCCGGTCTCCCGGTCCCAGGCGTACAGCTCGTACGTCCCGGTCGCGTTCGACACGAAGAGCGCCCGGTGCGGCGCGTCGAACGCCCACTCCGGCAGGGAGAGCCGCGGCGCGCGGAACCGCTTCTCCCAGTCCGGCACGTCGGGCCCGCCGGCGGGCGGGGTCTGCTTCGTCGGTACGTCGCTCGGCTCAGTCATGCCGTCCATCATGGACCGTCCGGCCGACATCCCGCCGGGCCTGTGGACAACCTGTCCACAGGGCCGCCACCAGCGCGGTTCAGCGAGTGCCGGGTACCGGGTCCGTCGAGCACAGCGCCCAGATGACGAACACCCCGATCGCGATGCTGATGAAGCCCCAGACCGGCTGGTAGGGCAGCCAGACGAAGTTGACGATCACGGCCAGCGAGGCGAGCGCCACACCAGCCACCCTGGCCCAGGAAGCCCCGCGCAGGATGCCCCAGCCGATCACCGCGAGGAGCAGCCCGAGGACGAGGTGGATCCAGCCCCACGCGGTGGTGTTGAACTTGAAGACGTAGTTGCCGAGGACCCCGTACACGTCGTCCTCGGCGATGCCCACGATGCCCTGCAGCATCCCGAGCACCCCCTGCACGAGCAGGAGCACCCCGGCGAACATGGTCCCCGCGGACGCCCAGGCGCCCCCGGACGCGGCCGGGGCGCCGCCCTGGTGCCGGGCGCGGGGGTGCCCCGGGGCCGCATCGTGCCGGTGACCCGCTGAGTCGCTCATCGCCGTGCCCTCTCGTCGTACCGTCCGGTCGCGTGTACGAGCAGCCTGCGGCGCGCGCCACCGCCCGGCGACCCGAAGCCCCCCGTCCGGGCGACAACCCCCGGCCCGGTGCCGCTACCCGGGCGCCGGCACCGCCTCCACCGCCTCCGCCCCTAGTCGGACGGGGCGGGCATGGCCTCCGCGATGACCCGCATCTCCCCGACGACGGCCTCCGCCCCGGCGTCGACGAGCGCCTGCCGCCGATCCGGCCCGTCCGCGTACCCGACCGCGACCGCACCGACCGCGTGCGCGGCCCGGACGTCCGTGACGGAGTCGCCGATCAGCGCGCACAGGGTCACGTCCAGGCCGAGCTGCTCCGCGGCCGTGATGAGCGGGTACGGGTTCGGCTTCGTGAGCTCCGGCTGCCGTTCCGGCCGGCCCACGACGTGGAGCACGTACGACGACAACCCGTGCCGGTCGAGGAAGGCCCGCATGCACGCGGCGGAGGTGTCGCCGACGACCGCGATCCGCCGCCCCGCGTCCCGGGCCCCCTCCAGCACGGCGACCGCCCCCGGCGTCGGATCACCCGCGACCTCCACGGCCGCGACCTCGGCCGCGGTGAGCGCCTCCTCCACCTCGCACCCGAGCCCGGCGTCCTCCGCGTGCACCCGCCGCACGACCTCGACCGGGTCCCCGACCCCCGCCAGCTCCGCCGCCAGCGCGGGGTCCCGCCGGGCGACGACCTCCACCAGCCGCTCCGCGACCGCCGCCGACCGCCCGCCGAAGACGTCGCACACCGGCCCGTCGAAGTCGACCAGCAGTCCCTGCGCCGCGTCCATGATCTTGGCCAACACGTCAGTGCCCATCACCCCCGCCTGCCCGCCTCCCGCACCCCCAGACACTCCGCCGGGAGTGGGCGGCGCGATAGGCCGGCCGGACCCGATGCCCGCCCCGGCCACGAGCCGGGCGTCCGGAGCCCGGAGCCCGGAGCCCGGAGCCCGGAGCCCGGAGCCCGGAGGGCGGGCGGCCTTGTGACGGCCGGGTCCGCATCGGCAACCGCCCTGCTCGACCTCCGCGGCCAGGGCGATCTCGCGGTCGGGCGAGCGGGGGTCCGGGGAACGCTCCGGGCGCGGTGGGCAGACGGACATGCAATAGACCGCGGTGGTGTCCGGTGTCGAGATCGAACCGGTCGGATCCCGCGCCGTCACCGGCGCCTTCCTCGCCGCCCGCCGTGACGACGGCACCGAACTCCGGGCCTCCGCCGCCGGCGTGGAGGGCATCGCGGATCAGGCCCTCGTACCCCCGGAAGGCGAGGGACGCCTCATTCATGGGCTTCGCCTCCATGTCCTCGGCCGCCGCGTGCACCGCGCCGCGGAGCTCACCTTGCTTCAGCAGCTCCCGTCGTACTGGTCGTGGAGCGACCAGCCCGACGCGAACAGCGCCGCCGCGATGAGCCTGCCGACCGGGTCCCGCCGGTTGTGGTGGTAGTGAGCGCGGGAGCGTATGAAGACCGGTTCGTCGTGCGGCTGTCCCTTCATGGGCACGAGCTCAGGTGCATTGCCGGGAGGCACCGGACGCGGCTGACGGGTCGCTTGCCCGCGAGCGCGGAGCCGATAGGACAAGTCGAGACTGCCCCGATTCCGCGGAGTACATTGGTGGATAAGTCCCCTGAGGGAGGCTGATTCGATGCCGTGGTTCGTATGGCTGCTCGCCGCCGCGGCGCTCGGTGCCGCGGAGTTCTTTACCCTGACGCTGGTTTTCGGGTTGCTGGCGGGCGCCGCACTGGTCGCCGCCGTGGTCGCCGGTGTGGGCATCGGCCTTTTCGGCCAGCTCGTCGCGTTCGGGGTGGCGGCGGCGGCGGGACTCGTCCTCGTCCGTCCCGTGGCGCTGCGGCATATGGCACAGGGGCCCCTCACGAGCGAGGGCAGCGACGCGCTGATCGGCAAGCGGGCCGAGGTCACGCAGGAGGTGACCGCGACGCACGGCCTGATCAGGGTATCCGGTGAGGATTGGACCGCTCGTGCCCTCGACGAGAGCCAGGTGATCCCGGTGGGCACGCTGGTGGACATCATGGAGATCGAGGGCGCCACGGCTGTGGTCTACCCGCGCGAGCTGCTTCCGTGAACGGCTGAACACGTCCCGACGGAGGAATTGTGGATCCGGTTGTCATCCCGATTCTCGTGGCGGCGATCGTCGTCGTCTTTCTCGTCGCCGCCACGGTGCGGATCGTCCCGCAGGCGCGTCGCTACAACATCGAGCGGTTCGGCCGGTATCGCCGGACGCTGCAACCCGGCCTGAATTTCGTCCTGCCGGTGGCGGACCGAGTCAACACCAAACTCGATGTGCGCGAGCAGGTGTATTCGTCCGATCCCAAACCGGTGATCACCGAGGACAATCTCGTGGTGAACATCGACGCCGTGCTCTATTACCAGATCACCGACCCGCGGGCCGCGGCCTACGAGGTGGCCGACTACCTGCAGGCGATCGACCAGCTCACCGTGACCACGCTGCGGAACGTCATCGGATCCATGGACCTGGAGCAGACGCTCACCTCACGCGAGGAGATCAACTTCCGGCTCCGCACCGTCCTCGACGACGCCACCGGCAAATGGGGGATCCGGGTCAACCGGGTGGAGATCAAGGCCATCGACCCACCGCACACGATCAAGGAAGCGATGGAGAAGCAGATGCGGGCCGAGCGGGACAAGCGCGCGGCCATCCTGCACGCCGAAGGCGAGCGGCAGGCCAAGATCCTCACTGCGGAGGGCACGAAGCAGAAGGACATCCTGGAAGCACAGGGCACGCAGCAAGCCATGATCCTGCGGGCGGACGGCGAGGCGAAGGCGGTGGAGCGCGTCTTCCAAGCCGTCCATCGCAACAACGCCGACGCGAAGATCCTGGCCTACAAGTACCTCGAGACCCTCCCGCACCTGGCGAAGAGCGACAACAACACGTTCTGGGTGATCCCAGGCGAGCTGACCGAGGCCGTTCGCACCGTCACCAGCGCGTTCGGCGACCGGTCGGCGATGGGCCTCCCCGGAGCCGGCCAGCCGGAGGAGGCGGGCACCGCCCGAGCCGACGGAGCGCCGGACGAGGGCGGGGCGGCGCCGGGGCACGAGGCGGGCTCGACGCTCTCGCTCGACGCTGCCGCGGCTGCTGACGAGGTCGCGAAGCAGGCCGCCGCCGTAGTGAGCGACGCGAAGGCCGAGGCCGAGGCCGCGAGCACGCCGCAGCTGCCGGGCCGGGGGCAGACGCCCGGCGGTTGACCCCGACGGCGAGGGCCGGCCATCCGACGTGGCCACGTGCGGCAGGCCGCCCACCCACCCCGGAGCGAGGTCCGGCTGCGTCGCCGTACCGGCCACCGGCGGAACGAACTCCCTCGCAAGGCGCTCTCCGGCTTCCGGCACGGGCCACCGGCCTCGACCCGACCGACCGGCTCGCCGGCGACTCCCAGACGACGAAGACGGCCAAGACGACCCCGGAAAACACTCAGGGGCCTGACCCGCTCTCGCGGATCAGGCCCCTGACCTGTGTTTCAGCTGTCGGGGTGGCGGGATTTGAACCCACGACCTCTTCGTCCCGAACGAAGCGCGCTGCCAAGCTGCGCTACACCCCGATGTCACCGGTGTCCTGGCGACGTCGTTTACTTTAGCCCACCGGCGCCCGGAGACGAAATCCGGTTTCGGCGGGGCCGGCGGGCGGTGACGCGGGGGTCAGTCGCGGGGGGTCAGGGTCAGCAGGGTCGCCTCCGGGGGGCAGGCGAAGCGGACCGGGGTGTAGCGGTTGGTGCCGCAGCCCGCCGAGACGTGGAGGTAGGCCGTGCGACCGCCGGCGCGGTGGGTGGAGAGGCCCTTCGCGCGGTCCGTGTCGATGTCGCAGTTGGTGACGAGCGCCCCGTAGAAGGGGACGCACAGCTGGCCGCCGTGGGTGTGGCCGGCGAGTACCAGTGGGTAGCCGTCGGCGGTGAAGGCGTCCAGGGAGCGCAGGTACGGGGCGTGGACGACGCCCACGGAGAGGTCGGCGTCCGCCTCCGGGCCGCCCGCGACCTTCTCGTACCGGTCCCGCTTGATGTGCGGGTCGTCCAGGCCGGTGAACGCGAGCTCCAGGCCCTCCACCTTCAGCCGGCCGCGCGCATTGGTCAGGTCCAGCCAGCCCGCCGCGTCGAAGGCGTCGCGGATGCCCTCCCACGGGTTGTGGACGGCGCCGACCGCCGGCGGGTTGCCGTTGAGGCCGTGGCGGCCCTGGAGCTTCTCGAAGAGGTAGCGGGCCGGGTTGCGGAGCTTGGGACCGTAGTAGTCGTTGGAGCCGAAGACGTACACCCCGGGGAAGTCCATCAGCGGCCCGAGGGCGTCCAGGAGCTCCGGCACGCCGTCCGGGTCGGAGAGGTTGTCCCCGGTGTTGACGACGAGGTCGGGGCGCAGCCCGGCCAGGGACCGGAGCCAGCGCTGCTTCTTGCGCTGGCCGCACACCATGTGGATGTCGGAGACCTGGAGGACCCTCAACGGGTTCGCGCCGCGCGGCAGGACGGGGACGGACACCCGTCGGAGTCGGAAGGATCGGGCTTCGAAACCGGCGGCGTAGGCCACGCCGGCCGCGCCCAGTGCAGTGATGCCGAGGGGTACTCCGTATCGCGCGCGCATGGGTCCATGGTCGCAGACCGCGGAAGGGGCCGCGACGCCCGGGAAATGGGCGGGCGGGCGCGGGAGCGCACCTGTCATGCTTGCCGCATGACCACGCTCAAGTCCAAGTTGCAGGAAGACCTCACGGAGGCGATCAGGGCGCGTGACGAGCTCCGCTCCTCGACCCTCCGGCTGACGCTCGCCGCCATCACGAAGGAGGAGGTCGCGGGCAAGCAGGCGCGCGAACTCTCCGACGACGAGGTGCAGAAGGTGATCGCCAAGGAGGCGAAGAAGCGCCGTGAGGCGGCCGAGGCGTTCACCGCGGGCGGTCGTACCGAGCAGGCCGAGCGGGAGCAGGCGGAGGGTGTCGTCCTCGACGCGTACCTGCCCAGGCAACTGACGGACGAGGAGCTGCGGGAGATCGTCGCGCAGGCCGTCGAGGAGGCCAGGGCCGGCGGGGCCGAGGGGCCGCGTGCGATGGGCGCCGTGATGAAGATCGTGAACCCGAAGGTGGCGGGCCGGGCCGAGGGCGGCCGGGTGGCCACGGCGGTCAAGCAGCTCCTCGCCGGCTGAGGGGCTCGACCACGAGCCTGGACTCCGGGCGCTGCGGCCTTGTGGGCTCTGAGGGCTGAGAGCTCCGGTGCACCCCAGTCTCTGCGGGCTCGGGGCTCCGGGCGCTCCGGCCTGCGGGCTCAGGGCCCGTGGCTCGGTGAATGCGGGCCAGGGGCCCGTGGCCCGTGCCGCCGCGCCAGCCGGTGTGCGCCGGGACGCGCGGCCCGTGCCGGGACGCGCGGCCCGGGTGTGTGGCCGGAACATGGGTGAGGGCGTCCACCCCGCGGGGTGGACGCCCTCACCCACGTCGGTGGGTCAGCGGTCGCCGCCGCCACCCGGGCGGCCGTTGCCGTTGCCGTTCCCGTTGCCATTGCCGTTGCCGTTCCCGTTCCCGCCGCTCAGCAGGTCCGACGGGAAGGAGATGCCGGGGAAGGGCTCGTTGCCGCCGCCGCCCGTGCGCCCCGGCTTGTCGTCGCCGGGCTTGCCCGGGACCTGGGGCTGCTGCGGGCCGCCGATCGGGACGCTGGCGAAGTCCGGCGCGGGGTGGCCCTCCAGGGCGCCCGCCACGGCGTCCTTCCAGATCGGGCCGGGGACCCGGCCACCGAAGACCTTGTCGTGGTACCGGCCGCCGATGGTGATGTACTCCATCTTCACCTCCTGGGTGGGGCTGCCCACCCAGACGGCGCCGGAGAGGTTCGGCGTGTAGCCCACGAACCAGGCGTTGCGCCGGCTGTCCGTCGTACCGGTCTTGCCGGCGCTGTCACGCGACTCCAGGCCGGCCTCCTGGCCCGTACCGGAGTCGATCACACCGCGCAGCAGGGTGTTGATGGTGTCGGCGGTCCGCTCGCTCATGGCCCGCTGGCACTTGGACCGCGGCACCCGCAGGTTCTTGCCCTCGGTGGTCCTGATCGACTCGATGGCCGTCGGCGTGCAGTACGTGCCGCGGTTGGCGAAGGTCGCGTACGCGCCGGCCATGGTCAGCGGCGACATGCCCTGGGAGCCCAGGGTCAGCGCGGACGGCTTCTCGGGCAGCTTCTCGTCGTCGCCCATGACGACGCCCAGCTTGTCGGTCATCTCCACGACCGGGCACATGCCGATCTCGCCGAGCATCTGCACGAAGTAGGTGTTGACCGACTTCGCCATGGCGTCCCGCAGGTCGTACGGGCCGACCTCCGACTCGTTCTCGTTCTCGACGGTGTCCCCGCCGACGTTCCGCCAGGGCGTGCCGCTGCACGACTGCACCGAGTCCGGGTACGGCATCTTGTACGGCGACGGGTAGACCTGCCACGCCGGCTTGCCCTGCTCCAGGGCGGCCGCCGCGACGAACGGCTTGAAGGTCGAGCCGGTCGGGAAGCCGTAGTTGGAGCCGCCCATGCCCTTGTTGACCGAGTAGTTGATCTGCGTCTCGTTCTTGTCGAAGCCGTAGGGCTTCGACTGGCCCATCGCCAGGATCTTGCCGGTGCCGGGCTGGACCATGGTGACGGCCGTGGCGACCTTGTCGTCCTGGTGGACGTGCTCCTTGATCGAGTCCTGGGCGGACTTCTGCGCCTGCGGGTCGAGCGTGGTCCGGATGGTGAGGCCGCCGCGGTTCCAGACCTTGGCGCGCTCCTCGCGGGACTTGCCGAAGACCGGGTTCGAGAGGAAGACCTCGCGGACGTAGTCGCAGAAGAAGCCGGCGCCGTCGCGGGCGGTGATGCAGCCGTTCTTCGGCCGGGTCACGTTCAGCTTGATCGGCTCGGCCTTCGCCCGCTCGGCCTCCGCGCGGCTGATGTCGCCGACGGTGGCCATGCGCTCCAGGACGGTGTTGCGGCGCTTGGTGGCCTCCTGCGCGTCGTTGACCGGGTCGTACCGGCTCGGCGACTGGACGAGACCGGCGAGCATGGCCGCCTCGCCCAGGGTGAGGTCCTTGGCGCGCTTGGAGAAGTAGCGCTGCGAGGCGGACTCGATGCCGTACGCCTGCTGCCCGAAGAAGGTGATGTTGAGGTAGTTCTCGAGGATCGTCTTCTTCCCGAGCTCCTTCTCGACCTGGATCGCGTACTTCAGCTCCTGGATCTTGCGGCCCAGGGTCTGCTGGGTGGCCTGCGCGAACTTGTCGCGGTCGTCGCCGGCCTCCTCGACGAAGACGTTCTTGACGTACTGCTGGGTCAGGGTGGAGGCGCCCTGGGCGACCCCGCCCTCCTGGGCGTTGCGGTTGACCGCGCGCAGGACGCCCTTCAGGTCGACGGCGCCGTGTTCGTAGAAGCGCGAGTCCTCGATCGCGACGATCGCCTTCTGCATGTACGGCGAGATGTCCTCGAGCGGGACCACCTTGCGGTCGCGCGAGTAGACCGTCGCGATGAGCCCGCCCTCGGAGTCGAGGATCTGGGTGCGCTGGCTCAGCGGTGGCCTCTTCATGTTGGCCGGGATCTCGTCGAACCCCTGGACCGTCCCCTTGGCCGCGAGGCCCAGGGCACCCGCCGCGGGCATGGCGATGCCGGCGAGGACGACTCCGGAGAGCACGCTGACACCGAGGAACTTGGCGGCCTGCTGGGTCGCGGTCAGACCCCCGCCCGAGCGGTTCTGTGGCATGGACGAAGCCTACGTTCTCAATCGCCGGACACGTGTATATGCCTTGGCCTAAGCTGGTCACAACCGTCACAGCAGTCGCGTGACGCGGTCAGGGCATCCTCTCCTCACCCCCTCCGCACGTGCACGGCGCCACCCCCTGGTACTACGCCCGAGCCCACCCCCCTCGTTCAGCATCCGCGCCGGTCACTGTCCGTTTTCGCGATGTGTGTCAGGTTGTGCCCTGCGCGGCGTGGGGGAAATGCCCTGATTCGAGAATTCCATCTTGTATGTCTATCGGTCACTCCCCTGGGTGATCTGCCGCTGACGCATAGTCCGTTCGGGCCATTCAAGATTGGGCCCGACGGGGGTGTTGCGTCGTCCCCACCTTCCGTAACGTCCTCAACTGGCAGCGGTGAATATGCCGCTGCCGCCGTGGGGGAGCCTCGATTCGGGAGAGGACGGCGCCGGCATGGGCTGGGTAGCTGACTGGAGTGCGCAGGCGGCCTGCCGCACTACGGATCCGGATGAACTGTTCGTACAAGGAGCGGCGCAGAACAGGGCCAAGGCGGTGTGCACCGGGTGTCCGGTGCGGACCGAGTGCCTGGCCGACGCGCTGGACAACCGCGTCGAGTTCGGCGTGTGGGGCGGCATGACGGAGCGCGAGCGCCGCGCCCTGCTGCGCCGCCGGCCGACCGTCACGTCGTGGCGGCGGCTCCTGGAGACCGCGCGCACGGAGTACGAGCGCAGCGCGGGCATCCTGCCCGTCGCACTGGACGACGACGAGACCTACGAGACGTACGCGGCGGTCGGCTGAGCCGCGTCGCCCACGCCGCGCCGCCCAGGCCAGGCGCCCACGCCGCGCAGTCGTCGTACCGCCGTCGTGCCGCTGTCACGCCGTCGTACCGCCGGACCGCCCGGTCGCCGCCGTGCCGTCGTGGCGCCGGACCGTCCGGTCATCCCCTGTGGCTCGGGGTGCTGCCGGTGCGTCAGGTGACCGTGTCGACCGGCGTGTCGCCGGACGCCGGGCCCTCCGCCGCGAGGCGGTCGCCGACGGCGCGCAGACCGGCGAGGTCGTGGACGTCACCGGGCAGGGCGGCCACCTCGGCGACGGGCACGTCCGGGTGGAGCGAGGTGAAGCGGTCGCGCGTCAGCTGCTCACGGGCGACCACCTGCATCCGCTCCGCGTGCAGGCGCAGGAGCCCGGACGTCAACTCCGCCACGGCAGGCGGAACGCCGGGTGTCGGTTCGGGTGTGGGGGCCTCGGGGGAGGTGGCCGTCGGGCCACCGAGACGAGTCTGCCCGCCCCCCTGATCCACAATGCGGCCGCCGTCAAGATTTTCCGCGGCGGCGAGGGCCCGCTCGGCGGAGAGCCGGGTGGCCGCGCTGCCGTGCACCCGGTTCAGCACGAGCCCCTCCAGGGGCATGTCGTCCGCGGCCAGCCGCTCCACGAAGTACGCCGCCTCCCGCAGTGCGTCCCGCTCGGGCGCGGCGACCACCAGGAACGCCGTCCCGGGCGCCTGGAGGAGCCGGTACGTGGCGTCCGCGCGCGTGCGGAACCCGCCGAACATCGTGTCCATCGCCGCGACGAACGTCTGCACGTCCCGCAGCAGCTGACCGCCCAGCAGCTTGCCCAGCGTCCCCGTCATCATCGACATGCCGACGTTGAGGAACTTCATACCGGCCCGGCCGCCCACCCTCGCCGGCGCCATGAGGGCCTTGATGAGCTTGCCGTCCAGGAACGACCCGAGCCGCCTCGGCGCGTCGAGGAAGTCCAGCGCCGACCGGGACGGCGGCGTGTCCACCACGATCAGGTCCCACTCGTCGCGCGCCCGCAGCTGGCCCAGCTTCTCCATCGCCATGTACTCCTGCGTGCCCGCGAAGCCGGCCGACAGGGACTGGTAGAAGGGGTTCGCCAGGATCGCGCGGGCGCGCTCCGCATCCGCGTGCGCTTCGACGATCTCGTCGAAGGTGCGCTTCATGTCCAGCATCATCGCGTGCAGCTCGCCGCCGGCGTCCGCCCCGACGCCCGCCACCCGGCGCGGGACGTTGTCCAGCTCCTCGATGCCCATCGACTGCGCCAGCCGGCGCGCGGGATCGATGGTCAGCACGACCACCCTGCGGCCCCGCTCGGCCGCCCGCAGCCCCAGCGCCGCCGCCGTCGTCGTCTTCCCGACGCCGCCGGCGCCGCAGCACACGACGATGCGGGTCGCGGGGTCGTCCAGCAGCCGGTCGACCTCAAGCCGCCGGTGCGCGGGCGCCGGCGGGGTCGGGGTCGGGGTCGGTTCCGTGGCCGGCGCCGAGGCCCCGGCCGGTGTCGTGGTCGGCACCGCGGTTCCGGCCGGTGTCGGTGTCGGTGTGGCTCCGGCGGCCGTCATGCGCTCACCCCGAGGTTCCTCCGCAGTTCCTTCGCCAGGTGGTACAACCCCGCGAGGTCCACGCCCTCGCCGAGCAGCGGCAGTTCGTACGTCGGTACCTGCTGCTTCGCCAGCACCTCGCGCTGCTCCCGTTCGAGCCCGACCCGCTGGGCGTGCTCCGCGGCCTGGCCGAGCAGTGGCCCGACCAGCTCCTCCGGGTGGGCCACCCCGGCCGCCGCCAGGGCCCGGGCGACGCCCTCGCGGTGGTCGCCGGCGGCGGCCCGTACCGCGTCCTCGTCGAGGAGGTGCGGGCGCACCATGTTCACGAAGACGTCCCCGACCGGCAGCTCCGCGGCGCGCAGCTCGGCGATGCCGTCGGCGGTCTCCTGCACCGGCATCTCCTCCAGGAGGGTCACCAGGTGGACGGCCGTCTGCGGGGACTTGATGACCCGCATCACCGCCTGCGCCTGGTGGTGGATGGGGCCCATCCGGGCCAACCCCGCCACCTCGTCGTTGACGTTCAGGAAACGCGTCACGCGGCCGGTCGGCGGGGCGTCCATGACGACGTGGTCGTAGACGAAGCGCCCCTCGCGGTCCTTGCGGCGCACCGCCTCGCACGCCTTGCCGGTGAGGAGGACGTCCCGGACGCCCGGGGCCACCGTCGTCGCGAAGTCGATCGCCCCGAGCTTCTTCAGGGCGCGGCCCGCGGCCCCCAGTTTGTAGAACATCTGGAGGTAGTCGAGCAGCGCCCGTTCGGCGTCGATGGCGAGGGCGTACACCTCCCCGCCGCCCGGTGCGACGGCGATCTTGCGCTCCTCGTACGGAAGCGCCTCCGTCTCGAAGAGCTGTGCGATGCCCTGTCTGCCTTCGACCTCCACGAGGAGGGTCCGTTTGCCCTCCGTCGCGAGGGCGAGCGCGAGGGCGGCGGCGACCGTCGTCTTACCGGTACCGCCCTTGCCGCTGACGACCTGGAGCCTGCTCACACAGCGAGCGTAACGAGTGCCGTCGGAGCCCACGCAGGAGGCTGCCCCGGGGCGGCGCCGGCGAGCGGATACAGTCGGCCCCATGACCAAGTGGGAATACGCGACCGTGCCCCTTCTCGTGCACGCAACCAAGCAGATCCTGGACACCTGGGGCGAGGACGGCTGGGAGCTCGTCCAGGTCGTCCCCGGCCCGAACAACCCCGAGCAGCTCGTGGCGTACCTGAAGCGGGAGAAGGCGTGACCGGGCGCGTCGAGGCGGCGCTCGCCGAGCGCGGCCTGACGCTGCCGCAGGTCGTGCCGCCGCTGGCCGCGTACCAGCCGGCCGTCCGGTCCGGCGCGTACGTGTACACCGCGGGCCAGCTGCCCATGGTGGACGGGAAGCTTCCGGTCACCGGCAAGGTGGGCGCCGAGGTCACGCCGGAGGAGGCCAAGGACCTGGCCCGCGTCTGCGCGCTGAACGCCCTCGCCGCGGTGAAGTCCGTGGCGGGCGACCTCGACCGCATCGCGCGGGTCGTGAAGGTCGTCGGCTTCGTCGCCTCGGCACCCGACTTCACCGGCCAGCCGGCCGTGCTGAACGGTGCCAGCGAGCTGCTCGGCGACGTCCTCGGCGACCGCGGCGTCCACGCGCGCAGCGCCGTGGGCGTGGCGGTCCTGCCGCTGGACGCGCCCGTCGAGGTCGAGCTCCAGGTGGAGCTCCTGCCGGAGGACTGAACCCCGCCGGGCCCCGATCGTCGCCGTCGGGCCGCCCGGCGGCCCCGGCTTCGGTCTGGGGGCCCGGTCTCGGGTCCGTGGGGCGTGGGGCCTCGGCTCCGGTCCGTGGGCCCGGCTTCGGTCCGTGGGCCCGGCTTCGGTCCGTGGGCCCGGCTTCGGTCCGCGGGCTCTCCGCCGGCGGCCCCGGCTGGCGGCCTCCGCCCGGTCCGCGGCCCCGGATCCGGCCGGCGACCGCCCCGGTCCGCGTGGCCGGGGCCGGGATCGGGGACCGATGGGCCCTCGAACATCCGGACAGATCGTCATAGGCTCCGGCCATGCCGAATGGTCAGTGGTACCCACCGGAATGGCCCGACCGCATCCGTGCCCTCGCGGCCGGTGAGCTGACGGCCGTGGCGCCCCGCCGCGCCGCCACCGTGCTGCTCCTGCGCGACGCCGGTGGGGCCGCCGCCATCGAGGTGCACATGCTGCGCCGCCGCGCCTCCATGGCCTTCGCGGGCGGCGCGTACGCCTACCCCGGCGGCTCCGTCGACCCGCGCGACGAGCACCCCGTCCGCTGGGCCGGCCCGAGCCCCGCCGAGTGGGCCGCCCGTCTCGGCGTCGCCACGGCCGCCGAGGCCCAGGCCGTCGTCTGCGCGGCCGTGCGGGAGACATACGAGGAGGCCGGGGTCCTGCTCGCGGGGCCCACGCCGGACACGGTCGTCGGCGACACCACCGGCGACGACTGGGAGGAGGCCCGGGCGGCGCTGGTGGCACGGGAGCTGTCGTTCGCGGAGTTCCTCGACGCGCGCGACCTCGTCCTGCGCTCCGACCTGCTGGGCGCCTGGGCGCGCTGGATCACGCCGGAGTTCGAGCCGCGCCGGTACGACACGTGGTTCTTCGTCGCCGCCCTCCCCACCGGCCAGCGCACCCGCAACGCCTCCACCGAGGCCGACCGGACCGTCTGGATCCGCCCGGCGGACGCGGCGGCCGGGTACGACCGGGGCGACTTGCTGATGATGCCGCCCACCATCGCGACGCTGCGCAGCCTCGCGCCGTACGACTCGCCGCTCGCCGCCCTCGACGCGGCACGCGGCCAGGACCTGACGCCGGTGCTGGCGCGCGCCAGACTGGAAGGTGACGAGGTGGTGCTGAGCTGGCCCGGCCACGACGAGTTCACCCGGCACGTGCCCGGGCCGGGCGCCGGAGGTGACCTGTGACCGACGCCGCCGCCCTCCCGGGCCAGCCGCGCGGAGCCGTGGTCTCCGGTCCCGCCACCGACCGCGCCGTGAACGTCCTCGCGCCGAACCCGTCCGCGATGACCCTGGACGGCACCAACACCTGGATCCTCTCCGAGCCCGACTCGCCGCTCGCGGTCGTCGTGGATCCCGGCCCCCTCGACGAGGGCCACCTCCGCGCCGTGCGCGACACCGCCGAGAGCCTCGGCAAGCGCGTCGCGCTGACCCTGCTCACCCATGGGCACCCCGATCACGCGGAGGGCGCCGCCCGCTTCGCCGAACTGACCCGCACCCCCGTACGCGCCCTGGACCCGGCGCTGCGCCTCGGTGGCGAGGGGCTGTCCGCCGGGCAGGTCGTCGCCGTCGGCGGGCTGGAGCTGCGGGTGGTGGCGACACCCGGCCACACCGGGGACTCGCTCAGTTTCCACCTGCCGGCCGACCGCGCGGTGCTGACCGGGGACACCGTCCTCGGCCGCGGCACGACCCTCGTGGCCCATCCGGACGGACGGCTCGGCGACTACCTCGACTCGCTGCGGCGGCTGCGCTCGCTGACGGTCGACGACGGCGTGCACACGGTGCTCCCCGGCCACGGCCCGGTCCTCGACGACGCCCAGGGCGCCGTGGAGTTCTACCTCGCGCACCGGGCCAGCCGGCTCGCCCAGGTCGAGACGGCCGTCGAGGACGGCTACACGACCCCGGCCGAGGTCGTGGCGCACGTCTACGCCGACGTCGACCGGTCCCTGTGGCCCGCGGCGGAGCTGTCCGTGCGGGCGCAGCTGGAGTACCTCTCCGAGCACGGCCTGATCTGACGCCCTGCCGTCGCGGCGGCACGACGCACGGGCGGTGGCCGGTACGGCACACCGTGCTGCGTCGCGAAGTCGGTACGAATCCGCAACAGCCCGCTCGAGTACAGCCGACACGCCGTGCTTTACGCTCCCTTTACATCCGTAGTCCGGACCCCGGGGGGCCCACGTGTTCGTCCTGTCCATCCTGCTGCTCGTCGCCGCGGTGGTGCTGTTCTTCGTCGGGCGTGCCCAGGAACGCCCGGCCTTCCGGCTGGGCGCGGTGGGTGCGCTGCTGGCGGCCCTGTGCGCGGGGCTGGCCAGCTGCCTGCACGTCGTCAGCGCGTACGAGGTCGGCGTGCCGGTGACGTTCGGCAAGGTCGGTACGCCGGTGCACCCGGGCGTGAACGTCGTCTCGCCGTTCACCCACGTGACGACCTTCTCCACGCGCCCGGTCGACCTGAACCTCTCCGACAAGGACGTCGTCGAGGTCCGCTCCACGCAGGGCGGCGTGATGTACGCGGAGCTGACCGTGAAGTGGGCGGTCAAGCCGTCGAAGGCCGTGGAGCTGTACCGGCTCGCCGGCAACGAGGCGTCCATCCAGCAGCGGCTGGTCTTCCCGGACAGCCGGGAGATCGTCCGCAACGTCTTCGCCCGCTACACCAGCGAGGAGGGTTACACCTCCGCCCGCGAGAAGATCAACGCCGAGATCGGTGTGCTGATCAAGGAGCGGCTGGCGCCGCGCGGCATCGACGTGACGACCGTCAACCTGCGGAACGTGAAGCCGTCGGACCAGCTCCAGGACCAGATCGACCGCAAGATCCAGCAGCAGCAGGCCACCGAGCGGGCCCAGGAGGCCGCCCGCACGGCGACGGCGGAGTCCGAGCGGCGCCGCATCGAGGCCGAGGGCATCGCCCGGGCGAACAAGATCCTCAACAACTCGCTCACCGACAAGGTCCTCATGAACCAGTGCATCGACGCCTACCGGGACGCCGCGGCCAAGAACCCGGTCTACGCCGTGCCGTGCGGCGGCGGCAGCGGCACGCCGGTGATCGTGGACGGCAAGAAGGGCTGACCCGTCCGGCCGGCGCGCCCCGGGCCCGGAGGGCGGGGCACGCCGGGCCGGCCGACGGTCGGGGGCCGGCCGGCCCGCGGCGGTGGCCGGGGCTCGGCGGCCGGGGCTCGGCGACCGGGGGTCGGTGTCCGGAGGAGGGCGGCCCGGGGCGGCGGCTGGGGGGCAGCGGCCCGGGGTGACGGCCGACGACGGTGTACGCCGGACGGTGTACGCCGGAGGGCCGCCCCGCGGTGTCGCGGGACGGCCCTCTGCGGGTGCTCTGTGGGTCAGCGCGAGCGCTTCGCCAGGCGCTCCACGTCCAGCAGGATGACGGCGCGCGCCTCCAGGCGCAGCCAGCCGCGGCCCGCGAAGTCGGCCAGCGCCTTGTTGACCGTCTCGCGCGACGCGCCGACGAGCTGGGCCAGCTCCTCCTGGGTGAGGTCGTGCACGACGTGGATGCCCTCCTCCGACTGGACGCCGAAGCGGCGCGACAGGTCGAGGAGCGCGCGGGCGACACGGCCCGGCACGTCGGAGAAGACCAGGTCGGACATCTGGTCGTTGGTCTTGCGCAGGCGCCGGGCGACGGCGCGCAGCAGCGCCGAGGCCACCTCGGGGCGGGCATTCAGCCAGGGCTGGAGGTCGCCGTGGCCCAGGCCGAGCAGCTTGACCTCGGTCAGCGCGGTCGCCGTGGCCGTACGCGGGCCCGGGTCGAACAGGGACAGCTCACCGATGAGCTCGCCCGGGCCGAGGACGGCGAGCATGTTCTCGCGGCCGTCGGGGGACGTGCGGTGGAGCTTGACCTTGCCTTCGGTCACCACGTAGAGCCGGTCGCCCGGGTCGCCCTCGTGGAAGAGGGCGTCGCCGCGGGCGAGCGTCACCTCACTCATCGAGGCGCGGAGCTCCGCGGCCTGCTCGTCATCGAGCGCCGCGAAGAGCGGGGCGCGCCGCAGAACGTCGTCCACGAGTTCTCTCCTATGTCGACCTGCTCAGGACGTTGGTCCCCATGATGCCGGACGGGGCGGTGCTCTTCCGGGGGACGCTGCTCGACGCGGCACCCCGGAGGGTCGGCCCCCGCAGGTTCATTGTCGTGCGATCAATCACAACAAGTTTGACGTACCGGTGTGCGTGTCCGTGCGGCAGGGCCCCGATTGGGTCGTGATCCCCTGTGCTCAGGGCGGATGTCGGCCCTGGCGCTTAGGCTGGCCGGGTGTCCGATTCGCCGGTGAGAGCGCACACCGAGGGGGCTGGAAGAGTGACCGGGGAGCAGAATTCCGCTGTGGGCGAACAAGTGTCCAATGCAGCAAAGAAAAACGCCCAGAAGCGACCAAAAGGGATAAAGAAGGCGTCTGCCCCGGAATCCCGCACCGCCCTGGTCCGCCGCGCCCGGCGGATCAACCGCGAGCTCGCCGAGGTGTACCCGTACGCGCACCCGGAGCTCGACTTCCGCAACCCCTTCGAGCTCCTGGTCGCCACGGTCCTCTCCGCCCAGACCACCGACCTGCGGGTGAACCAGACGACGCCCGCCCTCTTCGCGAAGTACCCCACCCCCGAGGACCTGGCGGCGGCGGTGCCGGAGGAACTGGAGGAGGTCATCCGGCCGACCGGGTTCTTCCGGGCGAAGGCCAGGTCCCTCATCGGCCTGTCCACGGCCCTGCGGGACGACTTCGGCGGCGAGGTCCCCGGCCGCCTCGCCGACCTGGTGACCCTCCCCGGCGTGGGCCGCAAGACGGCCAACGTGGTCCTCGGCAACGCCTTCGGCGTCCCCGGCGTCACCGTCGACACGCACTTCGGGCGGCTCGTCCGCCGCTGGAAGTGGACCGCCGAGGAGGACCCCGAGAAGGTGGAGGCGGAGGTCTGCGCCCTCTTCCCCAAGTCCGACTGGACGATGCTGTCGCACCGGGTGATCTTCCACGGCCGCCGCATCTGCCACGCCCGCAAGCCCGCCTGCGGCGCCTGCCCCATCGCGCCGCTGTGCCCGGCGTACGGCGAGGGGGAGACCGACCCGGAGAAGGCCAAGAAGCTGCTCAAGTACGAGAAGGGCGGCTACCCCGGCCAGCGTCTGGCCCCGCCCCCGGACTACCCGGGCCGTCCCGCCGCGCCCCTGGCCACGGCCGATCCCGAGGGCGACCCCGGTGCCGCGGCCGGCACCACCGGGGCCTGAGCGGCGGAGACGGGCGGAACGATCGAGTGGCGGGAATGCGTTGGGTGAGTCGGGGGTGCCTGTGACGCGCGCGGAGCAGAACACGAACGACGCCGGGGACGGCGGCCCGGACCGCGAAGGCGGCCGTGGTCGCGGCCGTGAGGGCGCGGTGGCGCCCGGCGGGGCGGTGGCGCCCCGGCGCGCGCCCGGCCACACGCCGGGGCGTGCCCCGGCCGGTGCGCGGGGGGCCGCTTCGGACACCTCGCACGCCCTGGAGGCCGCGCACGCCCAGGATGACCCGAAGGCCACGCACGCCCCGGATGACGGCCGGGTGACCGCATCCGAGGCCCCGGAGGTCCCCGAGGCCCCGGAGCCCCCCGAGGCCCAGGGTGCCGTGGGTGCACCGGGGGTCCCCGAGGCCGTGGGGGCCCCGGGCGCCCCCCGCACCGCCCGCGTTCCCGGCGCCCACGACACCCCCGGCGACGCAGGGACCCACGACACCCCCGGTGCCTCGGGCACTCACAGCGTCCTGGGCACTCACAGCGTCCTGGGCACCCACAGCGCCCTGGGCACCCACAGCGCCCTGGGCACCCACAGCCCCTCGGGCGCCTCAGGCGTCCCCCCGCAGGTCACCGTCAGCGTCGACGGGCTGCCCGGGTGGCTGGAGCCCGTCGCCAAGGCGGCGCACACGATCGCGCCCGAGCAGCTCAGCCGGTTCCTGCCACCCCCGCAGGGCGGTCGGCAGGCCGCCGTGCTGATCCTGTTCGGCGAGGGGGAGCGCGGCCCGGAGCTGCTGCTCATGGAGCGGTCCAGCAGCCTGCGCGCGCACGCCGGCCAGCCGTCCTTCCCCGGCGGCGCTCTCGACCCGGAGGACGGCGACCCGGCGTCGGTGGGGCCGCTGCGCGCCGCGCTGCGCGAGGCGCAGGAGGAGACCGGACTCGACCCCGCCGGCGTCCAGGTCTTCTCCGCGCTGCCCCGGCTCTTCATCCCGGTGAGCGGCTTCGTCGTCACGCCCGTACTCGGGTGGTGGAGGGAACCGAGCCCGGTCGGCGCCGTGGACCCGGCCGAGACCGCGCGGGTCTTCACGGTGCCCGTGGCGGATCTCACGGACGCGTCCAACCGGGCGATGGCCATCCACCCCAGCGGCTACCGGGGTCCGGCGTTTCTGGTCCAATCCACCCTGGTGTGGGGGTTCACCGCGGGGCTGATCGACCGGATCCTGCACTTCGCCGGCTGGGAGGAGCCCTGGGACCGGGGGAGGCAGGTCCCGCTCGACTGGCGTGCATGACAGGCTGACTGCTGGCTCCGCGGCCGTACGGGGCGACCGGAGACGAATCTGCGAGGCTAATGACGGTGAACGTGCTGGACATCCTGCTGCTGGTCGCCGCCGTGTGGTTCGCGATCGTCGGGTACCGACAGGGGTTCGTGGTTGGCATCCTGTCGGTGATCGGTTTCCTCGGCGGCGGAGTCGTCGCCGTCTACCTGCTGCCGCTCGTGTGGGGGCCGCTCACGGGTGACGCGGAGGTCTCCACGACCGCCGCCATCATCGCCATCGCGATCGTCCTGGTCTTCGCGTCCGTGGGGCAGACACTCACCACCCACCTCGGCAACAAGCTCCGCCGCCACATCACCTGGTCACCGGCCCGCGCCCTCGACGCGACGGGCGGCGCCCTGGTCAACGTGGTGGCGATGCTGCTCGTCGCCTGGCTCATCGGCGCGGCCCTGGCCCAGACGCCCCTGCCCTTCGGCAAGGAGGTCCGCAGCTCCAAGGTGCTTCTCGGGGTCTCCCGGGTCATGCCCGCACAGGGGTCGACGCTCTTCAAGGACTTCTCGGCGGTACTGGCGCAGAACGGCTTCCCGCAGGTCTTCAACCCGTTCGCGAACGAGCCGATCACCGAGGTCCGCCCGCCGGACCCGGCGCTGGTGAACAGCCCCGTCGCCGCCCGCGCCAAGGACTCCATCGTGAAGGTCGTCGGCACGGCCCGCAGCTGCGGCAAGGTCCTGGAGGGCACCGGCTTCGTTTTCGGCGAGCGCCGCGTCATGACGAACGCCCACGTGGTGGGCGGCGTCGACGAGCCGACCGTCCAGATAGGCGGCGAGGGCAGGCTCTACGACGCGACGGTCGTCCTGTACGACTGGCAGCGCGACATCGCCGTCCTGGACGTGCCGGATCTCAGGGCCACACCCCTCGAGTTCACCGGGGCCGACGCCCGCAGCGGCGACGACGCGATCGTCGCGGGCTTCCCGGAGAACGGCGCGTACGACGTCCGCTCGGCACGCGTCCGGGGCCGCATCAACGCCGACGGGCCCGACATCTACCACCGCGGCGAGGTCCGGCGCGACGTGTACTCGCTGTTCGCGACGGTCCGTCAGGGCAACTCCGGCGGACCCCTGCTCACGTCGGACGGCAAGGTCTACGGCGTGATCTTCGCGCGGTCCCTGGACGACGCCAACACGGGGTACGCGCTGACCGTCGACGAGATCCGCGAGGACATCACGCTCGGCCTCAGCGCCAACCAGCAGGTCGACAGCCAGGGGTGCGCGCTCTGACCACGGTGCCCTGAAAGGGGGCCCTGACGGCGTCCCGCGGGGCGGTACCCGACCTGGTGCCGCCACGCGGGGCGCCGTCAGCCGTTTCGCGCCGGTAGCCGGTAGCCGGTAGCCGGTAGCCGGTAGCCGGTAGCCGGTAGCCGGTAGCCGGTAGCCGGGTACCGCGGCCGGGTCCGTATGCGCGCGCCGGTAGCGGGTAACCGATACCCCAGCCGGGCCGGCGCGGTGCCGTCAGTCGCGCTGGTGGCGCAGCCGCGCGGAGACCCAGCGGGCCCGGCGGCGCAGGATGTGCGGGATGCCGAGACGGGCGTCCAGTGCCACGTCCCGGGGGCCGCCGGCCCTCTCGGGAGGCGGCGCCGTGGCCGAGCGGCGGTTGCGTGCGGCGTCAACATGGTCGTGCGTCCAGCCCATACCCCGACGTGTGCCCGGGGCCCATGGTCGGTAACCGCCTGGCGGGCGGCCAATTGGCCTATGCGCCAGGCATTTGGCCGATCGTAGGACGACCGTTTCCGGGCGTTTTCCGTGGCTTCCGCGGGGCGGACCGGCCGCAAGGCCCGCGGGCCTGCGGAGCTCAGCGGTCCGGTTCGGGATCCTTGAGCCAGTTGACGAGTTCCGACGAGAAGGCCAACGGGTCCTCCTCGTGCGGGAAATGGCCGAGACCGTCGAACAGCCGCCAGCGGTACGGGGCCTCGACGTACTCGCCCGACCCCGCCGCGCTGCGGGTGCGCATCACCGGGTCGGCGGAGCCGTGCAGGTGCAGCGTCGGCACCCGGACGGGGCGCTTCATGCGCCGGTTGAACTGCAGGCCGTCAGGGCGCGCCAGCGAGCGGACCATCCAGCGGTACGGCTCGATCGAGCAGTGCGCCGTCGACGGGATCGTCATCGCCCGCCGGTACACGTCGATCGTCGCGTCGTCCGGCACCCGGGCGCCGGACCAGTCCCGGATCAGCTGCCCGACGTGCGCCGCGTCGTCCGCGGCGAGGCGCCGCTCGGGCAGCCACGGCCGCTGGAAGCCCCACACGTACGACCCGGCGCGGGTCTGCGCGGGGTCCGAGAGCATCGCGGAACGCCACCGCCGCGGGTGCGGCATCGATGAGACGACCAAGCGGCGCACCAGCTTGGGGCGCATCACCGCGGCCGTCCACGCCAGGTACCCGCCCAGGTCGTGGCCGACGAGCGCCGCGTCGGGCTCGCCCAGGGACCGCACGACGCCCGTGATGTCGAGCGCGAGGTTCGCCGGGTCGTAGCCGCGGGGCGTGCGGTCGCTGCCGCCGACGCCCCGCAGGTCCATGGCCACGGCCCGGAACCCGGCGTCGGCGAGCGCGGTCATCTGGTGCCGCCACGTCCACCAGAACTGCGGGAAGCCGTGCAGGAGCAGCACGAGCGGGCCGTCGCCCAGCTCCGCGATGTGGAATCGGGCCCCGTTCGCGGCGACGTGACGGTGCGTCCAGGGGCCGTCGATCCGTACGGGGCCGGGGTCGGGGGTACCGCTACTGCTGTCAGGGACCGTCATGCGGACGAGCGTGCCACAGTCGCGGACTTCTCCTGGACCACGGGGGCAGCGGTCCGCGGGTGCGGCTTGACGTTCTGGAGCACGGCGGCGGTCCGCTTCATGGACGCGGCGGTCTTCTGGGGGCCCTTGCCGCGCTTGGCCTTCTTCGCGAAGGCGGCGCCGACCAGCGCCAGCAGGGCGGCGACCACGACGTTCACGCCGAAGGACAGCAGGAAGCAGAGGGACAGGTGCCAGTCCGTCCAGGCGTGGAAGCCGTACGCCAGCGCGAAGCTCAGCATCGGCAGCGAGAAAATCAGTACCAGCCCGGCAGCCGAGAAACCCAGGCCGCTGACGGCGCCGCGCTTGACGTCCTGCCGCAGCTGGGCCTTGGCCAGGGCGATCTCGTCGTGCACGAGCGCCGACATCTCGGCGGTCGCGGAGGCGACCAGCTGGCCGAGGCTGTGCTCTGCGCCGTTCCCGGCGATACCGGTCCTCCCGGCGGGGTCGCTCATCGTGTCGCTCCCTCTCTCCTGTACGGTCCGACCTCAGATCATGCCGGACGGTCGCCGTTCCCGCGCGGTGCCCCCGCTTCTTCGGCCCGGCGGCGGTGTTCCGCGGCCTTCCGCTCGTAGATGGCCGCGAGGCGCAGGTGGTGCTCCGGGTCGTCCACCTCGTACACGTCGGGGATGCCGCTGAGGTCCTCGTCGCGCTCCTCCGCCTCGACCAGGTCCCGGTACCGGCGGACGCGGAGCTTCAGCAGGACGGACGCGAGCACCGCGGCGATCAGGGAGCCGATGAGGACCGCGGCCTTCACCTCGTCGGTGAGCGCGGCGTCACCCTCGAACGCCAGCTCGCCGATGAGCAGCGAGACGGTGAAGCCGATGCCGGCGAGGGAGGCCACGGCGAAGAGGTCGGCCCAGGCGAGGTCCTCGTTCAGCTCGGCCCGGGTGAAGCGGGCGGTCAGCCAGGTGCCGCCGAAGATGCCGACCGTCTTGCCCACCACCAGGCCGAGGACGACGCCCAGCGTCTCGGGTCGGGTGAAGACGTCGCCCAGGGCGCCGCCGGACACCGCCACACCGGCGGAGAACAGGGCGAACACCGGCACCGCGAAACCGGCCGACAGCGGACGCACCAGGTGCTCGATGTGCTCGCCGGGGGAGTGCTCCTCGCCCTCGCGGCGCGTGCAGCGCAGCATCAGGCCCATGGCGACGCCGGCGATGGTGGCGTGGATGCCGCTGTTGTACATGAGGGCCCAGATCACCAGGGCCAGCGGCACGTACACGTACCAGCCGCGGACGTTCGAGCGCAGCAGGAACCAGAAGAGGACGAGCCCGGCGACGGCGCCGCCGAGCGCCGCGAAGTTCAGGTCGCCGGTGAAGAAGACCGCGATGATCAGGATGGCGAAGAGGTCGTCGACGACGGCGAGGGTGAGGAGGAAGGCGCGCAGCGCGGACGGCAGCGACGTGCCGATGACGGCCAGCACGGCGAGCGCGAAGGCGATGTCGGTGGCGGTGGGGACGGCCCAGCCGTTCAGTGAGCCGTCGCCCAGGACGTTGACCACGACGTAGACGAGGGCCGGCGCGATCATGCCGCAGAGCGCGGCGACGACGGGGAGCGCCGCGGCGCGGGGGTCGCGCAGCTCGCCGGCGACGAGCTCGCGCTTGAGCTCGATGCCCGCGACGAAGAAGAAGATCGCCAACAGTCCGTCGGCGGCCCAGTGCTGGAGGGAGAGGTCCAGCCCCAGCGACCCCGGCCCTATGTGGAACTCACGGGCGGTCTCGTAGCCGGCGCTGAAGGGGGAGTTCGCCCAGACGAGTGCGGCGATGGCGGCCACCAGGAGGAGGACGCCGCCGACGGTCTCGGCACGCAGCGCGTCGGTCACGAATGTCCGCTCGGGGAGCGGCAGCCGGCCGAGGAACCGGCGTGTGGCGGAGGCGGCGGTGCTGGTGGTGCCGGTGGGGTCGGGCTTCTCGGGCGCGCTCACGTGCGGGGACCTCCGGGTAGGCGGACATGGCAAACACATGCCGACCAGACTTCCCGGCGCCCCATTCGATTCTTGTCGATCTTTGTCGCATCTCCGATGCGACGGCCACCCTACAGGGAGGCTGCCGGAACTTGTCCGATGATCCTCACCTTACGTACAAAAAGGACACCCGGCGACGGTGCGCCGGGTGCCCTCCCGGGGTCTCCGTCCCGTCCGGGTCAGTCCTCGCTCGGGGCGGCGGGCAGCTTCGCCTGGATCAGGTCCATGACGGACGAGTCCGTGAGCGTCGTGACGTCACCCAGCTGGCGGTTCTCCGCGACGTCACGCAGCAGGCGGCGCATGATCTTGCCGGACCGGGTCTTGGGCAGCTCCGCGACCGGCAGGACGCGCTGGGGCTTGGCGATCGGGCCGAGCGTGGCACCCACGTGGTTGCGCAGTTCCGCGACGAGAGCCTCGCCGCCCGTCTCCGCCTCGGCGGCCGCCGTGCCCCGCAGGATCACGAACGCCACGATGGCCTGCCCCGTCGTCTCGTCGGCCGCGCCGACGACGGCCGCCTCGGCGACCTTCGGGTGCGAGACGAGCGCCGACTCGACCTCGGTGGTGGAGATGTTGTGGCCGGACACCAGCATCACGTCGTCGACACGGCCGAGCAGCCAGATGTCGCCGTCGTCGTCCTTCTTGGCACCGTCGCCCGCGAAGTACCGCCCCTCGAAACGCGACCAGTACGTGTCGATGAACCGCTGGTCGTCGCCCCAGATGGTGCGCAGCATCGACGGCCAGGGCTCGGTCAGGACCAGGTAGCCGCCACCGCCGTCGGGGACCTCGTTCGCCTCGTCGTCGACGACCGTCGCCGCGATGCCGGGCAGCGCGCGCTGCGCGGAGCCGGGCTTCGTCTCCGTCACACCGGGCAGCGGCGAGATCATCATCGCGCCGGTCTCGGTCTGCCACCAGGTGTCGACGATCGGGCAGCGGCCGCCGCCGATGTGCTCCCGGTACCAGATCCATGCCTCCGGGTTGATCGGCTCGCCCACCGAGCCCAGGATGCGCAGGCTGGACAGGTCGAACTTGGCGGGGATGTCATCGCCCCACTTCATGAACGTGCGGATGGCGGTCGGCGCCGTGTAGAGGATCGTGACGCCGTACTTCTGCACGATCTCCCAGAACCGGCCCTGGTGCGGGGTGTCCGGGGTGCCCTCGTACATGACCTGCGTCGCCCCGTTGGCGAGCGGGCCGTAGACGATGTACGAGTGGCCGGTGACCCAGCCGATGTCGGCCGTGCACCAGTAGACGTCCGTCTCCGGCTTCAGGTCGAAGACCGCGTGGTGTGTGTACGCCGCCTGCGTGAGGTAGCCGCCCGAGGTGTGCAGAATGCCCTTCGGCTTCCCCGTCGTGCCGGAGGTGTACAGGATGAACAGCGGGTGCTCGGCATCGAACGCCTCCGGCGTGTGGTCCGCGCTCTGCCGCTGGACGATCTCGTCCCACCAGACGTCACGGCCCTCCGTCCAGGCCACGTCCTGCCCGGTGCGGCGCACCACGAGGACCCGCTCGACGCCCTCCACCCGGGTCAGCGCCTCGTCGACGGCCGGCTTGAGGGCGGAGGGCTTGCCGCGTCGGTACCCGCCGTCCGCGGTGATGACCAGCTTGGCGTCGGCGTCCTGGATGCGGGCGGCGATGGCGTCCGCCGAGAAGCCGCCGAACACCACGGAGTGCGCCGCACCGATCCGGGCGCACGCCAGCATCGCGACGGCCGCCTCGGGGATCATCGGCATGTAGACGGCGACGCGGTCGCCCTTGCGGACGCCGAGCTCGGTCAGCGCGTGGGCGGCGCGGCTCACCTCGTCCTTGAGCTCCGCGTACGTGATCGCCCGGCTGTCCCCCGGCTCGCCCTCGAAGTGCAGGGCGACGCGGTCACCGAGACCGGCCTCCACGTGGCGGTCGACGCAGTTGTACGCGACGTTGAGCGTGCCGTCGGCGAACCACTTGGCGAAGGGCGGGTTCGACCAGTCGAGCGTCTCGGTGGGCTCGGTGACCCAGCTGAGCCGGCGCGCCTGCTCGGCCCAGAAGCCGAGCCGGTCCGCCCCCGCCTGCTCGTACGCCGCCGCCGTCACGTTGGCCTGCGCGGCCAGCTCGGCGGGCGGGGCGAACCTCCGCTCCTCCTTCAACAGGTTGGCCAGGCTCTCGTTGCTCACGACATCTCCCATTCCCAGGGCGTCCGATGTGTCCCGGCCCATAGCTCACCAGTCCGATGCCCGGGTGACAAGGGTTTCCCGGGGATTGGTTTAGACCTCTGCGGCCGATGGTGAGGAGGGGCTGGACGGACGGACTGTGCGGTCTTGTGACCCCTTCCCCCGGAGGCTCCCGAACGCACCGGGCCGGGGCACCGGGCGACGGGGCCACCCACCACCACGGCGCCGCACGGCCCCCGGTTCACCGGCGGCCTCGGAGGAGAAGCCGGCGGCGCCACGTCGCCCGGAGTCCCCTGGTCCGCCGGCCTTCCCCCGGGGCGCCAGCCGCCAACCGCCAGCCGCCAGCCGACGAACCGGGGCGCGCGGCCCCAGCGCAGAGCTGCTGGGCCTGCGGGGCCGGCGGGTGGCGACCCCACGCGCGCCCGTGCGGACGTGGGCGCCCGCGGGGTGCGGCCGGAGCCGGGCGCTCCTTCCCACGGGGGCCGCCCCCTTGAAGCGGGAGCCCGCTCCATGAGACGGCAGCCCGCCCCTGCGGCCGGAGCCGGCGCTCACTGCGGTCGGGGGCTCGCCTGCTGCGGCGGGGCCCGACCCGTGCGGCCGGAGCCCGCGCTCGCGGCGACGGGGCCTTGCAACGGGGGCCCGCCCCCTGCGGGAGGGGCCTGGCCCCCTCCGGGGATCACACCCCCCCGTCGGGTGCCCGCCCTACCGTCAGGCCCTGGCCTCGGCGTGTCGGGACGGGCTCCCGTCGGACGGGCCTCCGTCGGACCGCCTTCCGTCGAGGGGCGACACGGGGTGGAAGACGTCCCCTGCGTCGTCCCGTCTGAGCAGGTACGCCTGCGCCTCGCCGACGTGGAAGTACATGCCCTGGAGCTGCAACGACCCGTCGGCGAGACGCCGGGCCACCGCGTCGTGCCGCTTCAGGTGCTCCAGCTGCTGCACCACATTGGTCAGGCACAGTTGCTCCACCGCGTCGGCCGGGAGCCGCCCCGACAGGCGCGGCCGCGCCCGTCCCCCGCTCCGCCCCCGCTCCAGACTCGGCTGCCCGTGACGCAGCCACCGCCCCAGCGGCGTCTGTGGCTCCCGGCCACCCGACGGGGTGTCGAGCGTGGCGTCCGGGACGCCGCTCAGCAGGGCCTGCATGGCACCGCAGCCGGAGTGCCCGCACACGGTGACCGACCGCACCTGCAGCACGTCCACGGCGTACTCGATCGCGGCGGCGACCGAGTCGTCGCCGCTCTCCGCACCGGGCAGCGGCACGAGGTTGCCGACGTTCCGCACGGTGAACAGGTCGCCTGGCCCACTCGCTGTGATCATGCTGGTCACCAGGCGGGAGTCCGCGCAGGTCAGGAAGAGCTGCGAGGGGCTCTGCCCCTCGCGGGCCAGCCGCGCGAGTTCGTCCCGCACGTGCGGGGCGGTGTTGCGCTGGAACGAGCTGAGCCCGCGAGCCAGCTGGTGCCCCGTCGTCCGGCCGCGCTCCGCCGGGTGCCCGCCGCAGTGGTGATTGCGCCAGGGGGTCCACGGCCGGCAGCACGTGTGCGTACCCGCAGACGGATCCGCGATACGCGTACCGGCACGACCCGTCAGCTCCACTTCCCCGCCGTGCGCGAGGTGCGACATCTGCCAGTCGTGCAGCGTCTCGTAGGCGGCGTGGTCCATGAAGGACCCGTCCAGTTCGATGAGGACCCGCGCGTCGCCCGGGATCTGGTGCAGCGTCCGGCTCAGCCGGGGCACGGCCAGGAACGTCAACTGGCCCCGCACCCGCACGTGCTCCGTACCGTCCCGCTGCTCCCGGGTGATCCGCGTCCTCGCCAGCCGGTGGAGGGCCACCCCGGTCGCCACGAGGATGCCGAGGGCGACACCCTGGAGGATCCCGACGAGGACGACCCCCGTCACGGTCGCCGCGTACACCAGCATCTCCCGGTGCCGGGTGACGCTGCGGATGTGGGTGATGCTGACCATTTGGATGCCGACCGCCATGACCAGCGCGGCCAGCGCGGGGAGCGGGATCAGGTCCAGCACCGGTACGAGCAGGAACGCGGCGAGCAGGACCCACACCCCGTGCATGACCGTGGAGTTGCGGCTGACGGCGCCCGCCGACACATTCGCCACGCTCCGCACGGCCACGCCCGCCACGGGCAGGCCGCCCAGGGCGCCGGAGACGATGTTGGCCGCACCCTGCCCCGCCAGCTCGCGGTCGAGGTCCGAGCGGGGCACTCGTGCCGTGGGGTTCTTGCGCGCCGCGACCAGCTTGTCGATCGCCACGGCCGACAGCAGCGACTGCACGCTTGTGACCAGCGTGATGGTCAGGACGCCCGCGAGGATGCCGAGGACGGGGCCGTCCGGGATGCCCGGGAGGGCGTGGCTGCTCCACGACGGCAGATCCACCCGGGGTACGCCGAGTCCGGCGGTCAGGGCCAGCGCGCTGGCCGCGGCGACCGAGGCCAGCGCGGCGGGCACCTTCCGGGCGATCCGTCCGCCCCGCCCGGGCAGCCGCGGCCACAGGAGCAGGACGACGATCGTGAGGGCGCTCACCGACAGGGCGGCGAGGTGCGGGTCGGCGAGCTGCCCCGGCAGCCCCAGGACGTTGTCCACGGCCGAACTCTGCGGCGTGCCGCCGAGGACGATGTGCAGCTGGGCCAGGGCGATCGTCACGCCGATGCCGGCGAGCATCCCGTGCACGATGGCGGGGGAGACGGCGAGTGCCGACCGCGCCACGCGCAGGGTGGACAGGGCGAGTTGGGTGAGGCCGGCGAGGGCGGTGATGGCGCAGGTGGTCCGCCAGCCGTAACGCTGGATCAGCTCGGCCGTGACCACGGTCAGTCCGGCGGCGGGTCCGCTCACCTGGAGGGGGGCCCCGCCCAGGAGTCCGACGACGATGCCGCCGACCGCTGCGGCCACGAGGCCGGCCTGCAGGGGTGCTCCCGTGGCCAGGGCGATGCCGAGCGAGAGGGGCAGCGCGATCAGGAAGACGGCGATCGAGGCGGACACGTCGCACCCCGCCACCCGGAACCGCCGCCCGCCCGGTGGCGGACTGTGCTCCCGGGGGAAGCGCCGGGCCCCGCCGGCGGGGCCGGGGTCGTCCGTGCGCTGGGGCGTGCAAGAGCTCATGGTCCCGCCTCCTCTGAAGCGTGTGGTCGCTGGGTCACGATGTGTGACGTCGACATCGTCCGGGCACCGGGACGGTGGTCCGACCGTCGGGGAGAGTGCCGACAAGCGAGGGTCGAATCGAGGGATTGCCAACTCTCAGTAAACGGATCGTAATGCAGAGTAAAGATTGAGGCATTACTTTCCCGGCAAATGGTGCAGTGAATCACTCGCAAAGGTGATTAATCGTTCTATCGCGGCTCGTCGTGCCGCCCGCTTACCGATCGTGATGCGACGTTGACGGCGCTCGCACACAACCGGAAGCACAGAAGGGTGGGCCGATGACGGCTGTCAGGAAGAGGATCACCGTCGGTGCCGTCGCGGCGGCGCTGATCGCCGGGCTGGCGGGGTGCGCAGGCTCCGGCGATCCCGCCCCCGGCCCCGGAGCGGGAGGCCCCGAGAAGGCCGGCGCCCCTCCGAGGAACACCGTCCGGCTGATCGGTGACGGCTCCACGGCGTACACCGGCGCCCAGCCCGGGCTGGCCAAGCCAGAGCGGCTCCAGCCCGGCAGCCGACCCCCGCAGTTCGTCGTCTTCTCCTGGGACGGGGCCGGCGAGGACAGCCAGAAGCTCTTCTCCCACTTCCGCCGCGTCGGCAAGGAGCACGGCGCGACGATGACGTACTTCCTCAGCGGGGTCTACCTGCTGCCGGAGGGGAAGTCCGCGCTCTACAACCCGCCGGGCCATGCCCCGGGCCGCTCGGACATCGGCTTCAACGACACGGAGGGGATCCGCGACACCGTCCGCGAGCTGCGCGCCGCCTGGCTGGAGGGCAACGAGGTCGGCACGCACTTCAACGGCCACTTCTGCGGCCCGGAGCGCGGCGTCGGGACCTGGTCCGTCGAGGACTGGAAGAGTGAGATCCAGCAGGCCAAGTCCTTCGTGAAGAACTGGCGGACGAACGCCGGGCTCGCCGGCGAGAAACCGCTGCCCTTCGACTACGACAAGGAACTCATCGGCGCCCGCACGCCCTGCCTCGAAGGCCGTGAGAACTTCAAGAAGGCCGCGAGCGAACTCGGCTGGCGCTACGACACCAGTGGCGTCAACGACCAGGTGTGGCCCAAGAAGGACGGGAAGCTGTGGGACCTGTCCATGCAGCTCGTGCCCGTCCCCGGACGGGACTTCGAGACGCTCTCCATGGACTACAACTTCATGGTCAACCAGTCCGGGACCAGCAAGGGCGACCCCTCCATGCACCGCTACTGGGGCAACCAGATGCGGGACGGGCTGATCCAGGCATTCAACCGCTCCTACCAGGGCAACCGCGCGCCGCTGATCATCGGCAACCACTTCGAGTCCTGGAACGGCGGCACGTACATGCGTGCCATTGAAGAAACGATTGCTCACGTCTGCACCAAGCCCGAGGTGCGCTGTGTGTCGTTCCGTCAGCTCGCCGACTGGCTCGACGTGCAGGACCCGACCGTCCTCGCCAAGCTCCGGACGCTGAAGGTCGGGCAGGCCCCGGCCGAGGGCTGGGCCCGCTTCCTCACCGCACGGCCCGCGAGCGCGTCCCCGGCGCCGGCGTCGGCCCGCGGCGGATCCGGGGCCGACGCCCCGGCCCGCGTGTCGGCGGTGTCCGGCACCCGTCGGGACGGCTAGACGGACTGGGGCAGCGTCGCAGGACGGGACGCCGCTTCCGACAGGACGAAGTCCGGGTCGACCTGCGCCGCCAGGTCGGCGCCCGTCTTGGCGTTGCCCCAGCTCTCCGCGTTCCTGAGGTGGAAGTGCACCATCTGGCGGGTGTACCGGTCCCAGTCGCGGTGGGCGTACGTGGCGTCGGCGGCCTCCCGCAGGGCGCGCAGGGCCGCCCGGTTCTCCGGCTCCAGCTCGTGGAAGGGCCCGGTCCGCCCCTTCTCCATGGCGCGCACCCAGTCGGAGTGGCCCACCGTCACCAGCAGGTCGTCGCCGACCTCGTCGCGCAGGAAGTCGACGTCGTCCCGGCTCTGCGCCTTGTTCCCGACGACCCGCAGGGCGACGCCGAAGTCCCGCGCGTACTCCTTGTACTGGCGGTAGACCGAGACGCCCCTGCGGGTCGGCTCGGCCACCAGGAACGTCATGTCGAAACGGGTGAACAGGCCGGAGGCGAACGAGTCGGAGCCCGCCGTCATGTCGACCACCACGTACTCGTCCGGCCCGTCGACGAGGTGGTTGAGGTACAACTCCACCGCGCCGACCTTCGAGTGGTAACAGGCCACCCCGAGGTCGGCCTCGGTGAACGTCCCCGTCACCATGAGTCTCACCTCGCCGCCGTCCAGCCGCAGCGGACGTGCGCACGTCTCGTGGACGGGGTTGTCCTCGCGGACGCGCAGCAGCCGGGAGCCCTCACCGGGCGGGGTCGTTTTGATCATCGCGTCGACGGAGGCGATCCGGGGGTTGCTGCCCCGGAGGTACTGCTTGATCGACGGCAGGTGCGCCCCCATCGCGGGCAGGGCGGCGGCCTCGTCCTCGTCGAGGCCGAGCGCGGCGCCCAGGTGCTGGTTGATGTCGGCGTCCACCGCGACCACGGGGGCCGCGGCGTTCGCCAGGTGGCGGATGAAAAGGGAGGACAGCGTCGTCTTGCCGCTGCCGCCCTTACCAACGAAAGCGATCTTCATGTTCACCTAGGGTAGTGGGTCGATCGCGCCGCGTCGGCGATCCGTATGAGTAACACCACTCGGAGTGGGGCGGTGACGCGGGTGCGCGTTAGCCTCGCTCCTTATGAGTACGCATGCCGCCGACCCTCTGGCCGCCCTCGCCGCCCTGCCGGGCGTCCCCGAGGCGGTGGACTCCGTGCGCCAGGCCGTCGACCGGGTCTACGGCCACCGTGTGATGCGGCGTCGCAGCAACGAGATCTCCTCGGAAGCGGCGCTGCGTGGCGCGCGCGGTTCGGCGGCTCTCGCGGGCGCCGACTGGGCGCTGGAGGAGGTCCGCCGGCGCAGCGACTTCAGCGCGGACGCCGAGGCCCGGACCGTCGGTGCGGCCCTGCGGCTCGGTGTCGAGGTGGGCCAGCTGCTGTCCATCTGGCGGCAGTCCCCCCTGCGCGTGCTGGCGCGACTGCACCTGGTGGCGGCGGGCGAGTCCGCCGACTCCGTCGGGCGGCCAAGGCAGCGGGGCGAGGCGGTGGACGAGCCACTGATCGAGGCGCCGCTGCCCGACGCGGAAGAGGTCGCCGCCCGACTGGACGGCCTGTCCGACCTGATCGTGGCCGGCAGCTCGGCCCCGGCCCTGGTCACGGCCTCCATCGTGCACGGGGAGCTGCTGGCGCTGCGGCCCTTCACCACGTACAGCGGTTTGGTGGCCCGGGCGGCCGAGCGTCTCGTGCTCGTCGGCAGCGGCCTCGACCCGAAGGCGATCTGCCCGGCCGAGGTGGGCCATGCCGAGCTGGGGCGCGCCGCGTACGTCGCGGCCTTCGAGGGCTATCTGTCCGGCACGCCGGAGGGCATGGCGCGCTGGATCTCCCACTGCGGGCGGGCGGTTGAGCTCGGCGTCCGCGAGTCGACAGCGGTCTGCGAGGCCCTCCAGCGCGGCGCCGCCTGACGCGGTCTCCGTCGGGCCGGACGGCGCGCTTCTGGGTGCGGGCCCGGGCGGGACACGGCTCTCCGGTGGGCCGGGTGGGACGGGTCTCTCCGTCGGGCCCGGGCTCGGCCAAGAGTAGTCGGCGCCCCACGATCGGACCCGGACCCGGCCCCCGCACAGGGTTGCGGCGGTACCGGATCCGGTACCGCCGCTGGCACCTCCGCCGAGTTACCATGCGTCCTCGAAATGTGCCCATCAGGCGGGGAACTCTGCCCTACGCCTGGTGCGGCTGGCCCGTAATCGACGGGTCGACGTCGCGTGGGTGCTCGGCCTCGGTGCGTTCGGTCCGTGGGGCCTTCTTGCTCAACAGGTGATCCTCTCGGATGCCTTGGTCTCGCGGGCCGTAATTCCTTTGTACTCCCGAGACCCGCGATAGGGAAGCCCTGGCCGGAGGTCTTTACTTTTCCCTTCAAACAGGGGCGAATCCGGTTCTGGCGGCCGAGGTGGTCGCCGCCGTCGCGGTGGCCGTCGTGACCGTCCGCGGGGCGACCGTCTGGCGGCGCCGGCTCGCGTACCAGACGAGCCCGGCCGTCGCGGCGGCCGCGCCGATCGCCGCAGCGGCGACGAGGGCGGGGCGTGGCGGCATCCGGAAGGTGGGCAGTCGCTGCTTGAGGCGTACAGGGCGGTTGAAGACGAGAATCGGCCATTCTCGTGCCACGGCCTCCCGGCGCAACGCACGGTCGGGGTTGACCGCGTGCGGGTGCCCCACGGCCTCCAGCATCGGCAGGTCCGTGGCCGAGTCGCTGTACGCCCAGCACCGGGACAGGTCGTACCCCTCCGAGGCGGCCAGTTCCCGGACGGCCTCCGCCTTGGTCGGCCCGTACGCGTAGTACTCCACTTCCCCGGTGAAGCAGCCGTCCTCGCCGACGACCATCCGCGTCGCGACGACGCGGTCCGCGCCGAGCAGCTCGCCGATCGGCTCCACCACCTCGGCGCCGGAGGTCGAGACGATCACCACGTCCCGGCCGGCGGCGTGGTGCTCCTCGATGAGGGAAGCGGCCTCGTCGTAGATGATCGGGTCGATCAGTTCGTGCAGCGTCTCCGCGACCAGCTCCTTGACCAGCTGGACGTTCCATCCCTTGCAGAGCCTGGAGAGGTACGCGCGCATGCGCTCCATCTGATCGTGGTCGGCGCCGCCCGCGAGGAAGACGAACTGGGTGTACGCGGTGCGCAGGGCGGCACGGCGGTTGATCAGTCCTCCTTGGTAGAAGGACCGGCTGAAGGTCAACGTCGACGACTTGGCAATGACCGTCTTGTCCAGGTCGAAGAAGGCTGCGGTGCGGGGCAAGGAGTGGTTTTCCACGAGCCCGAGCATAGGTGCCCGCCATTCGGCGTACGCTGGGGCGTGTGGGTTTGCCTGAGAAGGCTCTCGGGTACACCATGGAAGTCACGGATCGTTCGCGACCGTGCTACCCCGGACCGGCTCCTCCCCCCCCCCGAGTCGGCCGGAGAAGACGACCCCCGCTCTCCCCCCCGGCGGGGGTCGTCGCATGTCCGGAGGGGTTTTCGTGTGTCGATTCCTCGCGTGCGCACCCGTCTTCGCTCCCTCCGCCGTGCGACGGCACCGGACTGAGCCGGCCCCATTTCGTCACTCAGAGTAGCTGAATCGCTGCTCAGGGGAAGTCGCTGGTATGGGCGACCGGGATATTCACAAGCGGGGGCTTGTCCACAGTTTTCGAGCAAGATCCACATTATTTCCCGAAGCGCGCCACGGTGAATCCGACCGCGAAGCCGCGACCGGGGAATCACCGATCTCCCGTCGTGCGACGCGGCACACGAGCCGGCGCCGACGCGCGCCGATCGACGCCGCAGCGGACGCGTGCAGGACGCGCGGGGCGCGGCGAGGACACGGCGCCGGACAGGCGCGGGGCAAGACGAGGGGGCGCACAGACCATGACAGGACTCACGACACACGATCGGGCAGAGACCGGCGCGGGGCGCCGGGCCGAACCGCTGATCGTGACCGAGGACGCCGAACTCCTCGACGACCTGCTGAGACTGTGCGCCGCGGCCGGCGCCCAGGCGGAGGTGCACCACGGGCCTCCGGAACGCAGAGCGGTGTGGGACGCCGCGCCGCTCGTCCTCGTCGGCGACGACGCGGCGGCACGCTGCCGGGGCGCCGCGCGCAGGCGGGGCGTGCTCCTCGTCGGCCGGGACCAGGACGACCCGGACGTGTGGCGGAGGGCCGTGGAGATCGGGGCGGACAGCGTCCTGCGCCTGCCGGACGCGGAGAGCTGGCTCGTCGACCGTATCGCCGACGTCGTCGAAGGGGTGGGACGGCAGGCCCTGACGGTCGGCGTCATCGGTGGCCGGGGCGGCGCGGGGGCTTCCACCCTGGCGTGCGCGCTGGCCGTCGCCGCGGCCCGGGGCGGGCGCCGGACGATGCTCGTTGACGGCGACCCGCTCGGCGGTGGGCTCGACGTCCTTCTCGGCGGCGAGCGCGAGCGAGGACTCCGGTGGCCGGATTTCGCCGCCTCGCAGGGGCGCGTCGCCGGAGCCGCACTGGAGGAGTCGCTGCCGTCCCTGCACGGACTGCGGCTCCTCAGCTGGGACCGCGGCGAAACCGTCGCGGTCCCGCCCGAGGCCATGCGCTCCGTCCTCGCGGCGGCGCGCAGATGTGGCGGCGTCGTGGTCGTCGACCTGCCCCGCCGGGTCGACGACGCCACGGTCGAGGCGCTCGCCCAACTCGACATGGGCCTGCTCGTCGTGCCCGGTGAGCTGAGGGCGGTCGCCGCGGCCAGACGGGTGGCGGCCATGGCCGGCATGGTCCTCGACGACCTGCGGTTGGTCGTGCGCGGCCCGTACGCCGCCGGGGTCGACGAGGCGTGGATCGCCCGCGTCCTCGACCTGCCGCTCGCCGGGGAAGTGCCCGTCGAACCGCGCCTCCTCGCCTCACTGGACGGGGGCGCCCCGCCGGGGGCCAGTGCCTCCGGCCCGCTCGGCCGGTTCTGCGCCGCCTTCTGGGACCGCGCGCTCGCCGCGGAGGCCCGGCCGTGACGGCGGGGCTGCTGGAAGCGGTCCGGCAGCGGCTGGCCGCGAGCGGCACGGAACCCACACCGGCCGGTGTGGCGGCGGCACTGCGGGCCCAGGGGCGGCTCCTCGGTGACGCGCAGGTGCTCGGGGGCGCCGAGGAACTGCGCTGCGAACTGGTGGGCACGGGACCGCTGGAACCCCTCCTCGCCGACCCAGCCGTGACCGACGTGCTGGTGTCCGCACCCGACCGGGTGTGGGTGGACCGCGGCGACGGACTCGAACTCTCCGGAGTCTCCTTCCGCGACGCGGCGGCCGTGCGCCGGCTCGCCCAGCGCCTCGCGGCCGTCGCCGGACGACGGCTCGACGACGCCCGTCCTTGGGTCGACGCCCGTTTGCCGGACGGCACCCGCATGCACGCCGTGCTGCCGCCGGTCGCCGTCGGCTCGACGTGCCTGTCACTGCGCGCCGTACGGCCGCGCGCCTTCTCGCTCGCCGAGCTCACCCGTGCCGGGACGGTACCGCCGGGCGGTGACCACGTGCTGCGGGCGCTCGTGGAGAACCGGGTGTCCTACCTCGTCAGCGGCGGCACGGGCACCGGCAAGACGACGCTGTTGGCGGCATTGCTGAGCCTCGTGGGGGAGCGCGAGCGGATCGTCCTGGCCGAGGACTCGGCGGAGTTGCGCCCCGACCACCCACACGTGGTCCGGCTGGAGGCGCGGCCACCGAACCAGGAGGGGGCCGGACTGGTGACGCTGCGAGACCTGGTGCGCCAAGCGCTGCGGATGCGACCGGACCGGCTCGTCGTGGGCGAGGTGCGGGGAGCCGAAGTGGCCGACCTCCTCGCCGCCCTCAACACCGGCCACGAAGGCGGCTGCGGCACTGTGCACGCCAACACGGCCGGAGACGTACCCGCCCGTCTGGAGGCCCTGGGGACGACCGCCGGGCTGGACCGGGCCGCCCTGCACAGCCAGTTGGCCGCCGGACTGTCTGCCGTCGTGCACCTCGTCCGGGAGCCGGGCGGGCAGCGGCGCGTCGCCGAGGTCCACGTCCTCCGGCGCGGCGCCGACGGACTGGTCGTGACGGTACCCGCCCTGCGGTGGGCGCCGGCGGGGTTCGTCGAGGAGCGGGGTTGGGAGCGGCTGCGCGCACTGATCGGAGGTGCGCGGTGGTGACCACCGTTCCCGTGTACGCGGCGGCGCTGTGCCTGGGCACGGCGGTGTGGCTCCACGCGGGGCACAGCCGCGGCGCGCGGCGCGGCAGGCTGCTGTTCCCCGGCGGGGCGTGCGCCACCGTACCGGCGACTGCGCGTCGGCGGCCGATCGGCAAGCCCTGGTCACGGCTGGGGCCGGAGTGGTTGTGCCTCCCCGCCGCGGCGGCGCTCGCCCTGCTGGGCGGGTCGCCGCTGCCCCTGCCGGCCGGTGCCGCCGCGGTCCCGCTGGTGCGGCGGCGACTCAGGGCGAGGGCGCGTGCCAAGGAGCGCGACCGGCGTACCGACGGAGTGATCGCGCTGTGTGCCGCCGTCGCGGGCGAACTGCGCGCCGGCTGCCAGCCCGCACAGGCCCTGTTCTCCGCGGCCCGGAGCACCGGGGAGTTGGGCGAGCAGGAGGCGGCCGTGCTGGCCGCCGCACGGTTCGGCGGCGACGTACCGGACGCGCTGAGACGGGCGGCGGACGCGGACGGGGCGGAGGGGCTGGCCGGACTCGCGGCGTGCTGGCAGGTGGCGGTGGACGGCGGCGCCGGGTTGGCCGCCGGGCTGGACCGGCTGGAGGCCGCCCTGCGCGACCAGCGGGAGCAGCGGGAACGCCTCCGGGCGGAACTGTCCGGTGCCTGGGCGACCGTCGTGCTGCTCGCGCTGCTGCCCGTGGCCGCCCTCGCCATGGGTGCCGCGCTCGGAGCCCAGCCACTGCGGGTCCTCCTGCACACCCCGGCGGGCTGGGCCTGCCTCCTGCTGGGCGGTGCGCTGGAAGCGGTCGGCCTGTGGTGGGCCCGGCGCATCGTCGAGGCGGGTGAGGAACCGTGAGGGCCGACGTCGCAGAGGTTGTCCACCGCCTGTGGACAGCCGCGGCGCTCCTGGGCGGTGCTCTGTGCGCTGCGTGGGTGGTGACCCGAGCCCGACGCACCGTGCGGGCCCGCCGACGACTGGCCGTCCTGGTGCCGGCACGCCCAGGAAGCCCCCGCGCAGCGCGGTGGCCCGCCGGACGCGCCCGGCAGGCCCGCCCCCCATGGATGGCCCCGGTGGCGGTCCTGGCCGCCGGATGGGCGCTGGTCGGAGGGATCGCGGGCTGCGCGGTCGGTACTGCCGCGGCCTATGGCGTCCACCGATGGCAGCAGCGGCCACGCCCGGCCACCGACGACGTGGAAGCGGCGCACCGGCTGCCGCTGGCGGCGGAACTGCTGGCCGCCTGCCTGTCGGCCGGCGCAGGACCCCGCGAAGCCGCCGAAGCGGTGAGCCGTTCGATGGGCGGCCCCCTCGGCGAACGCCTCGGACGGACAGCCGCCGAACTGGCACTGGGCGGCGACCCGGGCGAGGCGTGGAGCCGGATCGGTGACGTGCCGGGGGCACGGCCATTGGCCCGCTGCCTGGAGCGCGCCGCGGCGACGGGCGCCCCGGCGGCCGGGCCGGTCTCGCGCCTCGCCGCCGGACTGCGGGCCGACCGGGCGCGGGCCGCGGCGGCCCGTGCCCGGCGCACCCAGGTACTGATCACGGCCCCGGTGGGCCTGTGCTTCCTGCCCGCCTTCCTGGCGGTCGGTGTCGCACCGGTCGTCATCGGCCTCGCCGGACGCCTTTTGTGAGGCACCCGCTCCGCACCGGTGCCGGTGCGCGGCATGTGACGACGACGACGGACGAAGGGAGATCGCCGTGTGGCGACGAATGACGGAGTGGACGAAGTGGACCGAGTGGACGAGGCGGCGCTGGTCGGCCGCCCGGGCCGGCGCCCGTGGGGACGCGGGCATGAGCACGGCCGAGTACGCGATGGGGACCATCGCCGCGTGCGCCTTCGCGGCCGTGCTGTACAAGGTCGTCACGAGCGGCGCCGTCTCGGCCGGGCTGCGGTCGGTGATCGAGAGGGCCCTCGATGCGCCCTTCTGAGCCACGCCCGGCCGGGACCCGCGCTTCCGGCGGACCCCCTGTCGGGGCCGGCCCTGCCGGTGGACGCTCCGTCGGGATCCGACCCAGAGCCCGCCCGTCCCGGACCCCCCGCCCCGAGGCGTGCCGGTCCGAGGCGCGCCGGACCTGTCGGGAGGGGCACGGACCGGGGTTCCGTGACGGCCGAGGCGGCTCTGGCGATGCCCGCCCTGGTCGTCTTCACCCTGACCCTACTGTGGGGGATCGTCGCGGGGGCCGCGCAGATCCAGTGCGTGGACGCGGCCCGCGCGGGAGCCCGGGCGGCGGCCCGGTCGGAGCCGGAACAGTCGGTGCTGGCAACCGCCCGTGCCTCGGCTCCACAGGGGGCGGACGTGGTGCTGCGACGGGACGGGGAGCTGTGGCGGGTGCGGGTGGAGGCCCCTGCGCCCGGACCGGCCTCCTGGGCGATGACCCTCCGCGCCGAGGCGGTCGCCCTGGCGGAGGACACGCCGGCCGGCCCCGTGGCGGCCGCTCCCGCCGGGAGCGTGCCGAACTGACCCGCGGTGGCGACCGGGGTTCCGCCAGCGTGTGGGCGGCCCTGGCGGCGGGAGCGCTGTGCGTCGTCTTCGCGGCGGTACTGGCCCTGGGCCAGGCCGTGACCGCCCGGCACCGGGCCGGCGGGGCCGCAGATCTGGCGGCCCTCGCGGCGGCCGACCGGGCGTTGCGGGGCGCGGACGAGGCGTGCCGCGCGGCGGCGCGGGCCGCCCGCGCGCAGCGCGCCGAAGTGGTGTGGTGCGACGTGCGCGGCGAGATCGCCGAGGTGACGGCCCGAGCGCGGTTCGGCCCGTACGCACCGGAGATCAGGTCCCGGGCCGGCCCTCCGGAGGCGTGGCCGGGCCCGGTGGCCACTCTTCGCTCGACGGGTTCGACGGGTTCGACGGGTTCGACGGGTTCGGTGGACTCGCCGGGCTCGGCGGGTGCTCGGGACCGGGCGGGTCCTCCGAGGGAGCCGCCTGGTTCGGCGGGTCCTCGGGGGCAGCCCGCAGCAGCTCGGTGAGCAGGCGCACCGCACCGCGCTTGTGGAGGGGCTCGTTGCCGTTGCCGCACTTGGGTGACTGGATGCAGGACGGGCAGCCCGCCTCGCACTCGCAGGACGCGATCGCCTCGCGGGTCGCGCCGAGCCACGCCCGGGCGGTGTGGAAGGCACGCTCGGCGAAGCCGGCCCCGCCCGGATGCCCGTCGTACACGAAGACCGTCGGCAGCAGCGTGTCCGGGTGCAGGGGGACCGACACACCGCCGATGTCCCAGCGGTCGCACGTGGCGAAGAGCGGCAGCAGGCCGATCGAGGCGTGCTCGGCCGCGTGCAGGGCCCCGCCGAGCTGCTCGGGGTTCACGCGGGCCGCGTCGAGCTGGTCCTCGGTGACCGTCCACCACACGGCCCGGGTGCGCAGGGTGCGCGGCGGGAGGTCGAGCTTCGTCTCACCGAGCACCTCGCCGGTGATGACCCGGCGGCGGAGGAAGGAGACCACCTGGTTCGTGACCTCGACGGAGCCGTAGCAGAGCCGGCCGTCACCCCACGGGATCCGGGTGTCGGTCTCCAGGACGGAGATGGAGGTGGTGTCGCGTGCGGTGGTGGAGTACGGGGGGTCGGCCTCCTCGACGAGGGCGACCGAGTCCTGCAGGTCGAGGCGCCGAACGAGGTACGTGCGGCCCTGGTGGAGGTGGACGGCGCCCTCGTGGACGGTGGTGTGGGCGGCCGCCGCGTCGACGGTGCCGAGGAGGCGGCCGGTACCGGCTTCCACGATCCGCACGGGGGTACCGCCGGCGCCCCGGATGTCGGCGAGGTCGGCCGCCCGCTCACGGCGGGTCCAGTACCAGCCGGACGCCCGGCGGCGCAGCAGGCCGGCGCCCTCCAGCTGGGGCAGCAGGCCGGGGGCGGACGGACCGAACAGCTCCAGGTCGCCGTCGGTCAGCGGGACCTCCGCCGCCGCCGCGCACAGGTGGGGGGCGAGCACGTACGGGTTGTCCGGGTCGAGGACGGTCGACTCCACCGGTCGCCGGAACAGCGCCTCCGGATGGTGGACGAGGTAGGTGTCCAGCGGGTCGTCACGGGCGACGAGCACGGCCAGGGCGCCCTCGCCGGACCGTCCGGCGCGCCCGGCCTGCTGCCACAGGGACGCACGCGTCCCGGGGTACCCGGCGATGACGACCGCGTCCAGGCCGGAGACGTCGATGCCGAGCTCCAGGGCGGTGGTCGCGGCCAGACCGAGGAGCTCGCCGGAGTGGAGCGCTTGTTCCAGGGCGCGCCGCTCCTCGGGCAGATAGCCGCCCCGGTAGGCGGCGACCCGGCGGGCGAGGGAGCGGTCCACCTCGGCGAGCCGCTCCTGGGCGATCACCGAGATCAGTTCGGCGCCCCGCCGCGACCGGACGAACGCCACCGAGCGCACGCCCTGCACGGTCAGGTCGGTCAGCAGGTCGGCGGTCTCCGCGGTGGCGGTGCGCCGTACCGGCGCGCCGTGCTCACCCCGGAGCTCGGTCAACGGCGGCTCCCACAGGGCGAAGACGAGCTCGCCCCGCGGGGAGGCGTCGTCGGCGACCTCCCGCACCGGAAGGCCGGTGAGGCGGCACGCGGCGGCGGCCGGTTCGGCGGCGGTGGCGGAGGCGAGGAGGAAGACCGGCTCGGAGCCGTAGCGGGCGCACAGGCGGCGCAGACGGCGCAGGACCTGGGCGACGTGCGACCCGAAGACCCCGCGGTAGGTGTGGCATTCGTCGATGACGACGTAGCGCAGGGCGCGCAGGAAGGAGGACCAGCGGGGGTGGGACGGCAGTATGCCCCGGTGCAGCATGTCGGGGTTGGTCAGGACGTAGTTGGCGTACTGGCGGACCCACTCGCGTTCCTCGACCGGCGTGTCGCCGTCGTACACGGCCGGCCGGATGCGGGTGCCGAGCGGGGCGGCGAGCGCCTTCACGGCGCGCCGCTGGTCGGCGGCGAGCGCCTTGGTGGGGGAGAGGTACAGGGCGGTGGCGCCCCGGCCGTTCGCCGCCTCCGAGCCGTCCAGGAGCGCGGACAGGACCGGAGCGAGGTACGCGAGGGACTTGCCGGACGCCGTGCCCGTGGCGATCACGACCGACTCGCCGTCCAGGGCGTGCTCGGCGGCCACCGCCTGGTGCGCCCACGGATGGTCGACACCGGCCAGGTGAATGGCGTTGATCACTTCCGGGCGGATGCGGTCGGGCCACACGGCATGGCGCCCCTCCCTCGGGGGCAGGTGCTCCGTATGAGTGATGCGCGCAGCCCGGTTCGCCCTCGCGGTGAGCCGGTCGAGGACCGTTCCGGGAGAGGGGCGGGCGTCCCCGTTCTCGGGAGGACGACTGGGGCGGTGATTCCTGGCCATCGACACCGAGTGTGTCACCGGCGTGACGGACAATGCTCCCAAGGCGTCGTGCATGGCTGCTGGTAAGTGATTGAATGCCATCGCGGCTGGCGATCTGCCTCCTGGCTCCGCTGGGGAGACCCGGGGGCGACCGCTCGATAGCAAGGTGCTGGAGGATCCGTGGACCTGTCCCTGTCGACTCGCAATGTGTCCGGCCCTGGTGGCGACCGTACGGTCGTCGAGGTCGGTGGCGAGATTGATGTGTATACCGCGCCCAAGCTGCGCGAGCAGTTGGTCGAGTTGGTGAACGACGGCAGCTACCACCTGGTCGTCGACATGGAGGGCGTGGACTTCCTGGACTCGACCGGCCTCGGCGTCCTGGTGGGCGGCCTGAAGCGGGTGCGTGCCCACGAGGGTTCGTTGCGCCTCGTCTGCAACCAGGAGCGCATTCTGAAGATTTTCCGGATCACCGGTCTGACGAAGGTGTTCCCGATCCACACGACGGTCGACGAGGCCGTCGCCGCCACCGACTGACGCCCTGACGGCAGGTCCCGCCCCGGTCGTTGCCGGGGCAGGGTCACCGCCCGGTGCCGGCCGCCGGAAGGCGGGGCTCGTAGGGCCTCGGCGCCCGGTTCCGGGCGCTAGCCCTCGGACTCGCCCCGGGCCGGCACGTACCTCCGCCACGGGGGTGCGGCTCCGGTCCCGGATGCGGTGCCCTCGGCTCCGGCTGCGGGGCGCGGGTTCCGGGCCGGGCGCGGCCGCGGCACGGCCACAGCTGTGGCCGTGGCTCCGGACCGAGCCGTACCGGGCACGGGCTTCGGCCGGGCGTCGGGGAGGCGTTACGGCCACTCGTCGGCACATCCGTGAGGCAGCGCTCCCGCACGGGTAGGACAAGCCGTAGGCCCGGCGAGGGCGGCACGGCGCGAGACCCGCGAGGGCCCCGTCCGTACCGCCACACCCGGTGCCCGCCGGGTGCGTCCGCCTGCCCGGGGCGCGCAGGCCCGCAGGCGCGCCCGCCCAGGGACGCGCACCCGAGGTGCGGGTGCCCGGGGCCGGCGGTCGGCCCCGGACGGGGCGCGGACACGCCCGGCCCGGGATCAGCGGGGTCACAGGTCGGCCGACGAGTCTCGGCCGGTGGGGATGGACCGGGTGGTCCCGGGGCATCCGGAGGAAGGGCAGGGATGCCGGGCAGCCGGCCCGGCGGGGTCCCTGAGACGCACGCTCGTACGCCCGAGGGGGACCGCATGGCCACCGTTGAACTCCGCTTCAGCGCCCAGCCCGAGCACGTCAGGACCGCCCGGTTGGTGGCGGCCGCCGTGGCGCGTCGGGCCGGGGTCGACGAAGCCGTGCTGGACGAGGTCAGGCTCGCCGTCGGCGAGGCCTGCTCCCGCGCCGTCGGCCTGCACCGCAGCAACGGCGTCGAGGCCCCCGTGCGCGTCCTCCTGAACGAGGAGGAGAAGGCCTTCTCCATCGAGGTCGGCGACGAGGTGCCCGGTGCCGGGGTCGCCGCGGCCGACGCCGCGGGAGTCCCCGGCTCGCGCGAGGGCGCGCCCACGCAGGACTTCGACGACGCGGAGGGCGAGGACCAGATGGGCCTCGCCGTGATCAGCGGGCTCGTGGACGACGTCGAGGTCTCCGCCGGCGAACACGGTGGACTCATTCGGATGAGCTGGCCCCGGCCGGGTTCGGTGGAACCCTCCTGACCCTTCCGGCACACCGGAAAACCCCTCCCCTGGCCCTGCTGAGCAGGGCCTTTTTCCTTTTCCCTCACCCCGCGATCCACTTTCCACACCCCCGCCCCATTACTGCGTTCGGGTGGATTTTCGGACTCGATCATTTGCCGACGGGTGAGCCCCGGACAATTCTTTTCTTCGGCGCCCTGTTTTGATCGGGTTCCGCTCCCTACAATCCGTCCACATCTTGAGTTCTGACGTCAAGGAGGACGAATGGCGGGGCTCTTCGACCCACAGCAGTCCTACGACTCGATCTCTCTCGCCGCCGCGGTTCTCACCGATGGGAACCGGACCATCGTGATCGTGATCGCGGCCGTGGCGTTGCTCGCCCTGGTCGTCGCCCAGCTGCTGGTTCGGCAGGTGCTGGCCGCCGGCGAGGGCACCGAATCCATGAAGAAGATCGCCGCCGCGGTCCAGGAGGGCGCGAACGCCTATCTGGCCCGGCAATTGAGGACCGTGGGGATCTTCGCGGTCGTCGTGTTCTTCCTCCTGTTGCTCCTTCCGGCGGACGACTGGTCGCAGCGGGCGGGGCGCTCCCTGTTCTTCCTCGTCGGCGCCCTTTTCTCCGCCGTCACCGGATACATCGGCATGCGCCTCGCGGTCCGCGCCAATGTGCGGGTCGCGGCGGCGGCGCGTGAGGCGACCCCCGCGCCCGGCGAGTCGGAAAAGGATCTGACGGCCGTCTCGCACAAGGCCATGAAGATCGCTTTCCGTACGGGCGGCGTCGTCGGCATGTTCACCGTCGGCCTCGGCCTCCTCGGCGCCTCCTGTGTCGTCCTCGTCTACGCGGCCGACGCGCCCAAGGTCCTGGAGGGCTTCGGCCTCGGCGCCGCCCTGATCGCCATGTTCATGCGTGTCGGCGGCGGCATCTTCACCAAGGCGGCCGACGTCGGCGCCGACCTCGTCGGCAAGGTCGAGCAGGGCATCCCCGAGGACGACCCGCGCAACGCCGCCACCATCGCCGACAACGTCGGGGACAACGTCGGCGACTGCGCGGGCATGGCCGCCGACCTCTTCGAGTCGTACGCCGTCACGCTGGTCGCCGCGCTGATCCTCGGCAAGGCCGCCTTCGGCGACCTCGGCCTCGTCTTCCCGCTGATCGTGCCGGCGATCGGCGTCGTCACCGCCATGATCGGCGTGTTCGCGGTCGCACCGCGGCGCGCGGACCGCAGTGGGATGTCGGCGATCAACCGCGGGTTCTTCGCCTCCGCGGTGATCTCCCTCGTCCTGGTCGCCGTCGCCGCGTTCGTCTACCTGCCCTCCTCCTTCGCGGAGCTGAAGGGCGTCACCGACGCCGCCGTCCAGGCCCACGACGGCGACCCGCGGCTGCTGGCGCTGGCCGCCGTCGCGATCGGCATCGTCCTGGCCGCGCTGATCCAGCAGCTCACGGGGTACTTCACCGAGACCGACAGGCGGCCCGTGAAGGACATCGGGAAGTCCGCGCTGACCGGCCCCGCCACCGTGATCCTCGCGGGCGTCTCCATCGGTCTGGAGTCGGCCGTCTACACGGCGCTGCTCATCGGCCTCTCCGTCTACGGGGCGTTCCTCCTCGGCGGTACGTCGATCATGCTGGCGCTGTTCGCCGTGGCACTCGCCGGCACCGGGCTGCTCACCACGGTCGGCGTGATCGTCGCGATGGACACCTTCGGGCCCGTCTCCGACAACGCGCAGGGCATCGCGGAGATGTCCGGCGACGTCCAGGGCGCCGGCGCGCAGGTCCTCACCGACCTCGACGCCGTCGGCAACACCACCAAGGCCATCACCAAGGGCATCGCCATCGCCACGGCCGTCCTGGCCGCCGCGGCGCTGTTCGGGTCGTACCGGGACGCCATCGCCACCGCCGTCGCCGACGTCGGGGCCCGGGCGACCGAGCTGACGCTCAGCATGGACATCTCGCAGCCCAACAACCTCGTGGGCCTCATCCTGGGCGCCGCGGTCGTCTTCCTCTTCTCCGGCCTGGCGATCAACGCCGTCTCGCGATCGGCCGGAGCGGTCGTCTACGAGGTGCGGCGCCAGTTCCGCGAGCACCCGGGGATCATGGACTACTCCGAGAAGCCGGAGTACGGGCGGGTCGTGGACATCTGCACCAAGGACGCGCTGCGGGAATTGGCGACCCCGGGCCTGCTCGCCGTGATGGCCCCCATCGCGGTCGGCTTCACCCTGGGCGTCGGGGCGCTCGGCGCGTACCTCGCCGGTGCGATCGGTACGGGCCTGCTGATGGCCGTCTTCCTGGCGAATTCGGGCGGCGCCTGGGACAACGCCAAGAAGCTCGTCGAGGACGGGCACCACGGCGGCAAGGGCAGCGAGGCACACGCCGCGACGGTCATCGGCGACACGGTCGGCGACCCCTTCAAGGACACGGCGGGGCCGGCGATCAACCCGCTCCTGAAGGTCATGAACCTCGTGGCGCTGCTCATCGCGCCCGCCATCGTGCAGTTCGGCCACGGGGCGGACGCCAGCCCGGGAGTGCGGGCCGTGATCGCGACGGTGGCGATCCTCGTGATCATCGCGGCGGTGTACGCGTCGAAGCGCCGCTCCGTGGCCGGGGGCGACGACGACGACACGCCTCGGCGTGTCGCGAACCCGCCGGACGAGGTGACGCCCGCCCGCTGACGGCGTCGTGTCCACGGTGCGACACCAGGTCAGGCGCCCGGTGCCCGGGGTGCGACGAGCCCCGGGCACCGGGCGCCGGCCTGCCACGGTGAGCCTTCTCTCTCTTGGTGCAAACGGCTACAAAAGGTATGTAGCGGTCGTACGACACGCGGATGTCGCCCACTTGGCGTGTATGTTCCGGGGCCGAGAGCCTTGGAAGGGACCAATCCGGTGAACAAGAAGCTTGTAGCCGCGCTGTCCAGCGGTGCGGTGCTCGTACTGGTGCTGTCGGGCTGCAGCGACGACGGTGACGACGACCGCGGCAAGGTGGACGCCTGGGCCAAGACGTTCTGCGACCAGGCGAAGCCGCAGATCCAGAAGCGGGCCGACGCCCAGCAGACCATCATCTCGACGGCGGCCGACGGCAAGCCCGCCGACGTCCAGGCGGCGGACTCGAAGGCGTTCCAGGACATCGCCGACACGGACCGGGCGCTCGCCAAGGCGGTCCAGGACGCGGGCGTCCCGCCCGTCGAGAACGGCGAGAAGCTCCAGCAGGACGCCGTGAAGGAGCTCAACTCCACCGCGACGGCCTACGAGAACCTGAAGAAGCGCGTCTCCGCCCTCGACCCGAAGGACCAGCAGAAGTTCGCCGACGGCCTCCAGGGCGTCGCCGACGGGCTGAAGCGGATCGAGAAGATGGACCAGGACGCGCTGGCCAAGCTCCAGTCGGGCGAACTGGGCCAGGCCATGGCCAAGCAGCCGGGCTGCCAGAAGCCGAAGACGTCCGTCGCGCCGACGAAGACGAGCGGCCCGGCCGCCAAGCCCGGCGCGGGCGCGTCGGCGTCCCCGTCCACGGCACCCTCCGGCGGCGGCACGACCCCGTCCCAGGCCGCGTCCGCGAAGCCCTCGACGGCGTCCGCCAAGCCCTCGACGACGGCGAGCGGCGCGTCCGAGTAGCGGTACGCGAGAGGGACGCGCGCGTCCGAACAGCGGTACCCGGCGCACCCGTCCGGCCCGGTTTTCCACAAGGAAGCCGGGCCGTTCGTCTTTGTCCGTGGCGCCCCTCACAATGAGCATGTGAGTACGACCAGCCTGACCACCAGCCTCCCGGTGCCGGACCACGCCTCCCGTCTGCGCACCGCCTTCCTGGCCGCCGACTTCACCGCCGACGGGCTGCTCGACCGGCTCGGGGCCACCGCCTACGCCGCCCTCGCCCGCAGCGAGACGGTGCCCGCCCTGCGCGCCACCCGCGGGGACGGGGTCCTGGACACGCTCGTGCGGCTGTTCCTCCTCCAGCGGCCCGTGCCGTACGAGCGGGCCGGCGAGGCCCTCCCGTTGGACGAGGCGCTCGCCGACGGCTGGGTGATACGGGACGGCGACGACGTCCGGGCCGTGGTCGACGTCCGGCCGTACGGCGGACCGGAAGGTCAGGACTGGTTCATCGTCTCCGACCTCGGCTGCGCCGTGGGCGGCGCGAGCGGGGCCGGCGGCAAGGGCGAGGGCGTCGTCCTCGGCGTGGGCGGTGCCTCCACCACGCTCGCCGGGCTCACCGTCCGCACGCCGGTCGCCTCCGCGCTCGACCTCGGCACCGGCTCCGGCATCCAGGCACTGCACGCCACGCAGCACGCCACGCGTGTGACGGCGACCGATCTCAACCCGCGCGCACTGGAGTTCACCCGGCTGACCCTCGCGCTCTCCGCTGCCCCGGAGGTCGACCTGAAGGCGGGCTCGCTCTTCGAGCCGGTGGCGGCGGAGAGGTACGACCTCATCGTGTCGAACCCGCCGTTCGTCATCTCCCCCGGAGCCCGACTCACCTACCGGGACGGCGGGATGGGCGGCGGCGACGACCTGTGCCGCACGCTCGTCCGGCAGGCGGGGGAGCGCCTCAACGACGGCGGCTACGCCCACTTCCTCGCCAACTGGCAGCACGTCGAGGGGCAGGAGTGGCAGGAACGCGTCCGCTCCTGGGTCCCGGCCGGGTGCGACGCCTGGATCGTGCAGCGCGAGGTCCAGGACGTCACGCAGTACGCGGAGTTGTGGCTGCGCGACGCCGGGGACCACCGCGAGACGCCGGAGGAGTACGCGGCGCGGTACGAGGAGTGGCTCGACGCGTTCGAGGCGAGCGGCACCAGGGCCGTGGGGTTCGGCTGGATCACCCTGCGCAGGACCGGCGCGGACGTGCCGTCCGTCGTCGTCGAGGAGTGGCCGCACCCGGTCGAGCAGCCGCTCGGCGAGACGGTGCGCGCCCACTTCGCCCGCCAGGACTACCTGCGGACGCGCGACGACGCGGCCCTGCTCGCCGACCGCTTCGTGCTCGCCCCCGAGGTGGTGCAGGAGCAGGTCGGCCTGCCGGGCGCGGAGGACCCCGAGCACGTCATCCTCCGGCAGAACCGCGGCATGCGGCGGGCGACCAAGGTCGACACGGTCGGAGCGGGCTTCGCGGGCGTCTGTGACGGGTCGCTCAGCGCCGGACGGATCCTGGACGCCATCGCCCAGCTCATGGGTGAGGACCCGGTCGTCCTCCGCGACCGCACCCCGAAGGCGATCCGCCTCCTCGTGGAGGAGGGCTTCCTGGAGCCCGCCGGACAGGAGGCAGCGCCGGCCTGACCGGCGCCGCGACGCGGTCGTACGGGGGACGGCGGGGCGGCCCGAGGTCCTGACGGCGCCGAGTGGGTACGGGGACCGACCACGCACCGGCGTGACGCGCGCCGCGGGAGGTGGCACGAGGGCGGCCCAGGGCCGGGCGTTCCGTGGTCCGCCCCCGAGGCCCCGCCCCCTGGCCCCCTGGCTCGCCCCGCGGGGCCCGGCGTCCGGGGCCTGCCGTCCAGGGTCCCGTGTCCCGGTGCCTGGCGGTGCCGTGCGGTGCGTGCGGCGCCGGGCGGGTGAACGGTGGCCCCGGCTCCCGTGCCGTTCACCCGTGATTCGCGCCCCCGACGTCCGGAGGTGTCAGCCTCACCCCCGGGGATACCCGCATCCCCGCCACCACGACGCGACCCAGCGGCAGCCGCCGGGTCGCCGCCGGCAGGTGGCGTCGACGGAGGATCCGTACGCGCGTACGGACGGAACGGGGTACGGCATGGAGAGCGGACCGGCCATCTTCGCCGGCGCGGCGTTCACGGTCTTCGGCGCGGGGCTGCTGGTGTGGACGGCGGCCCGGCTGACGCACCGCGCGCCGGTGGCCCACGGAGTGAGCCCGGCCACAGCCGTCGCCTTCGCGACCGTGGCCGGCGCCGCGTTCCTCGCGCTCGGAGTGTGGTGTTTCGGCCGTATCTGAGCGGCCACGCCGGGCACCACCCCGCGACCCGCCGACCGCCGGAGGCGCTCCGGACGCCCACAGGCGGCCGTCCGGAGCGGCCGGAGCGCCCGGACCAGGGCCGCAGCCGCTGCGGACCGACCCCGCGCCGCTGTGCCGGGAGGACCGGCGGAACGGCCGGGCCCCGCCCCGCCGCCGGCCGCGGGACGCGACCAGCCGGAACGGGGGCCTCCGCGTCATGAGGGGAGTCCGGGCGGCAGGAATGCCAGAACTCGGGTTACCGTTCGAGTGGCCGTTGCGGTCTTTTGCCGTTTGACACGGGGGCGGGTTGTACCGTCACACTCCGCAGCGACAGCAGCGCCACAGCCGTGGCGCAGTGCCCGCAGTGCCCGTGGTGCGACCCAGGCGGGTCCCGCGCCGCGCCGCACATGCCACCGAGCGCCGACCGGAGAGAAGAGCGAAGAGTTGTCCCCGACACGCGAGACCGCAGAGGGCGGCCGCCGACTCGTCATCGTCGAGTCGCCTGCCAAGGCGAAGACGATCAAGAGCTACCTCGGCCCCGGCTACGTAGTCGAGGCGAGCGTCGGGCACATCCGCGACCTCCCCAACGGCGCCGCCGAGGTGCCGGAGAAGTACACCGGCGAGGTGCGCCGCCTCGGTGTGGACGTCGAACACGACTTCCAGCCGATCTACGTCGTCAACGCCGACAAAAAAGCCCAGGTCAGGAAGTTGAAGGAGCAGCTCGCCGAGTCGGACGAGCTCTACCTGGCCACCGATGAGGACCGCGAGGGCGAGGCCATCGCGTGGCACCTCCTGGAGGTCCTCAAGCCCAAGGTCCCCGTCCACCGGATGGTCTTCCACGAGATCACCAAGGACGCGATCCAGCAGGCCGTCGCCAACCCGCGCGAGCTGAACAAGCGCATGGTCGACGCCCAGGAGACCCGCAGGATCCTGGACCGGCTGTACGGGTACGAGGTCTCGCCGGTCCTGTGGAAGAAGGTCATGCCCCGACTGTCCGCCGGCCGCGTGCAGTCCGTCGCCACCCGGCTCGTCGTCGAGCGGGAGCGCGAGCGCATCGCGTTCCGCTCCGCCCAGTACTGGGACCTCACCGGCACCTTCGGTACCGGCCGCCCCGGCGACGTCTCCGACCCCTCGACGCTCACCGCCCGCCTGGCCTCGGTCGACGGCCGCCGCGTCGCCCAGGGCCGTGACTTCGGCTCCGACGGCCGCCTCAAGGGCGACCAGGTGCTGCACCTCGACGAGGCGAACGCCCGCGCCCTGGCCGCCGGGCTCGCCGACGCGGCCTTCAGCGTCCGTTCGGTCGAGTCCAAGCCCTACCGCCGCTCCCCGTACGCGCCGTTCCGCACCACGACCCTCCAGCAGGAGGCGAGCCGCAAGCTCGGCTTCGGCGCGAAGGCGACGATGCAGGTCGCGCAGAAGCTGTACGAGAACGGCTTCATCACCTACATGCGCACGGACTCCACCACGCTCTCCGAGACGGCCGTCGCCGCGGCCCGCGCGCAGGTCACGCAGTTGTACGGCGCCGACTACCTGCCGTCCGCGCCCCGGACGTACGCGGGCAAGGTGAAGAACGCGCAGGAGGCGCACGAGGCGATCCGCCCCTCCGGCGACCGCTTCCGCACGCCCGCCGAGACCGGGCTGACCGGCGACCAGTTCCGGCTGTACGAGCTGATCTGGAAGCGGACCGTCGCCTCCCAGATGAAGGACGCCGTCGGCAACTCCGTCACCGTCCGGATCGGTGGCAGGTCCTCGGACGGCCGGGACGCCGAGTTCAGCGCCTCCGGCAAGACGATCACCTTCCACGGGTTCATGAAGGCGTATGTCGAGGGCGCCGACGACCCGAACGCCGAGCTGGACGACCGAGAGCGCCGCCTCCCGCAGGTCACCGAGGGCGACGCCCTGACCGGCGAGGAGATCACGGCCGACGGCCACGCCACCAAGCCGCCCGCCCGCTACACCGAGGCGTCGCTGGTCAAGGAGCTGGAGGAGCGCGAGATCGGCCGCCCCTCGACGTACGCGTCGATCCTCGGCACGATCCTGGAGCGCGGCTACGTCTTCAAGAAGGGCACGGCGCTCGTCCCGTCCTTCCTCTCCTTCGCCGTCGTCAACCTGCTGGAGAAGCACTTCGGCCGGCTCGTCGACTACGACTTCACCGCGAAGATGGAGGACGACCTCGACCGGATCGCCCGCGGCGAGGCGCAGGCCGTGCCGTGGCTGAAGCGCTTCTACTTCGGCGAGACGGTGCCCGGCGGCGGGTTCGCCCAGGGCGGCGCGGCCGCCGACGCGGGCAACGGCGACGGCGACCACCTCGGCGGTCTGAAAGAGCTGGTCACGGACCTCGGCGCCATCGACGCCCGGGAGATCTCCTCCTTCCCGGTCGGCGACGGCATCGTGCTGCGCGTCGGCCGTTACGGCCCCTACATCGAGCGCGGGACGAAGGACGAGGAGGGCCACCAGCGGGCCGACGTCCCCGACGACCTCGCTCCCGACGAGCTCACCGTGGAGCACGCGGAGGAGCTGCTGGCGAAGCCCAGCGGCGAGTTCGAGCTGGGCAACGACCCGGCGACCGGGCACATGATCGTCGCGAAGGACGGCCGCTACGGCCCGTACGTCACCGAGATCCTCCCCGAGGGCACCCCGAAGACCGGCAAGAACGCGGTGAAGCCGCGCACGGCCTCCCTCTTCAAGTCGATGGCGCTCGACACGGTGACCCTGGACGACGCGCTCAAGCTGATGTCGCTGCCGCGCGTCGTCGGCACCGACGCCGAGGGCGTGGAGATCACCGCGCAGAACGGCCGCTACGGCCCGTACCTGAAGAAGGGCACGGACTCGCGGTCCCTGGAGAGCGAGGACCAGCTCTTCACCATCACCCTGGACGAGGCCCTCGCGATCTACGCCCAGCCCAAGGCGCGCGGTCGCGCGGCGGCCAAGCCGCCGTTGAAGGAACTGGGCAACGACCCGGTGAGCGAGCGCCCCGTCGTCGTCAAGGACGGCCGCTTCGGCCCGTACGTCACGGACGGCGAGACGAACGCGACGCTCCGCAGCGACGACAGCGTGGAGACGATCACGCCGGAGCGCGGCTTCGAGCTGCTCGCCGAGAAGCGGGCCAAGGCGCCGGCGAAGAAGACCGCCAAGAAGACGGCGGCCAAGAAGACGACGGCGAAGAAGACCGCGGCGAAGAAGACGACCACGGCGAAGACGGCGGCGAAGAAGACCACCGCCAAGAAGGCGACCGCCACGACATCGACGGCGGTCGGGACGGCCACGGCGAAGAAGGCGGCGGCGAAGAAGGCGACGACGAGGAAGACGGCGGCGGAGTCCGCCGCGCCCGACGCGTAGGCGCCCCGCGCCCTGTGCCCATCCGGGCCCACCCCGCCGCACGGCGGCGGCGGGCCCGGATGGGCACGCTGCTGTACGGCGGCCTGCTGCCGGGCCCTGCCTCACGACCCGCCGAACGGTCTGCTGTCCGGCCCGCGGCCCGCCGAACGGTCCGCCGTCCGCCCGCCGCCTGATCCGCTGCAGGGCCCGCCGCTCGGCTGCCGACCGGCCCGCCGCCCGACCCGCGGGCCGCCGAACGGTCGGCCCGCCCTCCGGACCGAGGGCTGCCGACGGCCGGTCGCCGTACGGACCCGCCGGCCGACCCGGAGGCCTGGCTTCCGGTCCCGGTCGTGTGTTCGGGCGGGGAAGACTGAGTGTCGGCCTGGGCGGATAGGCTGAGGGGATGACGCGAGCCGAGCAGCCAACGGTCCTGGGCCCCACCTCGGACACCGAAGCCACCGACGCCGCACTCGCCGCGGACTCCCGCGAGCGAGCCGTACGCGCGCTGCTGCGCAGCCGGCCGCTGCGCCGGTTGTGGAGCGCCTCGCTCATCGGCGGCACCGGAGACGCGCTGGCCCTGCTCGTCCTGGTCCTGCTGAGCGTGCGGGCGGCCGTCACGGCGGAGACGTTCGGCGGCGGCGTCCGCGGCGCCGCCTTCGCGGTCGCCGCCGTGTTCGCCGCCCGTGCCGTGTCGACGCTGCTCCTCGGCGCCGTCCTGCTCGGCCCCATGAGCGGGCTGGTCGCGGCGAGCGGCCCCCTCGACCGCCGCTGGACCATGGTCGCGGCCGACGGCGTACGGGTCGCCCTGCTCGTCGTGGCCCCCCTCTGGATCATCTGGACCCCCGCGCACGCCGTCACTCTCCTCCTGGTCACGGCCTTCCTCGCGGGCGCCGCCGAGCGGTTCTGGACGATCGCCAAGGACAGCGCGGCGCCCACCCTGCTGCCCGCCCCGCCCCTGGAGGGCGCCGCCGTCCGGCCCCTCCCCGACCACCTCGGCTCCCTGCGCCGGCTCTCGCTGCGCACCGCCTTCGCCACCATCCCGGCCGCGGCGGCGGTGCTGCTGGTCGCGACGCTGGTCGGGAAGCTGCTCGCCCTCGGTGTCGACTGGTTCTCCGAACACCAGGCGGCCCTCGGCGCGTACACGGCCGCCGGCCTGTTCGCCGCCTCCCTGGCGATCCTCTCCTCCCTCCAACTGCCCGACGGCCAGTCGCCGCGCCCCCGCTCCCCGCTGGAGGGTCTGCGCCGCCCGGCCGCCTCCGGTTCCGCCGCCGCGGGCGCCGCCTCCGGTTCCGCCGCCGCGGGCGCCGCCTCCGGTTCCGGTTCCGGCTCGCAGAAGACTTCCGGTTCGCGCCCGGAGAAGGGCCGCACCGGCGCCATACCGCTGCTCGTCCTCGCCTGCGCCGCCGTCGCCGGAGCCATCGCCTCAGCGTCGGCCGTCGCCGTCCTGCACGCCGCCGAGCTGAGCGGCGGCCCCGTCACGTACGCCCTGCTCGTCCTCGCCCTGACCGGTGGCACCGGCCTGGGCATCCGCGGCGCCCGCGCGGTCCTGCCCGCCCTGTCCCGCCGCCGGCTCCTCGCCCTCGCGACCGCCGTCACCGGTGTCGCGCTGCTCGCCATGGGGCTCGTGCCGGACACCGCGACCGTCCTCTTCCTCGCGCTCGTCGCCGGCTTCTCGGCCGGTGTCGCCGCGAACACCGGCCACACCCTGATCGACCAGGAGACCGAGGAGCCGCGGCGCCCCCGCCTCACCGAGCACCTCCAGGCCGTCGTCCGCGTCGCCATCGCGCTCGGCGCGCTCGCCGCGCCCCTGTTCGCCGCCGCCGTCGGCCCGCACCGGCTGGCCGGGGACGACGCCGTCTTCGCGCACGGCGGCGCGGCGTTCGCCCTCATGCTGGTCGGCGCGCTGCTGCTGCCCGTCGCCGCGCTCGTCCTCGCCAAGACCGACGACCGGTCCGGCGTACCGCTCCGCCGGGACCTGCGCGACGCGCTGCGCGGCGCGGACCCGGCCCAGGCCCCGGCGGCGACCGGGTTCTTCATCGCCGTCGAGGGCGGTGACGGCGCCGGCAAGTCCACGCAGGTCACGGCCCTCGCCGAGTGGATCAGGGCGAAGGGCCACGAGGTGGTCGTCACCCGCGAGCCGGGCGCCACGCCCATCGGCAAGCGGCTGCGCTCGATCCTCCTCGACGTGTCGTCCGCCGGCCTGTCGAACCGCGCGGAGGCCCTGCTGTACGCCGCCGACCGCGCCGAGCACGTCGACTCGCTGGTCCGCCCGGCCCTGGAGCGCGGCGCGGTCGTCATCTCCGACCGGTACATCGACTCGTCCGTCGCGTACCAGGGCGCCGGCCGGGACCTGTCGCCGACGGAGATCGCCCGTATCTCCCGCTGGGCCACCGGTGGCCTCGTACCGCATCTGACGGTGCTGCTGGACGTGGTGCCGGAGACCGCCCGCGAGCGGTTCACGGAGGCCCCGGACCGGTTGGAGTCCGAGCCCGCCGAGTTCCACGCGCGCGTGCGCTCCGGGTTCCTCGCCCTCGCCGCCGCCGACCCCGCCCGGTACCTCGTCGTGGACGCCGGCCAGGAGCCCGAGGCCGTCACCACCGTCATCCGTCACCGCCTCGACCGGGTCCTGCCGCTGTCCGAGGCCGAGGTGAGGGCCCGGGAGGAGGCGCGCCGGGCCGCCGAGGAGGAGGCCCGCCGCCGGGCCGAGGAGGAGGCGCGGCGCAAGGCCGAGGAGGAGCGCCTGGAGCGCGAGCGCCAGGAGCAGCTCGCCCGGCTGCGCGCCGAGGAGGAGGAGCGCAAGCGCCGCGAGGAGGAGGAGGCCCGCCGCCGCGAGGCCGAGCGGCAGGCCGAGGAGGCCCGTCAGCGCGCGGCCGAGGCACGGCGGCTCGCCGAGGAGGAGCGCCGTCGACGCGAGGCCGAGGAGAAGGCCCGGTTCGAGGAGCAGGAGCGCCTGCGCCTGCGGGCCGAGGAGGAGGCGCGGCTGCGCGCCGAGGCCGAGGAGCGCCGCCGGGAGAAGCAGCGCAAGGCCGAGGAGGCGCTGCTGCGCGCCGAGGAGGCCCGCCGCCAGGCGGCGGAGGAGGCAGCGGCGGCAGCCGCCGCCGCGGCCGCAGCGGCTGCCGCCGCGGCCGCCAAGCCCGCGGTGTCGCCGCACGACGTGACGGTGCCGACGCCGGTGGTCCGGCCGGACGAGATCACCCAGACCGTGCCGACACCCCGCATCGACCTCCGCAAGGACGACGAACCCGCCGCCGGTGCCGCCGCGGGGACGGCCGCCGACCCGGCCGTCCCCGGGCCCGAGGAGCGGACGCAGCGCATCGACATGCGTAAGGACGACCCCGTCCCGCTCCGGCCGGAGGAGGAGACGCAGCGCATCGACATGCGCAAGGACGACCAGCCCGCCCGCCCGCCCGTCGACCTCGCGGAGACGGCCGTCCTGCCGCCCGTACGCGACGAACGGCCGGACGACCGCGTACCGCCGGGCTTCTTCCGTGACGAGGCCCGGCCGGGTGCCGCCGCCGAGCCGCCCGGCGCGAACGACCGCACGCGGGAGATCCCGCAGGTCGACCCCGACGGCCGGGCCGCACGCCGCCGCCCCGACTGGGCCGAGGAGACCCCGCTCGACGACCTGCCCTCCCTCGCCGACGAACTGCTCGGCCGCCCGGACGACGGTGACGACGGCGGCCGGTCGGGCGGCCGACGCGGCGGCCGCCGCTGAGGCGGGCGCTGTCACACCCCTCCGCCACAATGGAGGCGCGAGGGGTGACCGCCCGCGACCGGGAGTCCGTACCGCCCAGGACCCGCGGTCCGGGTCGCAAGCGCCGAGCGCCGAGCCGTCGGGCCCCCGGGCCCCGGGCGTGAAGCCCTGGTCCCGGGCCCGGGTGCCCGGACCCGCGGCCGTACGGCGGGCCGCGACGTCCGGATCCGGAGCCCCGGTCCGGCACCGGCATCCGACAGCGTCCCGGTCCGACACCGGCGCCCGAGGGAGCCGCGATCCGCCACAACGGGCCCTGCCCCACCGGGACCCGCCACACCAGGTCCCGCCCCACGGGACCCGCCACAACGGGCCCCGCCCCACGGGACCCGTCACGCCAGGACCCGCGACGCGCGGGATCCCCGACCCCACGAAGGTGGTGCCCCGTGCCCGTATGGGACGACCTCGTCGGCCAGGACCGTGTGCAGGCGCAGCTCGCCGCAGCCGCCCGGGACGCCGACGCCCTGGTCACCGCCGACGCGCAGGGCGTCCAGCCGCTCGACGCGACCAAGTCGAAGATGACGCACGCCTGGCTGTTCACCGGCCCGCCCGGGGCCGGCCGCGACACCGCCGCCCGGGCCTTCGCCGCCGCGCTCCAGTGCGTCAGTCCCGACCGGGCACTCGGCGGCGAGCCCGGCTGCGGCTTCTGCGACGGCTGTCACACGGCACTCGTCGGGACGCACGCCGACGTCGAGGTCGTACGGACGGACCTGCTGTCCATCGGCGTCAAGGAGACCCGCGAGCTGGTGCGCCGGGCGCAGCTCTCCCCGGCGGTCGGCCGCTGGCAGGTCATCGTCCTGGAGGACGCCGACCGCCTCACCGAAGGCGCGGGGAACGTCCTGCTGAAGGCCGTCGAGGAGCCCGCGCCCCGGACGGTCTGGCTGCTGTGCGCGCCGTCCCTGGAGGACGTGCTGCCCACCATCCGCTCCCGCTGCCGCCACCTGACGCTGCGCACGCCGCCGGTCGACGCCGTCGCCGACGTCCTCGTCCGGCGCGACGGTGTCGAGCCCGCCGCGGCGGCGTTCGCCGCGCGTGCCACGCAGGGCCACATCGACCGGGCGCGCCGCCTCGCCACCGACGAGCGGGCCCGCGCCCGCCGCACCGCCGTCCTCACCGTGCCGCTCCGCGTCCAGGACGTCGGAGGCTGCCTGAAGGCGGCGCAGGAGCTGGTCGACGCCGCCGGCGAGGACGCCAAGGAGCTCGCGGAGGAGACCGACGTCAAGGAGACGGAGGAGCTGAAGACCGCCCTCGGCGGCGGTCAGGGCAGCCGCATGCCCCGCGGCACCGCCGGCGCGATGAAGGAGCTGGAGGACCGCCAGAAGCGCCGCAGGACCCGCACGCAGCGCGACACCCTCGACCTCGCCCTCAGCGATCTGACCGGCTTCTACCGTGACGTCCTCGCGCTCCAGCTCGGCACCACCACCGCCCTGTCCAACGAGGACGTGCGCGACGCCCTCGACCGGATCGCCCGCGCCGGCACTCCGGAGTCCACGCTGCGCCGCATGGAGGCCGTCCTCGCCTGCCGCGAGGCGCTCGACCGCAACGTCGCGCCGCTTCTCGCGGTGGAGGCCATGATGATGGCGCTGCGCGCCGGTTAGCCGGGGGTTGGCCCGTTCGGGTGGCGCCCCACGCGTCACCCGTATGACCGACCGTCACCGTACGGCTACGCTCAGGTGGATGGATCCCCGCCGACTGTTCCGTACCCCCGCGCCGGCCGCCGCCCTCGCCCTGCTCCTCGCGGCGGGCTGCGCCGGCGGGGGCGCCCCCACGGCCGAGCCGGTGTCGCACGCCGCCGGGCCCGCGGCCCTGTCCGCCTCGGCCACGGCCGCGCTCCGCCCCTACTACGCCCAGCGGCCCGCCTGGCGCGACTGCGGGGTGCCCGACTTCCAGTGCGCCACGCTGAAGGCGCCCCTGGACTACGCCCGCCCCGGCGACGGCCAGGTGAAGCTGGCGGTGGCCCGCACGAAGGCGACCGGCCCGGGCAAGCGGATCGGTTCGCTGCTGGTCAACCCGGGCGGCCCCGGCGGCTCCGCCGTCGACTACCTCCAGGCGTACGCCGGCATCGGCTACCCCGCCCCCGTCCGCGCCCGCTACGACATGGTCGCCGTCGACCCGCGCGGCGTCGCCCGCAGCGCACCCGTCCGCTGCCTCGACGGGCCCGCCATGGACGCCTACACGCAGGTCGACCAGACCCCCGACGACCGGCGCGAGACCGACAGGCTGACCGCCGCGTACAAGAAGTTCGCCGCGGCCTGCGCCGAACGCTCCGCCCGCGTCCTGCCACACGTCTCCACCGTCGAGGCGGCCCGCGACATGGACATCGTCCGGGCCGCGCTCGGCGACGCGAAGCTCAACTACGTCGGCGCCTCGTACGGCACGTTCCTCGGCGCCACCTACGCGGAACTGTTCCCCGAGCGCACCGGCCGCCTCGTCCTCGACGGTGCCATGGACCCCTCCCGCACGGCCCGCGAGACCAACCGCGACCAGGCGGCCGGCTTCGACACCGCGTTCCGCTCCTTCGCCGCCGACTGCGTCGGGCAGGCGGACTGCCCCCTCGGCAACGCCTCCGTGCAGGACGCCACGGCCCGCATGAAGGCGTTCCTCACCGCACTGGACCGCAAGCCCGTGCCGACCGGCGAGCCACGGCGGCCCCTCGGCGAGGCCCTCGCCACGATCGGCGTGATCACCGCCATGTACGACGAGGCCGCCTGGCCCCAGCTCCGCGGGGCGCTCACCCGGGCGATGGACGGCGAAGGCGCCGGCCTGCTCGCCCTCGCCGACAGCTACTACGAGCGCGAGGCCGACGGCGACTACTCCAACCTCATGGCTGCCAACGCCGCGGTCAACTGCCTCGACCAGCCCTCCGCCTTCACCACCCCCGCCGCCGTGGCCGCCGCCGTACCGTCGTTCGAGAAGGCGTCGCCCGTCTTCGGGCGCGGACTGGCGTGGGCGTCCCTGGGCTGCGCGTACTGGCCGGTCGAGGCCACCGGCACCGCGCACCGCATCAGGGCCGAAGGCGCGGCCCCGATCGTCGTCGTCGGCACCACCCGCGACCCGGCCACCCCCTACGCCTGGGCGCGGTCCCTCGCCGCGCAACTCTCCTCCGGCACGCTCCTGACGTACGACGGCGACGGCCACACCGCGTACGGCCGGGGCAGCGACTGCGTCGACACCGCGATCAACACCTACCTCCTGCGGGGCACGCCCCCGCCCCCCGGGAAGCGCTGCCGCTGAGGCCCCGGGGCCCCCGGGTGCCCCGGGAACAGGCGTGCACGAGCACCCTCTCCACCTGTGTAGACTTGTGCTCGCTGCTGCACCCCCAGGGGTCCGGCGCGGTGTGCCGCCTTAGCTCAGTTGGCCAGAGCAACGCACTCGTAATGCGTAGGTCTCGGGTTCGAATCCCGAAGGCGGCTCAGTCGAAAGCCCAGGTCAGACTCTTCTGACCTGGGCTTTCCTGTTCCCGCGAAGCGTCGCCGTCGCCGCGCCCGATCGATGCGGCTCCCTGTCTCGGTTCTGGTCTCGGACGGTCCCCGCTGTGGCGGGAAGGCGTCCCCGGCCCGCCGTGTCGCGTCCTTCGACAGGGTCGACCTGCCCTTCACGTAGCGGCGGGTCCGGCTGATCAGCGTGTGCCGAAGGATCTCCATGATGGCCGGCATGCCCACCCCCAGCTCGTTCAGGATCGTGCCGGAGGTGTGGCGACTCCCGTCGCACAGGCTCCGGTCACCGATCCCCGCCTCCTCGAGGAGCTTCTTGAACTCCGCCCAGTCGCTCCTCTCGCCGGCCCGCCTCCGCCCGTCCGGCGCCCGTGCCGCGCGCTACAGCAATCAGCGCTCGCGGTGAGAGAAAAGGTACGTGTGGCCGGGACGGTCGGCTCCAGCGTGAATGGACCTTCGTCAATTGCGGCATTGGTCACGACTGGCAGGCCCGCGGCAGTTGGCACCCCTTGACGGCTGTCGGCCTTCGTCCTCATCGCGCCTCCGGTGCGTGCCGCGGCTCGAAACGCAGGGGCAGTTCTCCGTTCTCCATGCCGGCCCGGTGTCTCACTCGCGTACCCGTGCTGTGCGGTGGAGTTCGGCGGCGAGGTCCGCCAGATCGTCGAGAGGCATGTCGTAGCCTTTGATCGCGGCCACCGTACTGTGATCCGCCCAGACACAGGTCGCATCCACGGATGACGCGATCTCCGTCCCCGCAACCTCGCTGTAGCGGCTGTGTCGGCAGATCATCGCAGTGCCGGGGGCACCCTCGATTCGGGAGTGCTGGGCGGGCCATGCCCATTTCGTGTGCGGGCCCAGCTGGAAAGGGACCTGTTCGTTCCGCTCGATCGACCGCATCATGCGCCGGGCCGCCCCCTCGGGGTCGGGGACATCACCCTGCAGAGCCCTGAAGACCAGTCTGTTCTGTGCTTCTGGGATATCACTCCGCCGTATGTAGTTGGCACCCGTTCCCACGGCATTCCGGACGATCCTGTCGGCGTCCTCGGGCGTGATGCCAGGACGCGTCACATACGACCAGTCCTTCAGGCAGTCCCATTCCTCGCCGGCGCATCCCACCACCCCGCCCACCACCCCGACGTACGAGCCCTTGTACCGCTCAGTCATCCGGAAGTCGGCAAAGGCCACAGGAGGATCCAGCCGGAAGCCCCTGGTGTCCTCCACCCTCGACAACTCCGAGGGCCGGCTCCCCGCCGGCACGGCAAGCACACTCACGCCCACGGCGAGCAGCGCCCATGTCCACTGTCTTCTCCGCACGGCCGGTTCCCTTCGCCATCCCGTTGCCCAGCTGCCTGTCAGACCGGCCAGGACCGTTAAGGGTTGCCGCCCCGCCGCCCCGGTGATGAGCGCGGCGCCGAGCCGGTGGGGGCGTTCGGCGGTCTCGGTCGTGGTCTCGGAAGGCGAATCGTGCGTAGCCGTCCGTCAGCGTCCGCCACCGTACGAGCTCCGGTGTGAGCCGCGGTATGTGGTGAGGGGGATCCCCGTGGGCTCCTTGGCGGAGGAGGTCGGACACTCGTCATGCGTAGGTCTCGGGTTCGCATCCCGACGGCGGCTCACATGTGCGAGTCCTGCCGTCCGGCCTGCCCGCCCTTCGGCGCACCGTAGTGCGGGCGAGAAGGGCTCGGGCAGGGGCGTCAGCCGATGCTCTGCCATTGGCCCGGGGGCGGGCCCGGGCACGGGCGTGGACGGTGGCCGGAGGGGGGTGGAGAGCCCCCCGAGGCCTGGCCCCGCGACCCCTCACACCCGGCCCCTGAGGTCCGGCGCCCCCCGGGCGCGGGCCCGTCAGGACGGGACGTGGTCCTCCGGGGTCGTGCGGGCGAGGGTGGCGAGGGTGGTGAGGGCGCGCGCCAGGGTGTCGGGCGGGGGTGAGGCCAGGCCCAGGCGGACCGCGTCCGGTGTGCGGCGCGGGTCGGAGGCGAAGGCGGACCCCGGGGTCACGGCGATGCCGCGCCGGGCCGCCGCGGCCACGAAGAGGTCCGCCCGCCACGCCGGTGGCAGCTTCCACCAGCAGAAGCAGGACCGCGGGTCGGTGCGCAGGGCGAAGCCCGCGAGGTGGCGGCGGGCGAGGCCCTGGCGGCGTGCGACCTCCTCGCGCTTGGCCTCGACGAGGGCGTCCAGACGGCCGTCCGACTGCCAGCGGACCGCCGCCTCCAGGGCGAAGCCGGAGGGCGTCCAGCCGCCGGAGCGGACGGCCACCTCGACAGGGGCCACCAGCGCGTCGGGCACCACGGCGAACCCGGCGGTCAGTCCGGGCGCGACCCGCTTCGACAGGCTGTCCACGACCACCGTCCGCTCCGGTGCCAGCGCGGCGAGCGGTGGCGTGTCCCGGTCCAGGAACCCCCAGACCGCGTCCTCGACCGCGGTGAGGTCCAGGTGCCGCAGCGTCGCGGCGAGTTCGGCGCGGCGGGCGGGAGGCATGGTGAGGGAGAGGGGGTTGTGCAGCGTGGGCTGGACGTAGACCGCGTGCAGCCGCGCGGTGCGGTGGGCGGCGGTGACCGCGTCGGGCCGTACCCCGTCCCCGTCCACGGCCAGCGGCACGACGGTGACGCCCAGGCGGCCGGCGATCGACTTCAGCACCGGGTACGTGAACTCCTCCGCGCCCAGCCGCCCCCCGGGCGGCACCAGCGCGGCGACGGCGGCCGAGATGGCCTGCCGGCCGTTGCCGGTGAAGAGCACCCGCTCGGGGCGCGGCCGCCAGCCGGCGCGGGCGAGCAGCGCCGCCGCGGCCGCACGCGCCCGGGGCGTGCCCGCCGGGCCGACCGGCCGCAGCGCCGCGTCCAGCACGTCGGCGCGCAGGAGCCCGCCCAGGCCCTCGGCGAGCAGGGCGGCCTGCTCCGGTACGACGGGGTGGTTGAGCTCCAGGTTCACCCGCTGCCCCGCCGGGTCGTCGCTCAGGGCGGGTCCGGCGGCCGGCCCCTCGGTGGCGCGGACGAACGTGCCGCGGCCCACCTCGCCGACGGTCAGGCCGCGCCGGGCCAGTTCGCGGTAGACCCGGGCGGCCGTGGAGCCGGCGATGCCATGGTCCCGGGCGAAGCGCCGCTGCGGCGGCAGCCGGTCCCCGGGGCGCAGGCGTCCGGCCGCGATCTCCCCGGCCACGGCGTCCGCCACCCGCTGGTACTCCCTCAACTCCCGCTCCCGTCACGCCGCTTGGATTGCACCGAGAGCAATGTTTTTATTGCACCGAGTGAAGTCGCGTCAATATGCTCGGAGTCCGATGTGGGAACGGGCGACACGGGAGGACGGCGTCGATGGTGGAGGGCAGCGCCCTGGCTGGGGTCTTCGTCATCGCGCTCGGGATGGTGCTGACGCCCGGACCGAACATGATCTACCTCGTCTCGCGCTCCCTCACGCAGGGCCGCCGCGCGGGGATCGTCTCGCTCGGCGGTGTCGCGGTCGGCTTCCTCGTGTACCTCCTCGCCACCAACCTCGGCCTGTCTGTGCTGTTCACCGCCGTACCGCAGCTGTACCTCGCCGTGAAGCTGGCCGGCGCCGCCTACCTCGGCTGGCTCGCCTGGTGCGCGCTCAGGCCCGGTGGCGTGTCGGTGTTCACACCACGGGACGTACCGCCGGATCCGCCCCGCCGGCTCTTCGCGATGGGACTGATGACGAGCCTGCTCAACCCGAAGATCGCCATCATGTACCTGTCGCTGATCCCGCAGTTCGTCGACGTCGAGGAGGGGCACGTCCTCGCCCAGGGGCTCGTCCTCGGCTCGGTGCAGGTCGCCGTGAGCCTCGGGGTCAACGCGGCGATCGTGGCGGCCGCGGGGGGCGTCGCCGTCTTCCTCGCCCGCCACCCGGCGTGGCTGCGCACCCAGCGCTACGCCATGGGCGCCGTGCTGGGCGGGCTCGCCGTCACCATGGCCGTCGACACCACCGCGCCGCGCGCCGCCGCACGCTGACCACCCGACCGCCGACGGACCTCCCCGGCCCCCGACCCCGTCCTCACGGCCCGTCGGCCCCCGGCCCCGCTCCCCACCGCGGCCCCGACCCCTCGGCCCCGGCTCCCGCGCCCCGGTCCCCCTGCCGGCTCCCCGCACCGCCACCACCCACCCGCCCGGTCCCCGCCCGGTCCCCGCCCGGCCCGCGCCCCGCACGTGCCCGGAGGAGTACCGGGAAACGACCCGGAAGGCGCCACCCGGCCTGCGAGACTCCGGGCATGGCGACGGTGTACGCCCTCTTCGTGGGCATCGACGACTACCCGGCCGGCCGGTGGCCGAGGCTCTCCGGCTGCCTCAACGACATCGAGGCCGGCCACCGCTGGCTGATGGAGCGGCTGGGCGCGCCGCCCTCGGTACGGGCCCTGACGGACCGTACGGCGACGATCGCCGCGGTCACCGCGGCCGTCACCGGGCACCTGGGGCAGGCGGGCCCCGGCGACACGGCCCTCCTGTGGTTCTCCGGCCACGGCACCGAGTACGCGGCGGTCACCCCGCAGGAGCGCCTCGTCGAGGCGACCGGCCGGTGCCAGGCCCTCGTCTGCGCGGACGGCCCCCTCCCCGACAAGCGGCTCGGCGCGCTGCTCGACGCGGTGGCCGCCCGCGGCGCGCACGTCCTCGCCGTCCTCGACTGCTGCTACTCCGGCGGGGCCACGCGCGACCCCGACGGCGAACCGGACGCCGTCGCCCGGTACGCGCCCCCGCTGCCCGAGTGGACGCGGGAGCCCGCCCCCGCGCCCCCCGCCGCCCCGGTCGCCCGTGACACCGCCGGCCCCGCGGCGCCCCGGCACGTCCTGCTCGCCGGCAGCAGGCTGGACCAGCGCGCGTACGAACGGGACTTCGCCGGGCGCCGCCACGGCGTCTTCACCCGCGCCCTGCTGGGCGCACTGCGGGCGGCACCGCCCGCAGCCACGTACCGGGAGGTCCTGGCAGCCGCCAACGCGCGCGTACAGCGCGACGAGCGGCGCCAGCACCCCGTCCTCGCTCCCGCCGAACCCGGCGGTCCGGCGGACGGGCCGGTGCTGGGCGGACTGGTCCGCCCGCCCGCCCCCCACCTGTTGCGGTACGGCACGGACGGCTGGGAGGTGGACTGCGGCGGCGCGCACGGGCTGCGCGAGGGCACGGACACCGCCGGCGCCACCGCGTTCATGGTGACGGGCGACGCCACACTCACCGGCCACGACGCCACCCCCACGGGCCGTGGCGTGACCGGCACCGGCGGCGGCGTGACCGGCACCGGCGGCGGTCCCGTCGTCCGGGCGCGGCGCGTACAGGCCCTCCGTACGCTCGTGACCCCCGACGGCTGGCACCCGGACCGCACCCGCGCCTACCCCGTGGCCCCCTCCTCCCTCGCCCTGCCGCCGCTCGCCGTACGGCTGGAGGGCCCCGACGCGGCCGTGGTCGCCGCCGCGCTGGCCACCGCCGGCCCGGGGGGCGGAGCGTCGCCGCTCCTCCACACGGGCGCCGCGGCCCGTCCCGACGGACTGCGCCGTGTCGTCACCGGAGGGGGCGAGGCGCGAGTCCTGCGTCGCGACGGCACGCCCGTGGTGGCCGCCCTGCCCCTGACCGGCCCGGCCGACGCCCGGCGGGTCGCCCGCTGCCTCGTCCACCTCGCCCGCTGGCACCAGTTGCACGCCCTGGACAACCCGGCCTCGCCCCTCGCCGGCCTCGTCCGCGTCGAGGTCAGCCCGTGGACGCCAGGCCGGTACGCGCCCGCCCTCACCCCCGACGCGGCCGGTGAGCTCGTCCTCCACTACGCCGGCCGCCCGGGCGCCTGGCACCGCCCCGAGGTCGCGATCCGCGTCCACAACCACGGGCCCCGCCCGCTGTGGGCGGTGCTCGTCGACCTGACCGACAGCCACGCCGCCCACACCGGTCTGTACGAGGGACACTTCATCGGCCCGCACGGCACGGCCCACGTCTTCGACGGCGACCCGGTCGAACTGTCCCTCCCGCCGACCCGCCCCGAGCGCCCGGGCGCCGAGGTCCGCGACTGGTTCAAGCTGATCGTCGCCGAGGGGGAGCTCAACACCGCGCCCTTCCGCCTGCCCCCGTGGGACCCGCACGCCGACGCCCGCGACGCGCCCTCCGGCCCGCCCGTCGACGGCGTCCTCCACCTCGCAGGGGCCGGCGGAGGCGGTTCCGGCGGTACCGGTGGTGCGCGCGACACCGGGCCGTCCCGGCGTCCGGCGCCCGGCCAGTGGTGGACGACCACCGTGCCCGTCCGCACGGTCGTCCCACGGCCCTCCGGCCGGGGCACCTGAGACCCGGCCCGCCCTCGCCCGGCGGCGAGCCCGGCCCGTCGTCCCCGGTGGCATCCGGCCCCCGACGCCCGTATCGGCGCCCGTCCCCGACGCCCGTCCCGGCCGTCCGTCCCGCCCGTCCCGGCCGCCCGCCGCCGGCACGGTTCAGCGGGGGCCGCCGACCCGGGCGTGGTACGGGGCGAGGAGACCGTTCAGCCACTCCTCGCCGTCCCGCCCGGCGAGGTCCACGGCGGGCGTACCGGTCTCCTCGACCACCCCGGGCGGGCAGCGGTCGCCGAAGAGGACCGTGACCCGGTCGGCGGGCTCCCGCTTCGACGGCCACACGAAGCCCCGCGCCCACGGGTCGGTGTGGCGCCGGATCCAGTGCCCCCACGCGCGCGTGAAGGCGTACTCGTGCGCCTCCGCCTGGACCAGCCAGGAGTCCTGCGCGACCGCCGCCAGGTCCCGCCCGGACATCAGCGACACGACGTCCACGTCCACGGCGAGCCGCAGGAACGCCAGCCGGCGGCCGCGCACCGCGGCGCGCGGCACGATCCGGGGTCCCGGGTCGGTGTACGGCACCGACCGAAGGAACGACTCGCACACCGCTGCGGCGGCCGTGGCACCGGCGTACAGGAAGCGGTACGGGTCGTCCTCGGTCGCGTCGAACCGGCCACCGCCCCACAGCCGGTCGGCGGGGACGGGGTTGAAGGAGGTGGCGGCCCACTCCGACCGGTGCACCCGGAACAGCGGGGTGCCGGCGGGGAGCGTGGCCTTCACGGGCGTACCGGGGGGCGCGGCGGGCGGCGGCGTGTTGGGCACGGCCCTCACCCCCCGTCCACGAGGGCGCGGGCGGCGTCCACGAGCGTGCCGTCCCGACCGGTGCCGAGCAGCGCGGCGGGCGGTGCGGCGAGCCAGGCGTCGCGGGACAGCCACCAGTCGGCGGCGGCCCACGGGTCGTCGTCGGCGTCCAGCAGGCGGTTGACCTCCAGCACCACGGGCCAGGGCAGCGCGTCCCCGGCGAACTGGAAGCGCGGCAGCCGCACCGCGCCCCCCGGCCCGCGCAGCCGGACCAGCCCGGGCCCGTACGGGTCGCCGCCCCGCTCCCGCACCGCGTCCTCCGACAGCGCGGGCACCGCCAGCAGCCGGTCGCGCACCGGCCCGAGCACGGGACCGACCATCCGCGTGCCGTCGAGCACCAGCGCGGCGAGGTCCACGGCACGGAACCCGGCGTACGAGGCGGAGTACGGCGCCCCGGCCCCGGCCCCCGGTGCCCCCGAACCGCCCTCCACAGGGGAGCCCCCCGGCGCCCCCGAACCGCCCTCCACAGGTGGCCGGCCCGGCACCGGCGGCACGTCCGGCACCGTCGGGGCGACGAACCGCGCCCCCGCCCCGCCCGGCAGCGCGGCGGCCAGTACGCGCACCGCGTCGCGGGCCGCGTCCCACGGGCGGGGCCCCTCACGCAGGCCCCGCAGCGCGTCGCCCAGTCGTGCCCGGCCGGCGGCGTCGAGCCGCGGCTCCAGGTCGTCCCACTCGGCGGCCGCCCGCGCCAGCACCTCGTACGGATCGGCGGTCCGGTGCTCCTCACCGCTCATGCCGCACCCCTTCCAGCGGCCCCACCCGGGGCTGACCGCTCTCGCCCCGCCCCACCCGAGCCCCCCTCCGGCCCCACTGGCGGCATACCGCTCACGCCCCCCACCCGCCCCCCGCCGGCCCCACCGACAGCTCACCACTCACGCCCCGCCGCCCCCCTCCACCACACGCGCCAGCGCGTCGGCGTCAGCCGGGTCCAGGACCACCAGGTGCACCTCCCACCGGCCGCCGCGCGCCAGTTCCGCCCCGACGGCCGCCCAGACGGCGGCGGCGCTGGTCGCGGCGGTCAGTCCGCCCCGCCCGGCCCCGAGCAGGGGCAGGCACAGCGATCGCAGCGGCGGGTCGAAGCGCGCGGACTCCTCCCGGAGCAGGGCGAAGACCCGGGTCACCGCGCGGGTCACGTCGGCGGGCAGGACGTCGTAGTCGTTGGTGCCCGCCCTCGGCACGGCCACCGCCGCGTGGTAGATCCGGCGGACCCCCTGCGCGGCGAGCGCGCCCGCCTCCGTGGCGGCGACGGTCGCCGGCTGGACCGGCCGGCCGGCGGCGCCGTGCCGGGCGGCCCAGGCCCGCAGCCCGTCGTGGACCAGGTCCTCGACGAGCTCCCCGGTCGGGCCGCGCACCGCGCCGGCGCGCCGCAGCGACGCGGGGACGGACGACTTGTACGGCTCGGGCAGCGCGAGCCACACGTTGGCCGGCGACACGACGACGTCGACGTCGTTGAGCAGGTCCACCGGGTGGACGTGCAGCGTGACCCGGTGCCCGCCCGCCGCCAGCACGCGGTGCGTGGCCCCGGGGTGCGCGGTCGGCGCGGCGGCCGGGGCCCGTTCGGCGGCCACGGCCGCGATCTGCTCGGCGACCTGACCGAGCGCCAGGGGTTCGTGGTGCTTGCGGAAGCGTTCGACGCTCACGCCGTAGACCTCGGCGGCCCTGCGCCGCCGATCGGCGGCGGGCCAGTCGCGGGTGCCCTGGGCGAGGCCCAGGGCGTAGGCGGCGGCGTCCCGCAGCGTCCCCGCGTCCAGCCGGGACACCGCGGCGCGCAACAGCCGTTCCACCGGAGTGGTGCCGGGGCCGCGGTCGAAGGCGGCGGCGGCGCGGGAGAGCGCGGGCAGGTCCAGCTCGCGGAGGCGGACGAGGCCCGCGCGCCGTACGGCCCGCACCTCCCCGAGGAGCGATGCGTGGTCAGGCAGGGGGCCGGTCGGCATGGACGGAAGCATCCCAACACGCCGAGCGGTCCCACAACCCGCTTCGCGTACCTCGTCCCGCCGGGGGCCGTCAGCCGGTCCAGAAGTCCCACCAGCGGGTCAGCACCAGCATCCCCACGACGCCGAGGTGCAGCACCGGGGGGATCCACGGGAACTCGCCGAAGAAGCGCCGTACCCCCCGCGGGGCGGGCAGGTGGCCGCGGCCGACGTTGTACGCGGTGACGGCCCAGAACATGACGGCCGTCGCCACCCAGGCCAGGCAGCACCACAGGCACAGGGCGTTGATCACGTACAGGGACTGCTGCGCGAGCCACGCGCAGAAGCCGACGCCGAACAGCGTCCCGGCCTGGAGGCCCAGCCAGAACCAGCGCCGGTGGCGGGCCCCGGCGAGCAGGCCGGCGCCGACCGCGACGACCATTCCGTACGTGACGAGGCCCAGCATGGGGTTGGGGAATCCGAAGACCGTGGCCTGCGCGCTCTTCATGACGCTGCCGCACGACACGACGGGGTTCAGGCTGCACCCCGGCGTGTAGTGCGGGTCCTCCAGGAGCCGGAACTTGTCGAGGGTGATGACCCAGGCCGCGAGCACCCCCGCCGCGCCCGTCACCACCAGCAGCCAGGCGAACGCCCGCCCCGCTCCCGTCGCCCCGTCCGCGTCACGCGGCCCGGCGGCCGGGCCGGTGCCGCGACGGGAGGCGGGGACGGTCGCCCGGCCGGTGGGGGCGCCGGGAGCGCCGGGAGCGCCGTCCGGGGCGGGGGAGGGGGCGGGGACGGATCCCGTGTTCGTGTCGCGCGTGGTCGCCACGGTGCTCACCGGTCCTCTCGGTGTCAGGTCCGCACCCGCAGCACGGGGGCGAGGCAGTGGGCGCTGCCCTCCAGGAGCCCGTCGCCGGTCACGAAGGCGCGCAGCCGCTCCTCCGACACCTCGACGCCCGGCACCGCCTCCGGCCACGGGCGCACCGCGAAGATCAGGTAGACCTGGCCCTTGGTGTGCGCGGCGCGCTGCCACTCCGGCGGCACCGGGCACTGCACCTTCATGAACGGCAGTGTCAGGACGGCCTGTTCGGCCTCCACCAGCAGGGTGATGGGGATCCGGCTGTCGCGGCCGAGGTCCACGAGGCGCTCGCCGATCGACAGGCCCAGCCGCTCCAGCTGCGCCCGCATCGCCTCCTCGCCGGCCTCCGGGCCGTCCCGCCCGTCGCCGAGCGAGTACACCATGAGCATCGGCTCACCCGGGTCGTCATCGGTCGGCTCGCTGCACCAGGGGATGACGGTGAGCGTCCCCAGGGGGGAATGTCGCCTGTCCGGGGTCACGGCGGGGGAAGAGGTCATGGCGCCGGATACTAGTGGGGCGAATGAGCTCACTCCCGGCACAATCCACCCGTTCGGCCGATACCCGTTCGGCTCGATTCACCTTGACGTGTCGGGGATTCGGGGCCTCGCGCTCGGAACGGTTCGTGGATGGCGTCGTTGTCCCCCGGGGGAGGGAGTCCACCGTCCGCACGAGCCGTACGGGAGATCGCCCATGATCGCCAAGAGCCCGCAGCCACTCCTCGCCGCCCGCCTCAGGCGCCGGGGGCCCCTGCGCCGCGGACCACAGCGCGGGGGACCGGTGCGCCGGGGCGTCCTGCGCGCGCTGTTCACCGCCGCCGTCGCGTCGTTCACCGGTGGCGCGCTCGCGCGTGTCGCCACCACCCCGCACGACGGCCCAGGCGGGCCGCCGACCGGCGGCTCCGGGCCCGGGCGCGCGCCGGCCCCGGGCGCCGGGCGGCCCGTGCACGGCGCCTTCGACGAGACGTACCGGGGCCGCCGCATCCAGGGCAGGCCCGTCACGGCGGCCGTACCGGAGTTCGAGGTGCTCGTCGACGGGCGGCCGCTGCACCTGATGCGCTGCGCGGGCGGCGGCTATCTCACCCTGGTGAACCACTACGAGACGTACCCGACGCCGCTCGCCGCGACCCGCGCCGCCGTCGACGAGCTGGGCGGGGCGCGGCTGGCCCGGTCCGTCGGGCACGGCGCGGCGCTGCGCCGGGAGGGGGGCGGCCATGGCGCACACGCGTAAGGACCAGCGCGACCTGAGCGCGGCCGAGCGGCGCAGGTTCGTCGCCGCGGTGCTGGAGCTGAAGCGCGCCGGCCGGTACGACGACTTCGTCCGCACGCACATCGCGTACTACGGCGCGGACGGCGAGAGCGGGCTGCGGACCGCGCACATGGCGCCGTCGTTCCTGCCGTGGCACCGCCAGTACCTGCTGGAGTTCGAGCGGGCCCTGCAGGAGGTCGACGCGGGCGTGACCGTGCCGTACTGGGACTGGACCCGCGACCGCAGCCCGGTGGGCCAGCCGTGGGGCGAGGACTTCCTCGGCGGCAACGGCCGGCGCGGCGACCTCCGCGTCACGACCGGCCCCTTCGCGTACGCCACGGGCGACTGGACCGTCAACGTCGGCGTCACCGAGGATCGGTTCCTCACGCGCGACTTCGGCCACCCCAAGGACCCCGTCGAGCTGCCCACGCGCGACGAGCTGGCGTGGGCGACTCGGGAGACCGTGTACGACGTGGCGCCCTGGGACTCCACCAGCCCCGGTGGCTTCCGCAACCGGCTGGAGGGGTGGGTGCCCGGCCGCGGCAGCGCCCGGCTGCGCAACCACAACCGCGTGCACCGCTGGGTGGGCGGACTCATGCTGGGCGCGGCGTCGGTCAACGACCCGGTGTTCTGGCTGCACCACGCGTTCGTGGACGCCGTCTGGTCGCGCTGGCAGCGCCGCAACCCGGGCGCCCGCTACCTGCCCGCCGCCCCGCCGCCGCGCGGGTCGGCGCAGCACGGGCGGGTCGTGGCGCGGAACGAGCCGATGCCCCCGTGGGACGTGACGCCGGCCCAGCTGGCCGACCACAGCCGCCTGTACCGGTACGCCTGACGGGTGCGGGTACGGAAGTGGCCCCCGGCGGTGCGCCGGGGGCCACTTCCGTACCGGGGAGCGGCACGGGGAGCAGGAGGGAACGGGAGCGTCAGCTGCCGTAGCCGTTCTCGCCCTTGCCGTCGTAGTGGCCGCCGTGGTGGCCGCCCTTGCCGTCGTCGCTCTTCTCCTTGTGGTCCTTGCCGCCGTTGTTGATGCAGACGTTGCCGAACGCGGGGTTGAGGAGACCGACGGCGTTGATGGTGTTGCCGCAGATGTTGACCGGGATGTGGATCGGCGCCTGGAGCACGTTGCCCGACAGGACACCGGGCGAGTTGACGGCGGCGGCGTTGGCCTCCGCGTCGGCGAGGGCCATGCCGGCCCCGCTCAGGACGACAGCGCCCGTGCCGGCGATGATGACGGCAGCCTTCGCGATGCGAGACATTCAGGAACTCCTTGTCGATGGGAACACGACCGCGGACCAGCGGGCGTCACCCCGCTTCAACGCGGATTCTCACGTATGGTAACGGCTTGCTCGCTCTCCGTACCGTAACGGGTTGGTGCGGAGCGCCCGCGGACGGGCCGCGGGTCGGTGACCATGCGACAAGCCGTCGGGTGTAACGAGCGGCGGTCGGACGGGTGGCGGGAAGAACGCTTTCTTCACTCGCACCCTCCGGCGTGTTCACCCCTCCTGCGGGGACAGTCCGAGGTCGGACTCCAGGACGCCGGAGAGGGTGGGGGAGAGGGCGGCCGCCTTCGGCAGCCGGACGCCCGGCAGGCCCGGCTCCCCTCCCCGCGGCAGGGAGAGCGGCTCGCCGAGGGAGGCGCCCGGCGCGGACGTCTCCACATCGGAGCGCGGCGAGGTCAGCAGGGCCGTACCGAGCGGGCGGCCGCCGAGGAGGCTCGGCATCGGCGCTCCGACGCGGGTCTCGGGGAACTCGCTGCCGATCGGCGTGCGCGGCAGCAGGGTGAGCTCCGGGAGGCCGCCCTCGCCGACGTGGCCGAGGTCCTGCGGCATGCCGGGCGTGAGCAGCGGCATGGCGGTGCTCACGGTCGGCGGGGTGACCGGGAGGACGCCGCCCAGGGACTGCAGCGGGAGATCCACCGGCGCTTCCGCGGCGGCCGCGGGGGTGGCCAGTGCCGCGGCGGCCGCCGAGGCGAGGCACGTGGCGAGGATCCCCGCACCGACCTGAGACTTCACGTTCATCTTCTGCGTACGCCTTCCCGGACGTGTGAACGGGAATTCGTTTCTGCGTTGCGGTAGCGAGCACCGCCGCGGAAGGGCGTGGAATTCGTCTGCTTGCAGTAGTGCCCGGAACACGGGAACGGGGGGCCGGGCGGAAAACGTTGTCGTCCCCGTCAGGCCCCCGTTCCCTCGGGTTACTTGCCGAGCGGCAGGCCGCCCAACAGCGGTGCGGCCTTGTCGGCGGCGTTCAGGCCGCCGGCCGTGTCGGCCACCTTGCCGACGACCTTGTTGTCGGCCACCTTGTCGACCCCGCCGGAGGGAACCGCCTCGGTCAGACCCCGCTTGCCCAGCGTGTCGACCGCCCCGTTGAGGCTGGAGGGCGTGAGGGTGTCGGCGGCGAAGGCGGGGGCGGCCATGCCCATCGCCATCACGGAGCCGGCGACGACCGCGGCAACCTTCGTGGGCTTCATCGGGAGAGTCCTTCCTGGAAAGGCATCGTGCGTGGCAACTCGCGCCGCCGAACCGGTACTTGGCCGGGGCGGGTCGGCGCTCTCTGCCCTCTGTAACGAGCCCTCGGCGCGCCGGAAACTCCGTCGGCGGTTATTTCTCGCCACTGCACCCGAATGAAGTGCGGCAGTCGGATAATCCGACCAGTGTGAAAGGACGTCAAACGAAACGGAGGGCCGGGTCCCGCGCCGTCTCGGCGGAACGGGACCCGGCCCGGTACGGCGTCGTGCCCGAGCGCGGACCCACCGCTAACCGGTCGTGGTGGCGGCCGGGGGCTGGGGGAGCGTGACGGGCGCCTGCGGGGTGAAGAAGTCCGCGTCCGGGAACCAGTCGCTGGAGACGCCCGTGATCGGGACGTCCGGCCGCACGACCTCGGGGACGGTGATCTCCGGCAGGGCGATCCCCGGCGTCGTGGTACCCGCGGCGGGGTCCTGGGTCGCGGGCGTGTCGGTGCCGGGGGCCTGCGGGAGCTGCGTGCTCGGCACGTCGACGGGGAGGTCGGGCATCGAGACGCCCGTGAGGCCCCCGACGGTGCCGAGGACGGCGTCGATGAGCTTCTGCACCGACTCCGGGAGGTTCTCGGGCATACCGGTCGTCGCCTGGTCCTTGGTCATGGAGGCGATCAGCTCGTCCACCGCCGCCTGCACGGCGGCGGTGGCGTCGTCCGTGGCGTCGGTGTCGGCGGCGACGGCGGTGGGCGCGTCCGGGCGGGTCTGCGGTGCGTCGGCCAGGGCGGGGCCCGCGGTGCCGAGGGTGAGCGCGGCGCAGACGGCGGCGAGCGCGACGCGGCGGGATGTCAGGAGGCGCATGCGCGAGTTCTTCCTTCCGGGTGGGACGGCGGACTGGTGTCCTCACCGTGCGCCGCCCGGCGGGCGCCCGCAAGCGCGTACGACACGGAGGGTGACTGCGTCCCACGGGTGAACGCACCCGCCCTGAGCTGCGGTGACGCGCCGCCGCACCGGTCGTGGCGGCCGGTGCGGGCGCGCCGCCAAGAGGGTGGCCGGACACACGGCGGCGCCGCCCCGGCAAGGATCACGGGGCGGCGCCATCGCGTGGGGGGAGATCCCGGCGGGGTCGTCAGTCGTTGATGCAGACGTTGCCGAAGGTCGGGTTCAGCAGGCCGATGATGTCGATGGTGTTGCCGCAGAGGTTGATCGGGATGTGGATCGGCACCTGGACGATGTTGCCCGAGATGACACCGGGGGAGCCCACGGCCGCGGCGTGCGCGTCGGCGTCGGCGTTCGCGACGCCGGCGGCACCCGCCACGGACGCGGCTACGGCGGAGGTCAGGACGGCAGCCTTCGCGATACGGGACATGGTGGAGAACTCCTAGGTTTCGGGTGAAGCGGTGCGGCCGACGCGGCCGGCGGCATGAACAACGCATGAGCGCTCCCGCCGTTCCGCCACCGAACGGGTGACGCGGACGTGCCGGGCCAGGCCGGGAGCGCGGTGCCGGGGTGTGTACCGCGTGATGCAAGGGGTGCCGCGTGGTGTCGAGGGATGCCGTGGAGTGACCGGGGTGGTGGCGAACGTGTCAGATAAACGGTCGTGTTGCTCCCTATATGTTCTCAATGCTTCGTGTTTTGCTCATGGGGTTATAACGTGCGTGCTGTTGCGTCGATCCATCCCGGTGGGATCCGTTTCGTCACTCCTCAACGCGGAGAACCCCTATGCGGAATCCAGTGGTGCCCGCCGTGCGGCGCGGGCTGGTCTGCGTCCTTTTTTGTGCCGCCCTGTCAGCCGTACTCCCCGCCACCGCCGCGCCCCGCGTGAAGGAGCAGCAGCGCATTCCGTTCGCCCAGCGGTACCACGCGGTCCAGCACGGCGGTCTGGCGCGCGCCGCGAATTCGGCGATCACCTGTAGGGAATCCGCCGCGAACGACCGTGCCGCGAACCTCCCCTGCCTTTCCGCGCGGGGCGGCAAGAGCGCTGCCGCGAACCACGCCTTCGACATGTTCTACACGGACGTGGACGACGACCCGAACACCTTCAACTCCAGCCGCGCGGAGCTCGTCCTGCCGAAGGACGCCCAGGTCACGTACGCCCGGCTGTACTGGGGCGGCAACCTCCGCGTGGGCGAGCAGAAGCCGCCGGAGGACAACGGGCGGGTCCTCGTCGCGGAACCCGGCGGCGCCTACAAGGCCGTCCTCGCCGATTCCGTCATCGGCCACCGCACGGCCGACGGGGCCGACGCCTTCCAAGCCACCGCGGACCTCACGGAACTCGTCCGGAGCTCCGGCCCCGGCATGTACACCGTCGCCCAGATCAACGTCGCCATGGGGCGTTCGGGAGTGGGCGCCTGGGGTGGTTGGACGCTCGTCGTGGCGTACGCGAAGAAAGGCGCCCCGCTGCGCCACCTCGCCCTCTGGGACGGATTCGAGACACTCACCCGCGACCGGCGTTCCGTGGACGTGGAACTCGGCCGCATGCGCGTTCCCGTGGGCGGATCGGGACGCCTCGGGATCGTCGCCTACGACGGTGATCGCGGTATGGCGGGCGATTCCCTCGCCTTCACTCCGCGCACCGGCCGCCCGGTGTCCCTGCACGATTCCGCGAACGCCCGGGACGACGTCCTGAACTCCACCGTCACGGACTCCGGCGCCGAGCGGATCCGCCGCGAGCCCGCCCACCGCAACACCCTCGGCTACGACTCCGACGTCCTGGACCTCGACGCGGCGCTCGTCGGCGGTGCCGACGACGTCTCCGTGCGGGTCGGCACGGCCGGCGACTACGTCTGGCTCGGCGCGCTGTTCCTGGAGGCCGACGCCCCCGGCTGATCCCTCCCACCCCGCCACCGCTTCGTCAGAAAGGGCCAAGCGTGCGTCCTCCCCTCACCGCACTGCACGTCGTCCAGCCCGGGGACGGCGGGGTCGCCCGGGTCGTCGCCGACGTGGTCGGCGCCCACGTGGCGCAGGGCATGCGCGTCGCCGTCGCCTGCCCGCCCGGCACCCCGCTCGCCGCCGCCGTCCTCGCGCGCGGTGCCGAGCTCCACGCCTGGCCTGCCACCCGCGAACCGGGACGGCGGGTCCTCGCGGAGAGCCGCGGCGTCGCCGAACTCGTCGAACGGGTGGGGCCGCACCTCGTCCACGCGCACAGTGCCAAGGCCGGGCTCGCCGCCCGCATCGCCGTACGCGGTCAGGTGCCGACCGTCTACCAGCCGCACGCCTGGTCTTTCGAGGCCGTCGACGGGGCGGCCGCCGCGCTGGCCCGGCGCTGGGAGCGGTGGGCCGCCCGGTGGACCGACCGCGTGATCTGCGTCAGCGAGGCCGAACGCCGCCGGGGCGAGCGCGCCGGCGTGCGCGCCGCCTGGACGGTCGTCCACAACGGCGTCGACACCACCCGGTTCGGCCCCTACCCGACGAGCGCCGAACGGGCCGTCGCCCGCACGGTGCTCGTCCCGGGCACCCCGCCGGCCGCGCCCGTCGTCGTGTGCGTGGGGCGGCTGTGCCGACAGAAGGGGCAGGACGTCCTGCTGCGCGCCTGGGACGCCGTCACCGCGCGCGTACCGGGCGCCCGGCTGGTCCTCGTCGGCGACGGCCCCGCCGCCGGGGCCCTGCGCGCCGCGGCGCCGCCGTCCGTCGTCCTCGCCGGGGCGGTGGCGGACGTCCGGCCCTGGTACCGGGCCGCCGACCTCGTCGTCCTGCCGTCCCGCTGGGAGGGCATGGCGCTCGCCCCGCTGGAGGCCATGGCGTCCGGCCGGCCGGTCCTCCTCACGGACGTCGACGGCGCCCGCGAGAGCCTCCCGCCGGGCCAGGCCGCGCACTGCCTCGTACCGTCCGGGGACGCGCGGGCGCTGGCGGCGGCGCTCGTCCGGCTGCTCCAGCGGCCGATCCTCCGGCAGACCCTCGGGCGCCAGGCGCACCAGCACGTCCTCACCCGCTTCGACGTACGCCGGGCCGGCGCCGCCATCGCCGACGTGTACCGCGAGGTGGCCGCCGCCCCGCGCCACCGCGAGCTCAGAGAGCCGATCCCCCAGTGACCACGGAAAGCACCAGCACCTCCGGTGCCCACACCACCCGGGCCGCCCCCGCTCCCGCCGCCGGGGGCCTCGTCCTCGCCCCGCAGCGCGGCGCCCGTGGGCGGACCGCCGCGCCGCGGCCCCGCCCGGTCCCGCAGGCGCCGTTCGTCGCCGCGCTCGTGGCCGTGGAGTGCGCGGCCGTGCTGCCCGCGGCGACCGTCCTCACGCCCGGGCAGCGGTCCGCCGTGCTGCTGCTCCAGCTGACCGCGTGCGCCGTCGCCCTGCACGCGTGTGCGGGCCTGTACCGGCCGACCGCGCTCGGCGCCGTACGCGCCGGGCGGTACGCCGGCCTCCTCGACGAACTCCCCGCGCTCGCCGGGCGGCTGGCCGTCGTCTGGTGCGCGGCGGCCGCGTTGCTCGCTGCCCGGTCACCGGAGCAGGTCCTCGTGCCGGGCACGCTGGCCGGCGCGTACGCCCTGCACCTGGCGGTCGTCGCCACCGGCCGGGCGGCCGTCCACCACCGGCGCCGCCGCGTCGCCCGCGACCAGCCGTGCGCCGCGCTCGTCGTGGGCGCGGTGCCGGCCGCGCAGCACCTCGCCGCACTGCTGCTGCAGCACCCCGAGTACGGCGTCCGGCCGGTCGGGCTCGTCGGCCCGGCGCAGGACATCCCGCAGCCGGCGGGCGCCGAGCCGTCGACGGGGCCGGCGCTGCCGCTGCTGGCCTCCCCGGAGGAGGTCCAGCGGGCCGTCATCCAAAACGGCGTCCAAGACGCCCTGTTCGTCCCCGGCGACGAGGGCGCGCCCCGCGCCGAGCAACTGGCCCTCCTGCGCCGGCACGGGTGCGCCACCTGGCTCGTCGGGCCCCCCGCGCGCGTGGGGGCCCCTTCCCCCGGAGCGGCGCCCGACCCCATGGGGCGGCACCTGTGGGGGTACGCCTTCCGCCTCCTGGAGGCCCCGGGGCCGCGCCCGGGGCGGGCCGCCAAGCGGGCCCTGGACGTGGCGGGCGCCGGGCTCCTGCTGCTGGCCGCCGCCCCCCTCCTGCTGCTGTGCGCCGCCGCGGTACGCCTCGCCGACGGGCCCGGGATCCTCTTCCGCCAGGAGCGCGTCGGCGAGGGCGGCCGGCTCTTCACCCTGCTGAAGTTCCGCACGCTGCGCCCCGCGGACGAGCACGAGGCCGCCACCCGCTGGAGCGTCGCCCACGACGAACGGCTCGGCACCGTCGGCTCGTTCCTCCGCCGCACCTCGCTCGACGAGCTGCCGCAGCTGTGGAACGTGCTGCGGGGCGACATGAGCCTCGTCGGACCGCGTCCCGAACGCCCGTACTTCGTCGACCGGTTCAGCCGCCTCCACGGCGACTACGCCGCCCGCCATCGCATGCCCGCCGGCCTGACCGGGCTGGCGCAGGTGCACGGGCTGCGCGGCGACACCTCCATCGAGGACCGGTGCCGCTTCGACAACCACTACATCGACCACTGGTCGCTCGGGCAGGACGTGCGCATCCTCCTGCGCACCGCCGCCACGCTGATCCGCCCGGCGGGCAGCTGATGGCCGCGTCCGCCGGCCCCGCCACCCTCGCCGCGCCCGTGTCCGCCGAGGGCGGGGCCGTCGTGGGCGGAGCCGTCGTGGACGGGCCCGGCGCGGGTGGGTCCGGCGCCGGCGCCGGCGTCGTGTGCGGGGGCCCTGCGGACGGGTCCGCCTCGGACGGGGCCGCGTCCGAGGCGTACGGGCCCCGCACCGGGCCGCCGGAAGCACCGCCGCGGGGCGCCCGCCCCCGGCCACCGGGGGCCCGTCCCGCCGCCCTCGACCGGCTGGTGCGCGCCGCCCGTACGGCGCCGCGCGGCGGGTGGGCGCACCTGGTGCCGCTGCTGGTGGTCGTCACCCTGCTCGCCGCCCCGACCGGAGCCGACGGCTCCGGCCCGGGCGGTGCCACCCCCGCCGACGCGGCCTCCGGTCTCCTCGTCGTGTGGTGCGCGGTACGCCTGGCCCGCGCGCGCGTACGGCCCCTGACGCGGCTCGCCGCCGCCGTGCTCGGCCTGCCCGTCGTCGGGATCTGCGCCGCCGCCGTCGCCTCCCACGACCCGGTGGCCGGCCTGCCCGGAGTCGTCCGCCACCTCCAGGTCTTCGTCCTCGTCCCCGCCGCCGTGGTGCTGACCCTGCGCGACCGGCGCGACCTCGTCACCGTCGCCCGGGCCCTCGTCGGTCTCGCCCTCGTCCAGGGCGCCATCGGCGTCGTGCAGTACGCCACCGGGACGGGCGCCTCGTACATGGGCGAGGACGTGCGGGCCGTCGGGACCTTCGGCGCGAGCGACGTGATGGGCATGGCGACCGTCGTCTCGTACGGCATCGTCGCCGCCGTCGGCCTCGCGCTCGGCGCGCCGCGGGGCCGGTCCCGGGCCGCCGCCCTGGTCTGCGCCGCGCTGCTCGTCGTACCGCTGGTGCTGTCGTTCAGCCGGGGCGCGTGGATCGCGACCGTCCTCGCCTGCGGGGCGCAACTCGCCCTGACCGGGGTGCGGCGGGTGCTCGCGGCGGCCCTCGTGGCGGGGGCGCTCGGCGTGGTCCTCGTCGGCGGGCTCGGCGTCGGCTCCGCCATGGTCCAGGAACGCGTCGCGAGCATCACGCAGGTCACCGCCGCGCCCGACCGGTCGGTCACCGACCGGTACACCCTGTGGGCCGCGGCCGCCGGGATGTGGCGGGAACGGCCCCTCACCGGTGTCGGCCTCAAGGGCTTCCCGCACTACCGGGACGGCCACGCCTCCCTCGCCCTGTCGTCCGGCAGCGACACCGCCGGCGCCGGGGCCGGGTTCCGGCGGCAGCCGCTGCTCTCCCCACACAACATGTACCTGCTGATCCTCGGCGAGCAGGGCCTGCTGGGCCTCCTGACGGTCGCGGGCGGCTGGCTGGCCCTCCTCGTGTGCGCCTGCCGCCGCCTGCCCGCCGCCCGCCGTACGGGGCGCCACCTGGACTGCGCGCTCGTCGCCACGGGGCTCCTCGGATGGCAGCTCGTCGACTTCCTGTACGCCGACATCGGGGGCCCGTCGACCGTCCTGACCGCCGTCGTCCTGGGCGTGGCCGCCTGGTGGGCGCTGGCGGGGCCGGACGCGCCGCGGGGGGACGCCCGTGCCTAGCGGCGCCCGGCCGGGGCGGGCCGCCGAACGGCCCGCCGCGCCCGCGGTGACCGGTGCGCGGGTGGTCCCGGGCGGGCCTGCGGCGGCGGATGGCCCCGCGGCGGCCGGTGGCTCCGGGGCGGGCACGCCCTCGGCGGCCGGCGCGGCGGGAGTGCCTGGTGGCTCCGGCGTGGTGGGACTGCCTGGTGGCTCCGGCGTGGCGGGAGTCGGTGGTTCCGGCGGGCGGGAGTCCGGGGCGGGCGGGGCGGCATGGGCGCCGTCCGGTCGGTTCCTCGCCCGAGCCGCCCTCCTCACCGCCGGGCTCACCGCGGCCGGGGCGCTGCTCGGCCTCGTACGCGACCAGTTGCTCGCCCACGCCTTCGGCGCGGGGCCGGACACCGACGCGTTCCTCATCGCGTGGACCGTGCCCGAGTTCGCCGCGACGCTCCTCATCGAGGACGCCATGGCGCTGCTCCTCGTCCCGGCGTTCAGCCGTGCCCTCGCCCGGCGGGCCGCCGCCACCGGCCCCGACCCGGTGCTGGGCCTGGTCCGCGCGACGCTCCCGGGGACGGCCCTGGCCGCCGCCGCGGGCGCCGCGCTGGTCGCCGCCGCGGCGCCCCTGCTCGTACCGCTGCTGGCTCCCGGCCTGCCGGAGCAGCGGCTCGCGGTCGACTGCACCCGGCTCACGGCCACCTGCGTCCTGTCGTTCGCGCTCGCCGGGTACGTCAGCGCCGTCCTGCGGGCGCACGGCAGGTTCCTCGCCCCCGCCGGGATCTACGTCGTCCACAACGCCGGCATCATCGCCGCGGTCCTGCTGCTGGGCCCGGCCCTCGGGGTCCGGGCGGCGGCCCTCGGGGTCGCGGCGGGCGGGGCGCTCATGGCGCTCGTCCAGGCGCCCGCGCTGGTACGGCGGCTGCGAGCCGGCCGTACCGACGGCCCGGCGCGCCCGCGCACCCGCAGCCGGACGCGTGCCGGTGGCCGGGCGCGCACCGGCAGCCGGCCGCGTGCCGGTGGTTCCCTGCGGCCGGTACGGGCGGTGGCACGGGTGCGGGCGGCCGCGCGGTCGCGGGGCGGGGGCGGGGCGGCCGCGGGCGTGGCCCTCGCGCTGGTCCTGCCGGTCGTCGTCTTCGCCGTCAGCCGCCAGTGCCAGGTCCTCGTCGAACGCTTCCTCGCCGCGCCGCTGCCCGCCGGGGCGATCTCGCACCTCAACTACGCCCAGAAGGTGGCCCAGCTGCCGATGGTGCTGTCGCTGATGCTGTGCACCGTCAGCTTCCCCGTCGTCGCCCGCGCCCTCGCCGCCGGGGACGGGGACACCGCCCGGCGCCGCGCCGAACGCGACCTGCTGGGGGCGGGCGCCCTCGTCCTGGCCGGCGCCGCGACCGTCGCCGCGGCCGCCCCGCAGATCGTGCACCTGCTGTTCCAGCGCGGCGCGTTCGACGCGGCCGACACCGCCGCCACCGCCGCCGTCATGCGCGTGTACGCCCTCGGCCTGCTCGGCCACACCCTCGTCGGCGCCCTCGTGCGCTGCTACTTCGCCGCGTCCCGGCCCCTGTGGTTCCCGGCCGGCGCCATGCTCCTCGGCATCGCGGCCAACACCGCCCTCGGCGCCCTGTGGGCCGACCGCTGGGGCGCCCCCGGCATCGCCCTGGCCAACGCCGTGGGCATCACCCTCACCGCCGCCCTCCTCCTCGCCGGGGCGAGCCGCCGGAACGTACCGCTCCACGCCCCCGGGGTCGCCGCCGGCCTCGCCCGGCTCACGGCCGCGGCCGCCGTCGCCGCCGTCGCCGCCCGGATCTGCGCCTCCTGGCCCGACGCCCCCCTCGCCGGCGCCGCCCTGGCGGCCGCCGCCGTCCTCACCGTCTTCCCCGCCGCCGCCCACGCGCTGCGCGCGCCGCTCGTGCCCGCACTGGCGCGCGCCGCGCTGCGCGCCCCCCTCCGGCGCGGCACCGCACCGCGCAGCCCCCTCCCGCGAAGGCAGCACCATGTTCCGTCGGACCCCGCCCCCCTGGATCGCGATGTACCACTCGGTCGACGACGACCGGGATGACCCGTACCGCGTCACCGTCACCCCCGCCCGGCTCGACGCCCAGCTGCGCTGGCTGCGCGCCCGCGGCCTGCGCGGGGTCGCCGTGCGCGAACTCCTCGCGGCCACGGCCCGCGGCACCGCGGCCGGCCTGGTCGGGCTGACCTTCGACGACGGGTACGCCGACTTCCTGCACGCGGCCGTGCCGCTGCTGCGCCGCCACGGCTGCACCGCCACCGTCTTCGCCCTCCCCGGCCGCCTCGGCGGCGACAACGCGTGGGACGAGCGCGGTCCGCGCAAACCGCTCCTCACCGCCGACGGGCTGCGCCGCTGCGCCGACGCCGGCATGGAGGTCGCCTCGCACGGGCTGTGGCACGTCTCCCTGACGTCCGCCGACGACCCCACCCTGCGCGAGGAACTGCACGGCAGCAGGGAGCTGCTGCGGGTGTTCACCGGCGAGGCACCGGCCGGCTTCTGCTACCCGTACGGGCACGTCGACCCGCGCGTCGCCGCCGCCGCGCGGGACGCGGGCTACGCGTACGCCTGCGCCATCGACCCGGGCGCCCTGAGCGGCCCGTACGCCCTGCCGCGCGTCCACGTCGGGCAGCGCGACACCGGGCTCCGGCTGTACGCCAAGCACCGGCTGCACGCCCTGCGCCGCCGCGCACCCGCGGGCCTCCCCACCGCCGGGGAGCCGACGGCCGCCACCGGACGACCGGCCCCGGCCCGGGCGCCCGCCACCAGGGGCCCCGCCGCCGCGGTGGAGCCGCCCCTCTTCGGGACGCCGCCCGCGGCCGGGGAACGGGCTCCCACAGGGGCCCCGGCCCCCGCCACAACGACCCCCACCGCCCCGGCTCCCACCGCCCCGGCCACCGCCGAACCCGCCCCCGTCGACCTGCGGGCCGTCCGGACGCGTGCGTCATGAGGGTCCTGCACGTCATCACCGGCCTCGGCATCGGCGGCGCCGAACAACAACTACGGCTCCTCCTGCGCCACCTCCCCGTCCACAGCGGCGTCGTCACCCTCACCGACCCCGGCCCCGTCGCCGCCGCCCTGCGCGCCGACGGCGTCCCCGTCGTCCACCTCGGCATGCGCGGCAACCGCGACCTGTCCGCGCTGCCCCGGCTCGTCCGGCTCATCCGCCGCGGCCGCTACGACGTCGTCCACACCCACCTCTACCGGGCGTGCGTGTACGGGCGGATCGCCGCGCGCCTCGCCGGGGTGCGGCACGTCGTCGCGACCGAGCACTCGCTGGGCACCGCGCAGATCGAGGGGCGTCCCCTCAGCGCCGGCGCCCGCGCCCTGTACCTGGCGACCGAGCGGCTCGGCTCCGCCACCGTCGCCGTCTCCGACACCGTGGCCCGGCGGCTCGCGGACTGGGGCGTCCGGCCGCACCGCATCCACGTCGTCCCCAACGGCGTCGACGCCGCCGCCCTCGCCCACGACGAGCGGGCCCGCGCCACCGCCAGGCGGCGGCTCGGCATCCCGCCGGACGCGTACGTCGTCGGCGGGGTGGGGCGGCTCGTCCCGGGCAAGCGGTTCGACGTCCTGGTCCGCGCCCTGGCCGAACTGCCGCCGGACGTACGGCTCCTCCTCGTCGGTGACGGAGGCCAGCGGACCCGGCTGGAGCGGCTGGCAGGCGCGTCCGGGATCGACGACCGGGTGGTGTGGGCGGGCGCCGTCACCCGCGACCTGCCGGCCCTGCTCTCCGCGATGGACGTCTTCGTGTCCCCGTCCGCCGACGAGGCGTTCGGGCTCGCGGTCGTCGAGGCGCTGGCCGCCGGGCTGCCCGTCCGCTACGTGGCCTGCCCCGCCCTCGACGACCTGCCGCCCGAGGAGGCGCCCACGGCCCTCCGCATCGGCGGCACCGTCGCCGACGTGGCCGCCGCCGTGCGCGCGACCCGCGCCGCCCACGGGGCGGGCGCCGCGCGCGGCCCGGTGCCCCCGGCGGCGTACCGGTACGACATCGCCCGTACCGCCCGGCAGTTGATGGCCCTCTACCGAGAAACGAGTGACCGATGACCCCGCGAACCATCCCCGGAGTGCGCCGGCTCGTCCGGCTCGCCCGCCGGGCCTCCGCCCGCGCGCCGCGCCCCGGCCGCGTCTGGACCGTGCCGGCGGCGGTGCTGGCCGGCGCCGCGGCCGGCGGCGCATATGGGCTGCTCGCCACGCCCGAGTACGCGGCCACCAGCTACGTCGTGGTCGTCCCCGAGGAGCGGTCCGACCCCGCCGGGGCGATGGGCCTGGCGCAGGCATACGGGCGGGTCGCCACGGACGTCGCCGTCGCCGGCGACGCCGCCGTGTGGGCCCGCGTGACACCGGGGGAGCTGCGCGCGAACGTCACCGCGGCCACCTCGCCCGACGCGCCAATGATCTCCGTCACCGCCCGGTCGGAGCGGGCCGGGACGGCCGCCGCCATGGCGGACGGCGTGGCCAGGGCCCTGGTGCAGAAGGGCGCGCACGCCCGCGCCGGTACGCACGTGAACGTCGTCCAGTTCGCCCGCGCGACCAAGCCGACCGCGCCCGTCTCGCCGTCGGCGCCGCTCGCCGTCCTCGTCGGCGGCAGCGCGGGCGGGCTGCTGGGCGGGCTGGCGCTGCTGGTCCGCCCCCGCCGCACGGCCGCCGGCCGACCGCCGGCCGAGGCCGCCGCGGCCCCGGCCCCCGGCGCCACCCCGGCCACCGGTACGACCCAGGCGACAGACACGGGCCAGGCGACGGGCGCGGCCCAGGCCACCGGTACGGCTCCGGCCACCGGTACGGCCCCGGCCACCGCCGCCGTGCCCGGCCCCGGCCCCGGCCCGCGCTCCGGCACCGCCGCAGCCCCCGCACCGCAGCCGGAGGCCGTGTGAGCACGACGCGCACCACCGCGCCCACCCCCACCAGGACGGCCGGGACCTCCGGGACGTCTGCGGCGGCGGCGTCCTCCGGCCCGGTCGCTGTCGCGTCCACCGTCTGCCGGGAGGACGAGCACTTCGGCGCCCTCGCCACCGACTGGGCGGACCTGTACGACCGCTGTGCCACCGTCACCCCGTTCCAGACGCACGCCTGGCTCCACTCCTGGTGGCTGTCCTACGGCGTGCCGGGGCGGCTGCGGGTCGTCCTCGTGCGCCGCGTCACCGACGGGCGGCTCGTCGCGGCCGCGCCCCTGTGGCTCACGCCAGGCCGCGCGCCGACCGTGGCATTCCTGGGCGGCGACCTCACCGACTACGGCGACGTCCTCGTGGACGAGGGCTGTCCCGGCGCGCTGCCGGCGCTGGCCGCCGCGCTGGCCGACCTCCCCGAGCTGACCCGGGGCGCCGTCGTGGACCTGCGGGAGGTGCGTCCCGGGGCCGCCGCGGAGCGGCTCCTGGCCCGCTGGCCCGGGCCCCGCAGGCGGTACCCGGACTCCACGTGCCTGGAGCTGCCGTGCCTACCCGTCGACGACCTGGTGCGCCGGCTGCCGTCCCCCCGGGCGCAGCGGGCCCGGGCGAAGCTCCGCAAGATCGACCGGGAGGGCATCACGGCCCGGCACGTCCCCGCGGACGAGGTCTCGGGAGCCCTGGACCACCTGCTGGACCTGCACCGCCGCCAGTGGGTCGGCCGCGGTGTGACGGCCGAACACCTGACGTCCCGCTTCGCGGAGCACCTGGGCCGGGCGGTACGGGGCATGGCGGCGTCGGGGCACGCGTGCGTGACGGAGTTCCTGCTCGGCGACGAGGTGGTCGCCGTGGACCTCACGCTGCTGTCGCCGCGGCTCTCCGGGGGCTACCTGTACGGCGCCGACTCGATGCTGCGCTCCCTCAAGGTGGACCTCGCGACGCTGCTGCTGCGCAACAGCGCCCGGCTCGGTGACGGCACCGGCCGCACGACGCTGAGCCTGCTGCGCGGTGACGAGCCGTACAAGCACCACTGGCGTCCCGACGCCGTGCGCAACGGGCGACTGCTGCTGGCCCGCCGCAGGGCGGCCCCGCTGCTGTGGCTGCGGGCGGCGTACGTCGGCGGCCGCGGCCGGGCGGCGGACCGCCTGCGCGACCACGCTTGGGCGCGCGCCCTGCGGCACCGCCTCACCGGCGGGCCCGCGGCGGCCCCTACGGGGCGCACGGGTCGGGGTCGAACCACTTCCTGATCCACCGGGGGAGCCCGCCCGCCGGGCACCGCGCCTCGCCCGCTCGGCCCGGCTCCCCCGGCACCTCGATCCGGCCCGCCGCGCCCGCCCCACCTGACCCGCCCGACCCGCCGGGCTCATCGGACTCGACAGGCTCCGCCGGCCCACCGGGCTCCACGGGATCCGCAGGCCCGACCGGCCCCACCGACTCCACCGACTCAACCGGCCCGACCGGCTCGTCGGGTCGCCCGGGCCCGACCGGCGGCCCCCCGCCGACCTCCCCGGGCCCGCCGACCTCCTCCGGCCCATCGGCCCCGCCCGGCCCATCGGCCCCGCCCGGTCCGCCAGGCTCCGGCTCCCCGGGCTCCGGCGGCCGTGCCGGCACCGGCTCCAGCCCGAAGAGCGCCGAGCGGAACACCGCCGAGGACTCGGGGTTCCCCGCGCACTGCCACACGCCGTGCGGGCAGTAGTCGCTGATGGAGTGGTACAGCGGTTTGTGCTCCCGCATCCATGCGAGCATCCGCCGCATGTAATCGGGATTGTCGCCGTTTCTGAACAGCCCCCACTCGGGATAGGAGATAGGCTTCCCGCGGGCCGCGGCGAATTCCACGTGGTCCCGCAGCCCGTACGGTTCGTTCGCCTGCTCGTCGAAGGTCCGGCCCGGCGGCTGGTCGTAGGAGTCCATTCCCACGATGTCCACGACGTCGTCGCCCGGATAACACGCGGTCCAGGGAATGGCGTCCCGTCCCCGATTGGGCGCGAAGTCGAATCGGAATTCCTGACCGGGAACCTCACGCATGGCGGTGACGATGCGTTTCCAGTACCTCTTCCACGCGTCCGGGTCCGGCCCGCACCGGTGGCTGTACGTGGAGCCGTTCATCTCCCAGCCGAGGACGATGACGGTGTCCGGCACGCCGAGCCCCACGAGCCGCTCGGCGAGCGCCCGGAAGTGGTGGTCGAACCAGCCCTCCGCGCCGTGCCGCAGCAGCCGCGCGACGACCGCGTCCGGCAGCCGGCTCTCGTTGCGCTCCAGCATCGGCACGTTGAGCACGAACAGCCGGTCCTCCCGGGCCCGCCGCCACTCGGCCCAGGCGTCGAGGAACCCCGGCCGGCCGGCGATGTTGGACCATCTGTCGCCCGGCAGGTAGGTGTGGCCGGCGCGCAGCTCGGTACCGCCCAGCCACTGCTGCAACTCCGTCATGCGGCTCACGCCCGCGGTCCCGTAGTGGAGGTACGCGCCGAGCGCCGTCTCCCCGGTCGTCACCGGGTCGGGCCCGGGGGGTTCCTCCGCCGCGCGGGCCGGCGCGGGCAGCACCGCCGCGGGGAGCAGCAGCGCGGCGGCGCACGCGCCCACCCAGGCGCTCGTCGTCTTTCCGTTCCGGACGGTCATCCGCACTCCTTCGTCAGGCGCCGCACTCCGTCACTCAGCCGTCCGACCTGTCACTTCGTTCGACCTGTCACCTGGACCCAACGTAAGCGCGGCGGCCCGGCCGGGAACCCGGCCCCCGCCCCTCCGTACGCCATCAGTGGAAGCCCTCGCCCAGTCGGGGCATCGAGACGAGGACAGCCCGTGCCGCTCTTCGACACCAGCGTCGCCGCCGTGCTGCTGCGGTTCGACCGGAACCCCTTCCACCACGGCACGCTCGGCGCCGCCCGCTCCCTCGGCCGGGTCGGCGTCCCGGTCCACGTGGTCGCCGGCGGCCCGGCCGGCCCGGTCGCCCGGTCGCGCCACGTACGGCGCTGCCACCCCGGCCCGCCGGACGGCGACGGGAGCGCGGGCGGAGCCGGGGGCACGGCGGAGGTGCGCGCTGCCCTGGTGCGCGTCGCGGACGCGCTCGCCGGGGCCCCCGCCGTCCTCCTCGCCCTCGACGAGCTGACCGCCGTCGCGCTGGACGAGCTGCGGCGCGAACCGGGCGGCCCGGGCGGCCCCGCCGGGCGGTTCCTCCTCCCCGCCCAGCCGCCGGGCACGCCCGCCCTCGTCGCCGACAAGGCCTTGCTGGCGGCCACCTGTCTGCGTCTCGGCGTCCCCCACCCGCGCACCCTCGCCCCCGCCGACGCCGACGAGGCGGTCGCCATGGCCGCCGCTCTGGGGAGCCCGGTCGTCGCCAAGTGGAGCCGCCCCTGGCTGCTGCCCGCAGGGCGCGGGCTGCGCAGCACCGTCCTGGCCCGCACCCCGGGCCGGGTGCGTGAGCTGTACGCCCGCGCCGCGGAGGCCGGCAGCCCGCTGCTGCTCCAGCGGTACCTGCCGCCGAGCCGGGACGGCGACTGGTTCTTCCACGCCTACCGTGACGGCGCCGGGTCCTGTGTCGTCGCGGCGACCGGCCGGAAGGTCCGTTCCTGGCCCGACGGCACCGGCCTGACGGCCGTGGGGGAGTGGGCGCCGAACCCGGCCGTCGAACGCCTGGCCCGCGACCTGCTGGCCGCCCTGGGCTACCGGGGGATCGCGGACCTCGACTTCCGTCGCGACCCGGCGACGGGCCGGTACCACCTGCTGGACTTCAACCCGCGCCCCGGAGCGCAGTTCCGGCTCTTCACCGACGCGTGGGGCACGGACGTCGTCCGCGCCCTCCACCTCGACCTGACGGGGCGTCCGGTCCCCGCCCTGGGCCGCGCCCACGGCCGCAGGTACGTCGTGGAGAACCACGCGGTCCTCTCCGTCCTCGCCTCGCCGCGGCGCCGCCCGCGCGCGTACGGCCCGTCAGGCGGCGTGGAGACGGCCTGGTACGCGGCGGACGACCCGGCACCGGCCGTCGCCATGGCCCGGTGCTGGACGGCCCACCTGGCCCGCCGCGCCGTGTCCGCCCCGCGCCGCGCCTGGCGCGCCGGGGCCGCCCGCCACCCCGCGGACCCGGCGCCCCGCCCCACGCCCGCGACAGCCCCCTCCCCGACCCCTCACGGGGCGGCCCCGGGGCCCCCGACCCCTCCCCGGCCCCTGTCGCCCTCCCCCTCCTCCCCCCGATGACGAAAGTGGTGGGACCCATGCACGACGACGACCTGGTGATCGTGGGCGCCGGCCCTTACGGCCTCTCGGTGGCCGCCCATGCGGCGGCCCGTGGCCTGGACGTGCGCGTCTTCGGCCGGGTGATGCGCTCCTGGCACACCATGCCGCCCGGCATGCTGCTGAAGTCGGAGCCGTGGGCGTCCGACCTCTCGGACCCGGCCGGCGCCCACGGCCTCGCCGCCTACGCCGCGACCCGCCGGGTCCGGGTCGAGCACGGCGTGCCCCTGCCGGTCGGGTTCTTCGCCGCGTACGGCGAGTGGTTCGCCCGACGGGCCGTGCCGGACGTGGACCCGCGCACCGTGGTGGCGGTCCGGCCGCGCCCGCACGGCGGCTTCACCGTCACGACCGAGGACGGGCAGGAGACCGGCACCCACACGGTGGCGCTCGCGCTGGGCGGCACGCCGTTCCTCGACGTGCCCGCCGCGCTCCGCCCGTTCGTCCCGCACCACGTGACACACAGCAGCGACCTCCCCGACCCCGCCCGGTTCGCCGGCCGTGACGTGACCGTCGTGGGCGCCGGCCAGGCCGCCCTGGAGACCGCCGTGCTGCTCACCGAGGCGGGCGCCCACGCGCGCGTGGTGGCCCGTTCCCCGCGGCTCGTCTGGAACAGCGTGCCGCCGTCGCTGCGCCGCGGCGCCTGGGAGGCCGCCCGGGCGCCCCACACCGGCCTCGGCTGCGGCTGGCGCAACCTCCTGTACGCGCGTACCCCCGGCGCCTTCCGCCGGCTGCCCGGCCCGACCCGCGAGCGGCTCTTCGCCACCGCGCTCGGCCCGGCGGGCGCCTGGTGGCTGCGGCACCGCTTCGAGGCGGTGCCCGACGTACGGCTCGGCAGGTCCGTGGTGGCCGCACGCCCGGCCGGCGACGGTCGCCTGCTGCTCACCCTCGCCGGCGCCGGGCCGGGCGCGCCCGTGACGGAGGTGGAGACCGACCACGTCGTCGCCGCGACCGGCTTCGCGCCCCGGCTGGACCGGCTCGATCCGTTGTGCCCACAGGTGCGGGAGGAGCTGCGGACCGTCGGCCCCGGCGGGGCCCCCGAGGTGAGCGGCCGCTTCGAGGCGTCGTACCCGGGCCTGTTCCTGGCGGGACTCGTCACCGCCCCCGCGTACGGCCCGGCGATGCGCTTCGTCTACGGCGCCGGGTACACGGCGGAGCGGCTCGTGCGCGGCGTCGAGCGGCGGCTGCGGAGCCCGCGGCCGACGGCGGTGCCCGCCGCCCGCCCAGGCCCGGCGGGCGCGTCCCGTGACGCGGGCGGCACCGTCGCGACCCCGGGCTGACGCGCCGGTACCCCCGGACACCGGGGAGGCCGGTCACGGAGCGTCCTCCGTGACCGGCCTCCACCGCGCCGTGCCGGGTCAGTCGTTGATGCAGACGTTGCCGAAAGCGGGGTTCAGCAGGGCGACGATGTTCACGGTGTTGCCGCAGATGTTGATCGGCACGTGGACCGGAATCTGGACGACGTTGCCGGAGAGAACGCCCGGGGAGCCCACCGCGGCACCGTTGGCCTCCGCGTCGGCGGCCGCCGGAGCGGCGGCACCGACCGCCATGCACAGACCGGCAACGGCCACAGCCGCCTTCTTGCCCTTCATTTATCGGCTTCCTTTCCACAGCGGAAGTCTTGCCACGGATTTCGTGACCCACGAGCCCGGAGGCCCGGCTGCCGCCGCAAATACCACAACGAATAGGCAACCGAAAAGACACCGCTCAAACAGTCGCCGGTTCGGAATCACTCGAACGCCAATCGGCCGACACCGGGCGGGAGTGCGGGGCTGCTCCGGGTGCGGCGGACGTGTCGCGGGCGTCGCGCGGCGGCGGAATCAGCGTCGGGGCCAGACCGGGCGGCGCACCAGGACGTCCCACTCGGGGTCCCGCGCGCCGGGGACGGCCCGCCCCTGCGCCCGCCACTCCCGGGCGAGTGCCGCGAAGACGGGGACCGCCTCGGAGGCGCCGCGGGGTGAGGCGGCCGGGGCGGCGGCGCGGCCGTACCCGGCCTGCGGAGCGAGCGGCACCCGCTCCCACTTCCCGGCGCCTGAAGCCATGCCCACCCTTCCGTTCACCGTGCGTGGCGAGGCCCTCGCATCATGTCACAGCGGTGCGGTGGACACGGAGGATGTCGGGGAACCGGCGGCGCGGGGACGCCGAGCGGCCGGACGACGGGTGGCGGGGTCCGGCCGGGTGGTGACGACCGGTGCGCCGCCCGCACCGCCCCCGGCCGGCGGCCCACAGCCCGTGCGACCGAGGGGCGCGGCCGGCACGACGTCCAGCTCACGCCACGCACCGGTGGCGGGGGGATCCGTGCCCTGGGGGCGTACCGGCGGCGAGCGGACGCGGGCTCCGTGTGCGCCCCACCGCCGGCCGGCCGCACACGAGTGAGCACCGGGGGCGGGGGCCACCGGTGCTCAAGGGCGCTGGGTGCGAAGGGGCGGTTCCCGGGCCGGAGGGGAAGGGTCCGGGAACCGCGCGGTCGGGGCGGGTCACCCACCCGTGGTGGGGCCGCCGCTGCCGAAGCCGCCGCTGGACGCGCCGCCCCACTTGCGGTCGTTCTCCGACTGCGGGGACGTGTCCGGCTCGGTGTTGCTGCGCCCCAGCTCGTAGGGCATCAGCCGGTCCTCGCTCTGGGGCACCTCGGCGGGCCTGCGGTGGCCCTCCACCTCACCGGGCAGCCCGGCGTCGGCAGGCCGGTGCGGCTGCTCGTCCGGGGTCGGGGGCGCCGGCTCCCTCAGCATGATGCGGCGCCCCAGCAGGAACGCGCCGATGAGGAAGCAGACGACGAGGATGCCCGCCACCAGAGGGCCGATCCCCACGATGTGGTCCTTCGCGGCCAATTCCGCGCCGTGCGTCAGGGAAGCGTTCATGGATCGCGGGTACCCCGCCCTCGGCGAACCAGACACGTGTGTACGCGGCCACCCCTGAGAGCCACCGGATCGCGGCCTATTGTCATTAGTATTCTGAGCCTTTTTTCGTTGATTGAGCTCTTCGGGTGACCTCCCGCAACCTAAACAGCGCGGCGCTGTTGGGCAGAGCGGCCCGGAACCGGGTCTCTCGACGAGAAGGATCACGTAATGATCAAGAAGGCTCTGGCTACGGCCGGCGTCGCCGCGGCCGTCCTCGGCGCGGGCGCGCCGATGGCCGCCGCCGTCGGCGACCACGGCGTTGACACCCAGAACGGCAACTTCGCCTCGCAGACGTACGGCAACACCACGACCGGTGGGTACATGAGCCCGCAGATCGGGCTCATCCAGGGCTCGTTCAACAAGCCGTGCGTGGGTCTTCCGGTCCAGGCCGACGTCCAGAACATCGTGGCCGCGGTCAACGTGGGCGTTCAGGACATCCTCAACGACACCCAGAACCAGCAGTGCGCGGAGAACTCCACCGCGGTCAAGGGCGACAGCGCCCTGTCGCACATCCTGGAGAACGTCCTCTCCGAGAACGGTTCCGCCTCCGTCGACTGACGGCGTGCAGCGACCGGCCCGCGCGGATGAAGCGCACGTGCGGGCCGGCCCCTCGTGGCCGCTCCGCGGCGTTGCTCCACTTTTCAACCATGTGCCCCACCTGCGGGTGCGGCTGGACGACCCGGACGCCGGGTCTTTCGAGAGAAGGATCGACATGATCAAGAAGGTTCTGGCTGGCGCCGGTGTCGCAGCGGCCGTCCTGGGTGCGGGTGCGCCGATGGCCGCCGCCGTGGGCGACCACGGTGTGGACACGCAGAACGGCAACTTCTCCAAGCAGACCTACGGCAACACCGTCACCGGTGGTTACATGAGCCCGCAGGTGGGCCTCATCCAGGGGACCCTGAACAAGCCCTGCTTCGGCATCCCGATCCAGGCCGACGTCCAGAACATCGTGGCCCTGGTCAACGTGGGCGTTCAGGACATCCTCAACGACACCCAGAACCAGCAGTGCGTGGAGAACTCCACCGCGGTCAAGGGCGACGCCGCCCTGTCGCACATCCTGGAGAACGTCATCTCCGAGAACGGTTCCGTGGCCGTCGACTGAGGTCGTCCCCGCCGGTGAGCACATGGGCGGGCCCCGCATCCGAATCCACGGGTGTGGGGCCCGCCCACGCGCGTGCCGCCCCCGCCGCCCCCGGCCCCCGCCCCCCCGCCGTCCCCGGAGGTGAAACATTCTCCGGGGGCCGCGGCGTCAGTGGGGTGGACGACGACAGCGGTGCGAGGGGGAGGGCATGGACGGGGTCCGCACGGACGAGTTCCTGGAGTTCGCCACCGGACGGTCCGGGCACCTCTTCCGCTCGGCCTGTCTGCTCACCAGCGGCGACACCCACCTCGCCGAGGACCTGGTGCAGGAGACACTGGGCCGGATGTACGCCCTGTGGGGGCGGACCGGCCTCCTCGGACGGGCGGCGCGGATCGACAACCCCGCCGCGTACGCCCAGACGGTCCTGGTGCGGGCCTTCCTGAGTCACCGGCGACGCCGGTCGGCCACCGAGCGACCGCTCGGCGAACTGCCCGACACCGCGCGGGCCGCCCCGCCCGGGGACGACCCCGCGCTGCGGGTCGCGCTGCTGGACGCGCTGGCCGGGCTGGCGCCGAAGGACCGGGCGGTGGTCGTGCTGCGCTACTGGGAGGACCGCAGCATCGAGGAGACCGCCCAGGTCATGCGGGTCAGCTCCGCCGCCGTGCGCACCCGCTCGGTGCGCGCGCTCGCCCGGCTCCGCGAGCGGCTGGGCGGCGGCATCGCCGAGTACGCCGCACCCTGACCGCGCGCCGTCCGTCGTCCGGACGCAGACCCCCTGGACGGAGTTGGTGGTTCACATGCCCGACGAAGAACACACATCGCAGTTCGAGGACGACCTCGCCGTCGTCCTGCGCCGCACCGGCGACGGCTTCGCGCCGGGCGGCGGAGACGGCCTGGTGGCCGGAGGGGTGCGGCGCGGCCGCCGCCGGGTGGCTCGCCGGCGCGCCGGCGCGGTCGCCGGGAGCGTGCTGACGCTCGCGCTCGTCGGAGCCGGCGGCGCGTACGCGACGGGAGCGCTCGACGGGTACCGGGGCGGCACGGACGCGTCCGTCGCCGCGCCGCCCACGGTGCCGAAGTCACCCACGGTCCCGAAGCCGTCCGTCGTGCCGCAACCTTCCGCCGCGACCGGCGCGGTCCCCGCCGCGGACGTCCTCGCGACCTTCCGCCGGGTCCTGCCCGCGGGCGGCGAGCTGCGGGACGCCCAGTCCCGGGGCACCGCCGACGAGATGGGCCCGATGGCGGCCGGCGTCTACGACGACGGCCGCGGCCTCGCCGCCGTCGGCATCGGCTTCTTCCGGGCGGCCCCGGACGACCAGGGGTTCTCCGAGTGCCCCGACAAGGCGTTCGTCGACTACGACGCCTGCACCGCCGAGGAACTGCCGGGCGGCGCCCGCCTGGTCGTCTTCCAGGGGTACGAGTACCCCGACCGGCGCCAGGAGACGAAGAACTGGCGCGCCACCGTGCTCCACCCGGACGGGCTCGTCACCGACCTCGGCACGTGGAACGCGCCCGCGCAGAAGGACGCCGCCGTCACGCGCGTGGACCCGCCGTTCACCCCCGCTCAGCTGAAGCGGATCGTCACCCACCCGGCATGGGCGCCCGTGCTGCGCGCCGTCCCGAAGCCGGTCGAGGCCGAGCCCTCCACCGACCCGTCCGACCCCGGGGCCGACGCGGGCGGTTCCTTCGACGGGACGGCCGTACGGCCCACCCTGCTGTCGCTGCTGCCCGAGGGGCTCACCGTCAGGGACGACGGGGGCGACGACGGGTTCGCGTACGCGGTCGTCGACGACGGGGCGGGCCGCAGCCTCGTCCAAGTGAACGCCCAGCCCGATATGGGCGACGTCGCGGGCGAGCTGTTCCCGGCGGGCTCCTACGAGACCCTTCCGGACGGCACCAGGGTCGCCGTGCAGAAGCGGCCGGGTGAGAAGGGCGGCGAGGGCGTCGTCATGTGGACCGTCGACACGCTCCGGCCCGACGGGTACCGCGTCGTCGTCTCGGCGTTCAACGCCGGCGCCCAGCACGAGGCGGCCACCCGCCCCGAACCCGCGCTGTCGACCGCGCAGCTGAAGGCCCTCGCCACCAGCCCGAAGTGGCTGGAGCTGCAGAAGTAGCCACCCGGTCAGCGGTCGAGCCGAGGGCCGGGGGGTTGGTGTCGCGCCGGTCCTGACCGGTCGCCGACCGGCCGGCCGGGCCGGGGCCTCGGTCGGCCCCCCTCGGCCGGTTCGCGTCGGGGCCCTCGTGCTCGGGGCCCCGCGGGCCCGGCCCTGGGATCCGGACGACGGCTGCGGCGGCCCTGCCCCGGGCGTCGGGGGCGTGTCCCCGCGCGTCCGCCGCAGCCCTGGGGCCCGACGACGGCTGTGGTTTGGGCCCGGACGACGACGGCTGTGGTGGACCCTGCACCGGGCCTCGGGGGGCGTGTCCCCGGGGGCCCGCCGTGGGCCCTTGGCGGCACCGCTTCGGGTTCACACGGTCGGGAGCCTGGCTGATCCGCCCCGGTTCATCCGGTCGGGGCCCGGCCGGCTCGCGCTGGATGATCGCCGGCGGGGCCCGTGGGACCGGCCGTGGATCCGGCGCCCCCGCCGCACGGGTGGGGGCCCGCAGCCCAGTCACGGCCTCATGGGCGGGCCCCGGCGGGCCTTCGGGGGCAGGGGGCTCGCTCCATGTCCGGTCTCGTCCGCCCACCCCCGCCCCCGCTCCTGCCCGGGTGGGGGAGGAGCGGGGGCGATCACTTGGCGTCCGAGTACCGCTCCACCGTCGCCGTCGTGAAGGGGAACCGCACCGGCGTGTCCCCGAAGGCGATCCGCCCGGCGAGGTCGCCGGCCTCGCGGATCGCCCCCGCGACCACGTCGGCCTCCTCGGCCGGACAGTGCACGATCACCTCGTCGTGCTGGAAGAAGACCAGCTCCGCCCGCATCCCCGCGGTGGCGCGGCGCAGCGCGGCGAGCATCAACAGCGCCCAGTCGGCGGCGCTGCCCTGCACGACGAAGTTCCGGGTGAACCGGCCCCGGGCGCGGGCGTCCGCGCCCGTGCCGCCGGCCGCCCGCTCGTCCTCCTGCGGGATGCCGGCCTCCTCCGCCTCGCCCTCCGCCCCGGCGCGCGGACTCGTCCGGCCCAGCCAGGTGCGCACCAGCCGGCCCTCCTCGCCCGCCCGCGCCGCGTCGTCGACGTACGCCACCGCGCGCGGATAGCGGCGCCTGAGCGCCGCGAGGTTCTTCAGCCCGTCGCCGCTCGTCTGACCGTAGATCGCGCCGAGCAGCGCCAGCTTCGCCTGGTCGCGACCGGCCGGGAACGCCCGGTCGGACAGGCGCGTGTACAAGTCGTCGGCGTGGCCCGCCACTTCCATCAGGCCCGGGTCGCGGGAGATCGCCGCCAGGACCCGCGGCTCCAACTGGTCGGCGTCCGCGACGACGAGCCGCCACCCCTCGTCGGCGACGACCGCCTGCCGTATGACCTTCGGGATCTGCAGGGCGCCGCCGCCGTTCGTCGTCCACCGGCCGCTGACCGTGCCGCCCGGCACGTACTCCGGACGGAACCGGCCGTCCCGCACCCAGTCCTGGAGCCAGCTCCAGCCGTGCGCCGTCCAGATCCGGTACAGCTTCTTGTACGCCAGGAGCGGTTCGACCGCCGGGTGGTCGACCTTCGCCAACTCCCAGCGGCGCGTCGACCGCACGCGGATCCCCGCCTCGGCGAAGGCCCTGACCACGTCCGCCGGCAGGTCGGGCCGCACCCGCCGGCCGAACGCCTCCGACACCTCCTCCGCCAGCTCGGCCAGCCGGCGCGGCTCGCCGCCGCCCGCGTACCGTTCGCCGAGCAGGTCCCGCAGGAGCGCGCGGTGGACGTCCGCCCGCCAGGGCAGACCCGCACGGTGCATCTCGACGGCCACCAGGGTGCCGGCGGACTCGGCCGCGGTCAGCAGCCGCATGCGGTCCGGGTGCTCGGCGGCGCCGTGTCTGCGCTCCTGGTCCGCGTACACCTCCAGCAGCGCCGTGAAGGGCAGCTCCGGTCCGGTCGGGCCCGCGTCGAAGAGCGACGACTGCGCGCCCGGCTCGGCGGCGCGCGCCGGCGGGTCGGGCGGCACCGGCCGGTCGTGCAGCCGCGCCCAGGCGGCCGCCGCCGACCGCGGTTCGCCAAGCTGCCCCTCGTGGCCGAGCAGGAGCTGCTCGGCCGCCTCCACGTCGTAGCACCGCTCGACGCGCACGCCCGCCGCGAGGAGCCGCGGATAGAGGCCGGCCGTGGACCGCCACACCCACCGGCCGACCTCCGGCCGCGACCGCACCGCCGCCACCAGGTCCGGCTCGGTGGTGACGGGGCCGGCGGGCAGGCCGTCGCGGTCGAGGGGGACGAGCCTCGCCCCGCCGCCCTCGACCGCGTCCAGCGCCCACCGCTCGTTCACGGGTGCGAGTCTCGCACCCGGCGCTGACAATCCCCCGTCCCCGCGCCGCCTGCCCCCGGTCACCGCCCCGTACCGGTCACGTCGCTGCCCGGTGGGTCACGTCACCGTGCCGCGCCGCCCGCCTGGGCCGGTCACGCCGCCGCCGGGGCGCTCGCCCGGGCGTCCCTGGCCCAGTCTCCGTCCGTCTGCGGGTGCCGCGTCCGGACACCGGGCGCGTCGCCGCTAGGACGGCCGGGCGGATGCCGTGTCGTCCCGGGCGGGTCAGGCCGCCGCGTGGAAGAGGGCCGCCGCCTCCCCCCGTGAGGCGACGCCCAGCTTCGTCAGGATGTTCGCGACGTGGAACTTCACCGTCGACTCGCTGATGTGCAGCTCCTGCGCGATGGACCGGTTGCGCAGCCCCCGCGCGAGGCGGGTCAGCACCTCCAGTTCCCGCTCGCCGAGGACCGTCAGCGGGTCGGACGCCGGTTCGCGGACGGCCCGCAGCGGGATCGACGCCGTGACCGTGGTCCCCCAGCCGGGGACGGCGTCCACGTCGAGCCGCCCCTGGAGCACCTCCAACCGCTCCACCACACGCGCGGGGGTCAGCGCGCACTCCGTCAGCGTGCCCGGCCCGTCGTCGCGCACCGAGGCCCGCAGTTCGTCCGCCGTCAGCTGCCAGCCCACGTGCACGCGGCCCAGTGGTGCCTGCTCCAGGACCGTCAGCAGCACCGCCCGCACCACCGCGCGCGCGGTGTGCGCCACGTCGGCGGCGAGCGACCGCGTCGAGTCGGGTGCGCCGAACTCCAGGCGGACCGGTGTGTGCCGCGCCAGCGGGCGCAGCTCCCCGGTGAGCCGGTCGAACGCCCGGTCCGCCGGCTCCTCCGCGATCTCCCGGTCCCGTTGCGCCCGCGCCCGCAGCTCCACCAGCCCGTCCACGGCCAGGTCGGTCGCGGCGGCGCGCGCGGCGGCGTCGTCGAGGCCCCGGCCGCGCAGCACGCCGAGGATGCCGGTCAGCGTCGCGGAGTGCGCCTCGCCCAGCTCCGCCATCACCCGTTCCCGCGCCGCCGCGGCGGCGCGGGAACGGGCCAGCGACCCCGGCACCGCCTCGGTGGCGAACCGATCGAAGTGGCAGGTCACCAGGTCCCACAGCCCCTGCACCACGGCGAGCACGTCGTCGCCGAGCACAGTCGCCTCATGGCGTACGAGCAGCAGGACCGCGCCCCTCGGTGTCGCGTGGCTGGTGACGGCGAGGACGGGCCACTCGGCCCCGTCCAGGGTCAGCGTGCCCTGCCAGGGCAGGCCGGGGACGCCCGAGGCCAGCAGGGGCGCCAGGTCCGCGTCGGTGACGCGCGGGCCCAGGTCGCCGTGGGTCTTGTGCGGTGAGTGCGCGCAGTGCGTGGACAGCTCGGCGGCGGCCCGGTGCGGCACCAGCTCCGCCAGGACCGCGGACAGCCGCGGCAGGATCCGCCCGAGCGGCTGGCGGACGATGTCGTACGCGGCGGTCAACGCGGACACGGCCCCGGTTCCGGTCAGTTCCATGGCCCGAGCCTAGGGGGTGTCCGCCCCTGTGGGGCTGTCCTTCCGGCCAGGTGTCACTGGCCGTCCGGCGGGCCCTGGCGGGCGGCGGCCGGCGGGAGGGTGGGGCCACCGACACACCGACGACGCTCCAGGGGGAGACGACATGACCGACGACAACGACATGCGGGCCATCGTGTACACCGAGTTCGGGGGGCCGGACGTGCTGTCGCTCGGTCGGGTGCCCCGGCCGGATCCGGGACCCGGGGAGATACGCGTCAGGGTCGTCGCGGCCGGCGTCAACCCGCTCGACCACAAGCGGCGCCGGGGCTGGGTGGAGCAGTTCTACCCGACGACCTTCCCCGCCGTGCCGGGGTTGGAGTTCGCCGGCGACGTCGACGCCCTGGGCGAGGGGGCCGACGGCTTCGCGGTGGGCGACGAGGTGATGGGCTGGACCCGGACCGGCGCCTACGCCGAGTACGCCATCGCCGGGGACGTCGTCGCCAAGCCCGCCGGACTCCCCTTCGCGGAGGCGGCCGCGCTCCCCGTGGCGGGCGAGACCGCCCGGCGCGTCCTCGCCGAACTGGGGCTGCGCGACGGCGAGACGCTGCTGCTGCACGGCGCGGCCGGCGCCGTCGGACGGGTCGCCGTCCAGCTGGCCGTGGCGCTCGGCGCGCGGGTGGTCGGCACCGCGTCGCCCGCCAACCACGAGCTGCTGCGCGGGCTCGGCGCCGTGCCCGTCGCGTACGGGGAGGGGCTCGCCGACCGCGTACGGGCGGCGGCCCCGCAGGGCGTCGACGCCGTGTTCGACGCGGCCGGACACGGCACGCTCCCCGTCTCCGTCGAACTGCGCGGCGGCACCGCCGACCGGGTCGTCACCATCGCCGCGACCGACGCCGCCGAGCACGGCGTGCCGTTCTCGGCGGGCGGCACGCCGCCCGAGCAGGTCCGTGCCTGGACCGCCGAACACGCCCGCCTCGCCGCGGAGGGCCGGCTCGTCCTGCCGGTCGCCGGGACGTTCCCGCTGGCGGACGCGGCCCGGGCCCAGGAGACCAGCGAGGCCGGGCACGCCCGGGGCAAGCTGGTGATCACGCCCTGAGGGGGCGCCGTGCCCGGGTGGGGCGTCTCCGTGAGCGGGTCACCCCTGGAGGGGTGTCACGTGCGCGGGCGCCGCGCCCAGGGGCGGGCGTCCCCCGGTGAGCCGGTGCCGTGTCCCGAGGCACCCCGTCGTCGGCCGGTGCCGGGCTTCCGGGGCGTCACGCCCTGAGTCGACGCCGGGCCTCCGGAGGCATCCCGTCGTCGGCCGGTGCCGGGCCTCCGGGGGCGTCACGTCGTGAGGCGGCGGACCACTCGGGCAGGGTTGCCGACCGCGAGCACCCCGGCCGGCAGGTCCCGTACGACGACCGACCCGGCGCCGACCACCGTGTCGGCGCCGATCGTCACGCCCGGGCAGACGATGACACCCCCGCCCAGCCAGACGTTGTCGCCGACGGTGATCGGCTCGGCCCGCTCCCAGCCGGCCCGCCGTCGCTCGGTGTCCAGCTCGTGGGTGGGCGTCAGCAACTGCACGTTCGGGCCGATCTGGACGTCGGCCCCGACGGTGACGGGCGCGCAGTCCAGGAAGACGGCGTTGACGTTGACGAACGTCCGCGGCCCGATGGTGACGTGGTACCCGAAGTCGCAGTGGAAGGGCGGCCGGATCCGCACGCCCTCGCCGACCGAGCCGAGCAGCTCGCCGAGGATCCGCGTCCGTTCCGCCGCGGACGGCGGCGGCACGGCGTTGTAGGCGGCGCACAGGGCGACCCGCCGCTCGGTGTCCGCGGCCAGCTCCGGGTCGTCGGGCAGGAACCACTCCCCGGCCACCATCCTCCGCTTGTTCTCGCCCACCGTCCGCCCCCTCCGTGCCACCCGCCACCCGCCACCCGCCGCCCGTCGCCCGCCGCCCGCCGCCGGGGGAGGCCTACCCCACCGCGCGGGCGTACACGTCCAGGGCCGGGCGCGGTGCGCGGCCGAGCAGGCGGCGCAGATGGCCCCCGGCCACCCCGGAGCCGTCCAGGAAGCCGTGGGCGATCGCCGAGTACGTACCCGTCAGCATCGGCACCTGGAACGGCGCGGCCCCCGAGGCGGCGATCCCGGCGCGGGCGGTGGCGAGGGGGCCGCCCGGCTCGTACGTCCCCGACACGGCCGCCGCCAGGTCGGCCCCGCCGAGCGGCACCTCGCCGACCAGCTCGTACACCCGGCCCGCGTGCGCCTTCGGGGCGTCGGCCACGCGGAACGCCGCCTCGGCGAGGTCCGCCCGCGCCACCGCCGCCACGGCGCCGTCGCCGAGGGGCGCCGTGATCCGCCCGTCGGCGTCCGGCGCGGCGAGCAGGGCGAGCAGCTCGGCGTACAGGCCGTTGCGGAGCACCGTCCACGCCAGGGGCGACGCCCGCAGCCGCCGTTCGGTCCAGCGGTGGGGGAGGGCGTACGGCAGGTGGTCGCCGTCGCCGGAGAGGCTGGTGTAGACGACGTGGCGCACGCCGGCCCGCTCGGCGGCGTCGATCGCGGCGCCGTGGCGGGCGGTGACGACGTCGTCCTCGCCGTACCCCGCCGAGACGAGCAGCAGGGTCCGTACGCCCGCGAACGCGTCCCGCAGCGACGCCGGGTCGTCGAAGTCCACCCGGCGCGCGCCCGGGCGTGCGCCGGGGCGGTCCTCGGGCGAGCGGGTGCCGAGCAGGACGTCCGCGCGGCCCGCCGCGTGCCCGGCGACCAGCCCGCCGAGGCCGCCCGAGACACCGGTGATCAACAGCATGGGAATGCCCCCCGTTTCCGTGGTCGTGTGCGCTGCGACCATGGTGGGTGTGGTGGCGGCGCGTGCGTAAGGAGGCACTTTCATGTCCGTGGGGCACACGGAGGTAACCGGCGGCGGCCCCGAGCCCGCCGATTCCACGGCGTCCACGGCGTCCGCGGCGTCCGCGGCGTCCGCGGCGTCCGCGGAGTCCGCCGAGTTGAGCTGTGCGGAGGACTGCGGGGTACGCGACGTGCAGGACCGGCTCGGCGACAAGTGGACCGTGCACGTCGTCGTCGAGCTCTCCGGGGGCGTGCGGCGCTTCTCCGAGCTCCAGCGGCTCGTCCCGGGGATCTCGCAGCGCATGCTCACCCTGACGCTGCGCCGCCTGGAGCGGGACGGCCTGGTCACGCGGACGGTGTACCCGACCGTGCCGCCACAGGTCGAGTACGAGCTGACCGCCACCGGACGCGACCTGACGGGGCTGGTCAGGGCGCTGGTGGACTGGTCGCTCGCCCACCGCGGGACCATCGCCGACGCCCGCCGCGCGTACGACGAACGGCGGCGACCGTGACGCCCGGGACCGCGGGGTCGACCGTCGAGCGGGCCCTCGCCGCCGTCCTGTACGCCGAGGACACCGCCGCCCTCGACACCTCCGCGTCCCTCCTCGCCGCCGACCCCGGCGCCGACGCCGAGTTGGCGCGGCGCGGGGAGGAGCTGCTGCGCCGGGCCTGGGCGCGCGGCTGGCAGCCCGCCGACGTGGAACGCGTGGTCCGCCGGGAGCTGGAGGCGCACCACGTGCGGCTGGCCGGCGGGCTCGTCCGCGCGGAGTCGGCCGGGTACGCGCACCTGCCGCCGAGGTGGCGGGAGCAGCTGGCCGCGCTGGAGGCGGAGCCGTGGCGGGCCGACCGGTTCTCGTACGCGACGGCGGTGCTGGAGCTGTACCGCCTGCTCGTCCGGCTCCCCGCCCTCGAACCGGTCGCCCCGCCGCCCGGTAGTGCCCCGCTGACGGCGCCGGTGGCGGGCGAGGCGCGCATGCCGGCCCGGATCCGGGCCCTGCTGGCCAAGGCGGAGGCGACCGCCTATCCGGAGGAGGCGGAGGCGTTCACCGCGAAGGCGCAGGAGCTGATGGCCCGCCACAGTCTCGACGAGGCGTCCCTCGCGGCCCGTACCCACACCGGCGACGAGCCGGCCGCGATCCGGATCGGCGTCGACGCGCCGTACGAGACGGCCAAGGCGATCCTGCTCGACGCGGTCGCGTCGGCGAACCGCTGCCGGGCGGTGTGGAACGAGGCGTTCGGCTTCTCGACCGTCGTCGGCTTCGAACCCGACCTGGAGTCGGTGGAGCTGCTGTACACCTCGCTGCTCGTGCAGGGGACGGGGGCGATGGTGAAGGCGGAGGCGGAACAGCGGACGGGTGGCCGCAAGCGTACGAAGACGTTCCGCCAGTCGTTCCTGCTGGCGTACGCGCACCGGCTCGGCGACCGGCTCGCCTCCACCTCGCGCCGGGTCACGGCCGCGGAACCGACCCTGCTGCCGGTCCTGGCGGCCCGCGACGTGGCGGTCACGGCCCGGGCGGACCGCATGTTCCCCGAGACGACGACGACCCGGGTCCGCGGGGCCACGGACCGGGCCGGCTGGGACCACGGGACCGCCGCGGCGGACCGGGCCGACACGGGCCGCGCGGCACCCTGACGGACCGCGCGGCACGGGTACGCCGCCCCGGCCGCGGGGGCCTGATGGCTGCGGGGCCCGAGGGCCGCGGGGGCGTGACGGCCGTTGACGACCGCGGCTGATCGCCACGATCGCCGCTGACGGCCACAGCACAGCCGCCCCCGCCGAGCCGCGCCCGCCCGCCCCCGCCGACGGCCGCGCCCGCGACGGCCGCGGCCCGCCCCTGACCGCGCGCCCGTCACTCGTCCGCGACGGCCGTCCGGCCGCCCGTTACGGCTGCGGCGGGAGGGACGGCAGCGGCGGGATGGACGGGAGGCCGGAGGGCAGGACGCCCGCGGCCGGCTTGCTCAGGGTGTCCGTGCGGCCGGAGTCCCACGCGACGACCAGCTGCGTGCCGTCGGCGGACCGTACGGTCCCCGACGTGCGGGTGGTGTCGCCGTCCTTGCAGGTGAGGGTGAGCGTCAGCGCGGCCCCCTCCTTGGCGGTGCCCTGGCAGACGTGGGCCTCGCTGATGACGACGGCCTGGCCGCCCTTGCTCACCGTCAGCGTGACGGGCTTGCCGTCGGTGGCGCCCACCCACGCGCCCTCCGCGGCGGCGAGGGACACGCCCTGCGCGTCCGCGCCCGTCGGGGCCGCGGCGGACGGCGCGGCGGAGGCGCCCCCGTCCTTGCCGCCGTCCCCGTCGCCCGAGCCGCAGGCCGTCAGCGCCAGGGCCGCGGCCAGCGCCGTCGCGGCCGCCGCGCCGTTCCGTACGAGCTTGTGCACGATCAACTCCCCCATGTCAGTTGGCAAGACCGCGCCAAGCTACCAGCCGCCCCTACCAGGAAGCCTTGCGCACACCGGGCAGGAATCCGGCGTGCGCCTGTTCCCGGAGGCGCACCCGTGACAGGCCGAACTTCCGCAGGTGGCCGCGGGGACGGCCGTCCACGCCGTCCCGGTTGCGGACGCGGGTCGCGCTGGCGTCGCGCGGCTGGCGGCGCAGTTCCGCCTGGGCGGCGAGCCGCTCGGCCTCCGGGGTGCCGGGCCGCCGGATGACCTCCTTCAGCTCGGCACGGCGGGCCGCGTACCGCTCCACGACGGCCTTGCGCCGCTCGTTGCGCGCGATCTTGCTCTTCTTCGCCATCAGACCTTCACCCCGCGGGCGCGGATGCGGGCGACGGCGGCCTCGATCCCGATGGTGTCGATGGTCTTGACGGCCCGGGCGGACAGGGTCAGCCGCACGTACCGGCCCTCGCTCGGCAGCCAGTAGCGCTTGCGCTGGATGTTGGGGTCGAAGCGCCGGGACGTACGCCGGTGCGAGTGGGAGATGCGGTTGCCGAAGCCCGGCTGGGCGCCGGTCAGCTGGCAGTGGGCGGACAAGGGTGACCTACCTCTCTCGGAGCCTTCTTGGTAATGGAAACCATTTCCATCTACTCTACCCCCATGGCCCGCAACGAACTCCGCCCGGTCATCAAGCTCCGGTCCACCGCCGGGACCGGCTACACCTACGTGACCCGCAAGAACCGCCGCAACGACCCCGACCGCCTGACCCTGCGCAAGTACGACCCGGTCGTCGGCCGGCACGTCGACTTCCGAGAGGAGCGCTGAGCACCGTGAAGCCCGGCATCCACCCCCCGTACGAGCCCGTCGTCTTCCGTGACAAGGCGGGCGGCTTCGCCTTCCTCACCCGGTCCACCGCCACCGGTGACAAGACGGTCGAGTGGGAGGACGGCAACACCTACCCCGTCATCGACGTCGAGATCTCCTCCGCGAGCCACCCCTTCTACACCGGCCAGGCGCGCGTCCTGGACACCGCGGGGCGCGTGGAGAAGTTCCGGCAGCGGTACGGCTCCCAGGCCCGGCGCGAGGCGCGCTGATGCTCTCCGTCGCCCTCGTCGGCGGACTGCACGCCGACGCCCGCACCGCCGCGGTCGAGCGGCTGCTCGCCACCGTGCCCGGCAGTGTGGCGCTCCACCACGACCTGACGGCCGCCGCCGAGAAGGGCACGGTCGTCCGTACCGTCCGCGACGCGACCGGGGTCCTGTCGACGGACGAGACGCCGCTGGTCGACGACTGCGCGTGCTGCGCCCTGCGCGAGGACCTGGTGCCCGAGCTGGAGCGGCTGGCGGACGCCGGGCTGACGCGGCTCGCGGTGGTCGAGCTGTGGGACTCGGTCGAGCCCAAGGCGATGGCCGAGGTCATCACGGCGGCCGGACTGACGGTCGGCTCGGTGATCACGGCCGTCGACACGGCGCTGCTGCTGCCCTGCCTGGGCAACGGCGACGACCTGGCCGACGCCGGGCTGGCGGCGGCGCCCACCGACCGGCGCACGGTCGCGGACACGTGGGCGCGCCAGCTGGAGTACGCGCCCGTGCTCGCCGTCGTCGACGGCCCCGAGGCCGACGACGAGGACCGCGCGCTGCTCGCCCAGCTCCACCCGACCGCGCTGCGGGTGCCGCTGCCGGACGGTGACCTGGCCGCCGCCGCGCTGGCGGGCTTCGACGTCGAGGCGGCCGCGGCCGCCCAGCACCCGGCGTGCGCCCTGCTGCCGCAGGACGCGGACGCGCACGGGGTCACCACGTACGTCTGGCGCCGCCGCCGGCCGTTCCACCCGGAGCGGCTGTACGCGGCGCTGGAGGACCTCTGCTGCGCCGCCGCCCGCAGCCGCGGCAGGTTCTGGCTCGCCGACCGGCCCGACACCCTGCTCGCCTGGGACGCGGCGGGCGGCGCCCTGTGCGTCGAGCCCTCCGGGCCGTGGCTGGCCTCGCTGCCGGACGCCGCCTGGGAGATGGTCCCGCCCGTGCGCCGGGCCGCGGCGGCGCTGGACTGGGACCCCGAGCACGGGGACCGGTGCCAGCACCTGGTCTTCACCTCGCCCGGCCTCGACCGCGAGGGGCTCGCCGAGCTCCTCGACTCCTGCCTGCTCACCGACGCGGAGTACGCCGCGGGCCGCGCGGCCTGGCAGCGGCTCCCGTCCGGCTTCGACACCCTCCTGGAGGTCTGACCCATGCCGCCCCGCCGCCCGGCCGACCGCAAGCCCGCGAAGTCCCGCCCCAATCCCCTGGAGCGCGACGGCATCACCTACATCGACTACAAGGACACCGACCTGCTGCGGAAGTTCATCTCCGACCGCGGCAAGATCCGCAGCCGGCGGGTGACGCGCGTGTCGGCGCAGCAGCAGCGGCAGCTGGCCCGCGCGATCAAGAACGCCCGGGAGATGGCGCTGCTGCCGTACTCCTCGTCCGCCCGCTGAGGCCGTCACCTCGCTGAGACCGTCCGCCCGCTGAAGCCGTCATCCCGCTGAGGCCGTAACCCGCTGAAGCCGTCGCCGCCGGCGTGGCGCGCCCGCCGGAAGCCGCCCGCCCTGCGCCGGTCGGGTGCCGCCGCGCGCCGGTGGACGGCGAAAAGGAGGTTCTTCCCGTGCCCTGGGCACGGGAAGAACCTCCTTTTCCGTATCCCTACGAACGGAAGGGAGCCCGGGAGGCCGTTCTCACGTCTCCGTAGTCGGAGGAACACCCCTGGTGCACGTGCATCTGCTCATGCATCCGTGAGCTGAACGCAGCTATGATCCGGATAGTTGACACCTGCAACATCACTCACTCATGTAACTCATGTGACTCGGGGAGCGTCCTGTGCACCACGTGTTGAACGTGTACAACGGCATGGCGGCCACAGAGCTTCACGGGGTCGTCTGGCAGAAGAGCCGCCACAGCAACTCGCAGGGTTCCTGTGTGGAATTCGCCAAACTGCCCGGCGGAAATGTGGCGGTGCGCAACTCCCGTCACCCCGACGGTCCGGCCCTGGTCTACACGCCGGCGGAGATCGAGGCGCTGCTGCTCGGCGTGAAGGACGGGGAATTCGACCACCTCGTCGGTGGCTGAGGAGCGGGACGCCCGCACGCGGCACGGACGGCACGGAGGGAACGGACGAAGGGGCCCCGCCGAGCGGAGCCCCTTCCCATCGGCGACGAGTCCCCCGTGGCCTCGGCCGACGTCCATCCCGGGTGCCGTTCCCTCACGCCCCGTCCGTGAGGCGGAACAGCGCCCAGACGACCTTCCCGTGCAGCGCCCCCGCCAGGGGGTGCCATCCCCAGCTGTCGCTGAACGACTCGACCAGGAACAGCCCGCGGCCCGACTCCGCCGAGAAGTCCTCGCCCGACGACCGGGTCGCGGGCGTGTCCGGGCTGGGGTCGCGCACCGCGCAGACCAGTCGTCCCGCCCAGCGCATCAGGTGCAGTCGGACGGGCGGGTCGAGCGGGTGCTCGCGCGGGGTGTCGGCGGGCAGCGCGTGCCGCAGGGCGTTCGTGACGAGCTCCGAGACGACGAGCGCGACGTCGTCGAACCGGTCGCCCAGGTTCCACTGCGACAGGGTGGTGTGGGTGAACTGCCGCGCCCCGCGTACCGCTTCGTATCGCGCGGGCAGGGCGCAGGAGGCGGAACTCGACACGGACGCGGCGTCGATCGGTGGAAGCCCCTGCCTCAACGGCTCGAGCATGGTCGATCCATTCGTCCCCATGCGAGGCACTCCCCGGATTCGCGGCTGTGGTGCTACAACACGAACGACTACGCAGGTGCGCGAGGCCCATGGTTCCGAAAGGGAGGGTGTGATGCAAGGGCAGATGCACGTGCACGTGCCCGACCTGTCCGGCCCCGTGATGGTTCTTGGTCATATCTTCCCCGGGTCGTTTGAACGGCCGTGGCCGAACCGTTCGCCAATCTGTAATCGTTCGAGTACGGGGTGAAGCGTTTTGGTGGCAGAATCCGCTTCTTCGGGGCTCGGGGGTGCTCCGTCGGACACATCAGCGATGGGGAGGGTTGGAGACGTGACCGCGACAGAATCCGGCGGTTCCGTGGTGCGACGCATCCTGCTGGGCTCACAGCTGAGGAGGCTGCGCGAGTCGCGCGGCATCACCCGAGAGGCCGCCGGCTACTCGATCAGGGCGTCGGAATCCAAGATCAGCCGGCTGGAGTTGGGCAGGGTGAGCTTCAAGGCGAGGGACGTGGAGGACCTCCTCACGCTCTACGGCGTCACCGACGAGACGGAGCGCGCGGCGCTCCTGGGGCTGGTGCGCGAGGCCAACCTCGCCGGCTGGTGGCACAGTTACGGCGACGTGCTGCCCGGGTGGTTCCAGACGTACATCGGTCTCGAAGGCGCCGCGTCGCTCATCCGCATCTACGAGGTGCAGTTCATCCACGGGCTGCTCCAGACCGAGGCGTACGCGCACGCGGTCGTCGCCCGCGGCCTGCGCGGCGCGCCGGAAGCCGAGATCGACCGCCGCGTAGCCCTGCGCCTGGAGCGGCAGAAGGTCCTCGTCTCGGAGCGCGCGCCGCGATTTCACGCCGTTCTCGACGAGGCCGCGCTGCGCCGTCCCTACGGCGACCGCTCCGTCATGCGCGACCAGCTGAAGCACCTGATCGAGATGTCCGAGCGCCCCAACATCACGCTCCAGGTCATGCCCTTCAGCTTCGGTGGCCACGCCGGCGAGAGCGGTGCCTTCACCATGCTGCGGTTCCCCGAGTCGGACCTCTCCGACATCGTCTACCTGGAGCAGATGACGGGCGCGCTGTACATCGACAAGCGTGAGGAGGTCGGGCAGTACGAGCGGGCCATGGAGCGGCTCCACGCGGACAGCCCCGGCCCCGAGGAGAGTCGGGATCTGCTCAGGGGGCTACTCCAACTCATCTAGTTCGCCCGTAGGATGACGTCCCGTCACAAGCGCCCTGTAGCGGCCCTGTGGGGCCACACGGCCTTCGGAAGGGATGGCATGTCCTACTTCACAGATCTGGCCCTGCAGTACATCGACGGTGAGTGGCGGGCCGGTGGCGGCTCGTGGGACATCATCGACTTCAACCCGTACAACGAGGAGAAGCTCGCCTCCATAACCGTCGCCACCGTCGCCGAGGTCGACCAGGCGTACCGCGCCGCCGAGAGGGCGCAGGTGGCCTGGGGCGACACCAACCCGTACACGCGGCGCGGCGTCTTCGAGCGGGCCCTGCGGATCATCGAGGACCGCGAGGAGGAGCTGATCGAGGCGATCATCGCCGAACTCGGCGGGACGCGCGGCAAGGCGGCCTTCGAGCTCCACCTCGCCCGGGAGTTCATGCGCGAGGCGATCCACCTCGCCCTCCGTCCCGAGGGGCGCATCCTGCCGTCCCCGATCGACGGCAAGGAGAACCGCGTCTACCGACTGCCCGTCGGCGTCGTCGGCGTCATCAGCCCCTTCAACTTCCCCTTCCTGCTGTCGCTGAAGTCGGTCGCCCCCGCACTGGCCCTCGGCAACGCGGTGGTGCTCAAGCCGCACCAGAACACCCCCATACTCGGCGGCACCATGCTGGCCAAGGTCTTCGAGGACGCCGGGCTTCCGCCCGGCGTCCTCAACGTCGTCATCACCGACATCGCCGAGATCGGCGACGCGCTCCTGGAGCACCCGGTCCCCAAGGTCATCTCCTTCACCGGCTCCGACCGCGTGGGCCGGCACGTCGCCACCGTCTGCGCGGCCAACTTCAAGCGGGCCGTGCTCGAACTGGGCGGCAACAGCGCGCTGATCGTCCTCGACGACGCGGACGTCGACTACGCCGTCGACGCGGCCGTCTTCAGTCGCTTCGTCCACCAGGGCCAGGCGTGCATGGCCGCCAACCGCGTCCTCGTCGACCGGGCGGTCCTGGAGGAGTTCACGGAGAAGTTCGTCGCCAAGGTGCGCACCCTGCGCACCGGCGACCCGTCCGAGCCCGGGACGCACATCGGCCCGCTGATCAACTCCTCGCAGGCCGAGGCGGTGACCACCGCCGTCGAGCAGACCATCGCCGCCGGTGCCACCGCCCTGGTGCGTGGCACCACCGAGGGCAACATCGTCCCGCCGACCGTCCTCACCGACATCCCGGCCGACGCCCCGGTGCTCACCCAGGAGATCTTCGGCCCGGTCGCCCTCCTCATCCCCTTCGACGGGGAGGACGAGGCCGTCCGCATCGCCAACGACACCCCGTACGGGCTGAGCGGCGGCGTCCACACGCGCGACGTGGAGCGCGGCGTGCGCCTGTCCCGGCGCGTCCACACCGGGATGATGCACGTCAACGACGGCATCATCCACGACGAGCCGATCGTCCCCTTCGGCGGCGAGAAGCACTCCGGCCTCGGACGGCTCAACGGCGAGGCGACCGTGGAGGCGTTCACCACCCACAAGTGGATCTCCGTACAGCACGGGCGCAGCGGCTTCCCGTTCTGACGGGCACGTCACGCCCCCGTCCCCCTCACCTCCCGCCCACGTTCCGCCCCGTCCGGCGGGCGGCTCCGCCGGCCCGCCGATTCCGCGCGATCCGTACCACCGTCCCGGCCCATTTGGGACAGGATCCGACCGCGGTCGTCCGTACCGTACGGGGTGTCAGTCCAGGGCACGTCCCGAAGAAAGGCGGACCTCCGTCATGGTTGCTTTTGTCCCCGCCGAGGCGCACGGCGACGAGCGCGGTGCGCTGCTCACCTTCATCGAGGCGCAGCGCGCCGCCCTGCGCCGGTCGGTGCTGGGGCTGACCGAGGAGCAGGCCACGAGCCGCCCCTCGGCGAGCGAGCTCTCCCTCGCCGGTCTCCTCAAGCACTGCGCGGAGGTGGAGCTCAACTGGCTCCGGCTCGCCCAGCAGCGACCCAACGAGCGGGCCCGCACCCAGGAGACCTGGGGCGACGCCTTCCGGCTCACCGACGAGGAGTCGGTCCCCGAGGTGCTCGCCTTCTGGGACGGCGTGGTCAAGGAGCTGGAGGAGTTCGTCCGCTCCGTGCCGAGCCTGGACGAGACCTTCCCGCTGCCCGAAGCGCCGTGGTTCCCCAGGGACGGGCGGGTCTCCGTCCGCTGGCTCGGGCTGCACCTGGTGCAGGAGTTCGGCCGGCACGCCGGCCACGCCGACATCGTCCGCGAGTCCCTGGACGGCATGACGTCCTTCGAGCTCATCGCCCGCGAGTCCGGACAGGGCCGGGACGCCTAGCGCGGGTCCCGTCGTGACCGCCGCCCCCTGCCCGTACCCTAGTCAAAATTGACGTCAGGGGACGACGAAGGGCAGGGAGCGGATGTCGGCGATCCGGCTGCTGGTGCTCGGCGCGGTGCGCCAGCACGGGCGCGCGCACGGCTACCAGGTACGCAACGACCTGGAGTACTGGGGCGCCCACGAGTGGTCCAACGCCAAGCCCGGGTCGATCTACCACGCGCTGAAGCAGATGGCGAAGCAGGGACTGCTGCGCGCCCACGAGACCGCCCCCAGCACGGCCGGCGGCCCGCCCCGCACCGAGTACGAGATCACCGACGAGGGCACGCGGGAGTACTTCGCGCTGCTCCGCGAGGCGCTCACCGCCCATGACCAGAAGCCCGACAGCCTCACCGCCGCCCTCGGCTTCCTCGTCGACCTGTCCCGCGGCGAGGCCGTCGACCTGCTCCGCCGGCGGGTCGAGGGGCTGGAGCAGTGGCGGGCCGCCGTCACCGGGTACTACACGCCCGACGGTGGCGCCGAGCAGCTGGGCCACATCGGCGAGATCATGCACCTGTGGCTCCACCAGGCCGACGCGGGCGCCGCCTGGACGCGCGGCCTCATCGCCCGGATCGAGGGCGGCGCGTACACCTTCGCCGGCGAGGGCCGGCCCTTCGTCGGCGTCCTCGCCGACGACGAGGAGAACCCGTACGCGACGGGCACCCCGCACCCCGGCGACCAGGGCTGACACCCTCCGGCGGACCACCGAGGCGGCCGCTTTGGGCAAAGGGCTTGCACCTCACGCCGCGTGAGGTCCCAGGCTGGTGGGCGTACCGAGGAAGGAGCGGTGGGCGATGAGCTACTCCGTGGGACAGGTCGCCGGTTTCGCCGGGGTCACGGTGCGGACCCTGCACCACTACGACGAGATCGGGCTGCTCTGCCCGAGCGGCCGCAGCCGCGCCGGGCACCGGCGCTACGAGGACGATGACCTCGACCGGCTGCAGCAGATCCTGTTCTACCGGGAGCTCGGCTTCCCGCTCGACCAGGTCACGGCCCTGCTCGACGATCCGGAGGCCGACCCGCGGGAACACCTGCGGCGCCAGCACTCCCTGCTGACCAGCCGGATCGCCGATCTGCAGAAGATGGCCGAGGCCGTCGAACACGCCATGGAGGCCAGACGGATGGGCATCAACCTCACCCCCGAGGAGAAGTTCGAGGTGTTCGGGGACCACGACCCCGACCAGTACGAGGAGGAGACCGAGCAGCGGTGGGGCGACACCGAGGCCTACCGCGAGTCCCGGCGCCGCACCGCCCGCTACACCAAGGCGGACTGGCAGCGCATGCAGGACGAGACGAAGGAGTGGGGCGCGCGCTACGCCGCCCTTCTCCGGGACGGCGGGGAGCCGACCGACGAGCGGGCGATGGACCTCGCGGAGGAGCACCGCCGGCAGATCTGCCGCTGGTACTACGAGTGCCCGCACGAGATGCACCGGTGCCTCGGCGACATGTACGTCGCCGACCCGCGCTTCACGTCGTTCTACGAGGCCGTCGCGCCGGGGATGGCCGCGCACCTGCGCGACGCCATCCACGCCAACGCCGCCCGCCACGCGTGACGGACACGGCCACGCGTGACGGGTACGGCCGGGCGCGTGTGGTCCGGCACGGGCCGTGACGCGGGGCGCGCGGATCCGGTCGTCCGGTTGGCGCCGTTCCCGCCCGGGCGGGCTTGCGGAGCCGACCGGACGTGCGCTTGTGCGCCCGGCTGAGGGCAGACCGGTGGCCTGGTGTGGCCGGCGGGCCTGGTGCGGCCGGTGGGGCGGACGCGGGTCGGGTGCGGGCCGGTGGGCCGGAGGCGGACACCGGGCGCGGGCCGGCCCGCACCCCGCATCTGGCCCGCTACGCGCGCGTGAGGACGACCGCCGTGCCGTACGCGCAGACCTCCGCCCCCGCGCCCGCCGCCTCCGTCACGTCGAAGCGGAACGCGAGGACGGCGTTGGCGCCCCGCGCGCGGGCCTGCTCCACGAGCCGTTCCATCGCCTGGTTCCGCGTCTCGACCAACGTCTTGGTCAGGCCCTTCAGCTCCCCGCCGACCATGGACTTCAGCCCGGCGCCGACCTGGGTCCCCAGGTGCCGGGACCGTACCGTCAGCCCGAAGACCTCCCCGATGACCTGCTGGACCCGGTGACCGGGGACGTCGTTGGTCGTGACGACCAGCACGTCGGACTGCGCGGTCTGCCCACCGCCGTAATCGTCGATACTCATAGCGACAGCTTCGGGGCGGATCGACCACCGCGCACGCGGAGCCGGCCCGTGGAACCGCCACCACGCCGGGACCGTTGATACTTTTGGGCAGCCGTCCCCCGCCCAACGACCCAGGAGCCCGGAACCCGTGATGACCCTTGCGCTAGGCCCGGAGTGGCTCAGCCCGGACTACCTGATCTCCGAGTACGGCCTGCCCGGCATTCTGATCATCGTCTTCGCCGAGTCCGGTCTCTTCGCCTTCCTCCCGGGCGACTCCCTGCTCTTCACGGCCGGCCTGCTGGTCGCCGAGGGCAGCTACATCCAGCAGCCGCTGTGGCTCGTCTGCACGCTGATCGTCGCCGCCGCCATCACCGGCGACCAGGTGGGCTACGCCATCGGCCGGTTCTTCGGACCGAAGCTCTTCAGCCGCCCCAACTCCAAGGTCTTCAAGAAGGAGAACCTGGACAAGGCGCACGAGTTCGTCGAGAAGTACGGCCCGAAGGCGATCGTCCTGGCGCGTTTCGTGCCCATCATCCGGACGTTCGCGCCGATCGTCGCGGGCGCCGGCCGGATGAAGTACCGCACGTTCATCGCGTACAACGTCGTCGGCGCCGTGATGTGGGGCGCCGGTGTCACCGTGGCCGGGTACTTCCTCGGGCAGATCGGGTTCATCAAGGCGAACATCGAAGCGATCCTCATCCTGATCGTGGTGCTGTCGGTCGTCCCGATCATCATCGAGGTCGTGCGGGGCCGCTCCCAGGCGAAGAAGGCCGCGGCCGAGTCCCTGGCGGCCGGTGCGGTACCGGCCGACGCCGCCGCGGCCCCCGCGCAGCGCGGTCGCCACGCCCGGCGCTGACCCGCCCCGGTGCGGGCCCACCCCCGGCCCGCACCGCGCACCACCGCACCGCGCACCACATCGGCGCCGCCCCGCCAGCGCACACCACCGCACCGCCCGCACCCCGCCCCACGCCCCGCCCGCGCGAGCCGGCGCCGGCGTCCCGGGCGGGGTGCGCCGTCAAAAGCCCCTCGTCCGCTTGGCCGCGCGGCGGGAGGCCGCCGAGCCCGGGGCCCGCAGGAACATCCGCGCCAGCTCGCCACCCAGGTTCACGCCGATCGCGATGGCCAGCGCCAGGGCCGCCGCGCGCGCCAGCGAGGCGAAACCGGCGTCGATGTTGTTCTGCGCGATGTTCAGCACCCCGTAGTACATCGCGGAGCCGGGCAGCAGCGGGCCGATCGCCGCCGTGACGTACAGCAGCGACGTCGTCCGCTCGTACCGCGCCATCAGCTGCCCGAACAGTCCCACCAGCCCCGCCGCCAGCGACGTCGCCAGGACCGCCGAGCCCTCGGCGGTGACCGCGACGGCGCCGAAGACCACCCACGCGACCGCTCCGTTCAGCATCGCCAGCAGCACGGTGGAACGTTGCTGCTGGAGCAGGATCGCGAAGGTCATCGACAGGGCCATCGCCGCGATGATCGAGACCACGGGCCGCTCCACGGGCACCACCGTGCCCTCCGGGCTGAGCTTCGCGCCCAGCTGCACGCCCACGTACAGCGTGGTCAGCACGCCCACCACGATCGCGACGAAGAAGTACACGACCTCCAGCAGACGCGCCGACGCCGTGATGTAGAAGCCGGTCAGACCGTCCTGCACCGCCGCGACCAGCGCTCTTCCCGGGATCAGCGCGAACAGCCCACCCGTGATCACCGCGGACGGCCGCAGTCCCGCGTGCAGCAGGCTCACCGTCACGCCCAGCGCCGCGGGCGGCACGGCGGCCACCGCGAACTGGTAGAACTCCGGCAGCCCGCGCCCCGCCGCCAGCCACGCCAGCCGGTCGCCCAGCATCGCCCCGGCGGCCGCGATCAGGAAGACGGCGACGCCACCGCCCAGCAGCACCGAGGCCGCCCCGGCGAGCCCGCCCGCCGCGAGGGTGAGCGCCCAGCCGGGGTACGGGTGCCGGTTGCGGCGGATCAGCGCCAGCCGCCGGTACGCCTCCTCCAGCGTGACGTCGACGCCCTCCGTGGAGATGTCGGTGACCAGCTGGTAGACGGCCGTCAGCCGCGTGTAGTCCGTACCGCGCCGCCGCACGATCCGGCTCGCCGTCACCGGGTGGTCCACCAGCGACGGCTGGTACGTGACCGACAGCAGGGTGAAGGTGACGGTCGGCTCGCAGCGGTCCAGGCCGTACGCGCGGCAGATCGCGTACATCGCCGCCTCGACGTCCTCGGCGCCCTCGCCGCCCGCGAGCAGCAGCTCGCCGATGCGCAGCGTCAGGTCCAGCACGCGCGGCACGGCCGGGCCGGCGCCCTCCTCGTGCCGCTGCGCCGCCTCCGCCGGGGGCCGCTCGCTCACCGGCATCCGCAGCATGGTCCGCATGCGGTCCTGCCAGGGCGCGTCCTTCGACAGCCGGACCGTGGGGGAGCCGGGCGCCGGTGTGTACGCCGGATGGGCCATGCGCGCGTCGAACGCCGACGGCGGCCTGAAGGCCGACCCCTCGGGCTCGTCCGCGTTCCCGGTCGTCAGCCAGTCGGGCACGGCGAACTCGGAGCTCGGGTGGTCATCCTCCAGCGGCACCGGCGGTTCCACCCCGGCAGGCGGGGCAAAGGCACTGCGCGCCTCGTCCGACTGCGGTTTGCGGTCGTCCTCCGGACCGTGCGGCTCCGCCACTGCCCTTGCCCTCACTCCCGTCCGCTGCGCCTCCCGGGACGCACCTGCCCCGGATGACTCGCGGGATACCCGTGTCCTGCGCCGTGCGCCCAGTATGAGCACGTCAGCGGCGTCCCCACACCGCGGGCCGTGGCCGGTGCCGGACGCGGCGCGGGGGAGCGGGGCCGTACACGCCGCGACGGGCGGCGCGTCCCCCGGTTCCCAGGGGTCGCGCCGCCCGTCAGCGGATGGTGCGGGGGCTGCCTCAGTGGGCGCCGCCCTGCGCCTCCAGGCGCTTGATCGAGGCCTCGATCTCGGCCTCGGCCTCGGCACGGCCGACCCAGTCGGCGCCCTCGACGGACTTGCCGGGCTCCAGGTCCTTGTAGACCTCGAAGAAGTGCTGGATCTCCAGGCGGTCGAACTCCGACACGTGGTGGATGTCGCGCAGGTGCTCCATGCGCGGGTCGGACGCCGGGACGCACAGCAGCTTGTCGTCGCCGCCGGCCTCGTCGGTCATGCGGAACATGCCGATCGCGCGGCACTTGACCAGCACGCCGGGGAAGGTCGGCTCGTCCAGGATGACCAGGGCGTCCAGCGGGTCGCCGTCCTCACCCAGGGTGCCCTCGACGAACCCGTAGTCCGCCGGGTAGACGGTCGAGGTGAACAGGTGGCGGTCGAGACGGATGCGACCGGTCTCGTGGTCCACCTCGTACTTGTTCCGCGAACCCTTCGGGATCTCGATGCAGACGTCGAACTCCACGGGTGGCTCCTCCAAGATCAACACAATGTCGGGTCACTGGACCGCCGTGATCACCGGGGTGCCGTGCTCGTGGCCCAGCTCAGTGGTTAAGTGTCCCTCACGCAACCGAGTGCTCGCGAAAGGGGCTGGTCAGCCGTGCCGGAACGGAACGTTCTGCGGCTGGCCGCGGGCTCCGCGGCCGCCGGTCTGGCCCTGGCCGCCACGGCGGCGGGTCTCGCCGGCCCCTGGGACGGGGGCCAGCGTACGGCCGAACGCCTCCGCGCGTCCGCCCCCGCCGCCACAGGTGGCGCACATCACGGCGCGGGCCCCGGCTCCGGGCACGGCCCCGCCGCCACCCGCCCCGGGACGGTCCCCGCCCCCGCGCCCAGCGCGCCGGCCGTGCTCGCCCCCCTCGCGGCGCCCCACGGCGCCGGGACCGCGCCACCCGCCCTGGCCGGGATCCTCGATCCGCTGCTCCGCGCGCCGGGCCTCGGCACCGCGCCCGCCGCCACCGTGGTCGACGTGGCGACCGGGCGCCGGCTGTACGACCGGGGAGGGGCGGCGCCCATGGTCCCCGCGTCGACCGTCAAGATCGCCACGGCGGCCGCCGCCCTCTCCGCCCTCGGACCCGACCACCGCCTGACCACCACGGTGGTGGCCACGCCCGACAGCCGGGTGGTCACGCTGGTCGGCGGCGGTGACCCCACTCTCGACGCGCGCCGCCTCCGGGACCTGGCGGTCGGTACGGCGAAGGCGCTCCGCGCCCGGAAGGCGCCGGCCGCCCCCGCCCTGACCTACGACACCTCGCTCTACCAGGGCCCGGTCCGCCACCCCATCGGCGTCAACGACAACCTCGCCCCGGTCACCGCCCTCATGACGGACGCCGCCCGCCTCGACGGCTCGACGTCCGGCCCCGCGCCGCGCGCGCAGGACCCGGCGGGCCGCACGGCCCGGCTCTTCGCCGACCTGCTGGCCGAGCAGGGCGTACGGGTCCAGGGGCCGCCCGCCCCCGGCCGCGCGCCCCGGACGGCGAAGCCGGTCGCCACGACCCGGTCGGCCCCGCTCCCGGCCCTCGTCGAGCGCACCCTGACCGCCAGCGACAACGACCTGGCCGAGGCCCTTGCCCGCGCCACCGCGCGGGCCACCCGCCATCCCGCGAGCTTCGACGGCGCCGCCCGCGCCGTCCGCGCCCAGCTGCACCGCCTCGACGTCCCGACGGAGGGGACGGCCCTCGCGGACGGCAGCGGCCTCGACCGCCGCAACCGCCTCTCCGCCCGCCTCCTCACCACCCTCCTCACCCGGGCCGCCGACCCCGCGCGCCCCGCCCTGCGCCCCGTCCTCACCGGCCTCCCGGTCGGCGGCTTCACCGGCACCCTGGAGGGCCGCTACGCCGCCGGCTCGCCCGGTGCGGGTCTCGTCCGCGCCAAGACGGGCACCCTGACCGGCGTCAACGCCCTCGCCGGCACCGCCGTGACCGGCGACGGCCGCCTCCTCGCCTTCGCCTTCCTCGCCGCGCGCACGCCGTCGCCGTACGAGGCCCAGCCGGCCCTCGACGCCCTCGCCACGGCCCTGACCACCGCCGCCCCGGCCCCCGTCGCGCCCGTCACCCCGACGCCCTCGCCGCGTCCCTGACCACCGCCGCCCGGCCCGGCGCCGTCGCCGCGGCTGATCACCGCCGCCCCGGCCCCCGCGCCCGTCACGCCAGCGCCCGTCACGTCGGCGCCCGCCGCCCGCCCTCCCGGTGCCTGTCCCTTCGATGCCCGTCACGCCGGCGCCCCGTCGCCCCGCTCCCGTCACCCCGGCGCCCCCACCTGGCGCCGTCGCCGCCGCCTCCGCCCCGTCACCCCGGAGTGCGTCACGTCGGCGTCCGCCGCCCTCGCTCCCGGCGCCCGTCACCCCCCGGCGCCCGTCACGCCGACGCCCGCCGCCCGCCCTCCCGGTGCCTGTCCCTTCGATGCCCGTCACGCCGGAGTGCGTCACGTCGGCGTCCGCCGCCCTCGCTCCCGGCGCCCGTCAGCCCCCGGCGCCCGTCACGCCGACGCCCGCCGCCTCCGCCCCCGTCACCCCGGCGCCCGTCGCCCCCGCGCCCTTCACCCCCACCCGGCGCCCTCGCCGGGGCCCGTCCCACCGCCGCCCCGGCCCCGGCGCCTGTCGCTCCGGCGTCCGCCGCGCCCGTCATCCCGGGGCCTGCGGCCCCCGCGCCCGTCACCTCGGCACCCGTCACGCCGATGTCCCCCGCCCCCATCGCCCCGCCGCCCACCACCCCCGTCACCCCAGCGCCTGTCGTCCCCCGACCGGAGGGTCGCGCCCCGGCCCCCTGGCCGGGGCGGGGACCGGGCACACGGCAGGGATGCGCGGTGCACCCGAGGCGTCCGCGGCCTCTCCCTCACCGCGCGGACCACGTACGGTTGACGCATGACGAGCATCGGTGGTGCTGCTTCTGCTGGGATGGTCGACTGGAACCTCGCGGTGGCGACCGCGACACGATTGGCGCGGCCCGGACCCGAGGTGAGCCGCGAGGAGGCCCGGGAGGTCGTCGCCGAGCTGCGGCGGCACGCCAAGGCGTCCGAGGAGCACGTCCGCGGGTTCACCCGCATGATCCCCGAGGGCCACGAGCCCGAGGACACCCCCGTGCTCGTCGTCGACCGGGCGGGCTGGGTCCGGGCCAACGTCGCCGGCTTCCGCGAACTCCTCGGCCCCCTCCTGGCGAAGATGTCGGAGCGCCGCTCCGCGACCCCCGGGGGCGCCGTCCTCGGCGCGGTCGGCGGCAAGGTGACCGGTGTGGAGCTGGGCATGCTCCTGTCGTTCCTCGCCTCCCGCGTCCTCGGCCAGTACGAGACCTTCGCCCCCGCCACCCGTGAGTTCCCCGCCGGCGAGAACGGCGGCGGCCGGCTGCTCCTCGTCGCGCCGAACATCGTCCACGTCGAGCGGGAGCTGGGCGTGGACCCGCACGACTTCCGCCTCTGGGTGAGCCTCCACGAGGAGACCCACCGCACCCAGTTCACCGCGGTGCCCTGGCTGCGTGACCACCTCCGCGGTGAGATCCAGTCGTTCCTCAGCGCCACCGAGGTCGACCCCATGACCGTGCTGGAACGGCTCCGCGAGGCCGCCCAGGCCTTCACCGGAGCCCGGCCCGAGGGCGACGAGGACGAGGGCGGCCGCTCGCTGGTCGAGCTCGTCCAGAGTCCCGAGCAGCGCGAGATCCTCGGCCGTCTGACGGCCGTCATGTCGCTCCTCGAAGGCCACGCCGACTACGTGATGGACGGTGTCGGACCGCAGGTCGTCCCGTCGGTCGCCGAGATCCGTGAGAAGTTCCAGCAGCGTCGTGCCCGCGGGGCCTCCCGCCTGGACCAGGCGCTGCGCAAGCTCCTCGGGCTGGACGCCAAGCTCCGCCAGTACCGCGACGGCGAGCGGTTCGTCCGCGCCGTCGTCGACGAGGTCGGCATGGACGGTTTCAACCGCGTGTGGACCTCCCCGAACACCCTCCCCACCAAGGCGGAGATCGCCAAACCGGCGGACTGGGTCGCGCGGGTGCATCGCAAGGGGGAGTGAGAACCCGGATCCGGCCGTCGGCGGACGAACGTCGCTCCTTTCACCCATCCGAGGGACCGTGGGGCTGGGATAGGCGTGCGATGCTCGGGTATCGGCCGTGTTCTGTCACCATCGACGCACTCTGAGTGACGACTCGAGTGACCGAACCCCCCGTTCCGACCGTTAAGACTCCGACCGAGGCACCCCCAAACACGAAGGACACCGGACATGGGTCCCCATCCTGCGGTCGCGGCGATACGCCTGGCGGTTCGCCGCGTACTCCACGACGTACTCAACGAGCTCTCCCGCGACACCGCCGACTCCCCCCCGGCGGGCGGCCCCGCGCGAACCCGCGCCGACGGGCCCCCGCTCGTCCTGGTCGCCTGCTCCGGCGGCGCCGACTCCATGGCGCTCGCCTCCGCCCTCGCCTTCGAGGCGCCCAAGCTGGCCGTCCGCGCCGGCGGCATCACCATCGACCACGGCCTCCAGACCGGCTCCGACCTCCGCGCCGCCGAGGTCGCCTCCCGGCTCACCGCGCTGCGGTTGGACCCGGTCGAGGCCGTCGCCGTCACCGTCGGCCGCGCCGGCGGCCCCGAGGCGGCCGCCCGGGACGCCCGGTACGCCGCACTGGACGAGGCCGCCGAACGGCTCGGCGCCGCCGCCGTCCTGCTCGGCCACACCCGCGACGACCAGGCGGAGACGGTCCTCCTCGGCCTCGCCCGGGGTTCCGGCATCCGGTCCCTGTCCGGCATGGCCGCCGTCTCCGGTTCCGCCGGCCGCTACCGCCGCCCCTTCCTCCAGCTGGACCGCCAGACCGCCCGCAAGGCCTGCCTGGTCCAGTCGCTGCCGGTCTGGGACGACCCGATGAACGCCGACCCGGCCTACACCCGGTCCCGGCTGCGCCACGAGGGCCTGCCCGCCCTGGAGAAGTCGCTCGGCAAGGGCGTCGTGGAGGCCCTCGCCCGTACCGCGCAGCTCTGCCGGGACGACGCCGACGCCCTGGACACCTGGGCCGCCGAGGTCGACGCCACCGTCCGCGACGACGCCGGGCTCCTGGAGTGCGCCAAGCTGTACGCCCTGCCCCCCGCCGTCCGCCGCCGCGTCCTGCGCCGCGCCGCCATCGCCGAAGGCGCCCCGGCGGGCTCCCTCTTCGCCCGGCACGTCGAGGAACTGGACCGGCTCATCACCGGCTGGCGGGGTCAGGGCGTCATCAATCTGCCCGGCCGCGTCGTCGCCCGGCGGCAGGGTGGCAGACTGGTCATCCGGCAAGGCTGACCGAAAACGGGCCGAGGAGTCGGCCAGGAGGCCGACCAGGCCGATCCAGGCTGACGCAGGCTGCAACGAAAGTGACCCGGGTGAACCAGAACGACATGGGTGCCGACCTCAAGTCGGTACTCATCACCAAGGAAGAGATCGACGCCAAGCTGGCCGAGCTGGCGGCGAAGATCGACGAGGAGTACGCGGGCAAGGACCTGCTCATCGTCGGCGTCCTCAAGGGCGCCGTGATGGTGATGGCGGACCTGGCACGCGCCCTGTCCACCCCTGTCACCATGGACTGGATGGCCGTCTCCTCCTACGGGGCGGGCACCCAGTCCTCGGGCGTCGTCCGGATCCTCAAGGACCTGGACACCGACATCAAGGGCAAGCACGTCCTGATCGTCGAGGACATCATCGACTCCGGACTGACCCTGTCCTGGCTGCTGTCCAACCTCGGCTCGCGCGAGCCGGCCTCCCTGGAGGTCTGCACCCTGCTGCGCAAGCCGGACGCCGCCAAGGTGGCGATCGACGTACGGTGGATCGGCTTCGACATCCCCAACGAGTTCGTCGTCGGCTACGGGCTGGACTACGCGGAGAAGTACCGCAACCTCCCGTTCGTCGGCACGCTCGCCCCGCACGTCTACGGGGGCTGAACGGCCGGGGCCGCCGCGGCCCGGGAACCCCGGCCGCCTTCCCGCCGTTGGAGGAAGGGAAGGCGGCCACGGGCCACGAAGCTGGGGTACCGTCCGAAGAACAGCTTTTTTCCCGCACCCGTGCTGACCCAGAAGCCAGCACGTAGTCTCACACTCTCACAGCAGCATTTACCTACGGGCAGGAGGGACGGGGCGTCATCGCTCCGTATGGATGGACGTGAAGCGATACTTCCGTGGGCCGGTCATGTGGATCGTGCTGGCCGTCCTCGCCGTGGTCGTGTTGATGCAGGTCGTCGGCTCGTCGGGCGGCTACAAGACGGTGGACACCGGCAAGGTCGTTCAGGCGATCACCAAGAACCAGGTCGACCAGGTCAAGCTGACCACCGGCGACGAACAAATGATCAAGGTCGACCTCAAGGACGGCCAGAAGATCGACGGCAGCGACAAGATCCAGGCGAGCTACATCGGGACCCAGGGTTCCGACCTCGCCGCGACGCTGCAGCAGAAGTACGAGGCCGACGAGATCAAGGACGGCTACACGATCTCGCCGACGAAGCAGAGCGCCTTCGTCTCCGTGCTGCTCTCGCTGCTGCCCTTCGTCCTGATCGTCCTGGTCTTCCTCTTCCTGATGAACCAGATGCAGGGCGGCGGCTCCCGCGTCATGAACTTCGGGAAGTCCAAGGCCAAGCTGATCACCAAGGACACCCCCAAGACGACGTTCGCCGACGTCGCCGGCTCGGACGAGGCCGTCGAGGAGCTCCACGAGATCAAGGAGTTCCTCCAGGAGCCCGCGAAGTTCCAGGCCGTCGGCGCCAAGATCCCCAAGGGCGTGCTGCTGTACGGCCCGCCCGGCACCGGCAAGACGCTGCTCGCCCGCGCCGTCGCGGGTGAGGCGGGCGTGCCGTTCTACTCGATCTCCGGTTCCGACTTCGTCGAGATGTTCGTCGGTGTCGGCGCCTCGCGCGTCCGCGACCTCTTCGAGCAGGCCAAGGCGAACGCCCCGGCGATCGTCTTCGTCGACGAGATCGACGCCGTCGGCCGACACCGCGGCGCGGGCCTCGGCGGTGGCCACGACGAGCGCGAGCAGACCCTCAACCAGCTCCTCGTCGAGATGGACGGCTTCGACGTGAAGGGCGGCGTCATCCTGATCGCCGCCACCAACCGGCCGGACATCCTCGACCCGGCGCTGCTGCGCCCGGGCCGCTTCGACCGCCAGATCGCGGTCGACCGGCCGGACATGCAGGGCCGTCTGGAGATCCTCAAGGTCCACCAGAAGGGCAAGCCGGTCGCGCCCGACGTCGACCTCGCCGCCGTCGCCCGCCGCACGCCCGGCTTCACCGGTGCCGACCTGTCGAACGTGCTGAACGAAGCCGCGCTCCTCACCGCGCGCAGCAACAAGAAGCTCATCGACAACCACATGCTGGACGAGGCGATCGACCGCGTGGTCGCGGGCCCGCAGAAGCGGACCCGCATCATGTCGGACAAGGAGAAGAAGATCACCGCGTACCACGAGGCCGGTCACGCCCTCGTCGCCGCGGCCTCCCCGAACTCCGACCCCGTCCACAAGATCACCATCCTGTCCCGCGGCCGGGCCCTCGGTTACACGATGGTCCTGCCGGACGAGGACAAGTACTCGACCACGCGCAACGAGATGCTCGACCAGCTCGCCTACATGCTGGGCGGGCGCGCCGCCGAGGAACTGGTCTTCCACGACCCGACCACCGGCGCCGCGAACGACATCGAGAAGGCCACGGCCACGGCCCGCGCGATGGTCACGCAGTACGGCATGACCGAGCGCCTCGGCGCGATCAAGTTCGGTGGTGACAACACCGAGCCGTTCCTCGGCCGCGAGATGGCGCACCAGCGCGACTACTCCGAGGAGGTCGCCGCGCTGGTCGACGAGGAGGTCAAGAAGCTCATCGAGACGGCGCACAACGAGGCGTGGGAGATCCTCGTCGAGAACCGCGACGTCCTCGACAACCTCGTCCTCCAGCTGCTGGAGCGGGAGACGCTCGGCAAGGAGGAGATCGCCGAGGTCTTCGCGCCGATCGTCAAGCGCCCGCCGCGCCCGGCCTGGACCGGCTCCTCGCGGCGTACGCCCTCGACGCGGCCGCCGGTGCTCTCACCGAAGGAGCTGGCGCTGACCAACGGCTCAGCCCCCGCGGTGACCACCACGACCGTGGAGACCACCAAGGCGGCCGAGCCGGCCGCCGAGGAGCGCCCCGAGTCCTGACGGGGGCCCCGCCCCGGACCCGGAATGGATGCCGCGCCCACCAGGTTTTAGCCTGTGAGGGCGCGGCATTCGCGTACTCCAGGCGCGGTATTCGCGTATTCCAGGCAAGACGGAACGAGGCACCCATGACCGACCCGGTGACGCTGGACGGCGAGAGCGCGATCGGCGTGTTCGACGCGAAGCGCGCGGAGAGCGCCGTACGCGAACTCCTCATCGCGGTCGGCGAGGACCCGGACCGCGAGGGGCTGCGCGAGACCCCCGCCCGGGTCGCCCGCGCTTACCGGGAGATCCTCAGCGGCCTCTGGCAGGAGCCCGAGGACGTGCTCACGACGACGTTCGACCTCGGTCACGACGAGATGGTCCTGGTGAAGGACATCGAGATCGTCAGCCTGTGCGAGCACCACCTGCTGCCGTTCCACGGCGTGGCGCACGTCGGCTACATCCCCGCCGAGAGCGGCAAGATCACCGGCCTGTCGAAGCTGGCCCGCCTGGTCGAGGTGTACGCGCGCCGCCCGCAGGTCCAGGAGCGGCTGACGACGCAGATCGCCGACTCGCTGATGCGGATCCTGGAGGCGCGCGGCGCGATCGTGGTGATCGAGGCCGAGCACATGTGCATGTCGGTGCGCGGCATCCGCAAGCCGGGCGCGAAGACCACGACGTCCGCGGTGCGCGGGCAGCTGCGGGACGGGTCGACGCGGGCCGAGGCGATGAGCCTCATAATGGCGCGCTGACCCCGCCTTCCACGGCCCGCCTTCCACGGCCCGTCCTCGACGGTCCGCCCCCACGGTCACGGCCGGCGCTTCGGCGCCGGCCGTGCGTCACGCGGGGGTGGCGGTGGGGGTCGCCGGGTCGTCGTCCTCGGGGAGCCGGCAGACGCGCTCCAGGAAGAGCGCCGCCACTATCACCGCGATCCCGGCCACCACCGCGGAACCGGCGTAGATGGCCTGGTCGCGGCGGGCCGGCACGTCCAGCGAGCCGAGCAGGAAGACGCCCACCCCGCCGTACATGCCGCTGACGACCGCGGTGACCAGCGCGCTCGACTGGCCGAAGACGACCGCGCGGGCCGCCATGAGCGGCTCGACGCCCTTGGCGCCCGGGCGCCGCTCCCGCTGGGCCTTCAGCCGGGCCCGCAGGGACAGCGCGGTCGCCGCGAGGACGGCCGCGATGGCCCCGAGCACGATCGGCGCGGCCAGCGGGACGCTCGGCAGCGTGCCGAGCGCGTCCCACAGCCGGGCGCCGCCCCAGGACAGGACTCCGGCCACCACGAAGAGTCCGGCCAGTACCTTGACCCGCAGTTGCTTCACCGGTGTCCTTCGCCTGTGTCAGTGCCGTGCGTGTCGTGACTGCTGTGCGTGTGCTGCGTGTGGTGCGTGCTGTGTTCGTCGTGCCTGTCGTGCGTGCTGTCTCGCGGGGGATTCCGCCCGGTCGGCCGGGCGTCCCCCGGGGACAACGCTCACTCGGGCAGGCGGAGTTCCAGGTCGTCCCGGACGGCCACGCCCTCCTGCCCGAGGCCCGCCAGGAGCTCGGCGACCGGGCCCGCGCCGGGGAGCTGGGCGTCCGGGTCGACGTCCAGCCACGGGCGGAGCACGAAGGCCCGCTCACGGGCGCGCGGGTGCGGCAGGGTGAGCGTCGGGTCGTCGGAGAGCTCGTCCGCGTACGCCACGATGTCGACGTCGATGGTCCGGGCGCCCCACCGCTGCGTGCGGACCCGGTCGAAGGCCTCCTCCACGGCCTGCGCCCGCTCCAGGAGGGACGCTGGCGGCAGCGTCGTCTTCACGACGACGACCGCGTTGAGGTAGCGGGGCTGCGAGTCCGGCTCGACGCCCCAGGGCTCCGTCTCGTAGACCTGGGACACGGCCTTCACCCGAACGCCTGGCGTGTCCTCCAGGGCGTCCACGGCTCCCTGGAGGTTCTCCAGTCGGTTGCCGAGGTTGCCCCCGAGGGACAGCACGGCCTGCCTCGGGTTGGTCAGCGTGGTGTCGGCCGCGTCGACCTGCTCCGTCACGGAGGCGGGCACCGGCTGTACCGTCGGGTCGCTGGGCGTGCGGTTCATACGCGGCTCCGGGTGATGGTGATGGTCACGTCGTCGAAGGGCACGGTGATCGGGGCGTCCGGCTTGTGCACGCACACCTCGACCTCCTGGACCCCCTGGTGCTTCAGGCACTGCTGGGCGATGCGCTCGGCCAGCGTCTCGATCAGGTCGACCGGCTCGCCCTGCACCACGTCGACGACCTCTTCCGCGACGATGCCGTAGTGGACGGTCTTGGCCAGGTCGTCGTCCGCGGCGGCGGGGCGGGTGTCGAGGCTCAGGACGAGGTCCACGATGAACGTCTGGCCCTCCTCCCGCTCCCGGGGGAAGACGCCGTGGTGCCCGCGGGCCTTGAGGCCGCGCAACGCGACACGATCCACGCGAATCACTCCTGCTGTCGTAGGTCTGGCGGGCAGCCGGCCGGGTGCGGCGGTCCGGTTGCCACCCCACGAATCTACCCGCGGGCACCGACACGGTCCGCGCACGGCCCCGCCGGCGGCGTTCCCACCCGCTCGCCTACCCACTCGACAGGGCTCACACCGCGCCCTCGTCGTCCTCCTCGTCGTCGGATTCCGCGAGGACGGGCGAACCGTGGTGGGACCAGACCTTCCAGCCGTCCGCGGTGCGGCGGAAGACGTTCGTGGCCACGACGAGCTGCCCCACCAGCGGGCCCAGCTCTGCGCCGTCCTCGGCGGGGCCGCCGCTGAGGATGTTCTCCGTACACGTCACCAGCGCCGTGTCGGCGACGACGGAGACCTTCACGTCGGTCAGGAAGAACTGGATGTACTCGGTGTTCGCCATGATCAGGGCGTACGAGCGCAGCACCTCGCCCCGCCCGGTCAGCACCGGCCAGCCGGGGTGGACGCACGAGACGTCGCCGTGCCGCTCGTCGAGCCACAGGTCGGCGATCGCCTCGAAGTCGCCCCGCTCCATCGCCTCGTAGAAGGCGGTGTTGGCCTGCTCGACGGCCTCGGTGTCGGTGCGCGCGCCGCCGCTCACGAGGCGGCGCCCTCGACGGCGCGGGCCACGCGGACCGCGTCCGCCGTCGCCCGCACCTCGTGGACCCGGACGGCCCAGGCGCCCTCGTGCGCCGCGATCGCGGAGACCGCGGCCGTGGCGGCGTCCCGCTCGCGGGCGGGCGGCGGGGCGTGCCCGTCGCCGGCCAGCACCCGGCCGAGGAACCGCTTGCGGGAGGCGGCGACGAGGAGGGGCCGGCCGAGGGCGCGCAGGTCGCGCAGGTGCGCGACGAGGGCCAGGTCGTGCTCCGCCTGCTTGGCGAAACCGAGCCCCGGGTCGACGATGAGCCGTTCGGGGGCGATACCGCCCGCCACGACGGCCTCCACGCGCGCGTGGATCTCGGCGACGACCTCGGCGACGACGTCGTCGTACACGGCGAGGCTGTTCATCGTGTCGCTGAAACCGCGCCAGTGCATCACCACGAACGGCACCCCCGCGGCGGCCACCGCCGGGATCATGCCGGGGTCGGCCTGGCCGCCGCTGACGTCGTTGACCAGGGCGGCGCCGGCCTCGACGGCCGCGTGGGCGACCGAGGCGCGCATGGTGTCCACGGAGACGGTGACCCCCTCGGAGGCCAGGCCCCGCACGACCGGGACGACCCGCCGCAGCTCCTCGTCCTCGTCGACGCGGGTGGCGCCGGGGCGGGTCGACTCGCCGCCGACGTCCACCAGGTCGGCGCCCTGGGCGACCAGGTCCAGGCCGTGCTTGACGGCGGCGGTGGTGTCGAACCAGCGCCCGCCGTCGGAGAAGGAGTCGGGCGTCACGTTCACCACGCCCATGACCGCACAGCGGTCCCACTCCGGCAGGCCCTGGACCGTGCCCCGTCCGCGCAACGTACTCATGCACCCAGCCTAGGGGGTGTCGTCCCGGTGGGGTCGGGGCAGCACGGTCCGGGGCCGTGCTGGTGCCGGCCCGTCGTGGTGGTGGCGGTGTCGGGGGTCCCGGGGGCCTGTGGGGCGGGGGCAGCGGGGTCCGGGGTCCGGTGAGTGGCGGCAGCGGGGTCCGGGCCGTCGTGGTGGTGGGGGTCCCGGGGGCCGGTGGGGGTGGGTCGGGGTCGTACAGGGTCACCTCCTCGGGGTCGGCGGGCCCGGGTCCCGGTGAAGGCACCGGCCCGCCCCCGCCGACCCCCTGCGGGGGCGACCCTGTACGACCCCTCCCGGCCGTCCGCGACCGCGGCGGCCCGTCAGGCCGCGCGCATGCCCTGTTCGCCGGTGGTGGGCGTGATGTGGGCGCAGGGCCGGGCCGTACGGGTCGCGGCGCGGCGGAACAGGCGGGGCGGTGCCAGGTTCACGAAGCCCTCGGCCTGCATGGCGGCGAAGCCGATGCGGGGCAGGTCGCGGCTGCTGCGGTACACGACGAAGCGCGGCTCCCAGCGGGGCTGGAACTTCGCGTTGAACTTGTACAGCGACTCGATCTGGAACCAGCGCGACAGGAAGACCAGCAGGCCGCGCCAGAGGCGCAGCACCGGGCCCGCGCCCAGCTTCTCGCCGCGGGCGAGGGCGGAGCGGAACATCGCGAAGTTCAGGGAGACCCGTGCGACGCCGAGCTGCGGGGCCGCCTGCAGGGCGGCGACGATCAGCAGCTCGTTCATGCCGGGGTCGGCGGCGCGGTCACGCCGCATGAGCTCCAGCGACATCCCGTCCCGACCCCACGGCACGAAGTGGATGATCGCCTTCAGATCGCCGTAGGGGGAGGCGTCGGTGGTCTCGTCGGCCTTGTGGGCGGTGGCGATGACGGCGTCGCCGTCGCCCGGATCCCCGATGCGGCCGAGGGCCATGGAGAAGCCCCGCTCGGTGTCCGTACCGCGCCAGGCCGCCGCGGCCAGGCGGATGCGCTCCAGCTCGCCGGCGGAGAGGTCACGGACTCGCCGGACCCGCGTCTCGTAACCGTTGCGCTCGATGCGCTTGACCATCTGGCGGACGTTCCGCATGGCGCGCCCGGAGAGGGAGAAATCCGGGACGTCCACCACCGCCTCGTCGCCGAGCTCCAGGGCGTCCAGGCCCGTCTCGCGGGTCCAGACCTGGCCGCCGGTCTCGGAGCAGCCCATGACGGCGGGGGTCCAGGAGTGGGCCTTGGCCTCGTCCATGAACCGCTCGATCGCGCCGGGCCACGCCTCGACGTCACCGATCGGGTCGCCGCTGGCGAGCATCACGCCGGAGACGACGCGGTAGGTGACGGCGGCCTTGCCGCTGGGCGAGAAGACGACCGCCTTGTCGCGGCGGAGGGCGAAGTGGCCGAGCGAGTCGCGTCCGCCGTGCCGGGCGAGCAGCTCGCGCAGTTGGGCCTCGTCGTCCTCGGTGAGCCGGGCGACCGGGTGCTCGGGCCGGAAGGCGAGGTAGATGGTGGTGACGGCGGTGAGCAGGCCGAGGGCGCCGAGCGAGTAGCCGACGGTCCACGACACGCTGCCGCCGTAGGCGACGGGCCCCTCGACGCCGAACAGGCCCAGCAGGACGTGTTCGAGGCGGTCGCTCAGGCCGGGGTCACCGATCACCTTGCCCGGGTGGGCGCTGACGATGACCAGGCCGAGGCCGATCGAGCCGGCGCCCATCAGGACGAAGTTGGCGAGGGCGCGCCAGCGGCTGCGCGGGTCGGGCAGCGCGGCGAACTCCTTGCGGTGGCGCAGCAGCAGGGCCAGCAGCGCCAGGGAGAGCAGCACGCCGACGACGGAGTGGCGGTAGAGGAACTGCGCCACGGCGCCCGCGGGGAGCAGGACGACCGCGGCCCGCCAGGCCCGCCGCTTGTGGCGCTTGAGTCCGTGGGCGAGGAGCAGCAGGAGTACGCCGACGCTCAGCGCCAGCGCCGCGGACAGCGGTCCCAGCGTGCCGGGCAGCACCTCCACGACGTCGTGGAACCGGCTCGCCCGGAAGCGGGGGAAGACCCCGGCGGCGATGTCGATCAGGCCGATGAAGGTGCACGCCGCGCCGACGAGCGAGGGCACCTTCTCGGCACGCGGTCCGCGCAGGACTCGGCGTACCCGAGCCGGAACCGATCCCGACTTATCCCCATCTACCGTCACAGACATGGCTTCCCGTGGCTCCGCGAGAGATCGACGTGTCCCTTCGGCCCGAGCTTCTCGGCGCCGGACAACCGGACTATGTGCGCCTTCTAGGACGGCGTGCCCGGCTGGGGGGTTCACTCACGGCCCGGAAAATCTCGACCGCTCGACTGAAGAAGAAGGCTTGGACGACGCATGGGTCTCACCAGTAACAAAGTCCTGGCGCTCGCCGTCCTCGTGGCCGTGGTGCTGTTCGCCCTGACGGTCCGGCTGTGGCCGCGGCTCGCGCGGCGGGACCCGAAGGCGGTGCTCGGCAGGGTGGGCCTGCTCCTGGTGACCCAGCTGTCGCTCTTCGCTGCGGTGGGGCTGGCCGCGAACAACTACTTCCTGTTCTACGGCTCCTGGGCGGACCTGCTGGGCCAGGAGCAGGAGATGGGCGTGGTCGTCGACCACTCGGCGGGCAGCCGGGACGTCCGGGTCGTCGAGAAGCGCGGCATGGACGTGCCGGGCGGCCACCATCCGGCGACGGGCGGTCAGATACAGAAGGTCGTCGTGGAGGGGCCGCGCTCGGGCATCGAGAGCCCGGCCTATGTGTACCTGCCGCCGGAGTACTTCCAGCCCGCCCACGCCCGCCGCACCTTCCCGGCCGCCGTCGTGCTGACCGGCTACCCGGGCACCGCGGAGAACCTCCTCAAGGGACTGCGCTACCCGCGCACCGCGTACGACCAGGCCAAGGCGGGGAAGATGCAGCCGATGATCCTGGTGATGCTGCGGCCGACGGTCGCGCCGCCGCGGGACACCGAGTGCGTGGACGTGCCGGGAGGGCCGCGGACGGAGACGTTCTTCGCGCGGGACCTGCCGGAGGCGATCTCGAAGACGTACCGGGTCGGCGCGAAGCCGCGCAACTGGGGCTTCATCGGCAACTCGACCGGCGGCTACTGCGCGCTGAAGATCGCCCTGCACCACCCGGACCGGTTCGCGGCGGGCGCCGGGCTGTCCGCGTACTACAAGGCGGCCGAGGACGTCACGACCGGCGACCTCTTCCGCGGGGACGCGAAGCTGCGCAACCGGGCCGACCTGCTGTGGAGCCTGGACAACGTCCGGCAGGGGGCGTCGTCGTTCCTCGTGACGACGTCACGGCAGGGCGAGGGGAACCTGCGGGGGACGCGGGACTTCATCGCCAAGGTGAAGGCCCCCGCGCGCGTGTCGTCGATCACGCTCGACAGCGGCGGCCACAACTTCGGTACGTGGAACCGTGAGATACCGCCCGCCCTGGTGTGGATGAGCGGGCGTCTCAGCGCGGTCTGAGCGGGCTCGGGAGGGGATGGGCGCGGGTGCGGTTCAGCGGGGTGCCGTGCCGTCCACCGAGCGGCGCAGGGCCTCGTGGAGCCGGTCCGGGGTGAGCACCCCCGCGTAGCGCCCGCCGTCGGCCGGATCCACGACGGCGACCCAGCCCGCGTCGTACCGGAGCATCGCCGAGAACGCCTCCTTGAGGGAGCCGCCGAGCGGCACGCGCGCGTCCATGGGCCGCGTCCGCTCGCGCACCGTGGCCGGGCCGCCCTCGGGGGCCTTCTCCGGGGTGGCGGGGAGCCAGCCGTACGGCCGGCCGTCGGCGTCCAGGACCACGGAACGGCCCTCCCCCGCGCGCGGGAGGGGGTCGTCGAGCCGGACGACCGGCGGGTGGTCCAGGTGGCCCTCCTCCACCGGCGTGACCGCGAGCCGCCGCAGGGCCCGGTCGGCGCCGACGAAGTCCGCGACGTACGGGGTGGCCGGGGCGCCGAGGACCGTGGCCGGCGTGTCGAACTGCTCGATCCGCCCGTGTCCGTAGACGGCCATGCGGTCGCCGAGCCGTACGGCCTCCTCCAGGTCGTGGGTGACGAACAGGACCGTCTTGCGCACCTGGGACTGGAGCTTGAGGAACTCCGTCTGCAGGCGCTCCCGCACGACCGGGTCGACCGCGCCGAACGGCTCGTCCATCAGCAGGACGGGCGGGTCGGCCGCCAGCGCCCGCGCCACGCCCACGCGCTGGCGCTGGCCACCGGAGAGCTGGTCCGGGTACCGGTCGCCGAAGGCGCGCGGGTCGAGGCCGACCAGGTCGAGCAGTTCCGCGGCGCGGGCGCGGGCCGCGGCGCGGCCGGTGCCGAGGAGGCGCGGCACGGTCGCGGTGTTCTCCAGGACCGTGCGGTGGGGGAAGAGGCCGACCTGCTGGATGACGTAGCCGATGCCGCGCCGCAGGACCACCGGGTCGGTCGTGGCGACGTCCCGGCCGTCGACGAGGATCCGTCCGGAGGTGGGCTCGACCAGCCGGTTCACCATCTTCATCGTGGTCGTCTTGCCGCAGCCCGACGGGCCGACGAGGGTGACCGACTCGCCCTCGGCCACCTCGAACGACAGGTCGTCGACGGCCGTGGTGCCGTCCGGGTACCGCTTGGTGACGTGCTCGAACCGGATCACTGCTGCTCCCCCTCGTGACGTACCGACCCTGTCACACGCCGGTTCCGCGACGTGCGGGGCTGTGTGGCGTGTGGTGACGCAGAGGCCCATGGTGCCCTCTTGGCGGGTTCCCCGGTGATTGTCGGTGGTGCGGGTTAGGGTCGTTTGCGGTCGAACACCACATCGAGGCGGGGAGGTGGGGGAGTGATGAGCGGATGTCTCGCGGCGAACGCGTGGATCTGCCCGGAGTACGTGAGCTCCCGTGCCCAGGAGCTCACGGACGCGACCGTCCAGCACGTGTGGATCACGGTCGTCTCGGTGCTCGTCGGGCTCGCCGTCGCCTTCCCGCTGGCGCTGCTGGTGCGCGCCCGGCCCGCCTTCGCGGGGCCCGTGCTCGGGTTGACGACCGTGCTGTACGCGGTCCCGTCCCTGGCGATGTTCTCCCTGCTGCTCCCGCTCTTCGGGCTGTCCGCGGCGTTGGTCGTGACCGGTCTGGTGCTGTACTCGCTGACGATCCTCGTGCGGAACATCCTGGCCGGCCTGGCGGCGGTGCCCGAGGAGACGCGTGAGGCGGCCCGCGGCATGGGGTACGGGCCGGGGCGGCTGCTGTGGGAGGTCGAGCTGCCGCTCGCGCTGCCCGCCGTGCTGGCGGGCGTACGGATGGCGACGGTGTCGACGGTCGCCCTGACGACCGTGGGCGCGCTGGTGGACTACGGCGGTCTGGGCACGCTGATCACCAGCGGACTGAAGAGCTTCTTCAAGGCCCAGGTGCTGACCGCCTCGGTGCTCTGCGTCCTGCTGGCGGTCACCGCGGACGCGCTGCTGCTGGCGCTCCAGCGGCTGCTGACGCCGTGGACGCGGGCGGCCCGCGCGCGGGGCTCCGCGCCGCGGCGGTCCACGTCACCTGGCTCCGCGTCACCTGGCCTCACGTCATCTGGCTCCCGGGCGCGGCGGGGTGCCGCGGCGCGTGATTCCGTGGGGAAGGCGGGCTGAGCGATGGGTGTGGTGGCCGACGCCTGGACGTGGCTGGCGACGGGGGCGAACTGGCAGGGCGAGGCGGGAGTCTGGCACCGGCTGGGGGAGCACCTGTGGTTCAGCGGGGTCAGCCTGGTCCTCTCCTGCCTGATCGCCCTGCCGGCCGCCTTCTGGCTCGGGCACGTCGGCAAGGGCGGCGCGCTCGCGGTGAACGTCTCCAACGTCGGCCGGGCGGTCCCCACGCTCGCGGTGCTGGTGCTGTTGACGCTGACCCCCCTCGGCAGGCAGGGCGGCGTACCGACGATCGTCGCGCTGGTGCTCTTCGCCGTGCCGCCACTGCTCACCAACACCTATCTGGGGATGCGGGAGGTGGACCGGTCGGTGGTCGAGGCCGCTCGTGGCATGGGCATGTCGGGTGGTCAGCTCTTCCGCACGGTCGAGCTGCCCCTGGCCCTCCCCCTGGTGATGACGGGCCTGCGGCTGGCCGCCGTCCAGGTGATCGCCACGGCCACGCTCGCCGCGATGGCGGGCGAGGGCGGCCTCGGGCGGATCATCACCGCGGGTTTCCACACGTACGACACCGCGCAGGTGTTCGCAGGGGCGCTGCTCGTCGGCGCCCTCGCCCTGCTCGTCGAGGGCGTACTGGCGGCGGCGGGCAGGGCGCTCGCGGGCCATGGACGGAAACGGACGGAGACCTGAATCGTGAAGAGCAGAACCATCCGCGTGGCCGGGGCGGCCCTGGGCGTGCTCGGTATGACCGTGGGGCTGGCCGCCTGCGGCGGCAGCAGCCTGGAGGAGCGCGGCGGTGCGGCGGGGTCCGGTGAGCCCTCCGGCGCGGCGGGCGGCGGCACGGTCGTCGTCGGCTCGGCCGGGTTCACCGAGTCGCAGATCCTCGCGGAGCTGTACGCGCAGGTCCTCGCCGACGCCGGATACCGCACGTCCATCAGGACGGTGGAGAACCGCGAGTTGTACCAGCCGTCCTTGGAGAAGGGCGAGATCGACGTCGTACCGGAATACGCGGCTACGCTTGCGGAATTCCTCAACGCGAAGGTGAACGGCCCGAAGGCGCCACAGGAGAAGCCGGTCGCCTCCAGCGATGTCACGGCCACCGTCGCCGCACTGAAGAAGCTCGCCGAGCCGCGCGGACTGAAGGTCCTCCCGGCCGGCCGCGCGGTCGATCAGAACGCTTTCGCCGTCAGCCGCGAATTCGCCGCGCGGAACAAGCTGCGGACACTTTCCGACCTCGGCCGGTCGAAGGTGAAGGTGAAGATCGCGGCGGGTGACGAGTGCACCGTACGGCCGTTCTGCGCACCCGGGCTCGAATCCCGGTACGGGATCGACGTGACGGGCGTCGACCCCAAGGGCGTGGGCACCCCGCAGGCCAAGCAGGCGGTGAAGGACGGGGTCGACCAGCTGGTCCTCACCACCACGACGGACGCCACGCTCGACGCCTTCGGCCTGGTGATCCTGGAGGACGACAAGAAGCTCCAGAACGCCGACAACGTCCTGCCCGTCGTCAATGCGCGGGACGCCGGATCACCGGAGATCGCCGCCGCACTGGGCAAGATCACCAAAACGCTGACCACCGCCGACCTGGTCGAGTTGAACCGCAAGGTCGACGCCGAGCGCGCAAAACCGGTGGACGTCGCCAAGGAGTACCTGGGGGAGAAGGGGTTGCTTCGCCGGTAACGGCGAACGCCTTCCCGAGTACGCACGAGTCGGACGGTCGGCCCGGCCCGCGGCACGTCGGCGAAACATTGCCGGGCCGACACCCCGAACGACGCCTACGCACGGTAAATTTCAGGCCATGCCACGTGGACGCCACCGCCATTCCCCGCCCCTGCACCGGCTTCTGCCGCCCTCCGCGGTGGCCGGAGCGTCCGTCCTCTGCGCGTCGGGTGCCTGGCTCCTGGCCGATCCGCTGGCGCTGCGCCTGCTCGTCGCGGCCACGGCGGCCGCCGCCGTCACGGGCGCGGTCCTCATGCGGGCCTGGGACCGTACGGCGGGCCGCCGCGTCGCCGAGCTGACCCGCGCCCGCGCGAGCGACCAGTGGAAGACAGAGGAGCGCATAGCCGAGCTGGAGGCGGACCTGGAGGAATCGCGCGTCCTGCGCGCGAAGCTCGACGCGAAGCTGCGCGCCAAGCGGGTCGAACTCGCGGGCCTGCGCAACGAACACGCCGGGCTGCTCCGCCGGTACGCCACCGCCGAGACCGAGCGGGCCAGCGCCCTGGAGGGCCGCCGCCGGCTCGCCCTGGGAACCGCGGCGGACACCCCGGGCACCCCGGACGCCGGCGGGTCCGGTCCGCAGGGGCCGGTGGCCGCGTCCACCGCGTCCGGGTCCCCGGCGTCCACCGCGTCCGGGTCCCCGGAGTCCCTGGCGTCCCCGGAGTCCCTGGCGGCCTCGGCGCCGCCCACCGGTTGGTCCTCCGCGCCGACCGGGGCCGACTACCTGCGCGCCGCCCAGGCCCTGCGCCGGCTGACGCGCAACGCCGCCGCGCAGGAGGCCCGCCGGATCGCCGAGGCCGCGCTGCGCCCCGCCGCAGGCACCCCCGGACGGACCGCGGTGGCGACGCGCCCCGTGTCCGCCGCGGCCGCCATCGTCCCGTACGCCGCCCAGCGCCGCCCGGCCTCCCGGCTGGAGGGCGGCTTCGATTTCTTCGGTACCCAGAAGGGCGCCGGGGGACAGGCCGGTGGTACGGGAGCGGCCGGTACCGGGCAGGCCGGTAGCGGAGCGGCCGGTACCGGGCAGGGTGGTACGGGACAGGGCGGTACCGGCGGGCCCTCGGCCGCGCTGGAGGCCGCCGTCCAGCAGGAGGACCTGGCGGACGTGGTCGGCGCGGAGGCCCTCGCCGCCGAGCGGCCGGACGGACGGCGCGACTCGGAGCAGGCCGTCGGCCAGGTCATCGACCTGACCGCCCACGACGAGACCGAGCAGCTGGACGTGGTCGAGCTGCGGGACGCCGTCAGCTCGTAGGCGTCACCGATCGCGTGAGGCGCCGTCAGGCGGTGTCAGCGCCGTCAGGCGGCGCCCCCGGGGCACGGACGACACGGCGGCGGCCGGGAGGATTCCTCCCGGCCGCCGCCGTGCGCCGTTCGCGACTACTTGTCGATGTCGCCGACGACGAAGAAGAACGAGCCGAGGATCGCCACCATGTCGGCGACGAGCGTCCCCGGCAGCAGCTCCGCCAGCACCTGGATGTTGTTGTACGAGGCGGAGCGCAGCTTCAGCCGGTACGGGGTCTTCTCGCCCTTGGAGACCAGGTAGTAGCCGTTGATGCCGAGGGGGTTCTCCGTCCAGGCGTACGTGTGGCCCTCGGGGGCCTTGAGGACCTTCGGCAGGCGCTGGTTGATGGGCCCCGGCGGCAGCTCCGCGAGCCGGTCCAGGCAGGCGTCGGCCAGCTCCAGCGCGTTGTGCGTCTGCTCCAGCAGGCACTCGAACCGGGCCAGGCAGTCACCCTCCTGCCGGGTGACGACCTTCAGCGCGTCCTGCAGCTCCCCGTACGCCAGGTACGGCTCGTCCCGCCGCAGGTCGAAGTCGACCCCGGAGGCGCGGGCGATCGGCCCGCTCACCCCGTACGCGTGCACGGCCTGCGCGGACAACACGCCCACACCGCGGGTACGGCCCCGGAAGATCTCGTTGCCGAGGACCAGCCGGTCGTACACGTCCATGCGGGAGCGGATGGCGGCCACCGCCTGGCGGGCACGGCCGAGCCAGCCCGCGGGCAGGTCCTCCTTCAACCCGCCGACCCGGTTGAACATGTAGTGGATCCGGCCGCCGGAGACCTCCTCCATGACGTGCTGGAGGTCCTCCCGCTCACGGAAGGCGTGGAAGATCGGCGTGATGCCGCCCAGCTCCAAGGGGTACGAGCCGAGGAACATCAGGTGGTTGAGGACCCGGTTCAGCTCGGCGAGGAGCGTGCGCGTCCACACCGCCCGCTCGGGGACCTCCATGCCGAGCATCCGCTCGACGGCCATCACGACGCCCAGCTCGTTGGCGAAGGCCGACAGCCAGTCGTGCCGGTTCGCCAGCATGATGATCTGGCGGTAGTCGCGGGCCTCGAAGAGCTTCTCGGCGCCGCGGTGCATGTAGCCGATCACCGGTTCGGCCTGCCGGATCAGCTCACCGTCGAGGACCAGGCGGAGGCGGAGCACACCGTGCGTGGAGGGGTGCTGGGGGCCGATGTTGAGCACCATGTCGGTGCTCTCCGCGGCACCGCCGATGCCGACCGTGGTCTCCCTGTGCTGGGTGGTCTCCGTCATGCCGGACAGTATCCCTCGGCGGGCGCCCGTTGGAGGAGCCAGGTGAACCCGCCGAGCCCGCCGCGCGCCGTCAGCTCCGCGGCCTCGCCCGCCGTGGCGAGGGCGCGGACGTACGCGGCCGGGTCGCGGGAGGCGAGCGCCAGCGGGGGTCGCTCGCCGGACACCCCGAGGCGGTGCAGCGCCTCGCGCTGGGGGAGCAGCACGACGGGCCCGGCGGGCAGCACGGAAGCGGCACGCGCGCCGGGCGGGTGGTCCGGGGTGAGGCACGTGGCCGGGGTGGCGTGGGTGTCGGGGGAGGTGTACGCGCCAGGGGTGGCGGGTGCGTCGGTGGGGCCGCAGCCGGTGGGGCCCGAGCCGGTGGGGTGCTCGCGGCGGCCGTACGCGTCTGTGGCGTGGGCGTGGGCGTGGGCCGATGCGTGGGCGTCGGTGGGGCCCGAGCCGGCGGGGCCCGTGCCGGTGCGGTGCGGCGCGGCCGCCGCCGCGCAGGCGTCCACGGCGACGTGTGCCGTGATGTCGCACGAACCGTCCGGTACCGGCGGCACCTCCCGGCCCTCGCGGAACCCGGTCAGCGTGCCGAACGGCGGACGGGTCGCCACCGTGTGCGCGTAGTCCACGGCGACCGCCAGCCCGGCCGCCAGGCTGCCCGCCGCGCGCGCCCACGCCTCGTCGCGGGGGCGGCCGATCTCGGCACGCCCACCCGGCTCCCGCACCGGCCACCAACGATCGAGCCACGCCGCGTCCGCCCCGGCCACCGGCGCGCCGAGCCGCTCGGCGCCGTCCCGCCGCACCTCCACGTACCGGGGCGTGCCGTCGTCATCCACCTGGGCGACGTCGACCGGGACGTTGTCCAGCCACTCGTTCGCGAAGAGCAGTCCCCGCACCCCGGCGGGCGGCCGCGCCACCCACTCCACGCGCGGGTCCAGCCCGGCCGGGCGGGGGGCCTTCTCGACCGCGTACGCGCGGACACGGAGCCCGGGCGGCAGCGCCGCCAGCACAGCCGTCACCAGCTCGCCCCGCCCCGCGCCCACGTCGACGAACGCGACCTCGTCCCCCAGCTCCGCCGCGACCTCCGTCAGGAGGCGGGCGACGGCTGCGGCGTACAGCGGCGAGGCGTGCACGGAGGTGCGGAAGTGGCCGGCGGGCCCCTCGGGACGGAGGTAGAAGCCGCCCGGCCCGTACAGCGCGGCCTCCGTCGCCTCCCGCCAGCCACGCCAGGAGTGGTCGTCCCAGGTCACACCAGTGCGCTCAGCGGTCTCGTCCGTCACGGGCCCAGTGTCCACCTTGGGGAGTAGGAGCCTTCGCACCGGATCGCACTCCCGGTTGACCCATGCACCTATCCCGTTTCCCTACGCTTGCTACGTGCAGCGCCTCTACGACTTCCTCCGCAGGCACCCGACGGGCGTCGACAGCTTCTGGGCGGTGATGCTCTTCGGGTTCTCCCTGCTGTGGGTGGCCCAGGTCCCGGAAGGGCCCGACGACGTGATCGGCGCGCTCGTCGTGGCCACCTTCGGGCTGGTCGTCGCGCTGCGCCGCCGCGCGCCCGAGAAGATGCTGCTCCTGGCGGTCCTCCTCGGTGTCGTCCAGCTGCTGCTGGACTTCCCGCCGAACCCGGCGGACTTCGCGATGCTCGTCATCATCTACAGCGTCGCCGCCCACGACGGGCCCCGCTGGGCGTCCCGCCTGGCACTCGTCGGCGGGGCGTGCGCCGCCTCCATCTCCCAGGTGCGCTGGCCCGTGGAGAACGTCTCCGTCGCCGGGCAGATCTTCTTCACCGTCGTGATGTCCGTGCCCTTCGTGCTGGCCTGGGTGCTCGGCGACTCCATGCGCACCCGCCGCGCCTACCTCGCCCAGCTGGAGGAGCGCGCGGCCCGGCTGGAGCGGGAGCGGGAGGCCCAGTCCAAGGTGGCCGTCGCCGCCGAGCGCGCCCGGATCGCCCGGGAGCTCCACGACGTCGTCGCGCACAACGTCTCCGTCATGGTCGTCCAGGCCGACGGCGCCGCGTACGTGCTCGACACCTCGCCCGACCTGGCGCGGCAGGCGCTGGAGACCATCTCGTCCACCGGCAGGCAGGCCCTGGCGGAGATGCGCCGACTGCTCGGCATCCTCCGCACGGGGGAGCCGGAGGAGGCGGGGGAGTACGTGCCGCAGCCCGACGTCCAGCAGATCGAGGACCTGGTCGAACAGGTCCGCACCGCCGGCCTGCCGGTCGACTTCAAGGTCGAGGGCACCCCGCGCCGGCTCCCCAGCGGCGTCGAGCTCACCGCGTACCGCATCGTCCAGGAGGCGCTGACCAACACCCGCAAGCACGGCGGACCGGACGTCGGGGCGAGCGTGCGGCTGACGTACTTCGACGACGGGCTCGGCCTGCTCGTCGAGGACGACGGGCGGGGCGCCGCGCAGGAGATGTACGTGGACGGCGGTGCCGACGGCCGGGGCCACGGCCTCATCGGCATGCGGGAGCGGGTCGGCATGGTGGGCGGCACGCTCGACGCCGGGCCCCGACCGGGCGGCGGCTTCCGCATCAGCGCCCTGCTCCCCCTGAAACCCGCCCACTAGCCCCCACGGGCCCGGCCACGGGCCACGGGACCCCGACCAGGGCTCTTCGTCCACGGGCCCCGACCGCGTCTCGTCCACGGACCGCCCCCTCCGACCACCCCCGTACCCCCGCCACCACATCCCGCCCTCAGGAAGAGGACCCGCAGAATGACGATCCGACTGATGCTCGTGGACGACCAGGTGCTGCTGCGCACCGGTTTCCGCATGGTGCTGGCCGCGCAGCCGGACATGGAGGTCGTGGCCGAGGCGGGTGACGGCGTCGAGGCCCTGCAGGTGCTGCGGTCGACGGCGGTCGACGTCGTGCTCATGGACGTCCGCATGCCGAAGCTCGACGGCGTGGAGGCCACCCGCCGCATCTGCTCCGAACCCGGCGCCCCCCGGGTCCTCATCCTCACCACCTTCGACCTGGACGAGTACGCCTTCTCCGGGCTGAAGGCCGGCGCCAGCGGGTTCATGCTGAAGGACGTGCCCCCCGGCGACCTCCTCGCCGCGATCCGCGCCGTCCACAGCGGCGACGCGGTCGTCGCCCCCTCCACGACCCGGCGGCTCCTGGACCGGTTCTCCCCGATGCTGCCCAGCAGCGGCACCTCACGGCCGGAGCACAAGGGCCTGGAACGGCTCACCGACCGCGAGCGCGAGGTCATGCTCCTAGTCGCCCAGGGCCTGTCGAACGGCGAGATCGCCGCCCGCCTCGTCCTCTCCGAGGCCACCGTGAAGACCCACGTGGGCCGCATCCTCACCAAGCTGGAGCTCCGCGACCGTGTCCAGGTCGTGGTCCTCGCCTACGAGACCGGACTGGTCCGCGCGGGCGGCGGGACGCTCCCCTGATGCTGCTGTGGATCAACGGGCCCTTCGGCGGCGGCAAGACCCAGACCGCCCACGAACTGCACCGCCGCCTGCCGGGCAGCGTCGTGTGCGACCCGGAGGAGGTCGGGTTCGGCCTGCACCGCATGACGCCCCGCCCGCTGCGCGGCGACTTCCAGGACCTGACCGCCTGGAGGCACGGCGTGCACGAGGTACTGGACCTGGTCCTGTGCCGCCACGACGGCGGCCCCGTCATCGCACCGATGACCCTGGTCGAACCGGAGTACTTCGCCGAGATCGTCGGACGGCTCCGCGCCGACGGCCACGACGTGCACCACTTCGCCCTCCTCGCCCGGCGGGAAACGGTCCTGCGGCGGCTGACCGAACGCGGACTGGGACGCGGCCTGAAGAGGGAGAGCTTCGCCGTGGCCAAGCTCGACCACTGCCTGGAACGCCTCGCCCGTCCCGAGTTCGCCCGACACCTCCACACCGACCGCATGACCGTCCCTCAGGTCGCGCAGGAGATCGCCGCCTCGGCGGGCGTACGACTGCTCCCCGACACCTACGGCCCACTCCGCCACCGGCTGCACCGCCTCCGCGTCGGCCTGCGCCACATCCGCTTCGACTGACCGCCCCGGCCCCCTCCCCCTCCTCCCCCCACCCCGGTCCGTCCACCCCCACCCCCGACCCCACCCCCTACCGCAGCACCGCCTCCAGGAAGTCGCTGCCGATCCGGGCGACGGCCGCCACGTCCAGTTGGTGCAGCACGTACCGCCCCCTCCGGCGGACCGCCACCAGCTCCGCCTTCTTCAGCACCGACAGGTGGCGGGACACCTCCGGCGGCGTGATCCCGTACGTGTCGGCCAGCTCGCTCGTCGTGTACGAACCGCGCGCCAGCTGCCGGCACAGCCGCATCCGCAAGGGGTGCGCCAGCGCCTCCATCCGCCGCTGGAGCAGCTCCACCGACGCGGGCCCCGACATGGCGGGCGCCCCGACCGGGTACTGCACGACGGGCCGCCAACCCGGCGCGTGCAGCACCAGCAGATGCGGCCAGCCGAAGCTGGTCGGCACGAACGTCACGCCCGGCCCGACCTCCGGGTCCACGGCCGTCGTCCGGCCGTGCGCCAGCTTGTCCACCTGGATCCGGCGCCGCGCCCCGTCCTCCTCCAGGGCGATCGCCGGGGACACCGCGCGCAGCGCCTCCGACAGGCCCCTGCGGCGCAGGAGCTCGCCCTTCTCCCGCGCGTCGGCCACGAGCCCCGGACCGATCCGCCGCCACGTGTCGGCGAAGAACGCCTCGTCGCAGTCCTCGAACAGCCGGCGCAACCACGCGCGGACACCACTCGGGTCGTCCAGCAGCCGGCGGGTGAAGTCCAACTGCCGAGGGCCCCGGTTGGCGGCCAGCTCCAGGACGCGGGCAGGCCGTACCGGATCCCCGGAGGTGTACGACGTGGAGCAGGTGAACTCCAGCGCCGCCCTGACGAACCGCTCCTCGTCCAGCCGGTCGAGCAGGTCGAGCTCCTCCGCGAGCGTCGTCCCCGGCCGTCCGTCCCCGCCGCGCACTCCTGAGTACGGCAGGAACACGTCGGACATGGTCGCCGTCCACAGGAAGTTCGCCTCGTGGAGCCGGTCGGCGAGGTCGGGCTTCAACCCCGCCGAGGTCGCCGTGGCCCAGCCGTGCAGGCCGGGGTGGTGCGCCGGCTCGGCCAGGGCGTGCAGGGCGACGCCGAGTTCGGCGAGCGGCGAAAGCTCGAAGGCGATGCGCTCGGACGGCAGGCCGGTGATGTCAATGGTCACGCTCACGCCCCCATGGTGCGGGGTGCCGCGGGGCAGTGGCGGCCACTTGACGACCCTCGTCAATCGACGCGCGACCCCTGTGCGTGCCACTCCAGCCTGGACGCATGAACGTGACGCAGCAGTACCTCCTCGACACCTATCGCGCCGCCCAACACGGCACGCCGCACCCGCCTCCACCCGGTGGCCGTCCCGCTCCTTCCTTCCGCGCGCTCCGGCGCCGGTGGGCGCGGGCCGTGGCCCCCGACCGGCCCGAGCCCACCGCACCGCCTTCCGCTCAGTCCTCCCGCTCCACCTGACGCACGTACCCCATGAAGTCCACCACCGCCTCTCCCACCTCGTCGGCCGTCCACTCCAGCCCCGGTGCCGCGACCGTCACCTCGGTCACCGCGACACCGGGCGGGCCGGCCGCGCTCCCCGCGAACCAGCGGCGGAACAGCACCCGCCCCGTCTCCTCCGCCTGCCGCACGGCGGCCTCCGTCAGTACCTCGGGCGCGTGGGGCAGCCACACCTGGAACTCGTGCGTGTGCGGCACTTCCGGGTGCACCCGGGACCACGGCACGGCCGCCACCTCGAACCCCTTGCGCAGGCCCGCCGCGACGACCGCCGCGTGCGCCACGTACGACGGCAGCCTCGGCAGCTCCCGCGCCAGGCCCAGCAGGGCGGCCAGTGCCGCCGGATGCTGCTGGAAGACGCTGCCTCCGTAGCGGTGGCGCCACGCCCGCGCCTCCTCCACGAACGACTCCGGCCCCACCAGCGCCGCACCGGACAGACCGCCCAGCGACTTGTAGAACGACACGTAGACGCTGTCCGCCAGCTCCGCGATCTCCGGCAGCCCCCGCCCGAAGTGCACCGTGGTCTCCCACAGGCGGGCCCCGTCGAAGTGCACGAGGGCGTCCCGCTCCCGTGCCGCCTCCACCACCTCCTCCAACTCGTCCCAGGTCGGCAGGACGAACCCGGCGTCCCGCAACGGCAGCTCCACCATCAACGTCCCGAACGGCTCCTCCACCCCGCGCACCTCGTCCGCCGTCGGCAACCGCCCCTCCCGCGTCGGGTGCACCGTCCGCAGCCCGCTGACCGCTGCCAGCGCGCCTCGCTCGTGCACCTCCGGATGGGCCAGCGGGTGCAGGGCCACGACCGGGTTGCCCGTCCGCGCCGCCCAGCACCGCAGCGCCACCTGCTGCGCCATCGTCCCGGTGGGGAAGAACGCCGCCGCCGGGAACCCGAGCAGCTCCGCCACCCGCCGCTCCAGATGCTCGACCACCCCGTCCCCGTACAGATCGACGGCTCCGTCCAGGTCGTACACCGAGGGCCCCTCGTCGGCCAGCACCCGGAGCCACTCCGCCGGCGTCGCCTCCGACGACCCCCTGGCCAGCACCCGATCGGCCCTTCGCCACGCGGCGATCCGTCGTTGCCGCTGCTCCTGCCCCTCCTCCTCCCCTCCTGACTTCCGCCGCTCCGTGCTCTCGCCGTCGTCCGTCATCACATCAGCCATGCGCCGATCATCCGGTGCGTCATCCACAAGCGCCCGCGATTATCGGACCGGGTGCTGTGGCCTGTGGACAGTGCGGAAGCGGCAGGGAAACGCTGGCGTAGCATGACGAGAAATCGTCCGGTACCCCCCGCGGACTGGAACGGAAGGCCGTCGCCACGTGAACCCATCAGCAGCGGAACCCCGCCCCGCCCGACTCGCCGTGGGCGTCGTGGGCGCGGGCCGGGTCGGGCCCGCCCTCGCCGCGTCCCTGCAGCTCGCCGGACACCGCCCGGTCGCCGTCTCCGGCGTGTCCGACGCGTCGCTGCGCCGTGCCGCCGAGCTGCTCCCCGGCGTGCCCGTCGTCCCGCCCGCGCAGGTGATGGAGCGGGCCGACCTGGTGCTGCTCACGGTCCCCGACGACGCCCTCCCCGGCCTGGTGCAGGGCCTGGCGGAGACCGGCGCCGTACGACCCGGGCAGCTCCTCGTCCACACCTCCGGCCGGTACGGCGTCGGCGTGCTCGACCCGGCCCGGCGGGCCGGCGCGCTGCCGCTCGCCCTGCACCCCGCCATGACGTTCACCGGCACCAGCGTGGACGTGCAGCGGCTCGCCGGCTGCTCCTTCGGGGTCACCGCCCCCGAGGAGCTGCGTCTGGCCGCGGAGGCGCTGGTCATCGAGATGGGCGGCGAGCCCGAGTGGATCGCCGAGGCGGCGCGCCCGCTGTACCACGCGGCCCTGGCCCTGGGGGCGAACCACCTGGTCACCCTGGTGGCCCAGTCGATGGAGCTGCTCCGCCAGGCCGGCGTCACGGCACCGGACCGGATGCTGGGCCCACTGCTCGGCGCCGCCCTGGACAACGCGCTGCGGTCCGGCGACGCCGCCCTGACCGGCCCGGTCGCGCGCGGTGACGCCGGTACGGTCGCCGCGCACGTGGCGGAGCTGCGCAAGCACGCGCCGGCCACGGTCGACGGCTACCTCGCCATGGCCCGCACCACCGCGGACCGCGCCCTGGCGCACGGTCTGCTCAAGCCCGAGCTCGCCGAGGACCTGCTCGGCGTCCTCGCCACGGGCCCGGCCACCGAGGGACACCCCGACAGCGGGGGCCCGGAAGGAGACGACGACCGATGAGCCCGACGACCCCCGCCACCCGGGCGCCCGGCGGTGCGCCGGGCGTCGCGCGCCCGGGCGTCGCGCTCGTCCACACCCGCGAGGCGCTGGACCGGCTCCGTGACGGCGCCCTGACCCCCACGGCCCGTCCCGCCCCGGACCCGCGGGCACCGCGCACTCCCGCCGCGACCGGCACTCCGGCGGCCACCCCCGCCGCGACCGCGAACGCCACCCCGGCGCCGGCGGCCACAGGGAGCCCTGCGGCCCGGGCAGCTACGCACCCCCCGGCCCCGGCAGCCACCCAAGCCCCGGCCCCGGCAGCCACGCACGCCCCGGCCCCGCCCCCGGCGGTCACCCACAGCCAGGCGGCCACCCCCGCCCCGGCGGCCACCCCCGCCCCGGCGGCCACCCACGCCCCGGCCCCGCCCCCGCCCCCGGCGGGCACCCACGGCCCTGCGGACCCGGCCGCCCGGGCCATCCAGGCCACCCACCTCCCCACCCCCCGCGTCGCGGTCGTCATGACGATGGGCGCCCTGCACGAGGGGCACGCCACGCTGGTGCGGACGGCGCGCGAGCACGTCGGCCCCACCGGCTTCGTCGTGGTGACCGTCTTCGTCAACCCGCTGCAGTTCGGCGCCGGCGAGGACCTCGACCGCTACCCCCGGACCCTCGACGCCGACGTCCGGATCGCCGAGGAGGCGGGCGCGGACGCGGTGTTCGCCCCCTCCGTCGACGAGGTGTACCCCGGCGGCGAGCCGCACGTCCGCATCACGGCGGGGCCCATGGGACAGCGGCTGGAAGGCGCCTCACGCCCCGGGCACTTCGACGGCATGCTGACCGTCGTGGCCAAGCTGCTCCACCTCACCCGCCCCGACGTGGCGTTCTTCGGGCAGAAGGACGCCCAGCAGCTGGCCCTGATCCGCCGCATGGTCCGGGACCTCGACTTCCGCGTCGAGATCGTCGGCGTGCCGACGGTCCGCGAGGCCGACGGACTGGCGCTGTCCAGCCGCAACCGCTACCTGTCACCTCGCGACCGCCGCACCGCGCTCGCCCTGTCCGCCGCCCTGTTCGCCGCGCGCGACCGGCTCGCCGCCCAGCAGGCGCTGGTCGCCCGCGCCGCCTCACTGCCCGCGTCGCAGAGCCGGGCCGACGCGCTGTCCAGGATCGGCGAGTCCCGCGCCGCGGCCGACACGCACGCCGTCGCCCAGGCGGCGCACGCCACGGGGGGCGGCGCCGACGCCGTGCGCGCCGCGGCCGGCGCCGTACTGGAGGAGGCGGCCAAGGCCGAGCCGCCCCTCGCCCTCGACTACCTCGCCCTGGTGGACCCGGCCGACTTCACCGAGGTCCCCGACGACCACACGGGCGAGGCCGTCCTCCTGGTCGCCGCCAAGGTCGGTACGACCCGGCTGATCGACAACCTGCCCCTGACCCTCGGAGCTCCCGCATGACCGGCATACGACTGCAGGCTCCGGCGCCCGGCTGGGCCATCGACGCCGACGTGGTCGTCGTCGGCTCCGGCGTCGCCGGCCTGACCGCCGCCCTCCGCTGCACGGCCGCCGGGCTCCGCACGGTCGTCGTCACCAAGGCCCGGCTCGACGACGGCTCCACCCGGTGGGCGCAGGGCGGCATCGCCGCCGCGCTCGGTGACGGGGACACCCCCGGCCAGCACATGGACGACACCCTCGTCGCGGGCGCCGGGCTCTGCGACGAGGTCGCGGTGCGCACCCTGGTCACCGAGGGCCCCGACGCCGTGCGCCGCCTGATCGCGACCGGCGCCCGGTTCGACACGGATCCCGCCGGCACCATCGAGCTGACCCGTGAGGGGGGCCACCACCGCCGCCGCATCGCCCACGCGGGCGGGGACGCGACGGGCGCCGAGATCTCCCGCGCCCTGGTCGACGCGGTCCGCGAGCGCGCCGTGCGCACCATCGAGAACGCCCTGGTCCTGGACCTGCTCACCGACGCCGACGGCCGGACGGCCGGCGTCACCCTGCACGTCATGGGCGAGGGCCAGCACGACGGCGTCGGCGCCGTCCACGCCCCGGCCGTCGTCCTCGCGACCGGCGGCATGGGCCAGGTCTTCTCCGCCACCACCAACCCGGCCGTCTCCACCGGCGACGGCGTCGCGCTCGCGCTGCGGGCCGGCGCGGAGGTCAGCGACCTGGAGTTCGTCCAGTTCCACCCGACCGTCCTGTTCCTCGGCCGTGAGGCGGAGGGCCAGCAGCCGCTGGTCTCCGAGGCGGTACGGGGCGAGGGCGCCCACCTGGTCGACGCGGACGGCGTGCGGTTCATGGTCGGGCAGCACGAGCTGGCCGAGCTGGCCCCGCGCGACATCGTCGCGAAGGGCATCATGCGGCGGATGCGCGAGCAGGGCGCCTGGCACATGTACCTGGACGCCCGCCACTTCGGCGCCCCGATGTGGGAGTCGCGCTTCCCGACCATCCTCGCCGCCTGCCGCGCGCACGGCTTCGACCCGGTCACCGAGCCCATCCCGGTCGCCCCGGCCGCCCACTACGCCTCCGGCGGCGTCCGCACCGACCTGCGCGGCCGCACCACCGTGCCGGGCCTGTACGCGTGCGGGGAGGTCGCCTGCACCGGCGTCCACGGCGCCAACCGGCTCGCCTCGAACTCCCTCCTGGAGGGCCTGGTCTTCGCGGAGCGCATCGCCGACGAGATCGCCGCCGCGGCCGGGACGTCGCGGGCGGGCACTCCGGTCCCGCACCCGGCCCCGCGCGTCCTGCCGCTCCTCGACCCCTCCGCCCGCGCCCGTGTCCAGCACGTCATGACGCACGGCGCCGGAGTGCTGCGTTCCGCCGCCAGCCTCGCCGAGGCGGCCGAGCAGCTGGACGCCGTGTACGCCGAGGCCGCCGGCGGACCGACGGCCGCGACCGGCGTCGGCGGCACGACCACCGGCACCACCGGCACCACCCTTACCGACGGCACGAGCACCGGCGCGGACAAGACGGCTGAGCCCGGCGTGGAGTCCTGGGAGACCACCAACCTCCTGTGCGTCGCCCGCGTCCTGGTCGCCGCCGCCCGCCGCCGCGAGGAGACGCGCGGCTGCCACTGGCGCGAGGACCACCCGGACCGCGACGACACGGCCTGGCGCCGTCACCTCGTCGTCCGCCTCGGCCCGGACCGGAGCCTGGACGTCCGTACGACCGACACCCAGGAACTCCCCCCGACCACCCCCGGCGCCCGGACGCCCGAAGCCCCCGGCCCGGCCACACCGGGAACCCCCGGCCCGGCCACGACCGGGACCACGACGCCCTCCACCCCCGACCCCGCCGACAAGGCCGCCGCCCGCAGGGAGCCGCAAGCATGAGCACGCCCGAAGAACGCCCGCAGCCCGTGGACGTACCCCTGATCCAGATCGGCGCGCCCGCGTCGGCCCAGGAGGCGGCAGGAGGCGGCTGCGGCGACGGCTGCGGCTGCGCGGCCGGCCCGGAGGGCGACGACGAGGTGTACGAGTGCGGGCTCGACCCGGCGCTCGCCGCGCTCCTCGCCCAGGCGGGCCTCGACCCCGTGCTCGTCGAGGACGTCGCGTATCGCGCGGTGGAGGAGGACCTGGACGGCGGTGTGGACGTGACGACGGTCGCGACCGTGCCCGAGGACGCGGTCGCCACGGCGGACTTCACCGCGCGCGAGGCCGGTACGGTCGCCGGCATCCACGTCGCGGAGGCGGTGCTGTCCATCGTGTGCACAGCCGAGTTCGAGGTGGAGCGGCACGTCGCCGACGGCGACCGGGTCGAGGCGGGCCAGAAGCTGCTGTCCGTCACCGCCCGCACGCGCGACCTGCTGACCGGTGAGCGCAGCGCCCTCAACATCATGTGCCGCCTCTCCGGCATCGCCACCGCCACGCGCGCGTGGGCGGACGCGCTGGAGGGTTACAAGGCGGAGGTCCGCGACACCCGCAAGACCACGCCGGGCCTGCGTGCCCTGGAGAAGTACGCCGTGCGCTGCGGCGGCGGCGTCAACCACCGCATGTCCCTGTCGGACGCCGCGCTGGTGAAGGACAACCACGTGGTGGCGGCGGGCGGCGTGGCCGAGGCGTTCAAGGCCGTGCGGGAGCAGTTCCCCGACGTGCCGATCGAGGTCGAGGTCGACACGCTGCACCAGGTCCGCGAGGTCCTGGACGCGGGCGCCGACCTGATCCTCCTGGACAACTTCACGCCGTTGGAGACGGAGGAGGCCGTCGCGCTGGTCGCGGGCCGCGCCGTCCTGGAGTCGTCGGGCCGGCTCACCCTGGAGAACGCCGCCGCGTACGCCGCGACCGGCGTCGACTACCTCGCGGTGGGCGCCCTCACCCACTCGTCGCCGATCCTCGACATCGGCCTGGACCTGCGAGAGGCCCGGGGCTGACCGATGCTGCTCACCATCGACGTCGGCAACACCCACACCGTCCTCGGCCTCTTCGACGGCGAGGAGATCGTCGAGCACTGGCGGATCTCCACGGACGCGCGCCGCACCGCCGACGAGCTCGCCGTGGTGCTCCAGGGGCTGATGGGCACGCACCCACTGCTCGGCGACGAACTGGGCGACGGCATCGGGGGCATCGCGATCTGCTCGACGGTCCCGTCCGTCCTGCACGAGCTGCGCGAGGTGACCAGGCGCTACTACGGCGACGTCCCGGCGGTCCTCGTCGAGCCCGGCATCAAGACGGGCGTCCCCGTCCTCACGGACAACCCCAAGGAGGTCGGCGCCGACCGGATCATCAACTCGGCGGCGGCGGTCGAGCTGTACGGCGGCCCGGCGATCGTCGTCGACTTCGGCACGGCGACGACGTTCGACGCGGTGAGCGCGCGCGGCGAGTACGTGGGCGGGGTGATCGCGCCCGGCATCGAGATCTCCGTCGAGGCGCTGGGCGTCCGCGGCGCGCAGCTGCGCAAGATCGAGGTGACGCGGCCGCGCGGCGTCATCGGCAAGAACACCGTCGAGGCGATGCAGTCGGGCATCATCTACGGCTTCGCGGGCCAGGTCGACGGCGTCGTCGCCCGCATGCGGCAGGAGCTGGTCGGCCCGGACGGCGACCCCTCCGACGTCACCGTCATCGCCACGGGCGGCCTGGCGCCGATGGTGCTCGGCGAGGCGAAGCTGATCGACGAGCACGAGCCGTGGCTGACCCTGATCGGCCTGCGCCTGGTGTACGAGCGGAACGTCTCCCGCCTGTAGCCCGCCGTACCGCCCGGCGGCCGTACGCCGCGCCGGCACGGAGCCCCGCCCGCCGGCAGTCCACGACGTGCGGGCCCGGTCGCCGTACGCCCCACCCCGCCCGGCCGCCACACGGCGGCCGGGCGCGGCCGTACCCGGCCAGGCACCCGGCAACGCGCCCGGCGCCCCCTGCACGAACTTTGTCCGATAAGCACGTATTGTCAGTACATGCCCACGCCATACGGATCACGAGGCGGCCTGGCGTTCAGCGCAGACGAGCTGCGTGTGCTGCGACGCGCCCTGGGACACGCCCTGCACCCGACTCCGCTCGACGGCCAGGACGTCCGGGACTGTCTGCGCCTCTCCGCAGCCGTGGAGGAGGCGGCCCGCGAGGGGGACCGGCTGAGGGCCTTCGTCCTGGCCGACCTGGCCCGCTACCGCGCCTCCCTCCCCGGTGCCGCCGCCGGCTACCTGGAGCTGCTCCGGGAGGCCCTGGCCGCCGGGTACGTCCCCCGCGCCGAGGACCTCGCCGCCCTGCGCGGCCTGCGCGCCACGCCCGCCGCGGCGGCGCTGCTCGCCCGCTGCGAGGCCCCCGCCGGGCGCTCTGCGCGCACCCGGTCGGCCCGCCCACGCCCGGCGGCGACCACGGCGGCGACCATCCCCGCCCCCGCCGGCCCGCGGGCGCGGCTCTTCGTCCTGCCGGGCGGCCGCAGCGAGGAGGAGGGCGAGCCGAGGAAGCCGCAGCCGCCCAAGCCGTCGTCCCCCACCCCGGCCGAGCGCCCCGTACCCAAGCCGTCCGAGGTCTTCCCGCCGCGCCGGCGCCCCGCCCCGCCCCCGTCGGAGAAACGGGTCGCGGGGTAGCTAGTCTGGATGCCATGGACTACGTATCCGCGCTCCTTCCGCCCGTGGTGATGGCCGTCTTCTTCACCGCGGTCGTGGTGACGATCGTCAAGAGCCAGGGCGGCCCGAACAAGACCAAGGAGGACGCGGCCGTCGAGGCGGCGTTTGCGCGCGCCGAGTCGGTGCGCCAGGCCGACGGTTCGGCGGAGCCGGGCAAGGCCTGACCTCCTGACGGCCCTCCCGGAGGGCCTCCTTCGAGGACGTACGACGCGTTTCGCGTCGTACGTCCTTTTTGTCACGTCAATAGCTGTTCCTTCCGGGTAATCCCACTATGGTGGCGGTGTGCCCCGTCCCTTGGGAGAGCTGGAAGACGCCGTCATGACGCGCGTCTGGCAATGGAACCGTCCTGTCACCGTCCGGGAAGTCCTGGAGGATCTCCAGCGGGAACGGTCCATCGCCTACACCACGGTCATGACCGTGCTGGACAATCTCCACCAGAAGGGCTGGGTGCGCAGGGAAGTCGTCGGCCGGGCCTATCGATATACGGCGGTCTCCACGCGCGCGGCCTACTCGGCCGCACTGATGAACGAAGCGTGGTCCCAGAGCGACAACCCCGCGGCAGCGCTCGTCGCCTTCTTCGGCATGATGTCGTCCGAGCAGCGGGAAGCGCTGAACGACGCGATCCGGATCGTCCAGCGCGACACCCCGGAAGGACCGGGCGAAGTACCGGAAGGCCCCGCCCGCCCCGAACGCGAAACAGCGGGAAATGCCGCCGGGCCGGAGCGCGGAGAACCGCCGAATGCGTCGGCGGAAGGCATTGGTCCGGACATCCCCGCACGTACGCCCCCGCACACGAACCACGCACCCGGCGACGAGTCGTCACCGCCACCGACGGGACCGGTCACCGCCACCGCTCCGGATGCGGCGGAATCCACGAACCGGTACGCCGGACCACCACCGTCCGGACCGCCGTCACCCACGGAAAACGCCCCCACCGACGCCGGAACACCCTCCTCCGTAGCGGACGCCCCGGAGCGGCGCGGGGAAGTGGGCCCGGACGGGGACGGCACCCCACCGCGCGGCGCCGTGGCGGCCACACCCGGCTCGACTCCGCCCCCCGCACCAGCCACGCCCCCCGCCCCGGCCCCGGCCCCGGCACCGGTCACGCCGCCCGCACCGGCCACGCCCCCCGCCGCGGCTCCGGCCCCCGACGCGCCCCCGCCCCCCGACGCCGCCGCGCCGCCCGGTCCGGCGGACGCCCGGTCCGGGGGAGGGCCCGACTCCGGCGGTCGTCCCGACGCCGACGGCGCCCGACGGGGCCAGGGTGCCCACCGGCCACCCGGCGCGGAGCGATAGCGTTCGCAGGCATGTCCTCCACGTCATCCGCGTCCGCCCCGACCCCGCCCTCCCCGGACCCCTCCGGGAATGCCCGCGCGAAAGCCGTCACCGTCCGCCGGGCGAGGACCGCGGACGTCGCCGCGGTCCGCCGGCTCGTCGACCCCTTCGTCACGCGCGGCATCCTCCTCGACAAAGCGACCGTGACGCTTTACGAGGACATCCAGGAGTTCTGGGTAGCGGAACGCGACGAAGACGCTACGGTCGTGGGTTGCGGCGCACTCCACGTGATGTGGGAAGATCTCGCCGAAGTGCGCACTCTCGCCGTGGACCCCGACTTCAGGGGAGCGGGCGTCGGCCATCAGGTGCTGGACAAGTTGCTGCACACCGCCCGCTGGCTCGGGGTGCGCCGGGTATTCTGCCTCACCTTCGAAGTGGACTTCTTCGCGAAGCACGGGTTCGTCGAGATCGGCGAGACGCCTGTGGACGGAGATGTCTACAGCGAGCTGCTGCGTTCCTATGACGAGGGTGTCGCCGAGTTCCTCGGTCTCGAACGGGTGAAGCCGAACACCTTGGGCAACAGTCGCATGCTTCTGCACCTGTGACCCTGCCCGCAGGGCGATCCCTATGTCCGAATCGCGTATGTTTCCCGCGTTCTCGCGGTTCTGAACCTGTGCCTAGGGTTTGTGTTTTCCAGAGAAAAGCGGTTTCCTTTCCGCGTACTGCATTTTCGATGAAAGGAAATCCGGTGGCACAGAAGGTTCAGGTCCTTCTTGTCGACGACCTCGACGGCGGCGAGGCGGACGAGACGGTGACGTTCGCTCTGGACGGCAAGACCTACGAGATCGACCTCACCACCGCCAACGCGGACAAGCTCCGCACCCTGCTCGAGCCGTACACCAAGAGCGGCCGGCGCACCGGTGGCCGTACCGCGGGTGGCCGCGGCAAGGGTCGCGCGGCGGCGAACGGCAGCCAGGACACCGCGAAGATCCGCGCCTGGGCCAAGGAGAACGGCTACAACGTGAACGACCGCGGTCGCGTGCCGGCGGAGATCAAGCAGGCGTACGAGGACGCCAACCGCTGACCCCGGGCGCACCGGCGCCGGAGGCGCGGCCCTGGATCCGGCCCTCGGGGCGGGCTCCGTCCCGGACGCCGTCGCCGGCACGGGCCCCGTCGCGGGCACGGGCGCGGGCGGCCAGCAGTCGGGCCCGGTGACACTCCGCCGCGGCCACCGCGACGAGCCGTACGAGCCCGGAACCGCCCGAGGACGCCGAGAACCCCGCGACCCCCGTGATCCCCGCGAGCGTGGCCTCCACCTCGCGCCCCGGTACGGGCGGCCGCAGCCAGCCGGCGGCACCGGGCACCTCCCAGCCCGGCGGAGCGGGGCGGCCATCCGGCCGCCCACCCCCCAGGCGGTCAGGTCCAGGCCCACACCGCCCCACTCCAGCCACTCCAGGAGGCCGGGGAGCTCCTCCGCGCTCCCCGCCGCCACCAGGATCCGCGCCCGCCCGCCGGCGACGGCGACGGGCCACTCGCCGTCCACGCGCCGGACCACGGCGAGCCCCGCGGCGGCCGGCAGGTCCAGGACGTCGAAGCGGACCCCGGCGAGCAGCCCGGCCGGCGGTCCCGCCACCGCGGGCCAGCCCAGCCGGTCCGCGTACCAGCGGGCGACGCACGCCCCGTCCGCGGGACGTCCGTCGAGCGGTGTGCGCGGGGGAGGGACGGTGGGCGTCATGCCCGGGGGAACTCCCGGCCTCCCGTCGAGGTTACGCACAGTGGGAGGCCATTGCTGTACGTGATCGAATGGGGGGCGTGCGGGCGCACTCGACGGTGCAAGGGTGTTCGCCCGTAGCTGAGGCGGAGGGGGTGCGCCGCATGGACCGCCGGTGGTTCCGGGTAAGACATCCCTTGTGGGGAGGGGCGACACGCGGGCGCGGACGTCTCACGTTCGCCATCGGCGTACAGCCGGTGCGGGTATCTGCCTGGCCTGCGGGAACATCGTCTCGCACCATCGGGTTGGAGCATTTGTCGGCGTTCGGGTCAGGAGGCCATCGACGGGTGTCGGCAGTTGGAATGAGCGGTCCCCGCTTGCGGGACTAAGCTGCGGAAGGACAGGGAGGGGACCGACCCCTTACTGCCTGACCGCTCTGAGGAGCGATTAACGATGTTCGAGAGGTTCACCGACCGCGCGCGGCGGGTTGTCGTCCTGGCTCAGGAAGAAGCCCGGATGCTCAACCACAACTACATCGGCACCGAGCACATCCTCCTGGGCCTGATCCACGAGGGTGAGGGTGTCGCCGCTAAGGCCCTGGAGAGCCTCGGGATTTCGCTCGAGGCGGTCCGCCAGCAGGTGGAGGAGATCATCGGCCAGGGCCAGCAGGCCCCGTCCGGTCACATCCCCTTCACGCCCCGTGCCAAGAAGGTCCTGGAGCTGTCGCTCCGCGAGGCCCTCCAGCTCGGCCACAACTACATCGGCACCGAGCACATCCTGCTCGGCCTGATCCGCGAGGGCGAGGGCGTCGCCGCCCAGGTCCTCGTGAAGCTGGGCGCCGATCTCAACCGGGTGCGGCAGCAGGTCATCCAGCTGCTCTCCGGTTACTCCGGGGGCAAGGAGGCGGCCACCGCCGGCGGTCCCGCCGAGGGCACGCCCTCGACCTCCCTGGTCCTCGACCAGTTCGGCCGCAACCTCACGCAGGCCGCCCGCGAATCCAAGCTCGACCCGGTCATCGGGCGCGAGAAGGAGATCGAGCGGGTCATGCAGGTGCTGTCCCGCCGGACCAAGAACAACCCGGTCCTCATCGGCGAGCCCGGCGTCGGCAAGACGGCGGTCGTCGAGGGCCTGGCGCAGGCCATCGTCAAGGGCGAGGTGCCCGAGACCCTCAAGGACAAGCACCTCTACACGCTGGACCTCGGCGCGCTCGTCGCCGGCTCCCGCTACCGCGGTGACTTCGAGGAGCGCCTGAAGAAGGTCCTCAAGGAGATCCGCACCCGCGGCGACATCATCCTGTTCATCGACGAGCTCCACACCCTGGTGGGTGCGGGCGCCGCCGAGGGCGCGATCGACGCCGCGAGCATCCTCAAGCCGATGCTGGCCCGCGGTGAGCTCCAGACCATCGGCGCCACCACGCTCGACGAGTACCGCAAGTACCTGGAGAAGGACGCCGCGCTGGAGCGCCGCTTCCAGCCCATCCAGGTCGCGGAGCCGTCGCTGCCGCACACCATCGAGATCCTCAAGGGTCTGCGCGACCGGTACGAGGCGCACCACCGCGTCTCCATCACGGACGAGGCACTCGTCCAGGCCGCCACCCTGGCCGACCGGTACATCTCGGACCGCTTCCTGCCGGACAAGGCGATCGACCTGATCGACGAGGCCGGTTCCCGGATGCGCATCCGCCGGATGACCGCGCCGCCGGACCTCCGCGAGTTCGACGAGAAGATCGCCTCCGTCCGCCGGGACAAGGAGTCCGCGATCGACGCGCAGGACTTCGAGAAGGCCGCGTCCCTCCGCGACAAGGAGAAGCAGCTCCTGGCCGCGAAGGCCAAGCGGGAGAAGGAGTGGAAGGCCGGCGACATGGACGTCGTCGCCGAGGTCGACGGCGAGCTGATCGCCGAGGTCCTCGCGACGGCCACCGGCATCCCGGTCTTCAAGCTGACGGAGGAGGAGTCCTCCCGTCTGCTCCGCATGGAGGACGAGCTCCACAAGCGCGTCATCGGCCAGAAGGACGCCATCAAGGCCCTGTCGCAGGCCATCCGCCGTACGCGGGCCGGCCTCAAGGACCCGAAGCGCCCCGGTGGCTCGTTCATCTTCGCCGGCCCGTCCGGTGTCGGTAAGACCGAGCTGTCCAAGACGCTCGCCGAGTTCCTCTTCGGCGACGAGGACGCGATGATCTCCCTCGACATGTCGGAGTTCAGCGAGAAGCACACCGTCTCGCGGCTCTTCGGCTCCCCGCCCGGATACGTCGGGTACGAGGAGGGCGGTCAGCTCACCGAGAAGGTGCGCCGCAAGCCGTTCTCCGTCGTCCTGTTCGACGAGGTCGAGAAGGCCCACCCCGACATCTTCAACTCCCTGCTCCAGATCCTGGAGGACGGTCGCCTGACCGACTCCCAGGGCCGGGTCGTGGACTTCAAGAACACGGTCATCATCATGACGACCAACCTCGGGACGCGGGACATCTCCAAGGGCTTCAACCTGGGCTTCGCCGCCCAGGGTGACGTCAAGACCGGGTACGACCGGATGAAGGCGAAGGTCAACGAGGAGCTGAAGCAGCACTTCCGCCCCGAGTTCCTGAACCGCGTCGACGACACCGTGGTCTTCCACCAGCTCAGCCAGGAAGACATCATCCAGATCGTCGACCTGATGATCGACAAGGTGGACGAGCGTCTGAAGGACCGCGACATGGGCCTCGAGCTCAGCGGTGACGCGAAGATCCTCCTGGCGAAGAAGGGCTACGACCCCGTGCTGGGCGCCCGTCCGCTGCGCCGGACGATCCAGCGCGAGATCGAGGACATCCTGTCGGAGAAGATCCTCTTCGGCGAGCTGCGCCCCGGTCACATCGTGGTCGTGGACACCGAGGGCGAGGGTGAGGAGAAGAAGTTCACCTTCCGCGGTGAGGAGAAGTCGGCGCTGCCGGACGCTCCGCCGATCGAGGCGGCCGGCGGACCGGGCCCGAACCTCTCCAAGGACGCGTGACACCGGACGTGTGACACCCGGGGCGTGACCCGTCGCGCCGAGCGGTGAGAGGGCTGCCCCCTCGGACTGGACCTCCAGTCCGAGGGGGCAGCCCCTTTTCGTGCCCGCAGGCCCTCCGGCCCGCGGCTCCGGCGGCCCCCCGGTGCCGGCGGCCTCCGGCCCCGGGCCCTCCGGGGGACTGGCGGTCAGCAGAGGGCGTGCGGCTTCCGCCAGGCGCACTCCAGGCCGGTCGTCGCCGGGTCGGCCTGCCGCCGTGCCCCCGCGTCGTCGGCGCGGGCGGCCCGGATCGTCCCCGCGGCCGTGTCGGAGGAGGCCAGCGTGACGACCACGGCGTCCTCGACGCTCTTCACCGACGACGCCAGGTGGTTGTTCAGCACGACGCTGTACACCAGACGGCGTCCGGCGGCGTCCGTGACGTACCCCGCGAGGGCCGAGGCGCCGGTCAGGGTGCCGGTCTTGGCGCGGGCGTTCAGCGCCGCCGGGGTGCCGCACATGCGGCCGCGCAGGGTCCCGCCGACGGCCCGGTCCTGCGCGCAGGCCACCGGCAGGGAGGCGTACCAGTCGGCGAACCACGGGGCGTCCTGCACGGCGAGGAGGAGCCGCGTCAGCTGGGCGGCGGGGAAGAGGTTCATCCGCGACAGACCGGAGCCGTCCACCTGGCGCAGCCGCCCGGTGTCGACGCCCTCCTTCCCCAGGTACGCGTCGATGGCGGCGAGGCCCGCCTCCCAGCTGCCGCTGCCGGAGACCTCGTACCCCATGGCCTTGGTGAGGGCCTCGGCGTGCATGTTGTTCGACAGCTTCATGAAGGGCAGCAGCAGCTCCCGCAGCGGCATCGACCGGTGCGCCGCCAGGGACCGGGCCGCGGCCGGGGTGGGCAGGCCCAGCCGGACGGGGCCGTCGACGCGTACGCCGTGGGCGGCGAGCGCGTCGGCGAAGACCGCCGTGGCGTACCCGGTCGGCTCGTCGACGGTGATCCACTCCTTGGTCGGGGAGGCCCCGACGGGGATCTCGCCGGTGATCACGAGGGTGTTCGTGCCGTGGGCGCGGGTGATGGCGAGCGTGTCGGGGCGGCCGGCGGCGACGGTCGTGGCGCGGTTGTCGACGCGCACGTAGTCGGTGCGCGGTGTCAGGGTGACCGCCGGGCGCCGTCCGGCGGTGGCCGCGGCGGCCGCCTCGACGATGAGGGTGCCGGAGTCGTAGTCCGTGTCCGGGGCGAGGGTCAGCGGGGAGATCTGCGCGGAGTAGTACGACGACTCGTCGTCCGCGGCCCACGAGCGGCCCAGCCGGTGGGTGTCGAAGCGGGTGTCGTCCGCGACGAGGCGCCCGGTGACGCGCCGGACGCCCGCGGCGGCGACCCGCGCGGCGAGCCGGTCGTAGTCGGCGGCGAGGGTGGTCGGGTCGCCGGTGCCGCGCAGGTACAGGTCGCCGTGGAGCGTCCCGCGGTGGCTGCGGCCGGTGGCCAGTACCTCCGTGGTGAACCGGTGGTCGGGGCCGAGGACCGCCATCGCCGCCGCGGAGGTGGGGATCTTGGTGGTGGAGGCCGGCATGAGGCGGTCCCCGCCGTCGCGCTGGTACAGCGTGGCGCCGGTGGCGGCGTCGGCGACGACGACGCCCGCGGCGGCCCCGTCGAGGCGGGGGTCGGTGAGGATCCGGTCGATGGCGCCCTTCAGCCCGGTGTCGGACGGCCCGGCGTCCGCCGGCTCTCCCGCCAGGCCCTGCACGGTCCAGGTGAGGAGCGCGGCCAGGCCGAGGGCGGTGCCCCGGGCGGCGAGGGACTTGCGCGTCTTCGTGGTGCGCGTCACGGGTCTCATGCGACCTGAGGATCCCGGAGCCACGGCCCCTCAGGAAGTAGGCGGAGCCGGTTCCCCGTGACGATGCGCACAGGGCAAACCGGACGTACTAGGGGGAATAGTGATCCGGCGGCCGAAGTGATCTTGCCATGCGGTCTCCCGGCGGGGGTCGCGGCGCGGAGCGGCGGGGGAGGGCGGGGTCGGTGTGGCCGCCGGGTGGGGTGGGGCGGGGGTCCGGCCTTGGACATGAGGGGTGTCTGACCCTTTTGTCCGCATTTTCCTGCGTCGGGTGCGACCCCGCCCTTCGCGTCAAGTGTGCGCGTCACACCGCGTCCGCTACGACCGGACGTCGTAGAACGGGCGTTTGGGACATGCCGGGAGAAGCCGGTACCAAGGATGACCGAAGGCCCGGTGCGCCGCTCGCACCGGGTCGGTCCTTGTCCCCGCCCCGGAGGTTCCCCTCGATGTCGCACGCCAAGCACCCCGCCCGTAACGCCGCCGTCGCCCTCGTCGCCGCCGGCATGGGAGCCACGATGGTGTTCGGTGCCGGTGCGTCGGCCGTCGCGGCCGAGGCGCGGGCCCCGTTCGCCCTGGACACCGCCACCGCCGTCGCGGCCCAGGCGTCCGCCCAGGCCCAGGCCGCCCACCAGGCCGCCGTCGCGAAGGCCGCGCAGGCCGCGAAGGCGCAGGCCGCCCAGGCGAAGGCCGCGGCCGCGAAGAAGGCCGCCGTCGCCAAGGCCGCGGCCGCCAAGAAGGCCGCGGCGAAGAAGGCCGCCGCCGCCAAGGCAGTCGACTGGGTCAAGCCGGTCAGCGGTTACAAGCTCACGGCCGGCTACGCGCAGGGCGGCGCCATGTGGACGAACAAGCACTCCGGCCAGGACTTCGCCGTCCCCGTCGGCACCCCCGTCAAGGCCACCCACTCGGGCGTGGTCGTGAAGGCCGGCCCCAACGGCGGCGGCGACGGTCCCGCGTACGGCAACGCCATCGTGATCAAGCACGCGAACGGCACCTACTCGCAGTACGCGCACCTGTCGAAGATCAAGGTGCACGTCGGTGCCAAGGTGAAGACCGGCCAGCAGATCGCCCGCTCCGGCAACACCGGCAACTCCTCCGGCCCGCACCTGCACTTCGAGATCCGTACGACCGCCGACTACGGCTCCTCCGTGAACCCGGCGAAGTTCCTGCGCGCCGAGGGCGTCGTCATCTGACGCACGCGGTCATCCGATCCACGCGGTCGTAGGTCCACGCGTCACGTGATCCGCGCGGTCACGTGATCCGCACGGTCACCTGACGGGAGGCGTCGCCTGACGGGCGGCGCCTCCCGGCGTCCGGCCGGGCGGCGGCTCAGGTCCCGTCCGGCGGGAACTGCATCATGGGGAAGCTCCCCGTGTTGGTGGGGGCGTGCTCCGGCAGCCACAGCACCGCGATGGCGCCCCCCGCGCCCGGGGCGGTGCCTTCCGGCGCCGCGTTGCGGAAGGTGAGCCGGGCGCCCAGGACCCGCGCCTGACCCGCCGCGATCGTCAGGCCCAGACCGTGACCGGCGCCCGCCCGGTCGCTCGCGCCGGTGCGGAAACGGCTCGGCCCCTCGCGCAGCAGCGCCTCCGGGAAGCCCGGCCCGTGGTCGCGCACCCGCACCACCCGCCCCTCGACGGTGACCTCCACCGGCGGCCTGCCGTATTTGGCGGCGTTGCTCAGCAGGTTCCCGAGGATGCGCTCCAGGCGGCGCGGGTCGGTGTTCACCCACGACTCGTGCACCACCCGCACCACGGCGTCCGGGTTCACCACCCGCACCCGCCGGCTGACGAACTCGCCGAGGGTGATCTCCTGGAGTTCGGCCCGCTCCGACGCGCTGTCCAGCCGGGCCACCTCCAGGACGTCCTCGACCAGCGTCCGCATCGCCCGCGCCCGGTCCCTGACCAGCTCCGTCGGGCGTCCGGGCGGCAGCAGCTCAGCCGCCGTCAGCAGCCCCGTCACGGGCGTGCGCAACTCGTGCGCGATGTCCGCGGTCACCCGGCGCTCCGCCTCGATCCGCTCGTGCAGGGCGTCCGTCAGGGCGTCCACCGCCCGCGCCAGCTCGTCCGTCTCGTCCCGGACGACCCCACCGATCGCGTCGCGCACCCGCACGTCCGTGTTCCCCTGGGCGACCTTCCCCGCCGCGGTCGCCGCCTTGCGCAGCCGGCGGGACAGCTGGCCGCCGATCAGCACACCGAGCGCCGAGCCGACGAACACCACGGAGACCGAGCCGACGACGAGCGCCTCGTCGAGCCGCTTCATGACGGTCGCGCTGCGGTCCGCGAACGGGGTGTGCAGCGACAGCACGTCGCCGTTGCCGAGTGGTACGGCCGCCCACACGTCGGGCGCGCCGCTCGCGTGCTCCTGCACGTACGTGCCGCGGTGCCTGCGGTCCACGAGCCGTTTCAGCTCGCGCGGCAGGTTGGGGTCGTTCAGCTTGGTGCCGAACCTCGGCTCCTTCGGCTTCGACGCCTCGTACACGCGCTGCGCGAACAGCAGCCGCTCCATCTGGACCTCGCGGGCGTTGTCGAGCATCGACACGCGGGCGGCGTTGTGGACGACCAGGCTCAGCGCGACCGTGATGAGGGCGCCCACGGCGGCGATCGCGATGGAGATCTTCCATCGGACACCGGTCCGCAGTGCGGGCTGCTTCATCGGACGTCGTCCTGTTCTGTGCGGGGAGGTGCGGAGCGGGGAGGTGCGGAGCGGAGCGGTACGGAAATGGAGCGGTCTGGAGCGGAGCGGTACGGAGTGGGACGGGGAGGAGCGGTACGGACCGGCGGACGCGTCCCCGGGCGGTGCGTCCGCGCGCCACGGGGGCGGCGGTACGCGGCGGAGCCGTGCCGTGCGGGCGCGGGGCCCGGCGCGGCGGGGCTACGCCCGGAGCTTGTACCCGAAGCCGCGGACCGTCTCGATCCGGTCCTGGCCGATCTTCGTGCGCAGCCGCTGCACATGGACGTCCACGACGCGGGTGTCGCCGCCCCAGCCGTAGTCCCAGACGCGTTCCAGCAGCTTGTCGCGCGACAGGACCGTGCCCGGCGCGGAGGAGAACTCCAGCAGCAGTCGCATCTCCGTGGGCGTCAGCGCGACCGGCGCGCCGCCCTTGCGGACCTCCATGCCCTCCGTGTCGACCTCCAGGTCGCCGAAGAGCAGCAGACCGCGCTCGCCCGGCCCGCCCCGGTCGCCGCCGTCGCCGGCGGCACCGCCGGCGTGGCCGAAGCGCCGCAGCACGGCCCGGATCCGGGCCACCAGCACCGCGCCGTCGAACGGCTTGGTGACGTAGTCGTCCGCGCCCGCCTCCAGGCCCAGCACCACGTCGATCGAGTCGGCGCGCGCCGACAGCATGATGACCGGCACCGTCGACTCGTCGCGGATGCGGCGGCACAGGCTGACGCCGTCCATCCCGGGGAGCATCACGTCCAGCAGCGCGATGTCCGGCCGCCGCGCGCGGAACGACTCCAGCCCGGACAGTCCGTCGGGCATCGCCGTCACGGCGAACCCGTCCCGCTCCAGGGCCAGCTGCGTGGCCTCCCGGATCACGTCGTCGTCCTCGACGAACAGCACACGCGTCTCCGCCATACCCCGTCCTCCCGCGCCCTCAGTCCTCACCCGGGCCGGTCGGCGCGGGACCGCTGATGTCCCCGCCCTCGACGGCCTTGCTGTACTCGTTGCGCACCACGTAGTGCTCCGTGAACCTGTCCGACGACCACCGGTAGGTGATCACCTCCTCGCCGGACGGATACGCGATCGGGTCGCCCTTCGCGTACACCTGCTTGGTCACGACGAGGTCGCCCCGGTCGATCGCCGAGTAGACGGCGGGCTCCTCCAGCGCGAACACGTTCTCGAACTTCTGCTCCCGCTTCCGGTACACATACGTTCCTACGCCGACGGCGTCGCCGCACGTCAGTACGTTGACGACGACGTCGGCCGCGGTGGTTCCGGTGAGGTTTCCGTACGAGGTGTCGACCGGGTACGCGTCCGGACCGCAGGGGCGCAGGTCCTTCTTCACCCGGTCGCTGACCTTCGGGTCGTTCTTCAGCAGCTCGACCGCGTCGACCCGCTCGAAGGGCGAGGAGGCCGAGGGGGAGGGGGCCGCGGCGCCCGAGGGTCCGCCCTGCTCCGTGGGGGCCGCGCCCTCGTCGCGGGTGCCGGTGCCCCCGGTGGAGCAGCCGGTGGCGAGGAGCCCGAGCAGACCGACGGCGGCGAGGCCGGCCATCGCCGCCGTCCCCGCCGCCCGTCCGCTCCCGGCCGCCGTCCCCTTGCCGGCCCCGGCCGCCGTCCCGGCTGCCGTGCCCGCTCCCGCCCCGGCCGCCGTTCCGGCTCCGCTCACGGCCCCGGCCGTCGCCGGGGCCGCCGCGCCGGGGGCGGCGGCCCGTGCCGTGCCGCCGTTCCCGCGTCTACCGCTCAGGCCGCGCACCGCTCCTGCTCCCGTCCCTGACCCCGCCCGTCGCCGCGCACCCCGCTCCGGGCGCGCCGGTCGAGGGCGCGGGCGTCGATGTCCCGGTTCTCCAGCTCCTGGCGGAGCCGGGCGAGCGCGCGGTGCAGTGTGCTCTTCACCGTACCGGTCGACATGCCGAGCGCGGCGGCGGTCTCCTCGGTGCTCATCTGCTCCCAGTGCCGCAGGACGACGACGCTGCGCTGCTTGGGCGCCAGCACCTTCAGCACGTCCATGAGCAGGGCCCGGTCCGCGTGCTGCTCGGTCGCGTCGTCGACGGACGCGTCGGGGAGCTGCTCGGTGGGCACCTCCTCCAGCTTGCGGGCGCGCCACCACTCGGTCCGCGTGTTGATCATGACGCGGCGCAGGTAGGCGTCGGCGAGGGACTTGTCGGCTATGCCGTCCCAGCGGCCGTACGTACGGGCCAGCGCGGTCTGCAGCAGGTCCTGGGCGTCGACCGGGTCGGGCACCAGTCGCCGGGCGCTGCGCAGCAGGGCGTCCTGCCGTGTGCGGACGTACTCCTCGAATTCGAGCACCTCGCCGTGCGACATCCCGAACCGCCTCCGTTTCCCCGTGAACAAGCCGTGGTCCGCAGCGCCGCCGGCCATTCCGGCCGGCTTCCCCGCGCTGACACCACGAGAAGTTACGGAGCGCTTGTCACGGCACTGTCCGATCCACCCTGCGGCGGGCGCACGGCTGTCCATCGGTTGTGTAACAGCGGTGGTGTGACAGCGGTGTGTGAGGACGGGGACGCACAGCGGTACGGCCACGGCGGCCCCGAGCGGCTACGGGCTCGGGGCGGCCGGGAGGGCAGGACGGGGCCGCCGGGAGGCGGCACGGGGGCCGCTGGGGCGGGGAGCGGGGCCCGGGGGCCCGGGCGGGGAGGACCCCCGGCCGGGCCGCGGGCCGTCAGGCCGACGGGAGGCGGTAGCGTCCGCCGTCGAGGGGCTCGACGAGGCCGTCCGCGACCAGGCCGTCCAGGGCGCGGGCCCGCTGCACGGGCTCATGCCAGACCGCGTCCAGCGCGGCCTGCGGGACGGGGCCGTGCGCCTCGCGCAGCACCGCGAGGAGCTTGCCGCGCACCTGCCGGTCGGTACCGGCGTACGTCTGGCCGCGGCGCGCCGGTCCCTCGTGGGCGGGCTTCCCGGCGAGCCGCCAGGCGCACTCGCGGGCGATCGGGCAGCGTCCGCAGTCCTCGTTGCGGGCCGTGCACACCAGGGCGCCGAGCTCCATCGAAGCCGCCGCCCAGCGGGCCGCGCGGGCCTCGTCGTCCGGGAGCAGGGCACGCGCGAGGCGGCGCTCGGCGGCGGTCGTGGCGTTCGGCGGGTACTGGACGCCCGTCACGGCGCGGGCGATGACGCGCCGGACGTTGGTGTCCAGGACGGCGTGGCGCTGCCCGTACGCGAACGAGGCGACCGCCGCCGCCGTGTACTCCCCGATGCCGGGCAGGGCGAGCAGCTGCGCGTGGTCGCTCGGCACGTCGCCGCCGTGCCGTTCCGTTATGGCGACGGCCGCGCCGTGCAGCCGCAGGGCCCGGCGCGGGTAGCCGAGGCGCCCCCAGGCGCGGACGGCCTCGCCGGGCGCCTCGGCCGCCAGGGCGGCCGGGCGGGGCCAGCGCGCCAGCCACTGCTCGTACACCGGCAGGACCCGGCTGACCGGGGTCTGCTGGAGCATGAACTCGCTGACCATCACCCCCCACGCGCCCGCTTCGGGGCGACGCCAGGGCAGGTCGCGGGCGTGCTGGTCGAACCACGCGAGGACGGGGGTGTGGAGTCGGTCCGGTGAGGGGGCGGGGGCCGCTTCGGGAGTCTCGATCGCAGTCATGGCACGACGATCCTGACACGTCCCGCCGTCGTTTCCCGCGTTACCCCGGACCACGGCCCGGACGCGGCGCCGCCGGACGCCCCGGGAGATCGCCGGGTGCCGGTGCGGCCCCGGACACCCCGAAGGCCCCGGGCGCCGCAGGGGACACGCCGGTGCGCCACAGGGGACCGGGACGGCCCGGACACCCGGCGCGCCTCGGCGAAGTCGGGGCGGCCGGTTTCGCCCGGCGCGCCTCGGCGAAGTCGGGGTGGTCGGCCCGCCCGGCGCGCCTCGGGACACCCGGCGCGCCTCGGCGAAGTCCGGGCGACCGCACATGCAGCGCGCCTCCGGACCCCCACGCACCCGGTACGCCTCAGGAGACGCGCCGGTGCGCAGCCTCGCGCCGTCCCCGTCGTCCGCGCTGCCGGGGCACCACCGGCCGGGCGTCACCGTGGGCGTCGCCGTGGAAGCCGCTGCCGGGTCCGCCGTGGAGGGCGCCGCCCGGCCCGCCGTGGGCGGTACCCGACCGCTCGGCGCCCGCCGTCACCGCGCCCGCCCGGGCGTCGGGGCCGGGGCCCGCGAGCCACCGCGCCGCCGACGAACCGCTCGTCCGCATCGTCCCCACCAGTCGCCCGGTCGGGCCGGTCAGCACCCGGACGAACAGGACCACGGCCAGCGCGCCCACGACGAGACCCGCCGCCACGTCGTGCGGGTAGTGCACGCCCACGAAGACCCGGGAGAACGCCATCAGCACGGCCAGTGGCGCCGTCAGCCACGCGATCCGGCGCCACGCCAGCGCGAGCGCCATCGCGGAGGCGCCGGCGATGGCGGAGTGGTTGCTCGGGAACGACCAGTCCCCGTACGGGGGACACTCGGCGATCGACGCGACGGCGCCCACCACCGCCCGGCACGGCCTCTCCTCGTCCACCAGCGACTTGAGGGTCTCGCTGACGACGTAGCCGAAGGCGGTGGCGACCGGGGCGAGCGCGGCGACCGCCACGGCCCGCGGGTCGGCGGGGCGCACCCGCCACCAGGCGACGACGAACAGCGCACCGAAGACCAGCAGTCCGGCGTCGGTGCCGATCTCGAAGAAGACCTGCACCCAGTGCGGGGTGTCCTGGGCGAAGTCGGTGACGGAGCGATAGAGGTCCTGACTCATGAGGAGCGACGGTACCCGGCCGCCGGAACCGCTCGTTCGGCGCCTTCCCTCCGGCGGATCGCCGCCGATCGCCGCCAACGACCCCAAGGATGTGTGATCATCGGCAGAATTTGGCGCAGGAGCGGCGGGTGGGGCGGGAGTTGGCGTCGATCTCTCGTACAGTTTTCGCGTGGGATCTCTGCGCAATCCGGTCGGGCCGCTTCCCTCCTCCATCTACTGGCGGCGGAGGGCGGTCCTCGCGGGCGTGGTCGCGCTGCTCGCGCTGCTCGTCGCCTGGTTCGTCAGCTCCGGTGACGGCGACGGCGGCAAGGGCGGCGACGGTGCCAACGGCGCTTCGCCCGCCCCGTCGATCACACCGGGGCCCTCACCGTCGGGCCCGGCCATCAGCGCCGCGCCGGGCGGCCGCGACGACACGGGCGGTTCCGGCGGCACGGGCGGAACCGGCGGTACGGCCGGTTCCGGTGGCGCGGCGGGCGCGGGCGGTCCCGGCGGTACGGCCTCCGGTGCGGGCGGTCCGGGCGGTACGGGTACCGGCGGCGCGGGTTCCGGTGGCGGCGCGGCCGCGGGCGGCGCCGGCGGCGGCCAGGGCGGTGCCACGGGCTCGGCCCAGCTGGTCCCCGCCGACTCCCCGCTGCCCCACTGCGTCCCGGGCTCGCTCCAGCTCACCCTCAGCAGCACCAAGGTGTCGTACGCCCCCGGCGAGGAGCCCCGCTTCCGGCTGACCGCGCGCAACACGACGGCGACCGGCTGCAAGACCGACCTGGGCCCGGCGACGGCCGTCCTGACCATCAGCGACGAGAAGGACGAGGAGGTCTGGTCGTCCGACGACTGCCTCCGGGGCGACGGCCGCGCCTACGTCTCCGTCCCCGCGGGCGGCACCGCCACGTACACCGTCGAGTGGGACCGCCGCCACAGCGCGCCCGGCTGCGGCACCCCCTCCACCCGGGTCGCGGGCCCCGGCACCTACCTCGCGGAGGCGACCGTGCCGGGCGTGAAGGGCGTGCTGCGCTCCTCCATCACGCTGGCGAAGGACTGACGGACGGCGACGGGCGGGTCGGACGCACCGCTCGACGGGCGGGTCAGACGTACCGCTCCAGGATCGACGACTCGGCCAGCCGCGACAGGCCCTCCCGCACGCTGCGGGCGCGCGCCTCGCCGACGCCGTCGACGGTCTGGAGGTCGTCGACGCTCGCGGCGAGCAGCTTCTGCAGTCCGCCGAAGTGCTCCACCAGCCGCTCGATGATCGCCCCGGGCAGGCGCGGCACCTTCGCGAGGAGCCGGTAGCCGCGCGGCGACACGGCCGAGTCGAGGGTCTCCGGCGACCCGCTGTAGCCGAGCGCGCGGGCCACGGTGGGCAGCTCCAGCAGCTCGGCGTGGGACAGCGCGTCCAGCTCGGTGAGCGCCTCCGCGACGGTACGCGACCGCTTCGCGGTCGGCTCGGGGACGTAGTCCCGCACGACGAGCTCCCGCTCGGGCTCGACGCCCGCGATCAGCTCGTCCAGCTGGAGGGCGAGGAGGCGGCCGTCGGTGCCGAGCTCGACCACGTACTCGGCGATCTCGGTGGCGATCCGGCGGACCATCTCCAGCCGCTGCGCCACGGCGGTCACGTCACGGACGGTCACCAGGTCCTCGATCTCCAGCGCGGAGAGCGTGCCGGCGACCTCGTCCAGGCGCAGCTTGTACCGCTCCAGCGTGGCGAGGGCCTGGTTGGCGCGCGACAGGATCGCCGCGGACTCCTCCAGGACGCGCCGCTCGCCGTCGACGTACAGGGCGATCAGCCGCATCGACTGCGACACGGAGATCACGGGGAACCCGCACTGCTTCGACACCCGGTCCGCGGTGCGGTGCCGGGTGCCGGTCTCCTCGGTGTGGATCGACGCGTCGGGCACCAGCTGGACGCCCGCGCGCAGGATCTTGGTGCTGTCCTTGTCGAGGATGAGCGCGCCGTCGAGCTTGCACAGCTCGCGCAGGCGGGTCGCGGTGAACTCCACGTCCAGCACGAAGCCGCCGGTGCACATCGACTCGACGGTCTTGTCCATGCCGAGGACGATCAGACCGCCCGTGTTGCCGCGGAGGATGCGCTCCAGACCGTCCCTCAACGCCGTGCCGGGGGCGACCGCGCTGAGCGACGCGCGCATGAGCGCTTCGTTGCCGGAGCCTCCGCCCGACTTTCCGGGTGTCCCCCGGTCGTTGGCTGCCACTGCACTCCTCCGGCTCGTACGGGTGGGCGAGACCAGGCCAAAGTCTAGCGACCCCCACCGGGCCGAGGGCTGCGGCCGTGCATCCGCCCGGGACGGAGGGCCCCCCGGACCCCGGGCCCCACCACCCTCGATGATGCCCTGCGTCCCGTCGCGGTGACCCACCCGCGTCCCGTCGCGGTGACCCGCCCGCGTCCCGTCGCGGTGACCCGCCCGCGACGAGCGGAGCGCCGCCCCCGCCTCGCTCGCCCCCGCCGGCCGGCCTCCGCCGGCCGCGCCCGCCGGTCGGCCCCGAGCCCCCGCGGCCCGCGCCCCGGCTCCGCCGGGTAGCGCCCGCGCCCCCGCCGCCCGGCCTCAGCCGGCCTCGGTCGCGCCCGGGGCCGGGGCCGGGGCGGTGGCGCGGCGGCGGCGGGGCAGGACGCTCAGCGCCTCACCCATGTCCGCCACCTCCACCACCCGCATCCCCGCGGGCACCTTCCCCGGGTCGGACGGGACGAGGGCGTGCGTGAAGCCGAGCCGGTGGGCCTCGGCGAGCCGTCGCTGCACGCCCGTCACCCGCCGCACCTCTCCGGCGAGGCCGACCTCGCCGATCGCCACGAGGTTCTTCGGCAGCGGCGTGTCGCTGGCCGCCGACGCCAGCGCCAGCGCGATGGCGAGGTCCGCGGCGGGCTCGGACAGTCGCACGCCGCCGACCGTCGCGCTGTAGATGTCCCGCTTGCCCAGCGCGCTGATCCGCCCCCGCTGCTCCAGCACCGCCAGCATCATCGACACCCGGGAGGTCTCCAGACCGGACGTCGTCCGCCGGGGCGAGGGGATCTGGGAGTCGACCGTCAGCGCCTGCACCTCGGCGACGAGCGGACGCCGCCCCTCCAGCGTCACCGTCAGGCACGTGCCGGGCACGGGCTCGGCGCGGCGCGTGAGAAACAGCCCGCTGGGGTCGGCGAGACCCGTGATGCCCTCGTCGTGCAGCTCGAAGCAGCCCACCTCGTCCGTCGCCCCGTAGCGGTTCTTCACGCCCCGCACCAGCCGCAGCCGTGCGTGCCGGTCGCCCTCGAACTGCAGCACCACGTCCACGAGGTGCTCCAGCAGCCGGGGCCCCGCGATGGCGCCGTCCTTCGTGACGTGCCCGACCAGCAGGGTCGCCATGCCCCGCTCCTTGGACGCCCGGATCAGCGCCCCGGCGACCTCCCGCACCTGCGCCATGCCGCCCGGCGCCCCGTCGATCTCCGGCGACGCCACCGTCTGCACCGAGTCCAGCACCAACAGGGACGGCTTCACCGCGTCCAGGTGTCCCAGCACCGCCGACAGGTCCGTCTCGGCGGCCAGGTACAGGTGGTCGTGGACGGCCCCGATCCGGTCGGCCCGCAGCCGCACCTGGCTCGCCGACTCCTCACCCGTCACGTAGAGGGTCGGGTGCTCGGCGCTCGCTGCCTTCGCGGCCACGTCCAGCAACAGCGTCGACTTGCCGACGCCGGGCTCGCCCGCGAGCAGCACCACCGCGCCCGGCACCAGCCCCCCGCCGAGCACCCGGTCCAGCTCGTCGACCCCGGTCCCGCGCGCCTCGGCCTGCCGGCCGTCGACCTGCCCGATGGGCAGCGCGGCCGTCGACACCCGCCCGGCCGCCGTCGTGCGCACGGCGGGCGCGCCGTACTCCTCCACCGTCCCCCACGCCTGGCACTCGGGGCAGCGGCCGAGCCATTTGGCCGTCGTCCATCCGCACTCGGTGCAGCGGTAGGACGGCCGGTCCTTGGTGGATTTCGTACGGGCAGCCATGCGCCACACCGTAGCGGCCGCCACTGACAAGCCCGCCCGCACCGGCGTCGTGCAGGACGGCCGCGTTAGGGGGGTCACGCGCCATTGGCAAATCCCACTGTCCCCTTTCGAGGGATACGTTCACCCGTAAGGCTTAAAAGAGCCGGAGGGGCACGGAGAGTGTGCCTGGGGCCGCCTACGGTCGCCGGGTGATGAGCAGCAGGCTGGAGCCCCCCACGTACACCACCGGCGCACACCGGGTGGAGCGCCGTGCGCCCCGGAGCCGTCCCGGGACGCTCACCCAGCGCCCGCCCGCGCGGTACGAGCCGTACGTCGACGGTCTGTTCACCTACTGCCTGTCCGTCCTGTGCGACCACGACACGGCGACGTCCGTGCTCGGCGAGGTGCTGGCCGTCGCCGAGCGCCAGCACGGGCGCGGGCCCGCGGAGGAGCCGCGCCGCCGCGCCTGGCTGTACGCCCTCGCCCGCTGGGCCTGCCTGCGCGAGCTCGGCGAGCAGCGGCGCGGGCGCCAGGGCGCCCACTCCGGTCGGCGGCCCGGCGCGGAGGAGGCGCCGCGCGTGTCCGAGGAGACCGCCGAGCGGCGCCGCCGCGAGCTGGCCACGCTCGCCTGGCCCGAGGCCGCCGGGACCTCGCCGGAGCAACGGGAGGCGCTGGAGCTCGCGGTACGCCACCGGCTGGGCGCACCGGAGGTGGCCGCCGTGCTCGGCATGGCCCCGCAGGCCGCCCGCGAGCTGCTGTCCGCCGCGGCCTGCGAGGTCGAGCGGACCCGCGCCGCGCTCGCCGTGGTCGAGACGGGCACGTGCTCGGCGGTGGCCCGGCTCACCGGCGACCACCAGGTGCTGCTGTCGGCGGCCCTCCGCCGCGAGCTGGTGCGGCACGTCGACGACTGCCCGCTGTGCCGCCGCGCCGCCGAGCGGGCCGAGGCCGCGGGCCCGTGGCCCGGCTCCACGGTCACGCCCGCGACGCTCCCCCTCGTACCGGCGCCGCGCGCTGCGGCGTGCGCGGCGATGCTGCACGTCCGGCGCACCCGCTCCGCCGGCCCCCGCTTCGGGCGGGACGGTTTCCCCCTCGACCCCAAGGACCACGCGGCACGCCGCGACCGGATGCGCGCCCGCGCGGTGACCACCACGGTCGTCGCCACCGTCATCGCGGCGCCCGTCCTCGCCCTGTGGGCCGCCTACCGCGGGGACATGCCGATCGGTGACGGACGCGACGACCCGGCGGTCACCGCCGCCGACGGGGCCGGTGCCCAGCCCGCGGGCAACCGCCACTACGAGAACACCGGCAACGCCCGCACCGGCGCCGCGGACCCCCGCTTCCGTACCCCGAGCCAGGCGCCGGACGTCTCCGTGGAGGTCATCAGCCCCGGTACGGCCGCGTCCCCGTCGGCCCGGGGCGGGCACGGCCCCGGCCGCGTCACGGTCGCCGCGCAGCCGTACGGCGACACGACGATGCTCACCCTCACCGCGTCCGGCGGCGGCCCCGTCGCGTGGTCCCTGTGGAGCGACGCGCCCTGGCTGTACGCCAGCCGTACCTCGGGCACGCTGGAGCCGGGCCGCTCGGAGCGGGTGTTCGTCTCCGTCGACCGCGCCCGCGAACCGCAGGGGCCCTGGAGCGCGCGCGTCGGCGTCAACCCCTCGGGCGCCGTCGTCGGCATCGACGGGCACGGGCCGAAACGCCCGCCGTCCCACACCGCGAAACCGCGCCCCCCGGCGCCGCCGGCGTCCCGGCCGACGCAGCCGTCCACGCCGCCCGGCGGCCCGCCCCCGTCGACGACCGAGCCGCCGGCGACACAGCCGCCCCCGTCGACGCAGCCGCCCCCGTCGACGCAGCCGCCCCCGTCCTCGGACCCGCCGCCCGCGTCGGAGCCCCCGCCCCCGGCCTCCGACGACCCGGACGCCCCCTCCCCGGGCGGGGAGCCCACCGGCTAGGCCGGAGCCGGAGCCGGAGCCGGAGCCGAACCGCTCCTCACGCCCGCGGCACCGGGTACGGCAGGTCCACGGGCCCCGGGCCCGCCGGGTTCGTGCCCGGCACCGGGGTCCGCGCCGGCACGGGGTCCGCCGGGTGCGGCGCCACCAGCGGCAGCGCGGACGCCAGCCGCGCCTCGCACAGCTCCACCAGCACGTCGTACGCCGCCTTGCCCATCAGCTCCGTCAACTCCGGCCGGTACGTCACGTACACCGGATCGCCCGCGCCGTGCGCCGACGTGGCCGACGTGCACCACCAGTGCAGGTCGTGTCCGCCCGGGCCCCAGCCCCGGCGGTCGTACTCGCCGATCGAGACCTGGAGCACCTTCGTGTCGTCCGGGCGCTCGATCCAGTCGTACGTGCGCCGCACCGGCAGCTGCCAGCACACGTCCGGCTTCGTCTCCAGCGGCTCGCGTCCCTCCCGCAGCGCCAGGATGTGCAGCGCGCACCCGGTGCCGCCCGGGAAACCGGGGCGGTTCTGGAAGACGCACGAGCCCTTCCAGCGCCGCGTCTGTCGCTCGCCGTCCTCGTCGAGCTGCACCCAGCCCGACTGCGTGCCCACGTCGTGGAACTGCCACAGCTCCGGCGTCAGCCGCCCCACGTGCTCCGCGACCCGCCGCTCGTCGTCCTCGTCCGAGAAGTGGGCGCCCAGCGTGCAGCACCCGTCGTCGGCCCGGCCCTCCCGGATGCCCTGGCAGCCGCTGCCGAAGACGCACGTCCAGCGCGACGTCAGCCACGTCAGGTCGCAGCGGAACACCTGGTCCTCGTCCGCCGGGTCGGGGAACTCCACCCACGCGCGCGGGAAGTCCAGGCCCTTCTCGTCCTCGTACGGGACGTCCGCCGCGGCGGCCCCGCGGGCGTCTCGCTTCTTGCCGGGTCCGGTTTCGCCCCGCTTGACCTTCTTCGTCTTTGGCACCCCTCCAGCGTAGGCGCAGGGCGGGACGGGGGAGCAGTAGCGTTCGGGCATGAGACTCGGAGTCCTCGACGTCGGTTCGAACACGGTGCACCTGCTGGTGATGGACGCCCACCCGGGCGCCCGGCCGCGCCCCGCGCACTCGCACAAGGTCGAGCTGCGCCTCGCCGAACTGCTCGACCCGGACGGTGCGATCGGCGCCCGCGGCATCGACCGGCTCGTCGCGGTCGTCGGGGACGCCGTGCACACCGCCGAGGAGAAGGGGTGCGAGGCGGTCCTCCCCTTCGCGACCTCCGCTATCCGCGACGCGTCCAACGCCGACGCCGTCCTCGCGCGCGTGCACGAGGAGACCGGCGTCACGCTCCAGGTCCTCACCGGCGAGGAGGAGGCGCGGCTCACCTTCCTCGCCGCCCGCCGCTGGTTCGGCTGGTCCGCCGGCACGCTGCTGCTCCTCGACATCGGCGGCGGCTCGCTGGAGATCGCGTACGGGATGGACGAGGAGCCCGACGCGGCGGTCTCGCTCCCGCTCGGCGCCGGGCGGCTCACCGCCGGCTGGCTGCCCGGCGACCCGCCGGACCCGGCCGACGTGAAGGCGCTGCGCCGGCACGTGCGGGCGCGGATAGCCCGGACGGTCGGCGAGTTCGCCCGCCTCGGCAGGCCGGACCACGTCGTCGCCACGTCCAAGACGTTCAAGCAGCTCGCCCGGATCGCCGGTGCCGCGGGTTCCGGTGAGGGGCTGCAGGTGCAGCGGGTGCTGAGCCGTACGTCACTGGAGACGTGGGTGCCGAAGCTCGCCTCCATGACCACCGAGCAGCGCCGCGGCCTGCCCGGCGTCTCCGAGGGCCGGGCCGCCCAGCTGCTGGCGGGGGCGCTGGTGGCGGAGGCCGCGATGGACCTGTTCGGGGTCGACGAACTGGAGATCTGCCCCTGGGCGCTGCGCGAGGGCGTCATCCTGCGCCGCCTCGACCACCTCCCCGGGTGACGGGAGGGGACCGTACGCTGTCCTTCGTGGGAGATCTGGCAGACGTGGCGCAGCAGGCGGAGCGGGCGGTGGTGTACCCGCCCCCGGCGAAGGTGGCCCTGTCGACGGCGTCGGTCTACCCGGAGTCGACGGCCACGGCCTTCGAGGTGGCCGCCCGCCTCGGGTACGACGGCGTCGAGGTCATGGTGTGGACGGACCCCGTCAGCCAGGACCTCCAGGCGCTGCGCCGGCTCTCCGACTACCACCAGGTGCCCGTCCTCGCCGTGCACGCCCCCTGCCTGCTGATCACCCAGCGGGTCTGGTCGACCGACCCGTGGGTCAAGCTCCAGCGCGCCAGGGCGGCGGCGGAGGAGCTCGGCGCGTCGACGGTCGTCGTCCACCCGCCCTTCCGCTGGCAGCGGCAGTACTCCCGCGACTTCGTCGAGGGGATCTGGCGGATGGCGAACGAGACGGACGTCCGCTTCGCCGTCGAGAACATGTACCCCTGGCGCTACCGCGACCGCGAGATGCTCGCCTACGCGCCCGAGTGGGACGTCACGAAGGACGACTACCGCCACTACACCGTCGACCTCTCCCACACCGCGACCGCCCGCACCGACGCGATGGCGATGGTCTCCCGCATGGGCGACCGGCTCGGGCACGTCCACCTCGCCGACGGGCGGGGCTCCGCGAAGGACGAGCACCTCGTGCCGGGGCGCGGTACGCAGCCGTGCGCCGAGCTGCTGGAGCACCTGGCCCGCACCCGCTTCGACGGGCACGTCGTGATCGAGGTCAACACCCGGCGCGCGATGTCCGCCGCCGAACGCGAGGCCGACCTCGCCGAGGCGCTGGCCTTCACCCGGCTGCACCTGGCGTCGGCGGCCCGCCTCCCCTGACCGGCGCACCGCGACCCCGTCGGTCCTGCCCGCTCTCCTCGCTGCGGGCCCCGAGGCCGGTGGGTGGGGGCGGGGCCGCGGCGGGTCACCTCCTCGGGGTCGGCGGCCTCGGGTACCGCGGAAGTGGACCCGCTGTCGCCGCCGACCCCTGCGGGGGCAACCCACCACGGCCCCGCCCGGGGTCCGGGACGGGCCGGCGGTGCCGGGGCGGAAGTGACCGACAGGCGACCCTCGCGTCCCGGTATGCGGACGGGCTGTCCAGATCTTGGAGTGGCGGCGTACGCTCGAAGGAGCCAGATCTCATCGACGAGGAGCGAGCGACGATGCCCGAACTGAGGTCCCGCACAGTCACCCACGGCCGCAACATGGCGGGCGCCCGCGCCCTGATGCGCGCCTCCGGTGTACCGGGCGAGGACATCGGCCGCAAGCCCATCGTCGCGGTCGCCAACTCCTTCACGGAGTTCGTCCCCGGCCACACCCACCTCCAGCCCGTCGGCCGGATCGTCAGCGACGCGATCAAGGCGGCCGGGGCGATCCCGCGCGAGTTCAACACCATCGCCGTCGACGACGGCATCGCGATGGGCCACGGCGGCATGCTGTACTCGCTGCCCTCCCGCGACCTGATCGCCGACTCCGTCGAGTACATGGTCGAGGCGCACTGCGCCGACGCGCTGATCTGCATCTCCAACTGCGACAAGATCACCCCGGGCATGCTGATGGCGGCCCTGCGCCTGAACATCCCCACGGTCTTCGTCTCCGGCGGCCCCATGGAGTCGGGCCGGGCCACGCTGGTCGACGGCACGGTCCGCACGCTCGACCTGGTCGACGCGATCTCCGACGCCGTGAACGACCGGATCTCGGACGAGGACATCCTCCGCATCGAGGAGAACGCCTGCCCGACCTGCGGCTCGTGTTCCGGTATGTTCACCGCCAACTCGATGAACTGCCTGACCGAGGCGATCGGCCTGTCCCTCCCCGGCAACGGCTCGGTCCTCGCCACGCACACGGCCCGCCGCGCCCTGTACGAGAACGCGGGCCGCACGGTCGTCGAGCTGACGAAGCGCTACTACGAGCAGGACGACGCCTCCGTCCTGCCGCGCAACGTCGCCACCTTCGCCGCCTTCGAGAACGCGATGGCGCTGGACATCGCCATGGGCGGCTCCACCAACACGATCCTGCACCTGCTGGCCGCCGCCGAGGAGGCGGGCGTCCCCTTCGGGCTGGAGGAGATCGACGCCGTCTCGCGCCGCGTGCCGTGCCTGGCGAAGGTCGCGCCGAACGTCGCCAAGGACCGCACGTACTACATGGAGGACGTGCACCGCGCGGGTGGCATCCCCGCCCTGCTGGGCGAGCTGCACCGGGCCGGCCTGCTGAACGAGGACGTCCACTCCGTCCACAGCCCCTCCCTCGCGGACTGGCTCAAGACGTGGGACGTCCGCGGCGGCTCCCCGTCCGCCGAGGCGGTCGAGATGTGGCACGCGGCGCCCGGCTGCCGCCGCTCGGCGGAGGCGTTCTCCCAGTCGGAGCGGTGGGAGACCCTGGACGACGACGCGGAGAACGGCTGCATCCGCTCCGCGGAGCACGCCTACTCCCAGGACGGCGGCCTCGCGGTCCTGCGGGGCAACCTCGCGGTGGACGGCTGCGTCGTGAAGACGGCCGGCGTCGACGAGTCGATCTGGACCTTCGAGGGCCCGGCGGTCGTCTGCGAGTCGCAGGAGGAGGCCGTCGAGAAGATCCTCAACAAGCGCGTCCGCGACGGCGACGTCGTCGTCATCCGCTACGAGGGCCCCAAGGGCGGTCCCGGGATGCAGGAGATGCTGTACCCGACGTCGTTCCTCAAGGGCCGCGGCCTCGGCAAGACGTGCGCGCTGATCACCGACGGCCGGTTCTCCGGCGGTACGTCCGGCCTGTCCATCGGCCACGCCTCACCCGAGGCGGCGTCCGGCGGCACGATCGCCCTCGTCGAGGACGGCGACCGCATCCGCATCGACATCCCGAGCCGCGCGATCGAGCTCCTGGTCGACGACGCGACCCTCGCCGTCCGCCGCGAGGCGCTGGGCGGGGTGTACGCGCCGAGGGACCGCACCCGCAAGGTGTCCGCGGCGCTGCGCGCGTACGCGGCGATGGCCACCAGCGCCGACCGCGGCGCGGTCCGGGACGTGAACAAGCTCGGCTGACGCGGCTCCCCGCGCCGCCCGGCCCCGGCCGCCGTCCCGCCCCTTCCGGCGGGCGGCGGCCGCAGTGTTTCCCGGGGTGGCGAGGCGGGACGGTCGCTCCCGGGGTGGCGAGGCGGGACGGTCGCTCCCGGGGTGGCTCCGGGTCGGGGCGGCCGGGGCGGGTGGCTCCCGGGTCGGGGCGGGTCCGCCCGGGGCCGTTCGGGTGGGCACGCTTCCCGCGGGCGTGGGGCGTCGGGCGCGTGGCTTGCGCGTATCCGGCGGGGCGGGCGCGTGGCTTGCGCGTATCCGGCGCGGCGGGCGTGCCGGTGCGAGGCGGGCGGCCGGGAGCGGGGCGAGCGGTGTGGGGCCGTGGCGTGTGCGTCCGCCGGTGGACGTCTCCGGCCGGACGGGACGCGGGCGTACCGGGGCGGCGGGGGCGCGGGGCGCTCACCACCCGGCCGGGTCGACCGCGAACACCACCCCGTCCGGAGCCCCCGCGAACACCTTCCCGTCGACCACCACCGGCGCGGGCAGTAAGGGCACGAACGTCCGCCCCCCACCCGCCATCCGCGGCGCGGTCTGCCCCACCAGCACGCCCCGTGCGGCGTCCACGGCCAGCAGCCGTCCGTCCCCGGCCATCAGCAGGACGCGTCCGTCCGCCACGACCGGCCGCGACACCCGGGCCGCTTCCGTCCCCAGCCGCCACCGCTCGCGCCCGGCGGCCAGGTCGACCGCCGTGAGGGACCCGCCCGAGCCGACGACGTACACGGTGTCGCCCTCCGCCACGGCCTGCGCCTGGTCGACGGGGCCGCCGAGGGCCACCCGCGTCACCACCCGCCGCGCCGCCCGGCCGTCGGAGCCGGTACCCGCACCCGTCCTGGCACCGGAACCGGCGTCCGTGGACGCGGCGACGGTCAGGCGTACCACCGCGTCGGTGTACAGATCCGCGTCGGCGGAGAGCAGCACCAGCCCCCGGCCCGTCGCCTGTACGGGCGTCAGCGAACCCCGCACCCGCTCCCGCCACAGCACACGGCCGTCGGCGGGGTCGACGGCGGTGACGAGCGTGGTCGCCCCGTCGGCCGCGACCTCCGCGGCGAACAGCGGCCCGTCCGGACCGCCCACCCACTGCGCCCCGCGCGCCGCCGGACGCCCCGTCCACCGCTCGGCGCCCGTCCCGGCGTCCAGCGCCCGCACCTGCCCGTCGGGGTGGACGGCCAGCACCGTGTCGCCACCAGGTACGACCTGGGCGTACGTGCCGAGCGCGGCCTGCCACCGGCCGGCGCCGGTCGCGGGGTCCAGCGCCTCCAGCCGGGCACCGGCCTCCGCGCCCGTACCCACCACGAGCACCAGCCCGCCGACGGACACCACGGCGGCGCCCTGCCCGGGCGCGGCGGCACCGGCGGCGGGCACCGACCAGGCGCGCGCCCCGTCGGCCACGGCCAGTCGGGCGGCCTTCACCCCGGGCGCGGCGCAATACAGCGCATCCCGCGCGGCGGCGCACACCGGCGGCCGCGCGCCCCCGCCCGCCGTACCCAGCGGTACCGCCCAGGGCCGGAAACCCGCCGCGACGACGGCGGGCCCGCCGTCACGCGTGCCGCCCCGCTCGCCGAAGCCCGGCACGGCGAGGACCGCACCGGCGACGGCCGCCGCGAGCGCCACCGCGGCGGCGCCCCACACCAGACGGCGCCGCCCCCACGGCACGGTGTCCCCGCGCGCGCCCTCCCGGCCGCTGGAGGCCGCGCCCCGGCGGTCCGCCTCCGCACGGGCCGCCCGGCCGGCCTCCTCCGCCACGGCCGCGTCGTCCACCGGCCCGCGCTGCGCCGGCACCCGCGCATCCCGTCCCGCCGGGGAGCCCCCGCCGCCCGCCACGGACCCGCCCCGGCCGACCTCCGGCCCCGACCCCGATCGCGACCCCGGCGCTCCACCGGACCCGGCCCCGGCCCCGTCGCCACCGGTCACGGGCGCGCCGCCGCCCGGTACCCGCAGCGCGCCCATCACCTCCTCCGGCGTGGGCCGTTCGGCGGGGTCCTTCGCCAGGCAGCGCACCAGCAGCGGAGCCAACTCGCGCGGCACGCCCGCCAGATCCGGTTCGTTGTGCACGACCTGGTACGCCACCACGTACGGGCTGTTCGAGTCGAAGGGCCCCCGCCCGGTCGCCGCGTGCACCAGCACCGCGCCCATCGCGAAGACGTCCGCCGCCGGCCCGACGTCCCGGGGCCGCTGGAACTGCTCCGGTGCCATGAACGGCGGCGTGCCGATGAGCTTCCCCGTCTCGGTGCGCACGTCGCTGTCGGTGGGCCGCGAGATCCCGAAGTCGATGACCTTCGGCCCGTCCGCCGCGAGGAGCACGTTGCTCGGCTTCAGATCGCGGTGGACGACCCCCGCCCGGTGGATGTCGCGCAGGGCCTCCGCCAGGCCCGCCCCGAGCCTGCGCAGCTCCTCCGCGTCCAACGGCCCGTTCCGCTTGACCCGCTCCGAGAGCGTCGGTCCGTCGATGTACAAGGTGGCCATCCACGGCCGCGCCGCCTGCGGATCGGCGTCCACCACGGGCGCCGTGAAGGCGCCGCTCACCCGCCGCGCGGCACTGACCTCCTGCCGGAACCGCGCCCTGAACTCGGGATCCGCCGCGTGTTCACGGTGCACGACCTTCACCGCGAGGCGCAGCCCGGAGTCCGAGGCCGCCAGCCGGACGACCCCCATGCCCCCGGACCCCAGCCACTCCCCGAGCCGGTACCTGCCGGCGTACTCCGGATGCTCCGCTTCCGGTACGGGACCGGAGCTGCGCAGCGGCGGCATCATCCACCCCCGTGTGTGCTCGCTCGGACGCGCGGCGCGCGACCGGCGCACGACCGGCGCACGGCGCGACGCACGGAGCCTAGTCGATGATGCGTGCGGTGGCGGTGGGGCTTGTTAGCCTCCCGTCCACAGTCACGCCCCGCGTCCCGCGGGCGTCTGCCAGGGGGGATTTCGGCATGGAGAACCACTCCGTCAAGCGCTATCCGGTGGCACCGGGGGTCCGGCTCAACGTCCGCAGCGGACCGGGCACGCAGTACGGCATCGTGAAGATGCTGCCCGAGGGCGTCAGTGTCCCGATCAACTGCCAGACGCCGGGCACCCGCGTCACCGGCCCGTACGGCACCTCCGGCATCTGGGACAACATCGGCAACGGCCAGTACGTCGCCGACGCCTACGTGCGGACCGGCAGCGACGGCTACGTCGCCGTCCGCTGCGGCTGAGCACCCCACCCGCCGCCGCGGCCGACCATCCGCCCCCGGCAGCGAACCCCCGCCCGCCGCGGCCGGGCCCCCGCCCGCCGGCGGTCACGCCCGGCGGCCGCGGCGGCGAGCCCGCCCGCGGGGCGAGCCCCCGCCCACCGGGCCGCGCCGACCGGGCCGGAGGCGCCCGGCGCGCGCGGGGGATAATCGCCCCGTGAGCGACGACCCCACCGACACCCCGAGCACACCCGGCGGCCCGCGGCCCGAGCCCCTCCGCTTCTTCGGCACGACCTGGGTCGACCACGACGGCGGGTACGGGCCGCGGCGCGCCGGCCTCGCCGTCGGCGCCCTCGCCGCGGCCGTCGCGGGCGCCTTCCTCCTCCGCTTCGCCTACGAGGGGCTGGCCATCGCGCGCGTGGGCGGCCTCGCGAACGGCCTGGTCGTCGCCATGTTCGCCGTCTGCACCGCCATCGCCTTCCAGCGCACCTGGGCGGGCTTCACCCGGCGCCCCGCCGACCCGGCCCGCGAGGAGGCCTTGCGCAGCCTCAAGGCGATCGGCTTCGTCGGCACCCTCGTCGCGTACGGCCTGCGCTGCCTCGTCGAGGCACCCGGCGAGAGGCTCCTGCGCGGCGAGTACGAGACGGCCCGCGCCCGGTACGAGAAGCGCCGCGGCACCCGGGCCGGCAACCCGGCGGCCCGCGCCCGCACCAAGCGCCGCCGCCCCTGACACCCCCGTCCCGGCCGAGCGCTCCGCCGCCCGTCACCCCCCGCCCCACCCGTACCGCCCTTCGGACGGCCACGCCGCCACCCCCCGCGCCGGTGCGAGGATGACGTCAGGCACGTACCCCACGGCGAGGTGAGCAGAGCAATGACCCAGACAGTCGCGGTCCTCGGCACCGGAAAGATCGGCGAGGCGCTCCTCAGCGGCATGATCCGGGCGGGCTGGCCCGCCGCCCACCTCCTCGTCACCGCCCGCCGTCCCGAGCGCGCCGAGGAGCTCCGCACCCGCTACGGCGTCGAGGCCGTCTCCAACGCCGACGCCGCCAAGCGCGCCGACACCCTCATCCTCGCCGTCAAGCCGCAGGACATGGGTCGGCTGCTGGACGAGCTCGCCCACCACGTCACCCCCGACCGCCTCGTCATCAGCGCCGCCGCCGGCATCACCACCGCGTTCATCGAGGAGCGCCTCGCCGCCGGCACCCCGGTCGTCCGCGTCATGCCGAACACCCCCGTCCTGGTCGACGAGGGGATGTCGGTCATCTCCGCCGGCAGCCACGCCACCGCCGGACACCTCAGCCACACCGAGGAGATCTTCGGCGGCGTCGGCAAGACCCTCCGCGTCCCCGAGTCGCAGCAGGACGCCGCGACCGCCCTGTCCGGCTCCGGCCCCGCCTACTTCTACTTCCTCGTCGAGGCGATGACCGACGCCGGCATCCTCCTCGGGCTCCCCCGCGCCCAGGCCCACGACCTCATCGTCCAGGCCGCCATCGGCGCCGCCGTGATGCTCCGCGACAGCGGCGAGCACCCCGTCAAACTCCGCGAGGCCGTCACCTCCCCGGCCGGCACCACCATCAGCGCCATCCGCGAGCTGGAGAACCACGGCGTACGCGCCGCCCTCATCGCCGCCCTGGAGGCCGCCCGCGACCGCAGCCGCGAGCTGGCCTCCGGCAACGGCTGACGCCCGCCGGCACCGGGCGGGGACACGGGGACACACGGCCCCGCCCCCACCCGGTCGCGCCCCCGGGTTCCGTCAGACGGGCGGCAGCAGTCCCACGGCCCGGTAGGCCCGGTCCACGACGGGCCGCGCGACCGCCCGGGCCCGCGCCGCGCCCTCCCGCAGCACCCCGTCCACGTACGACGGGTCGGCCACCAGCTCCGCGTGCCGCTCCCGCACCGGCCGCAGCAGCTCCACCACGGCCTCGGCGACGTCCCGCTTCACCGCCCCGTACGAGGAGTACCCCGCCGCCAGCTCCGCCGGGTCGCCCCCGCCGGTGCACGCGGCGAGCACCTCCAGCAGATTGGCGAGCCCCGGCCGCCCCGCCGGATCGTGGACGACGTCCCGGCCGCTGTCGGTGACGGCCCGCATGACCTTGCGGCGCACCGCGTCCGGTTCGTCGAGCAGATGGACGACACCCGGCCCGCCGCCCTCGGACTTGCCCATCTTCGCCGTCGGGTCCTGCAGGTCCATGACCCGTGCCGCCACCGCCGGACGGGTCGCGCGCGGCACGGTGAAGGTGTGCCCGTACCGCTGGTTGAACCGCACCGCGAGGTCCCGCGTCAGCTCGACGTGCTGCGCCTGGTCGTCGCCCACCGGCACCTCGTCCGTCGCGTACGCCAGGATGTCCGCCGCCATCAGCACCGGGTACGTCAGCAGCGACAGCCGCACACTGCCGCCCCTGCCGCGTTCGCGCGCCGCCTTCTCGCGGTACTGGATCATGCGCCGCATCTCGCCGTCGGTGGCCGTGCACTCCAACAGGTACGACAGCCGGGCGTGCTCGTCGACGTGGCTCTGCACGAAGAGCGTGCTCCGCTTCGGGTCGAGCCCCGCCGCGAGCAGCAGCGTCGCCGCCTGCCGGCTGAGCCGCCGCACGCGCGCGGGCTCGTGCTCGACGGTCAAGGCGTGCAGGTCGACCACCGAGAAGAGCGCGTCCGCCCGGTACTGGTCCTCCCGGACCCAGCGCCGTACCGCCCCGAGGTAGTTGCCCAGCGTCAGGTGGCCGGTCGGCTTCACACCACTGAAGACCCGTGTCACGTTCGTCCTCTCCCTCTCACTCCTGGCCGACCACCGCCCCGACGGCCGGCCCTCACGGGGAGGGGAAACACGAACGGCCGCCGGAGGCGGCGGCCGTCTGTCTGCATGCGTGTCAGCGCGGCCGCCCTCAGGCGGCCCACCACTGGAGGGTGCGCGCACACGCTGTCATGCCCCGAGCGTACGGGCCAGGGACCAGGGTTGACAGTGGTTTGTGTGCTGCGTAGTGTTCTCCGAGTTGTCCGACGTGAGCGCCGACCCAGGTCGGTCCCCGGACGGCCATTCCGCAAGACCCACCTCCAGCGAGCGACATTCCGTCGCGCCGCCAGGCGTGCGCTTTTGCGAAATGCAGAATCCGCGTTCGAAAGAGCGGGACCCGATTAGCGTCGGGGCCGGGGATTCGCTAGTGTTCACGACGTCGGAACGGCCGAAGGGCCGGAAAGACAACCCCCTCTGACTGGGAATCAGGCCCGAAAGGATCTGATAGAGTCGGAACCGCCGGAAAGGGAAACGCGAAAGCGGAGAACGGCCCGGCAGCCCGCTCCAGCGGGTGGCGGAAACGAGAAATCGGATCTGCTAGACTGGAAACACGAAAGACCGAAGGGAAGCGCCCGGAGGAAAGCCCGAGAGGGTGAGTACAAAGGAAGCGTCCGTTCCTTGAGAACTCAACAGCGTGCCAAAAATCAACGCCAGATTAGTTGATACCCCGTCTCCATCACGGAGATGAGGTTCCTTTGTAGAAAACACAGCGAGGATGCTGTGAACCGCGGGGGACTATTCCTCCCCCCGGTTCCGCTCAACGCGAGTGTCGACCCGATCACGGGTAAGCATTCACGGAGAGTTTGATCCTGGCTCAGGACGAACGCTGGCGGCGTGCTTAACACATGCAAGTCGAACGATGAACCCACTTCGGTGGGGGATTAGTGGCGAACGGGTGAGTAACACGTGGGCAATCTGCCCTTCACTCTGGGACAAGCCCTGGAAACGGGGTCTAATACCGGATACGACCACTTCAGGCATCTGATGGTGGTGGAAAGCTCCGGCGGTGAAGGATGAGCCCGCGGCCTATCAGCTTGTTGGTGGGGTAATGGCCCACCAAGGCGACGACGGGTAGCCGGCCTGAGAGGGCGACCGGCCACACTGGGACTGAGACACGGCCCAGACTCCTACGGGAGGCAGCAGTGGGGAATATTGCACAATGGGCGAAAGCCTGATGCAGCGACGCCGCGTGAGGGATGACGGCCTTCGGGTTGTAAACCTCTTTCAGCAGGGAAGAAGCGAAAGTGACGGTACCTGCAGAAGAAGCGCCGGCTAACTACGTGCCAGCAGCCGCGGTAATACGTAGGGCGCAAGCGTTGTCCGGAATTATTGGGCGTAAAGAGCTCGTAGGCGGCTTGTCACGTCGGATGTGAAAGCCCGGGGCTTAACCCCGGGTCTGCATTCGATACGGGCAGGCTAGAGTGTGGTAGGGGAGATCGGAATTCCTGGTGTAGCGGTGAAATGCGCAGATATCAGGAGGAACACCGGTGGCGAAGGCGGATCTCTGGGCCATTACTGACGCTGAGGAGCGAAAGCGTGGGGAGCGAACAGGATTAGATACCCTGGTAGTCCACGCCGTAAACGTTGGGAACTAGGTGTTGGCGACATTCCACGTCGTCGGTGCCGCAGCTAACGCATTAAGTTCCCCGCCTGGGGAGTACGGCCGCAAGGCTAAAACTCAAAGGAATTGACGGGGGCCCGCACAAGCAGCGGAGCATGTGGCTTAATTCGACGCAACGCGAAGAACCTTACCAAGGCTTGACATATACCGGAAACATCTAGAGATAGGTGCCCCTTGTGGTCGGTATACAGGTGGTGCATGGCTGTCGTCAGCTCGTGTCGTGAGATGTTGGGTTAAGTCCCGCAACGAGCGCAACCCTTGTTCTGTGTTGCCAGCATGCCCTTCGGGGTGATGGGGACTCACAGGAGACTGCCGGGGTCAACTCGGAGGAAGGTGGGGACGACGTCAAGTCATCATGCCCCTTATGTCTTGGGCTGCACACGTGCTACAATGGCCGGTACAAAGAGCTGCGAAGCCGTGAGGCGGAGCGAATCTCAAAAGCCGGTCTCAGTTCGGATTGGGGTCTGCAACTCGACCCCATGAAGTCGGAGTTGCTAGTAATCGCAGATCAGCATTGCTGCGGTGAATACGTTCCCGGGCCTTGTACACACCGCCCGTCACGTCACGAAAGTCGGTAACACCCGAAGCCGGTGGCCCAACCCCTTGTGGGAGGGAGCTGTCGAAGGTGGGACTGGCGATTGGGACGAAGTCGTAACAAGGTAGCCGTACCGGAAGGTGCGGCTGGATCACCTCCTTTCTAAGGAGCACTTCTCACCAGTTTCGGCTGGTCAGAGGCCAGTACATCGGCGTACGTCCGATGCTGGTTGCTCAAGGGTGGAACGTTGATTATTCGGCACGATGAGTGAGAGTCACCAGTACTGCTTCGGCGTGGAACGTGAACTTGAGCTGGTCGTGTCGGGCACGCTGTTGGGTGTCTGAGGGTGCGAGCGTTGCTCGCCCTTCTGCGATGCCGGCCCCAGTGAACCGGACCTAAGGGTTCGGGTGATGGGTGGCTGGTCGTTGCTTGAGAACTGCACAGTGGACGCGAGCATCTGTGGCCAAGTTTTTAAGGGCGCACGGTGGATGCCTTGGCACCAGGAACCGATGAAGGACGTGGGAGGCCACGATAGTCCCCGGGGAGCCGTCAACCAGGCTTTGATCCGGGGGTTTCCGAATGGGGAAACCCGGCAGTCGTCATGGGCTGTCACCCGCTGCTGAACACATAGGCAGTGTGGAGGGAACGAGGGGAAGTGAAACATCTCAGTACCCTCAGGAAGAGAAAACAACCGTGATTCCGGGAGTAGTGGCGAGCGAAACCGGATGAGGCCAAACCGTATGCGTGTGATACCCGGCAGGGGTTGCGCATGCGGGGTTGTGGGATCTCTCTTTCACAGTCTGCCGGCTGTGAGACGAGTCAGAAACCGTATGGATAGGCGAAGGACATGCGAAAGGTCCGGCGTAGAGGGTAAGACCCCGTAGCTGAAATTCATGCGGCTCGTTTGAGAGACACCCAAGTAGCACGGGGCCCGAGAAATCCCGTGTGAATCTGGCGGGACCACCCGTTAAGCCTAAATATTCCCTGGTGACCGATAGCGGATAGTACCGTGAGGGAATGGTGAAAAGTACCGCGGGAGCGGAGTGAAATAGTACCTGAAACCGTGTGCCTACAAGCCGTGGGAGCGTCGGATGCAAGCTTGCTTGTATCTCGTGACTGCGTGCCTTTTGAAGAATGAGCCTGCGAGTTTGCGGTGTGTTGCGAGGTTAACCCGTGTGGGGAAGCCGTAGCGAAAGCGAGTCCGAACAGGGCGATTCAGTAGCGCGCTCAAGACCCGAAGCGGAGTGATCTAGCCATGGGCAGGTTGAAGCGGAGGTAAGACTTCGTGGAGGACCGAACCCACCAGGGTTGAAAACCTGGGGGATGACCTGTGGTTAGGGGTGAAAGGCCAATCAAACTCCGTGATAGCTGGTTCTCCCCGAAATGCATTTAGGTGCAGCGTCGTGTGTTTCTTGCCGGAGGTAGAGCACTGGATAGGCGATGGGCCCTACCGGGTTACTGACCTTAGCCAAACTCCGAATGCCGGTAAGTGAGAGCGCGGCAGTGAGACTGTGGGGGATAAGCTCCATGGTCGAGAGGGAAACAGCCCAGAGCATCGACTAAGGCCCCTAAGCGTACGCTAAGTGGGAAAGGATGTGGAGTCGCAGAGACAACCAGGAGGTTGGCTTAGAAGCAGCCACCCTTGAAAGAGTGCGTAATAGCTCACTGGTCAAGTGATTCCGCGCCGACAATGTAGCGGGGCTCAAGCGTACCGCCGAAGTCGTGTCATTGCAGTACATACCCCCAACGGGGACTGTGATGGGTAGGGGAGCGTCGTGTGCCGGGTGAAGCAGCCGCGGAAGCGAGTTGTGGACGGTTCACGAGTGAGAATGCAGGCATGAGTAGCGATACACACGTGAGAAACGTGTGCGCCGATTGACTAAGGGTTCCTGGGTCAAGCTGATCTGCCCAGGGTAAGTCGGGACCTAAGGCGAGGCCGACAGGCGTAGTCGATGGACAACCGGTTGATATTCCGGTACCCGCTTTGAAACGCCCAATATCGAACCAGGCGATGCTAAGTCCGTGAAGCCGCCCTGGAGCCTTCGGGCAAAGGGGAGTGGTGGAGCCGACGGACCAGACCTGTAGTAGGTAAGCGATGGGGTGACGCAGGAAGGTAGTCCAGCCCGGGCGGTGGTTGTCCCGGGGTAAGGGTGTAGGCCGTGTGATAGGCAAATCCGTCACACATTGAGGCTGAGACCTGATGCCGAGCCGATTGTGGTGAAGTGGATGATCCTATGCTGTCGAGAAAAGCCTCTAGCGAGTTTCATGGCGGCCCGTACCCTAAACCGACTCAGGTGGTCAGGTAGAGAATACCGAGGCGTTCGGGTGAACTATGGTTAAGGAACTCGGCAAAATGCCCCCGTAACTTCGGGAGAAGGGGGGCCATCACTGGTGAGAGCACGTGCTGCTCGAGCTGGGGGTGGCCGCAGAGACCAGCGAGAAGCGACTGTTTACTAAAAACACAGGTCCGTGCGAAGCCGTAAGGCGATGTATACGGACTGACGCCTGCCCGGTGCTGGAACGTTAAGGGGACCGGTTAGCTCCATTTCGGTGGGGCGAAGCTGAGAACTTAAGCGCCAGTAAACGGCGGTGGTAACTATAACCATCCTAAGGTAGCGAAATTCCTTGTCGGGTAAGTTCCGACCTGCACGAATGGCGTAACGACTTCTCGACTGTCTCAACCATAGGCCCGGTGAAATTGCACTACGAGTAAAGATGCTCGTTTCGCGCAGCAGGACGGAAAGACCCCGGGACCTTTACTACAGTTTGATATTGGTGTTCGGTTCGGCTTGTGTAGGATAGGTGGGAGACTGTGAAGCTTGGACGCCAGTTCAGGTGGAGTCGCCGTTGAAATACCACTCTGGTCGTGCTGGATGTCTAACCTGGGTCCGTGATCCGGATCAGGGACAGTGTCTGATGGGTAGTTTAACTGGGGCGGTTGCCTCCTAAAGGGTAACGGAGGCGCCCAAAGGTTCCCTCAGCCTGGTTGGCAATCAGGTGTTGAGTGTAAGTGCACAAGGGAGCTTGACTGTGAGACCGACGGGTCGAGCAGGGACGAAAGTCGGGACTAGTGATCCGGCGGTGGCTTGTGGAAGCGCCGTCGCTCAACGGATAAAAGGTACCCCGGGGATAACAGGCTGATCTTCCCCAAGAGTCCATATCGACGGGATGGTTTGGCACCTCGATGTCGGCTCGTCGCATCCTGGGGCTGGAGTCGGTCCCAAGGGTTGGGCTGTTCGCCCATTAAAGCGGTACGCGAGCTGGGTTTAGAACGTCGTGAGACAGTTCGGTCCCTATCCGCTGTGCGCGTAGGAATATTGAGAAGGGCTGTCCCTAGTACGAGAGGACCGGGACGGACGAACCTCTGGTGTGCCAGTTGTCCTGCCAAGGGCATGGCTGGTTGGCTACGTTCGGGAGGGATAACCGCTGAAAGCATCTAAGCGGGAAGCCTGCTTCGAGATGAGTATTCCCACCTCCTTGAGAGGGTAAGGCTCCCAGTAGACGACTGGGTTGATAGGCCGGATATGGAAGCCCAGTAATGGGTGGAGTTGACCGGTACTAATAGGCCGAGGGCTTGTCCTCAGTTGCTCGCGTCCACTGTGTTAGTTCTGAAGTAACGAACTCCCAATCTGCCGGTTGGTTGTAGGTCGATATCTTCATAGTGTTTCGGTGGTCATAGCGTTAGGGAAACGCCCGGTTACATTTCGAACCCGGAAGCTAAGCCTTTCAGCGCCGATGGTACTGCAGGGGGGACCCTGTGGGAGAGTAGGACACCGCCGAACAAATTGTGGCCCCGGCCCCGAGGAATCCGTTCCTCGGGGCCGGGGCTTTTTTGCGTCTAGGGTGATTCCATGCGCTACGACCTGGTCATATTCGACAACGACGGCGTCCTCGTGGACAGCGAGCCCATCTCCAACGCCATCCTGGCCGGCTATCTGACCGAACTCGGACACCCCACCACGTACGAGGAGTCCCTGCGGGACTACATGGGCGGGGCCATGCACCGCGTCCACGACACCGTCCTCGAACGGACCGGGCAGCAGCTGCCCGACGACTTCGACCGGACCTTCCACACCCGCGTCTTCGCCGCCTTCGAGCGGGACCTCACCGCCGTCACCGGCGTCACCGACACCCTCGGCAGGATCGCCGCCGCCGGGGTCCCCTACTGCGTCGCCTCCTCCGGCAGTCACGAACGCATCCGCGTCGGCCACCGCAGGACCGGCCTCGACCTCTGGTTCGCCCCCGACGCCGTCTTCAGCGCCCAGGACGTCGGCCGCGGCAAACCCGCCCCCGACCTCTTCCTCCACGCCGCCCGGCGCATGGGCGTCGCCCCCGAGCGCTGCGTCGTCATCGAGGACAGCCCCCTCGGCGTGCAGGCCGCCAACGCCGCCGGCATGGACGTGTACGCGTACACCGGCATGAGCGCCGCCGCCCGACTCCCCGGCGCGACCGGGTACTTCGGCGACATGGCCCAGCTGCCCGACCTCGTCCTGTGACAGGCCTGTCCACGGCCTGACCCCCGACGTACCCTTTCCGGCCATGACCGATGCGGCGACCGAGGCGGGACTGCGGCGCGGGCGGAGGGCGCTGGCCTTCACCTTCCTCGCCCAGGGCATCACCTTCGCCCTGCTCGTCACCCGCGTCCCCGCCGTCCAGAGCCGCTACGGCATTTCCGACACCGTCCTCCCCGCCCTCCTCGCCGCCGTGCCCCTCCTCGCCGGCGTCGGCAGCCTCACCGCAGGGACGCTCGTCACCCGCGTCCCCGCCCGCACCGTCCTGCGGTGCAGCCAGCCGCTGGTCCTGCTCGCCCTCCTGGCCGTCGCCGCCGGACACCACCCCTGGCACCTCGCCGTCGCCCTCGGCGCCTTCGGCCTGGCCGTCGGCGCACTCGACGCCTCCATGAACATGCTCGGCGTCAGCCTCCAACAGGCCCACGGTCAAAGCATCATGCTCGGTTTCCACGCCGCGTACAGCCTCGGCGGGATCGTCGGAGCCACCCTCGCCTGGGCCGCCGTACGGGCCGGACTGCCCCTCGGCGCCTCCTACGCCCCCGTCGTGCTCGTCCTGCTGCCCGCGCTCCTCCTCACGGGCCGCCGCTGCACCGACGGCGCCACGGTCCCGCACACGCCCCACGAGACCCCCAGGGCCGCCACCACGGCCGCCCGACGCCCGCCCGCCGCCCCGGTGGCGGGCGGGAGGACGCTCGCGCCGCTGTGCGTCGTCATGGCCGTCGCCTACATCGGCGACGCCACCGTCTCCAACTGGAGCGCCACCTACCTCCGGGACGTCCTCGGCGGCTCCGAGGCGCTCGCGACCCTCCCGTACAACGCCTACGCGGCCACCACCCTCGTCGGACGGGCCGTCGGCGACCGGACCGTACGGCGGTTCGGGGCGCCGGCCGTCGTACGGGGTGGCGCGCTCCTCGCCGCCGGCGGGTTCGCGGTCGTCGCCGCGGCCCCCGGGCCCCTCACCGGACTCGCCGGGTTCACCGTGCTCGGCCTCGGCCTGAGCGTCCTCGTCCCGCAGACCTTCGCCGCCGCGGGGCGGGCAGCCGAGGACCGCGGCCCCGGCGCCACCGACGCCGCCGTCGCCCGGCTCAACGTCTTCACCTACCTCGGCCACCTCGTCGGGGCGCCCCTCGTCGGCGCGCTCGGCGCGGCGTGGAGCCACCGGGGCGCCATGGCCGTACCGCTCGTCCTCGTCCTCCTCACCCTCGCGCACGCCCGGTCGTTCACGGGACAACCAGACCGATACGGTGGCGGTCATGAGCGGCCGCGCACTGTTGATGTGGGATGACGCAGTAACCGGGTACGACTTCGGGCCCAGCCACCCGATGGACCCGGTACGGCTCGCGCTGACCATGGAGTTGGTGCGGGCCTTCGGGCTCGACCGGTCCGTCGACGTGGTGTCGGCCAAGCCCGCGGGGGACTCGACGCTGCGGCTCGTCCACCGCGAGGACTACGTGGCCGCCGTCCGCGCCGCGTCCGCCGACCCCACCCACGCCGACCAGGACTACGGGCTCGGCACGCTCGACGACCCGGCGTTCGCCGGGATGCACGAGGCGTCCGCGCTGATCGCCGGGCTCTCCGTCGGCGCCGCCGAGGCGGTGTGGCGCGGCACCGCCACCCGGGCCGTCAACTTCACCGGCGGCCTCCACCACGCCATGCCCGGCGCCGCCGCCGGCTTCTGCGTCTACAACGACGCGTCCCTCGCCATCGCCCGGCTCCTGGAACTCGGGGCCGAACGCGTCGCCTACCTCGACGTCGACGTCCACCACGGCGACGGCGTGCAGACCGCGTTCTGGGACGACCCCCGCGTCCTCACCATCTCCCTCCACGAACACCCCCGCACGCTCTTCCCCGGCACCGGTTGGCCCGAGGAGACCGGCGCCCAGGGCCCCGCCGAGGGAACCGCCGTCAACGTCGCCCTGCCCGCCGGCACCGGCGACGCCGGCTGGCTGCGCGCCTTCCACGCCGTCGTCCCCGAGCTGCTCGCCGAGTTCCGGCCCCAGGTCCTCGTCACCCAGCACGGCGCCGACACCCACTTCGAGGACCCGCTCGCCCACCTCGCCGTCTCCCTCGACGCCCAGCGGGCCGTGCAGTTGGCGTGCCGCGGGCTCGCCGACGAGCACGTCGAGAACGGCCGCTGGGTCGCGCTCGGCGGTGGTGGATACGCGGTCGTCGACGTCGTACCGCGGTCCTGGACGCACCTCGTCGCCATCGTCGCCGGAGCGGACGTGCCCCCCGCGACGCACGTCCCGCCGTCCTGGCGCGACCTCGTGTACGCGCGGACCCGGCAGCCCGCCCCACGGCGGATGACCGACGGCCGGTGGCCCGTCACCTGGCGGGCCTGGGAGGACGGCTACGACCCGGAGGACCGGCTCGACCAAGCCGTCCTCGCCACCCGCCGGGCCGCCTTCCCGCTGCGCGGGCTCCTCGTCTGACCGGCCCCGCCCACCGGCACTCCGCCGGAAGCCCGCCGGCGTTACGCCGACCGTGCGCAGCCCCGGGGATTCCGGCGCGCGGTGCCGTCCGGTGCGGCAGCATCGACGGGGTGCTGACGACCGCGGCGCTGCGCGCGCACCTGCTGGCGGCCGGGCTGGCCGGCCCCGTGGCCACCCTCCGCGAACGGAGCCTGCGCAACTACCGGCTGTTCGCCGCCGGCGACCCACGGGCCACCCTGGGGCTCGACCCCGACCGGCCCTGGGACGAGACGGCCCTGCTGCGGCTCATGGCGGAGAAGTGCGGCGTGTCCCCCGACCCCCGGCACCGCACCGGCGCCGACGTCATCGACCCCGACCGCACCCTGCGCGCCCTGGACGCCTTCGCCGAACGGCTCGCCGCCGCGGCCGCGCGCGGCGCCCCCGTCCTCTTCGGCACCGGCCACCCCCACCGACTCCTGCCGTTCTACGCCATGTTGGCAGACGCCATGTCGTCGGCAGGATGTCTCGTTCTCACCCCCGCGCAGGGGAGATGTGTCGACATAACGACCCGATTGGGCCTACGCACGTACAACCTCGACTACGTACGGGGAGTCGCGCTGGTGCGGGAACCGCAGGTCGCGGGCGCCGGTTGTGAGCCGGGCGCACACACCCACTCGCCGCTGCCCGTACGGGTCGCGCTGGGGGCCGCGACCGAGGGTGACGGGCCTCTCCCGGAGCTGGTCGTGGGGGACCACGGATGGGTCTGCGGGGCAGGTCAGCTGGGCATCGAGGCCATCGGGCTGGCCGACGCGGACGACCCCGCGCCGTTCGTCGCGGAGGCCGAGGGGCGGGTCGCCGTGACCGTGCCGCTCGACGACGGCGTGCGGTCCGATTACTACCGCCCGCTCACTCGCTATGTACTCAATCGGGCGTGTCTGTCACAGTAGGCGGCGGATGGCTGCTCCTCTTCCCCACCCGTATCAACCGCCCCTAGTCTGGGGAGTGAGCGCACAGCGACGAAGAGTCACCGGAGGGGAAGCCGGTGGCGTCATGTGCGGAAGGTACAGGTGGGTCATGGTTGCTGCTGGCGAGACACCTCTCAACGAGGTCAAGTTCCTGACCGTGGCAGAAGTTGCCTCGGTGATGCGCGTATCGAAGATGACCGTGTACCGGTTGGTGCACAGCGGTCATTTGCCGGCCATCCGGGTGGGGAGGTCCTTCCGGGTGCCGGAGCAGGCGGTGCACGAGTACCTCCGCGAGTCCTTCGTGGGGGTGGAGACCGCATAGTGCGGAGTCCCGTCCCCCTCGGATTACGACCTCGGCGCTTCGACGGGTAGGCTAGGCCGACGTAGGTCGTGTGGGCCCAGACGCCCCGCACCGAGATCCCCGCTCATGCGGGGGTGTTCCGAGAAGTGAGCGAGGGTAGTCGTGGGCTCTGTTATCAAGAAGCGGCGCAAGCGGATGGCGAAGAAGAAGCACCGCAAGCTTCTGAAGCGCACCCGTGTGCAGCGTCGTAACAAGAAGTAAGCGGCGGCTTCACGTGCGCCTCGCGGCCCTCCCACCGGTGACGGTGGGAGGGCCGCGGTCATGTCCGGGGCGGTCCCGGCGGCTCTCGGTTCCGGACGTTTCCGCGTCGATGGTCGTCACAGCGCGACAGCCACCCGCTACGGTGGCAGCCACACGCTCGGGACCGAACGGGAGGCGCTGATCTTGGGCAGGGTCGTGCTCGTCACCGGGGTGGCCCGGCCGCTCGCCGGCCGTTTCGTACGGCGCGTCACCCGCGATCCCGACGTCGACCGCGTCATCGGGGTGGACGCCGTCGCCCCCGCCCATTCGCTCGGCGGCGCCCTCTTCGTCCGCGCGGACATCCGGCAGCCCGTCTTCGGGCGCCTCCTCGCCGAGCACACGGTGGACACGGTCGTCCACATGGACGTGTCGGCGACCCCGCTGGGCGGCGGCGGCCGGACCGCGGTCAAGGAGACCAACGTCATCGGCACGATGCAGCTGCTCGGCGCCTGCCAGAAGTGCCCCACGGTCAGCCGGCTCGTCGTCCGCTCCAGCACCGGCGTCTACGGCTCCGCCCCGCGCGACCCCGCCGTCTTCACCGAGACGACGCCGCCCAAGTCGCTGCCGGGCGGCGGCTTCGCGAAGGACGTCGCCGAGGTCGAGGGGTACGTACGGGGCTTCGCCCGGCGCCGCCCCGACGTCGCCGTGTGCGTGCTGCGCTTCGCGAACATCCTCGGCCCCGGGGCCGACTCCCCGCTCGCCGAGTACTTCTCGCTTCCCGTGCTGCCGACCGTCCTCGGGTACGACCCGCGCCTCCAGTTCGTCCACGAGGACGACGTACTGGACGTGCTGCGGATCGCCTCGTCGGAGCCGCGCCGGGCCACGCTCAACAGCGGCACCTTCAACGTCGCGGGCGACGGCGTGCTGACGCTCTCTCAGTGCGCGAGGCGGCTCGGCCGGCCGACCGTGCCCGTACTGCCGCCGGCCGTCACCTGGGTGGGCACGGCGCTGCGGGCCGTCGGCCTGAGCGACTTCTCGCCCGAGCAGGTCCGGCTGCTGACGCACGGCCGGGTGGTCAGCACGACGCAGATGCGCGAGACCCTGGGCTTCACGCCCACGTACACCACGGCGGAGACCTTCGCGGACTTCGTCCGCCACCGGGGCCCGGGCATCCTGCCCCCCGCCGCCATCACGGCGGCGGTCGACGGTCTGGCCGCCCGACTCGGTGACGGCGTCGCCCAGTGGACGGCGAAGCGGTCGTGACGGCGCGGCGCGGGCGGGTTCCCGTGGCGACGCCGGCCCGCACGGCAAGGGCCCGCACGACGCCGGCCCGTGCGACGCCGGCCCGCGCGGGCACGACAGCCGGAACGCGAGCAGCAGGCGTGACGGGCGCGACCGCCAGGGCGGAAGCGCCGACCGGGGCACGAGCAACAGCCGGGACGGACGGGACAAGGAGCGCGGGCTAACGATGGCGGACGCCAAGGTCATCCCCTTCGACGAGGACCGGCCGCGCGGCGGTGCGCCGCGCGCGGCCCGCAGGCGGTCGGCGGCCGGTGGCGCCGCGGCGCGGGTGACCCCGCTGCCGGGCCCGCCGGCGCCGGCTGCCGCCGACCCCGCGCCGCCGCCGGCCGAACGGCCCGCCGACGGCACGTGGGAGCGGCGCGTCGCGGGCGGCCTGGCCTTCCTGCGGCGCCGCCTCACCGGCGAGTACGAGGTCGACGAGTTCGGGTACGACGAGGAGCTCACCGACCAGGTGCTCATGTCGCTGCTGCGGCCCCTGTACGAGAAGTACTTCCGGGTGGAGGTGCTCGGCGTCGAGAACATCCCGGCCGAGGGCGGCGCCCTGGTCGTGGCGAACCACTCGGGCACGCTCCCGCTGGACGGGTTGATGATGCAGGTCGCCGTCCACGACCACCACCCGGCCGACCGGCACCTGCGGCTCCTCGCCGCGGACCTGGTGTTCATGCTGCCGGTCGTCAGCGAGCTGGCCCGCAAGGCCGGGCACACGCTGGCGTGCGCGGAGGACGCCGAGCGGCTGCTCCGGCGGGGCGAGGTCGTCGGGGTGATGCCGGAGGGCTTCAAGGGCATCGGCAAGCCGTTCAGCGAGCGGTACAAGCTCCAGCGGTTCGGGCGCGGCGGCTTCGTGTCGACGGCGCTGCGCGCGGGCGCGCCGATCGTCCCCTGCGCGATCGTCGGCGCCGAGGAGATCTACCCGATGGTCGGCAACGCCAAGACGCTGGCGCGCCTGCTGGGCTTCCCGTACTTCCCGCTCACGCCGACCTTCCCGTGGCTGGGGCCGCTGGGCGCGCTGCCGCTGCCGACGAAGTGGACGATCCAGTTCGGCGAGCCCATCCCGACCGACGGGTACGCGCCGGAGGCGGCGGAGGACCCGATGCTGATGTTCAACCTGACGGACCAGGTGCGGGAGCAGATCCAGCACGCGCTGTACAAACTGCTGGTGCGCAGGCGGTCGGTCTTCTTCTGACCGGCCCCGGCTTTGGACCCGCCCCGCCCCGCCCCGGACGCGCTGCGACGGGCGCCGCTCCGTGGGGAGCGGCGCCCGTCGTATGGCCGAGGGGTGGGAACGCCGCGCTAGCGGGCGTCGTCCTGGTCGATGCCGAGGCCCGGGAGGATGCCGGGCAGGATCGGCGGCAGGGTGACGTCGGGTGCGGGGACGGGCGCCTCCGGTGTGCCGCCCTGGCTGGGCGGTGCCGATGTCGCCGGGCCGTCCGGGTCGAGGAGGCCGCCGGTGTCGCCGCCGATGAGGCCCTGGTCCGCGGAGGGGCCGGAGTCGGACGGTCCCGGGCTGTCCGCGGTGTCGCCGCCGGACGGCTGCGCGTGCGGGTCGGACGGCGACTGGCGGGACGGGGCGGGACCCGTCGAACCCTCCGGCGTCCCCGGCTTGGCGGAGCCTCGGCCGCCGCCCTTCTCCGGGGCGCTGGGCAGCCGCGCCTGGAGCGGGCCGACCTGTTCGTCTATGGCGTCGAACACGGACGTCACCTGGTCGCGGACGTCGGTCAGCTGGGGCGGCAGCTTGTCGCGCAGCCCGTTCCACGTGCCGCGGTGGTTGCGGGCGAACGAGTCGAGCGTCGCCATCGGGCCGATGCGGCCGTCCCGCTCGTAGGCGAGGCGGAGCAGTCGGTGCCCCTCGGAGACGTCGTGCTGCATGCCGGTGAGCACGCGGCGGATCTCGCCGAGCGACTCGTGGTCCAGTTCGCCGGCGCGGCCGCGCTCCATCAGCCGCCGGGCCTCGCTGAGCCGGGTGGAGGCGTGGTCGAGGTAGATCTCCCCCCGGTCGGCGTCGTCGTCCGCCAGACCGAGCGTCAGGTCTTCCATGCCGCGCTTCAACCCGTACAGCGAGTCACCCGGGAGGGCGTCGGAACTGGCAGCGGCCACCCCGCTGAACGCGCCCGCCGCCACACCCACGGTGAGGCCGCCGGCGGCCAGGCCCTTCGACCAGCGGCTGCGGGGCCGCAATTTCCGGAGGGCGGTGGCGCGGTGCGCGCCCCGGCCGCTCGATGTCCGCTGCTCCGGAACCATAGGGTCCGCGGACGCACCGCCCGCGGCCGTGCCCTCCTGGAGCATCGCTTCCATGGCGGCGACGAGCTGCGCTCGCTGCACCACCTTCACCTCGGGGTCCAACACGGGCTTCGGCAGTGCGCCGAGGCCGTTCGCCAGGGCCGTCAACCGACCCTGCTCGGTGGGTCCGGCCGACGCCTCGGGCTGCTGGGCCGCCTGATCTTCCAGGGCCTGGGCGAAGGCGTTCGCCCGCCGGTGCGCCGATACGTTCGCGATCACTGGCGGCACCTCCTCTCGTCATGACGGTCGACTCCCCAGGGGGTCCGGACGGTTGCACACCTTGAACACATCCACACGAACGAGTGAGTGGTTGTGGGCACGGCGCGACCACAGGGAGCCTGCATCCCGCACAACGAGCGTCGCGGCACTTGGGTTACGGACGGAGGATGATCGGACCAGCGCGTCATGAGGTGGTCACCGGGGTCGGTAGACGGGGAGGGGGCGGACGTGGCGGGCGGGGCCGGAGGGGGACGGACGACCGGCCGGGGAGGGGGCTCAGCGGGCGTCTTCGGGAAGCAGCCGGGCGAGGGTCCGCACGGCCCGGTACTGGAGGGTCTTGATCGCGCCCTCGTTCTTCCCCATGACGCGTGCGGTCTCGGCGACCGACAGCCCCTGCAGGAAGCGCAGGGTGACGCACTCCTGCTGCTGGGGGTTCAGCTTGCGGACCGCTTCGAGCAGGGCGGCGTTGGAGAGGGACTCCAGGACCGAGTCCTCCGGGCTGCGCTCGACCTCGTTGGCGTCGAGCATCTCCCCGGTGGTCACTTCGAGTCGGAACCGGCTCGACTTGAAGTGGTCGGCGACCAGGTTCCGCGCGATCGTGACCAGCCAGGCGCCGAAGTCCCGCCCCTGCCAGGTGAAGGTGGAGATGCGGCGCAGGGCGCGCAGGAACGTCTCGCTGGTGAGGTCCTCCGCGGTCGCCTTCCCGCCGACGCGGTAGTAGATGTAGCGGTAGACGGTGTCGCTGTACTGGTCGTACAGGCGGCCGAACGCCTCGGCCTCACCGGCCTGGGCGCGCTCGACCAGCTCCATCATGCGGGCGCTGTCGCTGTCGGCGGTGGGCCGCCGGGCGGCGGTCGAGGTGCCCGAGCCGCCGCGTCCGCCCCGTCTTCCGACGGCGGCGGCACCGCCGTCGGCCAGGGCGTAGCAGGGACCGGCGGGGGCCGGTACGGCGAAGGCGGGGACGGCGTACGCGGTGGGGACGAAGCCGCGCAAGTGGTCGAGGACCGTTGCGCGCAGCGTAGCCAGGCCCGAGGCGTCAACCCCGACGTGTGGGTACACGGGACTCCCAGAGGCAGAGCTTCCATCACGTGCAGTGCGGGACCGTTCACTCGTCATGGCGACGTGTGGGGGGTTCCGTATGCGTCTGAGGAGAATAACGCTTCGTGCAGGGAGCGCTACACCGAGTTGCTCAAATCATCGATTCAGTCGCTTCTCTTATGGGTGGGTGACGGATCGAGGCGCACTTGGTGACCGTTTTCTGATGGGATTACTTCGATTTCTGTCTGACCGCAGGATGAGTTGTGGCCGAGTGCGTCGGGCGTGACTGGGGCCCGTGCCGGGCGGGTAAGACCGGTGTTTGGCCCCGGGCGCGCTCCGGTACGCCCCTGGACGTCACCTGGACGGCCCTGGACACGCGGACCGCTGCCGGGCGCCGCGTCCGGACACGGGTCGCAGGACGGCCGGGCGGAGGGGGAGCGGGGCGAGGGTCAGCGGCGGCGGCGGTGCAGGGCGACCGCGGCGGCCGTGCCGCCGGCCAGGGCACCGACGCCCGCGGCGGCGGGGATGCCGACCTTCGCGGCCTTGCGCCCGGTGCGGTAGTCGCGCAGCCGCCACTCCCGCTCCCGGGCGTACCGGCGCAGCTGCGCGTCCGGGTTGATGGCGTAGGGGTGGCCCACGAGCGACAGCATCGGGATGTCGTTGTGCGAGTCGCTGTACGCGGCGCAGCGCTCCAGGTCCAGGCCCTCCTTGGACGCCAGCGCGCGGACCGCCTCCGCCTTGGCGGGCCCGTGCAGCGGCTCGCCGACCAGCCGGCCCGTGTACACGCCGTCCACCGACTCGGCGACCGTGCCGAGGGCGCCGGTCAGCCCCAGCCGGCGGGCGATGATCGTCGCCGTCTCGACGGGCGCGGCGGTGACGAGCCACACCTTCTGGCCGGCGTCCAGGTGGGCCTGGGCGAGGGCGCGGGTGCCCGGCCAGATGCGGTCGGCCATGTACTCGTCGTAGATCTCCTCGCCGATGGTCATCAGCTCGGAGACGCGGTGGCCGCGCACGATCGACAGGGCGCTCTCGCGGGCGTCCTGCATGTGCTCGGGGTCCTCGACGCCGGCCAGCCGGAACCAGGTCTGCTGCCAGGCGAAGCGGGCCAGCTCACGGCGCTGGAAGAACTTCCGCTTGTACAGGCCGCGGCCGAAGTGGAACAGGGCGGCGCCCTGCATCACGGTGTTGTCCAGGTCGAAGAAGGCGGCGGCGCGGACGTCGCCGCGCACCGGGAACTCGGCTTCCGGTTCGGCCAGGAGCTGCAGCTGCCGCGAGGTCTTGCGGGCCGCCTCCGCGGCGGCCTCGCCGGCCAGCACGCTGCGTGCCGTGGCGGAGCGCCTGCGCGGGGGGAGCCATCCGAGTGCGGCCATGACGCGAGCATAGCCAGTGTGTTCGGTCCCGCCCGACACGCGGGGACGCCGTCAGGGGGAACGCCCGGGGGCCGGAGGGTGAACCGGGGCCGCGCGGGCGCGGACAATGGGCACATGTTCGGACGCAGGAAGAAGAGGGCCGGCGGGCCCCGGACGGTCACGCTCATCGGCAAGCCCGGCTGCCACCTGTGCGACGACGCGCGCGAGGTCGTCGCGCGGGTCTGCGCCGAGACGGGGGCGGTCTGGGAGGAGAGGGACATCACCGCGGACGAGGAGCTGCACCGGGCCTACTGGGAGCAGATCCCCGTCGTGCTGGTCGACGGCGAGCAGCACACCTTCTGGCGCGTGGACCCGGCGCGGCTGCGGGCGGAGCTGCTGGACTGAGGCCGGGGCGGGAAGTCCGGCCCGACTGGGCCGAATGGCGTGGTGACCGGGAAAAGACGGTTACCATCATGTGCGTTTTGTTCGGTTTCGGGGGCGTCATCGTAGGGAGTGTGCTCGGTTTTGCCCTATCCAGAGATCGAACGCGTGATGGCTCCCCTCGGTTCCAGGATGGCGCGATGGGGGCGCGTGACCCCGGTCACTTTGCGCGGACAAAGCGGACATCATCTTTGTGCACGCGTTCACAAAGACATAGCCTGCTGTCGACGGGGCGGTCTCGGGACGGGCCGCCCGCAGCCCCGCTCATCCCGCAGGAGCACCGTGGCAACTGGCCGAACTCACCGACCGGCGACCCGTAGCCGAGGCATCCCCGAGGCCACCGTCGCCCGGCTCCCGCTGTACCTGCGGGCCCTCACCGCGCTGTCGGAGCGCTCCGTACCCACGGTCTCCTCCGAGGAGCTCGCCGCGGCGGCCGGGGTCAACTCCGCCAAGCTGCGCAAGGACTTCAGCTACCTCGGTTCGTACGGCACGCGGGGTGTCGGGTACGACGTCGAGTACCTCGTCTACCAGATCTCCCGCGAGCTCGGTCTCACGCAGGACTGGCCGATCGTCATGGTCGGCATCGGCAACCTCGGCGCGGCCCTCGCCAACTACGGCGGCTTCGCCTCCCGCGGGTTCCGCGTCGCCGCGCTGCTCGACGCCGACGCCTCGATGGTCGGGCGCCCCGTCGCGGGCATCCCGGTCCAGCACATCGACGACCTCGAGAAGATCATCGACGACAACGGCGTCTCGATCGGCGTCATCGCCACCCCGGCCGGCGCCGCCCAGCAGGTCTGCGACCGGCTCGTCGCGGCCGGCGTCACCTCGATCCTGAACTTCGCGCCGACCGTGCTGTCCGTGCCCGACGGCGTCGACGTGCGCAAGGTCGACCTCTCCATCGAGCTGCAGATCCTCGCCTTCCACGAGCAGCGCAAGGCCGGTGAGGACGCGGTCATCGCGGACGCCGCCGTCCTGCCGACCGCTGCCGCCGTCGAGCGCGAGACCGCCGCCCCGGCCGCCCGTACCGGCCGGAAGGGACCCGACGGGGACGTCCCCGCCGTGATGCCGGCATGAGTCTCCTCGTCGTCGGCCTCAGCCACCGCAGCGCACCCGTCAGTGTGCTGGAGCGGGCCTCCCTCGACTCCGACACGCAGGCCAAGCTGCTCCAGGACACCCTCGCCGCCGAGCCGGCCGTCGAGGCGGCGGTCCTGGCCACCTGCAACCGCATCGAGCTCTACGCCGACGTGGACAAGTTCCACGCCGGTGTCGCCGAGCTGTCCACGCTCCTCGCCCAGCACAGCGGCGTCGGGCTGGAGGAGCTGACCCCCCACCTCTACGTCCACTACGAGGACCGGGCCGTCCACCACCTGTTCTCGGTGGCGTGCGGGCTGGACTCCATGGTCGTCGGCGAGGGCCAGATCCTCGGCCAGATCAAGGACTCGCTCGCCCGCGCCCAGGAGCTGCACACCGCCGGACGGCTGCTGAACGACCTGTTCCAGAAGGCCCTGCGGGTCGGCAAGCGCGCCCACAGCGAGACCGGCATCGACCGCGCCGGGCAGTCCCTGGTCACCTTCGGCCTGGAGCAGCTCGCCGTCGGCAGGTCGGACGTGAACGCCTGGGCGAAGGGCAAGCGCGCCCTCGTCATCGGCGCCGGCTCCATGTCGTCGCTGGCCGCCGCGACCCTCGCCCGGGCCGGCGTCGACGAGATCGTCATCGCCAACCGGACCGCCGAGCGCGCCCACCGCCTCGTACGGATCCTCACCGAGCCCGGCGGCACGGGCGTGACCGCCCGCGCGGTCCGCATGTCCGCCGTCGGCGACGAGCTGGCCCTGGCCGACGTCGTCGTCTCCTGCACCGGCGCGACCGGCCTCGTCCTGACCCGCCAGGCCGTCGAGACCGCCCTGGCGGGCCGCACCACGCCGCTGGCGCTGCTCGACCTGGCCATGCCCCGCGACATCGACGCCGCGGTGCACCGCATGGTGAACGTCCGGCTGGTCGACATCGAGTCGCTCGCCGAGGCGTCCGCGGACGCGCCGATGGCCGCGGACGTCGACCGGGTCCGCTCCATCGTCTCGGACGAGGTCGCCGTCTTCGGCGCGGCCCAGCGCGCGGCGCACATCACCCCGACCGTCGTCGCGCTGCGCACGATGGCCGCCGATGTCGTGGCCGGCGAGATGGCCCGCCTGGAGGGGCGCCTCCCCGCACTCGACGAGAAGCAGCGCGCCGAGATCAACCAGACGGTGCGCCGCGTCGTCGACAAGCTGCTGCACGCGCCGACCGTGCGCGTGAAGCAGCTCGCCAGCGAGCCGGGTGGCGCCGGGTACGCCGACGCGCTGCGCACACTCTTCGACCTCGACCCGGAGACGGTCGCCGCCGTCTCGCGGGCCGACCTGACGGACGCCGACGTGAACCGAGGGCGAGTATGACCGAGAGGGCCCAGAGCACCCAGAGGGCACTGAGGCTGGGAACCAGGCGCAGCAAGCTCGCCATGGCCCAGTCCGGGCACGTCGCGGACGCCGTCCGCCGGCTGACCGGCCGCCCCGTGGAGCTCGTCGAGATCACCACGTACGGGGACATCTCCCGCGAGCACCTCGCGCAGATCGGCGGCACCGGTGTGTTCGTCACCGCGCTGCGCGACGCGCTCCTCGCCGGTGAGGTCGACTTCGCCGTGCACTCGCTGAAGGACCTGCCGACCACGCAGCCCGACGAGCTCGCCCTCGCGGCGATCCCGCGGCGCGAGGACCCGCGCGACGTCCTCGTCGCCCGCGACGGGCTGCCGCTCGCGGAGCTGGCCGCCCCCGCGCAGGGGCGCGTCGCCCGCGTCGGCACCGGCTCGCCGCGCCGCATGGCGCAGCTCAACGCCTACGCCCGGGACCGCGGCCTGCGGATCGAGACCGTCCCCATCCGGGGCAACGTCGACACGCGCATCGGCTTCGTCCGCGACGGGGAGCTCGACGCGGTCGTGCTGGCCGCGGCCGGCCTGAACCGCATCGGCAGGTCCGGCGAGATCACCGAGTACCTGTCGGTCGACACCGTCCTGCCCGCCCCGGGCCAGGGCGCGCTGGCGATCGAGTGCCCGGCCGCCGACGAGGAACTCGTCGCCGTGCTGGCGCGGCTCGACGACCCGCACACGCGGGCGGCCGTCACCGCCGAGCGGTCCCTGCTCGCCGCCCTGGAGGCCGGCTGCTCCGCGCCCGTGGGCGCGCTCGCCGACCTGCCGCCGTCCGGCGACCACGATGTTCATGAGATGCGCCTGCGCGGCGTCGTCGGCACGACCGACGGCTCCACGCTGGTGCAGTTGTCCACCACCGGTCCCGTACCCACGTCGCACCACGACGCGGTGGCGCTCGGTCGCGAACTCGCGTCCGAGATGCTCGCCAAGGGCGCGGCCGGTCTTATGGGGGAGCGAGCACTTTGAGCCCCACCGCCGCATCCAAGGCTTCCTCCGCGTTCTCCGCGTGGGGGCACGTCACCTTCCTCGGCGCCGGACCCGGTGACCCGGGACTGCTGACACTGCGCGCCGTCGAGGCGCTCGCCGGCGCGGACGTACTGATCGCCGAGCCGGATGTGCTCGACGTCGTACGCGGCCATGCGCGGGCGGGCGTGAGCACGCCCGAGCTGACGGTAGTTGACGAAGCGTCAATGACCGCCGCCGTCCCCGTGTTGAGGGACGCGGCCAATCTTGTCATGGAGGCCGCGCGCAGCGGCAAGCGGGTGGTGCGTGCGCTGAGCGGCGACCCGGGGCTCGACGGCAACGCGGGGGCCGAGATGCTCGCCTGCGCCACCGCGGGCATCCCCTTCGAGGTCGTGCCCGGTGTCGCCACCGCCGTCGGCGTGCCCGCGTACGCCGGTGTGCCGCTGCGTGACGCCGAGGGCGCCGACGTGCGCTTCGTGGACGCCCGCACCGCCAGCGACCGCTGCTGGACGGAGGTCGGCGCGTCCGACGGCACGGTGGTGGTGTCCACGACGCTGGACGCCGTCGCCGCGGCCGCCGGCGAGCTGGTCGCCTCCGGCCGCAAGCCGGACACCCCGCTGACCGTCACGGTCGCCGGGACGACGACCCGGCAGCGGACCTGGACGGCCACGCTCGGCTCCATCGCGCAGACGCTGAAGCAGGCGAAGGTGCTGCCCTCGCCGGACGGCCACCAGCCCGTCATAGCCGTGGTCGGTGAGCGCAGCGCCGCCGCCCAGCGCGACCGGCTCGCGTGGTTCGAGTCGAAGCCGCTCTTCGGCTGGAAGGTCCTCGTGCCGCGCACGAAGGAGCAGTCGGCGTCGCTCTCCGACCAGCTCAGGTCGTACGGCGCCGTGCCCAGCGAGGTGCCCACCATCGCCGTCGAGCCGCCGCGCACGCCGCAGCAGATGGAGCGCGCGGTGAAGGGGCTCGTCACCGGCCGGTACGAGTGGATCGCCTTCACCTCGGTCAACGCCGTCAAGGCGGTCCGGGAGAAGTTCGAGGAGTACGGGCTCGACGCCCGCGCCTTCGCCGGGATCAAGGTCGCGGCGGTGGGCGAGCAGACCGCCCGCGCGCTCGTGGAGTTCGGCGTCAAGCCGGACCTCGTGCCGAGCGGGGAGCAGTCCGCGGCGGGACTGCTGGAGGACTGGCCGCCGTACGACCCGGTCTTCGACCCGATCGACCGGGTGTTCCTGCCGCGGGCCGACATCGCCACCGAGACGCTGGTGGCCGGGCTGATCGAGCTCGGCTGGGAGGTCGACGACGTCACGGCGTACCGGACCGTGCGGGCCTCCCCCCCGCCGGTGGAGACCCGCGAGGCGATCAAGGGCGGCGGCTTCGACGCGGTGCTGTTCACGTCGTCGTCGACCGTGCGGAACCTGGTCGGCATCGCGGGCAAGCCGCACAACGTGACGGTGATCGCGTGCATCGGGCCGGCGACGGCCAAGACGGCGGAGGAGCACGGCCTGCGGGTCGACGTCCTGTCGCCGGAGCCGTCCGTGACGAAGCTGGCGGAGGCGCTGGCGGAGTTCGGCGCGAAGCGCCGCGCGGCGGCGGTGGAGGCCGGCGACCCGGTCACCCGGCCGTCCGAGCGGCGCCCCGGGGCGCGGCGGCGGCGTTCCACGACCTGACCGGCTCACCGATGTGGCCCGCACCCGAGCAGTCGGGTGCGGGCCACGCGCGTTCGTCCGGTCAGTGCCCGGAGGCGTACGGCAGGAAGGCCGCCCAGGTGGTGGGGGCGGGGGCGAGGCGGGGGCCGGTGGGGTTCTTGGAGTCGCGGACCAGGATGTGGTCGGTCACGGACGCGACCTCGACGCAGTCGGGGCCGTCGGGGGTGCTGTAGCTGCTCTTGATCCAGGCCACTTCGACGCAAGATGGTCCGTCGGCTGTGCTGTAGCTGCTCTTTATCCACTCCGGCTTGATGTCGACTCCAGCGACGGTCTCGTGGATCATGACTCTCCCGGAATCTTCTCGATGAAGGTCAGTGACTCCCGCGGACTGAGAGCTTGCGCCCGGATCGCGCCGTAACGGATGTCCGGCAGCTGGACCTCTCTCGGATCGGTGATCACGCGGCTGATGAGCTGCACCTCGTTGTGTCCCACGGTGCTCCCGTCCCGCAGCCGCAGTACCCGGAAAGAGCCGGCCAGGCCTGCGTTGTCCTCGCGGCCCAGTGGCAACGCTGTGCGCCGACCCCCTGTACCGGTTCTCCGTACCGCTGTCCGCCACCCGGCGCGGTGCCCGGCTCGCCGGGCTGCTCGCCGCCGAGCGGCTGCGGGAGTGGGGCGCGGAGTCGGAGGGGGCCCTGCTGGCCGTCGCCGAGCTCGCCGCCAACGCCGTGCCGCACGGGCGGGTGCCGGGGCGGAGCTTCCGCCTCACCCTGGCCCTCTCCGGCTCGGGCACGCTCCGCGTCGAGGTCACCGACACGCGGGGCGACCGGATGCCGGTACAGGGGAACCTCGCCGGCGAGGTGCCGGGGGAGTCCGGGTACGGGCTGGTGCTGGTCGAGGAGCCGGCGGACCGCTGGGGCGTCCGGCATGGCCCGGTGCCGTGCAAGACCGTGTGGGCCGAGCTGGACCCGGTCCCCGTCGAGTGGACGGGCGCGATCGCGGACGCCGGTGCCTGCTGTGTCCGGACCCCGCCCGACACGGCATGACGTCCGCAACCGGGCGTCGGCGGACTGCGCCGGAGCTCTGCCCGAGGAGGGCGCGGTAGTACGCGACTCCCGGTTCGCGCTCCGTCCGGATGTCGCCGGTGGAGGTCCCCGGTGTTGTGTGGTCGGGCTATCCGGTTGGTTTCCACTGCGCTCTTCGAGGCGCACGACGAATGGATCGCCTTACCTCGCCGCCATCTCCCCGAAGGTGATATGGGGGATATCTACCGTAAGCCCTTTTTTGGTCCCTCCGTGCCGCCCGACGCACCACAATGCAACAGCCATTTGACCCCCGGCGCCACGCGAGGGCCACTGTCTGGCGAATGCGTGCTCCCGGCCGAGTGGCACGCGCTCCGATGCCCTCCCGTGCAGGTTGTCGGAGGTCATCTGCCCAGGGTTTACGGGGCAGTTGACCTCGCGGTTTCGTGGTAGCGTCCTCGCTCGGAGGGACAGTGCGACCTGAAAGGGAAATCGTGAACACGGAGAAGACAGCCGCTCGCCGCCTCTCGCTGGAAGAGGTGACGAAGCTCGGCGTGAAGGACAGGATCCTCGTTTCCGCCGACACGGCAGAACTCAAACTTCCCGACTGCTATGTCCCTGCTTTTCTGACCAAGTCCGGTGAGGATTTCGAGGGCGGCTCGATCACGGCGAGGACCGTATTCCAGGAAGAGGTCTCCTGCCTTCCCGACGACGAGAACGAAGCCGGAGTCTACGTGGCCGACGAGGACGGCTCGGAGACCATCGAGGTCCTCCAGTCGGCCGGTGTCGTGCTGGACCTGGCGCTTTTCGTCCCCGGTGGGGACAGGGGCTCCCTCACGGCCCTTTACGCCGCGGCCCGGCAGGCGTTCGGCGCCGACGTCGTGCAGATCTGGCGCCAGGGCCTCAAGGAGGTTCCCGACGTGAAGGTCGACATCTACGAGGAGCAGGTTCCCCGGGGGCGCAAGGGGGGCGACAGCCCCAAGCGTGACCGTCGCGCGATCGACACCTACCCCACCCGTGCGGAATTCATCGAGTTCTCCGCGGGGTGGAAGCCGGTCGTCGAGATTCACAGGCCGATCGTCGACGACACCCCGACCATCTGAGGTCGCGTCACCTCTCGTCCCGGCGTGAGACCGCGTCGGGGGTCTTCCGGCGGAGGGCCCCCGAAGGCGTGGGCGGACGTTCCGGGGGCGCGCGTGGGGGCTTTGGAGGCTTCCGCGTCCGTGGGACCGTCCCCTGCCGGACCGGGCGGGCGGTGCGAAGGGGCGGCCGCCTTCCTCGCGGGCCCGCGCCGCGGGTACGGGCGCCTCACCCCGCACCTGCCCCTACGACGTGCGCGGGCCGGGCCCGGGTCCGCCGCCGACGTGCGCGGGCCGGCCCCGGGTGTCGCCGACCGGTTTCGCGCGGGGCGCCGCCCCTGGCCGTCGTCCACCGCGCGCCGACCGCCGACCTCCCCGCCGCCATGAAGCACCCGGCGGGCGTACCCGCCCACCGCCGGTTTCCGTCCGGGTGCTCCCGAGGGGCCGGGCGGCCGGTCAGCCCATCGTCTTGGCGCCGTCGAGGGACTCGCGGATGATGTCGGCGTGCCCGGCGTGCTGCGCGGTCTCGGCGATGACGTGCAGCAGCACCCGGCGGGCCGACCACCGGACCCCGGGCTTGAACCACGGCGCCTCCGGCAGCGGATGGTCCATGTCCAGGTCGGGCAGGGCGGCGACCAGCTCGTCGGTTCGGCGGGCCACCGCCTCGTACTCGGCCAGCACGCCGGCCAGCGTCTCGCCGGGCAGCAGGCGGAACTCGTCCTCCCGCTCGGCGGAGTCGGTCTCGGCCATGGCGTTGAAGTCGGGCATGGCCGACGGGCCCTCCACGATGAAGTCGACCCAGATCCGCTCCATCTCGGCGACGTGCTTGACCAGGCCGCCCACGCACAGGGCGCTGACGGTGGTCCGCGACCCGGCCTGCTCGTCGGTGAGGCCCTGGGTGGTGAAGCGCAGGAAGTTCCGGTGCATGCCCAGCGTCTGCAGCAGGTCGGCACGCTCGCCGGTGAGGGCGGCCGCCTCGTGCAGGTTCGGGGTCTCGGTCATGGTCTTCCGCCTCCGGTGGGGTCCGTGTTCCTCGGTCTACGACGACGGTAGAAGCCATAGCGGCCACTTCCCGTCCTGAATTCCCGGGATGATCGGAGGCATGGCGAACACCAGCACCCGGACGCTGCGACTGCTGTCCCTCCTGCAGACCCACCGCTACTGGCCGGGCACCGAACTGGCCGACCGGCTCGGCGTCTCGGTCCGCACACTGCGCCGGGACGTCGACCGGCTGCGCGAGCTCGGCTATCCGGTGGAGGCCCAGCGCGGTGTCGACGGCGGCTACCAGCTCGCCGCGGGTGCCGCGCTGCCGCCACTGGTGATCGACGACGACGAGGCGGTCGCCCTGGCCGTCGGGATGCACACCGCCGCGGAGGGCGCGGTGGAGGGCATCGCCGAGTCCTCGATCCGGGTGCTGGCCAAGGTGGCGCAGGTGATGCCCGCCCGGCTGCGCCACCGGGTCGAGGCGCTGCGCGCGATGACCGTGCCCGCCGGCTGGGGCAGCCCGGACCGGGCGGGAGTCGACCCGGGCGTGCTGACCACGCTGGCGCTGGCCTGCCGGGACAGCGAACGGCTCCGCTTCGGCTACGCCGCCGCCGACGGCCGCCGCACCGACCGGGAGGTCGAGCCCCACCGGCTGGTCCGCCTCGCGCGCCGCTGGTACCTGGTCGCGTACGACCTCACGCGGCAGGACTGGCGCAGCTTCCGGGTCGACCGGCTCACCGCGCCGGACGGCACCGGCACGCCGTTCCGCCCGCGCGCCCTGCCCGCCGCCGACGCCGCCGAGTTCGTCCGCGCCGGGATCGGCAACCTGCCGCGCCCGTACCGGGTGACGGCCCTGGTGAACGCCCCGGCCGCGACCGTACGGGAACGGATCGGCCGGTGGAGCACGGTCGAGGAAGTGGACGCCGAGCACTGCCGGGTCCGCATGACCAGCGACTCGCTGGACTGGCCGACCCTGGCGCTGGGCTCCCTCGGCGCCGAGTTCCGCGTGCTCGAACCGGCCGAGATGGTCGACCAGCTCCGCGACTGGGCAGCCCGGTTCGACCGCGCGGTACGGGACTGACAGGCCGACCGGCCTGGACGCTCCCGCTGTCCCCGCCGGTACCCCCGGGCCGCGACTTCGCACGGACGACCCTGAGGCGGCGGCCGGTCCATCGTCTCCCGACCGCCGCCCGTCGTCAGCCGTACGTCAGCCGGGCGTCAGCGGCACAGGGCGTCGATGTCCTCGGCGATGGTGGGGAACTCCGCGCGGGCCCCGGCGATGATGTCGCGGGCCGGGCGGCGCGGGGTGGTCGCGTGCCGCTCGGCGACCTCGGTCAGCGCGGTGCGGGGCGCGCTCGGGCGGGGCTCGGGGGCCCCGTACAGCACGGACTCCAGCGGCCCGACGCCGTCGGCCAGCACCCACAGGAAGTCGGAGAGGTTCCCGGCGACCACGCCGGACTCGCCCTCCGAGCCCAGGAACACCACGGGCTGCCCGGCGAGGGGCCGTCCCGGCCGCCCGTACCAGACGGCGGCGAGACCGCCCGAGCCGTCCTGCCCGAAGACCCGATAGGCGTCACCGTCGACCTCGGGGTTCCCCGTCCACTGGCGGAACCAGTCGGTGGTCTCCTCGGCGGAGTCGAAGGCGTCGTACGGCTCGAAGTCGATGCCCTCGCCCCCGTCGTAGTCGAAGCCGACGCGGGCCACGTCGGCGAGGGCGGGCGGGAGGCGGCGGTCGTCACCGGGCGTCTGTGTCACCCGCGCAGGCTAACCGCCCGCACCGACAGCCGCCTCAGCCGGCCGGCGCGTCCGCCACGGCCCGGGCGAACGCCTCGGGGTTGTCCAGCATGACGTTGTGTCCGCAGTCGGGGACCGCCGTGACGGTCACACCCGCCGCGACCAGTTCCGCCGCGCCCGGGAACGGGGCGTCGGCCCGCGGGTACAGGAAGGTGCGCGGCACCGGCAGCGCCAGCAGCAGCTCCCGGATGGTCGGGGTCGTGCCGCGGACCAGGTGGGTCGCGCTGCGGTGCAGGGCCTCCAGGCCCGCCAGGCGCATCGTCGACCACCAGTGCGCGCCCACCCGGTCGCGGACCTCGCGCCAGCCGCCGGTGACGAACTCCTCCTCGGTGTACGCCGCGATGCCGCTGCTCCCGGCGGTGCCCGGGACGCGGGGCAGCGGGTCGAGGTTGGCGTCGACCAGGACGAGCCGGGAGACCAGCTCGGGGTGGCGGGCGGCGAGCACGACGGCGACCGAACCGCCCATGCTGTGCGCGACGAGCTCGGCCCCGGCGACGTCCGCGGCGCGCAGGGCGGCGGCGAGCGTGTCGGCGTGGTCTTCGAGGGTGTACGCGAACGACGTGGGGCGGTCGCTGTGCCCGTGGCCGAGCAGGTCGACCAGGAGGGAGCGGTGGCCGGCCAGCAGGGGGTGCACCGCCGTCGCGGCGAAGTACGCGGGCGAGGTGGCGCCCAGTCCGTGCACGTAGACGCGCACTGGGTCACGGCCCGGGAGCTCCACCCAGCGGATGCGGTCCCCGGCGGCCGTCACGGCTGCGCTGCGCACGGTCTGTCTCCCCCCACGGCGGCATGATCACTGCCGGGACACGGTACCTCGCGGGCGCGACCCGCCGACGGCGCGGCGCCGACTGGGCGTCGGCAAAGGCACCGGTGGGGCGGGCGTAGCGTGAGGGGCATGACTGTGTACGGATCCTTTCCCGGGGCGCGGCCGCGGCGGCTGCGTACCACGCCCGCGATGCGGCGGATGGTCGCGGAGACGCGGCTGCATCCGGCCGACCTGATCCTGCCCGCGTTCGTGCGGGAGGGCGTGAGCGAGCCGGTGCCGATCTCGGCGATGCCCGGCGTCGTGCAGCACACCCGGGACACGCTGCGGAAGGCCGCCGTGGAGGCGGTCGAGGCCGGGGTCTCCGGGATCATGCTGTTCGGCGTGCCGGAGGACGCGAAGAAGGACGCGGTCGGGACGGCGGGGACCGACCCGGACGGCATTCTGCAGGTCGCCATCCGGGACGTGCGGGCCGAGGTCGGGGACGACCTGGTGATCATGTCGGACCTGTGCCTCGACGAGTACACCGACCACGGGCACTGCGGAGTGCTGGACGCCGACGGGCGCGTCGACAACGACGCGACCCTGGAGCGGTACGCCGAGATGGCGCAGGTCCAGGCCGACGCGGGCGTCCACGTCGTCGGGCCGAGCGGCATGATGGACGGCCAGGTCGGCGTCGTCCGCGACGCGCTCGACACGATCGGCAAGGAGGACGTGTCGATCCTCGCGTACACCGTGAAGTACGCCTCCGCCTTCTACGGGCCGTTCCGCGAGGCGGTCGGTTCGTCGCTGACGGGTGACCGCAAGACGTACCAGCAGGACGCGGCGAACCTGCGGGAGTCGATGCGGGAGCTGGCGCTCGACCTGGACGAGGGCGCCGACATGGTGATGGTCAAGCCGGCCGGGCCCTACCTCGACGTACTGGCGAAGGTCGCTGACGCGGTGGACGTGCCGGTCGCGGCGTACCAGATCAGCGGCGAGTACGCGATGGTCGAGGCGGCGGCGGAGAAGGGCTGGATCGACCGGGAGCAGGCGATCCTGGAGTCCCTCACCGGCATCCGGCGGGCGGGCGCGAAGATGATCCTCACGTACTGGGCGACCGAGGTCGCGCAGCGGCTGGGCCGCTAGCCGACGCGGTCGGGAGCCGGGAGCCGGGAGCCGGTGGTCGGTGGTCGGTGGTGGGGGGCGGGCGGCTCTGGCCGTGCCCGGCCCCCTCGCGGTCGGGGGCGAGAGGTCGTGCCTAGGCTTCGGCCATGCTCCTGGTACACGGCGGGAAAGCCGTAGCTGACGCTCTCGGACCGCGCACGGGGGGAGTGCCACTCGTCCCCGAGGGATTCGTCTGGCCGGACTGCCGCGAGTGTGGCCGGCCCATGCTGTTCCTCGCGCATCTGCCCCTCGCCCAGGGGGTGATCGCGGTCTTCCTCTGCCAGAACGACCCGGGCATGTGCGACGACTGGGACGCCACCTCCGGTGCCAACCGCGTCTACGTGTGGGAAGGGCCGCTGTCGGCGGCCGCCGTTCCCGCCCAGGGTGAGACGCAGCTCGGTGCGGTGACCGCCCTGTGCCCCCGCCCCGCCGACACCCCGACCGCGGAGCCGGTGCTGGGACGGCTGGGTGGCGAACCCGACTGGATCCAAGGCGACGAGACTCCCGGCTGCCCCTCCTGCACCGCCCGTATGAGCTTCACGGCCGAACTCGAAGAGGGAGCCGACTTCGAGACCTCCGCCAACTTCGGCGGGGGTGGCCGCGGCTACGTCTTCCACTGCCGCCCCTGCGGCGAGGCCGCCTTCCTCTGGCAGCGCTGAAGGCCGCCTGCGAGCCCGTGGCGGACCGTGTTCCCAGCGGGTTCGCAGCGGGTCGGGGCTGGTTCACGTGTGTTCGGGGCCGGAGCCGGATCGCTGCGGCGCTGGCGGTACCCGAGGCGGTGCGGAGTCCCGTCGGACAGGCCCTAGCCCGGTAGCGCGGCGAGGAGTGTGCCGGCGGCGTCGTAGAGGGCCAGGCGGTCGCCGCCCGCGTCCCCGTCCGGGGCGGGCGGAGTGGTGGCGTACCAGACGCCCCAGCCGGGCGAGCCGGGGAGCTCCAGCAGGGTCGCGGACGTCCTGGTGCCGTCCGGGCCGGTGAGCTCCACGCGGGCGGCGCCCTTCGTGCCGTGGTAGACCCCCGAGTGGAACGTTCCCTTCTGGTCGCCTTCCGACTGGTGGCTGAGGCCCGGCTCGCCGAGGTCGATGTTGCCGTCGGTGACGCTGCGGAAGTTCTCGAAGCCGTCGGGGCCCGACCAGTGCTTGCCCTCGGCGGTCAGCCAGACCTTCCAGCCGCGTCCCGCGTCGACCCGCTCGCCGGCCGCCACCACCCTGGGCGGCACGGCCGGCGGCGACGCGGGCCGCGACGGGGACGGCGGGACGGTCGGGCCCGGCACGGGGGTGGCCGGGGCGGCCGGCGACGGGGACCGCGCCGGTGCCAGGACCTGCGTCAACGTGAGGGCCACCGCCGTCACGGCGAGGGCGCACCCCGTGGCCAGGGCCGCCGAGCGGCGCCGCAGGCGGGCGCGGCCGGCGCGTTCGATGGCCGCCAGCGGCACCGGGGCCGGGGTGATGTCGTGGGCGGTCTCCGTGAACACCACCCGGAGCCTGCGGGCGGCGGCCTCGGCGTCCGCCGGGGGTTCGGGGGTCATCGCTCTGCTCCCGGGGAGGCGTGGAGGTGGGGGTCGAGGACGGGGTGGGCGCGCAGCGCCTCCAGACCGCGCCGGGCGTGCGTCTTGACCGTGCCGACCGAGCAGCCGAGCACCTCCGCGATGTCCTGCTCGTTCAGGTCCTCCCAGTACCGCAGCACCATCACGGCCCGCTGCCGGGAGGAGAGGTCGGCGAGCGCCCGCATGAGCGCCGTCCGCTGGTCGATCGTGTCCGCGTGGCCGGCGTGGGCGTGGCGGGCCGCGTCGGGCAGCAACGGGGTCAGCAGGTGGACGACCCGTCTGCGGCGCAGGCGGCTGAGGTTGTTGTTGACCAGGGCGCGGCGCACGTACAGGTCGATCTGGTCGCGCGGCACCTTCCGCCACCGGCCGTAGAGCTTGGCGAGCGTCGTCTGCACCAGGTCCTCCGCCTCGTGGAAGTCACCGGTGAGGAGCTGGGCGGTGCGCACCAGGCGGGGCCAGGCGGCCGTGGCGAAGTCGGCGAAGTCGGTGGCCTCGGCGTCGGACCCGTGCGGCACGGTGCGGAACCTCGCGTTCGTACGGCGGTGGCGGTGGCGGTGGGCGATGGGGCTGGGCGATGGGGGTGGGCGGTTCGTGGCCGTGGGGTGTGTGGTCGGGGGCGGCTCGTGGCGGCGGTGGCGGGGTGGTCGGTGGCCGTGGGGTGCGGGGGCCGGCGTCCCGGGTGTCGCGTGGCAGGGCCCGCCCCGAACCGGGCCCTGCCACGGGTCGCGGGGGACGGGTCAGAAGTCCCAGGCGGGCAGCTCGGCGAGGAGCCGGCCCGAACGGTCGTACAGGGCCACGCCCGGGACGCCCTCGCCCGTCGACGGCGGTGTGTGCACGTACCAGGCGCCCCAGTCGGGGTTGCCGGGCAGCCGGACGAGGGACGCGGGGGTCCGCGTACCGTCGGCGGCGACGAGCTCGACGCGGGCGGCCTTCCTCGCGCCGTGGAACACGCCGGAGTGGAACGTTCCGGCGGGGTCGCCGTCCGTCTGGTGGCTGACGCCCGGCCGCGACCGGTCGATGTTGCCGTCGACGACGCTGCGGAAGTTCTCGAAGCCGTCCGGGTCCGACCAGTGCTTGCCCTGCGGGGTCAGCCACAGTGTGTAGCCGCGCCCGGTGTCGACGCGCTCACCCGACCGCACCGTGCGGATCGGGGACGTGGTGGCGCCCCGCTCGGCGGGTGCGGCCACGGCGCCCCGCTGCGGGACGGTCCGCTCGGCGGCGTACGCCCCCGTCGGCACGGCCGCCAGGACGGCGGCCACGGCGGCGGTCGCCGCGTACTGCTTCATCCGGGTCATGGATGCGGGTCTCCTCGGGAAGTGCGGGTGGACTCGACGGAGCGGCGCCTCTCCACCCGTATGAACTCCTCCCGGGGCGGACCCGGATGACACGGTGTCGGAAGTTTTTCCGACGGGATCGTGTCCGGTGGCCCGGCCCTTCGGGCTCAGGGCGCCGTGGGGCGGTCCTCCGCCAGGGCCCTGACGCCGTCGAGGGTGGCCGCCATGCCGGTACGCAGCTCGGCGAGGCGTGCGGCCACGATGTGCTCCTCGCGGTCCGGCGCCCGGTCGATGGCCAGGCTCACCCCGGACCGGGCGGGGCCCAGGCGCGTGCCGAGGCGCAGGCGGGTGCCGCCCCCGGGCGCGGGGGACAGGTCGAACCGCCAGGTCGCCAGCGGCCGGTCCGGGTCGGGCTCCCCGCCGCCGAAGCGGTCGTCGGGGTCGGTGACCGCCCAGGCGAACACCCGCTGCTCGACCAGCTCCACGACGTGCGCGTGGGTACGCCACGTGCCGACCAGCGGGTGGTCGTTGTGCCCCTCGAAGCGGGCCCCCACGGCCGGGGCGGTCGCCCCGTCCAGCCAGGCCGCGTACCGGAGTTCGGGGCTGAGGCGGGCGGGGAGGCCGATGTCGGTCACGAGCTCCCACACGCGCGCGGGGGGTGCGTCGATCGTGCTCTCGGCGGTCGCGGTCGGGCCGTCTGCGTAACGCATGGGGGGATCGTAGGCCGGGGGCCGGGCGCGGTCGGGGTCGGCGGCGGGGGCCGGGCGCGGTGCCGGGGACGGGCGGCGGCCGGGGGCGGTGCCGGCCCCGTCCGGGGTGACCCGCGGGTCGAGGGCCGGGTCCGGTGGCCGATCGGGGTCAGGGTCGTCCGGCGGGTGTGGCGACCTGTGCGCCGACGGGGGCTGCGGACGGAGCGGGGTCGTGGCCGGGGCGGTCAGCCGGTCGGCGTCCTCGGGCACGGGGACGGCGGCGAAGAGGCGTTCTGCTGCCCCTGGAGCTCCTTCTCCCGGGAGGGAGAACAGGACGCGGACGGCTCGGGTTGCGGTGGAGGGGCGCGGTGGGGCCGGTCGGAGGATTCTGGAAGGGAACCATCGGAGGTGATCCGCATGCACACACTCGTCGGATGGCACGTCGACATGGAGTTCCGCGAGGACGGCGACCGCACCCGGGCCGCCGCTCTGGTGCGGCTCGGTGACGGGACCGAGGTACGCGGGCACGGCCAGGCCCAGCGCCACCCCTCGGACTCCGGGCAGCTGCGGGTCGGCGAGGAGATCGCGGGCGCCCGCGCGCTGATGGACATCGCCACCCAGCTGCTCCAGAAGGCCCACGTGGAGATCGACGAGGCGAGGGGGAAGCCCTCACGGCCACTGATCTGAGCCGGGGAGGGTCGGGCGCGGGACGCCGGAGGGGGCGGCGCCGCGGCGCCGCCCCCCTCCGGTCCTGCCTCGTCAGAGGCGCTCGGGCGTCCGGATGCCCAGCAGTGCCATGCCCTGGCCCAGCGTGCGGGCGGTCAGGTCGCACAGGAACAGCCGGTTCTCGACCTGCTGCGGGGTGTCCGCCTTGAGGACCGGGCACTCCGAGTAGAACGACGTGTAGAGCGACGCCAGCTGGTACAGGTACGCGGCGAGCTTGTGCGGCTCGTACGTCTCCGCCACCTCGGCGAGCGTCTCGCCGAACCGGTCCAGGTGCAGGCCCAGCGCGCGCTCGGCCGGGGCCAGGGCGATCTCCGGGTGGGCGGCGGGCCGGGCCTCACCGGCCTTGCGGATGATCGACTTGATCCGGGCGTACGCGTACTGGAGGTAGACGGACGTGTCGCCGTTGAGCGACACCATCTGGTCCAGGTCGAACTTGTAGTCGCGGGACGCGGAGGTGGACAGGTCCGCGTACTTGATCGCGCCGATGCCGACCTGGGCGGCACGCTCGGCGATCTCGTCCTCGGTCAGCCGCTGGGCCTCGGGGACGTCCTCGTTCTTCTCGCGGACCACGGCCGCCGCCCGGTCGATCGCCTCGTCCAGCAGGTCGACCAGCCGGACGGTCTCGCCCTCACGGGTCTTGAACGGCTTGCCGTCCTTGCCGAGGACCGTGCCGAAGGCGAGCTGCACCGCGTGGGTCCGGTCGTTCAGCCAGCCCGCGCGGCGGGCCGTCTCGAACACCATCTTGAAGTGCAGCGACTGGCGGGCGTCCACGACGTACACCAGGGTGTCGGCGCCGAGCTTCTGCACGCGGTCGCGGATCGCCGACAGGTCGGTGGCCGCGTAGCCGTAGCCGCCGTTGGACTTCCGGACGATCAGGGGGACCGGGTTGCCGTCGGGGCCCTTCACGTCGTCGAAGAACACGCACAGGGCGCCCTCGGAGCGGACCGCGACGCCGGACTCCTCCAGCAGGCGGCACGTCTCGTCGAGCATGTCGTTGTACCCGGACTCGCCGACCACGTCCGGGTCGTCGATCTCCATGTCCAGCTTGTCGAAGACCGAGTAGAAGTAGATCTTCGACTCGTCGACGAACCGCTGCCAGAGCGCGAGGGTCTCCTCGTCGCCGGACTGGAGGGCCACCACACGGTCGCGGGAGCGGGCCTTGAACTCCTCGTCGGAGTCGAACAGGGCGCGGGCCGCCTTGTAGAGGCGGTTCAGGTTGGACATCGCCTCCTCGCCGGAGACGTCCGCGTCCTTGTGGTCCAGCTCGTGCGGGTGCTCGATCAGGTACTGGATGAGCATGCCGAACTGGGTGCCCCAGTCACCGATGTGGTGGCGGCGGACCACCTTCTCGCCCGCGAACTCCAGGATCTTGACCATGGCGTCGCCGATGACGGCGGAGCGCAGGTGCCCGACGTGCATCTCCTTCGCCACGTTCGGCTGGGCATAGTCGATCACCGTGGTGCCGGCCTTCCCGGCGTACGGGACGCCGAGGCGGTCGTCGGCGGCGCGGGCGGCGAGGGTCCCCGTGATCGCCGCGTCCGTGATGGTGATGTTGAGGAAGCCGGGGCCGGAGACCTCGATGTCCTTCAGGACGTCGTTCGCCGGGAGGGCCGCCACGACCTTCGTCGCCAGCTCGCGCGGGTTGCCCTTGAGCTTCTTGGCGAGGGCCAGGATGCCGTTGGCCTGGAAGTCGGCCCGGTCGCTTCGTCGCAGCAGCGGGTCGGCCGAACCGGCCTCCGGCAGGGCTGCCGAGAGGGCGTCCGCGAGGCACTGCTGCACGGTCGAAGCGAGGGAAGGGACCGAGGCCATGAGCTTCCGTTCCTGTGTCGGGGTCTGTGGGTGCCGGCCGCGCGGCGGCACGGCCGCGCGTGGTGCTTTTCCGGTTGTCAAGTGTCCCACGGCCGAGCAACCTCTTTCCCGGGACCGCTCCGAGGTCTCCGGGGCCTGTGGACAACCACGGGACCCGTCGTTCCGTCTGGGAGAATGGCGAGGGGCGACACCCCAGCGCCGGCCCCATCACCACCCGCAGAGAACCCGCAGAGAAACCAAGGACGTGCCGATCGTGGCTCAGAGCAGCACCGAGACCGACTGGGTCTCCCGTTTCGCGGACGAGGTCATCGCCGAGTCGGAGCGACGTGCGCCTGGCAAACCGGTCGTCGTCGCCTCCGGTCTGTCCCCGTCCGGCCCGATCCACCTCGGCAACCTCCGCGAGGTCATGACCCCGCACCTGGTCGCCGACGAGATCCGCCGCCGGGGGCACGAGGTCCGCCACCTGATCTCCTGGGACGACTACGACCGCTACCGCAAGGTCCCGGCCGGTGTCCCGGGCGTGGACGACTCCTGGGCCGAGCACATCGGCAAGCCGCTCACCTCCGTCCCGGCCCCCGCCGGCTCCCCGCACGAGAACTGGGCGGAGCACTTCAAGGCCGGGATGATCGAGTCGCTCGCCGAGCTGGGCGTCGAGTACGACGGGATCAGCCAGACCGAGATGTACACCTCGGGCGCCTACCGCGAGCAGATCCTGCACGCCATGGCGCACCGCGGCGACATCGACGCGATCCTCGACCGGTACCGGACGAAGGACAAGGCGACCGGCAAGCCGAAGAAGCAGCAGCAGAAGCCGGTCGACGAGGCCGAGCTGGAGGCCGCCGAGGGCTCCGGCGCGGCCGGCGAGGACGACGGCTCGGGCGGCGCCGGCGGCTACTTCCCGTACAAGCCGTACTGCGGTCGGTGCGGCAAGGACCTCACCACGGTCACCTCGTACGACGACGCGTCGACCGAGCTGGCGTACACCTGCGCCTGCGGCTTCGCCGAGACGGTCGAGCTGAGCTCCTTCGACCGCGGCAAGCTGGTCTGGAAGGTCGACTGGCCGATGCGCTGGGCCTACGAGGGCGTGATCTTCGAGCCGAGCGGCGTGGACCACTCCTCGCCGGGCTCGTCGTTCGTCGTCGGCGGGCAGATCGTCCGCGAGGTCTTCGACGGCGTCCAGCCGATCGGCCCCATGTACGCCTTCGTGGGGATCTCCGGCATGGCGAAGATGTCGTCCTCCAAGGGGGGCGTGCCGACCCCGGCGGACGCGCTGAAGATCATGGAGGCGCCGCTGCTGCGCTGGCTGTACGCGCGCCGCAAGCCCAACCAGTCCTTCAAGATCGCCTTCGACCAGGAGATCCAGCGGCTGTACGACGAGTGGGACAAGCTGGAGGCCAAGGTCGCCGACGGCACGGTCCTGCCGGCCGACGCCGCCGCGCACGCGCGGGCCGTCCGCACCGCGGCCGGTGAGCTGCCGCGCACGCCGCGCCCGCTGCCGTACCGCACGCTCGCCTCGGTCGTCGACATCACCGCCGGGCACGACGAGCAGACGCTGCGGATCCTCGGCGAGCTGGACCCGGCCGACCCGCTGACCTCGCTGGACGAGGCGCGTCCCCGGCTGGACCGCGCGGAGAACTGGATCTCCACGCAGGTCCCGGCCGACCAGCGCACCATCGTCCGCTCCGAGCCCGACACCGAGCTGCTCGGCTCGCTGGACGAGGAAGGGCGCGAGTCGCTCGCGCTGCTGCTGGAGGGCCTGGACAGCCACTGGTCGCTGGACGGGCTCACCACCCTCGTCTACGGCGTGCCGAAGGTGCGGGCCGGGCTCGACCCGGAGGCCAAGCCGACGCCTGAGCTGAAGGTCGCGCAGCGGACGTTCTTCGCGCTGCTGTACCGGCTCCTCGTCAGCCGGGACACCGGGCCGCGCCTGCCCACGCTGCTCCTCGCCGTGGGAGCCGACCGGGTGCGCAAGCTGCTCGGCGCCTGACGCGCCTGACCCCCGGGGCGGCCCGGCCGGGTGCCGGGACGGCCCGGGGCGCCCGGGCGCGGCTGCCCGCCCCCCGGCCGGCGCGGCGCCGTGCCCGTCCGGACGCGCGACGTCCCCGGGCCGTGGCGACCGTCGCGCGCAGGCGCGCACACATGAAGGGCCTCACCCTGCGGGGTGGGGCCCTCCGGCGTGCACTGCATCCTTCGGACGATCCCGGTTCGGCCCCCGGCAGGACGCGTGCGCGGGGGCGGCCGCGGGAGCGTGGAGCCATGAGGGAACTCGTGACACTGATCGGTTGGGTCGCCGGCATCCAGGGCGGCCTGGGCATCGCCGGGCGGTTCTTCGGCGACCACCCGTGGGGGCTGCTCCAGCAGTGGTGGGACGTCCCGACACCGGGGTACGTGGCGCTGGCCGTCGTCGGCGCGGTGCTCGCCGTCCACGGTGAGACCGCCGAGCTCCGCGCGCGCACCGGCCGCTGACCCGTGCGCCGGGCGGGCGTGCGGGCGTGGCGTGGGGCGGGTGCGCGCGACGGGGTGGGGCGCGGTCGGCAGGGCGGCGGCGCGTGGCGGGCGTGGGGCGGGCGCGGGGCGGGTTGGCGCGTCAGGCGGGTGTCTGGGGCGGGGTGGGCGCCCGCGGGACGTGGCCGCCGCGGGCTGCACGCCTCGGCCTCGGCTCCCGCGGTCGTGAGCGGGCGCGTCAGGCGGGTGTGGTGGGGCGGGACCGGCGCGTGGCGGGCGTGGGGCGGGCGCGGGGCGGGCGTGCGGCGGGGTGGGCGTCAGGCGGGTGCGTGGCGGGGCGGGCGCGTCACGCGATGTGCTCGGCTTCCAGCTCCGCCTGGTAGCGCGTCCGGAAGTCGGGCAGCCAGCGGCGCAGGAGCACCTGGCCTCGCGGGTGCCGGTGGCCGTACGCCTCGGCGATCTGCGCGTCGAGGACGTCGGCGTCCGGCCAGTCGCCGTGCCGACCGACGTACTCCCGGAACACCTCGTACGCGGCCCGGCCGAAGTCGTCGTCCTCCCCGTCGGACGCCCGGACCGGGCCGGGCGTCGTGGCCTCGCCGTGCGCCGGGCCCTCGGCGGGCGAGGGGGCGGCAGCCGCGTCGCGCGGCTCCTGGCGGGGGCCGGGGACGGGCGCGGGCTTCTCGACGTGCGCCGCCGGGTCGTAGGAGCCGGCGTAGGTGACGTCCTGGGGGAGCTTGGGCGCCGCGAACCACGGGCTTACATGGTTGACCGGCCCCGGGTCCTGCTCGGGCTGTTCGCCCTGCGGGGTCTGTGGGGTCTGCGTGGCCTGCGTCGCCTGCGTGGCCGTCTGCGGTCGCTCGGGCTGCTGCTCCTGCGGGTCCTGCTCGGGCTGCGGCTGCGGCTGCGGGTACCGCTCGGGCTGCGGGTCCTCTCCGTGCCCAGGGGCCGGGTGCTGCGGCTGGTGCTGCGGCTGCTGGTGGGGCTCCGCGTGCTGCGGCCGGGGCGATTGCGCCTCGGTGTGCTGCGGCTCGGTCGGCCGGGGCTCGGGCCGGGCGTCCTGCGGCTGCCGGCGGGGCTGCTCCGGTGTGGCGGTGCGCGGCAGCTCCGCCGCGGCGGCCGGTGCCGAACCGACCGCGGTCACCGCCCCCGGCGTCTCCTGATCGACCGTCATCACCGTGGGCTGGGGCGGCAGGAGCACCGGCTCGATGCCCGCCGCGGCCAGCCCCGCCGGGGCGGTCTCGGCCAGCGGTACGCCGTACTTCGCCAGGCGCAGCGGCATCAGCGACTCGACGGGCGCCTTGCGCCGCCAGCCGCGCCCGAAACGGGCCTGCAGGCGCGCCTGGTAGATCAGCCGGTCCTGCTCCAACTTGATGACCTGGTCGTACGAGCGCAGCTCCCACAGCTTCATCCGGCGCCACAGCCGGAAGGTGGGGACCGGCGAGAGCAGCCAGCGGGTGAGCCGTACACCCTCCATGTGCTTGTCGGCCGTGATGTCGGCGATGCGGCCCACGGCGTGCCGCGCCGCCTCGACGGCCACGACGAACAGCATCGGGATGACGGCGTGCATGCCGACGCCGAGCGGGTCGGGCCAGGCCGCCGCGCCGTTGAAGGCGATGGTGGCGGCGGTCAGCAGCCACGCCGTCTGGCGCAGCAGCGGGAAGGGGATGCGCAGCCAGGTCAGCAGCAGGTCGAGGGCGAGCAGGACGCAGATGCCGGCGTCGATGCCGATGGGGAAGACCAGCGAGAAGTCGCCGAAACCTTTCTGCTCGGCGAGTTCGCGCACTGCGGCGTAGGAGCCGGCGAAGCCGATGCCGGCGATGACCAGGGCGCCGGCGACGACGATACCGATCAGTACGCGGTGCATCCGTGTCAGCTGCATCGCGGCCACCCGCGGTCCCCTCCCCTGTTCCCCTGCTCGATCTTGCGGGCACAGCCTGGCATATGCGCACGGGATCCGGCGCTCCGGGGGGAGGCCGGATTCCGCCGACGGGCCGCCGAGCCGGTCACGGCGGTCGTCCGGCCGATCGTCACCCGGGCGTCGCGCCCGGCGACTCCGCCCCGGCGTCGCGCCACCCGCTGCCCCGGCATGGCGCCAGCCGCTGCCCGGCCACCGCGCCCCGCCCGTACGCGTGCCGGTCGCCGTGCGGAACACGTGCGGAGCGCGGGTGGGACCGCGTGCCGTCGTCATACCGGTCGGCGTGCGGAGCGAAGTGCCGGGGCCCCGGTGGACCCCGGCCGGTGGGCCGGGCCTACTTGTTGGCCGCGGCCACGGCGGCGACCGCGTCCTTGACCGCCTTGACCGTGCCCTCCATCAGCTCCCCGGCGGAGGGCGCGTCGGCGCCCGCGTACCCGGTGCCGTTGTAGGAGACGGTGATCACGGCGTTCTCCGTGCGGGCGACGATCACGCCGTACCGGAAGGTCTCGCCGGTCTTCTTGAGGGAGTAGCTGACGGCGCGGGCCTCGTTGCCGACGCCCGGGGCGGAGGAGGTGCGCACGTCGATCGCGCCCTCCGTCGCCTTCACCTCGGCGACCTTGGCCACGTACTTGTCCTGGGCCCGCTTCTCGCCGCTGCCGAGTGCCTGCTCCGAGTCGAAGCGGAGCAGCGAGACGTCCAGCCAGCGGTAGTTCGAACCCTCGACGCCCTTGTCCTCCAGGCCGTTCCACGAGCAGCTGCCGCGGCTGGCCACGTCGGTCGACTTGCCCGGCGTACCGGCCTTGGTCTTCACGTCCGGGACGAGCGCCTCCACCGTCTTCGCGGTGATCGCCTTGCAGGCGTCCGGCAGCTTCGCGAACTTCGCGGGCGCGACGCTCGGCGCGGGCGCGGGCGAGGAGGGCGCCGCGGAGGCGCCGGCGGCCGGCGAGGACGGCGACGCCGACGGGCCCGGGCCGGAGTCGTCCGACGAGCAGCCGGCGGCGACGAGCATCACCGGGACGGCGGCGCAGGCGAGTATGCGGGTGAGACGCGGGGCTGATCGGTGCATGGTTCCTTCAGTCGCTCTGTCGCTTGTCGTACGAGTCGGTCGTACCGGCCGGTCATACGGTCCGGTCGTACGGTCCGGGCGATCCGGCCCGGCCACGGTAGCCCGAGTCGGGGCCCGTACGGGGCCCGTCCGCGCACCGCGGCGGGCGGCCGGCTACCGGGCGGCGATGGGCCCGGCACCCCTCACTCGTCGAACCGCTCGGCCAGACGGCGCGCCAGGTCGCGCGCCTTTTCCTGCAGTTCCTCACTGTCCGGAACCTCCCCGACACGCATCGGCTGGGCCGCGTACCGGACCGTCACCACGACGTTCGATGTGCGGAACACCACGCTGATGGTCCGCTGCTGGGCGGCCGGTCCGGCCGGGGCGAGGACGTCGTGGAGGAACGCGGCGTCGCCGAGGTCGGCCAGCACCCGGGACGCGAGCCCCTCCGGCGGTGCGGAGGAGGCCGGCGCGGAGGAGGAGGCCGGGACGGAGGGCGCGCCGCCGGGGACGGGCGCGGCGGGAGAAACCGTCTGCGGCGCCTGGCCTGCGGCGGCCGTGCCGGGGGCGGCCGTGCCGGGGGCGGCGGGGGCGCCGGCCGGGGAGAGGGCGCTGCCGGCGGTACGGGCGGTGCCGCGGGCGCCGGGGGAGGACGAGGAGGTCGCGGAGGGCGCCGCGGTACCGGTGGTGCCCGTGGTGCCGGTGGCGCCCGCGGTGGGCGGGGCGGGGGTGGCCGGGGCGAGGCCGGCGGCCGACTCCTTGGTCGTGTACACCTCCTGTGCCCGCGTCTCGTCACTGACGGAGGGGTCGAAGGAGACGACGCGCTCGAAGTCGAGGGTGAGGTGGTGGATCGCGTCCGGCCCCTCCGCCTTCCAGGCGCACCCGGCACGCCGGTCCGTGTCGTAGGTGACGGCGGCCGTGCCGCGCAGGACGCGTTCGCGCTGCTCGGGGGTGAGCGTGGTGACGGCCGGCAGCATGTTCTGCAGGGTGCCGCGGCTGACGGCGCCGCACGGCTCGTAGAGGGTGCGGTAACGGCCGGGCTGCACGACCGTGCCGGCGGTCGTGCCGGCCTTGGCGTCGACGTCGGAGCCGTCCGACCCGGAACCGGAGTCGCAGCCGGCGAGGGTGGTCGCGCTGAGTGCCGCGAGGAGTGCGGCCAGGCCGGTTGCGTACGCCCTTCGCTGCACGGTCCGGGGCTCCCTTCCCTGCGGTCACGGTGAAAACGGCTTGCCGGTGTTCGGCGGCCGGTGGACACAATGTCTATCGCACGCACAGCCGTCGCTGCCGGTTTCCTGTCACTTGTGTGCACTCTGGCACCGGTTTTTGCGTTTTCTGACTTTCTCGGGGGATGGGGTAGGTATGTCGTACGTCGAAGTGCCCGGGGCGAAGGTGCCCATCCGGATGTGGACGGACCCGGCGTCCGTGGAGGACGGCGCGCTGCGGCAGCTGCGGAACACCGCCACGCTGCCGTGGATCAAGGGCCTCGCCGTCATGCCCGACGTGCACTACGGCAAGGGCGCCACGGTCGGCTCCGTGATCGCGATGCGCGACGCGGTGTGCCCGGCGGCGGTCGGGGTCGACATCGGCTGCGGCATGTCCGCCGTGCGGACGTCACTCACGGCGAACGACCTGCCGGGCGACCTGTCGCCGCTCCGGTCCGGCATCGAGCGGGCCATCCCGGTCGGCCGCGCCATGCACGACGAGATGGTCGACCCCGCGCGGGTCCACGGGGTCCCGGCCACCGGGTGGGACGACCTGTGGGCGCGCTTCGACGGCATCGCCGAGGAGGTCAGGTTCCGTCAGGAGCGGGCCGCCCGGCAGATGGGCACCCTCGGCGGCGGCAACCACTTCGTCGAGGTCTGCCTCGACACCACCGGTGCCGTGTGGCTGATGCTGCACTCCGGCTCCCGCAACATCGGCAAGGAGCTGGCCGAGCACCACATCGGCGTCGCACGGCGGCTGCCCCACAACCAGGACCTCGTCGACCGCGACCTCGCGGTGTTCGTCGCCGGCACGCCGGAGATGACCGCCTACCGCGGTGACCTGTTCTGGGCGCAGGAGTACGCCCGGCGCAACCGCACGCTCATGATGGGGCTCCTGAAGGACGTCGTCCGCAAGGAGTTCAAGAAGGCCGGCGTGACCTTCGAGCGCGAGATCTCCTGCCACCACAACTACGTGGCGGAGGAGCGGTACGACGGCATGGACCTGCTGGTCACCCGCAAGGGCGCCATCCGCGCGGGCAGCGGCGAGTACGGGATCATCCCGGGGTCGATGGGCACCGGCTCGTACATCGTGAAGGGGCTCGGCAACGAGAAGTCCTTCAACTCCGCCTCGCACGGGGCCGGCCGGCGCATGAGCCGGACCGCCGCGAAGCGCCGCTTCTCCACCCGGGACCTGGAGGAGCAGACGCGCGGGGTGGAGTGCCGCAAGGACTCCGGCGTCGTCGACGAGATCCCGGGCGCGTACAAGCCGATCGAGCAGGTCATCGACCAGCAGCGCGACCTGGTCGAGGTCGTGGCGAAGCTGAAGCAGGTCGTCTGCGTGAAGGGCTGACGCCCGTCCCCCCGCGGGGCCTGCCCCTGCCCCTGCCCGGCCGGGCACGGGCCCTGAGGGGGTGCGGGCCCCGGCCCGGCGTGGAACCTGCCCGAGGTGCGGTCCCCGCCGGAGCGGGGAACCTGCCTGGGTGTGCGCCCTGCCGAGGTGCGGGACCGGCCGGAGCGGGGGACCTGCCGGGGTGCGGGCCCCGCCGAGGTGCGGATGCCGCAGGGCGCCGATCCGGACCGGCGCTGATCCCGCCCGGCGCGGGCGCCGCCGGGCCCGTGCCGCCGCGGGCGGTCAGCGCTCCCGGTGGACCTTGGTGTTGGACGCCTGGGCGCGGGGGCGGACGACCAGCAGGTCGATGTTGACGTGCGGCGGGCGGGTCACGGCCCAGGTGATCGTGTCGGCCACGTCGTCGGCGGAGAGGGGGTCCGGGACGCCCTCGTAGACCTTCGCGGCCCGCTCCTCGTCACCACGGAACCGGGTCGTGGCGAACTCCTCCGTCTTCACCATGCCGGGGGCCACCTCGACGACGCGGACCGGGCTGCCGACGATCTCCAGGCGGAGGGTCTCGGCCAGGACGCGCGCGCCGTTCTTGGCGGCGACGTACCCTGCGCCGCCCTCGTACGTGGCGTGCCCGGCCGTCGAGGACACCACCACGACCGTGCCGCCATCGCCCGCGGTGAGCGCGGGCAGCAGCGCCTGGGTCACGTGCAGGGTCCCGATCACGTTGACCTCGTACATCCGCCGCCAGTCCTCGGGGTCCCCGGTGGCCACCGGGTCGGCGCCGAGGGCACCGCCCGCGTTGTTCACCAGGACGTCGCAGCGGTCGAGGGAGGCCGCGAAGGCGTCGACGGCCGGGCGGTCGGTGACGTCGAGCGCGTACGCCTCCGCCCGGTGCCCGGCGGCGGTGAGCTCGGCGGCCAGCGCCTCGATGCGGTCCCGGCGGCGGGCGGTCAGCACCACGTGGTGGCCGGCGGCCGCCAGTCGGCGTGCGGTCGCGGCGCCGATCCCGCTGCTGGCTCCGGTGACGACGGCGACGGGCTGGGCGGCGGCGGTCATGGTCGGCGTGCTCCTCGGGCCGGTACGGGGCGGTGGGCGCCAGCATATGCGGGCCCGGGGACCGCGCGGTGTGTACATGATCACCGCCGAGCCGACCGTGGCCGGGCAGGACCCGACCCGACCCGGGGCCGGACCGACCCGGGTCGGACCGAGCCGACCCGAGCCGACCCGAGCTGATCCGAGCCGAGCCGATCCGACCCGACCCGACCCGACCCGGGCCGGACCGCGCTGCGCCGGACGGAGCCGGGTCGAGCCGGGGCGACCGTGGCCGGGGCGACCGTGGCCGGGCAGGAGTCGGCCTGACCCGATCCGGAGCCGATCCGACCGGGGCCGGACCGAGCCGGCCGAACCCGGCTGGGCGGGGCCGGGTCGAGCCGGGCCGAGGTCGATGGCGGCGCGCGGGCCGTCCCCGGGCCCGTCGGTGCGGCGGAACGGGCGACCGGCCCGGTCCCGGCCCGTACCGCCCGCGTGGCTGACGGGGGTCCGCGGGCACCGGATCGGTATCTTCCGGACATGATGACGATGCGCAGGGCGGCTGTGGCGGTGTCCGTCGCGGTGGCGACGGTGGTCGGTACGGGTGGCGGAGCCGGGGCGGTCGCCCCCGAGGCGGACGTGGCGCACCACGGCTACGCCACGCTCTCGGGCGACCGGCTGGACGTACTGGTGCTGACCCACAACCACGGGCCGTCCGCCCTGGAGGACGTCACGCTGCGCGTGGAGGTCTCCGTGCCGCTGGTGTCGGCGGGGCGCAGGCTCCCGGCCGGCTGCGTGTGGGGCGGTGAGCGGACGGTGCTGTGCTCCACGGGGGCGCTGCCCGCCGACGGCGAGCGCCGCGAGACCTTGCTGGACCTGCGCACGGCGGGCACGACCCACGAGGTGACCGTACACGTGACCACGGCCTGGAACGGCGGCGCGACGGACCGCAGCCCGGAGAACGACGACCACCGCGTGCTGGTGCCGGCCACGGGCGACCCGTACGTGTTCTGACCCCGGCGGCGGCCCTCCGGGCGCCGCCCGACCGTACGGCCGAGACCCGACCCTCGACGGCGGCCCGGCCGTACGGCCGGCCCGGCCCGTCGGCTTGCCTCCCGACGGGCCGGTGACCAGACTCGGCCCGTGATCGTCGAACGCGCGTACGCCCACCTGCCCGCCGGCGGCCCCGACGGCGACCTCGTCGGTGACGGCCGCGCCGACGGCGACGGCGGGGCCGTCGACCGGTGGCCCTGGTCCGTGCCGTGCGTACGCGCCCTCCTGGCGGACGGGCTGCGCTTCACGGCGCCCGTCACCTTCCTCGTGGGCGAGAACGGGTCGGGCAAGTCGACGCTGGTCGAGGCGCTGGCCGAGGGGTTCGGTCTGGACTCCTGGGGCGGCTCGCACGACTGGCGGTACGCCACCAGCCGCGGCCGGTCGGCGCTGGGCGAACGGGTCCGGTTCGAGGCGGCGTCCCCGCGTGGGCGGCGGATGATGGCCTCCCGGGCGGCGCGCAAGGGGTTCTTCCTGCGCGCCGAGACGGCGCGGGACGCGCTCGACCGCGAGGGGTTCGCCCCGGACGCGGTGAGCCACGGCGAGGGGTTCCTCGCGGCCTTCCGCGGGAAGTTCCTCCAGCCGGGGCTGTACGTGCTCGACGAACCGGAGGCCGCGCTGTCGTTCACCTCGTGCCTCGAACTGATCGGCCACATCGACCGGTTGGCGCGCTCCGGCGGCCAGGTCGTGTGCGCCACGCACTCGCCACTCCTGACCGCGATGCCGGGCGCGGACGTCATCGAGGTCGGCGAGCACGGCATGCGCCGCGTCCGGTGGGAGGAGCTGGCGCTGGTCGACCACTGGCGCCGGTACCTCGCCGACCCCCACGCCTACCTGCGCCACGTCCTGGACTGACCGACCTGACCGAAGGGGCCCGCCCGGACGGGCCGTCAGGCGGGCGCGCCGCCGAACTCCGCCAGTGCCGTGCGCACGATCTCGTCCAACCGCGCGTGGTGCGCCCCGCGCCAGTACACGCGCTCGCAGGCGGTGCACCGGGCGAAGACGTCGTACGTGCGCCGCGTGCCGTGCTCCAGCCGCTCGCCCACCTCGTCCTTGTCGGCGCCGGTCAGCTCGCCGTTGCAGGCGGTGCACCGGGTCCAGGGGGCGAGCGGCGGCGCGAAGCGCTCCAGCACGTCGCGCAGCTGCTCGTCGGGGCGGTGGCTGTAGACGTACGCGCCCGCCCACAACTCCCGGCGACGCAGCAGCCCGCGGTCGCGGGAGAGCATCACGCGCCGTTCCCGGGCCGACTGCGCGGCGAGCGCGGCGTCGCCGGCGTCCTGGCTCTCGTACGCCGCGTCGACGCCGAGCAGCCGCAGGCGGCGGGCGAGGGTGCCCAGGTGGACGTCGAGCAGGAACCGCAGCGGCGCGCCCGGTACCTCCTGGGGACGCTCCACGCCGTGGACCTCGACCTCCGCGCCCGCGGCCGGGACGTGCGCCGCGGGGACCCGCTCGCCGTCGACCAGCAGGGCGCCGACCTCGGTGAGCGGCACGCCGAGCGACTCCACGACGTGGCCGAGCGTCGACACGCCGTCGGTCGTCACGGCCGTACGGCCGGTGCGGCGCGGTGCCGGTACGAACAGGCCCAGTCCGGGCGCGAAGCTGATGTGGATCTCCGGTCCCTTCACGCGGTCAGGATGCCACCGGCCGCGCGCCCCAGCCAGGTCATTTCCCCAAGGCCGCCGCGCCGCAGCAGCCCGCGAGCCGACGCCGCCGCAGCGGCTCCCGCGGCGACGCCGCCGCGCAGCACGCCCGCCCCACGCTGCCGGGCCCGAGGCCCGAAGGGCGGCGGGCTGCTGTCGAGGTGGGGATCGCCGACGGGGGCGAGCAGCAAGGAACCCCCTCGTACGCGGCCGGTGGCCCGGCGGTCCGGCGGTGGGCCCGTCCGCCGGATCATGCCGCCGGAGGGGAGGAAGCGGGTTCGGTGCCCGCGGGCGGTCAGGGCCAGACGAGGCAGTACGGCTGGTGGCCCGCCTCGTGCAGCCGGACCGAGAAGTCCTGCCACTCGTGCAGCAGCTGGTAGACGTTGTACGCGTCGCGCGGGCCGCCGCGGTCGGGGACCGTGGACCAGATGAAGGCGGCGGCGCCCACCGACTCCTCACCGACCCCGCGCAGCGGGTCGACGACGGTCGTCGGCAGCTTCACCACCGCGTAGTCGGGGTGCAGCACCACCAGCTCCAGCGGCGGGACCCGGTGCAGCGGCATGCCCTGCATGCCGGTCAGCACCATGGCGGCTATGGTCTCCGGCTTGATCTTGGTGAACATGCCGCCCATGCCCAGCTCGTCGCCGCCGAGCTCCTCGGGGCGCATCGAGATCGGCACGCGCGCGGCGGTGGCGCCGTTGGGCGCGCCGAAGTACTTGTAGGTCACCCCCATGCGGCCACCCCTGCCCCCCAGGGGATCGACCCCCATGGGCTCGCCCGGTGCGGGGACCCCCCGCTGTACGTGCTCGTCCCGCCGTACGGGTTCCCGCGTGGCGGGGTCGTCCCGCTGTCGCCGGTGTCTCCCCCGCCGGGCACGCTCGGGACCCAGATCGCCGGTCCCCTCGCCCAGTCCGCCACCGCGATGCATATCTCCACCCGACTGCTTGCTGGATGACGCGGCCCCCGCCGCGCGACCCGATCATCGTGTCAGTGACCTCCCCCGCGAGCGGATGGTGAAACACCTGTCCGCTGGAACGACCGGGCCTCTGACACCATGGTTTCCGTGAGCTCTCCCTATGACGCCCCAGTTTCGCAGACGCGGAGGACTGACGCCCTGCCGAAATCGAGGTCTGGAAACTCTGCAACTCCCGGCACAGCCGAGCAGGGGAACCCCTTGTGAAACAAGATCGTGAGGGAAGGCGTCACGCCGAAGCAAGGCCACCGGCCTGATGTGGTGAAACCGGAGCCGTGAAAGGGAGCACGGCCCACCCCCGTTTCCCGCGGGACCGCCCCGCCGCCGCACTGGTGGCAGCGCCCGCAGCCCAGCCGTCCGTCCACTCGTTCTCGCAGGTCAGGACCCACGTGTCGTATTCATACGAAGCCCCAGTCTCACAGTCGCTCTTCGATCGCGCCTCGCAGGTGACGCCCGGCGGCGTGAACTCCCCCGTCCGGGCCTTCCGCGCCGTGGGCGGCACGCCCCGCTTCATGGTCTCCGGTACGGGGCCGTACCTCACCGACGCCGACGGGCGGGAGTACGTCGACCTCGTCTGCTCGTGGGGGCCGATGATCCTCGGCCACGCCCACCCCGAGGTGATCGCCGCCGTCCAGGACGCCGTCGCGCGCGGCACGTCCTTCGGCACCCCGGGTGAGGGCGAGGTCGCGCTCGCGGAGGAGATCGTGGCGCGGGTGGCGCCGGTCGAGCAGGTGCGGCTGGTGTCCAGCGGCACCGAGGCCACCATGTCGGCGATCCGCCTGGCCCGCGGCTACACCGGCCGCAGCAAGGTGATCAAGTTCGCGGGCTGTTACCACGGTCACGTCGACGCGCTGCTGGCCGCGGCCGGCTCCGGCGTCGCCACGCTCGGCCTGCCCGACACTCCCGGCGTCACGGGGGCGCAGGCGGGCGACACGATCGTGCTGCCGTACAACGACCTGGAGGCCGTGCAGGAGGCGTTCCACCGCCATCCCGGCGAGATCGCCTGCGTGATCACCGAGGCGTCCCCCGGCAACATGGGCGTCGTCCCGCCCCGCCCCGGCTTCAACCAGGGCCTCAAGGACGCCTGCGCGAAGAACGGCGCCCTGTACATCTCCGACGAGGTCATGACGGGCTTCCGCACCTCGAAGGCCGGCTGGTACGGCGTCGACGGCGTCACGCCGGACCTGCTGACCTTCGGCAAGGTCATGGGCGGCGGCTTCCCGGCCGCGGCGTTCGGCGGTCGCGCCGACGTGATGGCGCACCTGGCGCCGGCCGGCCCGGTCTACCAGGCGGGCACCCTCTCGGGTAACCCGGTAGCCACCGCCGCGGGCCTGGCGCAGCTGCGGCTGCTGGACGACGCCGCGTACGCCCGCGTCGACGCGGTGTCGCGGGAGATCCAGGGCCTGGTGACGGACGCGCTCACCAAGGAGGGCGTGGCGCACCGGCTGCAGAACGCGTCCAACATGTTCTCGGTCTTCTTCGCCGACCGCGAGGTCCGCGACTACGAGGACGCCAAGCGGCAGGAGTCCTTCCGCTTCACCGCCTTCTTCCACTCGATGCTGGCGCAGGGCGTCTACCTGCCGCCGTCGGCGTTCGAGTCGTGGTTCGTCTCCACGGCCCACGACGAGCGCGCCGTCGAGCGGATCGCCGCCGCGCTGCCGGCGGCCGCCCGTGCCGCCGCGGAGGCGACGGAGGGCGCCGCATGAGCGGGGTGCGACCGGAGGACGTGACCGTCGTCCACCTCATGCGCCACGGCGAGGTGCACAACCCCGACGGCGTCCTCTACGGCCGCCGCGCCGGGTACCACCTGTCCGAGCTGGGGCGCCGCATGGCCGACCGGGTCGCCGAGCACCTGGCGGGCCGGGACGTCACGTACGTCGTGGCCTCCCCGCTGGAGCGGGCGCAGGAGACGGCGACGCCGATCGCGAAGACGCACGGTCTGGACCTGGCCACCGACGAGCGGCTGATCGAGGCGGGCAACGTCTTCGAGGGGAAGACCTTCGGCGTCGGGGACGGCGCGCTGCGCAGGCCCGGCAACTGGCGCCACCTGACCAACCCGTTCCGGCCGTCCTGGGGGGAGCCGTACATCGACCAGGTCGTCCGGATGACGGGCGCCCTGAACGCGGCGCGCGACGCGGCGCGGGGGCACGAGGCGGTGTGCGTCAGCCACCAGCTGCCCATCTGGATCGTGCGGAGCTTCGTCGAGCGGCGCAGGCTGTGGCACGACCCGCGGCGCCGGCAGTGCACGCTTGCGTCGCTGACGACCTTCACGTACCACGGCGACAGGATCGTTTCGGTCGGTTACTCCGAGCCCGCGCGCGATCTGGTTCCGCCCCACCTGCTGGCGGGCGCCAGGCCGGTGAAGGGAAAGCCGAAGGCATTCGGCGCGTGACGGACGCGGAGCGGGACGGTGAGCAACCGTCCCGTTCCGGCGTTCCGTTCCGGCGTACGTTCCCGGGCGCGTCCTCGTGCGTTCCGCCACGTGATTCGCCGGACGTTTTCCGGCGCCGGTATGACCGACCGTGTGACCGCTGTCGCCCGTGGTGGCGACCCGATACCGCGTGAGGAATGGGTGACCACGCGGTCACGCAGTAGGCGGTAAATCGTGTGATTATCGGCGGAACCCGCTTCTCCTTTTTCGCATCTTCCCCCGTGCCGGTCCGGACTCACGTCCGGCAGATGCCAGTGCGGATGGGGAATGACGATGCGCGGAATCAGCCGAAGGGGATTGCTGGGAACGGGAGTTGGGGCCGCGGCCGCGCTCGGGGCGGCCGGCTGCGGCGTCCTCGGCGGGTCCGGCGGGGACGGCGGGGACGGCGCCGGCCGGCCCCGCGCGGGCGACGCGAAGGGCGGGAGCGGCGGGAACGCGGGCGCCGGCAGGCCGCAGGGGCGGCCGATCGGCGACGGCTCCACCGCCGACACCGGCAAGCAGCCGAAGCAGCCCGGCCGGCCCGCGCCGCTCGAACCGGGTCAGACGCCGCCGCAGTTCGTGGTCTTCTCCTGGGACGGCGCCGGAGAGGTCGGGAACGGCCTCTTCCCCCGATTCCTCGACCTCGCCCGCGACCACGGCGCGGCGATGACCTTCTTCCTCTCGGGGATATACCTGCTCCCCGAGTCGAAGAAAACCCTCTACCGCCCGCCGAACAATCCCGTCGGCGCCTCCGACATCGGTTACCTCACCGACGCGCACATCAAGGACACGCTGGAGAACGTCCGCCGGGCCTGGCTCGACGGTCACGAGATCGGCACGCACTTCAACGGCCATTTCTGCGGCGGTTCCGGATCCGTCGGGAAGTGGACGCCCGAGGACTGGCGCAGCGAGATCGACCAGGCGGTGAGGTTCGTCACCGAATGGAAGACCAACAGCGGCTGGACCGACCTCGACCCCCTGCCCTTCGACTACCGCGGGGAACTCGTCGGCGGCCGCACCCCCTGTCTGCTCGGCCAGGAGGCCCTGCTGCCCACGGCCCGCAAGCTCGGGTGGCGCTACGACGCCTCCTCGCCCGGCGGCCGTCAGGTCTGGCCGGACAAGCGCCAGGGCCTGTGGGACCTGCCGCTCCAGGCCGTGCCGTTCCCCGGCCACTCCTTCGAGGTCCTCTCGATGGACTACAACATCCTCGCCAACCAGTCGAAGAACTCCACCAAGGGCGCCCCCTCCCGTTATCCCGGCTGGAAGCGCCAGGCCACCGAGGCCTATCTGGCCGGATTCACGCGCGCGTACGAAACGAATCGCGCGCCCTTCTTCATCGGCAACCACTTCGAACAGTGGAACGGCGGTATCTACATGGACGCCGTCGAAGAGGCCCTGAAGGGCATGGCCGGAAAGAAGGACGTGCGTCTGGTCTCCTTCCGGCAGTTCGTCGACTGGCTCGACGCGCAGGACCCCAAGATCCTCGGGAAGCTGCGCTCGCTCGGTGTCGGAGAATCCCCCGCGGGTGGCTGGAAGAGCCACCTGCGCGATTGACGGGACTTAGCCCGCCTTCACAAGGGGCTTTACGGGCAGGCAGGGGGGCGGGCAAGATCCGGCAAACGGCCATGCGAAACTTTTCACATGAGCCACAGCCGCGCCCCCCGAGGCATCCTGCTCGCCGCCGGCGCCATGGCGTCCGCGCTCGCGCTGACCGCGTGCAGCGGAGGCCCCAAGGGCACGTCCGGCGGCGGTGGCGACACCAACTTCGTCACGAACACCGGAGGCATCTCCACCATCGCCGAGGGCGAGCGCCCTGCGATCAACGGGATCGCCGGCGAGACGCTCGACGGTGGCAGGCTGGACGTCGCCGACCTCAAGGGCAAGGTCGTCGTCCTCAACGTGTGGGGCTGGTGGTGCAACCCCTGCCGCGCCGAGGCCAAGCACTTCGTGAAGGTCGCCAACGACCTCAAGCCGAAGGGCGTCGAGTTTGTCGGTTTGAACACCCGGAGCACGGAGAAGATCCGCTCGGTCGCGTTCGAGAAGGAGTTCGGGGTCCCGTACCCGAGCTTGTACGACCCGTACGGGAAGATCATCCTCAACGGCTTCCCCAAGGGCGTCGTCCAGCCGAACGCCATCCCCTCGACCGTCGTCCTGGACCGTGAGGGCAAGATCGCCGCACGTTCCCTCAAGGCGCTCTCCGAGAAGGAGCTGCGCTCGATGATCGAGCCGGTCCTCGCCGAGAAGGCCGGCGGGCAGTAGCCGATGAACGAGACGGTCTTCAGCGGGGCACTCCTGCTCGCCCTGCCCGTCGCCGTCCTCGGCGGCCTGGTCTCCTTCTTCTCGCCCTGCGTGCTGCCCCTCGTCCCCGGCTACCTCTCGTACGTCACGGGCATCACCGGCACCGACCTCGCCGAGGCGCGGCGGGGCCGGATGGTGCTCGGCGCCGGGCTCTTCGTCCTCGGCTTCTCCGCGGTCTTCGTCTCCGGCGGGGCCCTCTTCGGCTTCTCGGGGCAGACGCTCCTGGAGTACCGCGAGATCCTGAGCAGGATCCTCGGCGTGGTCATGATCCTCATGGGTGTCTTCTTCATGGGGCTCATGCCGTGGCTCACGCAGCGCGAGTTCCGGTTCCACCGGCGGCCGGCCGCCGGGCTGGTCGGCGCGCCCCTGATCGGCGTCCTGTTCGGGATCGGCTGGACGCCGTGCGTCGGACCGACCCTCACCGCCGTCAACGCCCTCGCGCTCAACGAGGCGAGCGCCGGACGCGGTGCGCTGCTCACCCTCGCGTACTGCCTCGGCCTGGGCGCGCCGTTCATCGTCGCCGCCGTGGCCTTCCGCCGGGCGCTGGGCGCGTTCGGCTGGGTCAAGCGGCACTACGCCTGGGTGATGCGGATCGGCGGCGGCATGATGATCGCGACCGGTCTGCTCCTGCTGACCGGTGCGTGGGACGCGCTCGTGCAGGAGATGCAGGGCTGGTCCAGCAGCTTCCAGGTGGGGATCTGAGGTCACCATGAGCAACACCGAACAGACCGGACGGCCCGGGGTGGACGCGGGCGACGAGCAGTCGCTCGGCGCCGCCGGCGAGCACCTGTCCACCGCCCCCGCCCAGGACGAGGAGTCCGCCGAGGTCGCCCTGCCCCGGCTCGGCGCCATCGGCTGGATCCGCTGGTTCTGGCGGCAGCTGACCTCCATGCGGGTCGCGCTGATCCTGCTCTTCCTGCTCTCCCTCGGCGCGATCCCCGGCTCGCTCATCCCGCAGAACGGCGTGGACGAGACGAAGGTCGACGCCTTCAAGAAGGCGCACGGCACCCTCGCGCCGATCTACGAGAAGCTCCAGCTCTTCGACGTCTACGGCTCGGTGTGGTTCTCCGCGATCTACATCCTGCTGTTCGTCTCCCTGATCGGCTGCATCCTCCCGCGGACCTGGCAGTTCGTCGGCCAGCTGCGCAGCCGCCCGCCGGGTGCGCCCAAGCGGCTCACCCGCCTCCCCGCGTACACCACCTGGCGCACCGGGGCCACGCCCGAGGAGGCCCGCGGGGAGGCGCTGCGCCTGCTGCGCAAGAACCGCTTCCGGGCCCATGTGGCCGGTGACGCGGTCGCCGCCGAGAAGGGGTACCTGCGCGAGGTCGGCAACCTCCTCTTCCACGTCGCGCTGATCGTGATGCTGCTGGCGTTCGCCGCGGGGCAGCTCTTCAAGTCCGAGGGCGGCAAGCTGATCGTCGAGGGCGACGGCTTCGCCAACACGCTCAGCCAGTACGACGACTTCCGCTCCGGCTCGCTCTTCAGCCTGGACGACCTGGGCCACTTCAGCTTCGAGCTGGACTCGTTCACCGGCACCTACGAGACGGACGGCCCGCAGCGCGGCACCCCCCGCACCTTCGAGGCGGCCGTCACGTACGCGGAGGGCGGCGGGCCCGACAAGAAGGCCGTCATCCGGGTCAACGAGCCTCTGGAGGTCGACGGTGCCAAGGTCTACCTGATCTCGCACGGGTACGCCCCCGTCATCACCGTCCGCGACGGGCGAGGCAAGGTCGTCAGCCAGGGGCCCGTGCCGCTGCTGCCGATCGACGCCAACGTCACCTCGCAGGGCGTCCTGAAGGTGATGGACGGCTACACCGACAAGAACGGGAAGAAGGACCAGCTGGGCATCCCGGCGTTCTTCGTGCCGACGTACGCGGGCAAGGGCAAGGGCGACATGTTCTCCCAGTTCCCGGGGCTCGTGTACCCGGTGCTGAGCCTCTCCGCCTACCACGGCGACCTGCGCGTGGACTCGGGCGTGCCGCAGAACGTGTACCAGCTGGACACGAGCAAGATGACCCCGTTCAAGGACGCGACGGGTGACATCCTGCGCAAGCAGCTCACGCCCGGCGAGACGTTCACCCTGCCGGACGGGGCGGGCTCGATCACCTTCGAGAAGGAGATCAAGGAGTGGGCCAGCTTCCAGATCTCCCAGCAACCCGGCAACGGCTGGGCGCTGACCGGCGCCGTCGCCGCGATCCTCGGCCTGATCGGGTCGCTGTTCGTCCAGCGCCGCCGGGTCTGGGTCAGGGCCGTCCGCGGTGAGGACGGCGTGACCGTCATCGAGATGGCGGGGCTGGGCCGGAGCGAGTCCGCGAAGCTCCCCGAGGAGCTGGCCGAGCTGGCGGCCGCGCTCCACTCCGCGGCGCCGTCGGCGCCAGCGGACGACGTCGTCGACCACGACGCCGAACCTGCCGAAGAGGCTGTTCCTGCCGAAGGGGCAACGCAGTGACCATCGCCGCCGCCACCAACGAGAACCTGGCGCACATCAGCAACGTCCTCGTGTACTCGGCCATGGCCGTGTACACCCTGGCGTTCCTCGCGCACATCGCCGAGTGGGTGCTCGGCAGCCGCAGCAAGGTCGGCCGTACCGCCGCCGCCCTCACCCCCGCCGCCGCGGCCGCCGCGCCCGCCGTCCGGGTGGGCGGCGGGCAGCAGGCCGCCGGGACCGCCGTCCTGGACAAGCCGACCGTCGTCACGCGGGGCGCCGCCGGCGCGCGGAACGTCCCCGACGGCCCCGGCGCGGCCGGCGGTGACGTCAAGGGCGACCTGTACGGGCGCGTCGCCGTGTCCCTCACCACGCTCGGCTTCCTGCTGGAGGCCGGCGGCGTCGTCGCCCGCGCCCTGTCGGTGCAGCGGGCGCCGTGGGGCAACATGTACGAGTTCTCGCTGACGTTCTCCACCGTCGCGGTCGGCGCGTACCTCGCCTTCCTCGTCGCGGGGAAGAACGTCCGCTGGCTCGGTCTGCCGCTGGTCACGACCATCCTCCTCGACCTCGGCCTCGCCACGACGTGGCTGTACACCGAGAGCGACCAGCTCGTCCCGGCCCTCGACTCGTACTGGCTGTGGATCCACGTCTCCACCGCGATCTTCTGCGGCGCGGTCTTCTACATCGGCGCGGTCGCCACGCTGCTGTACCTGTTCCGCGACGCGTACGAGGCGAAGGTGGCGCGCGGGGAGACGCCGAGCGCCTTCGCCCGGTCCGTCATGGAGCGGCTCCCGGCCGCCGCGACCTTCGACAAGCTCGCCTACCGGGTCAACGCCGCCGTGTTCCCGCTGTGGACGTTCACGATCATCGCCGGCGCCATCTGGGCCGGCGACGCGTGGGGCCGCTACTGGGGCTGGGACCCCAAGGAGGTCTGGTCCTTCATCACCTGGATCGCCTACGCCTGCTACCTGCACGCCCGCGCCACGGTCGGCTGGAAGGGCCGCAAGGCCGCCTACCTGGCCCTGGTCGCCTTCGGCTGCTGGCTGTTCAACTACTACGGCGTCAACATCTGGGTCGACGGGCTGCACTCGTACGCGGGCGTCGAGTGACCCCGGTGCCGTCCGCCGGGTGACCCACCCGGCCCGGACGGCCGCCCGCGGGGGCGGTGGCGGCGGTCCCCTCCGGACCGGCCACCGCCCCCGCGCGCGTCCCGGCCCCCTACGGGCGGCGCGGCGGCAGGCAGTCCGCGGCCGGCGGCCGGCCCTCAGGCCACGCCATGGCGACGAACCGCGGCGTCGTCCGCGTCAGCTGCACCACCGGCACCGCCTTGTCGTACGGGTTGCCGTAGTTGTCCAGACAGATCCAGCCGCTCGCGCCCGCCACCTTCAAGGACCCCTTCACCTGCGGCCACTGCCGGGGCACGTCCGCGAGCGGCGGCACGCGGCCGCCCACCGGGGTCGCCTCCCGCACGGCCCGGACCGCCGTGGCCATCCCGTCGTACGCGATGATCGCCTGCCCGTCGGCGAGCGACACCGGCCCGATCGGCCCGGCGGGCGCCGCCGACACCTCCGCCAGCAGCCGGGTGAACTCGCCGTACGCGGCGGCCGAACCGCCTGTCGCCGGCGGCCGGTACCCGGGGCGCGCCCGCCACGCGTCGGGGTGCGCCAGCGCCGCGTAGCGGACGGTCAGCCCGGCGTCCAGCGCGGAGCGGTCCAGCTGCGGGTCCGCGCCCAGGTACGACGCCTCGTCGCCGGTCAGCACCGTGAACGAGCGGTCCTTGCAGCCGCGGGCGCCCAGCGCGTTGATGAACTGCCGCAACTGCGTGTGGCGGCCGGCGAAGTACACCGTGTCGGCGCGGGTGTCGCACACCAGGTGCGTGATCTGCCGGAACGTGTTGGCCGTGGTGCCCTCGGCGTTCGGGTCCTCGGCGGAGGTGAACAGCTGCGGCTCGTACGGGGAGCGGGCGAGGAGGTCGGAGAACGCCGCGCGGAGCGTCTCGGTGTAGTGGTCGCCGGTGCGCGTGTCGTGCACCAGCAGCGCCTTCGCCGCGTCCACCCGGCCGAAGTGGGCGAGCGCGCGGGCCTCGTCGCCGTTGGTGGGGGAGACCCGGGCGAGACCGGGGAAGCGGAGGCCGCCGGGGCCGTTGGCGATGTCGTCGGCGGTGATGGTGGTGCCCACCACGGCGATGCCGGCCCCGGTCAGCTCGCCGACCGCGCTCCGCACGGCGGCGCTGCTCGTGGCGATGCCCGACACGGCGCGCAGCCGGTGCGGGGCGCCCGTCATCCCCTTCAGCTGCTCGACGGCCGTCCGCCAGTGGACGTTGTCCTTGCCGGTGTTGGCGAGGACGACGCGGATCTTCGGTGACTCGTTGTTCTGCCGGTTGGCCCGGTACTGCTGCACGAACGCGCCCTGCAGCTCGTGCGCCACCTTCTCGCGCAGCCCCGGGCTCGTCGACGTCAGCGGGAGCAGCAGGGCGACCGTAGCGTAGTGGCCCTCGCGGAGGGCGGCGTTCTCCCGGCCGATGGCCGCGGTGACCGCCGTCAGCCGGGCCTGGCCGAAGTCGTAGCCGTCGCCGGCGGTGGCGACGCCGACGCACTCGTCGCTGCCCGCCGGGCGGGCCACGCCCGGGGCGCAGGAGCGGTCCTCCGGCGTGGTCAGGTGCCGCACGGCGGTGAGGGTGCCCCAGGCGAGCAGGGCGAGCACCACCGCGCTGGTGACGACCTTCTGCCGGACGGTGTAGAAGACGCGGTACCGGAAGGGGTTGTCCATGCTCGTCAGGCTCCGTCCTCGTGCCCCGGCGGCGACGACGGCGCCCGCCGGGCTCGGATGTCCCTCGGCCAGTGGGTGGCCGCGTCCCACAGGGGGCTGCTGCCGGTGAGGTGGCGGCCGGACAGCTGGCGCAGCTCGTGCGCCATCCGCTCGACGACCGCCTCGTCCGGCAGCGCCAGCGGATCGGTGAGCAGCCACACCGCGTGCAGCAGCCGCCGCACCGACTGGTGCAGCGCGCCCGTCTCGGCGTCGAGCCCGGCCAGCGCGTCGACCGCGCCCGGGTCCCGGCCGAGGGCCACCGCGCGGCGCGGGTCGGGCCCGGCGCGCAGCGGTTCGCGCGGGTACGGCGCGGAGGCGACGAACAGCAGCCGGTCCAGCCAGCCGCCCACGTCCGGGTCGGGGAAGGTCTCCCTCAGCCGGGTCACGGCACCCTCCGTACGGCCGAGGGCCAGCTCCTGGCGCAGCCGGTACGGGCCCGGCTGCGGCCCGTGGTGGGCGAGCAGCGTCTCGTGGACGGCCCGCCAGGCGGCGTACACGGGCCCGTCGCCGTCGTGGAACCGGAGCCGGTGCAGGAGCAGCGCGCGCAGCAGCGGATCGGCGACGAAGTGGGCGGGCGCGGCGCCGGTCGTCGGGCCGCCGCCGGCCGGGGTGGAGCCGGTGGGGCCGGGCGTACCGGCGGTGCCGCCGGCCCCCGCCGTACCGCTCGTGCCGGTCTGCCAGCCGTCGGCCCGCAGGGCGTCCCGCAGCCGCAGCGCCACGTCGCCGTCGGCGGAGGCGGCCCGCAGCCGGGTGCGGGCGAGGGCGCGGGCGGACTCCTCGTCGTGCGCCGCGGCCAGCACCGTCAGCGCGGCCGCCTCGCCCGGCCGCAGCTCCGGCAGGAGCGCGGCGAGCAGCGTCTCGGCCACGGGGACGGCGGGGGAGTCCTCCCGCACCTCCACGGCCAGGTCCAGCAGCGCGCCCGGCGTCAGGGTGCCGCGCTCCCCGGCCGGCGCCTGGCCCGCCGCGCGCCCCAGCAGGGCCACGGCCAGCGGGCGGCCGCCCGTCAGGCGGTGCACGGCGCCGGGCAGTTCGGCGGGGGTGCGGCCGGCCGGGTCGTGGCGCTCGAACAGGGAGCGGGTGTGCGCGGCGCTCAGCGGGGTCAGCTCCACGGCGAGGATCCCCGACGTGACGTCCGGGCCGCGCGGGCAGGGCGCGCGGTGGGCGACCTCCGGGAGGCGGGCGCGGGTGGCGCGGCGCAGCCCCTCGTGGCCCGCGTCGCGGGACGCGGCGATGACGACGACCTGGTCGCGCCGGCCGCCGGCCCGGTCCCGCAGGATCGGCTCGACCAGGCGGCGGCCGAGCGGCAGGTGGGCGTTGTCGAGGAGGAGCAGCGGGCGGCCGCGCCGGGTGCCGAGCCGGGTCAGGCCCGTGTAGGCGCGGCGCAGGTCCTCCACCAGGGCGCCGACGAGGAACGCCTCCGCGTCGGCCCGGCGCGCCCCGCCCTGCGAGAAGTCGACGGCGATCCGGTGCAGACCGAGCTTTCCGTTGCCGCCGGCGTTGCGGTAGCCGCCGTAGAAGGTCTCCGTGCGGCGCTGGTAGCGGCCGAAGACCTCCTCCAGGAGCGTCTCCACCGTCGCCTCGGCGAGCGGCCCCGCCAGCGGCCCGGCGCCGTCCGCGGCGGTCGCGGCCAGCTTGGCGAGGACCTTCCCGACCCAGGTCGTCGCCGTGCCCCGGGCCTCGTCGACCGTGGACAGGACCGGGCCGAGCCGCTGGAGGTCACGGCGGGTGCGCTCGTCGTCCTCCTGCGACCAGCTGATGCTGGCCACGGCGGCCAGCCCCAGCGACAGCCGCGGGAACCGCACGGGCCTCGCCGCCAGGACGCGCGGCGACAGCTGTACGGCGAGCTCGGCCAGCGCGCCCGTCACCGGGGTCCAGCCGGGACCGTGGTCGGCGGGCTCCTCGACGTGGGCGCAGTCCAGGAAGGCGAGCGGCGTGCCGCGCCGGTAGGCGTTGCGGATCTGCTTCAGCAGCGCGGTCTTCCCGGTGCCCCGGCCGCCCGTCAGGACGGTGACCGGCGGGTCGTCGCCGTGCTCGTACGCGACGCCGGCGAAGTCGTACGGCGCGAGACCGGTCAGTCGCGCGACGAGGCCGGTCGGGTCCAACACCGCCTCACGGCCATGGAGCTCCCTGTCCATCCGCCACCCCCCGTAGCGTCAGCGTCACGGGACGCGTCCCGTCACACTTTCAGGGAAGAATAGCGACGGGTGGTCGAGGTGTCGCGGACAGTTTCCGAACTGGTGCCCCGACCGTCACTCGGCCGTGATGGCGGTGATGGCGTCCAGCTGGGAGCGCAGGTAGGCGTGCGCGTCGATGCCGTGCACGGTCGTGCCGGGGTCGCACTCGTAGAAGTACACCAGCGACATCAGCTCCTCCGCCGGGTCCTCGGCCGGCGGGGGCAGTACGCGGTGCCGCCCCGACCGCCACCGGCCCCCGGACCAGCGCGCCATGAGGTCGCCGATGTTGACGGTCAGCGCGTCCGCGGCGTACGGCGCGTCCGCCCAGCCGTCGTCGGTGAACACCTGGAGCCCGCCCCGGCCCGGCTGCCGGTCCAGGACGGTGACCGTGCCGAAGTCGGTGTGCGGCCCGATCCGGAACTGGCCCGGCTCCGGGGGGCCGACGCGGTCGCGCCCCGGGTACCAGTTGACGTTGAACCCCCAGGTGGGGTGGCGGGTGTGCCGGGTGAAGAAGTCCTCCCCGGCGCCGAGCGCCACGCCCAGCAGCGCGAGCAGCCGGTCCGACAGCCCCCGCATCCGCGCCGTGTACGCCTCCACCAGCGGCCGCAGCCGGGGCGCCTCGGCGGGCCAGGTGTTCGGCACGAACCACTCGGCGTCCACCGCGGGGTCGCCGACCGGCTCCTCCGACGCGAACGACAGCGACTCCTTCAGGTCCGGAGGGGTGAACGACCCCTCCGCGTACCCGTTCGCCTCCGTCCCCGGGCCCAGCCAGCCGCGGCCGCCGACCCGTACCCCGTACGGGGCCTTCACCGCGTCGGGCAGCAGGAAGAACGCCCGCGCCTCGGAGCGGATCGCCGCCGGCAGCTCCGGCTCCACGCCGTGCCCGGTGACCTGGAGGAACCCGGCCCCGCGCAGGGCCCGGTCGACGTCGGCCGCGAGCGCGGCACGGGCGCGGCGGCCACCGGACGCCCAGAGGGCGAGGTCCACGGTCGGGATGCGGGCGCTGGGATCCATGCCCCCACTCTTCCCGCACCCACCGGACCCGGCAACGCCTGCCGGCCCGGCGCCACCCGCCGGACCCCGCCGGCCCGGTGATGCCCGGCGACCCTCGCCGGACCCCGCCGGCCCGGCGCCATCCGCCGGACCGCCGCCGGGGTCGGCGGGTCGCGGGCCTGGGCGGGCCGGGGACACAAGGGGGTGGGGCGTCAGGGGTGCCGGTGCCGGAGGGCGCCGAGGTGGGGGTCCGGGCGTGTCAGGGTCAGGACTGCTTCGGGTCGTCGTCGCCCCGGGACGGGCCGTCGCCGCCCTCGCGGCGCTTCAGCTCCTCCTCGCGGCGGCGCAGATCGGCCTCCCAGTCCTCCAGCAGCGCCTCGTCGTCCTTCCCCGTCCCGCGCTCCTCGTCCGCCCCGCGCTCCTTGCCGCCGTCGCGCAGCGAGTCCAGGAACTCGGGGTTGTCGTCCGGGGCGACCCACTCCGTGCGCCGCCTGCGCCACTCGCCGGTCCCCCGGCCGCCCGCGGGGCCGCGGCGGGCCTTGCCGGCCACGAGCCACACGACCGGTCCGACGATCCAGAAGAGCAGGATGATGAAGACCCAGGCCACCTTGGGCAGGTGCCGCGTCTCGTCCTCGGGCGTGTTCAGGCAGTCGATGAACGCGTAGATCGTCAGCGCGATCGGCAGGATGAACATCAGTGCCCTGAGCATGTGGGACAGCCCCCTGGATGCGTTGGCGGGCCGCGTCTCGACAGCCCCGGTGACACACCCAGCGTAACGGGGAGGCCCCCGGGGCGGCCCAAGGTCCGCGTCCGCCCGCCCGCCACCCGCCACCGGACGCCGCCCCGGGCGCCACCCGCCCCGGGTCCGGCGACCGTGCGCGGACGGCCTCACGGGTGGGGCGCGCGCGGCCGCGCGGCGGCCCTCCGCGATACTGGGCGCATGGCTTACGACGATCTCCGCTCGCTGCTCCGGGCGCTGGAACGCGATGGCGACCTCAAGCGCATCAAAGCCGAAGTCGACCCACACCTGGAGATCGGGGAGATCGTCGACCGGGTGCAGAAGGCCGGCGGCCCGGCCCTGCTCTTCGAGAACGTCAAGGGCTCCTCGATGCCCCTGGCGATGAACGTGTACGGCACCGACCGCCGCCTCCTGAAGGCGCTGGGCCTCTCCTCCTACGCCGAGATCAGCGAGAAGATCGGCGGCCTGCTCAAGCCCGAGCTGCCGAGCGGCTTCGTCGGTGTGCGCGAGGCCTTCGGGAAGCTCGGCGCGATGACGCACGTCCCGCCGCGCAAGGTGAAGGACGCGCCCGTCCACGAGGTGGTCCTGCGGGGCGACGACGTCGACCTCGACCGGCTGCCCGCGCTGTTCACCTGGCCCCACGACGGCGGCTCGTTCTTCAACCTGGGCCTCACGCACACCAAGCACCCCGAGACCGGCGTGCGCAACCTCGGCCTCTACCGCCTCCAGCGCCACGACAAGCGCACCATCGGCATGCACTGGCAGATCCACAAGGACAGCCGCAACCACTACCAGGTCGCCGCCCGGCGCGGCGAGCGGCTGCCGGTGGCCATCGCGTTCGGCACGCCGCCCGCCGTGACGTACGCGTCGACCGCGCCGCTGCCCGAGGACATCGACGAGTACCTGTTCGCCGGGTTCCTCCAGGGCAAGCGGATCGAGATGGTCGACTGCAAGACCGTCCCCCTCCAGGTCCCCGCGCACGCCGAGGTCGTCCTGGAGGGCTGGCTGGAGCCCGGCCGGACGCTGCCGGAGGGGCCCTTCGGCGACCACACGGGCTTCTACACGCCGCAGGAGGACTTCCCGGCGCTGACCATCGACTGCGTGACGATGCGCCGCCGCCCCCTGCTCCAGTCGATCGTCGTCGGCAGGCCGCCCACGGAGGACGGGCCGCTCGGCCGCGCGACGGAGCGGTTCTTCCTCCCCCTGCTCAAGATCATCGTGCCGGACATCGTCGACTACCACCTGCCGGAGGCGGGCGGCTTCCACAACTGCGCGATCGTCTCGATCGACAAGAAGTACCCGAAGCACGCCCAGAAGGTGATGCACGCCGTGTGGGGCGCGCACATGATGTCGCTCTCCAAGCTCGTCGTGATCGTGGACGCCGACTGCGACGTGCACGACCTGCACGAGGTCGCCTGGCGGGCCCTCGGCAACGTCGACTACTCCCGCGACCTCACCGTCGTCGAGGGCCCCGTCGACCACCTCGACCACGCCTCGTACCAGAAGTTCTGGGGCGGCAAGGCCGGCATCGACGCGACCCGCAAGTGGCCCGAGGAGGGCTACGTCCGCGACGGCGGCTGGCCGGAGATGATCGAGTCCGACCCGGAGGTCGCCGCGAAGGTGTCCCGGCGCTGGAAGGAGTACGGCCTGTGAGCCCCGTCCCGGTGGGCGGTCCGGCCCTCTTCATCGGCACCGACACCGCCTACGTGGCGCTCGTCCGGCCCGAGCTCGACCCCGCCGAGCCCGACGTCCGGCACGCCGCCGAGCAGGCGGGCGTGACGCCCGAGGAGTTCGCCGGCCCGGGTGACGTGTGGGCCGTCATGGTCGAGGCCGAGGGCGGCGGCGACGGCTTCGAGCTGCCCGGCGTCCGCGACTCCGAACCCGCCGACTTCGCCGGGCGGCTGCGCGCCGAGCTGGCCGCCGCCGGCGCGCCCGGCTCCACGCCCGCGCCGTTCACGGTCGACGGCGGCGCCGTGCTGCGCCTGGAGGCCACGCCCGTCGGCCCGGCCGCGTACGCCTTCACGGCCCACGTCACCCCGCCCGACGACGGCACGTCGTCGGCGCTCACCGTGGAGACGGGGCCCGTCGACACCGCCGGGCTCCTCGCCGACCTCGACGCGTTCCTCGGGAGCCTCGCATCATGACGACCACCGACGGCGTCGCCGGCCCGGTCCCCGCGCCGCGGCCGGCCGGCCGGGTGAAGGGCTTCCTGCGGCTGGTGATGATCGAGCACTCGGTCTTCGCCCTGCCCTTCGCCTACATCGCCGCCCTGACCGCGATGTTCCGGGAGGACGGGCGCGTCCACTGGGCGGAGCTGCTGCTCGTCACCGTCGCCATGGTGGGCCTGCGGACCTTCGCCATGGCCTGCAACCGCATCATCGACCGCGAGATCGACGCGCGTAACCCGCGCACCGCGAACCGGGAGATCGTCACCGGAGCCGTCTCCGTGCGCTCCGCGTGGACCGGGGCGCTCGTCGCCCTCGCGGTCTTCCTCGGGGCGGCGGCGCTGCTCAACCCGCTGTGCCTGGCGCTCGCGCCGGTCGCGGTGGTGCCGATGGTGGTCTACCCGTACGGCAAGCGGTTCACGAACTTCCCGCACGCGATCCTGGGCCTCGCGCAGGCCATGGGCCCGGTCGGCGCGTGGCTCGCCGTGACCGGGGCGTGGTCGTGGGACGCCGTCGTCCTGGGCCTCGCCGTCGGCGTATGGATCGGTGGCTTCGACCTGATCTTCGCCTGCCAGGACGTGGACGCGGACCGGGCGCACGGCGTGATGTCCGTCCCGGCCCGCTTCGGCATCCCGGCCGCCCTGTACGGGGCGCGGGCGTGCCACGTCGTCACGACGGGCCTCCTCGTCTGGTACGCCCTCACGACCGGCGCGGGGGTGTGGTTCTGGATCGGCCTCGTGGTCGTCGTCGCGGCGTTCCTGTACGAGCACGCCATCGTGCGGCCGGGCGACCTGTCGCGCCTGAACCGGGCGTTCTTCACGGTCAACGGTTTCATCGGCATCGCGCTCTTCGTCTGCGCGCTGCTCGACCTGGTGGTCCGCGGCCTCGGGGTGTGACGGCCGGGCGGTCCGGTCCGCCGGTCCGGGTCGGTCCGCCGGTCCAGCCCGGCGCCGTGGCGTGCGGTGCCCGTGCGGGGCGTGCGGCGCGAGGGCGTGGCGCCGGGGCGTGGCGCCGTCGTCGGGCCCGCGCCCGCGCCGGTCGTGCGGTCGCGCTCAGCGCACCGGCACCGCCCCGCCGCCGTACGGGGGCGCGCCGGACCGTCCGCCGGGGCGGCGGCGCAGGACGAAGGCCGCCGCCACACCGGCGACGAGGCCGAACAGGTGCCCCTGCCAGCTGACGCCGGACTGCGCCGGGGATATCCCCAGCAGCACCGTGGACCCCCAGGACGCCGCCACGACCAGACCGACCAGGACGTCCAGCGCCCTGCGGTCCGCGAACCCGCGCGCCACGAGGTAGCCGAAGAGGCCGAAGACGAGGCCCGAGGCGCCGGCCGTGTTCGTGTACGCGGGGGAGACCAGCCACACGCCGAGCCCGTCGACGACCACGACGAACGCCACCACGGCGAGGAACCGGCGCACCCCGCGCAGGGCGGCCAGGAAGCCGAAGACGAGGAGCGGCCCGGAGTTCGCCGCGACGTGGTCGAAGCCGAAATGGAGGAACGCGGACGGGACGACGTCACGCAGCTCCGCCACCTCGCGGGGGGAGACGCCGTACGCGTCCAGGGCGTGGCCGGTCAGCACGTCGACGCCCTCCAGCACCCACAGCAGGGCGACCAGGCCGGCCACCAGGCCCGCCGCGGCCTTCACCCGCGTCCGCCCGTGCCGGCCGGCCGTCACCGCGCCGCCGTCCAGGCCGCCCGCACCGCCCATCACGCCCCCTCACTCCTCGCCCGCACGCCCCGGGAGCGTCTGCCCGCTGCCGGCCCCGGGCCCCGCCCGTCCCGCGGGCCACCGCGTCCCGCACCGGCCCCGGACCACGGAAACGTCCGGCGTGCCCCAGCGGTTCCGACCCGCCTTCGGACGCCTTCGGGCGGTTCCGGTACGCCTCCGGTACGCCCCCGGCACGATCCCCCGCCGGTGCCGGCCCGCCCCCGGGCGCGTGTCCCGGACCTCCCGGCGCGACTTCGGCGGTCCGGGCACCACGCCGGGGCACGTCCTGCGCACCCAGCGGTTCCGGTACGTCCCGGGCACGGCCCCCGGGCCGTCCCGGCATGACGCCCGGCGGTTCCCCGCCCGCCCCCGGCACCGGCGCCGCCCCGCGCCGGCCCCGGCACGACCCCGGTGCGGCCCGCCTCGCATGCTCCCCGGCGGTTCCCGGCCCGCCCCCGGCACCGGCGCCGCCCCGCATCAGCCCCGGCACGACCCCCAGTGCGGCCCCCGCATGCTTCCCGGTGGTTCCGGCCCGCCTCCCGGGCCCGCCCCCGGGCACCACCCCCGGGCACCACCCCCGGGCACCACCCCCGGTCCCGGGCCCGGTCCCGGCGGGCCCGCCCCGGGGCACGGCCCTCGGGCACGCCCCACGCACCCAGCGGTTCCGGCCGCCCCGGGGCGCCCCCCCCCGCAATCCGGGCGCCGCCCCCTGAACGCGGCCCCCGCCCGGCCCCGAGGCGGTGCGCGCGGTCCCCGGGGCGGCGGCCCCCCGGGCGAGGTGGCGGGTGCGGGTGGGCGGATAGGCTCAGCGGCGTGGAGCCGGTAGAAGAGCAGCGTCGTCGTCCGTGGGTCGTCGGAGTGTCCGGGGCGTCCGGAACGCCGTACGCGGCAGCCGTACTGCGCGGACTGCTCGCCGCGGGGGAGAGCGTCGATCTGGTGGTGTCGCGCGCGTCGCGGCTGACGCTGCTGGACGAGACCGGGATCTCCTTCCGCGACGCGCACTGGCGCGAGGACCTCCAGGCGTGGCTGTCGCGGGGCGCGGACGGAGTGCCGGGCACGTTCGACGTGGACGTGGCGGGCGCCGACATACGCCACTGGGCGGCGGGGGACCTCGCCGCGGGGCCGTCGTCCGGGTCGTACCCGGCGAAGGGGATGCTGGTCGTGCCCGCGTCCACGGCCTGTGTGGCCGGGGTGGCGCTGGGCCTGTCGAAGGACCTGCTCCAGCGCGCGGCGAGCGTGGTGCTGAAGGAGCGCCGGCCGCTGGTGGTCGCGGTGCGGGAGACGCCGTTGAACGGGCAGACCCTCAGGCACCTGGTCGCGCTCGACGAGGCGGGAGCCGTGGTGCTGCCCGCCTCGCCGGCGTTCTACGCGGGGGCGACGCACATCCAGGACCTGGTGGACTTCGTCGCCGGGCGGGTGCTGGACGCGGCAGGGGTGCCGCACCGGCTGTACCGCCGCTGGAAGGGAGAGCTCGGTGGCTCCCGGAAGGACTGACGGTCCGGCGTCGCCGGGGTCAGCCCTTCTTCGTACGGGACGTCGACGTGCGCCGCTCGCCGGCCGCCTCCTGGCGGGCCGCGACGGCTGCCTTGCGGACACGCGAGCGATGAGCCTGCTCCTGCATGGAACGCATGTGGGCGTAGGCCATCTCGATCGTGTACACGATGAGTGTCATCTCCTGGGATCGTCGTTGATCGTTGAGTGAATCACAGGGAAATCCCCCCTGTGTGCCTTAGATTCTACACCTGTACTTGCTGGATTGCTGATTAATGGAAGGCTTCAGGTATATGGACGCCGTGGATAGGCAGCTCATCCAGGCTCTGCGGGAGAACGGCAGGGCCTCGTACGCCGAGCTCGGCCGCCTCGTGGGGCTCTCGGGGCCCTCCGTCACCGACCGCATCAACCGCCTCGAAGCGGCCGGGGTCATCACCGGCTACCGGGCGACGGTCGACGCCGCCTCCCTGGGCCTCGGCGTGACGGCCCTGGTCGGCATCTCCCTCTCCGACGCCGCCGACCACGAGGACGTGGCGCGTCGCCTGAAGGACCTCCAGGAGATCGAGGACTGCTGGTTCATCGCGGGCGACGACTCGTACATGCTCAAGGTCCGCGCCAACGACGTGGACGGCCTGGAGAAGATCATCCGCCGGCTCTCCGGCACCCGTGGCGTGTCGCGGACCCGCACCACGATCGTGCTCTCCACCAAGTGGGAGAACCGCGTCGGCGAGCTGCCGGAGCAGCCCTGACCCCGGGGGTCCTCCGTCCGGACCGGGCCGGGCCCGTTCAGGCGGAAGACCCCGGCCGGTGGTGGGTGCCGGAGCCCGTGGGGCGGGGGAGTACGGTGGGTGCGTCCGTTGTGGGACACACGGGTTCGACGTAGTGGGAGGCAGGTCCGTATGGACGCGGGGCTCAAGCGCGAGCTGGAGGAGAAGGTCCGGTCCGGGGAGCGGCTGACCCGCGAGGACGGCATCGCGCTCTACGCGTCGGACGACCTCGCCTGGCTCGGCGGTCTCGCCCACGAGGTGCGCACGCGCAAGAACGGCGACGTCGTGCACTTCAACGTCAACCGCCACCTCAACATGACCAACGTGTGCACCGCGTCGTGCGCCTACTGCTCGTTCCAGCGCAAGCCGGGCGAGAAGGACGCGTACACCATGCGCATCGAGGAGGCCGTCCGCCTCGCCAAGGCGATGGAGAACGAGAACCTCACCGAGCTGCACATCGTCAACGGGCTCCACCCCAACCTGCCCTGGCGCTACTACCCGCGGTCGCTGAGCGAGCTGAAGAAGGCCCTGCCGAACGTCTCGCTCAAGGCGTTCACCGCGACGGAGATCCACCACTTCGAGACGATCTCCGGCATGTCCGCCTCCGACATCCTGGACGAGCTGATCGAGGCCGGTCTGGAGTCGCTGACCGGCGGCGGCGCGGAGATCTTCGACTGGGAGGTGCGGCAGCACATCGTGGACCACCGCACCCACTGGGAGGACTGGTCCCGCATCCACCGGCTCGCGCACGAGAAGGGTCTGAAGACCCCTGCGACGATGCTGTACGGGCACATCGAGGAGCCCCGCCACCGCGTCGACCACGTGCTGCGCCTGCGTGAACTCCAGGACGAGACCGGCGGCTTCCAGGTCTTCATCCCGCTGCGGTACCAGCACGACTTCGTCGACATGCAGGACGGCAAGGTCCGCAACCGGCTCCAGGCCCGCACGACCATGGCGACCGGCGCGGAGGCCCTGAAGACCTTCGCGGTCTCGCGGCTGCTGTTCGACAACGTCCCGCACGTCAAGGTCTTCTGGGTCATGCACGGCGTGCAGACCGCGCAGCTCGCGCTCCAGCACGGCGCGGACGACATGGACGGCTCGGTGGTCGAGTACAAGATCACCCACGACGCGGACAACTACGGCACGCCGAACAAGCTCACCCGCGACGACCTGCTGGAGCTCATCCGCGACGCCGGGTTCCGCCCCGTGGAGCGCAACACCCGCTACGAGATCATCCGCGAGTACCCGGGCCCCGACACCGCTCGCCGCGAGGCCCCGCAGCCGATGCGCTTCTGACGCACCCTCTGCCCGGGCCGGGGCCGGGGCCGGGGCCCGGGCCCCGCGGCCTCGGGGCCGCCGCCCGGGCGCCCGCCCGGGCATCCCTGGCCCGTTCTCCGTCCGGGGCCTGCCCGGGCCCTGCCCGCCCTGTCCCCCGCCCGGGTCCTTCGCCCAGGCCCCCGCCCGGGCCCTCGCCCGGTCCGCCTATCGTCGGGGCATGACGCTCGACTTCGTACTGGACCCACCCGTCGACCGGCACCTGCGTGACGGTGTCCTCGACCTGTGGGCGGACGTCACCAACGCCGGCGGCGCCGTCGGCTTCGTCCCGCCCGTGACGCCCGACGACATCCGCCCGCAGTGGGTGAGCCACCTCAACGCGATGGACGAGGGCCGCATGCGGCTCCTCGCGGGGTACGACGCGGACGGCGCGGTGGCCGCCACGGCATTCGTCACCTTCAACACCCACCGCCTCATGAACCACTGGGTGTGGCTGTACACCGTCATGGTCCACCCCAAGTACCACGGCATGGGCCACGGCCGGGCGCTGCTCGCCGCCGCCGAGGACGCCGTGCGCGGCATGGACGGCATGGAGGCGATCCGCCTCACCTGCCGCGGCGGCCTGGGGCTGGAGCGGTTCTACGCCTCGTGCGGCTACAAGGAGGTCGGCCGCGTCCCCGACGCCATCCGGCTCGGTGACGACGAGTACCGGGACGACATCGTCATGCTCCTCCCCTTGAAGTGATCCATTCCGCCGCGTGCTTCACTAGTCGGGCAGAACCGCGCAGCCGCACGCAGCACGAGTACGGAGAAGGAAGAAGGCCCATCGTGACCGCCACCACCAGGTCGACCGCCGCCCTCAAGTACACGCTCATGCGGATCGGCGTCTTCGCCGGCTGCTTCGTCGTCCTGTACGCGCTGGTGTACGTCGGTCTGATCCCCCGTGGTCTCGGTGAGTCCAACGCGCTCTGGGTGCTGCTGCTCTCGATCGTCGTCTCCGCGCCGCTCAGCTTCGTCCTGCTGCGCCGGCAGCGCGAGGCGATGTCCGAGCAGATCGTGGAGAAGGTCGGCCAGGCCAAGGCGCGCCTGGAGGCCAACCGCACGCAGGAGGACGGCGTATAACGTTCGTCACACGGCACGCGACACCCTCCCGCCCCGGGTCCAGGAACGCTCGTTCCGGCCTGGGGTGTTGTCGTTTTCCCAGGCCGACCCGTCCGCGCGCCTGTCAAAGTACGGCTTTGGGTTCCTCAAAGTTCAGGTGTTAACGTTCTGGGCATGAAGACCGCAGTGCGCCTCCGCCACACGACCACGAGCGTCCCGCTCGTGGCGCGCCTGCACGTCGACCTCTGCCGCCGTGTGTCCGCGGCCTGTCGCCGCGAGGTCTGAGCCTCCCGCTCACGCCCGGCGCCCGGTTCCCGCCCGGAACCCGCCCCGCCCGGCACCACGCGGCCGCGCCGCCCCCGCGCGCGGGCGCCACCCCGAACCCCCAGTCCGTACCCCTTCACGCCCTTCTGGAGTGTGTCCGTGTCCGCGCCCGCTTCCGCGCCCACGTCCCCGCCCGCGCGCCGCATGTCCCTGCCGCCCTTCTGGGTGCAGATCGTCGCGGGCCTCGTCCTCGGCGTGGTCCTCGGCTGGATCACCCGCAGCCACGACGTCCTGTGGCTGCACACCACCCTGGACAAGGTGGGCCACATCTTCGTCCAGCTGCTGAAGCTGGCCGTCGCGCCGCTCGTCTTCTTCGCCATCCTGGTGTCCATCACCAACCTGCGGAAGGTGAACAACGCCGCCCGGCTGGCGACCCGCACCCTCCTCTGGTTCATGATCACGTCGTTGATCGCGGTCGTCATCGGCATCGTCATCGGCCTGCTCACCAACCCCGGTGCCGGCACCGGCCTCACGCCGAAGGACGGGCAGAAGCCCGAGCACGCCGGCTCCTGGCTCGACTTCCTCACCGGCATCATCCCGACGGACGTCATCACCCCGTTCACCGAGCTGAACGTCCTCCAGATCGTCTTCATGGCCGTCGTCGCCGGCATCGCCGCCCTCAAGCTCGGCGAGAAGGCCCAGCCGATCCTCACGTTCGCCGAGTCGGTGCTGGAACTGCTCCAGAAGGCCCTGTGGTGGGTCATCCGCCTCGCCCCGATCGGTACCGTCGGCCTCATCGGCTACGCCATCGCCGAGTACGGCTGGCACCTCATCGGCAAGTACGCGACCTTCACCGCCGACGTCTACATCGGCTGCGCCCTCGTGATGTTCGGCGTCTACCCGCTGCTGCTCGCGACCGTCGCCAAGGTCAACCCGGTCCAGTTCTTCAAGGGTGCCTGGCCCGCCATCCAGCTGGCCTTCGTCTCCCGCTCCTCGGTCGGCACCATGCCGGTCACGGTCAAGGTCACCGAGCGCCTCGGCGTGCCGAAGGAGTACACCTCCTTCGCCGTCCCGTTCGGCGCCACCACCAAGATGGACGGCTGCGCCGCGATCTACCCGGCCCTCGCCGCGATCTTCATCGCGCAGATCTTCGGCGTGGAGCTGGGCGTCAAGGAGTACGTGCTGATCGCACTGGTCTCCGTGATCGGCTCGGCCGCCACCGCGGGTCTGACCGGCGCCACCGTCATGCTGACCCTGACCCTCTCCACCCTGGGCCTGCCCCTGGAGGGCGTCGGCCTGCTCATGGCGATCGACCCGGTCCTCGACATGATGCGCACCGCCACCAACGTCGCCGGCCAGGCGCTCGTCCCGGTCATCGTCGCCGCGCGTGAGAAGATCCTCGACCTCGACGCGTACCACTCGGCGTCGGCCTCCCCGGTCGACGAGGACGAGTCGCGGGAGGCGGAGCGGAAGGTGTCGCTGCCGCCGGTCGCGGCCTGACGCCCCCGCCGCCACCGCCGTACCCCGACCCGTGCCCCCCGCCGATTCCGGTGGGGGGCACGGGCGTTCGGGTACGGGGCAGCGGCCCGTAGGCTTACGGGCTGCCGATCATGAGGAGGCGGGGCGCCGGTGGAGAGCACGGGTGGCACGGCCGGCGCGGGTGCCGCGACCGGCACGGGTGGGACGGGTGGCGTGGCCGGTGGCGGCGCACGGCCGAGGCGGCTGCCGCGGGCGGAACGCGAGCAGCAGATGCTCGACGCCGCCGTGCGCACCTTCGGCAGGCGCGGGTACCGGGCGGCGTCGATGGAGGAGATCGCCGAACTCGCGGGCGTGTCCAAGCCGCTCGTCTACCTCTACCTGCACTCGAAGGAGGAGTTGTTCAGCGCCTGCATACGTCGGGAGGCGGCCGCGCTGACGGCGGCCGTACGGGCGGGCGCGGGCGCCCCCGGACCCGGCGTACCCGTCGAGCGACGGCTGTGGGAGGGGCTGACGGCGTTCTTCGCGCACACCGCGGACCACCCCGACGGCTGGGCGGTGCTGCACCGTCAGGCCCGCACCCACGGCGAGCCGTTCGCCGCGGAGGTGGCGGCGCTGCGGGAGGAGATCGTCGCGTACGTCACGTCCCTCATCGGCGCCGCGGCCCGCGAGGTCCACCGGGACCCGGGGCTCGCGGACGGGGACGTGGCCGGGCTCGCGCACGCCCTGGTGGGGGCGGCCGAGTCGTTGGCCGACTGGGCCAACGCCACGCCGGGCGTGGACGCCCGCGAGGCCGCCGCGACCCTCATGCGCCTCGCCTGGTCGGGCCTGGGCGACCTGGCGCGGGGTGAGGGCTGGTCCCCGGGGGCCGTCTGAACGCCGGCGCGGCGAGAGCGGACGAGGCATTGCCGAAGGGGGCGGGGGGCGGCTAACTTACCAACAAGTAAGTTGACTTGCCCGTCAACAAGCGGCGTGACGCGTGCCCCCGCACGCTCCGACGCGAACCCCCGCGCGCCCCCGACGCGTATCCCCGAGCGCCCCGACGACCGCACCCCGGTACGACCCCGCGCCGCCCGGCCCGCACCGCCCCTCGCCCCGGCGTGACCCGCTTCCCCCGGACCCCCCTCCGTCCCCCGCGCCCCCTCCACCGCACGACCCCACCCACAGCACCACGGCAGCCGACCGCAAGGAGCCGCACGTGACAGTGGAACCGGTCCCCCCGCAGCGCGTCCTCGTGGACGGCGCGGTACGCGAGGCTTCCGTCCCCGCCCTCGCCCCGCCCGTCACGGACGGCTCGCTCGCCGACATCCCCTTCGACAACGCCCGCGCGGAACCCGCCGCGCCGGTCCTCGCCCGCAAGGACCGCGACGGCGTCTGGCGGGACGTCACGGCCGCCGACTTCGCCGCCGAGGTCCTGGCCGTGGCGAAGGGCCTGATCGCGCACGGCCTGCGCCCCGGCGACCGCCTCGCCCTCATGGCCCGCACCACCTACGAGTGGACGCTCGTCGACTTCGCCGCTTGGGCGGCCGGACTGGTCACCGTGCCCCTCTACCCGACCTCGTCCGCCTACCAGGCCCGCTGGATACTCCAGGACTCGGGCGCCGCCGCCTGCGTCGTCGAGGACACGGAACAGGCCCGGCTCATCAGCGCCGAGCGCCGCGCGCTCCCCGGCCTGGCGCACCTGTGGGCCCTCGACACCGGAGGCGTCGCCACCCTCCGGCAGGCCGGGGAGCGGATCCCCGACGAAGTGGTCACCGCCCGCCGCGCGGGCCTCTCACCGGACCGCGTCGCCACGCTCGTCTACACCTCCGGCACCACCGGCCGCCCCAAGGGCTGCGTCCTGACCCACGGCAACTTCTTCGCCGAGGTCGACAACGCCGTCGAACTGCTCCACCCCGTCTTCCGGTCCGTCAGCAGGGAACCGGCGTCCACGCTCCTCTTCCTGCCCCTCTCCCACGTCCTGGGCCGGATGGTCGCGATCGGCTGCCTGCGCGCCCGCGTCCGCCTCGGTCACGCCCCGTCGATCGCGACGGACGACCTCCTCGCCGACCTCGCCGGCTTCCGCCCGACCTTCCTGGTCGCGATCCCGTACGTCCTGGAGAAGGTGTACAACACCGCGCGGGCGACGGCCGAGAAGATGGGCCGGGCCGCCTCCTTCGACCGGGCGGCGACGGTCGCCCGGCGCTACGGCGAAGCCGTCGAGGCGGCCCACCACGGCACCGGACCGGGCCCTTCGTACGCCCTGCGCGGTGCCCGCGCCCTGTACGACCCGCTGGTCTACCGCCGCATCCGGGCGGCGCTCGGCGGGCACGTCCGGTACGCGATCTGCGGTGGATCACCGCTGGGGCGCCGCCTCTCGGCGTTCTACGAGGGCGCGGGCATCTCCGTCTTCGAGGGGTACGGCCTGACGGAGACCACCGCCGCGTCGACCGTGACGCCCCCGCAGCGCCCCCGGCTGGGCACGGTCGGCTGGCCCCTGCCCGGCACGGCGGTGCGCATCGCGGAGGACGGCGAGATCCTGCTGCGGGGCGGCCACGTCTTCACCGGCTACTGGAACCCCGACGGCCCCACCACCGGCGCGACCACCACCGGCCCCACCGCCGCCCCGGCCGGCCCCGCCGCCACCGCTGGCTCCGCCACCTCCGCCGACGGCTGGCTCCCCACCGGCGACCTGGGCGCCCTGGACGAGGACGGCTACCTCACCATCACGGGCCGCAAGAAGGACGTCCTCATCACCAGCGGCGGCAAGAACGTCGCCCCGGCCCCGCTGGAGGACCGGCTGCGCGCCCACCCGCTCGTCGGCCAGTGCATGGTGGTCGGCGACGACCGCCCGTACGTCACCGCCCTGATCACCCTGGAACCGGACGGCCTCGCCCACTGGCGCCGCATGCACAAGAAGACCGACGTCCCCCTCGCCGACCTGGTCCACGACGACACCCTCCGCGCTGCCCTGCAACGCGCGGTCGACGACGCCAACCGCCTGGTCTCCCGCGCCGAGTCCATCCGGCGCTTCCACGTCCTGACGGGCGACTTCACCGAGGCCGCCGGCCACCTCACCCCGTCCCTGAAGCTCCGCCGCGCGGCGATCACCCGCGACTTCGCCGCCGAGATCGACCGCCTGTACGCCCCCTGACCACCGCCGCCCCGGCCCCACGCCCCGTGCGGGGAGCGTGGGACCGGGGCGCGCGGGCGAGCGGCCGAGCCGGGGCGGTCGGGCCCGCGAGCGGGTGCGCGGTCAGCCGATGGTGCCGTGTCCGGCCCAGCTGGTTCCGACGGTGCTCATCACGACGTAGAAGGCATCCGTGACGTTGAGCGGCTGCCCGGCGGTGCGGCCGGGGTAGATCCGCACGTCGCCGTTGGCGAGCAGGGCCCACACGTCGGGCACCGCGTCGCCGTTCACGTCGGGCGTGCCGGCGAGGACGGGGATGTTGGTGCGTGACCAGGAGGAGGCACCGTAGGTGTCCAACTGTCCGGCGGAGGCCGTCCGCGTGCCGAGGGAGGCGAAGTCGAGGCCGCCGCTCGCGGCGTTCCTCCCGTACCGCACCCTCACCTGGCCGACGGAGTTCTCCCGGAATACCAGGTCGGGCGCGGCGTCCCCGCCCAGGTTGACCAGCTGCACCAGATCACGTTCGGCCCACGCCTCACCGGCTGGTTTCGTCGCCTTGGCGAAGGCGCCCCCGGTGTAGCCGGTGAAGGCCCACAGGTCGTTCCCGGCGATGGCCAGCAGGTCGGGGCGACCGTCACCGGTCACATCGCCCGTGGAGAGGACCTGCCGGATCGCGGCCGGCGAGGGGGAGCCGGCCGGCAGGAGCAGTTCGACGCGCTTGTGGACGTCGAAGCCGGAGTATCCGTCGCCCGGGTAGAGGTACAGCCGGCCGTCGGCCATGCGGGCCACCAGGTCCTGGACCCCGTCCCCCGGGAGCCAGTCGCCGTTGTGGGAGAGGGCCGCCCCGGACCAGTAGCCGGGCGCCACGAGCCTCGCCGCGCCACCCTCGGTGGTGTACGCGGCGGGCATGCCGCGGTGCAGCCGGTCCGTGCCGAGGGTTTTCGCGTACAGCTCCAGGTTGCCCTCGGCGGTGACGGTGTAGACGTCCGGCACCTTGTCGCCGGTCACGTCCATCGGACTGTCGAGCACGGGTGCCGGGCGGACGTAGAACTCGTAGACCCGCGCCTTGGAGATGTTGCCCGTGTCGTCCACGGCGCGGACGTAGAGCACGCTCGGCCCGGCGTGGAGCGGCGACAGGGAGACGACGGCCCGCCCCTCACGCAGGGGGTTGGGAGTCGCCTTGATGTCGAAGGCGGTGTCGAAGCTGTACTGGTACTCCTTGACGTCGGTCGCGCCGCCGGTCGAGAAGGTGAACAGCCCGGCCGTGCCGAAGGGGACCGTGGACCAGACGGAGCCGTCGTCCTCGGCGGCCGGGAAAGCGTCGGAGGAGACCCCGGGCACCGCGGGTGCGGAGTGGTCGACCGTGAACTGGCAGGCGGCAGTGGTCCCGGCGGGACCCCAGGCGGAGGAGAGGCCGCCCGCGTCGGTGGCCAGCGCCTGCCAGGAGTACGTCTTGCCGTTGCCGAACGACGTCCAGGGGACCAGGTGGTTGATGCTGCCGCGGCTGGTGGGCGTGAGGGTCACGTTCACCACCGGGGTGGTGGGGCTGCCGGTCGGCCAGACCCTGAGCGTGACGGACTTCAGGTCGCCGTTGGGGTCGGTGGCGGAGACGGCGAACGTGATGTCGGACCGGCCGACCGCCGGGAACGGCGACACCGTGTCACAGGTGGTCCCCGGCGACGTCCGCATCGAGGTGGCCGGCGGTTCGGTCGGGGGGTCGTTGTGCAGGACCTCGATGTACGGGGCGGTCTCCGCGTTCACCCCGAACTTCTTCCAGGAGTGGGTGTCGCCCTCGTTGGCGGCGCGCAGTCCGAGCGGCAGGCTCTGCCATCCCTTGCGGGCCGCCTCCTGCGCCGCCGACGTGATGTCCATGGCGACCCACTGGTCCGGGCAGTCGGTGGTGTTGTACCCGTGCCCGTTGGTCTGGTCGTCCAGGAGCCGGATCCAGCTCGGCTGGCTGTTCCACGTGGTGGTGGGGGAGATCGAGCTGGTCAGGTACAGGTTGTACTGCCGCGTGGAGCAGCCCCACGAGTACGTCTGCAGGCCGCGGAAGTACGCCTTCGAGACGTTGCGGATCGCGGGGTCGAACTCGAAGGTGAAGACGGAGCGGGAGAGGCCACCCGAGTCGGCCTCGTACCCGACGCGCGCCTCGTTCGATCCGTCGTTGAAGTTCTGCCCATTGTAGAAGCTGGAGCTCGGGTACTTCTTGTACAGCAGGGTCCAGTTGGCGCTGTGCCCCTTGAAGGAGGGGTCGACGAAGACGGGGTAGACCGTCGCCGGGTCAAAAAGCATTCCCTTGTCGACGACGATGTCCAGTGCCTGGCTCTCGCCGAGGGAGGCGTCGAGCACGGAGTCACGGGTCCCGGGCTGCGGCCCGGCGAGGCCGGGGAAGGCGAGCGCGGTGTCCCGCACCTCCGGGTCGACGCTCGGGGCCGGTTCGCCGACGGTGGCCCTGACCGGCCCGGCGGAGTCCCACATGTAGGGCGTGGGGGCCGCGGCGACCTCCTGGCCTGCCGCGTCCAGGGCGCTGACCGCCTTGGTCTTCGCGTCCAGGTGGAAGCTCAGGGTGGGGGAGGCCAGGCGGTAGCGGAGCCGCTCGAGGAGCGGGTCGCCGGCCGCCGCGCGGTCCTTGACGACGAGGACGTGCGAGTAGCCGCTGTCGCGGGCGGTGAGGACCAGGTCGATGCCGGGGCGCACGTCCTCGTACAGGGCACGGGGCCCGTCCACCACGGGGGCGGGCAGAGGGCCGGGCCAGCGGACGACGAGGTCGTGCCCGCCGGTCGTGAGCCGGACCAGGTCGTGCCAGCCGGCGTCGTCGGCCCGCCCGTCGGCGACCAGCGCCGTACGCACGGAACGGGACGCGCGGGCCCCGGAGCCTCCGCCCGCCGGGGTGCCCGCACTGAAGAGGAGCGGGTCGTTGACCGCCTTCGGGGCGTAACCGCCCGCCACCCGCCGGAGCGTGGTGTCGACCGGCTTCCACTCGCCGCCGACCCTGGCGCGGATGGCGGCGCCGTGGGTACGGGTCCGCAGCATGCCGTCCGGCTGCGCCCACGTCGTGGAGGTGGCGGTCCGTCGCCCCGTGACCTCGACGTCCTTCCCGGTGCGCCGGGCCTCGCGTACGGCGTCCGGCGCGGGCAGAGCCCGCGTGGGCGCGCGGTCGGCGTCCGCGCGCGGAGCGGGGGCGTCGGGCGCCCGCCCGTCCGGCCGGAGCCCGAGGGGAACGGCCACCGCGAGCGCCAACACGGCGGCGAGCGCCGCGAAGCGACCGCGCCGCCCACGGGTGCGCCCCAATTCCCTTTCCGCCCAAGGGGATACGGGCCCAGCCGCCACCACGGCACGCCCCTCCGGCGGTGAATTCTCGTTGTTACCGGCAGCCTTCGAGGCGTCCATGACTCCCTTTCCCCCCGCGGGTGCCTGGATGCTGAGCGACCCTCGGAATTACTGCTTCGCGCAGAAGTGCGCCAGCAGAGCATGGACCATCTTCACGCTTTCGTCACCCGGCTTCCGGGGGAACCGTAGAAGCGTCGGAAGCGTCCTTCCTGTGCCGCTCTCCAGTCCGTGCAGGACTCCTCCTCCGAGGTCGGTCGGGAAAAAGCCGCAGACGCCCCGAAAAGGCGCGCCATCCAGGGCTGTTGGTTCACGTTGATGGCGGGATCGGCGCTCTCGCCGCTTCTCCGACGGCCGGGGATCACGTACCCCCAAATGACCCGTAGGGCACCTTTGCCACGAATTCCCGCGCTTTCGCAGGTGATTGATGTCACAGCTGCCCCGGGCTTGTGGATTTCGTGTTCGCCGCCCCTGCACAATCGCCGGGCTATTTGTCGAATTCCCTGCGCGCCTCCCGTGTTTCCCGGCCCGCAGCGGAAGTGGGGGGTTCCATGTCCTCGTCCGATGCCGGACGCACTTTCGGTCTGCCCGGAAACCCGGCCGCGTCGACGCGCTCGACGCGGCGCTCCGGCCAACCCCGCCGCCGTACCGGCCGGCCGACCCGGGCCCGCGGGCTCGGCGTCCTGCTGTCGGCGATCCTGTCGGTGACCCTGCCGCCGGCCGAGGCGTGGGCCATTGCCCCTCCGGCCCCGCGCACCGGGCCGGTCCTGGAGGAGCTTCAGCAGGAGGAGGTGATCGACCCGGACCAGGCCCGGATGGAGGAGCTCTCCAGCTGGGCCGGCGGACCGGTCGAACCCCCGGCCGACTACGAACCCACCGAGGTCACGCCCCCGGCCGGCGGCACCACCCCGGTGCCGCTCGACGGCGCGGGCGAGCAGCTGGTGCAGGCGGGCACCCTGCCCGTACGCATCGGCCAGGCGTCACCGACCGAGGAGACACCGGCACCCCCGGCCCCCGCGGGCACCTGGGACGTCACGGTCGAACCCCGGACCACCACCGAGGACACGGCGGTGGACGGCGCCCTCATCAAGCTGACCCCGCCCGAGGCGGGCTCCACACCGGTCGACGTCGAGCTCGACTACGGCCGGTTCGAGGACCTCTTCGGCAACGAGTGGTCGACGCGCCTCCAGCTCGTCCAGCTCCCCGAGTGCTTCCTCACCGACCCGCAGCTGGACGAGTGCGCCACCCCCGTCGCCATGCCCAGCAGCAACGATCCCGCCACCGGAACCGTCCGGGCCACCGTCGACCCCGCCGCCGGCCAGGCGCAGGGACTGTCCACCCAGGCGGGCGGCGGCCCCGTCGTCCTCGCCGCGACCGACTCGGCGTCGGGCGCGGGCGGCACGTACAAGGCGACCAGCCTCTCCACCACCGGTAGCTGGACCGCCGGCGGCAGCGGCGGCGGCTTCTCCTGGTCGTACCCCGTCACGGTGCCGGCGCCGCCGGCCGGGCCGGCCCCGAGCATCACCCTCAGCTACTCCTCGCAGTCCGTCGACGGCCGCACCTCCGTCGCCAACGGCCAGGCGTCCTGGATCGGCGACGGCTGGGACTACCACCCCGGTTTCATCGAGCGCCGCTACCGCTCCTGCAACGACGACCGCTCCGGCACCCCGAACAACGGCAACAGCACGGACAAGAAGAAGTCCGACCTGTGCTGGGCGGCCGACAACGTCGTCATGTCGCTGGGCGGCTCCTCCACCGAACTCGTCCACGAGGCGGGGACCTCCACCTGGACCGCGTCGAACGACACGGGCGCCACGATCGAGTACCGGGACAAGAACGGCTCCGGGAAGAGCGCGCAGACCGCCGGCCACGACGGCGAGCACTGGGTCGTGACGACCCGCGACGGCACCCGGTACTGGTTCGGCCGCAACACCCTGCCGGGCCGCACCGCGCCCACGAACTCCGCCCTCACCGTGCCCGTCTTCGGCAACCACGGCGGCGAGCCCTGCCACGCAGCCACGTACGCGGCCTCCTCCTGCACCCAGGTGTGGCGCTGGAACCTCGACTACGTCGAGGACGTCCACGGCAACGCCATGGTCGTCGACTGGAAGAAGGAGCAGAACCGGTACGCGAAGAACGAGAAGTCCACGGCGGCCGTCTCCTACGACCGTGACGGCTACCCGACGCAGATCCTGTACGGCCTGCGCGCCGGGGCCCTGACCGCCCCGCCCGCCGGGAAGGTCGTCTTCAACGCCGCCCCGCGCTGCATCGGCAGCGCCACGACCTGTTCCGAGACCAAGTTCGAGTCGAAGAACCACCAGGACAAGCAGCCGTGGTGGGACACGCCGTCCACCCTGCACTGCAAGGCCACGGCCGACAACTGCTACGTCAGCGCCCCCACCTTCTGGAGCCGGGTCCGCCTGTCGTCGATCGAGACGCACGGCCAGCGCACCCCCGGTTCGACCGCCCTCTCCCTGGTGGACCGCTGGACCCTGCACCAGTCCTTCCCCCGGCAGCGCACGGACACGCATCCGCCCCTGTGGCTCGAGTCACTCTCCCGCGTCGGCTTCGGCAAGCCTGACGCCTTGGGCCGGCAGACCGACAAGGACCTGCCGCCGGTGTCGTTCGTCCCGAACGTGGCCGACATGCCGAACCGCGTTCTCAGGAGCACATCGGACCAGACCCCGGACTTCGACCGGCTGCGCATCGAGACCATCCGCACGGAGACGGGAGGGGAGATCCACGTCGACTACTCCGACCCCTGCCCGATGGGCGATCGCGCAGTCTCCGCCTCGAACAAGAGCCGCTGCTTCCCCGTCCACTGGTCTCCCGACCCGGAGGCGTTCTCGGACGAGAACCTGCAGAAGAGCGGCTACACCAAGCCGGTCGAGTGGTTCAACAAGTACGTCGTGGAGAAGGTCACCGAGAAGGACGCGGTGGCCCGCCAGCCCGACGTCGTGACGAGCTACGCGTACGACGAGCAGACCGGCGCCGCCTGGGCCAAGAACACCGACGAGTTCACCAAGCCCGCGCTGCGCACCTACGACCAGTGGCGCGGCTACGCGAGCGTCACCGTCAGGAAGGGCGCCACCGCCCACACGGGCAGCGCGGAAGCCACCGAGCAGTCCCAGGTCACGACGCGCTACTTCCGCGGCATGTCCCGCGACGCCGGCGGAGCCCAGGTCCTCGTCAAGGACTCGACCGGCACGCTGGAGTTGGGTGAGGACGTCCTTGCCCACCAGGGCCGCGCCGCGGAGACCCTCACCTACACCAAGGCGGGCGGCAGTCTCGCCGTGCGTGAGGTGTCCTGGCCGTACGCGAAACTGACCGCGTCCCGGGCGCGCCCCGGCCTGCCCGCCCTGGAGGCGTACCGCACCGGCACGCTGCGCACGGACTCGATCCAGTACCTCGACGGGGGCAGCACCCGCACCGTCCGCACGCTGACCGCCCATGACGACACCTACGGGCTGCCCACGACGGTCCACTCGCTCACCACCTCGCCGAACACCACGGGCGGCGAGACCGTGACCGACGAGAAGTGCACGGTCACCACGTACGTGCACAACACGGCACTGCATCTCATCGGCCTGCCCGACCGGGTCCGCACCACGGCCGGGGGATGTGCCGACGCCGCCACCGCCCCGACCGGCCGGATCGTCTCCGACAGCCGCACCTCCTACGACGCGCTGAACGCCTTCGGCGCGGCCCCCACCAAGGGCCTGCCGTACCAGGTGGACACCGTCTCGGGCAGCGGCACCGGCTGGATCACCTCCGCGCGCACCTCCTACGACGCGCTGGGCCGGGCCACGAAGGTCACTGACGCGGCGGGCGACTCCACCACCACGACGTACACCCCGGCGACGGGGCCGGCGTTCGAGGTCACCCAGACCAACGCCGCCGGCCATGCCACGACGACCGTCGTGGACCCGGCCCGCGGCTCCGCCCTCTCGGTGACGGACCCCAACAACCGCAAGACGACGACCACGTACGACGCACTGGGCCGGATCACCGGCATCTGGTCCCCGTCCCGCCCCGTGAACCAGGACGCGTCCGCACGCTTCGCGTACCGGATCGAGGACAGCAAGGTCCCGGCGGTCCACACCCGCGTCCTGCGCGACAACGGCACCTACGAGGACTCGTACGCCCTCTTCGACGGCCTGCTCCGCCCGCGCCAGACGCAGAGCGAGGCACTCGGCGGCGGCCGCATCGTGACGGAGACGTCCTACAACGCGAGCGGCGCCCCGCAGGAGACGCGCGACGCGTACCTGGCGGAGGGCGAACCCGAACCGGAAATCTTCGTTCCGCTCTCGCTCACCCAGGTGCCGAGCGCCACCAGGACCGCCTACGACGGACTCGGCCGCCCGACCCGCACGACGACCCTCCACGAGGGCGCGCCCCAGCACTCCAGCACCACGGCGTACGGCGGCGACTGGACGCTGACCCGGACGGCCATGTCGGCCGACGGCGCGACCCCGCTCTCCGGCAGCCGGGCCGTGAAGACGACGACGGACGCCCTCGGACGCACCACGCTGACCCGGCACTTCACCAGCCAGAACGTGTCGGCGGAGAGCATCGACACCACGTACGCCTACGACGCCCGAGGTCACCTCGTCGGGGTGACGGACGCGCAGGGCAACACGTGGAGCTACACCTACGACGCCCGCGGGCGCAAGACCTCCGCGACCGACCCGGACGCCGGCGCGGCGTACTTCGGCCACAACGCCCTCGACCAGCAGGTCTGGACCCGCGACAACCAGGGCCGCCACCAGTACTCGGCGTACGACGTGCTCGGCCGGCAGACGGAACTGCGCGACGACTCGGCGACGGGCCCGCTGGTCGCCGAGTGGACCTTCGACACCCTGCCCGGCGCCAAGGGGCAGCCGGTGGCGTCCACCCGGTACCACTCCGGTGCCGCGTTCACCAGCGAGGTCACCGGCTACGACACCGAGTACCGGCCCACGGGATCGAAGACGACGATCCCCAGCACCCCCCAGACCACGGGCCTGGCCGGCACGTACGCCTACGCCACCACCTACACGCCGACCGGCAAGGTTCAGACGGTCGACCTGCCCGCCGCACCGGGCGGCCTCGCCGCGGAGAGGGTCGTCACCCGCTACGACGGCGAGGGTTCACCGACCACCGTGTCGGGCCTCTCCTGGTACACCGCGGACACCTTCCTCAGCCCGTACGGCCAGGTGCTCCGGACGGCGTCGGGCGAGGCACCGCGCCGGGTGTGGACGACGAACGTCTACGACGAGAACACCCGCCGCCTGCACCGGACAACGACGAACCGGGAGACCGCCCCCACCCCCGTCTCGACGACGAGCTACGGCTACGACCCGGTCGGCACCGTCACCTCGATCACCGCCCAGCAGCCGGCCGGGACCGAGGAGCAGTGCTTCGCCTACGACCCGATGGGCCGCCTGGTCCACGCGTGGACCGACGGCAACGCGTCCGCCGTCTGCCCGAGGACGTCGACGGCACCGGGCGCCGGCCCCGCCCGAGCCAATGTCTCGGCGGGCGTCGACGGCGGCGGCTACTGGCACTCGTACGGGTTCGACACGATCGGCAACCGCACGAGCATGACCGTCCACGACCGCACCGACGCGGCCCTGGACGACACGTACACCTACACGTACGGCACGACGTTGCCCGACGCCCGTCGGATCCAGCCGCACACCCTGACCCAGGTGGACGCGGTCGTGAAGGAGCCGGGTTCGACGTTCCAGCCCCGGTCCACCTACGCCTACGACGCGTCCGGCAACACCACGGCACGCGTCCTGGGCGGCGACCGGCAGAACCTCAGCTGGGACCGCCGCAACAAGCTCACCTCGGTCGACACGAACGACGACGGCACGGCGGACGTGTCGTACCTGTACGACGCGTCGGGCAACCGCCTGGTGGAGGACGACGGCACCACGCGCACCCTGTTCCTCGGCGAGGCGGAGGTCGTGGTCAACACGGCCGGCCAGCCCCTGGACGCCCGCCGCTACTACGGCAGCCCCGGCGCCCCGACGACCGTCCGCACGACGGGCGGCAAGGCCACGGGCCACAAGCTGACGGTCATGCTGGCGGACCACCACAGCACGGCGACCACGTCGGTCGACCTCTCCGCCGCCCAGGCTGTCACCCACCGCCGCTTCGACCCGTACGGCAACCCGCGCGGCACCGAACCGACCACCTGGCCCGATCGCCGGACGTACCTGGGCGTCGGCATCGACGACCCGACCACGGGCCTGACCCACATCGGCGCCCGCGAGTACGACGCGTCGACGGGCCGCTTCATCTCGGTCGACCCGCTCATGGACATCACGGACCCGCTCCAGATGAACGGGTACACGTACGCGAACGCGGACCCCGTCAACTTGTCCGACCCCACGGGCCTCAAGGTGGCATGCGGCGGTCCGTACGAGGGCTGCCCGAATCGGCCGGACGGCTCGCGTGGCAATGGCCGCCCGAATGAGGCCGTCGACTACTCGAAGCCCCCTGCTCCCCATCCGTGCAACAGCGGCTGTGAACCGCCGACGGTCAAGGTGAAGGGGAACAAGACCGAGGAGAGAGGAGCATTCGACACCGTTTACTACGGAGTCGGAGAAGTCTTCTACGGCACGATTAGCAACGTCCCGTATACCGCCGAGTACTTCGGGTGGCTCGGTGACGGAGACTGCTGGAACGGTGGGCCCGGCAGCGAAGGATGCGACTACGGCCGGCAGTACGACGAATACATGGCGAGTCACGGCTATGACGTCACCAGCGACGCTTATCAGATGCCCGGACTCCTCGTCTCCCTTTTCGGGAAGCGGTCGAAGAGTCCTGGTGGCTCCAAGCCCAAGAAGCCGGACTGCAAGTGCTTCCTCGCCGGCACCGATGTCCTGATGGCGGACGGTACGGCGAAAAAGATCGAACAGGTCCAACTCGGTGACAAGGTCCTCGCGACCGACCCTGTGACCGGCGAAACCGGCAGCCGCGAAATAACGCAGCTGATCACTACCGAGGACGACAAGCAGTTCAACGAGCTGACGGTAGTCACGGCCGAAGGCTCCGAAAATCTCACGGCGACACACGAGCACCCCTTCTGGTCACCCTCCGAAGAGGACTGGGTGGAGGCGGGCGCACTCCGTGCCGGTATGACTCTCCGGACCGAGCAGGGGCAGACGGTCATCGTCGCAGCCAATCGCCCCTTCACACAGCGCGCCCGCACCTACAACCTCACCGTGGCAGACCTGCACACGTACTATGTACTCGCTGGGCAGACGCCGGTACTCGTTCACAACAGCAACAGCAACTGCAACTCGCTCACGCGTGCACAGTCTGACGATGTTGCGAATTTCCTGGGGTACACGAGGACCAAAATGAAGTCTGCAGGCGGGGCCCCAATTTGGGAGAACAAGAAGGCTGGAGGCGGTCAACCTCGGTATATCACCTACGATCGGACCGGGCATAACAAGCAGGCGGTATTCAAGGGTGCCAGCTTCCGTAATCCTTTCCAGTCGACGAAGGATTCGGCTCGGGACGGAACGTATGGGCTGGATGTATCCCCGACAGGAGAGGTGTTGGGTCTTAAGTGGCTAGCCAAATGACAGCCGAGCTTGTCGTCAGCCCGAGCGACCAGCATGTGCGAGCCTCCCTGGCAGAGGCGCCGGCCTGGAGTGCCTACGCGGCGGATTTGCGGAGGTTGCTCAACGTGGTGATCGAGGAATGCGGAGCTGACCGTCTTGAGGTCAGTGAGTTGCTGGTCAGCGAACCGCTCCCTGACCGGTACTGGAGGCTCCGGAACGGGATGCAGGCCAACCCGGCGGAGGCGATAGATCTCGCTGAGCGGATGGCGGCTGGGTTCGGACCGTACTGCCGACTGATCACACCGGGGCGGCTTCGCGTCGAGTCGGGATGGGATGGGGCGATCCATCTCTCAATGGATCCAGCGGTAGCCAATTCGCTTACCGGGCTCGCTGGCGACAACCTGTCTCTTGAGTGGCGTTCCTCGGAACCGGATCCTGAGGAGGAGCCAAGACTTGTCGATGACGTTGTGGATGACGAGTTTTGGGGCTTGGTTCGAGCGGCGGCCGATGGGCTAGTGCTCTTGTGTGAGCGCTGGGCGCACGGCGCTTACGGCTGCCGATGGTTCCGGGTGACTGCGGGAAATGTAGCGGAGGTGGCACAGGCTGTACGGCCTCGCTCGCTCCTCTGCGTTGTCGCAAACCCGGACCTGCGCCTCGACGCGGGGCTATTGGACGAAGATTTCACTGCGTTCGAAGCCCCGCTCACGCCTGGCCAGCTCATTTACCGCGCCCACCCAGGGGGGGCCGATAGTCTCGCCGAAGTAACGGGCAGGGGATCGTCGTTCATGCTGGCGGATGTGGTCTTGGCTGGGTGGTGCGCCGTGGTGCCGGATTCAGACGGCGTAGTCAGAGCGGTATGGGAGAGCCCTGGTGAGGGGTGAGGGGCGAGGCGGGGCGGCGGCTATCTCAAGGAATAACCGATTCGCGATCGAAGTGATCGGTGATCCCGCCTCGGAGGGTGGCGTCTCGTTGCCTTCCGAGGCCGCCGGTAGGGTCACGGTCGGGGATTTCTCAGAATCATTCCCGATGGACCTGAGCTTCTGGACGCTGGCTTACTACTCTCGAAGTTGGGAGAGAGCCCTGAGGGAGCTTGAGGCGAGCGAGAATTCGACCTCGTGCCTCATCTCTTCGATCACGGACCCGGAGACCGCTAACTTCATCTTCTGCTGGCCCATTTACCGGGAAGGGGAAGCTGTCCACGTGCAAAACTCGATCATCTTCCTGGATGGCCTCGAAGAAGAGTTTAATCCGCAAGAGCCTTGGCGATATGTGGAGGCTCGAAGTTTGGTTGACGAGGACGGGAACCAAATTTCTGAGTGGTCGACGACCATCTCTGAGGTGCGGCGGTTCCGCGAGTCCATCGGGGGCCAGTAGCTCACGTACACACGCAAATCTGAAGCCCCGTCAGGCAATGCTGGGCGGGGCTTCAGCGTGCCGTGACGGCAGTAGTTGACGGCAACGTCAGCGGACGGGGGCTGCGCAGAGCGGCGGTTCGTTACCGTCGTCGGGCCGGTTTCCGGTGTCAGCGGGAGCGCGGAGGGCGAGTCCGAGGAGGTTGATGGCGTCGCGCTGGAGGCGGAGCCGGACGTGGGCGTAGACGGTGGCGGTGACGCCGATGTGGGCGTGGCCCAACAGCTCCTTGATCACGACGAGTTCCACTCCCTGTTCCAGGAGGAGGGTGGCGGTCGAGTGGCGGAGGTCGTGGAACCGGATGCGGCGGAGTCTGGCCTGGCGGAGCAGGGTGTTGAAGTGCCGGGTGAGGGTGGACCCTTCGATCGGGGCGCCGTCGGGGCGGGTGAAGACGTAGCCGCTGTCCTGCCAGGCCGTCCCCACCGCCTCACGTTCCTGGAGTTGCCGGTCGCGGTGCTGTTCGAGGGAGCGCTGGCACGGCGTCGGCAGGACGATGCGCCGCTCCGAGCTCTTGGTCTTCGTCGGGAGGGCGGTCAGGCCGCCGGAGTTGGTGCGCTGGAGAGTGCGTCTGATACTGGCGGTTCCGCCGGCCAGGTCGAGGTCTTCCCAGCGCAGGCCGAGGAGTTCGCCCTTGCGGAGCCCGGTATGCAGGGCAAGCTCGAACAGCGGCTGCAACCGGTGACCGCTCGTCGCGGCCAAGAACGTGCGCGCTTCGTCGGCAGTGAGGGGTTCGAAGCGGCGGGGTCGGGGTGTGCCGGTGCGGACGTTGCGGGCGACGTTGCGCGGGATCTCCTCCTCGCGCACCGCGTGCTCCAGGGCGGACTTGAGCACGGAGTGCACGTAGGCCAGGGTCAGGGGTGAGAGCCGCTTGGAGCAGCACGTTCCGGCGGCGCAGCAGAGGGGTTGGTGGCGGGCGGTGTCGAGGCCGCGGGTGCAACACTGGCAGGTGGCGCGGAGTTGGTTGAGCCAGGTGCGGACGTCTTTGGCGGTGAGCTTGGCGAGCTTCTTCCGTCCGAGGCCGGGGATGAGGTAGAGCCGGGTGACGGCGGTGTAGCGGGTGTGGGTGTTCTCGCGGAGCTGGTGGACAGCGACAGCGTCGAGCCAGTACGTCAGGTACGCGGCCACGCTGCCCTGCGCGGACGGAATGGGGAGGCCGCGGTTGCTGGCGGCGATCTTCTCGGTGAGCTTGGACAGGGCCTCCTTGCGGGTGGTGCCGTAGACGCGGATGCGCTTGCGGGTGTTGCCGGGGGCGAGGACGTATCCGGCGGCTTCCCAGCGGCGGTCCTTGCGCTGGTAGACGGTTCCGTCGCCGTTGGCGCGGGCACGGCGGGAGGCGGGGGTGTCGCGGGGCATGGTCATCAGGCGGCGGCTTCCTGGTCGAGGCGGGTGTGGATGAAGTCGGTGAGGGCGTGGGTGGGGATGCGGCGGGCGCGGCCGAGGGTGATCGAGGCGAGTTGGCCGGAGCGGAGGAGGTCGTAGACGGCGGAGCGGCCGAGCTGGAGGCGGACCATCACCTGGGGCACCGTGAGCAGGTCCAGTACCGGTGCCGCCTCCGCAGGGGAAACAGCGAGCGGAGGCGAGGCCATCAACAGCCTCCTTCGGCCGCGAACTGTCGTTCCAGTTCCCTGCGGTGCCAGACGTGTGCGGCGAGGAGTGCGGCGCCGGGGCTGTAGCCCGAGCCGAGGTAGTCCCAGTGGCTGACGACGAGCGTGGTGGTCGGGTCGGACTCGGGCAGGCCGGCGTGGGTGCGGGCCTGTTCGGTGCGCCAGGTGCGGCGGGCGTCGCGCAGCGCGCCGAGGGTGGTGGAGTAGCGGCGGGATTTGGTGGAGAAGTGGCCCCGGAAGCCGAGCATGTGCGCCCACTTCCAGAGCTTGAGGCCGGTGAATTCCGGCAGCCTGCCCAACTCCCAGCAGGTGCGGATCATCTGCCGCACATGCCGGGCGACGGCGAGCCGGGGCAGGGGACGGGCCTGCCCGGTGCCGTCACAAGCGGTGCACGGGAGCGGGGTTCCATGAGGCAGGAGGGTGGCGCCGCGTCCCTGGCAGGGGCGGCAGAACAGGGCGTGATCGAGGGTGCCGGAGGCGTCGGCGGACTTGGTGGCGTACTTGGCCACGTAGGCGGCCACGGCCTGGTCGGTGAGTTCGGCGTCAGTGCCGAAGGCGGCGATCTCGCGCACGTCGAGCTGTGTTCCCCAGGTGAGTTCGCGCTCCCCGATCGCGTCCGACGTGAGGGCCACTCGGACACGGCGGGCTGCGGCCCGGATGGCGTCCGTGAGCACGGTGACGGTGGCAGACGGGGGCGGGGGCGTGGTGTTGCCGTCGGGGCCGTCGAGCCGGATGACGGCGTGGAAGTGGACCAGGCCGCGCTTTTGGTACTCGGCGACTTTGGCGAAGGAGATCCGCAGCACGGCGCGGGCGGCCTTCTGGGTGAGGCCGAGCCGGGCGGCGATCTCGCGGCGCAGGTAGATGGTGAAGCGGGCCCACAGAGCGGAGGCGTGGGCGTTGAACAGGACCGCACCCGCGTAGTCGTACGTCGCCGGGTTCAGCGGCGTGCCCAGTAGGGCGTCCGTGGGTCCGTGGAGCTGGTGACAGCGGCAGGGCCTGATGTCGCCGCCGGGGGTGGTGGGGCGGTTGTGGACGGGGCCGAAGGAGGGTGCGGTGAGGGTGGCGAAGACGCGGGGGTGGGTGCGGACGGTGTCGGGCACGGTCTTGCCGCCGGAGAGGCCGGCGCGGATGAGGTGGTAGGTGTCGGCGGCGTAGAGGCGGGAGCAGGCCGGGCAACGGGAGGAGCGGCGGTTGCCGCACGTGGTGAGCAGGCTGCCCGTCGGCTCGTCGGAGGAGGTATAGGCACGAAGGGCTTCGCCGGTCGTGGTGTCGACGGTGGTGGTCTGTCCGGTCAGGCGGATGGGTTCGGCGCAGCCGCCGAGGCGTTCGATCTGCTGCTGTGCGCGGTCGAAGTCGGGGTGGTTGACGAGGTGGAGCAGGTCCCGTACGGCGGGGCTTGCCACGTGGCGCAGGTCCAGGGTGACCATTCGGGGCGTGTCCCTTCGGTTCGGGTGGGTGGCCCCGAGCAGCAACCAGCCGGATCTGTCGGCTTGTTGGTGCTGCTCGGGGCATGGCGAACCAGGCCCAGGGGCGGGCGTGGGTTCAGCGAGGGGGATGTGGCCGGTGGGGGCCGGTGCTCAGAGCTGAGCGAGTGCGGTGGTGGCCACCGGCAGGGCGATGCCCATGCGTGTGCCCAGGTGAGCGGCGGTGATCGGTGTTCCGTGCTCGGCGCGGTGGGTGTCCGCGATGCGCCGGGCCGCGTCCAGCAGGGCGGCCGGAAGGGCAGGGCCGGAAGCGGGTCGGCCCGTCGTGGTGACGGCGACCGGCGGAGCGGCGGCCGGAGCGGGCTCCAGCTCCTCGATCAGGGAGGCGGCGATCTGCGGGGCGGGCGTCGGGGGTGCCGATTCGGGTGATGGTGCGACGTCGGGCACCGGCTCGGTGGCAAGGGTGGCGGCGGTGGCCTCCAGGTGCAGGTTGGGGCGGGTGTGGGTGTGGAACTGGGCGAGGAAGGCGGGGCCGACGTGGCCCCAGCCGAGGAGCAGGAGCGGGGCGACGGTGTCCAGGCAGGCCCGTCCGTAGCGTCCGGCCAACAGCGGTTCGGCGGTGTTCAGCGCGAGGGTGAGCAGGCCGCACAGGTGCAGCAGCCGGGTGCCGGCCTTCAGCTCCGCCTTGGGGACGCCGCGCAGAGCGAGGAAGCGCAGGGCGACCAGGAGCCCGACGACGGACAGGTCGACCATGGGGGCGATCAGTGGCGCGATCGGGTGGGGGACGCCGAGCCGCAGGGCGAGGGCCCAGACGTTGCCGAAGGAGAAGACGAAGGCCAGGGCCGCGATAACCGCCATGACCACGGTCACGGTGCGCCGGGTGAACCGTTCCTCCGCCATGCCCTCAACCTCCTTTCCGGTGTGGGCTTTCGGGGCTACTTGGCGAGCGACGGCCGGGGTGCCGTGGTCCGGCCGGTCGAGGCGAGGAGGGCGTCCAGGCACAGGTCCGGATCGGCGGTCAGGTGCGAGGTGGCTTCGGCGACGCGGGCGGCGTCGGCGTCGGAGACGTAGGGGGTGCGGATGCGGGTGTAGCCGGGGCGGCCCTGCATCGCCATGACCGCGACGCCGACGTAGGCGGGGTCCTGCAAGGTGACCGGGCTGGCATCGGGCCAGTTGCGGATGTCGTCACCGAGTGCGGCCACCGCTGCTTCCACGGTCTTCTGCGCGAAGGACAGCCCGATGGGGCACACGTCGCGGATGAAGGTGGGGATGGCGTCGCCGGTGGTCTTCTGGCTGATCAGGATCACCAGGATGCCTACGCTGCGGCCCTTCTTGACCAGGTCCTCCACCAGCCGGGCGTTCTCCGCCGTCAGCGCGGCCAGCCGTTTCGTGGCCGGGTCGCTTCCCTTGTACTCACGGAAGTACGTGTGCGCCTCATCAATGATCAGGACCGTGAGCGGCCACTGCGGCGAGGGCCCGACGTGCCACATGTTCTTCACGCCCAGCACGTCCCGGATGGTCGCCGAGCGCCGCTTGCGCAGCTCCACCAGGCGCTTGAACAGCGCGTTCGCTTCATCGAGATCGTCTCCGCAGAACGCGAACATCCGCTTGACCAGGTCGGCGTAGTCGCCCTCCGAGGCCCGCGACACCTTCCCGTCCGCCGTCACGAACTGCACGGACGCAGACGGCGCGAAGTCACAGACGAACTTGTTGACCCCCGAGGTCTTGCCCGCACCCGGGACGCCGGCCACCGTCACCCCGGGCACGTTGGCCAGGGACACGCACACCTTCGCGGCGTACTCGTCGATGCCCAGCTCCCAGCGCGTCAGGTCCACGGGCGGGAGGCCAGTGGGCCGGTGCGTGGTCGGCGTGGTCAGCGGGTCGGAGCGCACGCCCCGGATCACCACCCTGCCGGGGCCGTCCGGCAGCACGGACACCCGCGTGCACCGCCAGGCATCCGCCAGGAACCGCGCCGACTTCTGGTACTCCTCCACCCCGACCTGCGGCAGCGTCCGGGCCCGCACGATCACACCGAACCGGTCCGGCTTCACCTTGATCTTCGGCGTCAGGACTCGGGGCGCGGGGACGGGGCCGTCCTTCTGCGCGGTGATCTGCCCCAGCAGGCCCGGGGTCTTGTCGGTGACCGTCAGCCCGGCCATCCGCGCGAGCCGTACCCAGCCCCACCGCACCCGCACGGCCTGCCACATGCTCACCCGCGTGCCCCGGTCGGCCCGTACGTAGCACACCACCCTCACCAGCAGCCACACACCGACCAGCACGGCCACGGCCAGCAGCACGTCCGGCGCGTACTCCAGCACTGAATTTTCGAAGCGGATCACTGTGCCGCCTCCACCGTCACCAGCTCCAGGCGGGCGGCCCGGTAGGCGACGCCGTCGGAGAGCTGACCGTTGAAGATCCGCGCCCACGGGGTCGCGAACAGCTCGACGGGCCGCACCATCGCGCCCGGCTTGAGCCCGGCGGCCAGGCCGGTTTCCGGGACGGTGATCTTCAGGACCTCGGCCCGGCCGTCCTCCATGAGCATCACGGTCACCGTGTACAGCGACGCCCCGGTCTCCCGGTCGGTGGCGACCTCCCCGGTCTGCTGGTCCTTGATCTTCAGCGTCGGGTCGGTGCCCGCGATGCACACCGCCGACGGCAGCAGAGCAACACGAATTCGAGTCATGGCCATGCCATCACACCCCTTGTTCGATGGAGTCGCTTGATCGACTCGCCATGACCATAGCGCTACGGCGATACAGACGCAACGCTCGATTAGGTGGGGCGGTCGATCAGGTCGGCCACGCGGGCATGCGTCGTAGGCGCTACGGCCGCTACGGTTGGCTCATGACACTGCCTTTGGACGAGGACCCGCGGCCCCCCTATCTCCAGGCTGCCGAAGTGCTGCGGGCCGCCATCCTCGGCGGCGAACTCCAGCCCGGCGAGCGCCTGCCGTCGGCACGTGACCTGCAAGAGCGGTTCGGCGTCGCCAGTTCCACGGTTCAGAACGCCCTGCGCGTCCTGCGGCAGGAGGGGCTGGTCTACTCCGTGCTCGGCCGGGGCAGTTACGTCAGCCTGCCTCTCGACGAGAAGGACATCGAGGGGCGAGAGGCCGATGAGGAGGCAGAAGAGGATGGCCCCTTCCCGCCCGGGTGGCGCTCGGCCCGAGCCGAGGACAACCGTCCTCCTTTCGTCCGAACAGCGGACACCCTGCGCGAAGAGATCGAAGAAGGGGTCTTCCCTCCGGGCAGTCAACTTCCCTCGGCGCGTGAGCTGCAAGAGCGGTTCGGCATCGCCAACTCCACCGCGCAGAACGCCCTCCGCCTCCTGAAGAGCGAGGGGCTGATCTACGCAGTCAAGGGACGTGGCGTCTTCGTCCGCACCGCCCCCACGCCGGGCAAGCACTACAGCTCCAAGGTCGTTCAGCACCTCCAGCGCGAGGAGCTCGAACGCCAGGCCCGGAGTACGGCCGGCGAGTTCTCACACCTTTCCGACGCCGAGCTCAAGGCGCTCGCCAGCCAACTCCACGACGAGCTCAACCGAACCCGCGACGCCTACAAGGCGGCGGTCGAGAAGGGGCGGAAAATCACCAGAGAACTGGCCCGCCGAGGCCAACTCGCGCCACCGCTCCACGACGACCCCGCAGCAGCCCGCAAGGAACTCGAAGACAAGCTCTCCCAGGCGAAGAAGCGCCGCTGACAAGCGGTCCACATCCCATCAGGCGGCCCTGTCCAGCCGTCGCAGTGGGTGAGCTGTTCAGAGTTTCTTTACTTGATCAAGGGCGTCCCGCTGACGCGGGCCGCCGCGCGCCGGCGGTCGGTGCCCGCCGCCCGCTCCTGTCTGCCGCCCCGCTGGCGACGGCCGCCGACCGCTCGGCGCGCAGAGCCCGGGAGCGTAGGCCGGACTACCAATCGGAAGCCCCGGTCCGACCGCTCAGCAGCAGACTGGCCGGGCAGCTGAGAGGCCGCCCGGCGGGCTCGCGCCGTCCCGGACGCCCATGCTTGCTGCCTGGCTGGGGGCCGTGACGATGGAGATAACTGGGCTGATGCCGGTGCGGGGTTGAGCGAGACACACGTGGCGGGTGGTCGGTCGGCGCGCCCGCCGTCGTGGCTGACTTTCTGTGGCAGAGGCCAGAACCCCCACAGCCAAGAGCACGGCACGCACGGAGGGCCCGTCCCTGCCGGGGCTGATGAGGAGGGGGAGCCTCAATCGGATTCGCCCGGCAGGGACGGGAGACGGGTGGGTCAGCGCGGTGCGGCGCCTGGGCGAGCGAGGCGGGTCACGTCTGGTGCCAGGTCCGCCAGGGGCGGGTGATGATCTCCCGATAGGTGTGGTGGGACGGGTTCTGGCCGCAGTGCCGCAGGACCCAGTCCTGCGGTTCGGCGAAGTCCTCGCTTGTCGGCGAGGTCTCTCCGTCCACGGCGCACTGCATCGCGTAAAGGACCGGCTCCGCGTCCGGCTCTCGGTCGGGCTGGAGCGTCCAGGTCTCGTAGCGCAGGACCGAGCGAGGGGTCACCGTCCCCACCTCCGGTTGGCCACGGCCACCTTCGCGCTCAGCTCCTCCGTCGGAGTCGGCATACGTACGTCCTCGGGCGGCACGTCCCACTCCCGGCCGCCGCGCGGCGGCCGAAGCTGCACGTACGGTCCCACATGCCCCATCACCACGCCCACCTTGCCGTTTCGTCGGTCGACCACCAGGGCGCCGGCGTCGGGCGAGGCGGTGTGCCCGTCGGCATCAGGGGTGGGGACCGTCATCGTGACCACCCCGGCGAGGCGGCGCGCGACCGGGCGTCCAGTCGCAGGGCGGGAACACATGGGGTGGCGCTCATTCGCACGTTGACGCTCCTCGGCGGCGTTGATGCGGGCCCCTGGGCCTGTCGGTGCCGCAGGGTCGGCACCGATCCTCACGCCGGTCACCGGGACGAAGAAACCTCCACCAAACCCCACTCCGGGACGTCCCGCACCGTGTAGAACGTCCCTGGTGCCGTCCTGAGACGAAGGGGGAGACTCGTGCCGAACGAGAGACTACGAGCCGTCATGGCGGCGGGAGGCTGGACGTACGCCGCACTCGCTCAGCAGGTTGAGGTCGACCCCAAGTCGGTCGAGCGCTGGGTGAACCTCGGGCGTATCCCACGTCGTGCCACCGCCCTCCAGGCGGCCAAGGCCCTGGGAGAAGACGTGCACGCACTCTGGCCGGCGCTCCGCCAGGCCCGCCCCGCCCGCGCCATCAGCCCTGAACTGGTGGCGCTCTACGAGCAGCGGGCCGACCTCCCCGTTTCGACGTTCACCGACCTGATGGCCCAGGCCCGGGAACGGATCGACATCCTCGTCTACGCGGCAGTCTTCCTCCACGAGGCGTACCCGCGGCTGAACGAACTCCTCACCGAACGCGCCGCCGAAGGCTGCACCGTCCGTATCGCGATCGGGGACCCTGACAGCGACAACGTCCAAGCCCGCGGCCAGGAGGAGCGGTTCGGCCACGGCATCGAATCCCGCTGCCGCCTCGCACTCATGCACTACAGGCCGCTCGCCGGCACCCCCGGCATCGAAGTTCGCTCCCACGGCACCACGCTCTACAACTCCCTCTACCGAGCCGACGACCAGCAACTCGTCAACGCCCATGTCTGGGGCGTCAACGCGTACGCCGCCCCCGTATGGCATCTTCGCCGACACGAGACAGGCGGCATGTTCGACACCTACGCCGAGAGCTTCGACGCGGTGTGGACGACGGCAACCCCCGTACGAGAGGAAGGCTGACCGTGGCCCGCACCGAGTACTACGACGACCCGAACGCGCCCAAGCCGAACAGCATGGTCGTCGCCGCGTCCGCCGTCGTCACCGACGACCACGGGCGCATCCTCCTCCAGCGCCGCCGCGACAACGACCTATGGGCCCTGCCCGGAGGCGGTATGGACCTCACCGATTCCCTGCCAGGCACGGCCGTCCGTGAAGTCAAGGAAGAGACCGGCCTCGACGTAGAGATCACCGGCCTGGTCGGCACCTACACCGACCCGAAACACATCATCGCCTACACCGACGGCGAGGTCCGCCGCCAGTTCAACGTCTGCTTCACCGCCCGCATCACCGGCGGCCAACTGGCAATCTCCGACGAGTCCACCGAACTCCGGTTTGTACCGCCGGAAGAGATCGAGGAGTTGTCGATGCACCACACCCAACGACTCAGGCTCCAGCACTTCCTGGAACAGCGCGAGAAGCCGCACCTGGGCTGAACTGGCTGACGGCAGTAGCGACGGCAACACCCACGGATTTCCCCGCACAACCACGGACACCAGTGGAACCCGAAACCGGCGCTGATCTGCGAATACGCAGATGGAGAGGGGCCGCTTAGCACACGTACTATGTGCTGGCGGGCGCCACTCCGGTCCTGGTCCATAATTCGAACTGCCCCACGTTCTGGTCGCGGACCGACTACAACGGTCAGCGTATGTATCAGCGGGATGATCTAGTGAATCCGGACCACTTCTCGCCTGCGGACAAGTACGGTCGAAGCAATCTCAAGAGAATGCAGCAGGGGCTGGCCCCGATGGGCCCGGACGGCAAGCCGCTGAACCTTCACCACATGCTCCAGACGCAGGACGGGCCGATCGCCGAGGTGACGCATTCCATGCACTTCGGAAACTACAATCAGCTGCACTGGAAGGCGGGCACCAAGATCCCCAGTGGAATCAATCGCGACGCCTTCAATGCCTGGAAATCCCAGTACTGGAAAGACAGAGCGGCAGGATTTGGTAGATGATGAGCGCTGTCGAGGCGAGTGAGCGACTGATCGAGCTGGTTCGCGGGAACGATGACATCGCGAACCACGCCGACGGCTGTGACGCAGGGACGATGGCAGCCGCTGAGAGTGCTCTGGGTGCGGCTTTCCCTCCCTCGTACCGCCGTCTGATCGAAGAGTTCGGGACCTGGGATATCGCTGGTGAGGAATTCCTCGGCGTATATCAGACACTCGCAATGGGAGTGAAGCTGTTGGGTTCCGTAGCGGAAACTCTGGATGCTCGCAGCAAATATGGAATGCCATCCGATCTGATCGTTGTGATGTTCGATGGAATGGGTGGCCTGGTCGTCCTCGATCCCTCTCACGTGGATCAGGAAGGCGAGTACCCCGTTCTCGTTTGGAATCCCGGAGTTGTGGACCGCGAGAACATGGAGAGGCTCGGGGATGATTTCGGGTCCTTCGCGTACTCCCTGTGTCAGCGGGCCGTAACGCGCTGGCGGGAGTCTGGCTGAATGTGAAAGTCAGGTGAAAAGCGAGAAGCCTCGCCAGAGCTTTCTGGCGAGGCTTCTGCGGTTCTTGACGGCAACGCTGACGGCAACGTCAGCGGACGACGGCTGTGGCGGGCGGGTCGTCGGGTTCGTCGTCGGTCGGGCCGAGGGCGTTGCCGAGGGTGTCGATGGCTTGGCGTTGGAGGCGGAGCCTTACGTGTGCGTAGACGCTGGCTGTGACGCCGATGTGGGCGTGGCCCAGTAGCTCCTTGATCACGACGAGATCAACGCCCTGCTCCAGGAGCAGGGTGGCGGTGGAGTGCCGGAGGTCGTGGAAGCGGACGCGTCGGAGTCCGGCCCCGTCGAGGAAGCTGCGGAAGCGGCGGGTGAGGTTGGCAGGGTCGAGGGGGCTGCCGGTCGGGGTGGTGAAGACGAGGCCGCTGTCGCTCCACCCCGACCCGGCCTGTCCCCGCTCCCTGTCCTGCCGCTCCTTGTGCTCCTTGAGGGAGTGGAGGCATTCGGTGGGGAGGGCGATGCGGCGTTCGGAGGCACGGGTCTTGGTGTGCAGGGTGGTCAGGCCGCCGGTGCCGGTGCGCTGGAGGGAGCGGTGGATGCTGGCCGTGCCCACCGTCGAGGTCGAGGTCTTCCCAGCGCAGGCCGAGGAGTTCGCCTTTGCGGAGGCCGGTGCGTAGGGCGAGTTCGTACAGCGCGTGAAGCCGGTCGGCGCGGGCCGCGTCCAGGAACTGGCGGGCTTCGGTCGCGGTTAGGGGCTGGAAGCGCCTGGGCCGGTCCGTAGTGGTCTTGACGTTCCGGGCGACGTTGCGGGGCAGCGAGTCTTCCCGGACGGCGTGTTCCAATGCCGACTTGAGCACCGAGTGCACGCAGATCACAGTCGAGGGGGACAGCCGCTCTGGCAACATTCGCCGATGGCGCAGCCCGCCTGCCGTCCGGTGTCCAGGCCCAGGGTGCAGCACTGGCAGGTGGTGCGGAGCCGGTCGAGGAAGGTGCGTACGTCCTTGGCGGTCAGCCTCGCCATCTTCTTTGGCGCCAAGGCCGGGGATGAGGTGGAGGCGGACGCAAGCGGCGTAGCGGGTGTGGGTGTTCTCGCGGAGCTGGTGGACGGCGACGCCGTTCAGCCAGTAGGTGAGGTAGTCACCGACGGTGCTGTCGGCGGTGACGACGGGCAGTCTGCGGTTGCTGTCGGCGATCTTCTCGGCGAGTTTGTCGGCGGCTTCTCTCCGCGTGCTGCCGTAGACGCGGACGTGTTTGTGGGTGCTGTCGGCGGTGAGGACGTAGCCGGCGGCTTCCCAGCGGCCGTCCTTGCGCTGGTAGATGGTGCCTTCGCCGTTGGCGCGGGCCTTCTTGCGCGGGGGCGGTCACCGGGCGGCCTCTTCCAGGTGCCGCTGGACGTAGTCAGAGAGGGCGTGGGCGGGGATGCGTCGGGCGCGACTGATGGTCAGCGAGGCCAGGCGGCGGGTGCGCAGAAGGTCGTAGATCTTGAGGCGGGCCATCGCTAGGAAGTTCCACCGCAAGCACCAGGGAGCGGGTCACGGTGATGCGCCGGTAACGCCGGACTCCTGTCAGGGGCGGGAGGGGGCGTGACGGCACGGCAGGGTGCGGTTACCGGGCGGTGTCGACGGGAGTCGAGCTGGTGCCGTGGGGTGAGGGCCGCTTACTGATGGTCGCGGGTGCTGCGCCAGTCGGTCAGTACGGCTTCCACGTCGAAAGGTCTCAGGTTCAGCGGGGGGCCCGGGGGTGGGCGGCGGACGGTGGCGGTGATCTTCTCGTTGATCTCCGTCACGATGCGGCGCACCTGGGCCTCCGAGACCGCGCGGCCCACCGCCTCCAGGGCGTCCTCGGCCTCCTTGCGGAGGGCGAGCGTCGGGGGGAGGGCGGCGAGCCCCTCGCGGTGCATCTTGCCCTTGACCCACCACAGCTCGTCGTAGGGCGCGGTGTCGTCGGGGAGCGGCTTGCCGAGACCGGAGAGGTGCGCGAAGTCCCCGCGCTCCGTCGCCTCGCGGATCTGCCGGTCGACCCATGACTCGAAGCCGATCCCGGGGGGTTTCCGTTCGGTCATGGTGCCCAGCGTACGCAGGGAGGCCGCGGCCGGGCAGCCCCCGCGGGGGAGGAGGGCTGGGTCGACGGAGCCGCCGGGGGAAGCGGTCCGGGTCGATGGGGCGGCCGGGGGAGGCGGGCCGGGTCGGCGGGGCCGGTGGTGGAGCCGGCGCCGGACCGCGGGCGGGGCCGGTCGTGGTCGTGCGCGCGGTGGCGGGACCGGTCGGGGCGCGCGGGGCACCGCCTGGGCGGGGCGCGCGGTGGTGAAGGCCGGTCGGGGCGCGCGGGGCCGCCCGGGCGGGTAAAGGCAGGGGTCCCCTTCCCGCACCAGGCTGGTGCGGGAAGGGGGACCCTTGGGTACTGCTAAGTCGAGCGCGATCGCCGACCCTGGCTTATCAGGCCGGGGTGACGTTCTCCGCCTGCGGGCCCTTCGGGCCCTGCGTGACGTCGAAGTTCACGAGCTGGTTCTCCTCGAGGGAGCGGAAGCCAGACGCGTTGATCGCGGAGTAGTGGACGAAGACATCCGGGCCGCCGCCGTCCTGGGCGATGAAGCCAAAGCCCTTTTCAGCGTTGAACCACTTGACGGTTCCGGTAGCCATAAGCCCTCCTTGGGCCAAAGGGTTGCCCTGCTCCAGAACCTGCAAACAAGTCTGAAAACTACAAAAGCCTGCGGGTTACATGCTCCGCAGGCTCTGTACTGCAAGGGAAACCAAACTGCAACTTGCGTTGAGCGTAGCACGCAGAGTGCGGAGATGGGTAGAGGCGGAGATCACTCCATCGAGAGGTCATGCGGATGTTTGAACCGGCGGAAACCGGATCATGGGCGCGGGCCCCGTCCACCCGGTGAGACGTCGCAGACAGGAGGGGGTCTAGCCTCACGAGTGTGGACGAATCACAGCGGACCCGGCCCCGCGTCGGGCACATCCAGTTCCTGAACTGCCTGCCCCTCTACTGGGGGCTCGCGCGTACCGGCACGCTGCTCGACCTGGAGCTGACCAAGGACACCCCGGAGCGGCTCAGCGAGCAGATCGTGGCCGGCGAGCTCGACCTGGGGCCCGTCACTCTGGTGGAGTACCTGCGCCACGCGGACCGGCTCGTCGCCTTCCCCGACCTCGCCGTCGGCTGCGACGGGCCCGTCATGTCCTGCGTGATCGTCTCCCAGCTGCCCCTGGAGCAGCTGGACGGCGCGCGGGTCGCGCTGGGCTCGACCTCCCGGACCTCCGTCCGCCTCGCGCAGCTGCTGCTCGCCGAGCGGTACGGCGTCACCCCGGACTACTACACCTGCCCGCCCGACCTGGGCGTGATGATGCAGGAGGCCGACGCGGCCGTCCTCATCGGCGACGCCGCCCTGCGCGCCTCCCTGCACGACGCGCCGCGGCTCGGCCTCCAGGTCCACGACCTGGGGCGGATGTGGAAGGAGTGGACGGGACTGCCGTTCGTCTTCGCCGTGTGGGCCGTGCGGCGCGACTACGCGGAGCGCGAGCCGGCCGTCGTGCGCAAGGTCCACGAGGCGTTCCTCGCCTCCCGCGACCTGTCGCTGGAGGAGGTCGCGAAGGTCGCCGAGCAGGCCGCGCGCTGGGAGTCCTTCGACGCGGACCTGCTGGAGCGCTACTTCACGACCCTCGACTTCCGCTTCGGTCCGGCGCAGATGGCCGGGGTGCGCGAGTTCGCCCGCCGGACGGGGGCGACCACCGGGTACCCGGCCGACGTACGGATCGACCTGCTCCAGCCCTGAGGAGCCCCACCCCGTGGCCCGCGTGAGGGGGCCCGCCCGTGGCCCGCGCCCGGGTCGGACGCGGGCCACAGGGTGCGGGCCACGGGGCGCGCGGGGTGCGGGCCGCCGGGGTGGTCAGGCGCTCGGTATCGGGGCCTGCATGTGTCGGCTGATCCACTGGATCGAGCCGTCCTCCATCCCCTTCACGTACGTCTTCGCGTTGTGCCCGCCGTCCTGGATGACCTGGAGGCGGGTCTTCACCGGGCCCTTGCCGTAGTCGCGGATGAAGGAGCGCAGGTTCTGCAGGCCGGACTCGCGGGTGCCGATCTGGAAGGCCAGGTACACGTCCCGGTCGGGTGCGGAGGGCTGCGCGGAGAGGGCCTTGGCGAGCTTCTCCGGGTCGTTGGCGGCCTTCTCGGCCTCGTGCCCGGCCCACAGCGGCGAGTCCGGCACGGTGTCCGGCCCGGACGCGATGACCGCCTTGAACTTGTCCGGGTGCTTCAGCACCGACTTCAGTCCCACGAACGCGCCGGACGACGATCCCATGAACGCCCAGCCGTCGCGTGAGTCGAACGTACGGAAATTCGCCCTGACGAAATCGGGAACGTCCTCCGTCATCCAGGTGCCCATCTTCTCCCGGCCCGGGATGTCGCTGCCGTCGTAGTAGTACTCGTCGTCCGGGTTCAGCACCGGCATCACGACGACGAACGGCAGGCTCTTGCCCTCCTTCGACCACCTGCTGATGCTGCTCTGCAACTTCAGGTCGGTGCCCATCCAGTAATTCTTCGGGTAGCCGTTGCCGCCGGGCAGGGCGATCAGCACGGGGAAGCCGCTGTTCGCGTACTTCGGCTCGAAATACTGCGGCGGCGCCCACACCCACACCTTGCCCGTGAAGCCGGACTTCCCGCCCTCCAGCGTCGTCACGCCGATCCTCGTGCCGTCGTCGACGGTGTTCTCGGTGGTGAACTCGGCCTTCGGGCCCGTCGGCATCAGCGTCCTCGGGGCGCTGCCCGCCCGATCGGCCCCGCCACCCCCGCCCTTGCCGGTGGCCCCGCCCGACGCGGACGGGTCGGCCGGGGCGGCCGGGGCGGACGCGCCGGCCGGCGTGTCGAAGGAGACGGGTTCACCCGCGCAGCCCGCGGTCAGGACGAGCGAGCCGAGGGCGGCGACGGCCGCGAGCGCCGTGAGGGGACGTTTCATGGGAGCACTCCGGTGGAGGTGTCGGGTCGTGGTCGGGTCCCGGACGGGGCGGGGGTCGTCGCGGACCACGGCCAGGTAGATGGCGCCAGGGGCGGACGGGTTGGCCGTCCGGCGCGGCCAATCGCGGTGATCCCGCGCATCCCCGTCCGCCACGCTGGTGTCGGGAGGGGGCGTACGCGTACGCCTGGCGGGTCGGGGCCCGTGGGTCGCGGGTCCGGCGGGTCGGGGGTCGCGGGTCCGGCGGGCGCGGGTCCGGTGGGTCGGGGGCCCGTGGGTCGCGGGTCCGGTGGGTCCGGCGGGCGCGGGTCCGGCCGGCATCCGCACCCCGGTCGCCGACACCGCGCGGCCGGCCCTCGGCGGCGGACGCCCGCGGTACGCCCCGGCGAAGGACGGACCCGTCGCCCCGCGTCGCCCCGGGACCGCGGGAACCGACCGCGACCCCCCTGGCGTAGGCTGGTCCGGCCCGTCCACAACCTGCCGAAAGGTACGCAACCGGTGACCGAGAAGGCCGACCTCCAGTCCGTTCTCGACCGTGCCGCCGCAGGTGGGCGGATCACCCCGGAAGAGGCGCTCGACCTCTACCGCTCCGCGCCGCTGCACGCCCTCGGCGCGGCCGCCGACGCCGCGCGCCGCCGCCGGTACGCCGGCACGGAGCACATCGCGACGTACATCATCGAGCGCAACATCAACTACACCAACGTCTGCGTCACGGCGTGCCGGTTCTGCGCCTTCTACGCCGCGCCCAAGGACACCGCCAAGGGCTGGACGCGCGACCTCGAGGACATCCTGCGCCGCTGCGCCGAGACCGTCGAGCTGGGCGGCACGCAGATCATGTTCCAGGGCGGCCACCACCCGGACTTCGGCGTCGAGTACTACGAGGAGCACTTCGCCGCCATCAAGAAGGAGTTCCCGCAGCTCGTCATCCACTCCCTCGGCGCGTCCGAGGTCGAGCACATGGCGCGCATCTCGGACGTCTCCGTCGAGGAGGCCATCCGCCGCATCCACGCGGCCGGCCTCGACTCCTTCGCCGGCGCGGGCGCCGAGCTGCTGCCCGAGCGGCCGCGCAAGGCGATCGCCCCGCTCAAGGAGTCCGGCGAGCGCTGGCTGGAGATCATGGAGATCGCCCACGGGCTCGGCGTCGAGTCGACCTCCACGATGCTGATGGGCACCGGCGAGACCAACGCCGAGCGGATCGAGCACCTGCGGATGATCCGGGACGTGCAGGACCGCACGGGCGGCTTCCGCGCGTTCATCCCGTACACCTACCAGCCCGAGAACAACCACCTGAAGGGCCGGACGCAGGCGACGATCTTCGAGTACCTGCGGATGATCGCCGTCGCGCGGCTGTTCATGGACAACGTCGCCCACATCCAGGGCTCCTGGCTGACCGTCGGCAAGGAGGTCGGTCAGCTGTCGCTGCACTACGGCGCCGACGACCTCGGCTCGATCATGCTGGAGGAGAACGTCGTCTCCTCCGCCGGCGCCAGGCACCGCTCCAACCGGATGGAGATCATCGATCTCATCCGCAAGGCGGGCCGCGTCCCGGCGCAGCGGACGACGACGTACGAGCACGTCGTCGTCCACGACGACCCGGCGGACGACCCGGTCGACGACCGCGTCGTGTCGCACATCTCGTCCACGGCGATCGAGGGCGGCACCGCGCACCCCGAGCTGAAGCTGCTGAGCGCCAACTGAGCCCGCGATGCTGACGCTCCACGTCGCCGAGGCGTCGCCCGGCACGGCGGTCCTGGTCGACGGCGCGCACGTCGCCGCCGTCGGCCCGTACGACGAACTGGCCGCCGCACACCCCACGGCGCGGGTGCGGCGGTGGCCCGGCATCCTCACCCCCGGGCTGCTCAACCCCTACGGGCCCGAGCTCCTGGAGCAGACGTACCACCCCGATCCGCGCGAGGCCGACGAGCTCGGGACCGAGCCGATCACCGGGGAGCGGGCGCGGGCCCTGTTCCGCGCCGACCCGTCGCGGCAGGGCGCCAGCGCCCGGCGCGGGGTGCAGCGCCTGCTGGCGCACGGGACGGTGGCCGTCGCCGGCGAACTGCGCGGCCGCGCCGCCCAGGACGTGGTGCGCAGGGCCGGGCTCGCGGTCGGCCGGCGCCCGGCGGTGCTGCCGGGGCCCGCGTCGTTCTCGCCGGTGCCGCTCGTCCTGCTGCCGGCGCTCGTGCCCGGGGCGCCCGCGCGGTTCGCGGTGTTCGACGTGCCCGACCGGGCCGCCCTCGTGCGGCAGGGCGCCTCGACGTGCGTGGCCACCGTGGTGGCCGGCCGCCTGCTCCACCGGCGTCGCTGACCGCGCCCCGGGGCGGGGGCGGGCGGCGCACGGGCGGTACGGGCCGGTGCCGCGTGCCGGAGCGGCAGGGTGGCCGGGGGGCTGGAGCGCCGCGTGCCCGGGGTTCTGAGCGGCCGCGTGGCCGGGGCGGGAGCGCCGTGTGTCCGGTGCCGCGTCGGGGCCGTGCCCGCCGGGGCGCCGTTCCGCCCGCCTGCCACAATGGGGCGCGTGACGCGAGCAACCCTGGACAAGCAGCCGCACGAAGTCGCCTCGATGTTCGACGACGTCGCCGCGAACTACGACCTCACCAACGACGTGCTCTCGCTCGGCCAGGACCGGCGGTGGCGCAGGCAGGTCGCCAAGGCAGTCGACGCCCGGCCCGGCCAGCGGGTCCTCGACCTGGCGGCGGGCACCGGCACCTCGTCGCTGCCCTTCGTGGAGGACGGCGCGTACGTCGTGCCGTGCGACTTCTCCCTCGGCATGCTGCGGGAGGGCAAGAGGCGGCACCCCTGGCTCCCGCTCACCGCGGGCGACGCGACCCGGCTGCCCTTCCGCGACGGGGCGTTCGACGCGGTGACGATCTCCTTCGGGCTGCGCAACGTCCAGGACACGGACGCGGCGCTGAGCGAGCTGTACCGCGTGACCAAGCCCGGCGGCCGCGTCGTGATCTGCGAGTTCTCGCACGCGACCTGGGCGCCGTTCCGCACGGTGTACGAGGAGTACCTGATGCGGGCGCTGCCGCCCGTCGCCCGCGCGGTGTCGTCCAACCCGGACGCCTACGTCTACCTCGCCGAGTCCATCCAGAGCTGGCCCGGGCAGCCGGAGCTCGCGGCCCTGCTCCAGCGGGCCGGCTGGACCAAGGTGGCGTGGCGGAACCTCACGGGCGGCATCGTCGCCCTGCACCGCGGCACCAAACCCCTGGACGCGTAACGAGTTTGACGACCCGTGCCGAGCCGGGAGGATAAGGGCCCGACCCGTCCACCGGCACCGGGAGCACCCATGGCGTCGTCCTGTCCGCACTGCGGGGCCTCATCGCCCCCGGAGGCCCGCTTCTGCATGAACTGCGGCCGGGAGCGGTCCACGCCGCCGGCGCCCGCCACGGCGCCGCCCACACCCACAGCCGCCCCGCCGCCGCCCGCGCCGGCGACGCCGCCGTCCGCGGCTCCGGCCGCCCCCGCGGTCCCGCCGCCCGGCCACGCGCCCGGGGCGGTCCCGCCGGCGGGAGCCGTACCGACGGTGGGAGCCGTACCGACGGCGGGTGCGGTACCGCCGCCCCCGCCGGGGTACGTGCCCGCGCCGGTCGGGCCCTCGCCCGCCGCGGAGTTCGTCCGCCGGGCCTTCCGCGGGGCGTGGGGCCCGGCCGTGCGCGCCGCCGCCTGGCCGACCGCCGTGCTGCTGGTGCTCGCCGTCGCGTCGTCCCTGCCCTCGTACGGCCAGGAGCCGGGCGAGGAGGCGCCCCTGGGCTGGGGCGACCGCTTCCGGGTGGCGCTCGCCCTGCTCCTCCAGGCGTTCGGCGGTGGCTTCGAGCTCTCCACGGCCGCGCCGTACGGTCCCGGCTCCGGCACCGGTACGGGAGGGGACGGTGGCGGGTACGGCCCCGGTGGATTCGGCTCCGGTTCGGGCTTCGGACGCTTCGGCTCCGGTGCCGGGGGCTCCGATGCCGGCTTCGGTTCCGGTGGCTTCGGTTCCGGCTTCGGGGAGGGGGCCGCGCAGGGCGGCGCGGGACTGTCGATGGTCCCCCTGACGGTCACCCTGCTGTGGGTCGGCGCCCTGTGGCTCGCCGCCCGCGCGCTGCGCGCCCGTGGTGCCGGGGTCGACGCCTCCGTACGCGTCGCGCTGCCGGCCGCGGGGGCCGTGCTGCTCCTCGGGCTGTTCGGCCGGCCGGAGGTCCAGGGCGTCGCCGTCTCCGGCTCGCCCCTGGTCGCCGCGCTCGTCGCGCTGGTACTGGCCCTGGTGGTGACGGCCGCGGTGCTGCACCGCGACGGGCTGGCCCGGTGGTCCGCCCCACGGCCCGCCGCGGCCATGACCCTGCGGTCCCTCGGGACGGCGGCACGGGCACTCGCCGCCGTCCTCGCGGTCGGGGCGGTCATCGGCCTGGTGACGTACGCGAACGCCGACGGCGTGGACGGCGCGGCGATCCTGCCGGCCCTGGCGATCCTGCCCAACCTCGGTGCCGCCGTCCTCGGCGTCGCCTGGGGCGCGCCGCTGGAGTACGACGTGCAGGGCAGCCTCGGCATGCTCGGCTCCGGCGCGGAGCGCGGCGGCGTGGGGCTGTCGGTGATCGGCGAGGAGTGGGGCGGCTGGGCGATGACCGGCCTGGTCGCCTTCGGCGTCGCCGCCGCGCTCACGGTCGGCCTGTGGGCCGCGCGCCGCTCGCCCGACCAGGGCGGCCGGCTGCTGACGGGTGGCGGGTTCCTCGCGGCGTACCTGCTCGTGGCCGGCATGAGCGGGATCGGCGTCCGGATGGCGGGCGAGGTCGACGGCTTCGGCGGCCAGGGCCGGTTCGAGGTGGCGCCGAGCGTGGCGGACGCGCTGCTGCTCGGACTGCTGTGGGTGGGGGCGGCGGTCCTCGTCGCGCCGTACCTGCTGCGGTTCACCGGGCGCGGCGGCGGTGGCGGTGGTGTCGGTGGTGTCGGCGGCGGCCCGTACGCTGCGGCCCCGGGCGCCGCCCATCCGGCGCCGCCGGCTCCGTGGAGCACCCCGGCCGCCGGTACGGCCCCGGCTCCCGCTCCCGCGCCCGACCCGGCGGCCCCCGGCTTCGGTGCGCCGTCCCCTGGCTCCGTACCCGCGCAGGGCGGGGAGCCGGCCCGTGAGGGGGAGCCCGCCCGGGGCGCCGGCCCCGGCCCCGCCCACGACGCGGCCCCGAGCCCCGCCCACGACCCGGTGCCCGGCCCCGCCGGCGGCGGCCCGGGCGCGGCGTTCACCACCGGCCAGGCCGCGCCCGCGCCGGGTCACCACCCGTACCCCGCCGACCCCGGCGGCACGTACCCCGGTCCGTATCCCGACGGGGGCCCGGCGACCGAGCCCGTGCCCGCACCGCCCGCCCCGAGGGCGCGGCGGCGGGCGCTGCTGCTGTGGGGCGGGGCGCTCATCGCCGCGTTCGCGGTCGGCGGCGGCGTCACCACGGGCCTGCTGATGCTCGGGGACGAGCGGGGGTCCGCGACCACCGTCCAGCCCGCCCCCGACCCGGATGCCAAGCCGGTGGGGGGCGCGAGCGGCGGTGCCACGCCCGGGGCGACGCGGGGGCCGGCCCCCGCGGTGACGCCGACGGCGAGCGCCCCGGAGGCGTCACCGGAGGCGACGACGGCGCCCGGTGGCTCCGCGGCGCCCTCGGCCGGCGCCCCGGACCCTTCGGCGGGCGGTGCGGAACCGACCGTTCCGGCGGGGTACGCGCTCGTCAGCGACGTCGAGGGGTTCGCGTTCGCCGTGCCGTCCGGGTGGCAGCGCGTCTCGGCGAAGCAGGGCCAGATCACCTACGCCGGCCCCACCGGCATGGCCCACTTCCTCGTCGGGGTCGTACGGGACGCCCCGTACACGTCCCTGGAGAACCTGACCGGCCTGGAGGCGAACTCCCGCAAGCGGAACGCCGGCTACCAGCGGGTGCGGCTGGAGGCGAACACGTTCCAGGGCCGGCCCGGCGCCATCTGGGAGTACACCTACCGCGACAGGTCGGGCGAGACCGTGCACGCGGTCGACCAGTCGTACGTCGCCGAGGACGGCACCGAGTTCGCGATCTACTTCACCGCTCGGGAGCGTGACTGGTCGTCGGCCCGCGAGACCTTCGACGTCGCACTCTCCACCTGGGCGCTGAACGACGTGGACTGAGGCCCGCACCGCACCGGTGCGGGCACCCGGCCCGTACCGCCACCCCCACCGGTACGGGCACTCCCACCGGTGCGGGCACCGCCACCGGAGCCCACACCGCCACCGGTGCCCGTCACAGCCGCAGCCCGAACCGGTGGCAGGATGCGCCGTCGCGACCCGGGACCGGCAGGGTCTCCTCGAGGGCCATGCCCAGGCGCCGGGTCACCGCGACGGAGCGGGCGTTGCGGACGTCGACCATGGCGACGACGTGGTCGACGCCCGCCGCCCGCACCCGCTCCAGGGTCTCCCGTGCGGCGGCCGTCGCGTACCCCCGGCCCCACGCCGGGCGGGCCAGGCGCCAGCCGATCTCGATGGCGCCCACCGGGCCCCACGCGTGCGGCCAGGGCTGGGCGCCGGTGAAGCCGACGACCTCGCCGTCCCCGTCGAGCAGCGTCCACAGGCAGAAGCCGCGCTCCGCGTCGTGACGGCGCTGCCGCGCGGTGAACTCGTGGTAGGCCGACAGCTCGGCGGGGCGACCGCCGTGGAACTCCATCACCTCGGGGTCGTCGAACGCCCGGTGCCAGGCGTACGCGTCCTCCTCCGTGGGCACCCTCAGTCGGAAGGCCGGCCGGTCGGCGGGCTGGACCGCGGCGGCGTCGAGCAGCTCGGGCATCGGGGGTGGCCCTTCGGGTCGGGGAACAACGGGTCCCCCTAGACTGCCCATGTCCAGTGCCGTCGGCACGCAATTTCGAGCCTCGGGAGAAGCCGCCGTGACCGAGACCCTCTCCGAACACCGCGCAGACGTCATCGTCGTCGGGGCGGGCCCGGCGGGTTCCACCACCGCGTACTACCTCGCGAAGGCGGGCCTCGACGTCCTCCTGCTGGAGAAGACGGCCTTCCCGCGCGAGAAGGTGTGCGGCGACGGGCTCACGCCCCGCGCCACCAAGCAGCTCGTGGCGATGGGCATCGACATCTCCGAGGAAGCCGGCTGGCTGCGCAACAAGGGCCTGCGCATCATCGGCGGTGGCGTCAGGCTCCAGCTCGACTGGCCCGAGCTGGCCTCGTTCCCGGACTACGGACTGGTCCGCAAGCGCGACGACTTCGACGAGCAGCTCGCCCGGCAGGCGCAGAAGGCCGGCGCCCGGCTGTACGAGCGGTGCAACGTCGGCGAGCCCGTCCTCGACGCGCGGACCGGGCGCATCACCGGCGTCCAGGCGAAGGTGGGCGAGGAGAAGACGCCGATGACCTTCCACGCCCCGCTCGTGGTCGCCGCCGACGGCAACTCCAGCCGGCTGTCCCTCGCGATGGGCCTGCACCGGCGCGAGGACCGGCCGATGGGCGTCGCGGTGCGGACGTACTTCACGACGCCCCGGCACGACGACGACTACCTGGAGTCCTGGCTGGAGCTGTGGGACCGGCGCGGTCCCGGCCCGGACCGCCTCCTGCCCGGCTACGGCTGGATCTTCGGCATGGGCGACGGCACGTCCAACGTCGGCCTCGGCATCCTCAACTCCTCCTCCGCCTTCCGTGAGCTGGACTGGCGCGAGGTGCTGAAGGCGTGGTGCGCGTCCATGCCGGAGGACTGGGGCTTCACCCCCGACAACATGACCATGCCGATCCGCGGCGCCGCCCTGCCGATGGCGTTCAACCGCCAGCCGCACTACACGCGCGGCCTGCTCCTCGTCGGTGACGCGGGCGGGCTGGTCAACCCGTTCAACGGCGAGGGCATCGCCTACGCCATGGAGTCCGGGCAGCTCGCCGCCGACGTCATCGTGCAGGCCCACGCCCGCTCGACCGACGCCCAGCGGGAGCTGGCGCTGAACAACTACCCGAAGGTCCTCAAGGACACCTACGGCGGCTACTACACGCTCGGCCGCGCCTTCGTGAAGCTGATCGGCAACCCGAAGGTCATGAAGATCGCGGCGCAGCGCGGGCTCACCCACCCGATGCTGATGCGGTTCACCCTCAAGATGCTCGCCAACCTCACCGACCCCACGGGCGGGGACGCGATGGACCGGATCATCAACGGCCTGTCGAAGGTCGCCCCGAAGGCGTGAGGCCGCCGGCCGGGAACGACCTGCGGTAGACCGTGGGGGAGACCCCTACGGTCCGGGTGAAGTGGCGGCGCAGGTTCGCCGCCGTGCCCAGTCCGCTGCGTTCACCGACCTGTTCGACGGGCAGGTCGGTGCACTCCAGCAGGGTCTGCGCGCGGGCGATGCGCTGCTGGAGCAGCCACTGGAGCGGGGTCGTGCCGGTCGCCTCGTACAGCCGCCGGTGGAAGGTGCGCGGGCTCATCCGGGCGCGGCGGGCGAGGTCGTCCACGGTGAGCGGCCGCGCGAGGTGCTCGGTCGCCCACTGGAGCACCGGCCCCAGGCCCTCGTCGTCGCTCGGCGGCAGCGGCGCGTCGATGAACTGCGCCTGCCCGCCGGCGCGGTGCGCGTGGACCACGAGGCGGCGGGCCAGCTGGTTGGCGACCCGCGCGCCGAGGTCGCGGCGGACCAGGTGGAGGCAGAGGTCGAGCGCGGCGGTCGCGCCCGCGCTGGTGAGGACGTCGCCGTCGTCGGTGTAGAGCACCGAGTCGTCCACCGTCACGCCCGGATGGCGGGCGGCCAGCTCGGCCGTGTGCTGCCAGTGCGCGGTGGCGCGCCGGCCGTCGAGCAGCCCGGCCGCGGCGAGGGCGAAGGCGCCGGTGCACAGCGACACCATGCGGGCCCCCGACGCGGCCGCCGCGCGCAGCGCCTCCACCAGCTCGGCGGGCACCTCCCGGCCGTCGTCGACGCACTCCTCCGGTACGGACGGCACGATGACGGTGTCGGCGCCGACGAGCCCGTCGAGCCCGTGGTCCGTACGGAGCGAGAAGCCCGCCCCCGGCACCCCCGGCCCGTCCCCGGGCGGTCCGGACCGCCCGCCGGGTACGTCCGGTGCCTCGGCCGCGCACAGGCGCAGGCGGTACCAGGGGTCGGCGAGGTCCTCGTGCGGGATGCCGAAGACGGCGAGGGCGATGGAGAGTTCGTACATCTCCCAGTGCGACAGGCCGGCGTCCTGGACGACGGCCACGGCGACGGTTCCGGCGGGCATGCTCCGGAGCGTACGGCAGGAATTTTGCGGACGGGGGCAGTCCTGCCACTGTCCGGGCCCGGAGCGCGCTGCGAGGGTGGATCACGCAGAGGAAATCCACGCGCAGAGGGAGAAACAAGGCGATGAGCCGTGAAAGCGTCACCGTGCTCGGACTGGGACAGATGGGATCGGCCCTGGCGGCCGCGTTCCTGGCGGCCGGTCACCCGACCACGGTGTGGAACCGTACGCCCGCCAAGGCCGACGACCTGGTCGCGGACGGCGCGCGGCGGGCGGGGACGGTCGCGGACGCCGTGGCGGCGAGCGAGCTGGTCGTGGTGTGCGTCCTGGACTACGGGGTCGTGCGGGAGCTGCTCGAACCGCTCGCCGGCGGGCTCGCGGGGCGGACGCTCGTCAACGTCACGTCAGGTTCGCCGGAGCAGGCGCGGGAGATGGCCCGCTGGGCCGCCGGGCAGGGTGCGCGGTACCTGGACGGCGGGATCATGACGACGCCGCCCGGGGTGGGCGACACCGCCAGCATGTTCCTGTACAGCGGCTCGACCGAGGCGCTGGAGGCCCACCGGGCGACGCTGGCGGTCCTGGGCGACCCGATCGACCTCGGCGAGGACCCGGGGATCGCCTCGCTCTACGACGCGGGGCTGCTGGGGATGATGTGGTCGGTGTTCGGCGGTTGGCTGCACGCGACCGCGCTCGTGGGCGCCGACGGGGTGGCGGCGGGGGCGTTCGCCCCGGTCGCGCTGCGCTGGCTGTCGACCGTGGGCCTGTTCGTGGAGCGGTACGCGGGGCAGATCGACGCCGGGCGGTACCCGGGGGACGACGCCACGATCGACGTGCAGCTCGCGACGGTCGACCACCTGCTGCACGCGGGCGCGCTGCGGGGCGTCGACGGACGCCTCCCCGAGCTGCACCGGGAGCTGATGGCGAAGGCCGTCGCCGACGGGCACGGCGGGGACAGCTACGCGCGGCTCATCGAGGCGTTCCGCCCCACCCGCTGAGGCAAGCCGCCGAGGCACCACGCGCGGCAGCCGCACCCGCTGGGGTCGAACCACCGAGGCACCTCATGTGGGGCCCGCACCGGACCGGGGGTCGGCCCGCCGGCACCCGCCCGCCGGGCGCCGGGCCGGGGTCCGCCCCCGCCGGGGTCGGCCAGCCAAGGCACCACGCGCGGCAGCCCCACCCGCCGGGGTCGGCCAGCCAAGGCGCCAGGCGCGGCAGCCCCACCCGCCGGGGTCGGCCAGCCGCAGCCGCAGCCCCGCCCGCCGGGCCGGGGCGCGTGGGGCCCACCGGGCGCCCGTGCCCGCCCGCCGGCCGTCGCCCCCCCGGCGGGCCGCTGCCCGGCCGCTGACGCCCCGTACGCACGCCAAGGCCGTCGCTCCCGCCCCGAGCGGGGGAGCGACGGCCTTCGGTGCGTGGTCGGCGGCGCGTCAGCCGCCCTGCCGCGTCAGAGGATGCGGACGGCGCCGGACGGCGAGTCGTAGTCGAGCGACCGCTCGACGACACCGGTGCCGGGGTTCTGCGCGCCGACGAAGTTGCCGCCGCCGACGTAGATCGCCACGTGGTACGAGCCGCTGCGGCTGCCCCAGTAGAGGATGTCGCCGGGCTGGAGGTCGCTCAGCGAGACCGAGGTGCCCATGCTGGACTGCGCGCCGGAGACGCGGGGCAGGTCGATGCCGGCCTGGCGGTAGGCGGCCTGGACGAGACCCGAGCAGTCCCAGGCGTTGGGGCCGGTGGCGCCCATGACGTACGCGTCGCCGATCTGGGCGCGCGCGAAGTCGACGATGGCGGCGGCGGAACCGGTGGCCGTCGAGCGGGACGAGCCGCTGTCGCTGCTGCTGCTGCCGCCGTCGCTGTCGCCGCTGTTCGACGACGCGGACAGGGTGGTGCGCTCGGCGGTGCGGGAGGCGCGCTCCCGGGCCTCGGCCCGGGCCTTCTCCTCGGCCTCCTGGGCCTTGCGCTCGGCCTCAGCCTTGCGCTCCGCCTGATCCTTGGCCGTCTTGGCGTCCTTGGCCGCCTTCCCGGCCGCGGCGTCCTCCTGAGCCCGGAGGTCCTGGACCAGCGCGTCCTGCTGGGTCGCCTCGGCGGAGGCGGCGACGGCGGAGGAGAGCGCACCGGACAGGTCCACGTTGGTGAGCGTGGGCATCTCGATGGTCTCGGTCACCGGCTCGGCCTGAGCGGGCGACGCGGCCACCGCGATGGTGCTGAGGACGCCACCGGCAACTCCGGCGCGCAGCGCGAGCTTCGAGGAGCTGCGGCGGGGCTTCCGGTGGCTGGGTATGTGAGCGGTGTGGGACATGGGACAACCGCTATCAGGGCATCGCGGTTCCCATCAAGAAACGTGTGTTGCGCCACAGTTCGGGTCGGAAGGGCCGAATCCGCTTCCGTAGGCCCTTTATTGACGCCGTAACGGACATTTCAGACCCTCGTGATCATGCCCGTGATCATGGGTTTTCCGCGAAACGCCCGAATTGCCGTGCGCTTACCACTCGTTCACGCAGTTGGCCAACCCCGCTTTTCCGGCAGCCCGGAGCGAGTGGCGCAGGTCACATGCGTGGCCCCGTCGGCCGACGCCTACCCGCCGTCGGCCGTCGCACGCGTCCACTCCCGTCCCGCGGCACCCCCGCACGAGTGGGGTGAGCCCCTTTATCACTCGGACGCGTCCGACTCGAATTTGCGTGTAGCGGTCAGCGCTTGATAGTGCAAGACCGCCTCGACCAGCGATGACCGGCTCCGTTGTCACGTATCGTCGCCACTCGGTCACGTCTGGTGCCAAGATCACCGTTCATCCGAATACATGATCGTTCGCCAGGTGGTGGAGATCACAAAGCCGTTGACGCACCCCGTGTCGCAGATCACAGATCGACGGGCATAGGATGCGTTCCAAACGGGCTTGTGAACTGCCTCACATGTAAGCGATCTTCCGGGCTCAGCGCGACGGGCCGGAAGGTGCCGAGGCGGCGACGTGGAAGCCCGGTGCGGTCCAACGGTCAAGGACGACTGGAAGGAGCGAGGAGCGTGAATGCCTACACGCCCATCCTCGTGCTCGGCGCCCTCGGGGCAGCGTTTGCGATCTTCTCCGTGGTCATGGCCACGCTCATCGGCCCCAAGCGGTACAACCGGGCCAAGCTCGAGGCGTACGAGTGCGGCATCGAGCCCACCCCGACGCCGGCCGGAGGTGGCCGCTTCCCGATCAAGTACTACCTGACGGCGATGCTCTTCATCGTCTTCGACATCGAGATCGTCTTCCTCTACCCCTGGGCCGTCACCTTCGACGCACTGGGGATCTTCGGGCTCGTGGAGATGCTGCTCTTCGTGCTCACGGTCTTCGTCGCCTACGCCTACGTGTGGCGGCGCGGCGGCCTGGAATGGGACTGAGGGGCTGAAGGACACACTCATGGGACTCGAAGAGAAGCTGCCGAGCGGATTTCTGCTGACGACGGTCGAGCAGGCCGCGGGATGGGTGCGCAAGGCGTCCGTCTTCCCCGCGACCTTCGGCCTCGCCTGCTGCGCCATCGAGATGATGACCACCGGCGCGGGCCGGTACGACATGGCCCGCTTCGGGATGGAGGTCTTCCGCGGCTCGCCGCGCCAGGCCGACCTGATGATCGTCGCCGGTCGGGTCAGCCAGAAGATGGCCCCGGTCCTGCGCCAGGTCTACGACCAGATGCCCGCCCCGAAGTGGGTGATCTCCATGGGCGTCTGCGCCTCCTCGGGAGGCATGTTCAACAACTACGCCATCGTGCAGGGCGTCGACCACGTCGTCCCCGTCGACATCTACCTGCCCGGCTGCCCGCCCCGCCCCGAGATGCTGCTCGACGCGATCCTCAAGCTCCACGAGAAGATCCAGTCCTCCAAGCTCGGCGTCAACGCCCGGGAGGCGGCCCGCGAGGCGGAGGAGGCGGCGCTCAAGGCGCTCCCCACGATCGAGATGAAGGGGCTGCTCCGGTGACCGACCAGCCGAACCGGCCGAACGGGCCCGGTGACCCGCACCGGACCGACGAGCCGAACCCCGAGAAGGAACTCGCCGCGCAGAACCTGCCCGGCCAGCGCGGCGACCACGGCGAGGAGATCCGCGTCCAGCGCGGCATGTTCGGCGCCGAGCGGGGCGGCGACACCTCCGGCTACGACGGCCTCGTCCGTCCCGTCCGCCTCCCCGGCCCGGCCGTCCGCCCCTACGGGGGCTGGTTCGACGAGGTCGCCGACGAGCTCGAGGGCGCCCTGGAGGAACAGGGGCTCGTCCCGGAGAACGCCATCCAGAAGACGGTCGTCGACCGCGGGGAACTCACCTTCCACGTCGCCCGCGAGCACCTCGTCCGGGTCGCCCGCACCCTCCGCGACGACCCCGCGCTCCGCTTCGAGCTGTGCACGGGCGTCAGCGGCGTGCACTACCCGGGTGACAAGGGCCGCGAGCTGCACGCCGTCTACCACCTGCGCTCGCTCACCCACGGCCGGCTGATCCGCCTGGAGGTGTCCGCCCCGGACGCCGACCCGCACGTCCCGTCCCTCGTCGCGGTCTACCCGACCAACGACTGGCACGAGCGCGAGGCGTACGACTTCTTCGGCCTGGTCTTCGACGGCCACCCCGCCCTGACCCGGATCATGATGCCGGACGACTGGCAGGGCTTCCCGCAGCGCAAGGACTACCCCCTCGGCGGCATCCCCGTCGAGTACAAGGGCGCCCAGATCCCGGCTCCGGACCAGCGGAGGTCGTACTCGTGACCACCCCACACGCCCACCCGTCGCCCGGCCACCACGCCTCGCCGGGTCCCTCCGGGACGCACCTCGCCGACGCGGCCGATGCCCGCGAGACCACCGAGGGCACCGTCTACACCGTCACCGGCGGCGACTGGGACGAGGTCGTCCAGTCCGCGGCGAAGGCCGACGACGAGCGGATCGTCGTCAACATGGGCCCCCAGCACCCCTCCACCCACGGCGTGCTCCGGCTCATCCTGGAGATCGACGGCGAGACCGTCACCGAGGCCCGCTGCGGCATCGGCTACCTGCACACCGGCATCGAGAAGAACCTCGAGTACCGGACGTGGACGCAGGGCACCACCTTCGTGACGCGCATGGACTACCTGACGCCGTTCTTCAACGAGGCGGCGTACTGCCTCGGCGTCGAGAAGCTCCTCGGCATCGAGGACCGGATCCCCGACCGCGCCACGGTGATCCGGGTCCTGCTCATGGAGCTCAACCGGCTCTCCTCGCACCTGGTGTGCATCGCCACCGGCGGCATGGAGCTCGGCGCCACCACGGTCATGATCTACGGGTTCCGGGACCGCGAGATGATCCTGGACCTCTTCGAGCTGATCACCGGCCTGCGCATGAACCACGCGTTCATCCGCCCCGGCGGCCTCGCCCAGGACCTGCCGCCCGGCGCCGTCGACCAGGTCCGCGAGTTCGTGCGGACCATGCGGAAGAACCTGCCGGAGTACGACAAGCTCGCCACCGGCAACCCCATCTTCAAGGCCCGCATGCAGGACATCGGCCACCTCGACCTGACCGGCTGCATGGCCCTCGGCGCCACCGGCCCGATCCTGCGCGCCGCCGGCCTCCCGCACGACCTGCGCCGCGCGGAGCCGTACTGCGGCTACGAGACGTACGAGTTCGAGGTGCCGACCGCCGACACCTGCGACGCCTACGGCCGCTTCCTGATCCGGCTGGAGGAGATGCACCAGTCGCTGCGGATCATCGAGCAGTGCCTCGACCGGCTCGCCCCCGGGCCCGTCATGGTCGACGACCGGAAGATCGCCTGGCCCGCGCAGCTCGCGCTCGGCCCGGACGGACTCGGCAACTCCCTCGACCACATCAAGAAGATCATGGGCACCTCCATGGAGGCCCTGATCCACCACTTCAAGCTGGTCACCGAGGGCTTCCGGGTCCCCGCCGGCCAGGCGTACGCCGCGGTCGAGTCCCCCAAGGGCGAGCTCGGCGCCCATGTCGTCTCCGACGGCGGCACCCGCCCCTACCGGGTCCACTTCCGCGACCCGTCCTTCACCAACCTCCAGGCCATGGCGGCGATGTGCGAGGGCGGCCAGGTCGCCGACGTCATCGTCGCCGTCGCGTCCATCGACCCCGTGATGGGAGGCGTCGACCGGTGACCGACGTCCAGCTGGGGATGCCCGAACTCCCCGCCCCCGACTACCCCGCCGACGTGCGCGCCCGGCTGGAGACGGACGCCCGGGAGGTGATCGCCCGCTACCCCGACTCCCGCTCCGCGCTGCTGCCGCTGCTGCACCTCGTCCAGGCCGAGGAGGGCCACGTCACCCGCACCGGCATGCGGTTCTGCGCCGAGGTGCTCGGGCTGACCACCGCCGAGGTCACCGCCGTCGCGACCTTCTACACCATGTACCGGCGCAAGCCCTCCGGCGACTACCAGGTCGGGGTCTGCACCAACACGCTCTGCGCGGTCATGGGCGGCGACGCCATCTACGAGGAGCTGAAGGAGCACCTCGGCGTCGGCGACCAGGAGACCACCGCCGACGGCAAGGTCACCCTCGAACACATCGAGTGCAACGCCGCCTGCGACTTCGCACCCGTCGTGATGGTCAACTGGGAGTTCTTCGACAACCAGACGCCCCAGAGCGCCAAGCGGCTCGTCGACGACCTGCGCGCCGGCCTCCCCGTCGCGCCCACCCGCGGCGCGCCGCTGTGCTCGTTCAAGGAGACGGCCCGCATCCTCGCCGGGTTCCCCGACACCCGCCCCGGCGCCGTCGAGGCGACCGGCGGGGCGGGCCCCGCCTCCCTCATCGGCCTCCGGCTCGCCAAGGGCGAGGCGCTGCCGCCGCGCGTCGTCCACCCGCGCGGCGAGTCCGCCGACGCCGGTACCCGCGACCAGGCCCCGCACGGCGGCCCCCAGCCCGGCTCCGGGCACCTCAGCTCGCACGACGCACCACAACAGACCTCCGCGTCCGACCCGAAGCACCCGGCCGGGCCGGTCAGCGAGGAGGGGGAGTGATGACCTTGGCCACCGAGATCGGGGAGACCAGCCCCGAGAAGCTCCTCTCGCCGGTCCTGTCCGCCTTCTGGGACGAGCCCCGCTCCTGGACCCTGGACACCTACCGGCGGCACGACGGGTACGAGGGCCTCCGCAAGGCCCTCGCCATGACACCGGACGAGGTCATCGCCTACGTCAAGGACTCCGGTCTGCGCGGCCGCGGCGGCGCCGGCTTCCCCACCGGGATGAAGTGGCAGTTCATCCCGCAGGGCGACGGCAAGCCCCACTACCTCGTGGTGAACGCCGACGAGTCCGAGCCGGGCACCTGCAAGGACATCCCGCTCCTCTTCGCCAACCCGCACTCGCTCATCGAGGGCATCGTGATCGCCTGCTACGCGATCAGGTCCTCGCACGCCTTCGTCTACCTGCGCGGCGAGGTCGTCCCCGTGCTGCGCCGGCTCCACGAGGCCGTGCGCGAGGCGTACGCCGCGGGCTTCCTCGGCAAGGACGTGCTCGGCAGCGGACTCGACGTCGACCTCACCGTCCACGCCGGGGCCGGCGCGTACATCTGCGGCGAGGAGACCGCGCTGCTCGACTCCCTCGAAGGGCGCCGCGGCCAACCCCGGCTGCGTCCCCCGTTCCCCGCGGTCGCCGGTCTGTACGCCTGCCCCACCGTGGTGAACAACGTCGAGTCGATCGCCTCCGTGCCCGCGATCATGCACCGGGGCAAGGACTGGTTCCGGTCGATGGGCAGCGAGAAGTCCCCCGGCTTCACGCTGTACTCGCTCAGCGGCCACGTCGCCGGCCCCGGCCAGTACGAGGCCCCGCTCGGCATCACGCTGCGCCAGCTGCTCGACATGAGCGGCGGCATGCGCCCCGGCCACCGGCTGAAGTTCTGGACGCCGGGCGGCTCGTCGACGCCGATGTTCACCGACGAGCACCTCGACGTGCCCCTCGACTACGAGGGGGTCGGCGCCGCCGGGTCCATGCTCGGCACCAAGGCCCTGCAGTGCTTCGACGAGACGACGTGCGTCGTCCGCGCCGTCACGCGGTGGACCGAGTTCTACGCCCACGAGTCGTGCGGCAAGTGCACCCCCTGCCGGGAGGGCACCTACTGGCTGGTGCAGCTGCTGCGCGACATCGAGGCCGGCCGGGGCGCGCTCTCCGACCTCGACAAGCTCGCCGACATCGCCGACAACATCAACGGCAAGTCGTTCTGCGCCCTCGGCGACGGCGCCGCCTCGCCGATCTTCTCCTCCCTGAAGTACTTCCGCGGGGAGTACGAGGAGCACATCACCGGCAAGGGCTGCCCCTTCGACCCGGCCAGGTCGACGGCCTGGGCGGACAACCACGTGGAGGTGACGGCATGACCGTCATGGCGTCGAACCCCGCCGGCGGCGGGGCGGCCCCGGTGCCCCCGGAGGACCTGGTCACGCTGACCATCGACGGGATCGAGACCTCCGTCCCCAAGGGGACGCTGGTCATCCGCGCGGCCGAGCAGCTCGGCATCGAGATCCCCCGGTTCTGCGACCACCCGCTCCTCGACCCGGCCGGCGCCTGCCGCCAGTGCATCGTCGAGGTCGAGGGCCAGCGCAAGCCGATGGCCTCCTGCACCATCACCTGCACCGACGGCATGGTCGTCAAGTCGCAGCTCACCTCGGAGGTCGCCGAGAAGGCGCAGGTGGGCGTGATGGAGCTGCTGCTCATCAACCACCCCCTGGACTGCCCCGTCTGCGACAAGGGCGGCGAGTGCCCCCTGCAGAACCAGGCCATGTCCCACGGGCAGGCGGAGTCCCGCTTCGAGGGCCGCAAGCGCACCTACGAGAAGCCCGTCCCGATCTCCACGCAGGTGCTGCTCGACCGCGAGCGGTGCGTGCTGTGCGCCCGCTGCACCCGGTTCTCCAACCAGGTCGCGGGCGACCCGATGATCGAGCTGATCGAGCGCGGCGCCCTCCAGCAGGTCGGCACCGGCGAGGGCGACCCGTTCGTGTCGTACTTCTCCGGCAACACCATCCAGATCTGCCCGGTCGGCGCGCTGACCTCGGCGGCGTACCGGTTCCGCTCCCGCCCCTTCGACCTGGTCTCCTCGCCGAGCGTGTGCGAGCACTGCGCCGGCGGGTGCGCCACCCGCACCGACCACCGGCGCGGGAAGGTCATGCGGCGGCTCGCCGCGAACGACCCGGAGGTCAACGAGGAGTGGCTGTGCGACAAGGGGCGCTTCGCGTTCCGGTACGCGCAGGCCCGCGACCGGCTCGTCACGCCGCTCGTGCGGGGCGCCGACGGCGCGCTCGCCCCCGCGTCCTGGCCGGAGGCGCTGGAGGCGGCGGCGCGCGGCCTGGTCCGCGGCCGCACCGGCGTCCTCACCGGCGGCCGGCTGACGGTCGAGGACGCCTACGCGTACGCCAAGTTCGCGCGCGTCGCCCTCGCCACCAACGACATCGACTTCCGGGCGCGCGTCCACAGCAGCGAGGAGGCCGACTTCCTCGCCGCCCGTGTCGCCGGCCGGGGCCGTGACCTCGACGGCCGCGGGGTCACCTACGGCTCGCTGGAGAAGGCGCCCGCGGTGCTGCTGGTGGGCGTGGAGGCCGAGGAGGAGGCGCCCGGCGTCTTCCTGCGGCTGCGCAAGGCGTGGCGCAAGCACGGGCAGCGCACGTACGCCCTCGCCCCGTACGCCACCCGCGGTCTGCGGAAGGCGGGCGGCACGCTGCTGCCCGCCGCGCCCGGAACCGAGACGGAGTGGCTGGACGCGCTGGTCTCCGGTACCGGCCTCGACGCGCCGGGCTCGGCCGCCGTGGAGGCGCTGCGCGCACCGGGCGCCGTCATCGTCGTCGGCGAGCGGCTCGCGGGCGTCACCGGCGCGCTGACCGCCGCCGTCCGGGCCGCGAACGCCACCGGCGCCGAGCTGGTGTGGATCCCGCGCCGGGCCGGCGAGCGCGGCGCGGTGTGGGCGGGCGCCGTCCCCTCGCTGCTGCCCGGCGGGCGGCCCGCCACCGACCCCCGCGCCCGCGAGGAGACGGCGACCGCCTGGGGCGTCAGCGAACTGCCGCACCGCTACGGCCGCGACACCGGGCAGATCGTGGAGGCCGCGGCCGCCGGGGAGCTCGGCGCGCTGCTCGTCGCGGGCGTCGAGGTCGCCGACCTGCCCGACCCGGCGCGCGCCCGGGAGGCGCTCGACGCGGCGTTCGTGGTGTCGCTGGAGCTGCGCCCCGGCGAGGTCACCGACCGGGCGGACGTGGTCCTGCCGGTCGCGGCCGTCGCCGAGAAGGCCGGCACCTTCCTCAACTGGGAGGGCCGCGTCCGGATGTTCGAGGCGGCGCTGAAGCCGGAGCAGCTCACCCGTGCGCTGCCCCCGACCGACGCGCGCGTCCTGCACATGCTGGCCGACGTCATGGACGTGCCGTTCGGCCTGCCCGACGTCCGGGCCGTGCGCGCCGAGATGGACCGGCTCGGCCGGTGGGACGGCACGCCGGCGGGCGACCCCACCGAGTCCGGCCGGCCGCTGCCGCGGGCCGGTGCGGGCGAGGCCGTCCTGGCCGGCCACCGGATGCTCCTCGACCTCGGCCGCCTCCAGGAGGGCGACGAGGCGCTCGCCGGCACCCGGCACGCCGCGCCCGCCCGCCTCTCGGCCGCCACCGCGCGGGAGACCGGGGTCGCGGACGGCGGACTCCTCCAGGTCACCGGCCCCGCCGGGTCGGTGCGGCTGCCGCTGCGGGTGACCGAGATGCCCGACCGGGTGGTGTGGTTGCCGCTGCGGTCGACCGGCGGCGGTGTCCTCTCCGACCTGGGCGCGGTTCCCGGCGGGCTCGTCCGCCTCGCCCCGGCCGCCGGCGCGCCGGCGCCCTCCTCCCCACCGGCGTCGACGGACTCGACGGACCCGACCGACTCGTCGGAGGTGCGCGCATGAACCCGGTCCTCCTCGCGGCCGAGGACCTCTCCGTGTTCGGCCGGGACCCCTGGTGGCTCGTGGCCGTCAAGGCGGTCTTCTGCTTCGCCTTCCTGATGGTGACCGTGCTGATCTCCATCGTGATGGAGCGCAAGGTCGTCGCCTGGATGCAGCTGCGCATCGGCCCCAACCGGCACGGCCCGTGGGGCCTCCTGCAGTCCCTCGCGGACGGCGTCAAGCTGATGCTCAAGGAGGACGTGATCGTCAAGCGGGCGGACAAGGTCGTCTACGTCCTCGCCCCGATCATCTCCGCCGTCCCCGCCTTCATGGCGATCGCGGTGATCCCCTTCGGGCCGGCAGGCAACGAGGTCTCGATCTTCGGCCACCGCACCACGATGCAGCTGACGGACCTGCCGATCGCGATGCTGTACATCCTCGCGGTCGCCTCGGTCGGCATCTACGGCATCGTCCTCGCCGGCTGGTCCTCCGGCTCGACCTACCCCCTGCTGGGCGGGCTGCGGGCCTGCGCGCAGATGATCTCGTACGAGATCGCGATGGGCGCGGCCTTCGCGTCCGTCTTCCTCTACTCCGGTTCCATGTCCACCTCGACGATCGTCGAGGCGCAGGCGGACCGCTGGTTCGTGGTGCTGCTGCCGGTGTCGTTCCTCATCTACATGGTGACGATGGTCGGCGAGGTGAACCGCGCCCCGTTCGACATGCCGGAGTCCGAGGGCGACCTGGTCGGCGGTTTCAACACCGAGTACAGCTCCATCAAGTTCGCGATGTTCATGCTGGCCGAGTACGTCAACATGGTCACCGTCTCGGTCGTGTCGGTCACCCTCTTCCTGGGTGGCTGGCGCGCCCCGTACCCGATCTCCGGGTTCTGGGAGGGCGCGAACCACGGCTGGTGGCCGATGCTCTGGTTCGTCGGCAAGGTCGTGCTGCTGCTCTTCCTCTTCGTGTGGCTGCGCGGCACGCTGCCCCGCGTCCGCTACGACCAGCTGATGAAGCTCGGCTGGAAGGTCCTGATCCCCGTCTCCGTCGTGTGGCTGATGCTCGTCGCCACCGTCCGCGCCCTGCGGAACGAGAACGTCGCCTTCCAGTCGATCGTGCTGTACGTCGCCGGCGGCGTCCTCGCGGTGCTGCTGCTCTCCTTCGTCGCGGACATGTTCCGCGAACGCAGGGCCGGGGCGGCGGCCGAGGCGGAGCAGGCGGACGAGGACGGCGGGTTCGACCCGATGGCGGGCGGCTTCCCGGTGCCGCCGCTGCCCGGCCAGACCCTGCCGCCGGTCCCGCGCCGACGGCCGCGCGGTGAGCGCGAATTGATCGCCAGTGGCCCGAGGGACACTGCGAGTGACGGAAAGGAGACGGACGGTGTCTACTGAGTCATCCCGGGGGGACACCCCACGGACCCCCTTCCAGAACCCGGTGGCCGGCTTCGGCGTGACCTTCAAGGCCATGTTCAAGAAGCGGCTGACGGAGCAGTACCCGGAGCAGCCGAAGACGACGGCGCCCCGCTTCCACGGCCGGCACCAGCTCAACCGCCACCCGGACGGGCTGGAGAAGTGCATCGGCTGCGAGCTGTGCGCCTGGGCCTGCCCCGCCGACGCGATCTACGTGGAGGGCGCGGACAACACCGACGAGGAGCGCTACTCGCCCGGCGAGCGGTACGGCCGCGTCTACCAGATCAACTACGCCCGCTGCATCCTGTGCGGCCTGTGCATCGAGGCGTGCCCGACCCGGGCGCTGACGATGACCAACGAGTTCGAGCTCGCCGACAGCTCCCGCGAGAACCTCATCTACACCAAGGAGCAGCTCCTCGCGGGTCTCGACGACGACATGGTCGACACGCCGCACGCCATGTACCCGGGGACGGACGAGCAGGACTACTACCGGGGCCTGGTCCACGGGGCCGCGCCGGACACGGTCCGGCAGGTCGCGGTGAGCAAGGGCGAGGAGCCGCAGGAGGCGGCGACGGACTTCGGCCCGACCGAGCCCGCGTCCGGGAAGGTGGTCGGGGCATGACCGCGAGCACCCTGGCCGCCGCCTACACCACCTCGACCGGCGAGGCCGTGCAGTTCTGGCTGCTGGGCACGGTCGCGGTGGTCGGCGCGCTGTGCACCGTCCTGATGCGCAGGGCCGTGCACAGCGCCCTGTGCCTGGCCGGGACGATGGTGATCCTGGCCGTCTTCTACCTGGCCAACGGCGCCTACTTCCTGGGCGTCGTCCAGATCATCGTGTACACCGGCGCGATCATGATGCTGTTCCTCTTCGTCGTGATGCTCGTCGGCGTCACCGCCGCCGACTCGCTGACGGAGACCCTGAAGGGCCAGCGCTGGCTGGCCGCGCTCTGCGGCCTCGGCTTCGGGGCGCTGCTGGTCGCCGGTCTCGGCCGCGCCTCCCTGGACACGTTCACCGGCCTCGGCACGGCGAACGCCGGGGGGAACGTCGAGGGGCTGGCGGCGCTCATCTTCACCAAGTACGTCTTCGCCTTCGAGATCACCGGCGCGCTCCTCATCACCGCGACGGTCGGCGCGATGGTGCTCACGCACCGCGAGCGCATCGAACGGGCCCGGACCCAGCGGGAGCTGGCACAGCAGCGGGTGCGCGAGGGCAAGCAGCTCCCGCCGCTCCCCGCCCCCGGTGTGTACGCCCGGCACAACGCCGTGGACGTCCCCGGCCTCCTGCCCGACGGCACCCCGTCGGAGCTGACCGTCAGCCGCACGCTGCGCAAGCGCGGCCAGGTCCGCGACGTGTCGCCGCAGGCGCTGGCGGACCTGCGGGCGCTGGAGCGGCGCGCCGAGGAGCGGCTGGGCCGCGATCGGGACGGAGAGGAGGCGGCCAAGTGAATCCCGTCAACTACCTCTACCTCGCCGCCGTGTTGTTCACCATCGGCGCCGCCGGCGTGCTGGTCCGGCGGAACGCGATCGTCGTCTTCATGTGCGTGGAGCTGATGCTCAACGCCTGCAACCTCACGCTGGTGGCCTTCTCCCGGCTGCACGGCAACCTGGACGGCCAGATCATCGCGTTCTTCACGATGGTCGTCGCCGCCGCGGAGGTCGTGGTGGGGCTCGCCATCATCGTGTCCCTGTTCCGTGCCCGCCACTCGGCCTCGGTCGACGACGCCAGCCTGATGAAGCTGTAAGGGGTCGCTGCAACCGTGGAAACAGAGAACCTGATCGCGCTGCTCGTCGCGGCGCCCCTGCTCGGAGCGGCCGTCCTGTTGTGCGGCGGCCGGCGGCTGGACCGGGCCGGGCACTGGCTCGGCACGCTGCTCGCCGCCGCCTCCTTCGCCGTCGCCGCGGTCCTCTTCGCCGACATGCTGGGCCGCGGCGCGGAGGACCGGACCCTGCACCAGCGGCTGTTCAGCTGGGTGCCGGTCGAGGGCTTCCAGGCCGACGTCGCCTTCCAGCTCGACCAGCTGTCGATGACGTTCGTCCTGCTGATCACCGGCGTGGGCACGCTGATCCACGTCTACTCCGTCGGGTACATGGAGCACGACGAGCGGCGCCGCCGCTTCTTCGGCTACCTGAACCTCTTCCTCGCGGCGATGCTGCTCCTCGTCGTCGCCGACAACTACCTGCTGCTGTACTTCGGCTGGGAGGGCGTCGGTCTCGCGTCCTACCTGCTCATCGGGTTCTGGCAGCACAAGCCCTCCGCGGCCACGGCCGCGAAGAAGGCGTTCCTCGTCAACCGGGTCGGCGACATCGGCCTCTCCGTGGCGATCATGCTGATGTTCACGACGTTCGGGACGTTCACGTTCGGGCCGGTGCTCGGCGCGACCGACGGGGCGTCGGAGGGCATGCTGACGGCGATCGGGCTGATGCTGCTCCTCGCCGCGTGCGGCAAGTCCGCGCAGGTGCCGCTGCAGTCCTGGCTCGGTGACGCGATGGAGGGCCCGACCCCGGTGTCGGCGCTGATCCACGCGGCGACGATGGTGACCGCCGGCGTCTACCTGATCACCCGTTCCGGGGCGATCTTCAACGCCGCGCCGGACGCGCAGCTCGCGGTCGTCGTGGTCGGCGCGGTGACGCTCCTGTTCGGTGCGATCGTCGGTTGCGCGAAGGACGACATCAAGAAGGCCCTCGCCGGCTCGACGATGTCGCAGATCGGGTACATGGTCCTCGCCGCCGGCCTCGGGCCGATCGGGTACGCCTTCGCGATCATGCACCTGGTGACGCACGGCTTCTTCAAGGCCGGGCTGTTCCTCGGTGCCGGATCCGTCATGCACGGCATGAACGACGAGGTCGACATGCGCAAGTACGGCGGGTTGCGCAGGTACATGCCCGTCACCTTCGTGACCTTCGGGCTCGGGTACCTGGCGATCATCGGCTTCCCGGGGCTGTCCGGCTTCTGGTCCAAGGACAAGATCATCGAGGCGGCCTTCGCGAAGGGCGGCACCGAGGGCTGGATCCTGGGCGCCGTCACGCTGCTGGGCGCCGGGATCACCGCGTACTACATGACCCGCGTGATGCTCATGACCTTCTTCGGCGAGAAGCGCTGGCAGCCCGCGCCCGACCCGGCCTCGGCGGACGTCGAGCCCGGCGCCGAGGCGGCCCCGGGGCGCATGCCCCGCCCGCACGAGTCGCCGAAGTCCATGACGATCCCGATGATCCTGCTCGCCTTCGGGTCGGTCTTCGCGGGCGGGCTCTTCTCCCTCAACAGCGCCTTCGTGAACTGGCTGAAGCCGGTCACGGACTTCGACCACGGCCATCCACCGGTCAGCGCCGCCGTCATCACCACGTCGACCGTGGTCGTGCTGCTCGTCGGCGTCGGCATCGCCTACGCCCAGTACGGGCGCAGGCCCGTGCCGGTGGTCGCGCCCCGCGGTTCGCTGCTCACCCGGGCCGCCCGCCGCGACCTCCTCCAGGACGACTTCAACCACGTGGTCCTGGTCCGCGGCGGCGAACACCTCACCCGCTCGCTCGTCTACGTCGACCACACCCTCGTCGACGGTGTCGTCAACGGCACCGCCGCGGCGATGGGCGGTCTCTCCGGCCGGATGCGCCTACTGCAGAACGGCTTCGTCCGCTCCTACGCGGTCTCGATGTTCGGAGGTGCTGCGGTGCTGATCGCCGCGACCCTGTTGATGAGGGCGGTGTGATCGCGATGTCCGCTTCGTCATTCCCCCTCCTCACCGCGACCGCGGTGCTGCCCGCCGTCGGCGCGATCGTCACCGCCGCCGTCCCGGCCGCCCGCCGCACGGCGGCCAAATGGCTGGCGCTGCTCTTCTCGCTCGCCACGCTCGCCCTCGCGGTGGTCGTCCTGGTGCGCTTCGACCCGGGCGGCGCCCGGTACCAGCTCACCGAGTCGCACGCCTGGATCAGCGACTTCGGCGTCCGCTACGAGCTGGGCGTGGACGGCATCGGGGTCGCCCTGATCGCCCTCACCGCTCTGCTGATCCCCTTCGTCATCCTCGCCGGATGGCACGACGCCGACCCCCTGGAGACCAGCTCCAAGCGGTGGCGCCCCACCCAGGGCTTCTTCGCGCTGATCCTCATGGTCGAGGCGATGGTGATCCTCTCCTTCGAGGCCACCGACGTCTTCCTCTTCTACATCCTCTTCGAGGCCATGCTCATCCCGATGTACTTCCTCATCGGAGGCTTCGGGGACCGGGCCCACGCCGGCACCGACGACCGGGCGGCCGCCCAGCGGTCGTACGCGGCGGTGAAGTTCCTGCTGTACAACCTCGCCGGCGGACTGGTCATGCTGGCCGCGGTGATCGGGCTGTACGTCGTCGCGGGCAGCTTCTCCCTCACCGAGATCACCGCCGCGCGCGCGAGCGGCGAGCTGTCCATGGCGACCGACACCGAACGGCTGCTCTTCCTCGGCTTCTTCCTCGCCTTCGCGGTGAAGGCGCCGCTGTGGCCGCTGCACACCTGGCTGCCGAACGCGATGGGGGAGGCCACGGCACCCGTCGCGGTGCTCATCACGGCCGTCGTCGACAAGGTCGGCACGTTCGCGATGCTCCGCTTCTGCCTCGGCCTCTTCCCCGAGGCGTCGAAGTGGGCCACCCCGGTGATCATCACCCTGGCGCTGGTCAGCATCGTCTACGGGGCGCTGCTCGCGGTCGGCCAGCGCGACATCAAGCGCCTGATCGCCTACGCGTCGATCTCCCACTTCGGCTTCATCATCCTGGGCATCTTCGCGATGACCAGCCAGGGCCAGAGCGGCGCCACGCTCTACATGGTCAACCACGGCATCTCGACGGCCGCGCTGATGCTGGTCGCCGGGTTCCTGATCTCGCGCCGCGGCTCGCGGCTCATCGCCGACTACGGCGGGGTGCAGAAGGTCGCGCCGGTCCTCGCCGGCACGTTCCTCGTCGGCGGGCTCGCCACGCTGTCGCTGCCCGGCCTGGCCCCGTTCGTCAGCGAGTTCCTGGTGCTGGTCGGCACGTTCGCCCGGTACCCGGTCGCGGGCGTCGTCGCCACCACCGGCATCGTGCTGGCCGCGCTCTACACGCTGGTGCTCTACCAGCGGACGATGACGGGGCCGGTCAAGGAGGGGGTCCGGGCCATGCCCGACCTGCGGCCGCGCGAGCTGGCCGTGGTGGCCCCGCTGATCGCGCTGCTGCTCGTCCTCGGCGTCTACCCGAAGCCGCTCACCGACATCGTCAACCCGGCGGTGCGGCACACCATGTCCGACGTCCAGCAGAAGGACCCCCGGCCCGACGTGGAGGCGGCCAAGTGAGCACTACGGACTTCCACACCCTGTGGACGACGGCGGCGGTCGAACCGCTCGGCAAGATCCCCGCGCCGGAGATCGAGTACTCCCAGCTGGCGCCGGTCCTCATCGTGGTCGGCGCGGCGGTCCTCGGCATCCTCGTCGAGGCCGTCGTCCCGCGCCGGGCGCGCTACCACGTCCAGCTCTTCCTCAGCACGGTGGCGCTCGCCTGCGCGTTCGCCGCCGTCGTCGGCCTCGCCGTCACGGGCCACGCGACCACCAAGGCGCAGATCTCCGCCATGGGCGCCATCGCGGTCGACGGCCCCGCCCTGTTCCTCCAGGGGACGATCCTGCTGACCTCGCTCGTCGCGGTCTTCACCTTCGCCGAGCGGCGCCTCGACCCGGCCCGGCACGGCCACCGCGTCGACTCGTTCGCCGCCGAGGCGGCCGCCGTCCCGGGAAGCGACCACGAGAAGGCCGCGGTCAAGGCCGGGTTCACCACCACCGAGGTCTTCCCGCTGGCGCTGTTCGCCGTCACGGGCATGCTCGTCTTCCCCGCCGCCAACGACCTGCTGACGCTCTTCATCGCGCTGGAGGTCTTCTCGCTGCCGCTGTACCTGCTCTGCGCCGTCGCCCGCCGCAAGCGGATGCTGTCGCAGGAGGCCGCGGTGAAGTACTTCCTGCTCGGCTCCTTCGCCTCCGCGTTCCTGCTCTTCGGCATCGCCCTGCTCTACGGCTACGCGGGCTCCGTCTCGTACGCCCGGATCGCGGACGTCGTGGACGGCGCGGTCGGCACGGTCGACCCGGCGCTCGCCGCGACGATGAGCAACGACGTCCTGCTGCTCATCGGCTTCGCGCTGGTGCTGATGGGCCTGCTGTTCAAGGTGGGCGCGGTGCCGTTCCACATGTGGACGCCCGACGTCTACCAGGGCGCCCCGACGCCGGTGACGGGCTTCATGGCGGCGGCCACCAAGGTCGCCGCGTTCGGCGCGATGCTGCGGCTGCTGTACGTGGTCCTGCCGGGGCTGCGCTGGGACTGGCGGCCCGTCATGTGGGGCGTCGCCATCGTCACCATGCTCGCCGGCGCCGTCGTCGCCATCACCCAGACCGACATCAAGCGGCTGCTCGCCTACTCGTCGATCGCCCACGCGGGGTTCATCCTCGCGGGCGTCATCGCGGCGACCCCCTCCGGCATCTCGTCCACGTTGTTCTACCTGGCGGCGTACTCCTTCGTGACGATCGGCGCGTTCGCGGTCGTCACGCTGGTGCGGGACGCGGGCGGCGAGGCGACGCACCTGTCGAAGTGGGCCGGCCTCGGGCGGCGGTCGCCCCTGGTGGCGGCGGTCTTCGCGGTGTACCTGCTGGCCTTCGCCGGGATCCCGCTGACGTCCGGCTTCTCCGGCAAGTTCGCCGTGTTCAAGGCGGCCGCTGAGGGTGGCGCGGGTGCCCTGGTGGTGGTCGGTGTGATCGCCTCGGCCATCGCCGCGTTCTTCTACGTCCGGGTCATCGTGCTGATGTTCTTCAGCGAGCCGCACCCGGAGGGGCCGACCGTCGCGGTGCCGTCGCCGCTGACCATGACGGCCATCGCCGTGGGCGTCGCCGTGACGCTCGTCCTCGGCGTGGCCCCGCAGTACTTCCTGGACCTCGCCGGCCAGGCGGGGGTGTTCGTCCGGTAGCGGACGGCCTCCGGGCGGGTCCCCGGCGCGCACGGGACGTGCGCGCGGAGCGGCGGCCGGGTGGGACGCGCGGTGACGCGCCCCGCCCGGCCGCCGCCGCGTCCGGCCCCCGCCCGGCGAGAGGCCCCTAGGGGCAGCGCACCTCGGGGTTCCACTCGTGGAACATGCCCTTGGGGTTGGGCTTGTGCAGCCACACGTGCAGGTCGTAGTGGACCTTCACACCCGCCTCCACGCCCGACGACGGGCCGAGGAAGGGCTGCCCGAACATCACCGGGCGGTCGTCGTCGGTCGCCATGTCCTGGTCGGCGTCCTCCACGAACCACTCCACACCGACCAGCCGCAGCACGCCGTCCGCGTCCTTCTCGTACATGAGGGCGGCCGGCCTGGTGGGGTCGGTCCGGTTGTTGTGCGCCTCGTTGACGTAGTGGTAGCCCATGGCGCCCTCCCCCTCCCGGGCGATGCAGCCGCGCAGGGGCGTGTAGCCGTCCGCGACGGCCCGTTCGACCGAGTGGTACTTCTGCGTCGAGCTGTACGCGGCCATCAGGTCGGCGTGCGCGGCGTCGTCGTCGGCGGCCGTCGCGGGGGCCGGGCCCCCCAGCAGTGCCAGGGAGGCGACGGCGGCGACGGCGGCGGCGGTCATGGGCCCTCTCGGGTTCATGCGGTGCTCCTCGTGGGACGGCGGGCGAGCGCGCGGAGCGCCCGGTGGTCCGGGCGGGACTCCTAGGCAGCATGTGACGCGGCGCCGGTGGTCGCACCCGGGGGCGGGCCATCGGACGGAAAGGCCCCTGTCCCCGGCCGGCCCGCGGTGGCATGGTGACCGGACGCAACTGGTCCAGACCACCGGCCCGGGACGGCCCGGCGCGGGGTGGCGGGCCGACGACGGGTGACGAGGACGGACGACGGCGATGCGCGGCACCACGGTGTTACCAGGGGAGGACGGCGGGACCGGCGGGCGGGGGGCGCTGCCGATGCACCGCTTGGAGGTCCCGATGCCCGACGCGGTGCCGTTCGCGATCGGCACCTTCGACACCATCGGGCCGATGTCCCGGGCCGCCTTCCCCCACCGGCACACCTTCTACGAGATCGTGCACGTCACGGCCGGGCGCGGGGCGCACGTCACCGACCTCGCCCGCTGGCCGCTGCGCCCGCCCCACCTGGGCTTCCTCACCCCCGGCCAGGTACACCACTGGGAGGGCGCGACAGGCGTGGACGGCTCCGTGGTCCTGTTCACGGAGGACTTCCTGATCGACCACCCCGACGACCGGCAGCTCCTGCGCCGCCTGGGCGAGCGGCCCTGGCACACCCTGGACGAGCGGGCCGCTGACCGGACGGCCCGGCTCGTCGCGGACCTCCACGAGGAGTACGGCCGCGGCACCGACGGCCACCCCTCGGTGCTCCGCGCCCTGCTGCACGTCCTCGTCGTGCGCGCGGCGCGGCTGTACGACGCGCACCCCGTCGCGCCGGGCCGCCTCCCGGGGCGGCCCGGCGCGGTCGCGGAGGAGTTCACCCGCCTCATCGGCCGCGGCGACCCGGCGCTGTGGTCGGTGGGCGCCTGCGCGGCGGCCGTCGGCGTGAGCGCCGGACACCTCGCCGAGGCGGTCAAGGCCGCCACCGGCCGCACCCCGGGCCAGCTCGTCCGCGAGGCCCGCGTCCACGAGGCGAAACGTCTCCTCGCCCGGACCGACCTGACCGTCCGGCAGGTGGCCGGGCGGGTGGGGTTCGGCGACCCCGCCTACTTCTGCCGCTTCTTCCGCCGGGAGACCGGCGCCAGTCCGGGCGACTTCCGGCGCGGCGCGGAGGTGCGCGGCGGGGGAGGGGCGGCGGGCGGCGGGGACGCGCGGGTGTCCGGTGGGCGAGGGGCGGCGGGTGGCGGGGGAGGGGAGGGCGGTGACGGAGGGGCGCGGGACCGTGGGGCGTGGGCCTGCCGCGATATTCACCACGACCGCCGCGTCCAGTCCATCGTGCGCCCCTGACGGCGTGCGTAGGTTCGGAGCCGTTCCCCTGACCCCCCTCCAGGACGAGGAGCAGGCATGGACGACCAGGAGCCCCGCGACGGGCACCCCACCCGCAAGACCGTGCTGCGCGCCGCCCTCGCGGCGGGCCTCGCCGCCCCCGCCGTGCTCGTCGGCGTGCCGGCGCTGGCCCGCACCGGCGCCGTCCCCGGCGGCGCCGCGCCGGAGCTGACGCCCACCTGCGACGACGGGGACGACCCGACGCCGCCGCAGATGGAGGGCCCGTACTTCAAGCCGAACTCGCCCCGGCGCACGTCCCTCGTGGACGCCGGCACCCCGGGCGTCCGCCTCACCGTCACCGGCTGGGTCTTCGGGCGCGGCTGCCGGCCCGTCCCCGGCGTCCTGCTCGACTTCTGGCAGGCCGACGTCAACGGCGCGTACGACAACGCGGGGTACCGCTTCCGCGGCCACCAGTTCACCGACGCCCAGGGCGCCTTCCGCCTCACCACGATCGTGCCGGGCCTGTACCCGGGCCGCACCCGGCACATCCACGTCAAGGCGCAGGCCCCCGGACGGCCCGTGCTCACCACGCAGCTGTACTTCCCGGGCGAGCCCCGCAACGCCACCGACCCGCTCTTCGACCCGCGACTGCTGATGACCGTGCGCGACGCGGGCTCCGGGGCGAAGGAGGCGGCCTTCGACTTCGTGCTCGACGTGCCGCAGACACCCGGCCCGACCACTCCGCCGCCCGACGGGACCTGGTCGCCGGGGACCGCGTACCGGCCGGGCGACCGGGTCACGTACGGGGGCCGCGGCTACGTCTGCCTCCAGGCCCACACCGCGCAGGCGGGGTGGGAGCCGCCGGGCGCCCCCGCGCTCTGGCGCGCCGGATGACCACCACGGGGTGCGGCTGAGCCATGCGCCGCACGGCCCGGCACCCGGAGCCGGGGTGCCGGGCCACGCCCCGTGGGGCGTGGCCCGCCGGCGTCCGCCGGGACGGCCGGTGCCGCGGCGCCGGACGGCCGGTACCGCACCGCCCGGCGGGGCCGGGTCCGGCGGGGTGCCGCAGCACCTGACCCGGCGGGGCGCCGTGGCGCCGCAGGGCGGGATCCGGCGGGGTGCCGTGGCGCCGGAGACCGGATCCGGCCGGGTGTCAGACCGCCGGTGTGACGCGGCCCGTGACCTCGCCCAGGCCGACCTTGGTGCCGTCCGGGCCGGGCGCCCACGCGGTGAGCGTGACGACGTCGCCGTCCTCCAGGAACGTCCGCTTGCCGCCGGCCAGTTCCAGCGCGTCCCGCCCGTTCCACGTCAGCTCCAGCAGCGAGCCGCGCTGGTGCGGCTCCGGGCCGCTCACCGTGCCCGAGCCGTACAGGTCGCCGGTGCGCAGCGAGGCGCCGTTGACGGTCATGTGCGCCAGCTGCTGCGCCGCCGTCCAGTACATGGTGGAGAACGGCGGCTCGGCCACCACCTCGCCGTTGATCCGCACCGTGAGGTGCAGGTCGAAGCCGCCCTGCTCCTCCTCGGCCGCGTCGTCCAGGTACGGCAGCAGCGGGAGGTCGCGCCCCGGCGGGGCCACCCGGGCGGCGTCGAGGGCCTCCAGCGGCGTCACCCACGCCGACACCGACGTGGCGAACGACTTGCCCAGGAACGGGCCGAGCGGCACGTACTCCCACGCCTGGACGTCGCGCGCCGACCAGTCGTTCAGCAGCGTCAGGCCGAAGACGTGCTCGCGGAAGTCGCCGAGCGCGACCGGCCGGCCCAGCTCGGAGGGGGTGCCGACGACGAAGCCGACCTCCGCCTCGATGTCCAGCTTGCCGGACGGGCCGAAGACGGGCGCGGCGTCGGCCGGCGCCTTCCGCTGCCCGCGGGGGCGCACCACGTCCGTGCCGGAGACGACGACCGTGCCGGAGCGGCCGTGGTAACCGATCGGCAGGTGCTTCCAGTTCGGCGTCAGCGGCTCGCCGTCCGGGCGGAACATGCGGCCCACGTTGGAGGCGTGGTGCTCGCTCGCGTAGAAGTCGACGTAGTCGGCCACCTCGAACGGCAGGTGCAGCGTCACCGCGTCGAGCGGATGCAGCAGGGGCTCTACGTCCGCGCGGTGCGCGGGTGAGGTCAGCCAGGCGGTGAGCGCGCGGCGCACGTCCCGCCACACCCTGCGGCCCGCCGCCATCAGCGGGTTGAGGGTCGGCTGCGCGAGCAGGTCCGCGTACGGGGAGCCGAGCGCGTGCGCCGCGGCGCCGGCGTCCAGCACATGGCCGCCGATCCGTACGCCCACCCTGCGGCGGCCGGGTTCGCCGGCGGTCGAGAACACGCCGTACGGGAGGTTGTGCGGGCCGAAGGGGTCGCCTTCGGCCAGGTCGAGCGGGCTCTGTTCGGGCTGCTCGGGCATCGGTGCTTGCCTCGCTTTCCACGTGTGTGGGGGACACGTTACGGCGGTGCCCGCGCTTCTCCCAGGTGCGGTGGCAGAGGGGCTCGTCACCCTCGCGGCGGCCGGGTTCCGGCGCTCGCCCGGCCCGGTCGACCGGACGCCCTGCGCGCCCGCGCGGGGAGCCGGGTGCCGTCCGGTGACGGAACGGGAACCTCCGGAACATCCGCGGGGCGGTGCGCGTGCGGGGAGGCGGCGCGGACGGTCACGACAGGCCCCCTCCCCCCGGCCCATTCCGGTCGTATGTGCCGAGGGCGAACATACCGGGGGTGGCGGGAAGGTGCCCACGGCGATCCAAACGGGACCGGATACGCTGACGTGAGTGAATCCAGCGACACATCGACAATCCGTGTGATCGTCAGCAGACAGGAGACCTCCTCGTGACCGCAGTCGGGCCGTTCGGGCTGAGCGTGCGGGACCAGGCTCTCGAAGCCGATGTCCAGACCGGGCTTGCGGCGGTCGAGGCTGGGCTCCTCGATGCCACCAAGAGCGACGTCCCCTTCATCACGGAGGCGGCGCAGCACCTGGTCAGGGCCGGCGGCAAGCGGTTCCGCCCGCTGCTCGTGATGCTCTCCGCGCAGTTCGGCGACCCGCACGCGCCCGGAATCGTGCCCGCGGCCGTGGTGGTCGAGCTCACGCACCTGGCGACGCTGTACCACGACGACGTGATGGACGAGGCCCTCGTCCGGCGCGGGGTGGACAGCGCCAACACCCGCTGGGGCAACTCCGTCGCCGTCCTCACGGGTGACTTCCTCTTCGCGCGCGCCTCACACATCCTGGCGGACCTCGGCCCCGAGGCCGTGCGGATCCAGGCGGGCGCCTTCGAGCGGCTGGTCACCGGGCAGATCCTGGAGACCGCGGGCCCGCGCGAGGGTCAGGACCCCGTCGAGCACTACCTCGACGTCATCGCCGGCAAGACCGGTTCGCTGGTCGCCGTGTCCGGCCGGTTCGGCGCCATGACGGCCGGCGCCGACGAGCGGACCGTGGAGATCCTCACGCAGTACGGCGAGCGGCTCGGCACCGCCTTCCAGCTCGCCGACGACGTCCTCGACATCGCCTCCGACTCCCACGAGTCCGGCAAGACCCCCGGCACCGACCTGCGCGAGGGCATCGCCACGCTGCCCGTCCTCCACCTGCGCGCGCTCGCGGAGCAGCACGGCCGCGCCGAGGACCTGGAGCTGGTGGAGCTGCTGGACGGCGACCTGACGGACGACGCCCGGCACGCCGAGGTGCTGCGCCGGCTGCGCGCCCACCCGGCGCTGGAGCTGGCCCGCCGGGACACCGTGCGGTACGCGCAGGAGGCGCGGGCCATGCTCGCCCCGCTGCCGGACGGGTACGCCAAGTCCGCGCTCGTGGAGCTGTGCGACCTGGTCGTCCACCGCGCGGGCTGACACCGGCCCGGACCCGGCCGCGCGGCGCCGCCCCTCTCCCGCACGGGTGCGTGTCTCGGGGGTGGGTCATCCCTGAGAGGTACGGCAAGTTGATGCCGCGGGCTGACGCCTCCGGGGCGGTGGTTGGGTGGAATGGTTACCACCACACCACGGAGGTAGCGCACACATGGCACCGAACGACAGCGACGCAAGGACCGCACGGCCCGTGCGCGCGAAGGTCACGCGGTACGCGGTCCCGGTAGCGGTGGCGGGGGTGGCGGCGGCGACGATCGGGCTCGTCCCGGCGCTCGCGGCGGCCGGCGACCCCGACCTGCCGAAGATCACCGCCCAGGAGCTCATTGAGAAGATCGCCGCGTCGGACGTCCAGCAGATGTCCGGCACGCTGAAGGTCAGCACCGACCTCGGACTGCCGTCCGTCGCGGGCCTCGGCGACCTGCTCGGCGACTCGGGGGCGGCCGCGTCCGCCGACGCCCAGCTGATGAAGCTGGCGTCCGGCACCCACACCCTGCGGGTCGCCGCCGACGGCCCGGACCGGCAGCGGCTGACCGTCCAGGACGGCGCCGACGAGTACACCCTCGTCCACAACGGCGGCGAGGTGTGGGCGTACGACAGCAAGGCCGGCGAGGCCGTGCACGAGGAGGCCCCGGCCGCGCACACCGGGCGCGGTGGCGAGCGCGGCCCCGGCTCCGACGCGCGCCGGCAGCCGCCCGTCACCCCGGGCGACCTCGCCTCGCAGGCGCTGGAGGCGGTCGACGCCACGACGTCCGTCACCGTCGAGGGCACGGCGCGGGTCGCCGGGCGGGACGCGTACCAGCTGGTCATCAGGCCCCGCCAGAGCGGTTCCACCATCGGGTCCGTGAAGGTGGCGGTCGACGCGCGCAACGGCGTCCCGCTGAAGTTCACGCTCACGCCGAGGGACGGCGGCAAGGCGGCGCTGGACGCCGGCTTCACCAAGGTCGACTTCGCGCGGCCGGACGCGTCGGTGTTCGCGTTCGCACCGCCGAAGGGCACGAAGGTGACGGAGGCGGACGCCGCCGGAGCGGGCTCCGAGGGGCCGGCCGCCGGGCTGAAGGAGAAGGACCGCAAGGCCGTCGAGGAGGGCCTGAAGGGGCTGGAAGGGCTGGAGGGCCCGGACGGCTTCCAGGGGCTGAACGTCCTCGGTGAGGGTTGGACCACCGTCGTCGAGCTCGCCGGCCCGGGTGCGGGCGGGGACGCGGCGGCGCCCGCGCCGCGGCGGGACGGCGCGGGCGGCGCGGGCGGCGCCGGGGAGAAGGACGGACTGCCGCCCGAGGCGCAGCAGTTCCTCGACGGCCTCGGCGACCGGGTCACAGGCCCGTTCGGCTCCGGCATGGTCTTCAAGACCCGCCTGGTCAACGCCCTGATGACGGACGACGGCCGGGTGTACGTCGGCGCCGTGACCCAGCAGGCGCTGGTCGCGGCGGCGAACGGCGCCACGAAGTGACGTCGGCCCGGGCGTGACGGCACCCGTCCGGGCGTGACGTCGGCCCGGGCGTCGCGGCGGCGGTTCGGAGGGGACGGCGGCCCGCCCGGACCCCAGGGCTGCCGCCCGGACCCGACGGTGGCGGCCACGTACGGCGGCCGCCACGTACGGCAGGGGCCCACCGCACGGTCGCGGTGGGCCCCTTCGGGTGTCGTCCGCCTCAGAAGGTCAGCGAGAAGCCGTTGAGGTACCCGGTGTCGTACTGCGCCACGTCCTGGAGGCGCAGCCGCCAGGTGCCGTTGGCCGGCTCGCTCGACGCGTCGACCGTGTACGTCTCGCGGACGTTGTCCGCCGAGTCGTTGCCGCTGGAGTTCTTCAGCCGGTACGCCGTGCCGTCCGGCGCGAGGAGGTCGATGACCACGTCGCCGCGCCAGGTGTGCACGACGTCCACCGTGACCTTGAGGGCGGCCGGGGCGTTGCCGGCGCGGCCCGAGACGGTGACGGACGAGGTGACGGGCGTGCCGTTGTCCGGGATGGCCACGTCGGCGGTGTTCTCGTACGTGTCGCCCGCCGGCGGCTCGGTCGTGCCCGCCGACAGCGTCCACACCGCGTGCGCGAGGGCGTCGCTGTTGCGGTCCAGCGCGGTGTCGTTGATGTTGGCGGTGGTGTCGCAGGACGAGTGGTAGCAGCGGTCGAAGGCCTGCCCGGCCGTCCCGCCCCACTTCTGCGCCTGGGCGCTCGTCTTGGTCCTGCTGGCACCGGTGAACAGGCCGCCGACCGGGATGCCGACGTTCTTGAACGACGCGTGGTCGGAGCGGCCGTCGCCCTCGGTCTCGATCTCCGTGGCGACGCCGATGCCGGCGAAGTAGTCCTTGAACGTCTTCTCGATGACCGGGTCGTCGTCGTAGACGAAGTAGCCCGGGTTCGGCGAGCCGATCATGTCGAAGTTCAGATAGCCGGAGACCTTGGCGCGCTCGGTCGTCGGCAGGTTGGTGACGTAGTACTTGGAGCCCACGAGACCCAGCTCCTCGGCGCCCCACCAGGCGAACCGCAGGTGCTTGGCGGGCTTGAGGCCGGCGCGGGAGACGGCGAGCGCGGTCTCCAGGACGGCGGCCGAGCCGGAGCCGTTGTCGTTGATGCCCGGCCCCGAGGAGACGGAGTCGAGGTGGGCGCCGGCCATGAGGATTTTGTTCGGGTCGCCGCCGGGCCAGTCGGCGATCAGGTTGTAGCCGGTGGCGCCGCTGGTGGTGAACTGCTGCACGGTGGTGGTGAACCCGGCGGCGTCCAGCTTGGCCTTCAGGTGGTCGACGGACGCCTTGTAGCCGGGGCGGCCGTGGGCGCGGTTGCCGCCGTTGGCGGAGGCGATCGACTGGAGCTGCGTCAGGTGCGCCTTGACGTTGGCGAGCGGGATGTCGGGCGCGGCGGCCGCGGCGGCCGGTGCCGCCGGTGCCGAGGGCGCGGCGGTGGCGGCGGGCGCGGCGGTGGCCAGCAGGCCCGCGAGGGCGAGCGCGGCGATCGCGGCGGTGCGTCTGGGTATGCCGGACACGGAGTGCGTCATGTGGGGGCTCCGGATTCCGTACGGGGATGGGGACGGAACGAGCGAGACGCCCCGCGACGGCGGCGTCGGCGGGGCGCTGGAGCTGGTGGTACCGGTCTGGTGCCTCTGGTGCGCGGTGCGTCGCTGAATGTACATCGACAATTCGACCGCGCGTCAAGGGTGTTTTCCGGTCACCCGGCTCCGTATACCGGACGCGGTGGCGCCACGGAGCGGGCGGCCGCCCCCGGGGGGAGTGCGGGCGGCCGATCACCGTGGCGCGTCGGTCGGCGCGGCGGGGGAGGCACCCGGCGCGGCGCGGACGCGCCCGCCGGGGGCTCGCCCCGGGCGGGTGCGCGCACTCCGTGCCGGGGCCGAGGCGGGGGCGGCCCGGTACGCGGGGCGCGCGGGCGCGCCCGTCCGCAGGTCCGGGGTGCGCCGGGGCGCGGACGGGGTGTGCGGGCGCGCGGGTCGGGAGGGTGCCGGGGCGCGGCCGGGGGCCGTGGGGGAAGCGGCCGCCGTCCGCCCGGTCGCGGGCCCCACCGGGGTACGGCGGGTCCCCCGGGGATTCACGGGCCGCCGCGGGTCCGCGCGGGACGCCGTCCGGATGCCGGACCGCGGCCGGATCCCGCCGTGCCGCGCGACCACCGGCCCCGCCCGCCGGAACGGCCGGTACCGCACCGCCGGCGGCCGTCGCCGTGCCGGGGGAGGGGAGGGGCTACAGCGTGGGGCGCGTGGACTGCGCGGCGGCCGCCTGGGCCTGGACCACGGCGCGGGAGGCGGCCTCGGCCGCGAGGCGGGCGGCCGTCGCGCGGGTGCGGTGCGCCGTGCGCAGGGCGTCCCACGTGAGCAGGGCCAGCGCCACCCACACCAGCGCGAACCCGGCCCACCGCTCCGGCGGCATCGCCTCGCGGAAGTACAGGACGCCGGCCAGGAACTGGAACACCGGCGCGAGGTACTGGAGCAGCCCGAGCGTCGACAGCGGCACCCGGATCGCGGCCGCCCCGAAGCAGACGAGCGGCACGGCGGTGACGAGACCGGCCGACGCCAGCAGCGCCATGTGCCCGACGCCCGCCGAACCGAAGGCGGCCTGCCCCTGGGAACCCAGCCACAGCAGGTACCCGAGGGCGGGCAGGAACTGCATGGCCGTCTCCGCGCCCAGCGACTCCAGGCCGCCCAGGTTGACCTTCTTCTTCACCAGGCCGTACGTCGCGAAGGTGAAGGCCAGCACCAGCGAGATCCACGGCGGCCTGCCGTACCCGACCGCCAGCACCACCACCGCCGCGAACCCGGTGCCCACGGCCGCCCACTGCACCGGACGCAGCCGCTCCTTGAGCAGGATGACGCCCATGGCGATGGTGACCAGCGGGTTGATGAAGTAGCCGAGGGACGACTCGACGACGTGGCCGGCGTTGACCGCCCAGATGTAGAGGCCCCAGTTCACGGTGATCACGGCGGCCGCGACGGCGATCAGCCCCAGCTTGCGCGGCTGCCGCAGCAGCTCGGGCACCCAGGCCCAGCGGCGCACGACGAGCAGCGCCAGGGCCACCGCCACCAGGGACCACAGCATGCGATGGGCGAGTATCTCGACGGCGCCCGCCGGCTGGAGGAGGGGCCAGTACAGGGGGAACAACCCCCACATGCCGTAGGCCCCGATGCCGTAGAGGAGTCCCGCCCTCTGCTCGCCGCCGCCGCTCCTCGCCGCCACCGCGTCCGCCCTTCCCGTCCCGACGTCCGCCGTCCCGGCGACCACCGTCCCGCACCGCCCTGTCCGGTCGACGGTAGCGCCGCACGGGAGGTCGTGTCATGCCCGTTTCGCCATACGGTCATGACGCGTCCGTCACGGCGACGGCCCCCGCCCGGACCCGCCCCCGCACGCGCCGGGGCCCGCCCGGACCTGCCCCCGCCCGGACCCGCCCCGCACGCGCTGGGGCCCGGTCCGGGAACCATGGGTTCCGGACCGGGCCCCAGCGGGGACGGACGGGTCGGCCGGCCTCAGCCGACCACCGTCCACGTGTCGTTCCCGGCGAGCAGCGTCGCCAGGTCGCCCTTGCCCCGCTGCTCGACGGCCACGTCCAGCTGGTCGGCCATGAGCGTGTCGTACACCGGCCGCTCCACGCTGCGGAAGACGCCGATCGGGGTGTGGTGCAGGGTGTCCGGGTCGGCCAGCCGCGACAGCGCGAACGCCGTCGTGGGCGACTGCGCGTGCGCGTCGTGGACCAGCACCCGCGACGCGTTCTCCGGCGTCACCTCCACGACCCGCAGGTCACCGGTGGCCGGGTCGCGGACGACGCCCTTCGCCCCGTCCGCGCCGAAGCGGATCGGCTGCCCGTGCTCCAGCCGGATCACCGCCTCCTGCGCCCGGTCCTTGTCCTTCAGCGCCTCGAACGCGCCGTCGTTGAAGATGTTGCAGTTCTGGTAGATCTCCACCAGCGCCGTGCCCGGGTGGTCCGCCGCCGCCCGCAGCACCTCCGTGAGGTGCTTGCGGTCCGAGTCCACCGTCCGCGCCACGAACGACGCCTCCGCGCCCAGCGCCAGCGACACCGGGTTGAAGGGCGCGTCCAGCGACCCCATCGGCGTCGACTTCGTGATCTTCCCGACCTCGGAGGTCGGCGAGTACTGGCCCTTCGTCAGGCCGTAGATCCGGTTGTTGAACAGCAGGATCTTGAGGTTGACGTTCCGGCGCAGCGCGTGGATCAGGTGGTTGCCGCCGATGGACAGGGCGTCGCCGTCCCCCGTGACCACCCACACCGACAGGTCCTGCCGCGAGCCGGCCAGACCCGTGGCGATGGCCGGGGCGCGGCCGTGGATGGAGTGCATGCCGTACGTGTTCATGTAGTACGGGAAGCGGGACGAGCAGCCGATGCCGGAGACGAAGACGATGTTCTCCTTCGCCAGCCCCAGCTCGGGCATGAAGCCCTGCACGGCGGCGAGGATGGCGTAGTCACCGCAGCCGGGGCACCAGCGGACCTCCTGGTCCGACTTGAAGTCCTTCATGGACTGCTTGCCCTCGGCCTTGGGCACCAGGGTCAGGGCTTCACTGGGCATCGATGGCCTCCTTCAGCGCCGCGGCGAGCCGCTCGGCCTTGAACGGCATGCCGTTGATCTGCGTGTGGCTGCGTGCGTCGACCAGGTACCTGGCGCGGATCAGCAGGGCGAGCTGCCCCAGGTTCATCTCCGGCACGACGACCCTGTCGTACCGCCCCAGCACCTCGCCGAGGTTGGCCGGGAAGGGGTTGAGGTGGCGCAGGTGGGCCTGGGCGATCGTCTCGCCGGCGTTCCGCAGCCGCCGCACGGCGGCCGTGATCGGCCCGTACGTCGAGCCCCAGCCCAGCACCAGCGTGCGCGCCCGCCCGGAGGGGTCGTCGACCGCCACGTCCGGCACGGCGATGCCGTCCACCTTGGCCTGGCGGGTGCGGACCATGAACTCGTGGTTGGCCGGGTCGTACGAGATGTTGCCCGTGCCGTCCTGCTTCTCGATGCCGCCGATGCGGTGCTCCAGCCCCGGCGTGCCCGGGACCGCCCACGGCCGGGCCAGCGTCTCCGGGTCGCGCTTGTACGGCCAGAAGACCTCCGTACCGTCCTCCAGGGTGTGGTTCGGGCCCGTCGCGAAGGAGACGCCCAGGTCCGGCAAATCCGCCACGTCCGGGATGCGCCACGGCTCGGAGCCGTTGGCCAGGTAGCCGTCCGACAGCAGGAACACCGGCGTCCGGTACGTCAGCGCGATGCGCGCCGCCTCCAGCGCCGCGTCGAAGCAGTCCGCCGGCGTCCGCGGCGCCACCACGGGGACCGGCGCCTCGCCGTTGCGGCCGTACATCGCCTGGAGCAGGTCCGCCTGCTCCGTCTTGGTCGGCAGGCCCGTCGACGGGCCGCCCCGCTGGATGTCCACGATGAGCAGGGGCAGCTCCAGCGACACGGCCAGGCCGATCGTCTCCGACTTCAGGGCCACACCCGGCCCGGACGTCGTCGTCACCGCCAGCGAGCCGCCGAACGCGGCGCCGAGCGCCGCGCCGATGCCCGCGATCTCGTCCTCGGCCTGGAAGGTCCGCACGCCGAAGTTCTTGTGCCGGCTCAGCTCGTGCAGGATGTCCGACGCCGGGGTGATCGGGTACGAGCCCAGGTACAGCGGCAGGTCCGCCTGGCGGGCGGCGGCGATCAGCCCGTACGACAGGGCGAGGTTCCCGGAGATGTTGCGGTACGTGCCCGGGGGGAACGCCGACGTGGCCGGGGCCACCTCGTAGGAGACGGCGAAGTCCTCCGTCGTCTCGCCGAAGTTCCAGCCCGCCCGGAAGGCCGTCACGTTCGCCTCGGCGATGTCCGGCTTCCCCGCGAACTTGCGGCGCAGGAACTGCTCGGTGCCCTCGGTCGGCCGGTGGTACATCCACGACAGCAGGCCCAGCGCGAACATGTTCTTCGACCGCTCGGCCTCCTTGCGGGACAGGCCGAACTCCTTCAGCGCCTCGATCGTGAGCGTCGTCAGCGGCACCGGGTGGACGCGGTAACCGTCCAGGGTGCCGTCCTCCAGCGGCGACGTCTCGTAGCCGACCTTGGCCATGGCGCGCTTGGCGAACTCGTCGGTGTTGACGATGATCTCGCCGCCGCGCGGCACGTCCGCGAGGTTCGCCTTCAGCGCCGCCGGGTTCATCGCGACCAGCACGTTCGGCGCGTCGCCGGGGGTGAGGATGTCGTGGTCGGCGAAGTGCAGCTGGAACGAGGAGACGCCCGGCAGCGTCCCGGCGGGGGCGCGGATCTCGGCGGGGAAGTTCGGCAGCGTCGACAGGTCGTTGCCGAAGGACGCCGTCTCCGACGTGAAGCGGTCACCCGTGAGCTGCATGCCGTCGCCCGAGTCACCCGCGAAACGGATGATCACCCGGTCCAGACGGCGGACCTCCTTCTCCGAGCCGCGCCGCTGCTCCGTAGCGCCGTGCCGCTCCCCGGCGGTCGTTCCTTCGGTGGCTCCGTCGGTCGCTGCGGTGGTCGCCGCGTCGGTCGTTCCGGCGGCCCGCAGGGCCTCCCGCGCCGTCTCACCCGTCTGCTCGGCCGGGCTACTGACCTGGCTGGTCACTGAACTGGACCTCCCTCGAGACAAGGGGCCTCCCCGCCGTCGGCGGGAGAACGCTCGGAAGACAGCCGGACGACCGGCCGTCCCGAGGCCCACCCTACGTCGGTAAGGGTTCCCTTCCCTGGACAGCTCGAATGATGGACGCCACTCCGAGACGCCCCTTTGTCCTGGAACATCATGCTTGGTCTCCCCCCGTGTGCCACCGGAACGGCGCTCCCGGCCCGGTCTTCGGTCTTGGGTCCCCTCCGCGGGCGGCAGCGCCGATGGCCTGCCGGCCCGGCCACTGTGGGCGGGGCGTGGATCAGGTGTTCAGGTAGGTCAGCACCGCGAGCACCCGCCGGTGGTCGCCGTCGCTCGGCGACAGCCCCAGCTTCAGGAAGATGTTGCTGACGTGCTTCTCGACCGCCCCGTCGCTCACCACCAGCTGACGCGCGACCGCCGAGTTCGTCCGCCCCTCGGCCATCAGACCGAGGACCTCCCGCTCCCGCGGCGTCAGCGCCGCCAGCACGTCCTGCCGCCGGCTGCGCCCCAGCAGCTGCGCCACCACCTCCGGGTCGAGCGCGGTGCCGCCGCGCGCGACCCGCACGACCGCGTCCACGAAGTCGCGGACGTCCGCGACCCTGTCCTTCAGCAGGTACCCCACGCCCCGGCTGCTGCCGGCCAGCAGCTCCGTCGCGTACCGCTCCTCGACGTACTGGGACAGCACCAGCACGCCGATCCCCGGATGGTCCGCGCGCAGCTTCACGGCCGCCCTGACGCCCTCGTCGGTGTGGGTCGGCGGCATCCGCACGTCCGCGACGACCACGTCCGGCGGCGCCCCGTCGGCGACCAGCGCGTCCACCGTGCGCAGTAGCGCGTCCGCGTCCCCCACGCCCGCGACGACGTCGTGTCCGCGGTCGGTCAGCAGCCGGGTCAGACCCTCCCGGAGCAGTACGGAATCCTCGGCGATGACCACCCGCACCCTGTCGTCCACAGCCCTGCGGCCCCCACTTCGATCGGCTCCGGTACGGCGACGTCCACCGTCACCACCAGCATCCCAGCAAGTTCGGCCATGTGGGTGACAGAGCGTTCAACTGTGTTCAACTGCGCCAGGGCAGCTCCGCCGTGACCGTCGTCGGGCCGCCCGGCGGGGAGTCGACGACGAGGAGCCCGTCGACGGCACCCAGGCGTTCGGCGAGCCGCGCGAGGCCGCTGCCGGTGGTGGGGTCGGTGGTCGGTTTCGCGGTCGGGCCGGATGTCGGGCCGGATGTCGGGTCGGTGGTGGGGGCTTTTGTCGGGCCGGTGGTCGTTTCGGCGGTCGGGCCGGTGGTCGTTCCGGTGGTCGGGGCGGCGCCGCCGCGCCCGTCGTCGGTGACCTGGACGAGGAGGCGGTCGCCGCTGTGCCAGACCTCGACGGAGGCCCGGCGGGCGCCCGCGTGCTGCGAGACGTTCCGCAGCAGCTCGGAGACGGCGACGTAGGCGATCCCCTCGATGGCCGCGGCGGGCCGTTCCGGCAGGTCGACGGTCACGGTCACGGGGACGGTGCAGCGGGAGGCGACGGAGGAGAGCGCGGCGTCGAGGCCCCGGTCGGTGAGGATGGCGGGGTGGATGCCGCGGGCGAGGTCGCGCAGTTCCCGCAGGGCGAGCTTCACCTCGCCGTGCGCCTCGTCGACCATGCGGGCGGCGGCCTCCGGGTCCTCGCCGGCCCTCTCCTTGGCGAGGCCGAGGTCCATGGCGAGGGCGGCGAGGCGGGCCTGGGCGCCGTCGTGCAGGTCGCGCTCGATGCGCCGCAGGTCCGCCGCGGCGGTGTCCACGACCACGCCCCGGTCCGACTCCAGCTCCACGACACGGCTGGCCAGCCGCGAGGGGCCGAGCAGCCCGACCACGAGCAGCCGGTCGACCCCGGCCAGCGCCCGGATCACCCACGGCGTCACCAGGACGAGGACCAGGCCGACGAGGCAGCTCGCCCCCACGACGTACGCCGTGTCCAGGACGACGCTGTGCCGCCCGTCCCCGTACAGCTGCACGCCGTCCACCCCCGCGTACAGGGGCAGCAGCCACTGCCAGAGCGGGTACGTGAACAGCGCCCACGCCGTGGTCCACAGGGTCACCGCGACGGAGAACGCGAAGACCGCCCACGGCATGTGCACCACCGCGTACAGCAGGTGCCGCCACGACGCGCCGCTCTTCAGCGTCGCCCCCATCCACGCGAACGGCCCGCTGCCGGGCTCCGTCCGGGTCCGTACCGGCTCCGGGGCGGCGACCCGGGTACCGAGCAGGGCCCGCGCCCGCGCCCGCTCGACCACGCCGAAGCCCCGGCACAGCGCCAGGCCCGCGGCCAGCACCGGGATGCCGACGAACGTCACGACCAGCCCGGCGCCGACCGCCAGCGCCGTCACGGAGAGCGCGAAGTACAGGACGCCGAGCGGCAGACCCACCACCAGGTGGCAGAACTCACGCCAGGTGCGAGGGGACAGCGGGGCGGCGAGCCACGCGGGGACGCGCGGCGGACGCGGGCGGCCGGTGGTGTCCGGCCGGTATGCCATGGCCATGGGGAGATCCGTTTCTGCTCGCGTGGGGTCGGTCGGCGTGGGGAACGGGGCGGCGGGGAGGGTGGTGCGTCGGGGCGGGTGGTGCGTCGGGGCGGGTGGTGCGTCGGGGTGGGCGGTGTGGCGGGGTGGGCAATGCGGCGGGGTGGGCGGTGCGGCGGGGCGGGTGGCCGTGGGTGGGTGCCTCCGGGTGGTGGGTGCGGCGGGGCCGGGCGGGCTCACCTCCTCGGGGTCGGCGGGCTCGGGTCCCGGCCGGGGTGCCCGCCCTTCTCCGCCGACCCCTGCGGGGGCGAACCCGCCCGGCCCCGCCTCCCGTCCCGGGCGCCTGACCGGTCGCGGGAACGGTGGGCGTGGGCGGGTGGCAGGTCGTGTGGTGGCGGAGCCGCTGGGCGCGGGCGTGCGAGGGCTGCCCCGGGGCGTGCGGTCGCCGCGGGGCGGATGCTGTGCGGGAGCGTCAGGGGCGGACGGCCGCCCGGGACCGCCAGGGCAGTTCGGCCGTAGCGGTCGTCGGACCGCCCGGCGGGGAGTCGACGACGAACAGCCCGTCGACGGCTCCGAGGCGTTCGGAAAGTCCCGCGAGGCCACTGCCGGCGGCCGGGTCGGCGCCGCCGTGGCCGTCGTCGGTGACCTGGATGAGGAGGTACTCCTCGGTGCGCCAGACGTCCACGGTGGCGCTCCGGGCCCCGGCGTGCTTCGAGACGTTCTGCAGCAGCTCCGACACCGTGAAGTACGCGATGCCCTCGGTGGCCTCGGCCGGCCGTTCCGGCAGGTCGACCGTGACGGTCACGGGGACGGTGCAGCGGGAGGCGACGGAGGAGAGCGCGGCGTCGAGGCCCCGGTCGGTGAGGACCGCCGGGTGGATGCCGCGGGCGAGGTCGCGCAGCTCCTGCAGGGCGAGCTTCACCTCGCCGTGCGCCTCGTCGACCATGCGGGCGGCGGCCCCCGGGTCCTCGCCGGCCTTCTCCTTCGCCAGCCCCAGCCCCATGGCGAGGGCCACGAGGCGGGCCTGGGCGCCGTCGTGCAGGTCGCGCTCGATGCGCCGCAGGTCCGCCGCGGCGGTGTCCACGACCACGCCCCGGTCCGACTCCAGCTCGGCGACCCGCCGCTCCAACTCGTCCGACGGCCCCAGCAGCCCCCGCACCATCACCCGGTCGAGGTTGGCCATGGCCCGCACCAGGTACGGCAGCGCGGGCCACAGCGCGACCAGCGCGACCAGCGTCACCGTGAACGTCAGCACGCCCCAGGGCAGCCGTATGAACCCGAACAGCGCCGCCCGCCACGCCACCGGGTCGCGCAGCAGCGCCCACACCCGGGCCGCGAGGCCGCCGCGCGGCGGGACCGGCAGCCGGCTCGGCTCCTCCATCCGCATCCCGAGCAGCGCCCGGGCCCGCGACCGCTCCACGCGCCCCATCAGCCGCATCCCCGCCAGCCCGCACGCCAGCAGCGGCAGACCGACGACGGTCACACTGAGCGCGGCCCCGACCGCCACCGTGACCGTGACATAGACGAACGCCACGAGGGACACTGGCAGGTTGGAGAGGAGGTGGACGATCTCCTTCCACATGGCCGTCCCGAACCCGATGCGGGAGGGACGGGCCGGGACGGCGTGGTCGCTGGGCGTGGTCATGGCGACCAGACTGCCCGGCGCGGCACCGGCCGCGCCATGGGGGCCGTGGGTGAGGGCCGGTGGGGATAACCCCACCCCGTCCGTGGCACGGCTGACGGGCCGGGTGGTACCAGGGCCTAGACTCCCGTGCGTACAGATCGCCGATCGGCGCCCGCGGGGGCAGGAAGAGAGAGGGACGGACGTGCCGGAACAGACCGGACTCGCGGCCGACTACTTCCAGAGCTACTCGGCCGTCGGGCTCCTCGCCGTCGTCGGCGTGCTCTTCGTGGCCGTCGCGTTCACGGCCGGGCGGCTGCTGCGCCCCGTCGTGCCGACGCCGGAGAAGCTGATGACGTACGAGTGCGGCGTCGACCCCGTGGGGGAGGGCTGGGCCCACACCCAGGTCCGCTACTACGTCTACGCCTTCCTCTACGTGATCTTCGCGGTCGACTCGATCTTCCTCTTCCCGTGGGCGACCGTCTTCGCCGAGCCCGGGTACGGCGCCACCACGCTGGTCGAGATGTTCGTCTTCCTCGGCTTCCTGGCCGTGGGACTGCTCTACGCGTACAAGAAGGGCGTCCTGACATGGACGTGAACCCCGGCGCCACCCCCGAGCCCGTGACCTCCGCGCAGGCGACGGCCGCGCAGCCCGTGCTCCTGCCCGAGCCGAAGCGGCTCGGCGTCCTGTCGCGGCTGGCCCCCGAACCCATGAAGGTGGTCCTCAACTGGGGCCGCCGCTACAGCCTGTGGGTCTTCAACTTCGGCCTCGCCTGCTGCGCCATCGAGTTCATCGCGGCGTCGATGGCCCGCCACGACTTCATCCGGCTCGGCGTGATCCCCTTCGCGCCCGGCCCCCGCCAGGCCGACCTGATGATCGTCTCCGGGACGGTCACCGACAAGATGGCCCCCGCGGTGCGGCGGCTGTACGAGCAGATGCCGGAGCCCAAGTACGTCATCTCGTTCGGTGCCTGCTCCAACTGCGGCGGCCCGTACTGGGACTCGTACTCCGTCACCAAGGGCGTCGACCAGATCATCCCCGTCGACGTGTACGTGCCGGGCTGCCCGCCGCGGCCCGAGGCGCTGCTCCAGGGCATCCTGAAGCTCCAGGAGAAGATCGCCCGGGAGTCGCTCGGCGAGCGGTACGGGCACGGCACCGGGCGGCCCGACACCGCCGCCCTCCGCAGCGGCCTGGTCACCCCGCCGCCGCCCGCGTCCGCAGGCGGTGCCCGGTGAACGCCTACGACACCCTGCCCGACGCCGTCACCGACGTCTTCGGCGCGGAGGCGACCGCCGAGCGGGCGTACGACCTGCTGACGGTCGACGTCCCGGCCGCAGCGTGGACCACCGCGCTGGAGACCGCGCGGGACGCGCTGGGCTGCACCTACTTCGACTGGCTGAGCGCCGTCGACGAGCCCGGCATCGGCTTCCGCGTCTGCGCCCACGTCGCCGCCCTGGAGGGCGGCACCGTCCGCCGCCTCATGCTGCGCACCACCGTCCCGCACGACGCGCCCGTCCTGCCCACCGCGGTCGGCGTGTACGCGGGCGCCGGCTGGCACGAGCGCGAGACGCACGAGATGTTCGGCGTCACCTTCGAGGGCCACCCGAACCCCGCGCACCTGCTGCTCCCGGAGAACTTCGAAGGCCACCCGCTCCGCAAGGACTTCGTCCTCGCCGCGCGCGTCGCCAAGGCGTGGCCGGGCGCCAAGGAGCCGGGCGAGCCCGCGGCGGGCGCGGCGCACGGCGGCCCCAAGCGGCGCCAGATGCTGCCGCCCGGCGTGCCCGACCCCAACGAGTGGGGCCCGCTGAAGGGCCAGCTCCCGCCCGCCCCGGCCCGCCCCGCCCGCGCCGCGCGCGCCGCCGGCGACCGACCGGTACGCCGGACCCGCACGGCGGGCGAGGGCTCCGGCAGCCAGGGCACCGCGGCACCCGGCACGTCGGGGGGCGCGGCCGCCCCCACGCCCGGTAGCCCGTCCGGCGGCGCGCAGGGTGCCGCCGCGGCGGGGCCCGGTACCGCGGCGCCCGGCGTTCCGGCGTCCGGGCCCGGTACCGCGGCGCCGGCGCCCGCCACCCCGCCCGCGGAGGGCGCCGGCGCCCCGGAGGCCCCCGCAGCGCCCGCCACGCCTCCGGCCGCCCCGCCCGGTACGGCACCGGGTGGCGCCGCCCGGCCGCCGCGCCGCGCCCGTACGGCGGGCGAGGGCTCGGCCAGTCAGCGCCGGAGCCCCACCGAGGGCGAGGGCCCGGCCGACCAGGCTCCGGCGGCGCCCCCGCGCACCCGCAGCGCGGACGCCCCGTGGAACAACCCGCGCCCCGCCTTCGAGCCCCCCGACCCCGCCGCCCCGCCACGACCGACCCCGGAGCAGGGCCCGGCCCAGGACCGGACCGGTGACCCGGCCCCGGCCCCGGACCCGGACTCGGACCCGGGCCCGGAGCAGGACCCGGGCCCGGAGCAGGACCCGGGCCAGGAGCAGGACCCCGCCCCCGACCGACGACGCCCCGAAGGAGACGACGCGTGAACGACGCACTCGACGTCGCCCTCCGCCTGGTCGTCGTCTTCGCCGTGTTCCTGGTGCTGCCCCTGGTGATCGGCCAGACGGAGCACAAGGTGATGGCGCACATGCAGGGCCGCCTCGGCCCCATGTACGCCGGCGGCTTCCACGGCTGGGCGCAGCTCGTCGCCGACGGCGTGAAGTTCGCGCAGAAGGAGGACGTGGTCCCGGCCGCCGCCGACCGCCGCGTCTTCCAGCTCGCGCCCGCCGTCGCGCTCCTCCCGTACCTCCTCGTGCTCGTCGCCATCCCGATCGGCCCCGATGAGGGCGCGGTCGGCGTGGTCGTCGACGCGGGCGTCTTCTTCGTCCTCGCCGTGATGGGCGTCGGCGTCCTCGGCTCGCTCATGGCGGGCTGGGCGTCCGCCAACAAGTTCTCCCTCCTCGGCGGTCTCCGTACCGCCGCGCAGCTCCTCGCCTACGAACTGCCCATGCTGCTCGCCGCCGCCTCCGTCGCGATGGCGGCGGGGACGGTCTCCCTCCCCGGCATCCTCGACGCGTTCGAGTGGTGGTGGCTGCCGTGGCAGATCGTGGGCGCGCTGGTCTTCTTCGTCGCGGGCCTGGCCGAGCTCCAGCGCCCGCCGTTCGACATGCCCGTCGCCGACTCGGAGATCATCTTCGGGGCGTACACCGAGTACACGGGTCTGCGCTTCGCCCTGTTCCTGCTCGCCGAGTACGCGGGCATCGTCGTCCTGTGCGGTCTGACCACCGTCCTCTTCCTCGGGGGCTGGCACGGCCCGTTCGGCGCCGACGGCCTCGGCTGGGTGTGGACGCTGCTGAAGGCGGCCGTCCTCGCCTTCGTCGTCATCTGGCTGCGGGTGAGCTACCCGCGGCTGCGCGAGGACCAGCTCCAGAGGCTCGCCTGGACCACGCTCGTGCCGCTCGCGCTCGCCCAGATCGCCCTCACCGGCGTCGTCAAGGTGGTGATCCAGTAATGGCCCCGATCCCCGGATCCGGCCTGGCCAAGGGCCTCGCCGTCACCCTCCGGACGATGACGAGGAAGAGCCACACCGCGCAGTACCCGGACGTCCAGCCCGAACTCCCGCCGCGCAGCCGCGGCGTCATCGGTCTGTTCGAGGAGAACTGCACGGTCTGCATGCTGTGCGCCCGCGAGTGCCCCGACTGGTGCATCTACATCGACTCCCACAAGGAGACGGTGCCGGCCGCCGCGCCCGGCGGACGGGAGCGCAGCCGCAACGTCCTCGACCGGTTCGCGATCGACTTCTCGCTCTGCATGTACTGCGGCATCTGCATCGAGGTGTGTCCTTTCGACGCGCTGTTCTGGTCGCCGGAGTTCGAGTACGCGGAGACGGACATCCGCGACCTCACCCACGAGCGGGACAAGCTCCGCGAGTGGATGTGGACCGTGCCGGAGCCGCCCGCGCTGGACGCCGGCGCGGAGGAGCCGAAGGAGCTCGTCGCGGCCCGCAAGGCAGCCGAGAAGCTCGCCACCCAGCAGGCCGCCACGACCCAGCCCGCCCCACCCGCCACCCCGGGCGCGCCGACCACCCCGTCCACCCCCGGCCTCGACGCCCCGAGCGCCCCGGGTGCCCCCGACGTCCCGGGCGCCCCCGGCACCCCCCGCGAGGGAGGCACCGCATGACCCCCGCCACGGCGCCCGCCGCCATGACCCTCGCGGCCGGCCACGGCTTCCTCTCGCCCACCGGAACGGAGATCGCGTTCCTCCTCGTCGGCGTCGTCACCCTCGGCGCCGCGGTGATCACGGTCACCACCCGTCAGCTCGTCCACGCCGCGCTCTGGCTGGTGGTCGCCCTCGGCGGGATCGCCGTCGAGTACCTGCTCCTCACGGCCGAGTTCATCGCCTGGGTCCAGGTGCTGATCTACGTCGGCTCCGTCGTCGTCCTCCTCCTCTTCGGTCTCATGCTCACGAAGGCCCCCATCGGCCGCTCCCCGGACGCGGACTCCGGCAACCGGCCCGCCGCCCTCGCCGTGGCGGTGGCCGCCGCGGCCGCCCTCGTCTGGGTGGTCGTGGACGCCTTCCGCACCACCTGGATCGACCTCGACGGTCCGGTCCAGGGCAGCACCCGGGTCACCGGGGAGATGCTCTTCCGTAACTGGGTGCTGCCCTTCGAGGCGCTCTCCGTCCTGTTGCTCGCCGCGCTCGTCGGCGCGATCGTCCTCTCCCGCAAGGGCGACTCCGGGGCGGAGGGGAAGCGCTGATGCACCTCGCCTATCCGGCCGTCCTCGCCGTGCTGCTCTTCTGCACCGGCCTGTACGGCGTCCTCGCCCGGCGCAACGCCATCCTGGTCCTGATGTCCGTCGAGCTGATGCTCAACGCCGTCAACCTCAACCTGGTCGCCTTCGACGTCTGGCTGCGCGACACCCTCCACGCGGGACAGGCGCTGACCCTCTTCACCATCGCCATCGCCGCCGCCGAGATCGGCATCGGCCTGGCCATCGTGCTGATGGTCCACCGCAGCCGCGGCACCGCCGACATCGACCGGCTCCGCGACAACGCCGAGACCCCGGGCGGCGACGGGGCCGCCCACGAGCAGACCGGCAAGAAGGCTGAGGCCACCGCGTGACCACCACGACCCTCGCCGTCCTCGTCCCCCTCCTTCCGTTCCTCGGCGCGGCCGCCGGCCTCCTCCTGGGCCGCACCGCACCCGGCTTCGTACGGCCCCTGGCCGTCCTGCCGACCGTCGCCGCGTTCGTCCTGGCCGTGCTGGTCGCCGCGCGCCAGGGCGGTGGGAAGGCCGTCGACGCGGCCACCCAGCTCACCCCGACCGGCTCGGTCCCCATCGACCTGGCCCTGCACATCGACGGCTTCGCCGCCCTCACGGCCGTCCTCGTCGGCCTGGTCGCGTCCTGCGTGCAGATCTACTCGACCGCCTACCTGCGCGACGACCCCCGCTACCCGTCGTACGCGGCGCTCGTCTCCCTCTTCACCTCCGCGATGCTGCTCGTCGTCTACTCCGGCGACCTGATGGTGCTGCTGGTCGGCTGGGAGGTCATGGGCGTCTGCTCGTACTTCCTCGTCGGCCACTACTGGGAGACGCCCGAGGCGCGGGCCGCCTCCCTGAAGGCGTTCCTCGTCACGAAGCTCGGCGACGTCCCGTTCCTCCTCGGCCTGTTCGCCCTCGCCGCCGACGCCGGGACGTTCCGGATCACCGGGGTCCTCGGGGCCGTCGCAGCGGGCGGCCTCGACCACCCCACCCTGGTCGCGCTGCTGCTCCTCGCCGGTGTCGCGGGAAAGTCGGCCCAGTTCCCGCTGCACACCTGGCTCCCGGACGCGATGGCCGGCCCGACGCCGGTCTCCGCGCTCATCCACGCCGCGACGATGGTCGCCGCCGGCATCTACTTCGTCGCGCGCCTCCTCCCGGTCTTCGCCGCCTCCGCGGCCGCCCTGACCGTCCTCGCCGTGATGGCCGCGCTGACCATGGTCGGCTCGGCCCTCGCCGCGCTCGCCCAGGACGACATCAAGCGGGTCCTCGCCTACTCGACCATCGGCCAGCTCGGCTACATGTCGGGCGCCCTGGCCGTCGGCGACCGCGGCGCCGCCGTCTTCCACCTCCTCTCGCACGGCGCCTTCAAGGCGGTCCTCTTCCTCGCCGCGGGCGTGGTCATCCACGCCGCCGGCACCAACTCGCTGGCCGCCATGTCCCGCATGAGCGGCCTCGCCCGCCGCATCCCCGACGCGTACTGGACGATGACGGTCGCCCTCCTCGCGCTCGCCGCGATCCCGCCGTTCGCGGGCTTCTTCTCCAAGGAGGCCGTCCTCGTCGCCGCCGAGCACACCGCGCTCGGCGACCGGGACGTCGCCCCCGCCGGGGCGGGCTGGATCGTCCTCGTGGCCGGTCTCCTCACCGCCCTCCTCACCGCCGCCTACGCGACGCGCCTGTGGCTGCTCGCCTTCCGCGGCCGCGGGGAAGAGGCCCCCGACCACGGCCGTCAGCCGCTCGCCATGAGCGCCGTCCTGTGGGTGCTCGCGGTCCCCTCGCTCGCCTTCGGCCTGGCCGTCACCTCCCTCGACGACTGGTTCGACGGCCACGCCCTCACGCCGACCACCACCACCGCGGTCCTGGGCACGGGCACCGCCCTCGCCGGCGGCCTGATCACGTACGCCGCCTGGCGCCGGGTCACCACCCGCGCCGCGCACGTCCCGCTCGGCGCCGTCGCCGCCCACCCCGAGGCGGAACCCGCCGTCTCCGAGGCCGAGGCGATCACCACCCACACCCCGGCCTACGGCTCGATCGCCTCCGCGCCCGACCCCGCCGACCCCGGACGCCTCCTCCTCGGCCCGCTCCACCGGCACGCGGCGACCGGTTTCCACCTGGACGCCCTCTACACCGCCGTGTTCGTACGCCCCGTCCGGGCGGCGGCCTCGCTGGTCCGCTTCCTCGACCGCGAGGTCGTCGACACCTACGTACGCGGAGCGGGCGCCACGACCGGTCTGCTCGGGGCGGCCGTGCGCCGCGCCCAGACCGGCAACGTGCAGACCTACCTCAGCGTCCTGCTCGCCGGTTCCGTCGTCCTGGCGGTCGCCGCCGTCCTCGTCGCCGCCGGAGCGTGAGCCGTGATCGATATGAGCGAATCCGTGATGCAGTTCCTCCTGGCGTTCATCGTCGCCGCGCCCCTCCTCGGCGCCGTCGCGGCGCTCCTGCCGGCCCCGCCCGGACTCAAGGGGACGTCACCCGACCAGGCCGTCCTGCGCCACGGCGTGACCGTCACCGGCGCGGTCCTGGCCGCCGCCATCGCCCTGACACTCGGCTTCGACCACGACAACGCGTCGAGGATGCAGGCCACGACGGACATCAGCTGGATCCCCGCCCTGGACGTGCGGATCCACCTCGGTGTCGACGGCATCTCCCTCCCCCTCCTGGTCCTGACCGCGCTGCTGACCTTCCTCTGCGCGCTGTACAGCTACGCCAAGCCCCCCGCGGGCCCCGCCCCGAAGGCCTTCGTCGCGCTGCTGCTCGTCCTGGAGGCCGGCACGCTGGCCACCTTCGCCGTCCTGGACCTGCTGCTGTTCTTCCTCGCCTTCGAGATGGTGCTCATCCCGATGTACTTCCTCATCGCCCGCTGGGGCGGCGAGGGCCGACAGGCGGCCGCCTGGAAGTTCATCCTCTTCACCCTCCTCGGCTCGGTCGTCATGCTGCTCGGCCTGCTCCTCGTCGGACTGAAGGCGGGCACGTTCGACATGGTGGCACTCGCCACTGACAACGGCCGCGCGCTGAGCACGTCGCTGCAGGTCATCGCCGTCCTCGCGATCGGCGTGGGGCTCGCGGTGAAGACGCCGATGTGGCCGCTGCACAGCTGGCTGCCGGACGCGCACACCGCCGCGCCCACCGTCGGCTCGGTCCTCCTCGCCGGCGTCCTCCTCAAGATGGGAACGTACGGTTTCGTCCGGATCGTCCTGCCGATCGCGCCCGACGGCATGCACGTCTTCGCCCCGTACCTCGCCGCCTTCGCCGTCGCCGGGATCATCTACGGGTCACTCGCCTGCCTCGCGCTCGCCAGGAGCGGCGCCCGGGGCGACCTGAAGCGCCTCATCGCCTACTCCTCCGTCGGCCACATGGGCTTCGTGCTCCTCGGCATCGCCAGCATGACCCCCACCGGCGTCAACGGCGCGCTCTTCGCCAACATCGCGCACGGCCTGATCACCGGGCTCCTCTTCTTCCTCGTCGGCGCCGTGAAGGACCGCTTCGGCACCGCGGACCTCGACACCCTCGCCGGCGCGACCGGCGCCGCGCTGTACGGCCGCGCGCCCCGCCTCGGCGGCCTCCTCGCCTTCGCCGCCGTCGCCTCCCTCGGACTCCCCGGGCTGGCCGGCTTCTGGGGCGAGATGCTCGCGATGTTCGGCGCGTTCCAGCCCGCCGAGGGCCTCAGCCGCCCCGCGTTCCTCACGTACACGGCCATCGCGTGCTTCGGCACGCTGCTCACCGCCGCGTACCTCCTCGTCGTCGTGCGCCGCGTCTGCATGGGTGCCCGGCCCACCGCCGACCAGCCAGCCGTCGCAGATGTCCGGGGCCACGAGTTCGCCGCGTGGACCCCGCTGGCCGCCCTCACCGTCCTCGCCGGCCTCTGGCCCGCGGTCCTCCTCGGCCTCACCGACCCGGCCGTGCAGCAGCTTCTCGCAGGAGGCAAGTCGTGACCGCCGCAGCCGTGACCGGCCCGCCCGTGACCGCCACCGACCTCGCCGCGCCGGCCGCCGCGCCCGCCGCCGACGTCGTCCAGGCCGTCGACTGGGTGGCCATCGCGCCGCCGACCGTCGTCGCCGTCGTCGCCCTCGCCGTGCTCGTCGCCGACCTGTTCCTCCCGCCGCGGCGCAAGCCGGTCCTCGCCTGGGCGGCGATCGCCGGCCTCGTCGCCGCGCTCGCCACGCTGGTGCCCCTGCGCGCCGGCGACCGCTCCACCTTCTGCCTGACCGGGGCCCCGGACGCCTGCAGCTACACCGCCGACCACTTCACGCTGGCCATCCAGCTCCTCGTCCTCGGCGGCGCCCTGCTGACGGCGCTCCTGTCCGTCACGCTCACCAAGGACGAGCTCCCGGCGGGCGAGTACTGGTTCCTGCTGCTGTCCTCCGCGGCCGGCGCGGCCCTGCTGCCCGCCTCGCGGGACCTGGCCACCCTCGTCGTCGCCCTGGAGGTGGCCTCGCTCCCGGCCTTCGCGCTCGTCGGCCTGAAGCGCGGCGACCGCATGTCCGGGGAGGCGGCGCTGAAGTTCTTCCTCTCCTCCGTCACGGCGACCGCCGTCACCCTCCTCGGCGTGAGCTTCGTGTACGCCGCGACCGGCACCCTCCACCTGACGGAGATCGCCGGGCAGCTCGACGACGTCCCCGCACAGCTCGGCACGCTCGCCAAGGCGGGCGTCGCCCTCACCCTGGTCGGCTTCGCCTTCAAGACGGCGGCCGCGCCCTTCCACTTCTGGGTGCCCGACACCTACGTGGGCGCCCCCCTGCCGGTCGCCGCGTACCTGTCCGTCGTCGGCAAGGCGGTCGGCTTCACCGGCCTCGTCCTGGTGACGGTCGTCGCCTTCCCGTCGTACGCCGACGTGTGGGGTCCGGCGCTCGCCGTACTGGCCGCCCTCACGATGACCGTCGGCAACGTCGCCGCGCTGCGGCAGGCCCCCACGCGCGCGTGGAGCGCGGTCCGCCTCCTCGCCTGGTCGTCCGTGGGACAGGCGGGCTACCTCCTGGTCCCGATCGCCGCCGCCGCGTACTCCAGTGACGACCAGGTCGGCGCCACCGTCGCGTACGCGCTGGTGTACGCCGTCGTGAACCTCGGGGCCTTCGCGGTCGCCGCCGTCGTCGCCCGCACCCACCCCGCGAACCGGATCGCCGACTACCGGGGCCTGTACGCCACCCGGCCGGTGACCGCCCTCGCCATGGGCTTCTTCCTGCTGTGCCTGGCGGGCCTGCCGCCCGGCGTCATCGGCCTCTTCGCCAAGGTCGTCGTCTTCTCCGCCGCGGTGGACGCGGGCCTCGGCTGGCTCGCCGTCGTGATGGGCGTCAACGTCGTCATCGCCCTCTACTACTACCTGCGCTGGACCGCCGTCCTGTTCCGGGCACCGGAGGCCGCCCCCACCGAGGAGGCGGAGGCTCCGGTACGGCACCGGGTGCCCGCCGGCCTCACCGTGGTGGTGGCGCTGACCGCCGTCGGCGGTGTGCTGCTCTCGGGTTACCCGCAGCTGGTGCTCCGCTTCGCGGCGACCACGCTGTTCTGACCCGCCCGCGCCCGCGCGCCCGGCCCCGGCCCGACCGGGGCCGGGCGCGCACGCAACCCTCCCGCACCGGGACTCGCCCCGCGCGCGAGCCCCCGCCGCAAGCCCCGGCGCGCGCCCTCCGGGACCCTCACGCCCCGCCCTGGACCGGCCCACGATCTGCGCCAAGCCGGCCCACGCCCGGCCCTGTACCGCCCACGCCCCGCCCAAGCCGGCCCATGCTCCCGCGCGTCACCCGTCCGGCGCAGCGCCCGCCCCGGCGCGCGCAAGGGAACCAGCCACTCCCGCCTCGCGTTGACCAGTACGGGAGGGTCCACTGGACAGTGGAGCAACACCAGCGAAGGGTTCCCCTGCCGCACCACTTGGAGGGCGTACCGTGCACCGCCGGCACAACGGGCTGAGGACCGCCGTACTCCTCGGAGGACTGTCCGCGATCATCATCGTGATCGGCGGCCTCTTCGGGCGCACGGGCCTGGTCGTCGCCGTCCTGGTCGCTCTCGGAACGAACGCGTACGCCTACTGGAACAGCGACAAGCTCGCCCTGCGCGCGATGCGGGCCCGCCCGGTCAGCGAGTTCGAGGCGCCGCAGCTCTACCGGATGGTCCGCGAGCTCTCCACCCAGGCCCGACAGCCGATGCCGAGGCTCTACATCTCCCCGACCCAGGCCCCCAACGCCTTCGCGACGGGCCGCAACCCCCGCAACGCCGCCGTCTGCTGCACCGAGGGCATCCTGCGCCTCCTCGACGAGCGTGAACTGCGCGGCGTCATCGGACACGAGCTGAGCCACGTCTACAACCGGGACATCCTCATCTCGTCGGTCGCCGGAGCCCTCGCCTCCGTGATCGTGTTCCTGGTGAACTTCGCCTGGCTCATCCCGATCGGGCGCTCGGACGACGACGAGGGCCCCGGCCTCCTCGGCATGCTGCTGATCATGATCCTGGGTCCGCTCGCCGCGTCGGTCATCCAGCTGGCGGTCAGCCGCTCCCGCGAGTACGAGGCGGACGCGTCCGGCGCCCGGCTCACCGGCGACCCGCTCGCCCTCGCCGCCGCCCTGCGGAAGCTGGAGGCCGGCACGCAGCGACTGCCCCTGCCCCCCGAGCCGCGGATCGAGACGGCGAGCCACATGATGATCGCCAACCCGTTCCGGCCCGGACAGGGCATGTCCCGCATGTTCTCCACCCACCCGCCGATGGCGGAACGCATCGCCCGGCTCGAGCAGATGGCAGGCCACCGCCCGTGAAGACGATCCTCAACCTCATCTGGCTGGTGCTCAGCGGCTTCTGGCTCTTCCTCGGCTACCTCGCGGCCGGTCTGCTGCTGTGCGTCACGATCATCGGCATACCGTTCGGCGTCGCCGCCTTCCGCATCGGCGGCTACGCCCTCTGGCCCTTCGGCCGTACCGTCGTCGACCGGCGGGACGCGGGCGCGCCCTCCTTCGTCGCGAACGTCCTGTGGCTCGTCCTGGCGGGCTGGTGGCTGGCCCTCGGCCACATCGTCACCGGCATCGCCCTGTGCGTGACGATCATCGGCATCCCGCTCGGCATCGCGAACTTCAAGCTGATCCCGGTCTCCCTCCTGCCGCTCGGCAAGGACATCGTCTCCAGCAACCAGCCGTTCACGGCCCGCTGACCAGAGTTATCCACAGGCTGTGACGGCTGTCGCCCGAGTGCTGCACCATGGACTCATGACCGACTACGCACCGTCACGACACGCGCCCCGTCGACGCACGCCGTCACGGCCCACGTCGCCCGGACACACGCGGTCGTCGACCCGGGCGGCCTCCGGACCACGCCGCACCCCTCACCACCGCGCCCGCATATGACGCCGGGTCGGCCGCCGCGCCGCTAGCGACCCCGCCCAGGCCGCTCCGGCTGCCCGGTCCGCCCGGACCGTCCGTCGACGCCCGCCCGCACGGCGTACAGCGCCGCTCCCACCGCCAGCACGGCCGCACCCGCCAGCACCGAGCCGAGCGGCAGGGAGAAGGCCAGCACCAGGCACCCCGCGAGGCCCCCCGCGGCGAGCAGGCGCACCCGGGACGCCCCCGCCGTGAGCGTCCACGCCGAGGCGTTGGCGATCGCGTAGTAGACGAGCACGCCGAAGGACGAGAAGCCGATCGCCTCCCGCAGGTCGGCGGTCGCCGCCACCACCGCGACGACCGCGCCCACCACGAGCTCGGCGCGGTGCGGCACCCCGAAGCGGGGGTGGACGGCCGCGAGCCCCCGCGGCAGGTGCCCGTCCCGCGCCATGGCCAAGGCCGTACGGGACACCCCGAGGACCAGCGCCAGCAGCGAGCCCAGCGCCGCCACCGCCGCGCCCACCCGCACCACCGGCACCAACCCGTCGGCTCCCGCCGCGCGCACGGCGTCGGCCAGGGGCGCCGATGCCCCGGCCACCCCACCCGCACCCAGCACGGAGAGGACGGACACGGCCACACACGCGTACACCACCAGAACGATCCCCAACGCCACCGGGACCGCACGCGGGATCGTCCGCCCGGGATCGCGGACCTCCTCGCCGAGCGTCGCGATCCTGGCGTACCCCGCGAACGCGAAGAACAGCAGCCCCGCCGCCTGCACCACCCCACCCACCGAGACGTCGCGCCCCGGCCCCAGCCGGCCGAGGTCCGCCGCTTCCGAACCGAGGGAGGACACCACCACGGCGGCCAGCACGGCCAACACCACCGCCACGATCCAGCGCGTCACCCACGCCGACTTCTGCACCCCGCCGTAGTTCACCGCCGTCAGCGCCACGACCGCCGCCACCGCCACGGAGTGGGCCTGCCCCGGCCACAGGTACACGCCCACCGTCAGCGCCATCGCCGCGCACGACGCCGTCTTGCCCACGACGAACGCCCAGCCCGCCAGGTACCCCCAGAAAGGACCAAGCCGCTCCCGCCCGTAGACGTACGTGCCGCCCGACGCCGGATAGCGCGCGGCCAGCCGAGCCGAGGCCATCGCGTTGCAGTAGGCGACGGCCGCGGCGAGCGCCAGGCCCAGGAGCAGCCCGCTCCCGGCCGCCCGCGCGGCCGGCCCGAGCGCCGCGAAGATCCCGGCGCCCAGCATCGCGCCCAGACCGACCATGACCGCGTCGAAGAGCCCGAGCGACCGTCGCAGAGTGCGTACCATGCGCCGCACCCTACTGACCTGCGCAACCACCCGACCCACCCCGGGCGTCCTCCAGGGCAGACACACCACGCGAACCGCATGAACGGCCCAACGGCGACCACGCCCCGACGGCGACGACGCCCCGGCTGCGACCCCGGTCCAACGGGGAGCACGCCGCAACGACCACCCCGGTGCAACGGGGACCACGGCCCGACGGCCGGCCCGACGGCTTCCACAGCCCCAGGCCACCACAGCCCCAGGCCACCACAGCCCCACACGGCCCCGATGGAAGGAACACGCGTGAGCGTCATCAGCTGGATCGTCCTGGGCCTGCTCGCCGGCGTCGTCGCCAAGGTGCTGCTCCCCGGCCGCGACCCCGGCGGCCTGATCGGCACGACCCTCATCGGCATCGCCGGCGCGTTCACCGGCGGCTGGATATCGGCCCGGTACCTGGACCGGCCGATCAGCAACGACTTCTACGACGGCGCGACCTGGCTCGCGGCCATCGGTGGCTCCCTCGTCCTGCTGATCGCCTACCGGATCCTGTTCGGCCACTCCAGGCCCCGCTGACCCCGCCCCCGACCCCGGGGTCACCCGGCTCCCGGGAGCCCCGTCTCCCGCAGGGTGAGGTTCAACCGCCCCGCCCTCATCCCCGACTCCGGATCCCCGGTGCCCGGGTACACCTTCGGCACCCCGTGGTACGCGAACCGTGACGGCCCGCCGAAGACGAACAGGTCCCCCGACTCCAGCAGCACATCGGTGTACGGCCGCCCTCGCGACTCGGTGTTCCCGAACCGGAACAGGCAGCTGTCGCCGATGCTCAGGGACACCACCGGGGCCGAGGAACGCTCCTCGCGGTCCTGGTGCATGCCCATGCGGGCGTCCCCGTCGTAGAAGTTGACCAGCGCGGCGTCAGGCGCGTACCGCACGCCGTCCGTTCCGGCGCCGCCGGCTTCGACCTCCCCCTCCGCGCCCTCCCCGTAGGCAGCGGCCACCGCCTCCCGCCCGAGGTCCCCGAGCCACCCGGGGAAGGGCGCGACCGGCGCCCCGTTCACGTCGTCCGCCGTCCGTGAGTACCGGTACGGCAGCCAGTGCCAGCCCAGGCACACGGTCTGCACCGACATCACCCCGCCGCCCGGCAGCGCGGTGTGCCTGAGCGGCACCGGACCCCGCGCCCATGCGCGGCACGCCTCGACCAACTCCCGCCGGCGCTCCACCGACAGCCAGCCCGGCACGTGCACCGCCCCCGGCGCCACCTCGGCGCGGCCGCCGCCCAGCGGGAACAACGCCTGCGTCACCGGACCAGCGCGCCCTCGATGCCGAGGAGGCGCTCCTTGCGCTCCGGCCCCGCCGCGTAGCCGCGCATCGAACCGTCCGCCCCGATCACCCGGTGGCAGGGCCGCACCACCAGCAGCGGGTTGCGCCCGATCGCGGTCCCCACGGCCCGTACTCCGGCACCCGAGACCCCCACCCGCGCCGCGACCTCCCCGTACGAGGCGGTGGTGCCGTACGGGATGTCCTCCACCGCCCGCCAGACGCGCCGCTGGAACTCGCTGCCGATCCCACCGGCCGCCACCGGCAGGTCGAACACCCGCCGCCGTCCCGCGAAGTACTCCTCCAGCTGCGCCGCGACCGGCACGAAGGCCCCCGGCGCGTGCCGCCACCCCTCGCGCACGGCGACCGCGCCCTTCTGCTCCGGCAGGGACAGGGAGACGAGCGCGACAGCGCCGTCCCCGCTCTCCTCGCCCACCAGCAACATGGCGCCCAACGGCCCCTCGACCCGCGCGTACACCGTCATGGTCGGTCCCTTCTTCCCCCACCAGTCTGTGCCGCGCCGCCCACCCGCCGCTGGCGGAAATCCGACATCAGGCACCCCCGTGACGAGGCGGGGGCGGACCGGCCACCGGCCGTGTCCGCCCCCGTCCCGCCCGGAACACCGCACGCGTCAGCGGTAGTTCACGAACTGCAGCGCGAAGTCGAAGTCCTTGCCCTTCAGCAGGGCGATCACGGCCTGCAGGTCGTCGCGGTTCTTCGAGCTGACCCGCAGCTCCTCGCCCTGCACCTGCGCCTTGACGCCCTTGGGGCCCTCATCGCGGATGATCTTCGCCACCTTCTTGGCGTTCTCCTGCGAGATGCCCTCCTGGATCGTCGCGAAGATCTTGTACTCCTTGCCGGAGAGCTGCGGCTCGCCCGTCTCCAGCGACTTCAGCGAGATCCCGCGCTTGACCAGCTTGGTCTCGAAGACGTCCTGGATCGCCTTGACCCGGTCCTCGGAGTTCGCCTGCATCAGGATCTTCTCGCCGGACCAGGAGATCGACGCGCCGACGTTCTTGAAGTCGTAGCGCTGGGAGATCTCCTTCGCCGCCTGGTTGAGGGCGTTGTCGACCTCCTGCCGCTCGACCTTCGAGACGATGTCGAAACTGGAGTCGGCCATGTCCTGTGGCTCCTTGCGTCGGGTGGTTGCGAGGGCGGCGGCCCAGCGCCGACCGCCACCCCAAGCCTAGCCACCCCCACCCGCCCCACGTACTGATCGAAATCGGTGGCGAACCACCCCCCGGGATCAGGTATCGTTTACGTCGTTGCCAGGGAGCAACGCCGAAAGGCGGAGCACCAAGGCGACATCCCATGGCGGTGTGCCCGAGTGGCCAATGGGAGCGGACTGTAAATCCGTCGGCTTAGCCTACCCAGGTTCGAATCCTGGCGCCGCCACGCGACGACCCCCGTCGCTCTGCTGGAACGCAGAGCGACGGGGGTCTTTTCGTGTGGCTGTCAGTTGCCGGCTACGGCCTTCGTGGCGACCGGGATCGGGGTCGAGCCGCTGATCAGTTCCAGGGTCAGGCCCGCGGTGCCCGGGGTGTCGAGGAGTTCGGCGATGGCCGCCGCCACGTCGTCGCGGGGGATCGGGCCGCGGCCGGTGGAGGCCTCCAGGCGGACCAGGCCCGTGCCCGCGTCGTCGGTGAGCATGCCGGGGCGCAGAATCGTCCAGTCCAGGCTCGTCTTGCCGCGGACGTGCGCGTCGGCGGCGCCCTTCGCGCGCAGGTACGCGTCGAAGACCTCGTCGCCCCGGTGGTCCGGGTCGGCGCCCATGCTGGACACCACGACGAGCCGCCGCACTCCAGCCCGTTCCGCCGCGTCCGCGAACAGGACCGCCGCGTCCCGGTCCACGGTCTCCTTGCGGTCCACGCCGCTGCCCGGGCCCGCGCCCGCGGCGAAGACCGCCGCGTCGGCGCCCTGCAGTACCGCGGCGACCATTTCCAGGGACGCCGACTCCATGTCCAGGACGACCGGTTCGGCGCCCGCCTCCCGCAGGGCGTCGGCCTGCTCCGGTTTGCGGATGATGCCCGCGACCTCGTGTCCGGCCGCCGCCAGCAGGCGCTCCAGGCGCCGCGCGATCCGACCGTGTCCTCCAGCGATGACGATGCGCATGCTCACGACCGTACGGCGCCGGAGCGCGGAACGCTCACGGAGGTGCGTCCGGCCGGGCCTGGCGCGGCAGTTCCAGCGCCGCCGCCGAGTCGCAGTACTCGCGCACCGCGCTCGTCCGGGCCACGACCCGGCCCCGGTGCACGACGATCCGGCTGTACGCGAGGGAGAGCACCCCCGCCAGCCGTTCCCCGCGCACCGCCAGCAGCTCCGCGGGGAACCCGGCCTCCACCCGTACCGCCGGCAGCCCCATCGCCTCCCGGGCCGCCTCGCTGACGGCGCCGTACGCCTCCGCCGGGCGCAGCCCGCCCTGCGACACCAGCAGGTACGCGGCCTCCAGGGGGTCGCCACGCCCCACCGGGTTCGCCACGTCCCGCAGGGCGCCGCTGCCCGCGGCGATCCGCACCCCCGCCGACCGCAGCAACCGCACCGGCGCGGCCCCGCGCACCTCCGTGCCCGAGCAGCCGCCCTGCGGCAGGCACACCACCGTCACCCCGGCCGCCGCCAACTGGTCCGCGACCCGGGCGCGGGCGTCGGCGGGCAGGCGCGACAGGGCGCCGCACGGCCCGATCGACACCCCGGGCCGCAGCCCGCCCGCCATCGCCGCCAGCCGGGCCAGCCGCGCCGGGTCGTCCCCGTCCGTGTGCAGGTCGACGGGGCAGCCGTGCTCCGCGGCCACCTCCAGCACCGCCTCCACGTACCCCGCCGGGTCCGGGTCCAGGTCCGGGCAGCCGCCCACGACCGACGCGCCCATCTTCACCGCGTCCCGCAGCATCGCCAGCCCGTCCGCGCCCGCCACGCCGGTCAGCAGCCGGGGCACGGCGACCGCCGTCAGGTCGGCCAGTCCCCGCAGCGAGCGCCGCGTCTGCAGCGCCGCCTCCAGCGACGCCAGCCCCTGGACGTCGCCGATCCGGACGTGCGCGCGCAGCGCCGTCGCCCCGTGCCCCAGCTGGAGCAGCGTCGCCTCCGTGGCGCGTCGTCGGACGTCCTCGGCGGCGTACGGGACGGGGCCGGGGACATCGCCGCTGAGGGCCGTGTCGGCGTGCGCGTGCGGTTCGGCGGGGGCCGGCAGCAGGAGGTACCCGACGAGGTCCACGCGGGCGCCGTGCGCGCCGAGGCTGCCGGGCGTGCCGACGGCCTCGATGCGCCCGCTGCTGAGCCGTACGTCGACGGTCCGCCCGTCGGTGAGGCGGGCGCCGCTCAGCAGCAGCGCGGTCGTGTCGGTGGTGGCGCCCTCGGGCGGCCGCGGCTGCTGGCTGTCGGAGGACATCGGGCTCCTGGGGGAGTGGGCAGGTGGTGCGGGTGGTCACGTGGGGAGAGGGGCTGGTCGCGCAGCGTGAGGCGAGCCTAGGGTGCCGCCGTCCGGCCTTCGAGGAGGAGCGCAATAGTCGTACCGGCGTGGGACACGCGTGACGTACGGGGCGTCGCTACGGAGCGTGAGCAGGGCGCGCGGGCGTCGCGTGCGTGGGGCGGGCGGGTCGGATGGGCCGGGCAGGTCGGACGGGCCCGGTGGGGCGGACGGGTCGGATGGACCCGATGGGTCGGACGGGCCGGGCGGGGCGGGCAGGTCGGACGGGCCCGGTGGGTCGGGCAGGTCGGACGGGCCCGGTGGCCCGGACGGGTCGAGACGGGTGCGTGCGTGGGGTCCGCCCGGGCGGGTCGGACGGGCCGGGTCGCCGCGGGCGCGGGTGCCGCCTGGGCGGGTGTCCAGGGCGGAGGAGCGGGGGAGCGAGGTCCGGTGCGGCGGAGAGGTGCCGCGGCCGGCGAAGGCGCGCGACATGCGGCGGAGAGGGTGCGGCACGTGGAGCGGGGCGGGGGATGCGCGGGGCGTGTGACCGCCCCGTGACGGGCCGGGCGCGTCCGGACGAACCGGACCGCGACGGGCCTGTTCGGGCCCGAGCCGGGAGGGCGGCAAACGGATTTGGGTGAACGGCCACCGACCGTGTAATGTCTTCATCGCTCGCCCCAATAGCTCAGTCGGCAGAGCGTCTCCATGGTAAGGAGAAGGTCTACGGTTCGATTCCGTATTGGGGCTCTGGTGTGGGGAGAACCTCGCCTTCGGGTGAGGTGATCCATACATCAAAGCGGTGTAGCTCAGTCGGTAGAGCAAGCGGCTCATAATCGCTGTGTCACCGGTTCAAGTCCGGTCACCGCTACTCCCAGTAGCCGATTGTGGGGTCGGTCCTTCGATCGGCTACTCTTTTCTGCGTTCCATCCGTCCATTTGTCCGTCAAGGAGCACTCACGTGGCTGCCACCGACGTCCGCCCGAAGATCACGCTGGCCTGCGTGGAGTGCAAGGAGCGGAACTACATCACCAAGAAGAACCGGCGTAACAACCCGGACCGTCTTGAGATGAAGAAGCACTGCCCGCGCTGCAACGCGCACACTGCGCACCGCGAAACGCGCTAAGAACAGGCTCGTACACGAGGCCGTCCCCATCGGGGGCGGCCTCGTGTCGTTTCCCTCCACGCACGACCGCACCACCCCAGCACCATCGCACCACCCGCACACCCCACCGCAACCTCACCGAGCCGGCACCACGGCCGGCCCCAGACAGGACCGCAGGAGGTACCGCGTCCATGGCGCTCGACCAGTCCTTCGTCGGGCGGAGCTACCCGCCCACCACGCCGTACGAGGTCGGCCGGGAGAAGATCCGCGAATTCGCCGAGGCCGTCGGCGACGCGAACCCGGTGTACACCGACACGGAGGCCGCGAAGGCGCTCGGACACCCCGAGGTGATCGCCCCGCCCACGTTCGTGTTCGCCATCACGTTCAAGGCGGCCGGCCAGGTCATCGCCGACCCGCAGCTGGGGCTCGACTACAGCCGGGTCGTGCACGGCGACCAGAAGTTCGCGTACAGCCGTCCCGTACGGGCCGGGGACCGCCTGTCGGTCACCTCCACCATCGAGGCGATCAAGTCCCTCGCGGGCAACGACATCCTCGACATCCGGGGCGAGGTGCACGACGAGGCCGGTGAGCACGTGGTGACCGCCTGGACGAAGCTCGTGGCGCGCGCCGCAGAGGAGGCGTGAGGAACATCATGACCGCGAAGATCGCATTCGACGAGGTCGAGGTCGGCACGGAGCTGCCGGCCCAGAGCTTCCCGGTGACCCGCGCCACACTGGTGCGGTACGCGGGCGCCTCCGGGGACTTCAACCCCATCCACTGGAACGAGCGGTTCGCCCGCGAGGTCGGCCTGCCGGACGTCATCGCGCACGGCATGTTCACGATGGCCTCGGCCGTACGCGTCGTCACCGACTGGGTCGGCGACCCCGCCGCGGTCGTCGAGTACGGCGTCCGCTTCACCAAGCCGGTCATCGTGCCCGACGACGAGCAGGGCGCCCTGATCGAGGTCAGCGCGAAGGTCGCCGCGAAGCTGGACGACGGCCGGGTCCGCGTCGACCTCACCGCCACCAGCGCGGGTCAGAAGGTCCTCGGCATGTCCCGTGCGGTGGTCCAGCTCGCCTGACGCGGCCACCGGGCCGGCCCGCCTGACGCGGGCCGGCCGCCGGGACGGCGGGGCGCAGCGCACGATCGCCCCGCCCCACCGCCACCCGCCGCCCCTGGCGTCAGGCCCGCCCCGGCGCGAGACGCGCCCCGCCGTCCCGTACGGCCCCACGCCTGCCGCTCGCCCTCCAGTACCCGGCCCTCGTCTCGCCCGGCGCCCGGCATCACCAGCCGCGCCCCGGCCGCCCGTAGGGGCCCGGTCTCAGGCCCCGCCCGCCTACGGCTCAGACGCCGGACCCGCCGCCTGTACGGACGGACGCCCGGTGCCCGGCCCAAGCCGTGCCCCGGCGCCCGTAGGACCCCCCGAGCGTCAGGCCCGCCCGCCCTCCGTACCGCCCGTGCGCGCCAGACGCGCCCCTGCCCGTGGGTCCGCCCGGCGCCGGACCCGCCGCATCGGACCGCCCGCCGCAGACGTACCGCCCGCCGCAGACGGACGCCCTCCGCGACGCCCCTCCGCGACGCCCGGCGGCCGTGGGCCGGGGCCGATGGGTGGGGCACCGTAGGCTTGGGCGCGTGCAGGAACTCCACGACGCTCCCCTCGCCCCCCTGACCACGTTCCGGCTCGGCGGCCCCGCCACGCGGCTGCTCACGGCCACCACCGACGACGACGTCGTCGCCGCCGTGCGCGAAGCCGACCGGTCCGGTACGCCGCTGCTGGTCATCGGTGGCGGGTCCAACCTGGTCATCGGTGACAAGGGCTTCGACGGCACCGCCCTGCGCGTCGCGACCCGCGGCCTCACCCTCGACGGCACCCGCCTGGAGCTCGCCGCGGGCGAGGTCTGGACCGACGCCGTCGCCCGCACCGTGGAGGCCGGGCTCGCCGGCGTCGAGTGCCTGGCCGGCATCCCCGGCTCCGCCGGCGCCACCCCCATCCAGAACGTCGGGGCGTACGGCCAGGAGGTCGCCACCACCCTCACCGAGGTCGTCGCGTACGACCGCCGCGCCGACGAGGTCGTCACGCTTTCCAACGCCGCCTGTGACTTCTCCTACCGGCACAGCCGCTTCAAGGCCCACCCGGACCGCTTCGTCGTCCTGCGCGTCCGGTTCGAGCTGGAGGACGCGCAGGGGCTGAGCGCCCCGATCCGGTACGCGGAGACCGCGCGTGCCCTCGGCGTCGAGCCGGGCGACCGCGTGCCCGTCGCCGCCGCCCGCGAGACCGTCCTCGCACTGCGCGCGGGCAAGGGCATGGTCCTCGACGCCGACGACCACGACACGTGGTCCGCCGGGTCGTTCTTCACCAACCCGATCCTCGACGACACCGCGTACGCCGCCTTCCTGGACCGCGTGCGCGACCGCCTCGGACCGGACGTCGCCCCGCCCGCCTACCCGGCCGGCGACGGCCGCACCAAGACGTCCGCCGCCTGGCTGATCGACCGGGCGGGGTTCACCAAGGGATACGGCGCGGGGCCCGCCCGTATCTCCACCAAGCACACCCTCGCCCTCACCAACCGCGGCCAGGCCACCACCGAGGACCTGCTCGCCCTCGCCCGCGAGGTCGTCGCGGGCGTGCGTGACGCGTTCGGCGTCACCCTCGTCAACGAGCCGGTGACGGTCGGCGTCAGCCTCTGACGCGGACCTTCCGCTGGGTCCTGGGTCCTGGGCCCCTTGGCCGGTCCGGGGCCGGGCCCAGGCCGTCCCAGGCCCCAGCCCCGGCCGGATCCCGCCCGGCCGGATCCCGCCCGGCCGGAGCGCGACGCCGTCCCGCCCCCCGGCCCGCCCTGTCCGGCTGCTCGCACGGCGAACGCCCGCTCTGTTCCTGACCCCTGCCCTGACCCCCGGCCCGCCCCGGTCCCGGTCCGGTTTCGCCTCAGCCCTCCGTCAGCCAGGTGTCGACGCCCGACAGGAGCTTCGCGCGGACGTCCTCCGGGGCCGCCGACGCGCGGATCGACTGTCGGGCCAGCTCCGCCAGCTCGGCGTCCGTGAAGCCGTGGTGATGACGGGCGAACTCGTACTGGTCCGCCAGCCGCGCCCCGAACAGCAGCGGGTCGTCCGCGCCGAGCGCCAGCGGCACGCCCGCGTCGAACAGCGTCCGCAGCGGTACCTGCTCGGGTTTCTCGTACACGCCGAGGGCGACGTTCGACGCCGGGCACACCTCGCAGGCCACGCCCTTCTCGGCCAGCCGTCGCAGCAGCCGCGGGTCCTCCGCGGCGCGCACGCCGTGGCCGATGCGGGACGCCTTCAGGTCGTCGAGGCAGTCCCGTACGGACGCCGGGCCCGTCAGCTCGCCGCCGTGCGGCACGGCCAGCAGCCCGCCCTCCCGGGCGATGGCGAACGCCCGGTCGAAGTCGCGCGCCATCCCGCGCCGCTCGTCGTTGGACAGCCCGAACCCCACGACCCCCCGGTCCGCGTACCGCACCGCCAGCCGGGCCAGCGTGCGGGCGTCCAGCGGGTGCTTCATCCGGTTCGCCGCGACCAGCACCCGCATCCCCAGGCCGGTCTCCCGCGAGGCGGCGTCCACGGCGTCCAGGATGATCTCCAGCGCGGGGATCAGCCCGCCCAGGCGCGGTGCGTACGACGTCGGGTCGACCTGGATCTCCAGCCAGCCCGACCCGTCCCGCACGTCCTCCTCGGCGGCCTCCCGCACCAGCCGCCGGATGTCCTCGGGCTCCCGCAGGCAGGACCGGGCGATGTCGTACAGCCGCTGGAAGCGGAACCAGCCCCGCTCGTCCGTGGCCCGCAGCCGGGGCGGCTCGCCGCCGGTCAGTGCCTCCGGCAGGTGGACGCCGTACTTGTCGGCCAGCTCCAGCAGGGTGGAGGGCCGCATCGACCCGGTGAAGTGCAGGTGCAGATGGGCCTTCGGCAGCTGTTGCAGATCGCGGACGTGCTCCATCCGGGGATCCTGCCGCAGAGCGGCGCCGCGAAACAGCCCTTTTCTCCGAACGGGTACGGCGGGAACGAAAGAACGGGCCCCGGCCGGTGGTCCGGCCGGGGCCCGTGGGCGCCCCCGCGCGCGGGGGCGGCGCTCATCGAGCACTCACCGAGCGCCCCCCGAGCACGCGTGGAGCGCTCAGTCGCGCGCCTCGGCGAGCAGCTTCTGCATCCGCGACACGCCCTCGACCAGGTCCTCGTCGCCGAGCGCGTACGAGAGCCGCAGGTACCCCGGGGTGCCGAAGGCCTCGCCCGGCACCACGGCCACCTCGACCTCGTCCAGGATCAGCGCCGCCAGCTCGACGGAGGTCTGCGGCCGCTGACCGCGGATGTCCTTGCCCAGCAGCCCCTTCACCGAGGGGTACGCGTAGAACGCGCCCTCCGGGGTCGGGCAGACCACGCCGTCGATCTCGTTGAGCATCCGCACGATGGTGCGGCGGCGCCGGTCGAACGCCTCGCGCATCTCCGCCACCGCGTCGAGGTTCCCGGAGACGGCGGCGAGCGCGGCCACCTGGGCGACGTTGGAGACGTTCGACGTGGCGTGCGACTGGAGGTTCGTCGCGGCCTTCACGACGTCCTTCGGGCCGACGATCCACCCCACGCGCCAGCCGGTCATCGCGTACGTCTTCGCCACGCCGTTGACGACGACGCACTTGTCGCGCAGTTCCGGCACGAGCGCCGGCAGCGAGGTGAAGGCGGCGTCGCCGTACACCAGGTGCTCGTAGATCTCGTCGGTCAGGACCCACAGGCCGTGCTCGACGGCCCAGCGGCCGATCGCCTCGGCGTCCTCGCGCGGGTAGACGGCGCCGGTCGGGTTCGACGGGGAGACGAACAGGACGACCTTGGTCCGCTCGGTGCGGGCGGCCTCCAGCTGCTCCACGGAGACGCGGTAACCGGTCGTCTCGTCCGCGACGACCTCCACCGGCACGCCGCCGGCGAGGCGGATCGACTCCGGGTAGGTCGTCCAGTACGGGGCCGGGACGATGACCTCGTCACCCGGGTCGAGGATCGCGGCGAACGCCTCGTAGATCGCCTGCTTGCCGCCGTTGGTCACCAGGACCTGCGAGGCGTCGACCTCGTAGCCGGAGTCGCGCAGCGTCTTGGCGGCGATCGCGGACTTCAGCTCCGGCAGGCCGCCGGCCGGGGTGTAGCGGTGGTACTTCGGGTTCCGGCAGGCCTCCACGGCCGCCTCGACGATGTAGTCGGGCGTCGGGAAGTCCGGCTCGCCCGCGCCGAAGCCGATCACCGGGCGCCCGGCGGCCTTCAGGGCCTTGGCCTTGGCGTCGACGGCGAGGGTCGCGGACTCGGAGATCGCGCCGATGCGGGCGGAGACCCGGCGCTCGGTCGGAGAGGTTGCAGCGCTCATGCGGCCCATGCTCCCAGACCCCGTGGGGGGCCAGGACCCGGGTTTCACCCACCGGACGTCCGTGCCCGACCCGTGGCCCCGGGGCGCGAGCGCCCCCGCCGGAGCCCGACCGGGAGCCCGGTAAGGCTCCGGCAAACGTTCGTCCGAACCGGCGGACGGACCCCGGCGGAGGCCCGTCCGGTCCCGTCGGGAGTCTCGCCGGAGCCCGGCCGGGGCCCCGCCGCAAGGGCGTGGCGGGGTGGCGCGGCGGGCGCCGGGCCGGGGGCGGGCAGGGTTCCGGCCGCAGACCGGCGGGAGGTCCCCGGCGGCGGCCGGGGGAGGTGGCGCGGAGCCCGCCGGGGCTTTCTGTTCGACGCGGAGGCGCTGACCACGTACACTCTCTGCTCGTTGGCCCTCACCGGCCGGTCCGCGAGGCACTTCTGCGGATGCGGTAGGTTGGGGGAGAACCACAAAGGGTCGTAGCTCAATTGGTAGAGCACTGGTCTCCAAAACCAGCGGTTGGGGGTTCAAGTCCCTCCGGCCCTGCTACACACACCGCCAGGTTGTGTGCGCAGGTATGTACTTCATTGCACCGCCGTGCGGCTCCACCCGGGCGCGGCACGGCCGACCCGGAATCAGGTGAGATACGTGACGGACGCCGTAGGCTCCATCGACATGCCTGATGCTGAGGACGAAGCGCCGGAGTCCAAGAAGAAGACCCGCAAGGGCGGCAAGCGCGCCAAGAGGGGCCCGCTGGGCCGTCTCGCGCTCTTCTACCGTCAGATCGTCGCCGAGCTGCGCAAGGTCGTCTGGCCGACGCGGAACCAGCTGACCACGTACACGACGGTCGTCATCATCTTCGTCGTCATCATGATCGGTATGGTGACCGCCATCGACTTCGGCTTCCAGGAAGCAGTCAAGTACGTCTTCGGCTGATTCCCGCGGAGGGCGCCCACCCGGCGCCCCTTTTCGCATGTTCCACCCCATCTGTATCCAGGAAGAAGCAGCCACCGTGTCTGACCCGAACCTGAACGAGTCCGCCCAGGACGAGCTCGACGTCGTCGAGGCGGCCGACGAGGACCAGGCGGAAGCTGCGGACGCCGCTGTCGGCGAGGCGCCCGAGGACATCGACCTCCTCGTCGAGGACGACGCCGTCGTGGCCGGCGAGGACGAGGACGCGGCGGACGTCGCCGACCTCGACACCGACGCCGATGAGGACGCCGGACCCGTCGAGGACACCGACGACCTCGAGGTCGCCGAGGGCGCCGAGGCCGTCGAGGACGAGGACGCCATCGAGCCGGCGGACGCCGACGACGAGACCGACGGGGCCGAGGCCGAGCCGGCCGCTCCCGTCGACGCGGTCGCCGCGCTCCGCGAGGAGCTGCGCGGCCTGCCCGGCGAGTGGTACGTCATCCACACCTACGCGGGCTACGAGAAGCGCGTGAAGGCCAACCTGGAGCAGCGCGCCGTCTCGCTCAACGTCGAGGACTTCATCTACCAGGCCGAGGTCCCCGAGGAAGAGATCGTCCAGATCAAGAACGGCGAGCGCAAGAACGTCAAGCAGAACAAGCTGCCCGGCTACGTGCTCGTCCGCATGGATCTGACGAACGAGTCGTGGGGCGTCGTGCGCAACACGCCGGGCGTCACCGGCTTCGTCGGCAACGCCTACGACCCGTACCCGCTGACCCTGGACGAGATCGTCAAGATGCTCGCCCCCGAGGCCGAGGAGAAGGCCGCCCGCGAGGCCGCCGAGGCCGAGGGCAAGCCGGCTCCGGCCCGCAAGGTCGAGGTCCAGGTGCTCGACTTCGAGGTCGGCGACTCCGTCACCGTCACCGACGGTCCGTTCGCGACGCTCCAGGCGACCATCAACGAGATCAACGCCGACTCGAAGAAGGTCAAGGGTCTCGTCGAGATCTTCGGCCGCGAGACGCCGGTCGAGCTGAGCTTCGACCAGATCCAGAAGAACTGACCCAGGTCGGTCCTCCCGAGCAGGTCAGAGTGGCGTGCGCGCCCTCTGACCTGCTCGGTTTTTGGCCGGGCGGTCATACCCGTTATCGTTGTGCGGTATGCCTCCATCCGGATGATGTCGGACGACATCGAACGGCATCGGATGGCGGCCGAACACTCTCACTAGGACCCGGAGAGAGCTATGCCTCCCAAGAAGAAGAAGGTCACGGGGCTCATCAAGCTCCAGATCCAGGCCGGCGCGGCCAACCCGGCCCCGCCGGTCGGCCCCGCGCTGGGTCAGCACGGCGTCAACATCATGGAGTTCTGCAAGGCCTACAACGCCGCGACCGAGTCGCAGCGTGGCTGGGTCATCCCGGTGGAGATCACGGTCTACGAGGACCGCTCCTTCACCTTCATCACGAAGACGCCCCCGGCGTCGCGGATGATCCTCAAGGCCGCTGGTGTGGAGAAGGGCTCCGGCGAGCCGCACAAGACCAAGGTCGCCAAGCTCACGAGCGCCCAGGTCCGCGAGATCGCCACGACCAAGATGCCCGACCTGAACGCGAACGACCTGGACGCCGCGGAGAAGATCATCGCCGGCACCGCCCGTTCCATGGGCATCACGGTCGAGGGCTGAACAGCTCCCGTCTGACCTCTCTGTGGAAGGGCCAGCGCCGGCCCGCACCACGACTCCATACCTGAAAGCAGGAGAAGAAGTGAAGCGCAGCAAGGCTCTCCGCGGCGCGGACGCCAAGGTCGACCGGGAGCGGAACTACGCCCCCCTCGAGGCCGTCCGTCTCGCCAAGGACACCGCCGCCACCAAGTTCGACGGCACCGTCGAGGTCGCCTTCCGCCTGGGCGTCGACCCGCGCAAGGCCGACCAGATGGTCCGTGGCACCGTGAACCTTCCGCACGGCACCGGTAAGACCGCCCGGGTCCTGGTCTTCGCGACCGGTGACCGTGCTGCGGCCGCGGAGGCCGCGGGCGCCGACATCGTCGGCTCCGACGAACTGATCGACGAGGTCGCGAAGGGCCGTCTGGACTTCGACGCCGTCGTCGCCACCCCGGACCTCATGGGCAAGGTCGGCCGCCTCGGCCGCGTTCTCGGCCCGCGTGGTCTGATGCCGAACCCGAAGACCGGCACCGTCACGATGGACGTCGCCAAGGCCGTCACCGAGATCAAGGGCGGCAAGATCGAGTTCCGCGTCGACAAGCACTCGAACCTGCACTTCATCATCGGCAAGGTCTCCTTCGACGAGACGAAGCTGGTCGAGAACTACGCGGCCGCGCTGGAGGAGATCCTCCGTCTGAAGCCGTCCGCCGCGAAGGGCCGCTACATCAAGAAGGCGACCCTCTCCACCACGATGGGCCCCGGCATCCCGCTGGACGCCAACCGCACCCGCAACCTCCTCGTCGAGGAGGACCCGGCCGCCGTCTGACCGGGTCGAGCCTGACGGCTCACGGGGAAAGCCCCACCGGCCCCCGCCCCTCTTCGGAGGAGCGGGGGCCGGTCCCTTTTCCCCACCCCCACCGGCTGTCAGTCCCATGGGTTAGCGTTCTGCAGGTCGGAAATTCGAACATGGGGGTGGGGATGAACGTCTCCGTACGCAGGCTTCTGGGCGTCCCGGCGGTGGCCGCGGTCGTGCTCGCGGGGGCCGTGGGCTGTCAGGGCGGCGACAAGAAGGCGGCCGAGGCGCCGCGCGACGGACTCCGGTGGTCCTCGCCCGCCCAGGTCATCCAGGCGGCGTACGAGAAGACCGCCGCGGCGAAGTCGGCGAAGATCCGCATGACGATGACCATGCCGGCCGGCGTCGAGGGCATGGCCGGCGGCGGCGAGATGACGATGTCCGGGGTCATGGGGTGGGACCCGGGCGTGATGGACATGACCGTCGAGGGCGGCGCGCTGAACCAGGCACAGGGCGGCCCCGGCACCTCCCGTCTGATCATGGCCGACGAGGTCATGTACATGGACATGGGTGAGAAGGCCCCCGCGGAGCTGGGCGGCAAGCGCTGGATCAAGATGGACCTCAAGGCCATGGCGGACCTGTCCGGCGACGCCGCGGTGCGCCGGCAGATGACCGGCAGCCTGGAGAACATCAACCAGGACCCGGCCAAGCAGCTCGCCCTGCTGCTGGACTCGCCGAACCTGAAGCACGTCGGCCCGGAGAAGGTCGACGGCGTCGAGACCCAGCACTACAAGGGACGGCTCACCGTCGACGAGATGGTCGCCTCCAACAAGTCGCTCGCGGTGCTCTCCGCGAAGGAGCGCGCCGAGCTGGTCGCCTCGCTGAAGGAGGGCGGTCTCAAGGCGTACGACACCGACGTGTGGGTCGACGGTGACGGCTACCCGGTGAAGATGGACATCGGCATGGAGACGCCGCAGGGCACCTTCGACATCGCCGTGGCCTACTCCGACTACGGCACCGCCGCCGCCGTGCAGGCCCCGCCCGCCGGCGAGACCTTCGACTTCATGGAGGTCCTGGAGAAGCTCGGCGCCGCCGCCCGCGACACCGAGGGCCCGCAGGACGCCGGGGCCGGCACGGGCACCGACGGAGCCGGCACGGCCTGAGCGCGGCGGCGTGCCGGCGGCCGGACCGCGGGCTCACCGCGGTCCGAGCACGGCCTGACAGCGGTACGGGCCCCCGCGCCCTCACCGCGGTCCGAGCACGGCCTGACGGCGGTACGGGCCCCCCGCGGCCTCACCGCACGGCCTCGCCGCCGCCCGACCGGCGGTACGAGCGGAACCCGAGCCGGTCCAAGCCGGTCCGCGTGGGGCCCGCGTGCCGCCGGCACCCCGCCTCACCCCGGCCCCGCCCTCCGGCCCATCCCCGGCCCCGTACCGCGTCCCCGGCCCCACCCCGTTCCGCTGACGACCGGCCGATTTGCTTGACGGCAGCCCGGTCCCGTACTCTTCCACAGAAGCCAAAGACCGCTGGTCGCAGCCGTGCCCCCAGGGCACAGCCGCCGAAGGATCCGCTAGCTACGGACGACCCGCGCAGGTGACAGTGGTAGTACTCCCGGGCAAGCCGTCCGGTCGAGTCACGCCCCGTGCGCCTGCGCCGGGGCGTTTCGTTTTGCCCAGTCTCCTTCCTTCAGCCATCGCGGTCCGAATCACCCGGAAGGAGGCCGAGGCTCATGGCGAGGCCCGACAAGTCTGCTGCGGTTGCCGAGCTGACGGACAAGTTCCGCAGCTCCAACGCCGCCGTGCTGACCGAGTACCGCGGTCTCACCGTGGCACAGCTCAAGCAGCTGCGCCGTTCGCTCGGTGAGAACGCCCAGTACGCCGTGGTGAAGAACACGCTGACCAAGATTGCGGCCAACGAGGCCGGGATCACGTCGCTGGACGACCAGTTCAATGGTCCGACGGCGGTCGCCTTCATCACCGGTGACCCGGTGACGTCGGCGAAGGGTCTTCGTGACTTCGCCAAGGACAACCCGAACCTCATCATCAAGGGCGGTGTCCTTGACGGTAAGGCGCTGTCCGCCGATGAGATCAAGAAGCTTGCGGACCTCGAGTCCCGCGAGGTTCTGCTCGCCAAGCTGGCGGGTGCCATGAAGGGCAAGCAGTCCCAGGCTGCCGCGCTCTTCCAGGCGCTCCCGTCGAAGCTCGTCCGCACCGTGGACGCGCTTCGCGCCAAGCAGGCCGAGCAGGGCGGTGCCGAGTAACTCGGCTCGCACATTGATCGCCGCCTGACCAGGGCGACGGTCACAGCGGGCCCCACGTACGCCCGCCACACATGTACATCCCGGCACCAGCCGAATTAGTGGAAGGACCGCCATCATGGCGAAGCTGTCTCAGGAAGACCTGCTCGCGCAGTTCGAGGAGATGACCCTCATCGAGCTCGCCGCGTTCGTGTCGGCGTTCGAGGAGAAGTTCGACGTCACCGCCGCCGCCCCGGTCGCCGTTGCCGCCGCCGGCGCCCCGGGCGCCCCGGCCGAGGCCGCTGAGGAGAAGGACGAGTTCGACGTCATCCTCACCGGCGCCGGTGACAAGAAGATCCAGGTCATCAAGGTCGTGCGTGAGCTGACCTCCCTGGGCCTGAAGGAGGCCAAGGACCTCGTCGACGGCACCCCGAAGCCGGTCCTCGAGAAGGTCAACAAGGAGCAGGCCGACAAGGCCGCCGAGGCCCTCAAGGGCGCCGGTGCGGCCGTCGAGGTCAAGTGACCTCCTGCGGGTCTCCTGACTCGCGCTGACGCCCGCTGAGGGCGTTCCGAAGGGCGATCACCCATCCGGGTGGTCGCCCTTCGGCGTTGCCGTGGTGCCTGTCGTGCGACGGGCACCCCGAGGAGTATGGTGATCTTCGCCGTGCGCCCCGCGGAGCCGGGGGCCTTGACGAACCGCACGCCGCGCGCAATTCTCAGGACGCGTCGTCACAACGATCCGGATCCGAGGCATGGATCGACGACCGAACGGGCAGTATCGATGTGCGCCGACGGGCGCGAGGTGCCGCGGAGATGAGAACAACGAGGGTCGCGAATTGCTCGCCCTGGACATCAGTGGGCCAAGTGGCTACACTGACCCTTTGCGCTGCCTGTTAGCTGCTCCCTGCCCGTCACCAGGGGCATACCCCGCGAGAGCACAGATGACCGAATGCCCTGACCTGGGATTTCGGGTCTCCTTGCTCGGCTGGGGACCGGTACGCGCGTAGTGAGTCCGAGCCCTCGGAAGGACCCCCTCTTGGCCGCCTCGCGCAACGCCTCGACCGCGAATACGAACAACGGCGCAAGCACCGCCCCGCTGCGCATCTCCTTTGCAAAGATCAAGGAGCCCCTCGAGGTTCCGAACCTCCTCGCGCTGCAGACCGAGAGCTTTGACTGGCTGCTCGGCAACGCCGCGTGGAAGGCTCGTGTCGAGGCGGCTCTCGAGAACGGACAGGACGTCCCCACCAAGTCCGGTCTGGAGGAGATCTTCGAGGAGATCTCGCCGATCGAGGACTTCTCCGGGTCGATGTCGCTGACCTTCCGCGACCACCGCTTCGAGCCTCCGAAGAACTCCATCGACGAGTGCAAGGAGCGCGACTTCACGTACGCCGCGCCGCTCTTCGTCACGGCCGAGTTCACCAACAACGAGACCGGCGAGATCAAGTCCCAGACGGTCTTCATGGGCGACTTCCCGCTCATGACGAACAAGGGCACCTTCGTCATCAACGGCACCGAGCGTGTCGTGGTGTCCCAGCTGGTCCGCTCGCCGGGTGTCTACTTCGACTCCTCCATCGACAAGACGTCCGACAAGGACATCTTCTCCGCCAAGATCATCCCGTCCCGGGGTGCCTGGCTGGAGATGGAGATCGACAAGCGCGACATGGTCGGTGTCCGCATCGACCGCAAGCGCAAGCAGTCCGTGACCGTCCTCCTCAAGGCGCTCGGCTGGACCACCGAGCAGATCCTCCAGGAGTTCGGCGAGTACGAGTCGATGCGCGCCACCCTGGAGAAGGACCACACCCAGGGCCAGGACGACGCGCTGCTCGACATCTACCGCAAGCTGCGCCCGGGCGAGCCCCCGACGCGTGAGGCCGCGCAGACGCTGCTCGAGAACCTCTACTTCAACCCCAAGCGCTACGACCTGGCCAAGGTCGGACGCTACAAGGTGAACAAGAAGCTCGGGGCCGACGCGCCGCTCGACGCCGGCGTCCTGACCGTCGACGACGTCATCGCGACGATCAAGTACCTGGTGCAGCTGCACGCCGGCGAGACCGAGACGGTCGGTGCCAACGGCACCACGATCGTCGTCGAGACCGACGACATCGACCACTTCGGCAACCGTCGTCTGCGCAACGTCGGCGAGCTCATCCAGAACCAGGTCCGCACGGGTCTGGCCCGGATGGAGCGCGTCGTGCGCGAGCGCATGACGACCCAGGACGTCGAGGCCATCACGCCGCAGACCCTGATCAACATCCGGCCGGTCGTCGCCTCCATCAAGGAGTTCTTCGGCACCAGCCAGCTGTCGCAGTTCATGGACCAGAACAACCCGCTGTCCGGGCTGACGCACAAGCGTCGTCTGTCCGCGCTCGGCCCGGGTGGTCTCTCCCGTGAGCGGGCCGGCTTCGAGGTCCGTGACGTGCACCCCTCGCACTACGGCCGCATGTGCCCGATCGAGACGCCCGAAGGCCCGAACATCGGTCTGATCGGCTCGCTCGCCTCCTACGGCCGGGTCAACGCGTTCGGCTTCGTCGAGACGCCGTACCGCAAGGTCGTCGACGGCCAGGTCACCGACGAGGTGGACTACCTGACCGCCGACGAAGAGGACCGCTTCGTCATCGCGCAGGCCAACGCGACGCTCAACGACGACCTCCGGTTCGCCGAGAACCGCGTCCTCGTGCGCCGCCGCGGCGGTGAGGTCGACTACGTCAGCCCGCAGGACGTCGACTACATGGACGTCTCGCCGCGCCAGATGGTGTCGGTCGCGACCGCCATGATCCCGTTCCTCGAGCACGACGACGCCAACCGCGCCCTCATGGGCGCGAACATGATGCGCCAGGCCGTTCCGCTGATCCAGTCGGAGTCCCCGCTGGTCGGCACCGGCATGGAGTACCGCTCCGCCGTCGACGCCGGTGACGTCGTCAAGGCGGAGAAGGACGGTGTGGTCCAGGAGCTCTCCGCGGACTACATCACCGTCGCCAACGACGACGGCACGTACATCACGTACCGCCTGGCCAAGTTCGCCCGCTCCAACCAGGGCACCTCGGTCAACCAGAAGGTCGTCGTCGCCGAGGGCGACCGGGTCGTCGAGGGCCAGGTCCTCGCCGACGGTCCGGCCACCCAGAACGGCGAGATGGCGCTCGGCAAGAACCTCCTCGTGGCGTTCATGCCGTGGGAGGGCCACAACTACGAGGACGCGATCATCCTGTCGCAGCGCCTCGTCCAGGACGACGTCCTCTCCTCGATCCACATCGAGGAGCACGAGGTCGACGCCCGTGACACCAAGCTGGGCCCCGAGGAGATCACCCGGGACATCCCGAACGTCTCCGAGGAGGTCCTCGCCGACCTCGACGAGCGCGGCATCATCCGCATCGGTGCCGAGGTCGTCGCCGGCGACATCCTGGTCGGCAAGGTCACGCCCAAGGGCGAGACCGAGCTGACGCCGGAGGAGCGCCTGCTCCGCGCGATCTTCGGTGAGAAGGCCCGCGAGGTCCGCGACACCTCGCTGAAGGTGCCGCACGGCGAGGTCGGCAAGATCATCGGCGTCCGCGTCTTCGACCGCGAGGAGGGCGACGAGCTGCCCCCGGGCGTGAACCAGCTGGTCCGCGTCTACGTCGCGCAGAAGCGCAAGATCACCGACGGTGACAAGCTCGCCGGCCGCCACGGCAACAAGGGCGTCATCTCCAAGATCCTGCCGATCGAGGACATGCCGTTCCTGGAGGACGGCACCCCGGTCGACATCATCCTCAACCCGCTGGGCGTCCCGTCCCGAATGAACCCGGGACAGGTCCTGGAGATCCACCTCGGCTGGCTCGCCAGTCAGGGTTGGGACGTCTCCGGCCTCGCCGAGGACTGGGCCAAGCGGCTCCAGCTCATCGGCGCCGACGTGGTCGAGCCCCGCACGAACGTCGCGACCCCGGTCTTCGACGGTGCGCGCGAGGACGAGCTGGCGGGCCTGCTGGAGAACACCCTGCCGAACCGCGACGGCGACCGCATGGTGCTGCCGACCGGCAAGGCGCGCCTGTTCGACGGCCGCTCCGGCGAGCCGTTCCCGGACCCGATCTCGGTCGGGTACATGTACATCCTCAAGCTCCACCACCTGGTCGACGACAAGCTTCACGCCCGGTCGACCGGCCCGTACTCGATGATCACCCAGCAGCCGCTGGGTGGTAAGGCTCAGTTCGGTGGCCAGCGCTTCGGTGAGATGGAGGTGTGGGCGCTGGAGGCTTACGGCGCCGCGTACGCCCTCCAGGAGCTCCTGACCATCAAGTCCGACGACGTCACCGGCCGCGTGAAGGTCTACGAGGCCATCGTCAAGGGCGAGAACATCCCCGAGCCCGGCATCCCGGAGTCCTTCAAGGTGCTCATCAAGGAGATGCAGTCCCTGTGCCTCAACGTGGAGGTGCTGTCCTCGGACGGCATGTCCATCGAGATGCGCGACACCGACGAGGACGTCTTCCGCGCTGCGGAGGAACTCGGTATCGACCTGTCCCGGCGCGAGCCGAGCAGCGTCGAAGAGGTCTGACGGGTCGGCCGGCCGGATCTCCCATCCGGCCGGCCTCCCAGCGACCCGTACAGACCATTGATTGACACAACCCTGAGAGGGATTGACGCATAGTGCTCGACGTCAACTTCTTCGACGAGCTGCGGATCGGCCTGGCCACCGCGGACGACATCCGACAGTGGTCCCACGGCGAAGTCAAGAAGCCGGAGACCATCAACTACCGCACCCTCAAGCCCGAGAAGGACGGACTCTTCTGCGAGAAGATCTTCGGCCCCACCCGGGACTGGGAGTGCTACTGCGGCAAGTACAAGCGTGTCCGCTTCAAGGGCATCATCTGTGAGCGGTGTGGCGTCGAGGTCACCCGCGCCAAGGTGCGCCGCGAGCGGATGGGCCACATCGAGCTCGCCGCCCCCGTCACCCACATCTGGTACTTCAAGGGCGTCCCGTCCCGGCTCGGCTACCTGCTGGACCTCGCCCCGAAGGACCTGGAGAAGGTCATCTACTTCGCGGCGTACATGATCACGTACGTCGACGAGGAGCGCCGCCAGCGCGACCTGCCGTCGCTGGAGGCCCACGTCTCCGTCGAGCGCCAGCAGATCGAGCAGCGCCGCGACGCCGACCTCGAGGCCCGCGCCAAGAAGCTCGAGACCGATCTGGCCGAGCTGGAGGCCGAGGGCGCCAAGGCCGACGTGCGCCGCAAGGTCCGCGAGGGCGCCGAGCGCGAGATGAAGCAGCTGCGCGACCGCGCCCAGCGCGAGATCGACCGTCTCGACGAGGTGTGGAGCCGCTTCAAGAACCTCAAGGTCCAGGACCTCGAGGGCGACGAGCTGCTCTACCGCGAGCTGCGCGACCGCTTCGGCACCTACTTCGACGGCTCGATGGGCGCCGCCGCGCTGCAGAAGCGCCTGGAGTCCTTCGACCTCGACGAGGAGGCCGAGCGCCTCCGCGAGATCATCCGTACCGGCAAGGGCCAGAAGAAGACCCGCGCGCTCAAGCGCCTCAAGGTCGTCTCCGCCTTCCTGCAGACCAGCAACAGCCCCAAGGGCATGGTGCTGGACTGCGTCCCGGTGATCCCGCCGGACCTGCGTCCGATGGTGCAGCTGGACGGTGGCCGCTTCGCGACCTCCGACCTGAACGACCTGTACCGCCGCGTCATCAACCGCAACAACCGTCTGAAGCGGCTTCTCGACCTCGGCGCGCCCGAGATCATCGTGAACAACGAGAAGCGCATGCTCCAGGAGGCCGTCGACGCGCTCTTCGACAACGGCCGCCGCGGTCGCCCGGTCACCGGTCCCGGTAACCGCCCGCTGAAGTCCCTCAGCGACATGCTGAAGGGCAAGCAGGGTCGCTTCCGTCAGAACCTGCTCGGCAAGCGAGTCGACTACTCGGCGCGTTCCGTCATCGTCGTCGGCCCGCAGCTCAAGCTGCACCAGTGCGGTCTGCCCAAGGCCATGGCGCTGGAGCTCTTCAAGCCGTTCGTGATGAAGCGCCTGGTGGACCTGAACCACGCGCAGAACATCAAGTCGGCGAAGCGCATGGTCGAGCGCGGCCGCACGGTCGTGTACGACGTGCTCGAAGAGGTCATCGCCGAGCACCCGGTGCTGCTGAACCGTGCGCCCACGCTGCACCGCCTCGGCATCCAGGCCTTCGAGCCGCAGCTGGTCGAGGGCAAGGCCATCCAGATCCACCCGCTCGTCTGCACCGCGTTCAACGCGGACTTCGACGGTGACCAGATGGCCGTCCACCTGCCGCTCTCCGCGGAGGCGCAGGCCGAGGCGCGCATCCTGATGCTGTCCTCGAACAACATCCTCAAGCCGGCCGACGGCCGTCCCGTCACCATGCCGACCCAGGACATGGTGCTGGGCCTCTTCTTCCTCACCACGGACGAGGAGGAGCGCGAGGTCAAGGGTGAGGGCCGCGCCTTCAACTCGACCGCCGAGGCGATCATGGCCTTCGACGCCCGGGAGCTCTCGCTCCAGGCGAAGGTCGACATCCGCTTCCCGATCGGCTCCGTCCCGCCCCGCGGCTGGACCCCGCCGGTCGAGGAGGAGGGTGACGAGGGCCTCGGTCCCTGGCAGCAGGGCGACTCGTTCCGTCTGCGGACGACCCTGGGCCGCGCGCTCTTCAACGAGCTGCTGCCCGAGGACTACCCGTTCGTCGACTACACGGTCGGCAAGAAGCAGCTCTCCGAGATCGTCAACGACCTCGCCGAGCGCTACCCCAAGGTCATCGTGGCGGCGACGCTCGACAACCTGAAGGCGGCCGGCTTCTTCTGGGCCACCCGCTCCGGCGTCACCGTCGCCATCTCGGACGTCGTCGTCCCGGAGGCGAAGAAGGCGATCGTCGCCGAGTACGAGGCGCGCGACGAGAAGGTCCAGAAGCAGTACGAGCGTGGTCTGATCACCAAGGACGAGCGCACGCAGGAGCTCATCCAGATCTGGACCGAGGCGACCAACAAGGTCGCCGACGCGATGAACGAGAACTTCCCGAAGACGAACCCGATCTTCATGATGGTGAACTCGGGCGCTCGAGGAAACATGATGCAGATGCGCCAGATTGCGGGTATGCGCGGTCTGGTGTCGAACGCCAAGAACGAGACGATCCCGCGTCCGATCAAGGCGTCCTTCCGCGAGGGCCTGTCCGTGCTGGAGTACTTCATCTCCACCCACGGTGCCCGTAAGGGTCTGGCCGACACCGCCCTGCGTACCGCCGACTCGGGTTACCTGACCCGTCGTCTGGTGGACGTCTCGCAGGACGTGATCATCCGCGAGGAGGACTGCGGCACCGACCGCGGTCTGAAGCTGCGGATCGGTTCGAAGGACGAGGCCGGCATCCTGCGCAAGGCGGAGGACGTCGAGACCTCCGTGTACGCCCGGATGCTCGCCGAGGACGTCGTCGTGGACGGCAAGGTCATCGCGCCGGCCAACGTCGACCTCGGTGACGTGCTCATCGACCAGCTCATCGCGGCGGGTGTCGAGCAGGTCAAGACCCGCTCGGTCCTCACCTGCGAGTCCGCGGTCGGCACGTGTGCGTACTGCTACGGCCGTTCGCTCGCGACCGGCAAGCTGGTCGACATCGGCGAGGCGGTCGGCATCATCGCCGCCCAGTCCATCGGTGAGCCCGGTACTCAGCTGACGATGCGTACCTTCCACACCGGTGGTGTGGCCGGTGACGACATCACGCAGGGTCTGCCGCGTGTCGTCGAGCTCTTCGAGGCCCGCTCCCCGAAGGGCATGGCCCCGATCGCCGAGGCGTCGGGCCGGGTCCGCATCGAGGAGACCGAGAAGACCAAGAAGATCGTCATCACGCCGGACGACGGCAGCGACGAGACGGCCTACCCGATCTCGAAGCGCGCCCGTGTCCTGGTCGGCGAGGGCGACCACGTCGAGGTGGGCCAGAAGCTCACCGTGGGTACCGAGAACCCGCACGACGTGCTGCGCATCCTCGGTCAGCGGGCCGTCCAGGTCCACCTGGTCGGCGAGGTGCAGAAGGTCTACAACTCGCAGGGCGTGTCGATTCACGACAAGCACATCGAGATCATCATCCGGCAGATGCTCCGCCGCGTGACGATCATCGAGTCCGGCGACGCGGAGCTGCTGCCGGGCGAGCTCGTCGAGCGCTCGCGCTTCGAGCAGGAGAACCGTCGTGTGGTCACGGAAGGCGGCCACCCGGCCTCCGGCCGTCCGCAGCTGATGGGTATCACCAAGGCGTCGCTGGCGACGGAGTCGTGGCTGTCCGCGGCCTCCTTCCAGGAGACGACCAGGGTCCTGACGGACGCGGCGATCAACGCCAAGTCCGACTCCCTGATCGGCCTCAAGGAGAACGTCATCATCGGTAAGCTCATCCCGGCCGGTACGGGCCTGTCCCGCTACCGCAACATCCGGGTCGAGCCGACCGAGGAGGCCAAGGCCGCGATGTACTCGGCCGTCGGCTACGACGACATCGACTACTCGCCGTTCGGCACCGGCTCCGGCCAGGCCGTTCCGCTGGAGGACTACGACTACGGTCCGTACAACCAGTAAGCGCGCAGTCTGATCGGAGGGCGGCACCCCGTCGTGGGACGGGGTGCCGCCCTCCGGCGCGTCCGGGGCCGGTCACCGGCTGGGCCACCGGCCGGGCCGCCCGCCGGCAGGCAGCCGGGCCGGGGGCTCGGCCGGGCGCCCGGTCCGGGCCTCTCGGATGCCGACGGGTCCGGGCCTGTCGGGTGCCGACGGGTCCGGGGTCTGTCGGGGTGCGGGCCTGGTCCGGGGTCTGTCGGGGTGCGGGCCTGGTCCGGGGTCTGTCGGGGTGCGGGCCTGGTCCGGGGTCTGTCGGGGTGCGGGCCTGGTCCGGGGTCGTGACTCCGCAACCCGGTCCGGGGGTCTCGGCCCGCGGGCGCGGCCCACGGCACGTGGACGCGGGGCCGGCGCGCGGTACCAGGGACATGGGCGCGTCCGGCGGTACCCCGACACGGGTGCGGCCGCATCGCCCGGTCACGGTCCGGGCCGCCGCGCCTGGACCTGGTCCCAGTCCGCGGTACCCCGACACGGGTTCGCCCCGCGGCACCCGGACATGGGTCCGGTCCCCAGCGCCCCGTCACGGGGTCGGCCGGCAGTACCCCGACACGGGTGCGGCGGGCATCGCGCGGTCATGGGCCCGGGCCGCCGCGTCTGGTCGTGGTCCCAGTCCGCGCTGCGCGGTCACGGGCCCGGCGCGCAGCGCCTGTACGCGGGTCCGGGCCCCAGCACCCCGTCGCGGGTTCGGCCGCAACGCCCGACGGGTGCGGCCGCGACGCGCGGTCACGGTCCGGGCCGCCGTGCCTGGACGCGGTCCGGGACCGGAGCAACCCGTCACGTCCACCCCGCGGCACCCGGACACCGGCTCCGGCCGGCAAGCGCCGGGGGCGGTACCCGGGCGGGGGTCCGGGCCGCAGACCTCTTCGCGGGTCCGGTCGGCGGCGTCCTGCACAGGCCGGGGCCGCAGCACACCGGCGCGGCAGTCGGATAGGGGTCCGGGGTTTGTGGCACCCCGACGCGGGTCCGGGTTGTGGCACCCCGGCACGGGCCCGGCACCCCGACGAGTGTCCGGCACCCAGACGCGGGTCCGGGCCGCGGCACCCCGGCACGGGGTCGGGTCGGGGCTGGTCGGGGGTCGCGGGTGGCCGCCGGGCAGTCGCGTCGGTCACGTCGCTGCGGCCGCCCGGCAGTCGCGTCGGTCACGTCGGTCCGGCCGCGCGACCCGGCCACTCCTCGTACGAATGTCCGTGTGCCCGCCCGGAGGCGGCTCGCGGGGCGCCGGAGCGTGCGGCGGTCGGCGCGGACCCGCGGGCCCGTACGAGCCCCGCGGCGCTCGCGGTACGAGGGCGGCGCCTCCTGTTCCGCGCGGGCCTCCAGAGGCGCCCAGGCGGGCGGGAAGAGGCAGTTCAGGGCGGCGACGGGGGTGTGGCCGGGGCCCGGCGGGGGGTCCGGCCGCCCGCCCGGCCGATCACCCGTGCGGGGGGCGGTCTCCGGCCGGTCGTGACTGATCTTCGGCGTGGCATTTGTTTTGACCGGAGTCCATGCGATAGGTACGCTCAGACCTTGTGCCTGGGGTGTGCCTGGGCTCCTGTGCGTGTCTTCAACCGCACGGCGAGTCCTCAAGGGCCACCGCAATTCGCGCTCCTCCCCGCCCGGGGCGGGGGTTCGGCGGATTCGACACACCCGACCGCGTGGGTCGGCGACGTTCCAGGTTAGCTTCACTACACGGCACACAGAAACCGGAGAAGTAGTGCCTACGATCCAGCAGCTGGTCCGGAAGGGCCGGCAGGACAAGGTCGAGAAGAACAAGACGCCCGCCCTCGAGGGTTCCCCTCAGCGCCGCGGCGTCTGCACGCGTGTGTTCACGACCACCCCGAAGAAGCCGAACTCGGCCCTCCGCAAGGTCGCGCGTGTGCGTCTGACCTCCGGGATCGAGGTCACGGCCTACATTCCGGGTGAGGGACACAACCTGCAGGAGCACTCCATCGTGCTCGTGCGTGGTGGCCGTGTGAAGGACCTGCCGGGTGTTCGCTACAAGATCATCCGCGGTTCGCTCGACACCCAGGGTGTCAAGAACCGCAAGCAGGCCCGCAGCCGCTACGGCGCCAAGAAGGAGAAGTAAGAATGCCTCGTAAGGGCCCCGCCCCGAAGCGCCCGGTCATCATCGACCCGGTCTACGGTTCTCCTCTGGTGACCTCGCTCATCAACAAGATCCTGCTCAACGGCAAGCGTTCCACCGCCGAGCGCATCGTGTACGGCGCCATGGAGGGCCTCCGTGAGAAGACCGGCGCGGACCCGGTCATCACGCTGAAGCGCGCGCTCGAGAACGTCAAGCCGGCTCTCGAGGTGAAGTCCCGCCGTGTCGGTGGCGCCACCTACCAGGTGCCGATCGAGGTCAAGCCCGGTCGCGCTTCCACCCTCGCCCTGCGCTGGCTCGTGGGCTACTCGCGCGCCCGTCGCGAGAAGACCATGACCGAGCGCCTGATGAACGAGCTGCTGGACGCCTCGAACGGCCTCGGCGCCTCGGTCAAGAAGCGCGAGGACACGCACAAGATGGCCGAGTCCAACAAGGCCTTCGCGCACTACCGCTGGTAGTCGCACCCACATCGAGACCGAGAGAAGACTGAAGCCTTATGGCTACCACTTCGCTTGACCTGGCCAAGGTCCGCAACATCGGGATCATGGCCCACATCGACGCGGGCAAGACGACCACCACCGAGCGCATCCTCTTCTACACCGGTGTTTCGTACAAGATCGGTGAGGTCCACGACGGCGCTGCCACGATGGACTGGATGGAGCAGGAGCAGGAGCGCGGCATCACGATCACGTCCGCCGCGACGACCTGCCACTGGTCGCTCGAGGACGTCGATCACACCATCAACATCATCGACACCCCGGGTCACGTCGACTTCACCGTCGAGGTGGAGCGTTCGCTCCGCGTCCTCGACGGCGCCGTGACGGTGTTCGACGGTGTGGCCGGTGTGGAGCCGCAGTCCGAGACCGTGTGGCGGCAGGCGGACCGTTACGGCGTTCCGCGCATCTGCTTCGTCAACAAGCTCGACCGTACGGGCGCCGAGTTCCACCGCTGCGTGGACATGATCTCGGACCGCCTGGGCGCGCAGCCGCTCGTCATGCAGCTGCCGATCGGTGCCGAGGCGGACTTCAAGGGCGTCATCGACCTGGTCCGCATGAAGGCGCTGGTCTGGTCCGCCGAGGCCGCCAAGGGCGAGATGTACGACGTCGTCGACATCCCGGACACCCACACCGAGGCCGCCGAGGAGTACCGCAACAAGCTCATCGAGGCTGTCGCGGAGAACGACGAAGAGATCATGGAGCTGTACCTGGAGGGCCAGGAGCCTTCCGAGGAGCAGCTGTACGCCGCGATCCGTCGTATCACCATCGCCTCCGGCAAGGGCACCGGCACCACGGTGACCCCGGTGTTCTGCGGTACCGCGTTCAAGAACAAGGGCGTCCAGCCCCTGCTCGACGCGGTCGTGCGCTACCTGCCGTCGCCCGTCGACATCGAGGCCATCGAGGGCCACGACGTCAAGGACGCCGAGACGGTCGTGAAGCGCAAGCCGTCCGACGACGAGCCGCTGTCGGCGCTGGCGTTCAAGATCATGAGCGACCCGCACCTCGGCAAGCTCACCTTCGTCCGGATCTACTCCGGTCGCCTGGAGTCCGGCACCTCGGTGCTGAACTCCGTCAAGGGCAAGAGGGAGCGCATCGGCAAGATCTACCGCATGCACGCGAACAAGCGTGAGGAGATCGACTCGGTGGGCGCCGGCGACATCATCGCCGTCATGGGTCTGAAGCAGACCACGACCGGTGAGACGCTGTGCGACGAGAAGTCCCCGGTGATCCTGGAGTCCATGGACTTCCCGGCGCCGGTGATCGAGGTCGCCATCGAGCCGAAGTCCAAGGGTGACCAGGAGAAGCTGGGTGTCGCCATCCAGCGTCTCGCGGAGGAGGACCCCTCCTTCCAGGTGCACACCAACGAGGAGACCGGCCAGACCGTCATCGGCGGTATGGGCGAGCTTCACCTCGAGGTCCTCGTCGACCGCATGAAGCGCGAGTTCAAGGTCGAGGCCAACGTCGGCAAGCCGCAGGTCGCGTACCGTGAGACGATCCGCAAGGCCGTCGAGCGCGTGGACTACACCCACAAGAAGCAGACCGGTGGTACCGGTCAGTTCGCCAAGGTGCAGATCGCGGTCGAGCCCATCGAGGGCGGCGACGCCTCGTACGAGTTCGTGAACAAGGTGACCGGTGGTCGCATCCCGAAGGAGTACATCCCTTCGGTCGACGCCGGTGCGCAGGAGGCCATGCAGTTCGGCATCCTCGCCGGGTACGAGATGACCGGCGTGCGCGTCACGCTGCTCGACGGTGCCTACCACGAGGTCGACTCCTCCGAGCTCGCCTTCAAGATCGCCGGCTCGCAGGCCTTCAAGGAGGCCGCGCGCAAGGCGTCCCCCGTGCTCCTCGAGCCGATGATGGCCGTCGAGGTCACCACGCCCGAGGACTACATGGGTGACGTGATCGGTGACATCAACTCCCGCCGTGGCCAGATCCAGGCCATGGAGGAGCGTGCCGGTGCCCGTGTCGTCAAGGGCCTGGTGCCGCTGTCGGAGATGTTCGGCTACGTCGGCGACCTCCGCAGCAAGACCTCGGGTCGCGCAAGCTACTCGATGCAGTTCGACTCCTACGCCGAGGTTCCCCGGAACGTCGCCGAGGAGATCATCGCGAAGGCCAAGGGCGAGTAACTCCACCGAGTTCACGCTTTAGGCTTGTCACCGGATACACCGGGGCGTTCTGCCGCACACCGCGCGAGCGGAGTGGCGGAACGTCCCCGGGGCCGGCATCCCAGCAAAGATCACCTGGCGCCGATGAGTAAGGCGTACAGAACCACTCCACAGGAGGACCCCAGTGGCGAAGGCGAAGTTCGAGCGGACTAAGCCGCACGTCAACATCGGCACCATCGGTCACATCGACCACGGTAAGACGACCCTCACGGCCGCCATTACCAAGGTGCTGCACGACAAGTACCCGGACCTGAACGAGGCCTCGGCCTTCGATCAGATCGACAAGGCTCCTGAGGAGCGTCAGCGCGGTATCACCATCTCCATCGCGCACGTCGAGTACCAGACGGAGTCGCGTCACTACGCGCACGTCGACTGCCCGGGTCACGCGGACTACATCAAGAACATGATCACCGGTGCGGCCCAGATGGACGGTGCCATCCTCGTGGTCGCCGCCACCGACGGCCCGATGCCGCAGACCAAGGAGCACGTGCTCCTGGCCCGCCAGGTCGGCGTGCCGTACATCGTCGTCGCCCTGAACAAGGCCGACATGGTGGACGACGAGGAGATCCTGGAGCTCGTCGAGCTCGAGGTGCGTGAGCTCCTCTCCGAGTACGAGTTCCCGGGCGACGACCTCCCGGTCGTCAAGGTCTCGGCGCTCAAGGCGCTCGAGGGCGACGCCGAGTGGGGCCAGTCCGTCCTCGACCTGATGAAGGCCGTCGACGAGTCCATCCCGCAGCCCGAGCGTGACGTCGACAAGCCGTTCCTGATGCCGATCGAGGACGTCTTCACGATCACCGGTCGTGGCACCGTCGTCACCGGCCGTATCGAGCGTGGTGTCCTCAAGGTCAACGAGACCGTCGACATCGTCGGTATCAAGCAGGAGAAGACCACCACCACGGTCACCGGCATCGAGATGTTCCGCAAGCTGCTCGACGAGGGCCAGGCCGGTGAGAACGTCGGTCTGCTCCTCCGTGGCATCAAGCGCGAGGACGTCGAGCGCGGCCAGGTCATCATCAAGCCGGGCTCGGTCACCCCGCACACCGAGTTCGAGGCGCAGGCGTACATCCTGTCCAAGGACGAGGGTGGCCGGCACACGCCGTTCTTCAACAACTACCGCCCGCAGTTCTACTTCCGTACCACGGACGTGACCGGCGTCGTGACCCTCCCCGAGGGCACCGAGATGGTCATGCCGGGCGACAACACCACCATGTCGGTCTCGCTGATCCAGCCGGTCGCCATGGAGGAGGGCCTCAAGTTCGCCATCCGTGAGGGTGGCCGGACCGTCGGCGCCGGCCAGGTCACCAAGATCGTCAAGTAAGCTCCGCTTGCTCGACGGCCTGAACGGCTGACCTGGTAGCTCCTGGAGCTGCACGCGAGGGGCCCCGCACCGTGAGGTGCGGGGCCCCTCGTCGTGGTCGTCGGGGGGCGGGGCCCGGGGCCCGGGAGGTGGGGGATCAGGGGCCGGCCGGGGCTGCCGGGGGGTCGGGGCGGGCCGGTGGGCGGGGCGTCGGCCGGGGAGTCAGGCCAGGGGTCGGGGGACCGGGTCCCGGCCCCCGGGGCGCGGGTTCCGGGGATCCGGGCCGGGGGAGGGCGGGGGTCAGGCCGAGTCGGTGTGGGAGGACCACGACCAGGGGTACGCGTCCGCGCCGACGCCGACCGCCGTCGCGCCCTTCGGGCCCAAGTGCAGCGTCACCGGCTCCAGGGCGGCGACGCCCCGCGCGCGGACCGCGACGCGGCCGCCGACGTGCAGCTGCACCCGGCCGCGCAGGTCGCGGCCGAGGAGGACCGGGCCCCGGGGCGTGCCGGCCGCGGTGACCGCGCCGTACCCGTCGAAGCGCGGTACGGGCAGGCGGCCGCCGTCGACCCGGACGGCCGTGAGCTCCTGCCGGGCCGGCTGCCGGTAGTACAGGGCGAGGTCGCCCGACGGGGTGACCGCCACGTCGACCGGTCCGCCCGGCACGGGCAGGGCGGCGCCGGGCCGGAAGCCGACCGGCCCGCCGGCCGCGTCCTGCGCCCAGTGGTGCACCGTGTCCCGTCCGGCGGCGAAGAGGTGCACCAGGCCCCGTCCGTCGACCGCCGCGGACAGCCCGTCCTGGACCTCGGCGCCGCCCGCGTCCCGCCAGCGGGACCACGTGCCGTCGACCTCGCGGACGCGGGTGCTGACGCCCTTGTCCGCGTTGCGCACGAAGAGGTGGACGCGCCCGTCGGGGGCCGTCACCGCGACCGGCACCCCGACGCGGCGCCCGCGGTCGTCGCCGCGCTCGGGGTTGCCGAGGCCCGCCCAGGCGAGGAACGGCCCGCCCGGCGCCCGCTGTTCCAGCACCACGACCTCGCGCTCGTTGGCGCCGCCGTGCCCGCCGAGCGCGGCGAACCGCAGCCCGAACAGCAACTGACGGCCGTCGAGCAGGGTCGCCGCGCCGAGCTCCGGGGCGAGGGGACCGCCGCCGAGGTCGGTCGGGTCGCCCCACTGGCCGCTGCCCGGCTCGGTCTCCTGCCAGCACACCGCGCGCAGGCCGAGCACCCCGTACACGCGGAGCCGTCCGTCCGGGGCGGTCGCCACGACGGGGCCCGGGCCGGGGTAGCGGTGGTGGGTGGCGCGGACCCAGCCCTTCTTGTTGGTGAGGGGACGGGTGCCCCCGACCATGTAGTCGCCGCAGCCCGCGCTGTTGCCGCACTGCCACGACGGGTCGCCGCCGTAGGGGACGAGGTGGGCTGCCTTCTCCCGCAGGACCGGCTCGGGGAGGTTCTTGGGCCAGTGGCGGTTGTAGTAGCCGCGGAACGAGGTGGCCACGAATCCCGGTACGGACCCGCCGTCGCCGGTGGCCTCGGCGACCCAGCGGACCATCGCGGCCCAGCTGAAGGAGGCGACCGCGGTGTGGTCGGCGTGGTCGGAGTACCCGGGCTGCTCGGAGTCCTTCTTGCGGGTCGCCTCGTCGCTGTGCTGGATGTCGGGGTCCGGGTCGAGCGTGTGGACGACGGTCGGCCGGTAGCGCTCCATGAGCCCGACGAGCACGTCCACGAGGCCGTCGTAGTCGTAGTCGCAGGCGCGGCGGACGGGGGAGTCGGTGGCGACGACGGTCCGCAGCCCCAGCGCGCGGTCCTGCCACAGCGCGGGCAGCGCCATCCAGCGGCGGGGGGTGTGCATGGGGAGGTTGAGGAAGACCAGCTCGACGCGGCGGGGGCCGTGGGTGAGCGTGTCGATCTCGGCCTCGCGGCCGCCGCGGAGCGTGGCCACCCCCTTCTGCCAGGGCGTGAACTTGTCCAGGCCGATCATCTCGGCGTACGCCTGGCGCAGGCCCTGGTGGCGGGCGGAGGAGTAGGCGGCGCGGTCGGCGACGGGCTCGGTGCGGCTGCCGGGGACGTGGTTCTTGCCGTTGTGCTCGCCGGCGGAGACGTACACGCAGACGAGGGGGACGCCGGCGTCGACCATGCGCTGGCAGTCGGGGTTCATGAAGTACAGGTCGTCGTCCGGGTGCGCCATGATCTGCAGGAGCTGCGCACGCCGCGAGCTGGTGATCGACATGCCGGGCGCCGGGTCGGCCGTGGGGCCGCTGCGGCGCGGGGTGGGGACCGAGCAGCCGGTGAGGCCCGCGAGGCCGGCCGTCCCGGCGAGGGCGGCGACGGTGGCGGTGGCGAGGGTGCGGCGCCGGGTCGGGCCGGAGGGCGCGGGGCTCGCCGCGGGGCGTCCGGGGGCGGGGCGGCCGGCCGTGGTGGCGCCGGGGGCGGTGGTGCGTCCGGGGGCGGTGGTGCCGGGGGTGGGGGCGCCGCAGTCGGGGGTGCGGCCGTCCGGGGCGTGGCCGGCGGTGGTGTGGCTGGTGGCGCGGGGCGCCTGGCCGGGCCGCGCGCCGTTCCGGAACACGGCAGCGCGAGTCCGGCCCCCCGGTATGTCGTTCACTTGTGCCCCCGTACTGCTACTGCGGCGGATGCTGCTGGTACTGCTGGGTGGGTGGAGCTGGGAGTGGCGGACGTGGCGCAGGTCCAAGCGCCTCCCGCGATCAGCTAGACGGATTATCGACACCGCGGGTTGCCCAGGGCGCAGCGGGGTGTTCAGCGGGGGAGCGGGTGGCCGGGCGGGCTTGACCTCAAGTCGAGTCGAGGTCCTAGCGTCGAGGCATGACCACGACACCCACCGTCCCGGCCATCGCCGACCCGCACGCCTCCGACGCCGAGCTCGCCGCGCAGCCCATCGGCTACTGGAGTGGGGCCGCCCACCGGGCCGTCATCACGCACCTCCGTGACTCCATGGCCCGCCTCGACGTCACCCAGCCCCAGTGGTGGTCCCTGAACCGGGTGCTCGTCGCCGGTGACGAGGGCGTGACCCGCGCGGCCGTCGCGGTCCAGCTGGCGGAGGTCGCGGACGGCCCCAGGGAGGTGCCGCGCGCCCTCGACCAGCTCCTGCACCGCGGGTGGATCGCCGCCGACGCGGCCGGTGCCCTGCGCATGACGGACGCGGGACGGGAGGCCCACGCCCGGATCAAGCGGCTCGTCACCCGGCTGAGGTCCGAGGTCCACGAGGGCGTGCCGGACGAGGAGTACGTGACGGCGCTGCGGGTGCTGCGCCGGATGGCGGCGAACGCGGCGGCGGCTTCGGCGAGGGCTGAGGCGGAGGCCGAGGCGGCGGCCGGTGGGGCGGAGGCAGTCGCTGGGGCTGAGGCCGGTGGGGTGGGGGTCGCCGAGGCGGCGGCCGGTGGGGCTGAGGCCGGTGGGGTGGGGGGTGGTGGCCGGGGCTGAGGCGACTCCCGGGGCCACGGGGCGCCCCGGGGGCGGCAGACCCGGTCACAGCGGGCCGAGGAGCAGGGCACGACCGTCGTCCGGTCGGACCCCGACGACGGGCCGGGACCCGACGACGGCCGCGCACCCGCGCACGTCAGCGGAGCGTGGGCACCTCCCCGCCGTCCGCCCACGTCAGCGTCACCCCGGGCAGGCCCCGCAGCCAGCGTTCCGCGACGGCCGCGAGGGCGGCGCGGTCCGGCGGTACGGCGCCCAGCCCCACGGCGTACCGGAGCCCGCCCGGCCCCGTGTCGAACGGCCGGGGCCAGGCGTGGGCGTCCGGCGCGCCCGCCTCGGTCAGCGCGGTGAGCAGGGCGCGCATACGGCCGCGTACGCGCCCCTCCAAGGGACCCGGCGGTACGGAGACGACCGCCCAGGCGGCGTGGCGGCGGTGCAGCGCAGGTGGGGCGCACAGCCGCTCCAGGCCGCCGGGCCCGCCGTCTTCGAGCAGCTCCCACGCCCGGTACAGCTCCTGCGTGAGCAGGTCCCGGCCGCCCGGGGTCACCTGGTCCGTGCAGGGGCGCCGCGGATGCGTCGGGGTCACCACCGTCAGCGGCAGGGCCCCGGGCGCCGTCGGCCGCGCGTCCCCGGGACCTCCGGGCAAGTCCACGGGGACCCGCCAGTCCCACGCGGCCCAGGTGGCGAAGAAGCGCCGCAGCAGCTCCGCCGGCCGCAGGTCGTCGGCCTCGCCGACCGTACGGGTCGCCAGCAGGCTCCACGCCAGGCCGGGAAGGCCACCGAGGGGTGCCGCGTCCAGGCCGCGCGCCCGCGCCCACCGCTTCACCTCGCGCGCCAGCCCGACGAAGGCCGCCCGCCGGTCGCCCACCTCGGCGAGGACGGCGTCCGCGTCGCTCACCGCGCTCAGCGCCACGGCGGCGGCCGCGTCCAGTTCCGCCCGGCGCGCCACGGCGTCCCCCGGCGGTACGGCGCCCGTGGCGACCACGACGAGGTCCACGACGAGGTCGGCGGACCCGTCCGCGACCGCGTCCACGGTCCGGTCCACGGCGGGGTCCGGATCTGCGGCTCGGGCCCTGCCGCCGCCCGGGCCGGCCTCGGTCCCGTCCGGGGCGGGGGTGTCGTCGTAGCGGACGGTGAGGCGCAACCCGGGCACGCGGGCGCCGATCACCTCGCGTACGTGCCGGACCCCGGGGAGCGCGGCGGTGACGCGGGCCCGCACCCCGGCCAGGTCCGCGTCACCGGGCAGGGCCGCCACCAGGTCCAGGTCGGCGCCCGGCAGGGCGCAGCCCATGCGGCGCGAGCCCACCACGTGTACGACGCCCTCGGGCAGCGCCTCGGCCACCAGCCGCGCGAGGCACGCGGCACGTGCGGGACGTGCGGCCCGCGCGGCACGGGCCGAGTGGGTCGCGTGTGCCGCGTGGGTCGTGTCGGGGTCCTCCTCGGCGGGTGTCAGGGCCGGGGCTGCCCACGGGTCCGGTCCGGCATCCACCGGCCGCGGGTCCGCCGACTCCCGGTCCGCCGGCCCCGCGTCCGCCGGCGGTTCGTCGTCCCGCCACCGCACCTCGCCGGAGCCGAGGGCGACCGTCGCCCGGACCCGCATCGGTTCGTCGCCGCGCCGCGACAGCAGCGCCAGGTGGCCGACGCGCGCCTCCGAACCGCCGCCCACCCGCCCCTCCGACGAGGCGGCCAGGGCGTGCGCGTCACCGGTCCTGGCCAGGGTCAGGTGCGGCGTGAACCCGGACCGGGTGCCGCGGCACCCGGGGAACCGCCGCTCCAGCGCCCGGCGCAGCTCCCCCCACGGCGCCTCGCCACCGGCCGCCGGGTCCAGCCACACGGTGGCGTCCTCGCCGTGGCCGAAGCTGTGGACGCCCTCCAACCGGGCGTCGAAGGGCGCGACCCCCCGCACGGCCTTCGCCACCAGTTCCGCCGCCCGTTCGAACTCCGCCTCCGGGACGAAGCCGAACAGCAGGTTCACGTGCGGCGGCCACCGCAGGAACCCCGGGTCGTGCTCCCGCCGGACGTCCTGGATCCCCGGCCACAGCCCTCGGGGTGGCAGCCACGCCACCGCCGTACGGACCGTCGGCCCCACGTCCAGCGTCCCGGCCCCGGCCCCCGCCACATCACCGTCCACCGAGCCGGAGCCGGAGCCGGAGCCGGAGCCGGAGCCGGAGCCGGAGCCGGAGCCGGAGCCGGAGCTGGAGCCGCAGCCCGGGCCCGAGCCCGTGTCCGGCGGGCCGTCGACGCCCAGGTCGACCACCACCCCGTAGTGGTCCGAGACGAACAGCCCCTCCGGTCCCGGCGCGTCACCGGCCAGTACCGCCGCGTCCGCGCGCAGCCCCTGGCCGCGCAGCAGCACCCGGTCCAGCCGCGACGCGCGGCCCGACAGCGAGGAGACGGCGGCCAGCGGGTTCCTGCCCGGGTCGAACGTCGGCGTGCGGTCGCCCGGCCCGTGCACCTCGCTCCACGCGTCCCGCATGCCGAGCGCGGTCTGCGGCAGGTCGCCGCCGTCGTTGAGGTCCCCGGCCAGCACCACGTCCGCGTCGATTGCCGCCAACCCCTCGGCCAGCCGGGCCAGTTCGGCCGCCCGCCGCCCGGCGCCGTCCTGCGAGTGGTCGCTGCTCAGGTGCGTCACCGCGACCACCGGCGGCCGAACCGCACCGGTCTCCAGGACCACCGCCGCCACCGCCTTGTGCGGGCCCAGGACGTGCACGGCCGTCTCCCGCACCGGTACGCGGCTGAGCAGCAGCAGCCCGCACTCGCCGACGTCCCGCCCGCCCGGGTCCGTCGACACGGCGTACCCCCGGCGCACCCACGGCGCCGCGAGCAGCATGCCGAGCAGCTCCGCCTCGACCTCCTGCAGGGCGATCACGTCCGCGTCGGCGTCGCGCAGCGCCTCCAGCAGCAGCGGGCGGCGCCGCGCCGTGTCGATGCGGTCGCTGTCGTACCGGTCCCACAAGGTGTTCCACGTCAGCACCCGCAGCCCGGCGACCGCCGGAACCACGTCGGCGCGCCCGCCCGCAGCAAGCCCGCCGCCGGCCCCACCGCCCGGCCCCCCGCCCGCAGCAAGTCCGCCGCCCGGCCCGCCGCCGGCGCCGCCCGAGCCGCCGCACGGCTCCCAGCGACCGGCCGCCGAGTCCCACGCGTACGGCCGGCGCGCCGTGAAGAACGGCGACCGCAGCAGCCGCGCCTCCCGGACCCGGCCCGCGGCGGTCGCGTCGATCCGGTCGACCCCGGTCACCCGGTCCCAGACCACCTCGCCGTCGGCCTCGAAGAACAGCACCCGGTGCCACGGCACGTCCCCGCCGGGCACGAACGCCGGCAGCGGCACGCGCTTCGGCGCCGCCCCGCGCTGCATGACGCCGACGGTGAACCGCGCCGGGTCGAACCGGGCGTCCCACCGGACCCGGTGGTAGATCTCGTCACTCGTGCGCACCTACGCCTCCTCCTCCACGGTGCCGCACGCGCCGACGTACCAGGTGCGGTGCGCCTGGCCCGGGTACGGCGGTACGAACCGGCGCAGCTGCGCCGTGAGGACCGCGGCCGGTACGGGGTGCTCCCGCACGGCGTTGCGCCGTACCAGCTCCTCCTCGTCGACCAGCACCACCGCGTGGGTGACCAGGGCGTCCCGGCGGCGTGCCACGGCGTGGACCAGGGAGCGCTGGTGCGGGTTGAGCGAGGTGGCGTCCCAGACGACGGTCCCGCCGGCGGGGGCGGCCGCCGTGAGCGCCGCGTCGAGCCGCCCCAGGGCGGCCCGCAGCACGTCGCCGCCCGCCCGCTGGTCGGCACGGTCCCCGCGCTCCTCGCGGACGGCGTCCAGGGAGACGTACGCGCCCACCCCGGGCAGGCCCCGCGCGAAGGTGCTCTTGCCGCTGCCCGACGGCCCGACCAGGTGCACCAGGCGCGGGAAGCCCCCGTCCCGCCAGCGCCAGGTGGCGGCGACGGCCTCCTCCGGCGTGGTGACGCGCCCCAGCGCGCGCAGCTCGCGCGCCTCGCCCCGGCACCGCGCGGCCGCGTCCGGCTCCAGCCCGGCGAACGGGTCCACCGCGGCGCACGTCCCGTCGGGTCCGCCGGGCAGCCCGCGCACCTCCTCCGCGAAGAGCACCGACCACTCCACCTGCTCCCGCGCCTCCGCCCCGGGAGCGGTGGCCGCCGCGACGGCGTGCAGGACGCGCAGGTCGGCGGCGTACGACAGGCGTACGAGGCCGGCGGCCCGCTCCTCGTCCGGGTACGGGCGGTGCAGCACGCCCTGCAACCCCACCAGGTCGGCGACCCGCCGGGCCAGGGGCAGCCCCACCGCCCGCGCCAGCCGCCCGGCGAGCGGGCCCCGCCGCTCCCGGTGCAGCAGCGCCGCCAGCACCCCGGCCAGCCGCGCGTCACCACCGCCCCCGCCCACCACCACGTCACGGCCACCGCCACGCCCCGCGTCACCGCCGCCCGCGCCCGCGCCCCCGGCCACGTCCGGCCCCGTGCCGCCCCCGCCGCCGAGCCACACGCCGCCCCCGCCGCCGAGCCACACGCCGCCCGCGCCCAGCCCCGCGCCGGGCCTCCCGCCGCCCCCACCGCCGGGCCCCGGGCCGCCCGCCTCGGGCCCCGCGCCGAGACCGCCGCCCGCCCCCAGCCGTGCGGCGGTCTCGGCGGCGGCCGTCGCGTCCCCGTCGGCCACGCCGACCGCGGCGAGCAGCGCCCCCGCGTCGGGCGCCGCCCCGGACCGTACGTCCCACAGCGCGGCGGACGCCCCGAGGCCGTTCGGGGTGACGGCGGCGTGCACCCAGTGCGTACCGGTCCGCACGTGCGCGGCGCGCACCCACTTCGCGACCCGCCGCCCGAACTCCGCCGCCGGGAACCCCTCGACGGTCCGGACGACGTACCCCTCCTGCCGGGCGGTGTCCACCCGCAGCCGCCGCAGCGCCCGCTCGTCGAAGACCCCGCGCCACAGCACGCGCGGAACCGGCACCCCCAGCCCGCGCAGGAACACCACCGTCCGGTCCCAGTCCAGGCACCACCCGTGCCCGTCCCATACGGAGAAGCCGTAGAAGTAGCCGTCCAGCGCGTCGTACGCGAGCGAGTGGCGGGCGAACACGTTCTCGCCGCACACCCGCCACCCCGCCGGGACCGCGTGCCCGATCCGCGCCTGCAGCGCCTTGACCCACGCCCGCGACGGGTGGTGCGCCGAGTCGAGCGACCGCGCGTGCAGCCCGTCGGCGTACAGGGTGGTGTTCTCCCCGTCGAGCTTCTCGGTGACCACCACCTCCCGCCCGGCGAACCCCGACAGGTCGGCGGCCCGGACGTCGTCCCCGGCCACCCCCGGCGACCAGGGCAGGTGCGGCGTGCGCGGATAGTGGGTGCGCGGCTGCTGCGCGACCATGCTGGATCGACCCCCGTCGGTCTGTGACGTGCCCGGTCACTGTAGGAGCCGCCCCGACGCCGTACGACCGATTAACCGCCGGCCGGCCCTCCGGGCTCAGCCGCCCGGCGCGATGGCGCGGGCGGCCGCCGCCACCCCCGGCTCGCGCGCCCCGGCTCGCGCACCCCGGCCCGGACACCCGCTCGCTGCCGCCGCCGAAGTCGATGCGCACGGCGAGGGGCTGCTCGCGGCCTGGGCGGACTGGCGAGGGCGAAGGCGAAGGCCACGACGACCACGACCACGACCCGCCCTCGGCGCCCTCTTCGGGGTCGGCCCCACCCGCCTCGCCGACGGCCCGGCGCCACCCCCGCGCCCCCGTCCTACCGGCGGTCGGAGGCGGGGTGAAGGCGGCGTACCCGCGTGCCCCGGTTTGATCGATAGGAGCCCCGGGGTATTCTCATCGGCTCGATTCGCTTTGCGGCTGCCCCGTATGGCAGACTGTCCGGGTTGCTCGGTTGAGTGCCGATGCTGCGCGCCTCCCGCCGGGAGGACCGGAAGCGAGTCCCACAGTACTCGTCGTCCCTACGTGGGGCGGACGTACGGGAATCTTCCGGGAAGTGTCAGCGGGGCTCCGACCAGGCACCCGGTGGGTGTCTCCCCCGGACCCGCGGTCACAGGCCCGCACCCCCTTGGTTGGGAAATCCTTCGGGAGATCTTCGTAGAGGGAATGCGACACGCCCGACCGCGTGGGTCGGAGAAGACATGAAGCCCACCAGGTTCCAGAGCGTTACGAGAGACAGGACTACTGAGTAGCCATGGCGGGACAGAAGATCCGCATCCGGCTCAAGGCCTACGACCACGAGGTCATCGACTCCTCGGCGAAGAAGATCGTCGAGACGGTGACCCGCACTGGTGCGTCGGTCGCGGGCCCGGTGCCGCTGCCCACTGAGAAGAACGTGTACTGCGTCATCAAGTCGCCGCACAAGTACAAGGACTCGCGCGAGCACTTCGAGATGCGCACGCACAAGCGCCTCATCGACATCCTCGACCCCACGCCGAAGACCGTCGACTCGCTCATGCGTCTCGACCTGCCGGCGGGCGTCGACATCGAGATCAAGCTCTGAGGTGACGCGCGAGATGGCTAAGAACATTAAGGGCGTCCTGGGCGAGAAGCTCGGCATGACCCAGGTCTGGGACGAGAACAACCGGGTCGTCCCGGTCACCGTCGTCAAGGCCGGGCCCTGCGTCGTCACCCAGGTCCGCACGAACGACATCGACGGCTACGAGTCGGTCCAGATCGCCTTCGGCGAGATCGACCCGCGCAAGGTGAACAAGCCCCTCAAGGGTCACTTCGCCAAGGCCGACGTCACCCCGCGCCGCCACCTGGTGGAGCTGCGTACCGCTGACGCCAGCGAGTACACGCTCGGCCAGGAGATCACCGCTGCCGTGTTCGAGTCGGGCGTCAAGGTCGACGTCACCGGCAAGAGCAAGGGCAAGGGCTTCGCCGGTGTCATGAAGCGTCACAACTTCAAGGGCCTCGGCGCCGGTCACGGCACCCAGCGCAAGCACCGCTCGCCCGGTTCCATCGGTGGCTGCGCCACCCCGGGCCGCGTGTTCAAGGGCCTCCGCATGGCGGGCCGCATGGGCAACGAGCGGGTCACCACCCAGAACCTGACCGTCCACGCCGTTGACGCGGAGAAGGGTCTGCTGCTCATCAAGGGCGCGGTCCCCGGTCCGAACGGCGGCCTCGTCCTGGTCCGTACCGCGGCCAAGGGGGCCTGAGGTAACGATGAGCACCATTGACATCCTTTCGCCGGCAGGCGACAAGGCCGGTACCGTCGAGCTCCCCGCGGAGATCTTCGACGCGAAGACCAGCGTTCCGCTGATCCACCAGGTCGTCGTCGCCCAGCTGGCCGCTGCCCGTCAGGGCACGCACAAGACCAAGACCCGTGGCGAAGTCCGCGGTGGCGGCAAGAAGCCGTACCGCCAGAAGGGCACCGGCCGCGCCCGTCAGGGCTCGACCCGCGCCCCGCAGTTCGCCGGCGGTGGCGTCGTCCACGGCCCCGTGCCGCGTGACTACTCGCAGCGCACCCCGAAGAAGATGAAGGCCGCCGCCCTCCGCGGTGCCCTCTCGGACCGGGCGCGTCACTCCCGCATCCACGTCGTCACCGGCGTGGTCGAGGGCGAGGTCTCCACCAAGGCCGCCAAGACGCTGTTCGGCAAGATCTCGGAGCGCAAGAACCTGCTCCTGGTCGTCGACCGCGCCGACGAGGCCGCGTGGCTCTCCGCCCGCAACCTGCCCCAGGTTCACATCCTGGAGCCGGGCCAGCTGAACACGTACGACGTGATCGTCTCCGACGACGTGGTCTTCACCAAGGCCGCTTTCGAGTCCTTCGTGTCTGGCCCCCAGACCGCTGAGACCGAAGGGAGCGACGCCTGATGACTGAGGCCGTCGTCACCAGCAAGACCTTCTCGGACCCGCGCGACATTCTCGTCAAGCCGGTCGTCTCCGAGAAGAGCTACGCGCTGCTGGACGAGAACAAGTACACGTTCATCGTCGACCCGCGCGCGAACAAGACCCAGATCAAGCAGGCCGTCGAGGCGGTCTGGCCGGCGGTCAAGGTCGTCGGGGTCAACACGATCAACCGTCAGGGCAAGCGCAAGCGCACCCGCACCGGTTTCGGCAAGCGCGCCAACACCAAGCGCGCCATCGTGACCCTTGCCGAGGGCAGCCGTATCGACATCTTCGGCGGTCCGACCGCCTAAGGGCGGTCTGGATCGTCCGAATATCGGACGAGGACTGAGAAATGGGTATCCGCAAGTACAAGCCGACGACTCCGGGCCGTCGTGGCTCCAGCGTCGCCGACTTTGTCGAGATCACGCGGTCCACGCCGGAGAAGTCGCTGGTCCGCCCTCTGCACAGCAAGGGCGGCCGTAACAACACCGGTCGTGTGACCGTCCGCCACCAGGGCGGTGGCCACAAGCGCGCCTACCGAGTGATCGACTTCCGTCGTCACGACAAGGACGGCGTGCCGGCGAAGGTCGCTCACATCGAGTACGACCCGAACCGCACCGCGCGCATCGCGCTCCTGCACTACGCGGACGGCGAGAAGCGCTACATCATCGCCCCCCGTGGCCTGAGCCAGGGCGACCGGATCGAGAACGGTCCCGGCGCCGACATCAAGCCCGGCAACAACCTGGCGCTGCGCAACATCCCGGTCGGTACCACGATCCACGCGATCGAGCTCCGTCCCGGTGGTGGCGCCAAGTTCGCCCGCTCCGCGGGTGCCTCCGTGCAGCTGCTCGCGAAGGAGGGCCAGATGGCCCACCTGCGCATGCCGTCCGGTGAGATCCGCCTGGTCGACGTCCGCTGCCGCGCCACCATCGGTGAGGTCGGCAACGCCGAGCAGTCGAACATCAACTGGGGCAAGGCCGGCCGCAAGCGCTGGCTGGGCGTTCGCCCGACCGTCCGCGGTGTGGCGATGAACCCGGTTGACCACCCGCACGGTGGTGGTGAGGGCAAGACCTCCGGTGGTCGCCACCCGGTCTCCCCCTGGGGTCAGAAGGAGGGTCGTACTCGTTCTCCCAAGAAGGCGAGCAACAAGTACATCGTCCGCCGCCGCAAGACGAACAAGAAGCGCTAGGAGCGGGTTTAGATGCCGCGTAGTCTCAAGAAGGGGCCCTTCGTCGACGACCACCTGATCAAGAAGGTGGATTCTCAGAACGAAGCAGGCACCAAGAACGTCATCAAGACCTGGTCCCGTCGCTCGATGATCGTCCCGGCCATGCTCGGCCACACGATCGCGGTGCACAACGGCAAGACCCACATCCCGGTGTTCGTCACCGAGTCGATGGTCGGCCACAAGCTCGGCGAGTTCTCGCCGACTCGCACCTTCCGCGGCCACGTCAAGGACGACCGGAAGTCGAAGCGCCGCTAACGCGGGGTGACAGACCATGACGAACGTGTCAGACACTGAAGGGACAACCATGGAAGCCAGGGCCCAGGCGCGGTACATCCGCGTCACGCCCATGAAGGCCCGCCGCGTGGTGGACCTCATCCGTGGCATGGACGCCACGGAGGCTCAGGCGGTCCTGCGTTTCGCCCCGCAGGCCGCGAGCGTGCCGGTGGGCAAGGTGCTGGACAGCGCCATTGCCAACGCCGCGCACAACTACGACCACACGGACGCCTCTTCGCTGTTCATCAGCGAGGCGTACGTCGACGAGGGCCCGACCCTGAAGCGGTTCCGTCCGCGTGCCCAGGGCCGTGCCTACCGGATCCGCAAGCGGACCAGCCACATCACCGTGGTCGTCAGCAGCAAGGAAGGAACCCGGTAATGGGCCAGAAGGTAAACCCGCACGGGTTCCGGCTCGGCATCACCACCGACTTCAAGTCGCGTTGGTACGCCGACAAGCTGTACAAGGACTACGTCAAGGAAGACGTCGCCATCCGTCGGATGATGACGTCCGGCATGGAGCGCGCCGGCATCTCGAAGGTGGAGATCGAGCGCACCCGTGACCGCGTCCGCGTGGACATCCACACCGCGCGTCCCGGCATCGTCATCGGCCGCCGCGGCGCCGAGGCCGACCGCATCCGCGGCGACCTCGAGAAGCTCACGGGCAAGCAGGTCCAGCTGAACATCCTCGAGGTCAAGAACCCCGAGGTCGACGCTCAGCTCGTGGCCCAGGCCGTGGCCGAGCAGCTGTCCTCCCGCGTCTCCTTCCGCCGTGCCATGCGCAAGAGCATGCAGTCGGCGATGAAGGCGGGCGCCAAGGGCATCAAGATCCAGTGTGGTGGCCGTCTCGGCGGCGCCGAGATGTCCCGCTCGGAGTTCTACCGCGAGGGCCGTGTGCCGCTGCACACGCTCCGCGCGAACGTCGAGTACGGCTTCTTCGAGGCCAAGACCACCTTCGGCCGCATCGGCGTGAAGGTCTGGATCTACAAGGGCGACGTCAAGAACATCGCCGAGGTTCGCGCCGAGAACGCCGCGGCCCGCGCCGGCAACCGTCCGGCCCGTGGCGGCGCTGACCGCCCCGCCGGCCGTGGTGGCCGTGGTGGCGAGCGTGGCGGTCGCGGCCGCAAGCCGCAGCAGCAGAACGCCGCTGCCGAGGCCCCCAAGGCCGAGGCCGCTGCCGCTGCTCCGGCTGAGAGCACCGGAACGGAGGCCTGACCGAAATGCTGATCCCCCGTAGGGTCAAGCACCGCAAGCAGCACCACCCGAAGCGCAGCGGTATGTCCAAGGGTGGTACGCAGGTTGCGTTCGGCGAGTACGGCATCCAGGCCCTCACTCCGGCGTACGTGACCAACCGCCAGATCGAGGCGGCTCGTATCGCGATGACCCGCCACATCAAGCGTGGCGGCAAGGTCTGGATCAACATCTACCCGGACCGCCCGCTGACCAAGAAGCCCGCCGAGACCCGCATGGGTTCCGGTAAGGGTTCCCCGGAGTGGTGGGTCGCGAACGTCAAGCCCGGTCGGGTGATGTTCGAGCTGTCCTACCCGAACGAGAAGATTGCGCGTGAGGCGCTTACCCGCGCTGCTCACAAGCTTCCGATGAAGTGCCGGATCGTTCGGCGCGAGGCAGGTGAGGCGTGATGTCGGCCGGTACCAAGGCGTCCGAGCTGCGCGAGCTGGGCAACGAGGAGCTTGTCGGCAAGCTCCGCGAGGCCAAGGAAGAGCTGTTCAACCTCCGCTTCCAGGCGGCCACGGGACAGCTCGAGAACCACGGTCGGCTCAAGTCCGTCCGTAAGGACATCGCCCGGATCTACACCCTGATGCGCGAGCGCGAGCTGGGCATCGAGACGGTGGAGAGCGCCTGATGAGCGAGAGCAACGTGACTGAGAACAAGGTTGAGCGCGGATTCCGCAAGACCCGTGAGGGTCTGGTCGTCAGCGACAAGATGGACAAGACCGTCGTCGTCGCCGTCGAGGACCGTGTGAAGCACGCGCTGTACGGCAAGGTCATCCGCCGTACGAACAAGCTCAAGGCGCACGACGAGCAGAACGCCGCGGGTGTCGGCGACCGTGTCCTCATCATGGAGACCCGGCCGCTGTCCGCGACGAAGCGCTGGCGCGTCGTCGAGATCCTCGAGAAGGCCAAGTAAGCACTTGAAGGGGTAACCCTTCGAGTTTCGTTCCGCCAGGCTCGGCGTCCCGTGGGTTCGCCCACGGGCGCCGGGAACCGGCAGACAATCAGGAGATAGACGTGATCCAGCAGGAGTCGCGACTGCGTGTCGCCGACAACACTGGTGCGAAGGAAATCCTTTGCATCCGTGTGCTCGGTGGCTCCGGTCGCCGCTACGCGGGCATCGGTGACGTCATCGTCGCCACCGTCAAGGACGCGATCCCCGGTGGCAACGTGAAGAAGGGTGACGTCGTCAAGGCGGTCATCGTTCGCACCGTCAAGGAGCGCCGCCGCCAGGACGGCTCGTACATCCGCTTCGACGAGAACGCCGCCGTCATTCTGAAGAACGACGGCGACCCTCGCGGCACCCGTATCTTCGGCCCGGTCGGCCGTGAGCTGCGCGAGAAGAAGTTCATGAAGATCATCTCGCTCGCGCCGGAGGTGCTGTAAGCATGAAGATCAAGAAGGGCGACCTGGTCCAGGTCATCACCGGTAAGGACAAGGGCAAGCAGGGCAAGGTCATCGCGGCCTTCCCCCGCGAGGACCGCGTTCTGGTCGAGGGTGTCAACCGGGTCAAGAAGCACACCAAGGCGAACCAGCCGGGCCGTGCCTCCCAGGCCGGCGGCATCGTCACGGTCGAGGCCCCCATCCACGTGAGCAACGTCCAGCTCGTCGTGGAGAAGGACGGCCAGAAGGTCGTGACCCGCGTCGGTTACCGCTTCGACGAGGAAGGCAACAAGATCCGCGTTGCCAAGCGGACGGGTGAGGACATCTGATGGCTACCACCACGACCCCGCGTCTCAAGACGAAGTACCGCGAGGAGATCGTCGGCAAGCTGCGTGAGGAGTTCTCCTACGAGAACGTCATGCAGGTTCCGGGCCTCGTCAAGATCGTGGTCAACATGGGTGTGGGCGACGCCGCCCGCGACTCCAAGCTGATCGAGGGCGCCATCCACGACCTCACCACGATCACCGGTCAGAAGCCGGCCGTCACCAAGGCCCGCAAGTCCATCGCGCAGTTCAAGCTGCGTGAGGGCCAGCCGATCGGTGCCCACGTCACGCTCCGTGGCGACCGCATGTGGGAGTTCCTGGACCGCACCCTGTCGCTCGCGCTGCCGCGCATCCGCGACTTCCGCGGTCTGTCCCCGAAGCAGTTCGACGGCCGTGGCAACTACACCTTCGGTCTCACGGAGCAGGTCATGTTCCACGAGATCGACCAGGACAAGATCGACCGGGTCCGGGGCATGGACATCACCGTGGTCACCACGGCGACCAACGACGACGAGGGTCGTGCCCTCCTCCGTCACCTCGGCTTCCCGTTCAAGGAGAACTGACCGTGGCGAAGAAGGCTCTGATCGCTAAGGCCGCCCGCAAGCCGAAGTTCGGTGTGCGCGGGTACACCCGCTGCCAGCGCTGCGGCCGGCCGCACTCCGTCTACCGCAAGTTCGGCCTGTGCCGCGTGTGCCTCCGTGAGATGGCTCACCGTGGCGAGCTGCCGGGCGTGACCAAGAGCTCCTGGTAATCAACCCCCCGCCCGTCTCCCACCAGCACCCCACGGGGTGCCCGGCGGGCGACGGATCGACAACGGGTTGATGCCGGGCTCTCGGTAAGCATCTGGACGGCAGGGGCCCTCCTCCGCATGCCGTAGGCTTGTGGGGTTGGGCGCCTGCCGCCCGTACGACTTACTACGCCGTAGGTCCCCGCACCGCACCCGTCCCGCCCATGAGTGGGGAGAGGGATGGCGCATACAGGAAACCCCGGCGAGAGAGGCCGAAGGCCAATTCATGACCATGACTGATCCGATCGCAGACATGCTTACGCGTCTGCGGAACGCGAACTCGGCGTACCACGACACCGTGACGATGCCGCACAGCAAGATCAAGTCCCACATCGCGGAGATCCTCAAGCAGGAGGGCTTCATCACGGGCTGGAAGGTCGAGGACGCCGAGGTCGGCAAGAACCTCGTCCTCGAGCTGAAGTTCGGCCCGAACCGTGAGCGCTCCATCGCGGGCATCAAGCGGATCTCGAAGCCCGGCCTCCGGGTCTACGCGAAGTCCACCAACCTGCCGAAGGTCCTCGGCGGTCTCGGCGTGGCGATCATCTCCACGTCGCACGGCCTCCTGACCGGCCAGCAGGCGCAGAAGAAGGGCGTGGGTGGGGAAGTCCTCGCCTACGTCTGGTAGTCGGGAACGGAGGTAAAGCTAATGTCGCGTATTGGCAAGCTCCCCATCACGGTTCCCGCCGGCGTGGACGTCACCATCGAGGGCCGCACGGTCACGGTGAAGGGTTCCAAGGGCACCCTGAGCCACACCGTCGCCGCGCCGATCGAGATCGTCAAGGGTGAGGACGGCGTTCTGAACGTCACCCGCCCGAACGATGAGCGTCAGAACAAGGCCCTCCACGGCCTGTCCCGCACGCTGGTGGCCAACATGATCACCGGTGTGACCCAGGGGTACACGAAGGCGCTCGAGATCAGCGGTGTCGGTTACCGCGTGGCCGCGAAGGGCTCCGACCTGGAGTTCCAGCTCGGCTACAGCCACCCGATCCTGGTGGAGGCCCCCGAGGGCATCTCCTTCAAGGTCGAGTCGCCGACCAAGTTCTCGGTCGAGGGCATCGACAAGCAGAAGGTCGGCGAGGTCGCCGCGAACATCCGCAAGCTTCGCAAGCCCGACCCCTACAAGGCCAAGGGCGTGAAGTACGCGGGTGAGGTCATCCGCCGCAAGGTCGGAAAGGCTGGTAAGTAAGCCATGGCATACGGCGTGAAGATTGCCAAGGGCAAGGCCTACAAGGGCGCTGCTCTCAAGCGTCGCCACATCCGCATCCGTAAGAAGGTCTCGGGTACCGCTGAGCGTCCGCGCCTGGTCGTGACCCGGTCCAACCGTGGGATCACCGCCCAGGTCATCGACGACATCGCGGGTCACACCGTGGCGTCGGCGTCGACCCTGGACGCGTCCATCCGCGGCGGCGAAGGCGACAAGTCGGCGAAGGCCCAGCAGGTCGGCAAGCTCGTCGCCGAGCGCGCCAAGGCCGCCGGTGTCGAGGCTGTCGTGTTCGACCGTGGCGGCAACAGGTACGCCGGGCGCATCGCCGCCCTGGCGGACGCCGCCCGCGAAGCCGGCCTGAAGTTCTGAGCCGGTTCCGTAGCTCAGCGGAAAACGAAGAGAGGTAATTCCAATGGCTGGACCCCAGCGCCGCGGAAGCGGTGCCGGTGGCGGCGAGCGGCGGGACCGGAAGGGCCGTGACGGCGGCGCTGCTGCCGCCGAGAAGACCGCGTACGTTGAGCGCGTCGTCGCGATCAACCGCGTCGCCAAGGTTGTGAAGGGTGGTCGTCGCTTCAGCTTCACCGCGCTGGTCGTGGTGGGCGACGGTGACGGCACCGTGGGTGTCGGTTACGGCAAGGCCAAGGAGGTGCCGGCCGCCATCGCCAAGGGTGTTGAGGAGGCCAAGAAGCACTTCTTCAAGGTCCCCCGTATCCAGGGCACCATCCCGCACCCGATCACGGGCGAGAAGGCCGCGGGCGTCGTCCTGCTCAAGCCTGCTTCCCCCGGTACCGGTGTCATCGCCGGTGGCCCGGTGCGTGCGGTGCTCGAGTGCGCCGGCGTCCACGACATCCTGTCGAAGTCGCTCGGCTCTTCCAACGCGATCAACATCGTGCACGCGACCGTGGCGGCCCTCAAGGGCCTGCAGCGTCCCGAGGAGATCGCGGCCCGCCGCGGTCTGCCCCTCGAGGACGTCGCCCCCGCGGCTCTCCTCCGTGCGCGTGCCGGGGCGGGTGCGTAATGGCCCGCCTCAAGATCACGCAGACGAAGTCGTACATCGGTAGCAAGCAGAACCACCGCGACACCCTGCGGTCCCTTGGTCTCAAGGGCATCAACACGCAGGTCGTCAAGGAGGACCGCCCCGAGTTCCGCGGCATGGTGCAGACCGTCCGCCACCTCGTGACGGTCGAGGAGGTCGACTGACATGGCGGAGAACAACCCGCTCAAGGTCCACAACCTCCGTCCCGCCCCGGGCGCCAAGACCGCCAAGACCCGTGTGGGTCGTGGTGAGGCGTCGAAGGGTAAGACGGCCGGCCGTGGTACCAAGGGCACGAAGGCCCGCTACCAGGTTCCGGAGCGCTTCGAGGGCGGGCAGATGCCCCTCCACATGCGCCTCCCGAAGCTGAAGGGTTTCAAGAACCCGTTCAAGACCGAGTACCAGGTCGTGAACCTGGACAAGCTCGCCTCCCTCTACCCCGAGGGTGGCGAGGTGACGGTCGCCGACCTGGTCGCCAAGGGCGCGGTTCGCAAGAACCAGCTCGTCAAGGTGCTCGGCCAGGGCGAGGTCTCCGTGGCGCTGCAGGTGACGGTCGACGCCGTCTCCGGCTCCGCCAAGGAGAAGATCACCGCCGCCGGCGGTACGGTCACCGAGCTCGTCTGAGCCTCGTACTGACCTGACGGCCCGGGTGCCGCCCCCGTGGGGGCGGCACCCGGGCCGTCGGCCTTTCCCGGGACCCCCGCGTCCGGGGCCGCCCGCGGCGGCCCCAGCCTCCCACTGCTCACACCCGTCCACCGCGGCCGGGGCCGTCCGCCCGCCGCCGGGTCGCTCGCGCCGCCCGTCGCCGGCAGTCCCGCCCGCCACTCGCCGCCGGGTCGTCTGCAGGACCGCCGACCGCCGACTGCCGGCCCGCCGCAGGTCGCTCGCGCCGGGGCGGTCCGCCCGCCGCCGGGTCGCCCACCGCGGGTCGTTCGCACGACTGCCGACTGCCGACTGCCGACTGCCGACTGCCGACTGCCGGCCCGCCGCAGGTCGTTTGCGCCGGGGCGATCCGCCCGCCGCCTGGTCGTTCGCGCGACCGCCGACCGCCGACCGCCGACCGCCGATCGCCGATCGCCGACCGCCGACCGCCGACCGCCGACCGCCGATCGCCGCTGCCCCGCCGGCCGCGCCCGTCCGACACGGGTCCGCCCGCCCGCCGCCGCGTGACCGCCGGCCGCCGGGCCGACCGCCGACCGCCGCTGCCCCGCCGGCCGCGCCAGTCCGACACCCCGCCGACCGCCGACCGCCCGCCGCCGCGTGACCGCCGGCCGTCGAGCGCCGCCGGTCCGACCGCCGCCGGTCGGGACCGCCGCCGGGTCGCGATCGCCGACCGTCGGCCACCCGCGTCGGGGCCGGGGCCGCGGCGTCCGTTCCGCTCCCGGCGGAACTCCCGTACCGGGGTGCGCTCGCCCCGCGGGCCCCGCGTACGCTGCGGGTACGCTGGGTGCGCGCGTCCTGCCTGAGGGTGAACATCCCGGGCTCGAGGCGGCCCTCCGTACCCGGTCCAACAGGGCGTTCCGGACCGTGCGTGGTGGGAGATGTTTCCCGCGTGGCGTACGGCCAGGTAGGGTGGCGCCATTAATCTTCGGGCGGCCTGTGCCAGCACAGCGCCGCCCTGCCCAATAACCGCTGATCTTTCAAACCCGTCGCCTCTGACGCGCTAGCTCGGGGGTCGCAGGAGGCACCGTGCTCACCGCGTTCGCCCGGGCGTTCAAGACGCCCGACCTGCGTAAGAAGCTGCTCTTCACGTTCGGCATCATCGTGCTCTACCGGCTCGGTGCGCACATCCCCGTTCCCGGTGTGGACTACGAGAACGTCCAGCAATGTGTCAAGCAGGCCCAGCAGGGCAACAACAACCTGCTCGGCCTGATGGACATGTTCAGCGGTGGTGCCCTGCTGCAGATCACCATCTTCGCGCTCGGCATCATGCCGTACATCACGGCGAGCATCATCCTTCAGCTGCTGACCGTGGTCATCCCGCGGCTCGAAGCCCTGAAGAAGGAGGGACAGTCCGGTCAGTCGAAGATCACGCAGTACACCCGCTACCTGACGGTCGCCCTCGCCGTCCTGCAGGGCACCGGCCTGGTCGCCACCGCGAAGAGCGGCGCGCTCTTCAGCAACTGCACCGTCGCCAGCCAGATCGTCCCCGACCAGTCGATCTTCACCATCATCGTCATGGTCATCACCATGACGGCCGGTACGGCCCTCGTGATGTGGCTCGGTGAGCTCGTCACCGACCGCGGCGTCGGCAACGGCATGTCGATCCTGATGTTCATCTCGATCGCCGCCGGCTTCCCCGGCTCCCTCTGGGCCATCAAGGAGAGCGGCAAGCTCGCCAAGGGCTGGATCGAGTTCGGCACGGTCATCCTGATCGGCTTCGTGATGGTCGCCCTCGTCGTCTTCGTCGAGCAGGCCCAGCGCCGGATCCCGGTCCAGTACGCGAAGCGCATGATCGGCCGCCGCTCGTACGGCGGGACCTCGACGTACATCCCGCTGAAGGTGAACCAGGCGGGTGTGATTCCCGTCATCTTCGCCTCGTCGCTGCTCTACATCCCCATCCTGATCGTGCAGTTCGCCGGTAGCGGGACCACCGGGTGGTCTGCCTGGATTCAGCAGCATTTGGTTGACGGCAAGCCCATCCACACGGTGATCTACTTCTTCCTCATCGTGTTCTTCGCCTTCTTCTATGTGGCCATCTCCTTCAACCCCGAGGAAGTCGCCGACAACATGAAGAAGTATGGTGGCTTCATCCCGGGTATCCGGGCTGGTCGACCTACTGCTGAGTACTTGAGCTACGTGCTCAACCGGATCACTTGGCCCGGCTCGCTGTATCTGGGTCTGATCGCTCTTGTGCCGACGATGGCGTTGGCCGGCTTCGGCGGTGCGAACGCCAACTTCCCGTTCGGCGGGACGAGCATCCTCATCATCGTGGGTGTGGGGCTGGAGACCGTGAAGCAGATCGAGAGCCAGCTCCAGCAGCGCAATTACGAAGGGTTCCTCCGCTGATGCGAATCGTCCTCGTCGGACCACCCGGTGCAGGCAAGGGGACGCAGGCCGCGTTCCTCGCCAGGAATCTCTCGATTCCGCACATCTCCACGGGTGACCTGTTCCGGGCAAACATCAGTCAGGGCACGGAGCTGGGCAAGCAGGCGAAGGCGTTCATGGACGCCGGCAACCTGGTGCCCGACGAGGTCACGATCGGCATGGCCAAGGACCGCATGGAGCAGGCGGACGCCGAGAACGGCTTCCTCCTCGACGGCTTCCCGCGGAACGTGGCCCAGGCCGAGGCGCTCGACCGGATGCTCGAGGCCGCGGACATGAAGCTCGACGCCGTCCTGGACCTGGAGGTCCCGGAGGACGAGGTCGTCAAGCGGATCGCCGGCCGCCGCATCTGCCGCAACGACAGCGCGCACGTCTTCCACGTGACGTACACCCCGCCGAAGCAGGACGGCGTCTGCGACGTCTGCGGCGGCGAGCTCTACCAGCGCGACGACGACTCCGAGGAGACCGTCCGCACGCGGCTGGAGGTCTACCACACGCAGACCGAGCCGATCATCGACCACTACCGGGCCCAGGGCCTGGTCGTCACGATCCCCGCGCTCGGCAAGGTCAACGACGTGACCGACCGCGCCATGGCGGCCCTGCGCGGCGAGCACGCCGCGTAGGACCCCGCGCACCGCGCACCCCGTACCGCGCTTCGGCCGCGGCCCCCGTCCCGGGAGCCGCGGCCGAAGCCATTGCCGCGGGGGCGCCCGTATCGTTGTACCGAGAGCTCCCGCTCGCCCCCCGAGAAGTCCGAGAAAGGCGTTTGCCGTCATGGTGCAGATCAAGACCCCGGAGCAGATCGCGAAGATGCGCGAGGCGGGGCTGGTCGTCGCCGCCATCCACGCGGCGACGCGCGAGGTGGCCGTCCCCGGCGCCACCACCAAGGACCTCGACGAGGCCGCGCGCAAGGTCCTCGCCGACCACGGCGCGAAGTCGAACTTCCTCGGGTACGGCGGCTTCCCCGCGACGATCTGCACCTCGGTGAACGAGGTCGTCGTGCACGGCATCCCCAGCGAGGAGGTCGTGCTGAAGGACGGCGACATCATCTCGATCGACTGCGGTGCCGTCATCGACGGCTGGCACGGCGACGCGGCGTACACCGCCTTCGTCGGCTCCGGCCACGCCCCGGAGCTGATCGAGCTGTCCCGGGTGACCGAGGAGTCCATGTGGCACGGCATCGCCGCGATGAAGAACGGCAACCGGCTGGTGGACGTCTCCCGCGCGATCGAGACCTACATCCGCCGCCAGCCGCGGCCGGCCACGGGTGAGCACAGCCTCGGCAAGTTCGGCATCATCGAGGACTACGGCGGCCACGGCATCGGCACCGAGATGCACATGGACCCGCACCTGCTGAACTACGTCTCGCGCAAGCGCGGCAAGGGCCCCAGGCTCGTCCCCGGCTTCTGCCTCGCCATCGAGCCCATGGTCTCCCTGGGCACGCCCCGCACGGAGGTGCTGGAGGACGACTGGACGGTCATCACGACCGACGGCACGTGGTCCTCGCACTGGGAGCACTCGGTCGCCCTCACCGAGGACGGCCCCCTGGTCCTGACCGCCCCCGACGGCGGCCGGGCGAAGCTCGCCGAGCTCGGCGTCACCGCCGCTCCCGACCCGCTGGCCTGACCCGCCCCATCGGCCCCACGGTCCCGCGGGACGCGACCGGGTCGGACGGGCAGCGGGGCCGCCGGGGGCGCTTAGGGATCTCCACAGATGGGGATGCTCTGCTGATTCGTCTTTTCCAGGGGCCTCGCGTAGACTGATGCGTCGGCTCTCGTGTACCCGTGTGTTCGCACTCGGCTGCGGGAGTCGATCAAGGTAGCCGATTCGAAGGGCGAAGCGTGGCCAAGAAGCAAGGTGCCATCGAGATTGAGGGCACCGTGATCGAGTCCCTGCCGAACGCCATGTTCAAGGTAGAGCTCCAGAACGGTCACAAGGTCCTCGCGCACATCAGCGGCAAGATGCGGATGCACTACATCCGCATCCTCCCGGATGACCGGGTCGTCGTGGAGCTGTCTCCGTACGACCTGACGCGTGGCCGGATCGTCTACCGCTACAAGTAGATCTTGCCCGCACCCCCGCTTCCCGCGCGGGTGGTGGCACTGACCCGGAGAACCTCACATCCCATGAAGGTCAAGCCGAGCGTCAAGAAGATCTGCGACAAGTGCAAGGTGATCCGCCGTCACGGTCGGGTCATGGTCATCTGCGACAACCTGCGCCACAAGCAGCGCCAGGGCTGACGCACGCCGACCTGCACCTCGCAGTACTTCGCGCGACGCAAGCAAATTCGTACATACGCAGCGCCCGCCAAGCCCTGACAGGGTCGGCGACACCTCCGGCGGGGGCCGGGGACCTGGTCCGTACCTCGTACGGCGGCCAGAGAACGGCGCTGCGGAAGACCCCCGATCACACAGGAGCCATTGCATGGCACGCGTTTCCGGTGTTGACATCCCGCGCGACAAGCGCGTGGAGGTCGCACTCACCTACGTCTTCGGCATCGGCCGCACCCTGGCGAAGGAGACCCTCGCCGCCACCGGTGTGAACCCGAACACCCGCGTTCGTGACCTGTCCGAGGAGGACCTGGTCAAGATCCGCGAGTACGTGGACGCCAACCTCAAGACCGAGGGTGACCTCCGCCGCGAGGTCCAGGCCGACATCCGCCGCAAGGTCGAGATCGGCACGTACCAGGGTCTGCGTCACCGCCGTGGCCTGCCGGTCCGCGGTCAGCGCACCAGCACGAACGCCCGTACCCGCAAGGGCCCGCGTCGCGCCATCGCCGGCAAGAAGAAGCCGGGCAAGAAGTAGTCCGCAGCGGACGACTGTCCACGGTCTTCGCTGTAGGACCGACCACCTCCCGTAGGAGTTAAGACATGCCCCCCAAGGGACGTCAGGGCGCTGCCAAGAAGGTGCGCCGCAAGGAAAAGAAGAACGTCGCTCACGGCCACGCGCACATCAAGAGCACGTTCAACAACACCATCGTTTCGATCACGGACCCGTCCGGCAACGTGATCTCCTGGGCCTCCGCCGGCCACGTCGGCTTCAAGGGCTCGCGCAAGTCCACCCCCTTCGCCGCGCAGATGGCCGCCGAGTCGGCCGCCCGCCGCGCGCAGGAGCACGGCATGCGTAAGGTCGACGTCTTCGTCAAGGGTCCCGGCTCCGGCCGTGAGACCGCGATCCGCTCCCTCCAGGCCACCGGCCTCGAGGTCGGCTCGATCCAGGACGTCACCCCCACGCCGCACAACGGCTGCCGTCCCCCCAAGCGCCGCCGCGTCTGACGCACGGCCGACCGGAGCGCCGCGCGTCCGCGCGCGGCCGCTCCGCGCAGGGATTCCCGGGCGGTACGGCTCTTCGGGGGCGTGCCGCCCGTACCCTTGCACTGACCGAGGACGTCAAATAGCGGGCGTCCACGACTGAAGGAAAAACACCATGCTGATCGCTCAGCGTCCCTCGCTGACCGAAGAGGTCGTCGACGAGTACCGCTCGCGGTTCGTCATCGAGCCGCTGGAGCCGGGCTTCGGCTACACGCTCGGCAACAGCCTCCGCCGTACGCTCCTCTCCTCGATCCCGGGTGCGGCGGTCACGTCCATCCGCATCGACGGTGTCCTGCACGAGTTCACCACCGTGCCGGGCGTCAAGGAGGACGTCACCGACCTCATCCTCAACATCAAGCAGCTGGTCGTCTCCTCGGAGCACGACGAGCCGGTCGTGATGTACCTGCGCAAGCAGGGCCCCGGCCTGGTCACCGCCGCGGACATCGCCCCGCCGGCCGGTGTCGAGGTGCACAACCCCGACCTGGTCCTCGCCACGCTCAACGGCAAGGGCAAGCTGGAGATGGAGCTGACCGTCGAGCGCGGTCGCGGCTACGTCTCCGCGGTGCAGAACAAGCAGGTGGGTCAGGAGATCGGCCGCATCCCGGTCGACTCGATCTACTCGCCGGTCCTCAAGGTCACCTACAAGGTCGAGGCCACCCGAGTCGAGCAGCGCACCGACTTCGACAAGCTCATCGTCGACGTCGAGACCAAGCAGGCCATGCGCCCGCGCGACGCCATGGCGTCCGCCGGCAAGACCCTGGTCGAGCTGTTCGGTCTCGCCCGTGAGCTCAACATCGACGCCGAGGGCATCGACATGGGCCCGTCCCCGACGGACGCCGCCCTCGCCGCCGACCTCGCGCTGCCGATCGAGGAGCTCGAGCTCACCGTCCGTTCGTACAACTGCCTCAAGCGCGAGGGCATCCACTCCGTGGGTGAGCTCGTGGCGCGTTCCGAGGCCGACCTGCTCGACATCCGCAACTTCGGTGCGAAGTCGATCGACGAGGTCAAGGCGAAGCTGGCCGGCATGGGCCTGGCCCTCAAGGACAGCCCGCCCGGATTCGACCCGACCGCCGCCGCCGACGCCTTCGGCGCCGACGACGACGCGGACGCCGGTTTCGTCGAGACCGAGCAGTACTGATCGCTGCCCGTAGGCGACCGCCTGCGGGGCCCTGACCCCGGTACCTGACACGGCCGGGGCAGATCACAAGGAGAAACACCATGCCGAAGCCCGCCAAGGGTGCCCGTCTGGGCGGCAGCGCCGCGCACGAGAAGCTGCTCCTCGCGAACCTCGCGAAGGCGCTCTTCGAGCACGGCCGCATCACCACGACCGAGGCCAAGGCCCGCCGCCTGCGTCCGGTCGCCGAGCGCCTGATCACCAAGGCGAAGAAGGGCGACATCCACAACCGTCGCCTGGTGCTGCAGACGATCACGGACAAGGGCATCGTGCACACGCTCTTCACCGAGATCGCCCCGCGCTACGCCGAGCGTCCGGGTGGCTACACCCGGATCACCAAGATCGGCAACCGTCGTGGCGACAACGCCCCGATGGCCGTGATCGAGCTGGTCGAGGGCGAGATCGCCAAGAAGGCGACCGTCGCCGAGGCCGAGGCCGCCACGAAGCGCGCGGTCAAGGAGTCCGACGAGGCCAACGCCAAGGTCGACGAGGCGAAGGCCGACGAGGCGGAGGCCAAGGCTGACGAGGCCAAGGCCGAAGAGTCCAAGGACGCCTGAACCGCGTTCTGAAGGCGCAACGACGGGCCCGTCCCCCTCACGGGGGGGCGGGCCCGTTCGGCTTGAGAGGATTGACGCGTGAGCGATGACGTGAAGCCCGGCTCCGTACGGGTGCGACTGGACCTGTCCTACGACGGCAAGGACTTCCACGGCTGGGCTAAGCAGGCCGGCGGGCAGCGGACCGTGCAGGGGGAGATCGAGGACGCCCTGCGCACGGTGACGCGCTCCTCGGAGACGTACGAGCTGACCGTCGCCGGGCGGACCGACGCGGGCGTCCACGCGCGCGGGCAGGTCGCCCACGTCGACCTGCCGGAGGCCGTGTGGGCCGAGCACCGCGAGAAGCTGCTGCGGCGCCTCGCCGGGCGGCTCTCCCACGACGTGCGGATCTGGCGGGTCGAGGAGGCGCCGAGCGGCTTCAACGCCCGTTTCTCGGCGATCTGGCGGCGGTACGCCTACCGCGTCACCGACGACCCGGGCGGCGTCGACCCGCTGCTGCGCGGACACGTGCTGTGGCACGACTGGCCGCTCGATGTCGACGCGATGAACGCCGCCGCCGAGCCGCTGCTCGGCGAGCACGACTTCGCGGCGTACTGCAAGAGGCGGGAGGGCGCGACGACCATCCGCACCCTCCAGGAGCTGCGGTGGGAGCGGCTGCCGTCCGGCGTCATGGAGGCGACGGTCAAGGCGGACGCCTTCTGCCACAACATGGTGCGCTCGCTCGTCGGCGCGCTGCTGTTCGTCGGCGACGGGCACCGGCCGGTGGAGTGGCCGGCGAAGGTCCTCGCCGCGGGGGTGCGGGACTCCGCCGTCCACGTCGTACGGCCGCACGGGCTCACCCTGGAGGCGGTGGGCTACCCGGCGGACGAGCTGCTGGCCGCCAGGAACCTGGAGGCCCGCAACAAGCGGTCACTGGCCCCCGGCCGGAGCGGTGGCTGCTGCTGACGCCTGCGCGCGGCCGCGGGCGTAGATCTGGTTGAAGGCGAAGGCGCCCAGGTCGTCGCTGGTCTTGAAGACGGCGGTGTCGGAGGTGGTGACCTTCCGGCCGTCGGTGAAGCCGGCCTGAGTGAAGTACGCGTAGCGGCCCAGCGCGTTCGAGCGGCGCAGGCAGACGGTCGCGCGGCAGAAGTCGCCGACGCCGGCGCCCGCGAGGGGGGCGATCCCGCCCCGGGCGCCCTCCTTCGCCGCGAGGGCCTTGCCCTGGTCGGCGAAGAGGGCGACGCCGACGGTGACGGCGACGCCGTCCCGGACGTACGTGGCGCGGATGACGCGGGAGCAGCCGTGCCGCTGCAGGACGGCGCCCAGGCCGTCCCGGCCGGCGCCCGCGCACTGGGTGGTGGAGCCGGTGGCGCCCTTGGTGTACACCCGGTCGCCGAAGGTCAGCTTCCTGCCGGGGAAGAGGCCCTCCGGGGTGAGCGGGGCCGTGTCCTTGGCGGCCGTCGCGAGGAAGTCCATCGGGTCCGCCGGGGGCGCGGGCGCGACGGAGGAGAAGGACGGCTGCGGGCCGGTCCCGTCGGTCGGGACCTCGGCGCCGCCCGGGACCGCTGTCGTCGCGGAGGCGGTCGGGGCGGTGCCGCCGCCGCTGCCGCCGTTGACGACGGCGACGGCCACGACGGTGGCGATCGCGGCCGTGGCGAGGACCCCGCCGCCGGCGATCAGCCAGCGCCGGCGGCGCTGGCGCGTCTCGGACGCCTCCGCCAGGGCGCTCCAGTCGGGCGTGCCGTCGGCCGCGGTGCCGAAGGGGGCCGCGGGCTGCTGCCCGAACGGCTCACGGGCCGGGCCGTACGGCGGGACCTGTGGCTGCTGCCCGTACGGCTCCCGCCCCTGCCCGTACGGCGCCGGGCCCGCGCCCGGGTCCTGCGGCTGCTGCTGCCCGTACGGCCCGGCGGGCTGCTGCCCGTACGGGTCGTGGCCGGTGCCCCCGTCCGGCTGGTGTGGCTCCTGCGGCCACCGCGGTCCCCCAAAGCTCATGCCGCGCATCCTAATCCGGTTGGGTATCCGCGGGACCGGCGGCCACAATGCGGCCATGGGACATGTGGAGGTCGCACACCTCGAGTACTACCTGCCGGACGGGCGGGCGCTGCTCGGCGACGTGTCGTTCCGGGTCGGCGAGGGCGCCGTGGTGGCGCTCGTCGGGCCGAACGGAGCCGGCAAGACGACGCTGCTGCGCCTGGTGGCGGGGGAGGCGCAGCCGCACGGCGGGACCGTGACGGTCAGCGGCGGGCTCGGGGTGATGCCGCAGTTCGTGGGCTCCGTACGGGACGAGCGCACCGTCCGCGACCTGCTGGTGTCGGTGGCGCCGGCGCGGATCCGGGAGGCGGCCGCTGCGGTCGACGCGGCGGAGCACCTGATCATGACCGTGGACGACGAGGCCGCGCAGATGGGGTACGCGCAGGCGCTGAGCGACTGGGCGGAGGCGCGCGGCTACGAGGCGGAGACGCTGTGGGACAGGTGCACGACGGCGGCGCTGGGCGTCCCGTACGACCGGGCGCAGTTCCGCGAGGTCCGCACGCTCAGCGGCGGTGAGCAGAAGCGGCTGGTGCTGGAGGCCCTGCTGCGCGGCCCGGAGGAGGTGCTGCTCCTCGACGAGCCGGACAACTACCTCGACGTGCCGGGCAAGCGGTGGCTGGAGGAGCGGCTCGCCGAGACCCGCAAGACGGTGCTGTTCGTCTCCCACGACCGGGAGCTGCTGGCGCGGGCCGCGCAGAAGATCGTCGCGGTGGAGCCGGGCCCGGCCGGGTCGGACGTGTGGGTGCACGGCGGCGGTTTCGCGACGTTCCACGAGGCGCGGCGGGAGCGGTTCGCGCGCTTCGAGGAGCTGAAGCGGCGCTGGGAGGAGAAGCACGCCCAGCTGAAGAAACTGGTGGTCAACCTGCGGCAGGCCGCGTCGATCAGCCACGAGATGGCGTCGCGGTACGCGGCCGCCCAGACCCGGCTGCGGAAGTTCGAGGAGGCCGGGCCCCCGCCGGAGCCCCCGCGCGAGCAGGACATCCGGATGCGGCTGCGCGGCGGGCGCACGGGGGTGCGGGCGGTGACGTGCGCGCGCCTGGAGCTCACCGGGCTGATGAAGCCGTTCGACCTGGAGGTCTTCTACGGGGAGCGGGTCGCCGTCCTGGGCTCGAACGGCTCGGGGAAGTCGCACTTCCTGCGGCTCCTGGCGGGCGACGCCTCGGTGGCGCACACCGGGGCCTGGAAGCTCGGCGCTCGGGTCGTGCCGGGGCACTTCGCGCAGACCCACGCCCACCCGGAGCTCCAGGGCCGCCCCCTCGTCGACATCCTGTGGACCGAGCACGCCAAGGACCGGGGCGGGGCGATGTCCGTGCTGCGCCGGTACGAGCTGGAGAAGCAGGGGGACCAGCCCTTCGGGCGGCTCTCCGGCGGGCAGCAGGCCCGGTTCCAGATCCTGCTGCTGGAGCTGTCGGGCGCGACGGCGCTGCTGCTCGACGAGCCGACGGACAACCTCGACCTGGAGTCGGCGGAGGCCCTGCAGGCGGGTCTGGAGGCGTATGACGGGACGGTGCTCGCGGTGACGCACGACCGGTGGTTCGCGCGCTCCTTCGACCGGTACCTGGTGTTCGGCGCGGACGGCGTCGTCCGGGAGACGGCGGAGCCGGTCTGGGACGAGCGGAGGGTGGAACGCGAGCGGTAGCGGGCCGCCGCGGGGCGGGCGCGGCGGAGTCGTTTTGACCCGGGTGGGGGACGCCGCGTATTCTTCTGGTTCGTTATGCGTACTGGCTTGCTCGATCTCACGTGAGAGGCCGTTACGCCGGCTCACCGGGCCGATGACCAGCGACCTGCACTCGGTATGCGTCACCGACGTGTGGTCATGGCTGTCGTGATCGTCCGTGGTGGCCTTGACAGGACCCACTCACTGAAGAAGCGAAGGCTACGACCGTGCGTACGTACAGCCCCAAGCCCGGCGATGTCACTCGCCAGTGGCACGTCATTGACGCCCAGGACGTCGTCCTGGGTCGCCTGGCCACCACCGCAGCAACGCTCCTCCGGGGCAAGCACAAGCCGATCTACGCGCCGCACGTCGACGCTGGTGACTTCGTCATCATCATCAACGCCGACAAGGTGCACCTGTCCGGCAACAAGCGGACCCAGAAGATGGCCTACCGCCACTCCGGGTACCCGGGCGGTCTGCGCTCCGTGCGCTACGACGACCTCCTCGCGAACAACCCCGAGAAGGCCGTCGAGAAGGCCGTCAAGGGCATGCTCCCCAAGAACTCCCTCGGCCGTCAGATGCTCTCGAAGCTGAAGGTCTACGCGGGCGAGAACCACCCGCACGCTGCCCAGCAGCCGGTTCCGTTCGAGATCACCCAGGTCGCGCAGTAAGTCCGGCCACCCCCTAAGACGAAGAGAATCTGAGGAGCATCGTGGCCGAGACCACTGTTGAGAACCCCATCGAGGGCGAGGAGACCTACGCCGAGGTCACCACCTTCGAGTCCGAGGTGCCCGTCGAGGGCGAGTACACCTCGGAGTCCCTCGCGTCCCGCTTCGGCGAGCCGCAGCCCGCGGCCGGCCTGGGCCGCCGCAAGAACGCCATCGCCCGCGTCCGGATCGTCCCGGGCACCGGCAAGTGGAAGATCAACGGTCGCACCCTCGAGGACTACTTCCCGAACAAGGTGCACCAGCAGGAAGTCAACGAGCCCTTCAAGGTGCTCGAGCTCGAGGGCCGCTACGACGTCATCGCCCGCATCTCGGGTGGCGGCGTCTCCGGCCAGGCCGGCGCCCTGCGCCTGGGCGTGGCCCGCGCGCTGAACGAGGCGGACGTGGACAACAACCGCGGCGCCCTGAAGAAGGCCGGCTTCCTCAGCCGCGACGACCGCGCGGTCGAGCGCAAGAAGGCCGGTCTCAAGAAGGCCCGTAAGGCCCCGCAGTACAGCAAGCGCTGATCACGCCTGCTCGGTCTGCTCGACGTACGCCCCGGCGGCACCTCCGTGCTGCCGGGGCGTACGTCTATATGCTTCACCTTGCTTTTTCGGAGTAACTCGGAGGACAGCTGTGGGACGACTCTTCGGCACGGACGGTGTGCGCGGTGTCGCCAACGCGGATCTGACGGCGGAGCTCGCGCTCGGCCTGTCGGTCGCGGCGGCGCACGTGCTCGCCGAAGCGGGGACCTTTGAAGGACACCGGCCGACCGCCGTGGTCGGGCGGGACCCGCGGGCGTCGGGAGAGTTCCTGGAGGCCGCCGTCGTCGCGGGCCTCGCCAGCGCGGGCGTCGACGTCATGCGGGTCGGCGTGCTGCCCACCCCGGCCGTCGCGCACCTGACCGCCTCGCTCGGCGCCGACCTCGGCGTGATGCTGTCCGCGTCGCACAACGCCATGCCGGACAACGGCATCAAGTTCTTCGCGCGCGGCGGCCACAAGCTCGCCGACGAGCTGGAGGACCGCATCGAGGCCGTGTACGAGCAGCACCGCACCGGCGCGCCCTGGAACCGGCCCACCGGCTCCGGCGTCGGCCGCGTCGCCGACTACCGCGAGGGCTTCGACCAGTACGTCGCCCACCTGCTCGGCGTGCTGCCCAACCGGCTCGACGGGCTGAAGGTCGTCCTCGACGAGGCGCACGGCGCCGCGTCCGGCGTGTCGCCCGCCGCGTTCCGGCAGGCCGGTGCCGAGGTCGTCACCATCGGCGCCACCCCGGACGGCCTCAATATCAACGACGGCTGCGGCTCCACCCACCTGGAGCTGCTGAAGGCCGCCGTCGTCGAGCACGGCGCGGACCTCGGCATCGCCCACGACGGCGACGCCGACCGCTGCCTCGCCGTGGACCACACCGGCACCGAGGTCGACGGGGACCAGATCCTCGCCGTCCTCGCCCTCGCCATGCGCGAGGCGGGCACGCTGCGCGGCGACGCCGTCGTCGCGACCGTCATGTCGAACCTCGGCTTCAAGCTCGCCATGGAGCGCGAGGGCCTGCGGCTCGTCCAGACGGCGGTCGGCGACCGGTACGTGCTGGAGGAGATGAAGGACAAGGACTACGCCCTCGGCGGCGAGCAGTCCGGGCACGTCATCGTGCTGGACCACGCCACCACCGGCGACGGCACGCTGACCGGGCTGCTCCTCGCGGCGCGCGTCGCGGCGACCGGGCGGTCCCTCGCGGAGCTGGCGGGCGTCATGGAACGCCTCCCGCAGGTCCTGATCAACGTGAAGAACGTCGACAGGAGCCGCGTGGGCACCTCCGCGGAGCTGGCCGCCGCCGTGGCGGACGCCGAGCGCACGCTCGGCACCACCGGCCGCGTCCTGCTGCGCCCGTCCGGTACCGAGCCCCTGGTGCGGGTCATGGTCGAGGCCGCGGACATCGAGCAGGCCCGCTCGGTCGCCGGCCAGCTGGCGGACGCGGTGAAGGCCACGCTCGGCTAGGCAGCCCGTTTCCCCGTACCCGGGAAGGGGCGCCCCACCTCCGTGGGGCGCCCCTTCCGCGCGTCCGGGGTCAGGCGGGGCGTCTGCGGGGTCAGGCGGGGCGTCTGCGGGGTCAGGCCCGGCGGACGCGGGGGCGCCGGCGCGCCCAGAGGACCTTCTGCGTCAGCAGGGTCAGGGTGCCGGCGAGCACGATCGCCAGCAGGTTCAGCAGCAGCTGCTCGACCGAGCCCTTGGTCTGACCGAGGTCGCCGTACCCCAGCGCCACGGCGGCGTTGGCCGCCGCCGGGACGGTGGTGACCGAGATGGCCACGCCGACCAGCGCCCCGGACTTCGCGGACGTGAGCGACAGGGTGCCGGCGGCGCCGGCGAGCAGCCCGACGACGAACGAGAACCAGTCCGGCGCGTAGACGAATCCGGTGTTGGGCCGGTCGCCGTGCAGCCGTTCCTCCGTGAACAGCCCCGCCGCGTCCATCGCCAGGCTGAACACCACCGTCAGCGCCATGGCCGCCGCGAAGCCCACGAGCAGCGCGACCAGCGACCGCACGGCCAGGCGCGGGCGACGCTGCACCAGCGCCGTGCAGACGCCGGCCAGCGGGCCGAACTCCGGGCCGACCGCCATCGCCCCCACGATCAGGACGGCGTTGTCCAGGACCACGCCGCAGGCCGCGATCATCGTGGCGAGCGTCAGGAACGCCACGTACGTGACGCTGAGGGTCGACTCCTCGTGCGTGGCGTCCTGGAGCTGGTCCCACAGGACGGCGTCGGCGGCCTCGCCGGGCGCGTCGTCCTCGGCCTTCTCCGCGTGGGCGGAGAGCGACAGGCCGATGTCCTCGACGGCGATCGAGCCGGACCGGTCGAGGCCCAGGGCGCACAGGTCGGAGATCAGCCCGTCGCCCGCCTCACGGGCCACGTCGCACAGGACGAGGTCGCCGGCGGGGTCGCGGGCGGCGCCGGGGAGGACGGCGAGGTGGGTCGTGCCGACCGTCCGTTCGATCGTGCGGACCACTTCGTCGGTGTGGTCGGCGGGGACGATCAGGCGCAGGTGCAGCACGACCGCGCTCCCTTCCAGGGGTCCGGTGGGCGTCAGAGCTTGCGCAGGGAGAGCCGTTGCACCTTGTGGTCCGGGCCCTTGCGGACGACCAGGTTGGCACGGCCGCGGGTCGGGGCGACGTTCTCCAGCAGGTTCACCTTGTTGATCGTGCGCCACATCGTGCGCGCGTAGTCGAGCGCCTCCTCCTCGCCGACCTGCGTGTACTTGCGGAAGTACGAGGAGGGGTCCTGGAAGGCGGTCGCGCGCAGCTTGCGGAAGCGGTTCAGGTACCAGCGCTCGATGTCCTCGGGCCGGGCGTCGACGTACACGGAGAAGTCGAAGTAGTCGGCGAGGCCCACACGGGTGCGGCCGTCCTTGCCGGGCAGGGCCGGCTGGAGGACGTTGAGGCCCTCGACGATGAGGATGTCGGGGCGTCGTACGGTCAGGAGCCGGCCGGGGACGATGTCGTAGATCAGGTGCGAGTAGACGGGCGCGGTCACCTCGTCCTTGCCGGCCTTGATGTCGGCGACGAACCGCGTGAGCGCCCGCCGGTCGTACGACTCGGGGAACCCCTTGCGCGACATCAGCCCCCGCGCCTGGAGCTCCTTCATGGGCAGCAGGAAGCCGTCCGTGGTGACCAGCTCGACGCGCGGGTGCTCCGGCCAGCGCGCCAGCAGCGCCTGCAGGAGGCGGGCCACGGTCGACTTGCCGACGGCGACGGAGCCGGCGACGCCTATGACGAACGGGGTGCCCCGCTGGGCGCCCTTCTCGCCGAGGAAGGTGTTGAGCGTCCCGCGGAGGTTCGCGGTGGCGCCCACGTAGAGGTTGAGGAGCCGGGAGAGCGGCAGGTAGATGTCGCGGACCTCGTCGAGGTCGATGACGTCGCCGAGGCCGCGCAGCCGCTCCACCTCGTCGGCGGTGAGCGGCAGTGGCGTCTTGTCCCGCAGCGCGCTCCACTGGTCCCGGGTCAGGTCGACATACGGCGTCGTCTCGGCACGCCGGGCCGGGGCGGCGGCGCTGCCGGGCGGCGGTGTGCTGCTTCGTGGCGGCGAAGTGATCACAGGGCCATTGTCGGGCGTACGGGACCGGCGTGGGGGGTGGGGTCGGTCACGTGGGTGGCGAGGCCGCCCCGGCGCGCCACCGGGCCCCCGCCGGACGGGCCGCCCGGCAGGCCCGCTGATCACGCCCGCATCACGGTCGGGTACCGGCATGGACCGTGGATCGGGAAGCGGGCGGGCCGTCGGGAACCGGCACTTATCGTGTGCACAACATTCACAGAGAAAGTTGTGTCCATGCGCGCCTCCGTCATCCGTCGTTCCGCCGTCGCCGCCTCCGCGGTCTCCTTCGCCCTGCTCCTGACCGCCTGTGGCGGTGGTGAGAAGGCGGGTGACGGTGACAAGGGCGCCGCCAAGGACGCGACGTCGGCCGCGCCGGCCGCGCCCGCCGCCAAGGTCCTCACCGCCGCGGAGCTGGAGAAGGCGGTGCTGGCCCAGGGTGACGTCAAGGGCCACAAGGTCCAGCCGGCCGGGGCGGACGAGGTCGGCAAGCCCGGCTCGGTCACCGTCGACAAGGCCGAGTGCCTCCCGCTGGCCGAGGCCAGCTCCGGCGTCGCGCTCGGCAAGTCCACCGCCGACGTCACCCGCAAGGTGATGGAGGAGCCGAAGGCCGGCGCGGAGAAGCCGTCCTTCGAGGGCATGACGGAGAAGCAGATCGAGGAGGCCCTCGCCTCGACGATGGCCGTCACGGTCACCATCGACAAGCTCGCCTCGTACGAGGCCAAGGGCGCGGCCGACGCGCTCGCCTCGCTGCGCGCCGCCGCCACCGCCTGCGCCGGGGGCTTCACCCTGACGCAGGACGGCGAGAAGACGAAGATCGTCAAGGTGACGGAGGCCAAGGTGTCCGGCGGCGACGAGGCCGGCGCCTGGGTGCTCGCCGCCGACATGGAGGACGGCGACACCATGGCGGTCAAGGTCGCGGCCGTCCGCCAGGGCTCCACGCTCGCCACCTTCACGGCGGTGAACATCGGCGCGGCCGTCGGCGGCAAGGACTTCCCGCTGCCGACCGCCGTCATCGACGCCCAGGTCGCCAAGGTCGCCAAGCAGGGCTGACCCGCCGTCCGCCCCCGCGGGGCCGACGTCCGGCGGGGGCGACCTACCGCCCGTCCGGCGGGGCTGACCTCCCGTCGGTCCGGCGGGGCTGACCTTCCGTCGGTCCGGCGAGGGTGACCTCCCGTTCGCCCGCCGTCCGTCCGGCCGTCCGTCCCGCCGGGCTGACCCGCCGTTCGTCCGGCCGGGGACCGCCCCGGCGTCCATCCGGCCGGGGCCTGACGCGGTGTCCGCCCGTCGGGGCCGCCCGTGGCGCCCCCGGAGCCGTAGGCTGCCGCCATGTGCGGAATCGTGGGATACGTCGGCGGGCAGTCGGCGCTTGATGTCGTCATCGCGGGTCTGAAGCGGCTCGAGTACCGGGGCTACGACTCGGCCGGGGTCGCCGTCCTCGCCGACGGCGGCCTGGCCGCGGCGAAGAAGGCCGGCAAGCTCGTCAACCTCGACAAGGAGTTGGCCGGCCGGCCCCTGCCGAGCGGGTCCACCGGGATCGGGCACACCCGGTGGGCCACGCACGGCGGACCGACCGACGCCAACGCGCACCCGCACCTGGACAACGCGGGCCGCGTCGCCGTCGTGCACAACGGGATCATCGAGAACTTCGCGTCGCTCCGGACCGAGCTCGCCGAGCGGGGGCACGAACTCGCCTCCGAGACCGACACGGAGGTGGTCGCCCACCTCCTCGCCGAGGCCCACTCGTCCACCGCCGACCTCGCCGAGGCCATGCGGCAGGTGTGCCGCCGGCTCGAAGGGGCGTTCACGCTCGTCGCCGTCCACGCCGACGAACCGGACGTGGTCGTCGGCGCCCGGCGCAACTCCCCGCTCGTCGTCGGCATCGGTGACGGCGAGTCGTTCCTCGCCTCCGACGTGGCCGCGTTCATCGACCACACCCGCTCGGCCGTCGAGCTCGGCCAGGACCAGGTCGTCGAGCTGCGCCGGGACGGCGTCACCGTCACGACCTTCGACGGCGCCCCCGCCGACGTGCGGGCGTACCACGTCGACTGGGACGCCTCCGCCGCCGAGAAGGGCGGCTACGACTACTTCATGCTCAAGGAGATCGCCGAGCAGCCGAAGGCCGTCGCCGACACGCTGCTCGGCCGGATCGACGCCGAGGGCTCGCTCACCCTGGACGAGGTGCGCATCCCCGCCGCCGTGCTGCGCGAGGCCACCAAGGTCGTCATCGTCGCCTGCGGCACGGCCTTCCACGCCGGGCTCATCGCCAAGTACGCCATCGAGCACTGGACCCGCATCCCCTGCGAGGTGGAGCTGGCCAGCGAGTTCCGCTACCGCGACCCCATCCTCGACCACCGGACGCTGGTGGTCGCCATCTCGCAGTCCGGTGAGACCATGGACACCCTGATGGCGCTGCGCCACGCCCGCGAACAGGGCGCCCGCGTCCTCGCGATCTGCAACACCAACGGGTCGACGATCCCGCGCGAGTCGGACGCCGTCCTCTACACCCACGCCGGGCCCGAGGTCGCCGTCGCGTCGACGAAGGCGTTCCTCACCCAGCTCGTCGCCTGCTACCTCGTCGCGCTCTACCTCGGCCAGGTGCGCGGCACCAAGTGGGGCGACGAGATCCGCGCCGTCATCCGGGACCTCGCCCGGATCGCCGAGGACGTGGAGCGGGTCCTGGAGACCATGGAGCCCGTCCGCGCGCTCGCCCGGTCCCTCGCCGGCCACGACACGGTGCTCTTCCTCGGCCGGCACGTCGGCTACCCGGTGGCGCTGGAGGGCGCGCTGAAGCTCAAGGAACTGGCCTACATGCACGCCGAGGGGTTCGCCGCGGGCGAGCTGAAGCACGGCCCCATCGCCCTCATCGAGGAGGACCTGCCCGTCGTCGTGGTGGTGCCCTCGCCGCGCGGCCGGTCGGTGCTCCACGGCAAGGTCGTGTCGAACATCCAGGAGATCCGGGCGCGCGGCGCGCGGACCATCGTCATCGCCGAGGAGGGGGACGAGGCCGTCGTGCCGTACGCGGACCACCTGATCCGCATCCCGGTGACGCCCACGCTCCTGCAGCCGCTCGTCTCGACCGTGCCGCTCCAGGTCTTCGCCTGCGAGCTGGCGACGGCCCGCGGCAACGAGGTGGACCAGCCGCGCAACCTCGCCAAGTCGGTCACCGTCGAATGATCATCGGGGTGGGGATCGACGTCGCCGAGATCGTCCGGTTCGCGGAGGCGCTGGAGCGGACGCCGCAGATGGCCGAACGGCTCTTCCTGGAGCGGGAGTTGCTGCTGCCGAGCGGCGAGCGGCGCGGAGTCGCCTCGCTCGCCGCGCGGTTCGCCGCCAAGGAGGCCATCGCCAAGGCGCTCGGCGCGCCGGGGGGACTGCACTGGACGGACGCCGAGGTGTACGTCGAGGAGAGCGGACAGCCGCGGCTGCGGGTGCGGGGGACCGTCGCCGCGCGCGCGGCCGAACTGGGCGTGCGGAACTGGCACGTGTCGCTCAGCCACGACGCGGGGGTGGCGTCGGCCGTGGTGATCGCGGAGGGTTGACGTCATGCGTACTGCGTATCGCGTGGAGAGTGTGCGGGCCGCCGAGGCGGCGCTGATGGCGGGGCTCCCCGAGGGGACGTTGATGCGGCGGGCCGCCGCCGGGCTCGCGGGGGCCTGCGCGGGGCTCCTCGGGCGGGTGTACGGCTCGCGGGTCGTGCTGCTGGTCGGCAGCGGTGCCAACGGCGGTGACGCCCTGTACGCCGGGGCGGGGCTCGCGCGGCGCGGCGCCGGCGTGACGGCCGTCCTGCTCGGCGCACGGGCCCACGAGGGCGGGCTGGCCGCGCTGCTCGCGGCGGGCGGCCGGGTGGCCGACGACCCGTTCGCCGTGCTGGCCCGCGCCGACCTGGTGCTGGACGGCATCACCGGCATCGGCGGCCGGGGCGGGCTCCGCCCGGAGGCCGTGCCCCTGGTGCGGGCGGCGCGCGGCTCCGGCGCCGTCGTGGTGGCCGTGGACCTGCCGAGCGGCGTGGACGCCGACACCGGGGCCGTCGACGGCGAGGCCGTGCGGGCCGACGCGACGGTGACGTTCGGGGCGTACAAGCCGGGGCTGCTCGTCGACCCGGCGCGGGAGTACGCGGGCGCGGTGCGGCTCGTCGACATCGGCCTGGCCGATCTGCTGCCGTCCCCGCCGGAGCTGGAGGCGCTCCACCACGCCGACGTGGCGGGGCTGCTGCCGGTGCCGGCCGCCGAGAGCGACAAGTACCGGCGCGGCGTCGTCGGGGTCGTCGCCGGGTCGGCCCGCTACCCGGGCGCGGCCGTGCTGGCCGTCGCGGGGGCGCTGCGCGGCGGGGCCGGGGCCGTGCGGTACGTGGGGCCCGCGGGCGCGGCCGTGCTGGCGCGGTACCCGGAGACGCTGGTGCACGCCGGGCCGCCGGCGGACGCCGGGCGCGTCCAGGCGTGGGTGCTCGGGCCGGGGCTCGGCGACACGCCGGGCGCGGACGACGTCCTCGGCTCGGACGTGCCGGTCCTCGTCGACGCCGACGGCCTGCGCGCGCTGGACATGGCGGCGGTACGGGCCCGCCCCGCGCCCACGCTCCTCACCCCGCACGCGGGCGAGGCGGCAGCGCTGCTCGGCACGGACCGCGCCGACGTGGAGGCGCGGCGGCTGGAGGCGGTGCGCGAACTGGCGGCGCGGTACGGGGCGACGGTCCTGCTCAAGGGGTCCACGACGCTCGTCGCCGACCCCGACCCGGGCGTTCCGGTACGGGTGAACCCGACAGGCACGCCGTGGCTCGCGACCGCCGGCAGCGGCGACGTCCTGTCGGGCCTCGCCGGTTCGCTGCTCGCCACCGGGCTCGCCCCGCGCGACGCCGCGTCGGCCGCCGCGTACCTGCACGGGCTCGCCGCCCGCCGGGCCGCCGCCGGGGCGCCGGTCGCGGCGCACGACGTGGCCGACGCGCTGCCGGGCGCGTGGCGGGATGTCGCCGCCTGACGGCCCCGGCCGGCCGCCGCCCCTTGCCGCCCCGCCCCGGGGCGGGGGAGCGGGGACCCGGCTGCGTAGGATTCCCTCGTTCACCAGGGGTGGGAGAGATCGTGGCGGAGAACCCGCACGTCGCCGCGCTCGCGCGGCTCATGCCGTCGGACCACGGGGCCGACGAGCAGGTCGACTGGGCGGCGGCCGAGGCCCGGTGGGGCGTCCGGTTCCCCGCCGACTACCGGGACTTCATGGCGCGCTACGGCGGCGGTTCCGTCAACGGCGAGGCCGTCGTCCTGCTGCCGCTGCCGCGGCGGGGCGTGCGGTGGCAGCCGGGCGACCTCGCGGAGGAGACGGCGAACGTCCGCCTCGCGTGGCGGGCGGAGGGCGGGCGCGACGCCCTCGACGTGGACCCGGAGCACCTGTTGGCCTGGGGCGTCACGGCCGGTCCGGACATCCTGTGCTGGCTCACCACGGACCCTGACCCCGACCGCTGGCCGGTCGTCGTGTGCGGGCGCCACACCTCCCCGACGTTCAGCGTCCACCCGTACGGGATGGCGGCCTTCCTGCACCGCCTCCTCGCCGACGAGTTCGACGACCCGCCGGTCAGCCTCGTCTTCTGGGACGGCACGCCGGCCCGATTCGTGCACTGGCGCGAGGAGCAGCGGCGGTACGTGGCCGGCCTCGACCCGGTCACCGGCGAGCCCGACCCGTACGCCCAGCCGCGGCACCGCCCGGCGGACGGCCCGGGACCGGAGTGACCGGGGCGCCGGAGGCCGGACGGTGAGCAGGGCGGCGGCGAGCGGGCCACGGCGGCGGGCGGGACGGTGACCGGGGTGCCGGCGAGCGGGCGCCGGCGGCCGGCCGGTGACCGGGGTGCCGGCGGCCGGCTGGCACCGGTCGGGACGACAGTGGCCGGGACGACAGTGACCGGGGCGACACGGCGGGGCGCCGGGGTGCCGGGGCGCACCTGAGACACTGGGCGCGATGAGTGAGACACCGCAGCACACCAGCGCCACCCGCGAGCCCGAGCGCCCCGACACCCGCGCCCGCGCCGAGATCGACCTCGGTGCGCTGCGCGCCAACGTCCGCGCGCTGCGCGCCCGCGTCGCGCCCGGCGGCGCCGGGCTCATGGGTGTCGTGAAGGCCGACGCGTACGGCCACGGCGCCGTCCCGTGCGCCCGCGCCGCACTCCAGGCGGGGGCCGCCTGGCTCGGCACCGCCACGCCGTACGAGGCGCTCGCGCTGCGCGCCGCGGGCATCGACGCCCCGGTCCTGTGCTGGCTGTGGACGCCCGGCGGGCCCTTCCGCGCGGCGATCGAGGCGGACGTCGACATCACGGTCAGCGGGCTGTGGGCGCTCGACGAGGTCACCGCGGCGGCGCGGGCCGCCGGGCGCACCGCCCGGGTGCAGCTCAAGGCGGACACCGGCCTCGGCCGCAACGGCTGCCTGGCCGCCGACTGGCCGCGCCTCGTCGGGGAGGCCCTGCGGGCGCAGGCCGACGGGCTCGTCCGGGTGACCGGCCTGTGGTCCCACTTCGCCTGCGCCGACGAGCCGGGCCACCCCTCGGTCGGCGCCCAACTCGCACGGTTCCACGACATGCTGGAGCACGCGGAGAAGGCCGGCGTCACCCCGGAGGTGCGGCACATGGCCAACTCCCCGGCGACCCTCACCCTCCCCGAGTCGCACTTCGACCTGGTCCGCACCGGCGTGGCGATGTACGGCATCTCGCCCGGCCCCGAGATCGGCACGCCCGCCGACTTCGGGCTCCGCCCCGTGATGCGGCTGAGCGCCTCCGTGGCGTCCGTGAAGCAGGCGCCCGCCGGCCTGGGCGTCAGCTACGGCCACCACCACGTGACCGACGCGGAGACCACCCTCGCCCTCGTCCCGCTCGGGTACGCCGACGGCGTCCCCCGCCACGCCTCGGGCCGTGGCCCGGTCCTGCTCGGCGGGGCCGTGCGGACCGTCGCGGGGCGGGTCGCGATGGACCAGTTCGTCCTCGACCTGGGCGGCGACACCGTCGAGCCGGGCGAACGCGCGGTGCTCTTCGGCCCCGGCGACGACGGCGAGCCGACGGCCGAGGACTGGGCGCGCGCGGCCGGGACCATCGCGTACGAGATCGTCACCCGCGTCGGCGCACGCGTCCCACGCGTCCACCTCGACGAGCGGGAGTAGGGGGAGCCGTGGCGGAGACCGGTGCGGGGGCGTTCGCGGTCGGCGGGGCGGCGGCGGGCGCGGTCGGTGACGTGGTCGGCGGGATGGTCGGCGACACCGTCGGGGCCGTCGCCGGGGCCGCGGCGGGCGGCGCCTGGCGCCGGCGCGCCGGGTTCGCCGGGGCCGCGCTCGGGGTCGTCGCCGCGACGGCGGCCGCCGGGGTCGCCCTGGAGCGGCTCACGGTCGGACGCGGCGTCCGCCGCGACGCCCGGCTCGCCCTCGACACGGCCGGCCCGTACGGCGCGCTGCGCGGCACACCCGGCACGGCGTACGCCGACGACGGCACGGCGCTGCGGTACGAGGTCGACGAGGTCGGCGGGGCGGACGAGGTCGACGGGGACGGCCGGGGCGGCGAGCTCCGCAGGGCGGAGGACCCCGACAGGACCGGTGGGGCTGGTGGAACCGGTGGGGCCGGCGCGGCCGGGCGGGTGCGCGGGGACGCCGAGGCGCGGGGGAGTGCCATCACCACTCCCGTCACCGTCGTCTTCAGCCACGGCTACTGCCTCAACCAGGACTCCTGGCACTTCCAGCGGGCCGCGCTGCGCGGCCTGGTCCGCACCGTCCACTGGGACCAGCGCAGCCACGGCCGCTCCGGGCGCGGTGTCGCGCAGGGCGGCGCCGACGGGACGCCGGTCTCCATGGACCAGCTCGGCCGCGACCTGCGGGCCGTCATCGACGCGGCGGCGCCCGAGGGCCCGCTGGTCCTCGTGGGCCACTCCATGGGCGGCATGACGATCATGGCGCTGGCCGACCAGTACCCCGATCTCGTGCGGGACCGGGTCGCCGGCGTCGCCTTCGTCGGTACGTCGTCGGGGCGGCTCGCCGAGGTCACCTTCGGCCTGCCGGTGACCGGGGTGAACGCCGCGCGCCGGATGCTCCCGGGCGTGCTGCGCGCCCTGGGCACCCGGCCGGAGCTGGTGGAGCGGGGCCGGCGGGCCACCGCCGACCTCTTCGCCGGGGTGGTGCGCCGCTACAGCTTCGGGACGCGGGACGTGGACCCGGCCGTCGCGCGTTTCGCGGAGCGGATGATCGAGGCGACCCCGATAGACGTGGTCGCCGAGTTCTACCCGGCCTTCGCCGAGCACGACAAGGCGGACGCGCTCGCCGTCCTCGCCGCCGCGGGCGTCCCGGTGCTGGCGCTGGCGGGCGGGCGCGACATGGTGACGCCCGGCTCCCACACGGAGGCCATCGCCGCCCTGCTGCCGGAGGCCGAGCTGGTCGTCGTGCCGGACGGCGGGCACCTCGTGATGCTGGAGCACCCGGAGACGGTCACCGAGCACCTCGCCGCGCTGCTCGTACGGGCCGGCGCGCTGGCCCCGGGGGCGGTGGGGGCGGTCGCCGACAGCGGTTAGGTTGGCGGTATGGAAGCAGCACACACCGAAGCGGCGCACACGGAGGCGTCGCACATGGAAGCGGCCCACACGGAGACGGCGGGGGTCCCCGTGGCCGCCACAGCCCGACTGACCGTCCACTCGCCCGACGAGATGCAGGAGCTCGGCCGCGCCCTGGCCGGGCTGCTGCGCCCCGGTGACCTCGTGATGCTCACCGGCGAGCTGGGCGCCGGCAAGACGACCCTGACGCGGGGCCTCGGCGAAGGGCTCGGCGTGCGCGGCGCGGTCACCTCCCCGACGTTCGTCATCGCCCGCGTCCACCCGTCCCTGGTCGACGGACCCGCCCTCGTGCACGTCGACGCGTACCGGCTGAACGGCGGCCTGGACGAGATGGAGGACCTGGACCTCGACGTCTCGCTGCCGGACTCGGTGGTCGTCGTGGAGTGGGGCGACGGCAAGGTCGAGGAGCTGACCGACGACCGGCTGCACGTGGTGATCGACCGGGTCGTCGGCGCGACCGACGACGACCGGCGCGAGGTCACGCTGACCGGCCTCGGGTCGCGCTGGGAGGGCGCGGACCTCGCGCTGCGCTGACGTCGCGTCACTGTGCGCCCCGACCCGGGGCCGTACTTTCCGACAACTCGTCGGCACATTGTTGCGCCGTACCTCCGAGGCGTGGTCACATGGATACCAGCCGTTGGTTAGGTCTGCCTAACTACGCTCGTCCCGCCCGTGGAGCCAGGAGGCAACCATGCCGCAGCAGCAGTCGGAGCGGCCGCAGCCGTCGGACGTGTCCATGCGTGATCTGCTGGCGTCCTGCGCTGCCGCCGACGCCGTGTCCACGCCGCCGCGCCGTGTCCCCGTCGAGGACACCGCCGACGACGCGGCGGCGGGCGAGGCCGACGACGCCGCCGCGGCCCCGGCCGAGGGTGCCGGCGGGGCGGACGGGTCCACCGGGCCCCGGAAACACCAGGCGCCCCGGGCCGCGTGACCGCGGCGCCGAGGCGCGTCCGGAGAGGGGGGCCCGCCCCCGAACGGGGCGGCGGTGGGGACGTCAGGGGACGACGACGACCGTGGACTTGACCGTCGCGACCGTCCACAGCGCGTCGCCGTCGGCGCGCGCCATCCGCACCCCGCCGGTCCTGCGGGACGGGTCGGGGCTGGACATCGAGCCGTCCACGGCCGCGCTGAAGCCCACGGTCACGCCGTCCACCACGGCGAACCGCACCACGTGCTCGACCTGCACCCCGTCCGAGCCGCGGACCTTTCCGGTCCGGGAGGTCACCGTGTAGGTGCCGGGCGTCGGGCTGACCGCGCTCGGCATGACCGGGAACGTCCGCAGGACCTTGTCACCGTCGTCGACCAACCAGACCCGCCGGTCGCCCAGCGCGTACACGACCCGCTCGCCCGACCCGGACCGCGGAGGCAGCGCCAGGGCGTCGGGGGCGGGCTTGCCGGCGGACCCCGGAGCGGCCGGGGCGGTCGCCGGGGACGGTGACGCGGTGCTCGCGGGCTTCGTGCGGGACCGGAGGTCGGCGGCGCCGGCCGACGCCTGGTAGGCGAGGAAGCCGACCGCCGCGAGCGCCGCCGCCGTGAGCCCGGCCACGAATCCCGAGCTGCTCCTTGCCACGCTGCCCCACCTCTCGTACGACGTATCGGTGTGTGACGGTAGCAGCAGCGCCGGGCCGGTACCGGGGCGCCGTGCCCGGCCCACGGGCGCCGTAGGCTGTTCGCGTGCTGTTGCTCGCCATGGATACCGCCACGCCCGCCGTCACCGTCGCCCTGCACGACGGGCGGTCCGTCCTCGCCCGGTCCCACCAGGTCGACGCCCGTCGCCACGGGGAGCTGCTGCTCCCCGCCGTCCACCGCGTGCTGGGCGACGCGGGCCTCGGCCTCGACGCCGTCACGGACGTCGTCGTGGGGGTCGGGCCCGGCCCGTACACCGGGCTGCGCGTCGGCCTCGTCACGGCCGCCACCTTCGCCTCCGCGCTCGGCGTCCCCGTCCACGGGCTGTGCACGCTCGACGGGCTCGCGTACGCCTCCGGCATCGAGGAGCCGTTCGTGGTCGCCACGGACGCGCGCCGCAAGGAGGTCTACTGGGCCCGGTACGACGACTGCCGCACCCGTGTCACCGAGCCGTCCGTCGACCGGCCCGCCGACATCGCCGAGCGGGTGGCCGGACTCCCCGCGGTCGGCGCCGGAGCGCGGCTGTACACCGAGGTCTTCCCCGACGCCCGCGACCCCGAGCACCAGTCGGCGGCCGCGCTGGCCGCGCTGGCGGCCGAGCGGCTCGCGGCGGGGGAGCGGCTGCTGGAGCCGCTGCCCCTGTACCTGCGCCGGCCCGACGCCCAGGTGCCGAAGAACTACAAGGTGGTCACGCCCCGGTGACCGGGCCCGTGCTGCGTGAGATGCGCTGGTGGGACATCGCGCCGGTGCTGGAGCTGGAACGGGAGCTGTTCCCCGACGACGCCTGGTCGGAGGGGATGTTCTGGTCCGAGCTGGCCCACGCGCGCGGACCGGGTGCCACCCGCCGGTACGTCGTCGCCGAGGACGCGGACAGGCGGATCGCCGGATACGCGGGCCTCGCGGCGGCGGGCGGACTCGGCGACGTCCAGACCATCGCGGTCGCCCGCGCGCACTGGGGCACCGGCCTCGGCGCCCGGCTGCTGACCGAGCTCCTGCACCACGCCACCTCCTTCGAGTGCGAGGAGGTACTGCTGGAGGTACGGGTGGACAACACGCGGGCCCAGCGGCTCTACGAGCGCTTCGGCTTCGAGCCGATCGGCTTCCGCCGCGGCTACTACCAGCCGGGCAACGTCGACGCGCTGGTGATGCGCCTGGCCCTGCACGACACCGGCGCGGCTCCCGGGGCCCACCCGGCCACCGAGCCGCCCGGTACGCCGGAGCCGCCGGAGCCGACGCAGACGACGCAGACGCCCGAGGCGTGCGGCACCCCCGGGTCGGCCGGTACCCCCGGGTCGGCCGGGGTCACTGGGTCGACCGGGGCCACTGGTGCACCCGAACCCACCGAGAGACCCGGTCCCACTGGCCCCACCGGCCCGACAGGCCCCACCGAGACACCCGAGACATCCGAGACCACCGAGACCACCGAGACACCTGAGAGCGTTGAGACCCATGGCTGACGAACCCCTCGTCCTCGGTATCGAGACGTCCTGCGACGAGACCGGCGTCGGCATCGTCCGCGGTACCACCCTGCTCGCGAACGCCATCGCGTCGAGCGTGGACACGCACGCCCGCTTCGGCGGCGTCGTCCCCGAGATCGCCTCCCGCGCGCACCTGGAGGCCATGGTCCCCACCATCGAGCGCGCCCTGAAGGACGCCGGCGTCTCCCCGCGCGACCTCGACGGCATCGCCGTCACGGCGGGTCCCGGCCTCGCGGGCGCGCTGCTGGTGGGCGTCTCCGCGGCGAAGGCGTACGCCTACGCGCTCGGCAAGCCGCTGTACGGGGTCAACCACCTCGCCTCGCACATCTGCGTCGACCAGCTGGAGCACGGACCGCTGCCCGAGCCGACGATGGCGCTGCTGGTCAGCGGCGGCCACTCCTCGCTCCTCCTCGCCCCCGACATCACCGCCGACGTCCGCCCCATGGGCGCGACCATCGACGACGCGGCGGGCGAGGCGTTCGACAAGATCGCCCGCCTGCTGGACCTGGGCTTCCCGGGCGGCCCGGTCATCGACCGGCTGGCCAAGGAGGGCGACCCGCAGGCCATCGCCTTCCCGCGGGGGCTCACCGGGTCGCGGGACCCCGCGTACGACTTCTCCTTCTCCGGCCTCAAGACCGCCGTGGCCCGCTGGGTCGAGGCCAAGCGGAAGGCGGGCGAGGAGGTGCCCGTGCGGGACGTCGCCGCCTCCTTCCAGGAGGCCGTCGTGGACGTCCTGACCCGCAAGGCCGTACGGGCCTGCAAGGACGAGGGCGTCGACCACCTGATGATCGGCGGCGGCGTGGCGGCCAACTCCCGGCTGCGCGCGCTCGCGCAGGAGCGCTGCGAGCGCGCCGGCATCCGGCTGCGCGTCCCGCGCCCCGGCCTGTGCACCGACAACGGCGCGATGGTGGCGGCGCTCGGCGCCGAGATGGTCGCCCGCAACCGGCCCGCCTCGGACCTGGAGCTCTCCGCGGACTCCTCGCTGCCGGTGACGGACCCGCACGTCCCGGGCCACCACCACGACCATGACCACGACCACGACCACCTGCACGAGATCAGCAAGGAGAACCTCTACTCGTGACGGTCACCCTGATGTGGGAGGCCCGGGCCGTACCCGGCCGGGGCGCCGAGCTCCTGGAGTGGGCCCGCGCCCAGCGGCCGGCCGCCCGGCCGCTGCGCCGCGAGACGTTCACGGCGCCGCAGGACCGGGTGCTGGTCCTGACCTGGTGGGAAACGTCCCCCGGGCTTCCCGGGCCGCCGGAGCTCCCGGAGCCGCCCGCGGAGCTCGTGACCCGCCCGGTCCACCGCTGGCGCTTCACCTCGCACGGCGTCGACTAGACCCCTCGGGGCGCCCCCCTGACCTGTGCCCCTTCGCTCCGTTCCCCCGAACGAGTGAACCGCGGGGGTGTGTTTCCGCATCCACTGTCCTGTGAACAGGACGACGGTGAAGGTGGCGGTGGCGGCGCTGTCCGCCCTGGTGGCGACGGGGCTCGCGGCGGGCTGTACGACGGGCGGCGGTGGTGGCGGCGGTTCGGCCGCGCGGCCGGGCCCCGACTGGACGGCCGCCTCCACCCCTGCCCCGTCCGCGCGGGAGAACGGGGCAGGGGCGGGCACCGGGGGCGGCGAGGCCGGTCCGCCGGACGCGGCGCAGAGGGCCGCCGCGTACCGCAAGTGGGGCCTGGAGCCGCTGCCCGCGCCGCCCGCCGCGCCCGCGGTGAAGCCGGTCAGGACCGTCCGCACCGGCGCCGAGCGGGTGCCCGTCATCAGCGACGTGCCGACGAAGGACAAGGTCGTCTTCCTCACCATCGACGACGGCGCCGAGAAGGACCCGAAGTTCGCCGAGATGATGCGGGACCTGGACGTCCCCTTCACGATGTTCCTCACCGACTCGGCGATACGCGCCGACTACGGCTACTTCAAGCCGCTCGCCGCCCTCGGGAACGGCGTCGCCAACCACACGCTGACCCACCCGAACCTGCGCACCCTCGGGGCCGGGGAGCAGGAGCGCGAGATCTGCGGTCAGCAGCGGCGGCTCCGGGAGACGTACGGCACGGCCCCGCGGCTCTTCCGCCCGCCCTACGGCAACTGGAACGAGGACACCCGGGCCGCCGCCGGCCGGTGCGGGGTCGACGCGATCGTCCTGTGGCGCGAGTCCATGCAGATCACCGACATGCAGTACCAGCGCGGCGACCGGAAGCTGCACCCCGGCGACATCGTCCTCGCCCACTTCCGCGGCCCGGCCGACCTCAAGGGCACGTCCATGACGGAGATGACCGCGAACCTCCTCCGGCGCGTACAGGAGCAGGGCTTCACCGTGGCGCGCCTGGAGGACTACGTCTGACCCCCGCCCGCCGCCCGCCGCCCGCCGGCTCCGTCTCGCGGCCGGACGCCGGCCCCGACGGGCCCACTGCCGACCGGCCGGGCCCGTGACCTGACCTGCTGGGCCAGCGGCCTGCTCCGGCACCCGGGGTGGACGCCCCCGGCGCCGACGCGCCCGTTGCCGGACCTGGGCGGGCTTGCGGCCTGCTCCGGTGCTCTCGGTGACGCCCCGAGGCCCTGGTACACGGCGCTCCCGTGCCCGCCGCCCCGGGCACCGCAGCCGCTCGGCGCCGACGCGCCCGTAGCCGGACCTGGGCGGGCCTGCGGCCTGCTCCGGTGCTCTCGGTGACGCCCCCGGGGCCTGGTACACGGCGCTCCCGTGCCCGCCGCCCCGGGCGCCACAGCCGCTCGGCCCCGGCGCCGACGCGCCCGTAGCCGGACCTGGGCGGGCTCGCCGCCGGCCCTGATGGGCCCGCGGCCGACCCCGGCTCCCCCCTCGATGACCGGCGCACCCCGGCACCCCCGGCACCCCGGCACCCCCGGTGTCCGCCGGCCCCCGGTGCCCGTCGCCCCGGTACGGGACCCGGTGACGGGCGCCCGCGGTACGCGTCCTAGCCTCGGCCCGTGTCGTCCCGTCGTGATCCCCTGCCCCCGCCCCCGCCGCCCCCGCACCTGCGGAGCTGGCCCGACCGTGCCGCGCTGCTCGCCGACCGCGACCGGGCCCTGACCGTGCTGGGTCGCGCCTCGCTGGGTGGCGGCCGGCTCGCGCTGTTCCTGGTGTGGCTGCTGGTGCTGGAGGTCGGCTGGAGTCTGGTGGGTGCCGCCTGGATCGGGTTCGACGAGGCCCTGGACCCGCTCGGGGCCGCGCCCGCCTTCCTCTTCGCGGGGGCGGGGCTCGCCGCGCTCGTCCCGGCGGGCTTCTTCCAGGTCGGCGGCGTGCGCCGGGACGTCGCGGCGCACCGGCTGCTCGTCCGGTGGGCGGCCCTGGACCGCGCCCCGGAGCGCGACGCCCGGCACCGCGCCGCGGGTCGGAGCCTGGCGTGGCTGCTCGTGTCGTTCGCGCTGGGCGCGGCGGGCCTGGCCCTGTGCGTCGGCGTGCCCGCGGCGGCCCGGCCCGGTACGACGACGTACGCGGAGGTCGGCTTCGCGGTGGGCGCCGGGCTCCTGCTGTGGGTGCACGGCCTGGTGGGCGGGGCGAGGGCCGTGGCCCACTTCCGGACGGCCGTGCGGCTGCTCAGTCCCGTCCGGTCGGTGCCGCGGGCCGCCCGACCAGCATCGTCGGCGCGCCCGCCACACGTGTGAGGAAGACCGTCGCGGAGTTCGGGCCCTTCGGCTTCACCTTGCGGCGCAGCTCCTCCGGCGCCACCGCCGAACCGCGCTTCTTCACGGTGAGGATCCCCACCTCGCGCTCCCGCAGCAGCGCCTTCAGCCGCTTCACGTTGAACGGCAGCTCGTCGGTGATCTCGTACGCGGTCGCGTACGGCGTCGGGCGCAGCTCGTCGGCGGTGACGTAGGCGATGGTCTCGTCGACGAGCCCGCCGCCCACCTCGCGGACGACCTCCGCGACCAGGTGCGCCCGGATCACGGCGCCGTCCGGCTCGTACAGGTAGCGACCCACCGGCCGGACCGGCGGGGCGGGCGGCGGCGCGGACACGGCGAGCGAGGCGCCGGACGGCAGCAGGGTCGCGCGCACGGCGCCGGGGGCTGTGCCGAACCACAGCACGGCCTCCTTCACGTCGCCGCCGTCCGAGATCCACTCGGCCTCGGCCTCCGGGGGGATCACCTCGTGCGGGATGCCCGGCGCGATCTTCAGCGCGGCGTGCGGGGCGCGGCGCGCGGTGTCGACCGCCCAGGACAGTGGCGGGGAGTACGCCTCCGGGTCGAAGATCCGCCCGGCGCCCCGGCCGCCGCCCGTCGCCGCGCCGCGCCGGGCGGGGTCGACGAAGACGGCGTCGTACGGGGCGGTGTCGACCTCCGTGACGTCGGCGCAGCGCACCTCGATCAGCTCCGCGAGGCCGAGCGCCTCGGCGTTGGCGCGGGCGACGGCCGCCGTGAGCGGGTCGCGGTCGACGGCGAGGACCCGGATGCCGGCGCGGGCGAGGGCGAGGGCGTCCCCGCCGATGCCGCAGCACAGGTCGGCGACGGCCCGGACGCCGAGCCGGGCGAAGACGGCCGCACGGTGCTCGGCGACGGCCCTGCGGGTGGACTGCTCGACGCCGTTCGGGGTGAAGAACATGCGGTACGCGTCCTCCCCGCCGAACTTCGCCACCGCCCGCTGCCGCAGCCGGGCCTGCCCGAGCGCCGCGGAGACCAGGTCCGCCGGGTGGTCGCGGCGCAGTCGCGAGGCGACGGCCAGCTCCTCCGCGGGGTCGTAGTGGCGCAGTTCGGCGAGGAGAGCGTGGCCCTCGGGGGTGCGGAGCGCGGAGAAGGCGGCGAGATCGGTCACCCGCCCCATTCTCGTCCAGTGTGGTCCAGGCGGGGGATGGTGCGGGTGTGGCGGCGGTGTCGCCCGTGCCGAGGGCCGGTGCGCTGACAGGATGCGGCGCCATGCAGCTAGTACGACAAATGCGTCCATCATCAGGAAATCGGGTATGGCGGGGGATCGCCACCGTCCTGCTTCTCGGGGTCCTCGGTACGGCCTGCGGAACCGAGGAGCGGCCCGCGGCGCAGGGCGGCGGCCCCGGGGCCCACGGCCGGCAGGGCGAGCCCGGCGCCGAGGCCCGGCAGGCGCCGCCGCGCACCGCGTCCGGGGCCCTCGCCGCCTACGTCGAACGCTTCCGGCGCACCCAGGCGGCGCGGGCCGTCGCCGCGCGCCGGTGGGGGCTGAAGCGGACCCCGCTCCTGCCGCCCGCGCCTCCGGCGGTGAAGCCGAAGATCACCTTCCGCAAGGGCTTCGAGGTGGGCGACCCCTCGCTCCCGCCGGTCTTCACCACCGTCCCGACCCGGGACCGGATCGTCTTCCTGACGATCGACGACGGGGCCGAGAAGGACCCGGAGCTGCTGCGGATGATGACCGAACTGGGCATCCCGTACAGCGCGTTCCTCAGCGACTACGTGGTCAAGGACGACTACGCGTACTTCGCGCGCATGCGGGACCGGGGCGTGGCCCTGCACAACCACACCCTCAACCACCGCTACATGCCCGCGCTCGACTACGACGAGCAGCGGCGCGAGATCTGCGGCCAGCAGGACACCCTCGAGAAGCGCTTCGGTACGCGCCCCACCCTCTTCCGCCCGCCGTACGGGAACTACGACGCCGACACGCTGCGCGCCGCCCGCTCCTGCGGGATCAAGGCGGTGCCGCTGTGGTCCGCCGAGGTGTTCCCCGATCGCATGGAGTGGCGGGAGTGGGACCGCGACCTGCACCCCGGCGACATCGTCCTCTCGCACTTCCGGGGGCGCGGCGACTGGAAGGGCTCGATGGCCGACATGGTGCGCCGCGCCATGGACACCATCACGGCGCGCGGGTACGCGGTGGCCAGGCTGGAGGACTACGTCTGAACCCCCCTTCCGCCTCGTACGCACGTGCGAGCGGAGGGCGGCGCGCGGCGGTTCGTTGGCACTCCGCTTGACCGAGTGCTAATCGCGGTCATAGTCTCGGCTCTGGCACTCCCCACCGGAGAGTGCCAACACAGCGACGGGCAGGTCCGGCACCCGCGACGACGGATCCACCTGGTCGCCACCTCAGACAGTTGACCCCGTGAGATCTCCGAAGGGGGAGGTCGGATCGTGACGACCACCAGCTCCAAGGTTGCCATCAAGCCGCTCGAGGACCGCATTGTGGTCCAGCCGCTCGACGCAGAGCAGACCACCGCCTCTGGCCTGGTCATCCCGGACACGGCGAAGGAGAAGCCCCAGGAGGGCGTCGTCCTGGCCGTGGGCCCGGGCCGTTTCGAGAACGGCGAGCGCCTGCCGCTCGACGTCAAGACCGGCGACATCGTGCTGTACAGCAAGTACGGCGGCACCGAGGTGAAGTACAGCGGCGAGGAGTACCTCGTCCTCTCGGCCCGCGACGTCCTCGCGATCGTCGAGAAGTAGTCCGGGGGTCCGGGGGGTTCGCCCCCCGGCGTGACTCCGTGCTCCACGTGCCTTGAGCTGCGCCCCTGGCCCCCGTTGCTGTGCTGCCGCACGTGCGCCGGGCGGCGAGGGGCGCCGCTCGTTTCCACCCAGTACCGAGAGGGCTGAACCGCTCCCATGGCGAAGATCCTGAAGTTCGACGAGGACGCCCGTCGCGCCCTTGAGCGCGGCGTCAACAAGCTTGCCGACACCGTCAAGGTGACGATCGGCCCCCGTGGTCGCAACGTCGTCATCGACAAGAAGTTCGGCGCCCCCACCATCACCAACGACGGTGTGACGATCGCCCGCGAGATCGAGGTCGACGACCCGTTCGAGAACCTCGGCGCGCAGCTGGTGAAGGAGGTGGCGACCAAGACCAACGACATCGCGGGTGACGGCACCACCACCGCCACCGTGCTCGCCCAGGCGCTCGTCCGCGAGGGCCTGCGCAACGTCGCCGCCGGCGCCTCCCCGGCCGCCCTGAAGAAGGGCATCGACGCCGCGGTCAAGGCCGTCTCCGACGAGCTGCTCGCCACGGCCCGCCCGATCGAGGAGAAGTCCGACATCGCGGCCGTCGCCGCGCTGTCCGCCCAGGACCAGCAGGTCGGCGAGCTCATCGCCGAGGCGATGGACAAGGTCGGCAAGGACGGCGTCATCACCGTCGAGGAGTCCAACACCTTCGGTCTGGAGCTGGACTTCACCGAGGGCATGGCCTTCGACAAGGGCTACCTGTCCCCGTACATGGTCACGGACCAGGAGCGCATGGAGGCCGTCCTCGACGACCCGTACATCCTGATCCACCAGGGCAAGATCGCCTCCATCGCGGACCTGCTGCCCCTGCTGGAGAAGATCATCCAGTCCGGCGCCTCCAAGCCGCTGCTGATCGTCGCCGAGGACGTCGAGGGCGAGGCCCTGTCGACCCTGGTCGTCAACAAGATCCGCGGCACGTTCAACGCCGTCGCGGTCAAGGCCCCCGGCTTCGGCGACCGCCGCAAGGCGATGCTCGGCGACATGGCCGCCCTCACCGGCGCCACGGTCGTCGCCGAGGAGGTCGGCCTCAAGCTCGACCAGGTCGGCCTCGACGTGCTGGGCACCGCCCGCCGCGTGACCGTCACCAAGGACGACACCACCATCGTCGACGGTGGCGGCAACTCCGAGGACGTCACCGGCCGCATCGCCCAGATCAAGGGCGAGATCGAGACCACCGACTCCGACTGGGACCGCGAGAAGCTCCAGGAGCGCCTCGCGAAGCTGGCCGGCGGCGTGTGCGTCATCAAGGTCGGCGCCGCCACCGAGGTGGAGCTGAAGGAGAAGAAGCACCGTCTGGAGGACGCCATCTCCGCGACCCGCGCCGCGGTCGAGGAGGGCATCGTCTCCGGTGGTGGCTCCGCTCTGGTCCACGCCGTCAAGGTGCTGGAGGGCAACCTCGGCAAGGAGGGCGACGAGGCCACCGGTGTCGCCGTCGTCCGCCGCGCCGCCGTCGAGCCGCTGCGCTGGATCGCCGAGAACGCCGGCCTCGAGGGCTACGTCATCACCTCGAAGGTCGCCGACCTCGACAAGGGCCAGGGCTTCAACGCCGCCACCGGCGAGTACGGCGACCTGGTCAAGGCCGGCGTCATCGACCCGGTGAAGGTCACCCGCTCGGCCCTGGAGAACGCCGCCTCCATCGCCTCCCTCCTCCTCACCACCGAGACCCTCGTGGTGGAGAAGAAGGAAGAGGAGCCGGCGGACGCGGGCCACGGCCACGGTCACGGCCACTCGCACTGACGCGCCGCGGCGACGCCGCGCGCCTCGACCCCGCGTCGAGCACGACGAGGCCCGGTACCCCTCAGGGGTACCGGGCCTCGCCCGTGTCCACGGGCACCGGCGCGCCGCCCGTACCGGCGCCGCCCCTACCGGCGGCGCCCGCGGCTACTTCGGGCCGAACTTGCGCCCCGCCCGGGAGCTCACCCCGCCCAGCAGACCGCGCGGCGCCAGCTTCACCACACCCATCAGCGCCTTGTACCGCGGGTCGGGCACCGACAGCGTCCGGCCTCGCGCCAAATCCGCCAGCGCCTCCGCCACGACCTTGTCGGCGTCCAGCCACATCCAGCCGGGGATGTTGTCCGTGCCCATGCCGGCCCGCTGGTGGAACTCCGTCCGGACGAAGCCGGGGCACAGCGCCATCAGCCGCACCCCGCTCCCCGAGAGGTCCCGCGCCGCGCCCTGGGTGAACTGCACGACCCACGACTTCGACGCCCCGTAGGTGCCGCGCGGCACGAACGCGGCGACGGACGCCACGTTCACCACGCCGCCCCGGCGCCGCTCGCGCATCGTCGCCGTCGCGGCCGCCGTGAGCCGCAGCACCGCCTCGCAGTGCACCTTCAGCATCCTCAACTCGTCGGCCATCGCCACGTCGAGGAACCGGCCCTTGTTGCCGAAGCCCGCGTTGTTGACCAGCAGGTCCACCGGCCGCTTGGTGTCCGCGAGGCGGGCCTCCACGGCCGCGATGCCGGCGTCGTCCGCGAGGTCCGCGGGCAGCACCTCCGCCTCCACGCCGTGCCGGTCGTGCAGTTCGGTCGCCTGCTCCCGCAGCCGGTCCACGTCGCGGGCGACCAGGACCACGTCATGGCCGTCGGCCGCCAGCCGCCGCGCGAACGCGGCCCCGATGCCCGCGGTCGCGCCAGTAATCAGTGCACTCGTCATACGCGGCACGTTAGTGCCCCGTGTCCCGCGGCGGAGAGGCGCCCGGTCGGGCGCCCGGCCCCACCCCCCGGGCCGGCGCGGGCACCCGGTCGCGCCCGGCCGCGTACTGCCGTGCCGCCGCCCGCAGTTCGGGGTGCGCGGCCCCGCCCGCGGCGAGGATCCGCGGCAGCAGCTCGCGCCGGGTCGTCGCGGCGCGGAACGCCAGCGCCACCGTCACGTCGTGGTCCGGCCGGTGGAGCACCTCCACGCGGTCGCCCGCCCGGACCTCCCCCGGCACGACCACCCGCAGGTAAGCGCCCGGCGCCCCGCGCCCGGTGAACCGCCGGACCCACCCCGGCTCGCCCAGCCGGCCGGCGAAGGTGCGGCAGGGAATGCGCGCGTCCGACACCTCCAGCACCAGCGACGGCCCGATCCGCCACCGCTCACCGAGCAGCGCGCCGTCCACGTCCACCCCACGGGTCGTCAGGTTCTCACCGAAGCAGCCGTTGGGCAGCGTCCGGCCGAGCTCCCGCTCCCAGTGGTCCAGCTCCTCGCGCGCGAAGGCGTACACCGCCTGGTCGGAGCCGCCGTGGTGGCGCCGGTCGCAGACCGCGTCCCCGGCCAGCCCCCCGCCGCCCTCGCCCTTCGGCCCCGGGTCCGCCACCCGGACGGGCCCCTCCACCGGCACCTTCCCGATCCCGGTCTCCCCGCTCGGCGCACTCGTGTACGCCACCTTCCGCGCCCGCCCGACGTTCACCGTCAGCACGCGCCCCACCATCGGCTCGTCCATGCGCGCACGGTAGCGCCGCCCCCTCAAACGATCCACGGGATATTTCGCGCCGGTCCAAAGCGCCCCTTATATTCATGGCGTGATCGAAGCCCGCCACCTCCGAGTGCTCCGCGCCGTCGCCGCCACCGGCTCCTTCTCCGCCGCGGCCCGTGAACTGGGCTGCACCCAGCCGGCCGTCAGCCAGCAGATGAAGGCCCTGGAGTCCTCCGCCGGCACGCCGCTGCTCATCCGCACCGGCCGCGAGATGCGCCTCACCCAGGCGGGCGAGGCCCTCGTCCGGCACGCCGCGGGCATCCTCGCCGGGCTGACCGCCGCGGAGGAGGAGGTCGCCGCCATCGCCGGCCTCCGGGCGGGCCGCGTACGCCTCGTCTCGTTCCCCAGCGGCAGCTCCACGCTGGTGCCCACCGCCCTCGCCGCCCTGCGCGCCGCCCACCCCGGCACCCGGGTCTCGCTCGTCGAGGCGGAGCCGCCGCGCTCGGTCGAGATGCTCCGCGAGGGCGACTGCGACGTGGCGCTCGCCTTCCGGTACGCGGGCGGCGCGGCCGAGTGGGACGACCTCGTCGTCCGCCCCCTGCTCACCGACCGGCTCGTGGGGCTCGTACCGGAGGGCCACCGCCTCGCCGGCGCGGGGTCCGTGGCGATCGGGGAGCTGGCCGACGAGCCGTGGATCGCCGGCTGCCCGCGCTGCCGCCGGCAGCTGGTGGACGTCTGCGAGGGCGCCGGGTTCACCCCGCGCATCGACTTCGCGACGGACGACTACCCGGCGGTCGTGGGTCTCGTCGGCGCGGGCCTCGGCGTGGCCGTCCTGCCGGAGCTGGCCGTCGAGTCGGTCCGGCCGCGCGGCGCCCGGACGGTCGTGGTGGAGCCCGCGGTCGAACGGGAGATCGTCGCTCTCACGCTGCCGGACCTCGCCCAGGTCCCGGCGGTCGCGGCCACCCTCGACCGGCTCGCGGAGGCGGCGGCGCGCGGCTAGGCACGGGGCACCGGCCGGCGACGCCACCCGCCGCCGCAGGCCCGCGCCCGCCCCGGGCCCCGGCCAGGCACAGCCCCTCACCCGGGGCGTGCCGCCCGGCCCGCCCCGGGTGGCACGCACGTCACCCGCGCACCACGCGCAGGTCACACACCCGTGCGCATATACCCCGCGTCACGCGCCCACGCTCATGCGCACCCGCCTCGCGCGCCCGTGCTCAGCGCACCCGCCTGGCGCGCCCGTGCTCAGCGCACCCCCGTCGTGCGCCCGCGCTCACGCCCCCCTTCCGCGCGGCGCGCCACGCGGACATGCGTGCCCGGCACAGCCGGCGTGCGCCCGCTCCGCTGTGCTGAAACGTTTTTTCCGATAAGGCCGGCGTATCCGCCGTCAGCCGTGGCCCGCCGCCCCCGAGGTCGTGATCAGCCGGGAGCGCGCCCGGCCCATGAGCTCCTCGCGCTCGTCCTCGGTCAGGCCGCCCCATACGCCGTAGGGCTCCCGCACCGCCAGCGCGTGGGCCGCGCACTCGGCGCGGACCGGGCACCTCATGCAGACCTCCTTCGCGGAGTTCTCACGCGCGCTCCGTGCGGCGCCGCGCTCTCCCTCGGGGTGGAAGAAGAGCGAGCTGTCGACCCCTCGACAGGCCGCGAGCAGCTGCCAGTCCCACAGGTCGGCGTTGGGTCCGGGAAGGCGGGAGAAATCTGCCATGGCGCATGTCCCCTTGGTGCCGTACTGAGCTTACTGAGCGGTCTACTTGTCGGAGTAGATGTAAATATGACTCATTGCGAATCTAGCTACAGACACCACCAAAGGGAAGGAAAAGCCGCTAAATGGGGCATAGCTCTGAGTGAAGCGGCGGTGACCTGCGGCGCTCTCCTCCGTGTGCACTCCCTCACGTAGAGTGTCGGAAGAGGTGCCCGCACCCGTAACTCTTTCGAGTGACCGTCGTTGAGAGTGCGGAGCGGTTGAAGCACAAGCGCTCGGGCCGACGCCCGAGGGCGTCGACCGCTCAGGTGACGATTCGTAACCAGCCTGGAGGCCCAAGGTGACGCGCATCAGCTGCGGAGGACGGCCATGACATCCGTCCTCGTCTGCGACGACTCCCCGCTTGCCCGAGAAGCGCTCCGCCGCGCCGTCGCCACCGTGCCCGGCGTCGAGCGCGTGACGACCGCGGCCAACGGCGAGGAAGTCCTGCGCCGCTGGGGCGCCGACCGCTCGGACCTGATCCTGATGGACGTGCGCATGCCCGGTCTGGGCGGCGTCGAGACCGTCCGCCGGCTTCTCTCCGCGGATCCCGGCGCCCGCATCATCATGCTCACGGTCGCGGAGGACCTCGACGGCGTCGCCCTCGCCGTCGCCGCCGGTGCCCGCGGCTACCTGCACAAGGACGCCTCGCGCGCCGAGCTGCGGGCCACGGTCACGCAGGCGCTCGCCGACCCCACGTGGCGGCTCGCCCCGCGCCGGCTGCGCTCCGCCGAGATGGGCGCCGCGCCGACGCTCACCGCCCGGGAGATCCAGGTGCTGGAGGGCATGAGCCACGGCCGGTCGAACGCCGAGATCGGGCGCGAGCTGTTCCTCTCCGAGGACACGGTCAAGACCCACGCCCGCCGGCTGTTCAAGAAGCTCGGCGCCTCGGACCGGGCCCACGCCGTCGCGCTCGGCTTCCGCTGGGGCCTGGTGCGCTAGGTCCCAGCGGTGGCCGTTCTCATCCCCGTCCGCCGGGCGGCGGACGGGGTGGCGCAGGCCTGATGTCTGTTTCCTGCGCGATGCCGCATCCTTGAGGAGTGGAGTTCCTCGGGGACGAGTCGATCGAGCGGGAGGGGAGGGCGCAGGGGATGACTTCCGGCGCACCTGCTCATAACGCTTCGGTGCACAAGGCTGGACGCGGTGCCACGGAGCGGTCGCGGTCAAGGCACCATGGACCGATGCGTGACGACCAGACGCCGACCACCCCCACGCCCCCCGCGGGGCGGGGGTCGATCGGCGCACTCGTCCACCGCGCGGTGGAGGGGGACGAGCAGGCCACGCACGACCTGCTGGCCCACGTCCACCCGCTGGCCCTGCGCTACTGCCGCACCCGGCTCAACCGCCTGCCCGGCGACGCGCGCCACTTCGTCGAGGACCTCGCGCAGGAGGTCTGCGTCGCCGTCCTCATGGCCCTGCCCCGCTACAAGGACACGGGCCGCCCCTTCGAGGCGTTCGTCTTCGCCATCGCCGGGCACAAGGTCGCCGACCTCCAGCGCGCCGCCATGCGCCACCCCGGCTCCACCGCCGTGCCCTCCGACGAGATGCCCGAGCGCCCGGACGACTCGCTCGGCCCCGAGGAGCGGGCCCTCCTCAGTGACGACGCCGAATGGGCCCGCCGACTCCTCGCCAACCTCCCGGACAACCAGCGCGAGCTGCTGGTCCTGCGGGTCGCCGTGGGACTCACCGCCGAGGAGACCGGCCAGATGCTCGGCATGTCCCCCGGGGCCGTCCGGGTGGCGCAGCACCGCGCGCTCAGCCGCCTCCGGGCGCTGGCCGGGCAGTAGGACACGGCCGGTCGGCAGGACGAGGACCGGGCGGCAGGACGCGGCCGGCCGGGAGGAACGCGGGCCGCCGGCCCGCCGTACGGGGTCACCGGCGCCGCCGTATGGCGGATGTCATACGTGTGAACGTACGAAGCTTCCGGGTGATCTTGCTCGTGGAATGAGACACGCGCGCAGCCCGTTAGCATGGACATCCGCACCGATCAAGGCCATTGGGGAAGGTGTCATGACTGCCAACGTCGACGGAGTGCCCGAGAAATTCGCGACACTCGGGCTGACCTACGACGACGTGCTGCTGCTGCCGGGCGCGTCGGACATGGCGCCCGACCAGATCGACACCTCGTCGCGGCTCTCGCGGAACGTCCGGGTCAACATCCCGCTGCTCTCGGCCGCGATGGACAAGGTCACCGAGGCCCGCATGGCCATCGCCATGGCCCGCCAGGGCGGTGTCGGCGTCCTCCACCGCAACCTCTCGATCGCCGACCAGGCCAACCAGGTCGACCTGGTCAAGCGGTCCGAGTCCGGCATGGTCACGGACCCGATCACGGTCCACCCCGACGCCACGCTCGCCGAGGCCGACGCCATCTGCGCGAAGTTCCGCATCAGCGGCGTCCCGGTCACCGACCAGGCGGGCAAGCTGCTCGGCATCGTCACCAACCGCGACATGGCCTTCGAGACCGACCGCGCCCGGCAGGTGCGCGAGGTCATGACGCCCATGCCGCTGGTGACGGGCAAGGTCGGCATCTCCGGCGTGGACGCCATGGAGCTGCTGCGCCGCCACAAGATCGAGAAGCTGCCGCTCGTCGACGACGCCGGCCTCCTCAAGGGCCTCATCACCGTCAAGGACTTCGTCAAGGCGGAGAAGTACCCGAACGCCGCGAAGGACAAGGAGGGCCGCCTCCTCGTCGGCGCCGCCGTCGGTGTCGCCGGCGACGCGTACGAGCGCGCCCAGGCGCTGATCGAGGCGGGCGTCGACTTCATCGTCGTCGACACCGCGCACGGCCACTCCAAGCTGGTCGGCGACATGATCGCCAAGATCAAGTCGAACGCGAACGTCGACGTCATCGGCGGCAACGTCGCCACCCGCGACGGCGCCCAGGCGCTCGTCGACGCGGGCGCCGACGCCATCAAGGTCGGGGTCGGCCCCGGCTCCATCTGCACCACCCGCGTGGTCGCCGGCATCGGCGTCCCGCAGGTCACCGCGATCTACGAGGCCGCCCTGGCCGCCCGCGCGGCCGGCGTCCCGGTCATCGGCGACGGCGGACTGCAGTACTCCGGCGACATCGCCAAGGCCCTGGTCGCCGGCGCGGACACGGTCATGCTCGGCTCGCTGCTCGCCGGCTGCGAGGAGTCCCCGGGCGAGCTGATGTTCATCAACGGCAAGCAGTTCAAGTCGTACCGCGGCATGGGCTCGCTCGGCGCCATGCAGTCCCGGGGCGAGCAGCGCTCCTTCTCGAAGGACCGGTACTTCCAGGAGGGCGTCGCCTCCGACGAGAAGCTGGTCCCCGAGGGCATCGAGGGCCAGGTGCCCTACCGCGGCCCGCTCTCCGCGGTCGTCCACCAGCTGGTCGGCGGTCTGCGCCAGTCGATGTTCTACGTCGGCGGCCGCACCGTCCCGGAGCTCCAGGACCGCGGCCGGTTCGTCCGGATCACGTCGGCGGGGCTGAAGGAGAGCCACCCGCACGACATCCAGATGACGGTCGAGGCGCCGAACTACAGCAGGAAGTAGCAGGAAGCAGCACGGACCCCGGGTGAGGGCGGTCCCGGCATGCGGCCGGGACCGCCCCTCACGCGCGTGTCGGGGATACTGGTAGGCGCAGACGTAGAGGGAAAGGCCACACATCGTGACTGAGATCGAGATCGGGCGCGGCAAGCGCGGCCGCAGGGCGTACGCGTTCGACGACATCGCCGTCGTACCGAGCCGGCGCACCCGGGACCCGAAGGAGGTCTCGATCGCGTGGCAGATCGACGCCTACCGCTTCGAGCTGCCGTTCCTGGCCGCGCCCATGGACTCCGTGGTGTCCCCGGCGACCGCCATCCGCATCGGCGAGCTCGGCGGCCTCGGCGTCCTCAACCTGGAGGGCCTCTGGACCCGCCACGAGGACCCGCAGCCGCTCCTCGACGAGATCACCGAGCTGGACGAGGAGACCGCGACCCGCCGTCTGCAGGAGATCTACGCGGCCCCGATCAAGGAAGAGCTGATCGGTCGGCGCCTCAAGGAGGTGCGCGACTCCGGCGTCGTCACCGCCGCCGCGCTCTCCCCGCAGCGCACGGCCCAGTTCTCCAAGGCCGTCGTCGACGCGGGTGTGGACATCTTCGTCATCCGCGGCACGACCGTCTCCGCCGAGCACGTCTCCGGCGCGGCCGAGCCGCTCAACCTCAAGCAGTTCATCTACGAGCTGGACGTCCCGGTCATCGTCGGCGGCTGTGCGACCTACACCGCCGCCCTGCACCTGATGCGCACGGGCGCGGCGGGCGTGCTCGTCGGCTTCGGCGGCGGCGCCGCGCACACCACGCGCAACGTCCTCGGCATCCAGGTCCCGATGGCCACCGCCGTCGCCGACGTGGCGGCCGCCCGGCGCGACTACATGGACGAGTCCGGCGGCCGGTACGTGCACGTCATCGCCGACGGCGGCGTGGGCTGGTCCGGCGACCTGCCGAAGGCCATCGCCTGCGGTGCCGACGCGGTGATGATGGGCTCCCCGCTCGCCCGCGCCACGGACGCCCCGGGCAAGGGCCACCACTGGGGCATGGAGGCCGTCCACGAGGACGTGCCGCGCGGCAAGCTCGTCGACCTCGGCGTGGCCGGTTCGACGGAGGAGATCCTCACCGGTCCCTCGCACTCGCCGGACGGGTCGATGAACTTCTTCGGCGCCCTGCGCCGGGCCATGGCGACGACCGGCTACAGCGAGCTCAAGGAGTTCCAGCGCGTCGAGGTGACGGTCGCGGACTCGCAGCACAGCCGCTGACGCCCGGCCGCGGCCCCCGCTGAGCGCGGGGGACGCCGCCGAGCACGGGAGGCGCCGCCGAGCACGGAAGGGGCCCGCACCGATGGTGCGGGCCCCTTCCGTGTGCCGGTGCCGGTGCCGCGCCGTGGACGCGGGGCCGCGGAGCGGGGCGACGGCGTGGCGCGGCGGGCGTGGGGCGCGGTTACGCGGCGCCCTTCTTGGCGCCGGCGAAGGCGGTCAGCGCGCCGATGCCGAGGAAGACGTACGTCATCCCGTCCGCGGCGGTCTTCCACAGGTCCGCCAGCTCGGTGAAGTTCTCGAAGAAGATCTCCGTGAACGACGCCTGGCCGAGCTTGCTGAAGACGACGGCGATGGCGACCAGCTGTCCCAGGTAGACGGCGCCCGCCGCGAAGGCCGCGGCACCGACGGCGAGGACGGGGTTGCGCCCGCCGACCTTGCCGGCGACGAAGCCGACGAGCAGGCCGACACCGACCGCCGCGTACCCGATCTCGCGCTCCAGCGCGCCCCCGAGGCCGCCGTACGCGCCGGCGGCGACCAGGGCGGCGCCCAGCGCGGCCAGCAGCCCGAGGGCGATGTTGTTCCGCGCGGGCGCCGGCGGCGGGACCGGGGCCTGCGGGTACGGCGGCGGCGCGGCGGCCGGGCCGCCGGCGAACGGGTTGCCGGACTGCGGCGGCGGAACGGACTGGCTCATGGTGGGGTCCCCCCTGGAGTAGCCGTGCGCGGCCGGGACGGAGATGACGTGTCCACGGCCGCGCGAATCAGAGGCGGACATTAGCAGGCCGCACCGACGGCGGGCGGGGCGTGAGCGGACCGTGATCCGCCCGGAGAGGGGCCGGGGCGGGGCGCGTCGCGGGCGGGCCGCGTCACCGGAGGTGTGCCGTCCGCACCGGGTCGGGAGGGGCCGGGGGCGGACGGCGGGGCGGAGCGGGTCACAGGCGGTGCGCCGCCCCCACCGGGGTGGCGCCGCGCGTGTCGAGCAGCAGCTGCGCCTTCACGGCCAGGCCCTGGAGGTCGTACGTGCGGTGGTGCTGGAGCAGGATCGTCAGGTCGGCCCCGGCCGCCGCCTCGTAGAGGGAGTCCGCGCGCGGGACCGGCACGTCGTGGACGCGCCACACCGGTACGTAGGGGTCGTGGTAGCTGACCGCCGCGCCCATCTCCCGGAGCCGCCGCGCGATCTCGGGGGCGGGTGATCCCGCGCGGTCGGCCTGGTCGGGCTTGTGGGTGACGCCGAGCAGCAGGACCCGGGCGCCGCGCACGGACTTGCCGTGCTCGTTCAGCAGGGTGGCGCAGCGGCGGGTGACGTACTGCGGCATGCGTTCGTTGATCTGGCTCGCCAGCTCGACCAGGCGCAGCGGGCGGTGGGTGCCGACGGTGTCGACGGGCGCGCAATGGCCGCCCACGCCGGGGCCCGGCCGGAACGCCTGGAAACCGAACGGCTTGGTCTCCGCGCACCGGATCACGTCCCACAGGTCGACGCCCAGCTCGTGGCAGAGCACGGCCATCTCGTTGACCAGGGCGATGTTGACGTGCCGGAAGTTGGTCTCCAGGAGCTGCACCGTCTCGGCCTCGCGCGGGCCGCGCGCCCGGACCACCTTGTCGGTGAGCCGGCCGTAGAAGGCGGCGGCGGACTCGGTGCAGGCGGGGGTGAGGCCGCCGATGACCTTCGGCGTGTGGCCGTGGCCGTGGTCACGGTCCTCCGGGGCGGGGCGTGCGGGGGAGTAGGCGAGGTGGAAGTCCCGCCCGGCTCGGAGCCCGGAGCCCTCTTCGAGGAGGTCGCGGAGGGGGCCCTCGGTCGTGCCGGGCGGCACCGGGGACTCCACCAGCACGGTGGTGTGCGGGCGCAGGCGGGCCGCGAGGGCGCGGACGGCGTCGGTGACGGCCGTCAGGTCGAGGGTGCCGGAGGAGCCGGGCGGGGCGGGCGCGCAGACGACGGCCGTGCGGACGCGGCCCAGCTCGGCGGGGTTGGTCGTCGGGCGGAAGCCGGCGGAGAGCATCCGCCGGATCTCCGACGGGGTCAGGGAGCCGTCGACCGGCGGCCGCCCCGCGGCGAGGTCCGCCGCCGGGCGGGGGTCGGTGTCGTAGCCGATGGTGTCGACACCGGCTGCGGAGGCGGCCTGGGCCAGGGGGAGTCCGAGGTGGCCGAGGCCGATGACGGCGAGGTCTGCGGGCATGGGGATGGGCCGTCCTTCCCAGTAGCCGGAGGGGACGAGACGCGCAAGTCCTGTGGACGGAACGAGCGGGCGCTATGTCAGACTAGGCGTAAATATGACCGTTATGCGGTATTGGGTGGCCGTTGTCGTCCGAGTGTTGTCCACAGGTTGCGCGGGGCCGGTGGCCGATGTCGGGGAGCCGGGACAGAATCGACCCCGTGAGCCCGGTCACACGGGGGATCGGCGGCGACGGGAGGCAGCGGTGAGGACAGCGAGACTGGGACCCGCGGAGCGCACGGCGGCGCTGGCGGCGATGGCCGAGCGTCAACTCGACGTACTGGTCGTGGGCGCGGGTGTGGTCGGCGCCGGCACCGCCCTCGACGCGGCGACACGCGGCCTGTCCACGGGGCTGGTGGAGGCCCGCGACTGGGCGTCGGGCACGTCCAGCCGGTCCAGCAAGCTCATCCACGGCGGCCTGCGCTACCTGGAGATGCTGGACTTCGCGCTCGTCCGCGAGGCCCTCAAGGAGCGCGGCCTGCTGCTGGAGCGCCTGGCGCCGCACCTGGTCAAACCGGTGCCGTTCCTCTACCCGCTGCGGCACAAGGGCTGGGAGCGGCTGTACGCCGGCTCGGGCGTCGCCCTGTACGACGCGATGTCCCTCTCCTCCGGCCACGGCCGCGGCCTGCCGGTGCACCGTCACCTCTCGCGCCGGCGCGCCCTGCGGGTGGCCCCCGCCCTGCGCAGGGACGCCCTGGTCGGCGCCCTGCAGTACTACGACGCCCAGATGGACGACGCCCGCTTCGTCGCCACCCTGGTGCGCACGGCCGCGGCGTACGGCGCGCAGGTGGCCAGCCGCGCCCGGGTCGTGGGGTTCCTGCGCGAGGGCGAGCGGGTGGTGGGCGCCCGGGTGCGGGACGTGGAGGCGGGCGGCGAGTACGAGGTCCGCGCCCACCAGATCGTCAACGCCACCGGTGTCTGGACCGACGACACACAGGCGCTCATCGGGGAGCGCGGCCAGTTCCACGTCCGCGCCTCCAAGGGCATCCACCTCGTCGTCCCCAAGGACCGCATCCATTCCACGACGGGGCTGATCCTGCGCACGGAGAAGAGCGTCCTGTTCGTCATCCCCTGGGGCCGGCACTGGATCATCGGCACCACCGACACCGACTGGGACCTGGACAAGGCCCACCCGGCCGCGTCGAGCGCCGACATCGACTACCTCCTCGACCACGTCAACGGCGTCCTCGCCACCCCCCTCACCCGGGACGACGTCGAAGGCGTCTACGCCGGGCTGCGCCCCCTGCTGGCCGGCGAGTCGGACGCGACCAGCAAGCTCTCCCGGGAGCACACGGTCGCCCACCCCGTGCCCGGGCTCGTCGTGGTCGCGGGCGGCAAGTACACGACGTACCGCGTCATGGCCAAGGACGCCGTCGACGAGGCGGTCCACGGCCTCGACGCGCGCGTCGCCCCGTGCGTCACGGAGGAGGTCCCGCTGCTCGGCGCCGAGGGGTACCGCGCCCTGTGGAACGCCCGGGCCCGGACCGCCGCCCGCACGGGCGTCCACGTCGCGCGCGTCGAGCACCTGCTGAACCGCTACGGCTCCCTCGCCGAGGAGGTCCTCGACCTCGTCGCGCAGGACCCGGCCCTGGGTCGGCCCGTGACGGGCGCCGACGACTACCTCCGCGCGGAGATCGTCTACGCCGCCTCCCACGAGGGCGCCCGTCACCTGGACGACGTCCTGACCCGCCGCACCCGCATCTCCATCGAGACCTTCGACCGGGGCACCGGCTGCGCCCGCGAGTGCGCCGAGCTGATGGGGCGCGTCCTCGACTGGGACGAGGAGCGGATCGCGAAGGAGGTGGAGCACTACGAGAAGCGCGTCGAGGCGGAGCGGGAGTCGCAGCGGCAGCCGGACGACCAGACGGCCGACGCGGCCCGGCTCGGCGCCCCGGACATCGTGCCGTTGTGAGGGCGCGCGGCGGCCCCGCCCGCATCGAGCTCGACGCCCGCCTCGGCGGCCCCATGGGCCATCTCCTGCGGGCCGCGACCGGCGCCGACATCGCCGCGGACGTCGTCAGGCTCGCGCTGGGCCGCCCGTCCGAGGGCGACTACGGCCGGGCCCGCCACGCCCTGTACCGCTGCGTGCCGCGGCGCACGACGTCAGGCCCGACGCCCTCCCGGGGCGGGGGGGGTGTCCGGCGTCGGCGGCGTCCGGACGCCGGGGCGTGGGGCGTGAGGCGTCGGGTGGGTGGGCGCGGCGGGCTCGGTAGGCGCGGCCGGGGTGTCGTGGCCGCGGGCCGGTGGCGCGGCGGGCCCGTGCGGGTGGCGTGCGTGGCGGGGTCGGTGTGCGTTGCGGGGCGGTGTGGGCGTCGGGTGGCGTGTGCACGGGGCGGCGGGCCGGTGTGGGAGTCGGTGTCGCGTGGCGAGCCCGGCGGTCGGTGCGGCGGGCGGTGGTCGCGTCAGGCCGGTGGGCGGGCTGGACCGGTGGGGCCCGGGCCGCAGAACTCCGCCGCGAGCAGCGAGCGCTCCAGCGCGCTGCCGGTGGCGCGCGATGACGGCGCGTGGGGGGCCAGGGTGTCCGTGTTCGCCCGGAAGGTGACGACGTGCCGCCCGTCGGCCGTGGCGGCGGCGCGGACGTAACTGCCGGGTATCCGGCCGTTGTGGCCCCACACCGTCACACCGCAGGGGAGCCGCGTCGGCGACAGGCCCGCGCCGTAGCGGCCGCCGGCCGGGGCCGTGTCGAGCAGGGTGCGCAGGGACGCCCGGGGGAGGAGCCGGCCGCCGAGGAGGGCGGCGTAAAAGCGGTTCAGGTCGGCGAGGGTGCTGACCAGTTCACCCGCCGCGCCCGCGGCCCGGGGGTCGAGGGCGGTGACGTCCCGGCCCGCCGAGTCGTAGCCGCGGCCGTGGGGCTCGGGGAGTGAGGTGCGCGTCCCCGGGAACGACGTACCGGTGAGACGCAGGCGGGAGATGATGCGGCGGTGCGCCTCCACGGCGTAGGACCGGCCGGTGGCGCCGGCGATGACCTCGCCCAGGACCACGTAGTTGGTGTTGGCGTAGGAGAAGGCCCCCGGTGCGCGCGGGGGGCGTCGCGCCAGTGCGGCGCGGACGGCTCCGGACGGGGTGGTGGGCCGGATCGGAGGGGCGAGGTCGGGAAGGCCGCTGGTGTGCGTGAGGAGGTGCCGGAGGGTGATGCGGTGGTCCAGCGGTGGCGGGAGGAGGCCGGGGGCGTACGCCGCCGGCGGGTCGTCCAGGGACAGCCGCCCCTCCGCCGCCAGTTGCAGGACGACGGTCGCGACGAACGTCTTGGTGACGCTGCCGGCGCGGAAGTGGTCGGCCTCGCCGACGGCGGGGCCGGTCGTCTCGAACCGGGTGGTCCCGGCCGTCTGGGCGAGGAGTCCGGCGGCGGGCGCCCCACCCGCCGTGACCAGCATGACCAGCGCCGGAGAGGGCTTGCCCGCCGGGTCGCCGACGGACAGTCCGCAGATGGCCAGAACCAAGGGCACCACGAGACTCGTCCTCGACTTCGCCATGGCGCGGACCCCTCCCTCACCGTCATCCTTGCGGACGCTGGACCCGGGAGAACCACCGGTCCCGGAGTGAGGGACAATGAAGGCTCTGCCAGGGCGGGTTACCGCACCGCGCGGAACGCGGCAGGCGCGGGCGGGAAACAGGAACGCAGAGGGGACGCATGTCGGGAGCGGAGCAGTCGCGGGACGCGGCGCGGGATCCTCAGCGGAGCGCCGATGGCGAGGGCACGACCTCGAAGGGTGCGACGGTGAAGGGTGACAAGGCCGAGCAGGCCACGACGTCGAAGGACGCCGGCGCGGCAAGTGGAGCCCCGACGGGCGACGCGCCGGCGGGCGCCCGGCCGGAGGGCGCGTCACCGGCGGGCGACACGCCCGGGAGCGCCACCGCCGGGGGCGGAACGCCCGGTGGCGGGCGCCCCGGTGGCGGTGTGTCCGCTGCCGGTGAGCCCGCGGACGACCGGTCCGGCGCCGCCCCCAAGGTGGACGTCGGCAAGAAGCCCGGCGGCGGCGCCGCCACGGCCGGGGCGGCGCCCCGCGCCACGGCGGCCGGCGGTGACGGGCGGCTCCTGGCCGGCCGCTACCGCCTCGGCGGCGTCCTCGGACGCGGCGGCATGGGCACCGTGTGGCGCGCCGTCGACGAGACGCTCGGCCGGACCGTGGCCGTCAAGGAACTGCGCTTCCCCAGCAGCATCGACGAGGACGAGAAGCGACGCCTCATCACCCGGACCCTCCGCGAGGCCAAGGCCATCGCCCGGATCCGCAACACCAGCGCCGTCACGGTCTTCGACGTGGTCGACGAGGACGACCGCCCCTGGATCGTCATGGAGCTCATCGAGGGCCGCTCCCTCGCCGACGTGATCCGCGAGGACGGCACGCTCACCCCGCGGCGCGCCGCCGAGGTCGGCCTCGCCATCCTCGACGTGCTGCGCTCCGCCCACCGCCAGGGCATCCTGCACCGTGACGTGAAGCCGTCCAACGTCCTCATCTCCGACGACGGCCGCGTCGTCCTCACCGACTTCGGCATCGCCCAGGTCGAGGGCGACCCGTCCATCACCTCCACCGGCATGCTCGTCGGCGCGCCCTCCTACATCTCGCCGGAGCGCGCCCGCGGCCAGCGTCCCGGTCCCGCCGCCGACATGTGGTCCCTCGGCGGGCTCCTCTACGCGTGCGTCGAGGGCCACCCGCCGTACGACAAGGGCTCCGCCATCGCGACCCTCACCGCCGTGATGACCGAGCAGCTCGATCCGCCGCTGAACGCCGGCCCGCTCGACAAGGTCATCTACGGGCTGCTGGCCAAGGACCCGGCCCAGCGCCTCGACGACGCGGGCGCGCGCGCCCTGCTGACCGAGGTCCTCCGGCTGACCGGCGCTCAGGCCGCGCCGGCCCCCGAGCCCTCGCCGGAGGCCACCCGCGTCGTACCGCTGCCGCCCGTGCCGCCGCCGGTCGCGGGGGACGCCGCGACCACCCCGGCCGGCCCCGCGGCCCCCGCCCCGGCCGGCGAGGCGACCGCCGACCGGCTGCGCGGCGCCCTGCGGTCGGTGCGGAACGCCGCAGCTACGGCGACCGCCGCGAAGCAGAACCGGCCCGCCAAGCCGGAGCGTTCCGGTCCGCCCGCTCCCGTGCGGGCGCCGCTCACCGACGTGGTGCCGCGCCGCACGCTGGTCACCATCGCGCTCGTCGCGGTGCTGGCGGTCGTCGCCACCGTGCTCGCCTTCTCCCTCGGCAACGACGACACCGGCGCCCAGGGCAAGGGCGGCGACAAGGCGGCCACCGCCGGCGCCACCGCGGGCGGGGCGGACGACGCCGCCGCCACGGGCGGCGACGCGGGCAACGACGGCCGCCCCGACGGCGGGCAGGGCACCGAGCAGGGCGGCGACCAGCCGGGCACCACGGCCGGCACGTCCGGCGCCGACTCCGGCACCGGAACGAGCACCGGCACCACCAGCGGGACCGGCGCCAAGCCGTCCGCCGCCCCCGGCACCGGAACGGCCCTCCCCGCCGGGTACAAGACGGTGAGCAACGGCCGCTTCCACTTCTCCATGGCCATGCCGGAGAACTTCCGCATGACGGGCGTGGCGGGCCGCGGCTCCGGCGGGATATACAGCGCCTCCGGTGGCTTCCCGCGGGTCCAGGTGGACTACACCGCCAGCCCGGGTGCCGACGCCCGCGCCGCGTGGACCGCCGCCATGGGCGCCGTCGCCGCGAGCAGCAACGGCTACGCGCACCACGGCATCAAGAAGGTCTCCTACAACGGCTACCCGACCGTCGCCGACTGGCAGTTCGAGCGCAATCAGGGCGGCGAGCGGGTATGGGTGCTGAACAGGGGCTTCAAGGTCGACGCCACGCACGGCTACGCGATCATGATCTCCTGCAAGTCCGCCGAGTGGAACGAGCCGGCGTGCACCACGCTGCGGAACACGGCGTTCGCGACGTTCCGGCCCACGGACTGACCGCGGGCACGTATCGTGAGAGCGCCCGGACCGTACAAGGCTGAATCAAACGGGTAACCGCACAGGAACCGATCAGGAATTGACGGCTTCGGACGGTCGGTGCGATCGGGGGAGCCGGCGGGACAGCGTGCTGCTGGGAGGCGTCGTGGACGACTACGCGGGAAGGGTGCTCGCCGACCGCTATCGCCTGCCGCTCGCGCCCGCCGACGAGGACGGCGGGAGCGGGGCGTACGGGCCCGTCGAGACGCGCGCCTTCGACACCTACAGCGGCCAGGAGGTCCTGGTCCGGCAGCTGCCCCTGCCGGAGACCGTCGACGCCGAGGTGGTCGACGCCGACGACCCGTACCGCCGCCCCCCGGGGCGGGCCGCGCAGCGCACGGCCGTCCGGGCGACCGTCGACCCCGCCGTCCGGCGGGCCGTCGAGGCCGTGCAGGCCGTCGCCCGGATCCCCGACCACCCGCGCCTCGACCAGGTCTTCGACGTCTTCACCGAGGGCGGCTCGCTGTGGATCGTCAGTGAGCTGATCGACGCCCGGCCGCTCGCCGCGCTGGTCCGCGACGAGCCGCTGACCGCCTACCGCGCCGCCGAGATCGCCTCCGACGTGCTGACCGCGCTGCGCGCCCTGCACGTCCACGGCTGGACCCACCGCAACGTCACCGCCCGCACCGTCCTCGTCTGCGACGACGGCCGCGTCGTCCTCAGCGGCCTCGCCGCGGGCGCCGCCGAGGAGGCCCTCTGTGGCTACGCCCCGGTGCCGCTCACCGAGGACGCGGAAGTCCACCCGTACGAGGAGGACGACGCCGCCGGGGACGAGGGGACGTACGAGGACGAAGGGGCGTACGGGTTCGACGGGGCGTACGTCGACGAGGACGTCGACGAGGAGGGCGAGGCCGTCGGCGCGTTCGAGGGCGAGGCGGGTCGGGACCGGTACGGGGACGCGTACGACGACGGCTCCGGCGTGTACGACGACGGGGACGCGTACGCCGACCGCCCGTACGACCGGCCCGCGCACGGCTCCTCCCGGGACGGCTCCCACGGTGACGACCACGACGACGGCCACGCCGGGGGCGCCTACGGTGGCGCCGGGCGCGGCGGCCGGTACGTGCCCGCCCACGGGACGGCCCCGGCGCCGCTCCCGCCCGGCCCGCCGGCCCTGCCGAGCGGTTACGAGCCGCAGTACGTCGCCCAGGCCGCCGACCGCATCGCCGACGACGGTGACGACGCCCACTACACCGACGACGGCGACTACACCGACGACGACACCCACCACACCGCGCACCACACCGCGCACCACGCCGACCACGACACCCACGCCGCCGACGACGACGAGCACGGCGCGCCCCACGGCCGGACCGGGCACGGTCCCGCCCGCCACGGCCACGGTCACGTCCCCGGCCCCCACGCCCCCCGGGACCACCGCCCCGGCGGTGGTCCCCCGCGTGCGCTGCTCGCCGGCACCTGGCGTGACGGGCCGGTCTCCGCGGGCGGCGGCAGGTCCCCGTACGGCGACGTCGCCCCGTACGGCGGCGCCCGTGCCGCCCTGAGCGCCGACGCCCAGCGCCGCGGCACGCAGCCCCCGCCGCCCCGCCGCGAGGCCCCCGCCCCCGTACCGGTCGCGGCCGGGGCGGGGAGCGCCGACGGCGGCGCGTACCGCGGCCCCGGCACGCCGCTGGAGGCCGAGCGGGCCCGCCAGGCCAGGATCACCCTCGTCGGCGCCGTCACCGAGCGCTGGGCGCCCGAGCAGGCCGGCCCCGTGCACGGCACCTGGCAGCTCGCCCCGCCCATCGGCCCGGCCACCGACCTGTGGGCGCTCGGCGCGCTGCTGTTCCGCGTCCTGCAGGGCCACGCGCCCTACCCCGAGGACAGCGCCGCCGAGCTGGTGCAGATGGTGTGCTCCGAGCCGCCCGCGTACGCCGAGGACTGCGGCGCGCTGCGGCCGGTCGTCGAGTCGCTGCTGCGTCAGGACCCCACGGAGCGCCCGGACGTGGAGGAGCTGCGCGGCTGGCTGCGCTCGCTCGTCCGCTCGGCACCGGAGCCCGACGCGGGCTCGTCCGTGGTGCCCATGCCGTCCGTCGACGCGGCCCGGCTGCCCATCGTCCGCCGCCGCGGCGACCTCGTCCGCAGGCGCCGGACGGCCGCCCCGGCGCCCGCCCGGCACCGCCACAAGAAGGCCAGGGACCGCCGCCAGAGCGGTGGCAGCCCGCGCGCCCTGGGGCGCACCCTGCTGCTGCTGATACTGCTGGCGCTGGGTGCCGCGCTGGCGTACGCGGCGGTGTTCATGCCGAAGGCGGGGACGCGCGACGAGTCCCGGGAGCCGACGGGCACGGCCGTGCCGACGGCGACCACGCCGCACGGGCAGGTGCCCGCCCCGGCGCCGGAGCCCTCGCTGAGCCCGTCGCCGGGCGGGCAGGCGCCCTCGACGAACGCCGTGACGCCCACCGCGCCCGCGCTGCCCGAGGGTTACGTCGTGCGGGATGACCCCGAGGGGTTCCGCATCGGCGTGGACCGGACGTGGCGGCGCAGCCCCATCAACGACATCGGGCAGGTCCGGTACTCCGACGGCGACTTCACGCTGATCGTCGTCCCCGGCCGCGACACCGTCCGCACGGCCGGCGCGGACCCGCTGGAGTACCAGCGCGCCAGGGAGCGGGAGCTCCAGCCGTGGCGCGACTCGTCCTGGGCGACGGCGAGCGGGCTGCGCCGGGTCGACGTCGGCCGACAGGCGATGGCGGAGGGCCAGTTCACCTGGCAGGACGCCAACGGCCGCCAGGTGTACGTGCGGAACCTCGCGCTGCTGGTCGGCGACCGTTACCACGTCGTCCAGGCCATCGGCCCGGAGGTCGAGCGGGACCGGGTCTCGGAGGTCTACGAACAGGCCACACGGGTGTACCGCGCGCTGCGTTGACGAACCGCCAGGGCCTCTGGCGCGTCACCCTCAGTGGCGAATTCGCGCCAGACGACGGGTGGCTCGTCACGGTGCGGTCTCCGTGGCCGCCCCGAGGTTCCGCCACCCGCACACCCTCCGTAACCTTGCTGCGAAGCAGCGGGGCGGGGCCGAGCGGAGACACGTGGAACACACTCAGGGCATGGGCGCGGGGCTGGTACTCGCCGGCCGTTACCGGCTGGGGGAGACCATCGGTCGCGGGGGCATGGGCAAGGTGTGGCGCGCCCATGACGAGGTGCTCCACCGTACCGTCGCGGTCAAGGAGCTGACGGCCGGCCAGTACGTCTCCGAGGCCGACCGGGTCGTGCTGCACGCCCGGACCCAGAAGGAGGCGCGGGCCGCCGCGCGGATCACGCACCCCGCGGTCGTCACCGTGCACGACGTGCTGGAGCACGACGACCGCCCGTGGATCGTGATGCAGTACGTCGACGGCCCCTCGCTCGCCGACGCCGTCAAGGCGGGGGCCGACGGCCGCATCGACGCGCGCGAGGCCGCCCGGATCGGGCTGCACGTGCTGGGCGCGCTGCGCGCGGCGCACGCGGCCGGCGTGCTGCACCGGGACGTCAAGCCCGGCAACGTCCTGCTGGCCCGGGACGGCCGGGTCCTCCTCACGGACTTCGGCATCGCCGCCATCGAGGGTGACTCCACCATCACCCGCACCGGGGAACTCGTCGGCTCCATCGACTACCTGGCGCCCGAGCGGGTCCGCGGCGGGGACCCCGGCCCGGCGTCGGACCTGTGGGCGCTGGGGGCCACGCTCTACACCGCCGTCCAGGGCGCGTCCCCGTTCCGCCGGTCCTCGCCGATCAGCACCATGCAGGCCGTGGTGACGGAGGAGGCGGAGCCCGCCGGGCACGCCGGCCCGCTCGCCCCGGTGATCACCGCGCTGCTCCGCAAGGACCCCGCGGACCGGCCCGACGCGGCCGAGACCGAGCGCATGCTGATCGAGGCGATGGAGGGCCGCACGCCCTCCGCCGCCCAGGCGTACGTCGCCACCCGCTCCCTCTCGGCGGACGAACTGCGGGAGTTGCGTGAGCTTCGGGAGGCGCACGGGACTCGTGTGCCCCGTGAGGGCTCCCGGGCCGACCGGTCCGGGACCGGGTCGGGTACCGGATCCGGTACCGGGGGTACCGCTTCCGGCGCCGGTGCCGCCTCCGGACCGGACGCCCGGCACCCCGCCGCCGTACCCGCGCAGCGTCCGGCACCCCCGGCGCACGGAAACACGGGGACGGCGCACGCCTCGCCGCACGCGCCCCCCGTGGGTGGTGGCCCCGGCGGGCGCGCCCGCTGGCGCAGGGCCGCCCTGGTGCTGGTGCTCGCCGCCGCCGTGGGCGCCGGCGCCGGCTTCGCCGGCATGCGGTACGCGGACGGCAGCCGCGGCGCCCACACCACCACCACCGGCTCCACCACCGGTTCCACGCCCGATCCGAGCACGTCGGCCGTACAGGCCGGCGGCCTGCCGGAGGGGTGGCGGCGCGTGGAGGACCCACTCGGCTTCAGCCTCGCCGTGCCCCCGGGCTGGAAGCGGCAGATGGACGGCGACCAGATCGACTACACGCCGGACAACGGCCGCCACCGCATACGGATCAGCGTCGACGACGCTCCGGACTTCGAAAACCCGTACACGCACATGCTCGACGTCGAGAAGAGCCTGAAGAAGCGGTTGCCGGAGTACCAACGGGTAAAGCTGACCCAGAATACGTTCCGAGATCGACAGGAATCCTGTCTCTGGGAGTTCACCTGGCGCGAGAAGAGGACACACCCCGGACAGCGCCACGCGATCGACCAGGTGTACTACACGGACGACGGAACCGAGTACGCGCTGTACATGTCGTCTCCCGAGGAGGACTGGGCGACCACCCGGGAGCAGTTCGACATCGTGCTGCGCCACTGGCGACCCGCCGGGGGGTGACCTCCTCGGCGCGAGCGGAGGAGATGGCCGTGTCGGTCGGAGGGTGGAGACCGGAGGAGCAGGGGGACCCGCAACATCCGCAGCACCCCGTGGGCCCCCGGCGTCCGCAGCACCCCGTGGACCCGTCGCGTCCGCAGCACCCCGGGCAGCCGGGGCGGGCGCAGGAAGAGGCGCGCGAGCAGCGGCGGATCGTCGGCCGCTACCGCCTGGAGGCGCGGCTGGGGCGGGGCGGCATGGGCACCGTGTGGCGCGCCCACGACGAGCTGCTGGGCCGTCCGGTGGCCGTCAAGGAGCTCCACGTCGACACGGGGGCCACGGGCGGCGCGGACGCGGCCGTCGACACGACGCTGCGCGAGGCGCGCGCCGTGGCCCGGGTGCACCACCCGCACATCGTCTGCGTGCACGACGTGGTGGAGGAGGACGGCGTCCCCTTCATCGTCATGGAGCTCGTCGAAGGGGTGTCGCTGGCCGAGCGGATCGCGGTGCGGGGGCCGGTCGACGCGCGCGAGGCGGCCGGGATCGGGCTGGCGCTGCTGTCCGCGCTGCGCGCCGCCCACGCCATCGGGGTGCTCCACCGGGATCTGAAACCGGCCAACGTGCTGGTGGAGGAGGCCACGGGGCGGGTCGTCCTCACGGACTTCGGGATCGCCCAGCTCGCCGGGGCCACGACGCTGACCGAGTCGGGCATGTTCGTCGGGTCGCCGGAGTACACCGCGCCCGAGCGGATGCAGGGCAACCAGACCGGACCCGCGGCCGACCTGTGGTCGCTCGGGGTGCTGCTCTGCGCGGTCATGACGGGGCGTTCCCCCTTCCACCGCGACTCGCTGGGCGGCGTGCTGCACGCGGTGGTCGAGGCGGAGATCCGTCCGCCGGCCGCCGCCGGACCGCTGCTGCCCGTGGTGCGCGGTCTGCTGGAGCGCGACCCGGCGCGCCGGATCGACGTCGTGGAGGCGGAACGGCTGCTCAGGGCGTACGCGGCGATGCCGCCCGGCCCGGCCCTGCCCGCTTCCGGCGCCCCGGACCCCGGCCCGCTCGGTCCGGCAGGGTCCGGTCCGACGGGGTCCGGCTTTCCGGACGGTGGCCTCGCGGGTGCCGGCCTGCCGGGAGGTGGCCTTCCCGGAGCCGGCGACGCGGGCCCGCGGGACGCCGTACCGCCGCCGGACCCGCACGCCCCCGCCGCCCACGACCGGCCCGAGGACGGCCAGGCCCAGGGCGGTGGCGCGCCGGGGGAGCGGGGCGACGCGCCGCAGGGCGCCCGCTCCCACACCGTCCCGCCGGCCCGGGCGCGCGACCGCGTCCGGCACATGGTGCGGGCGCTGCCGAACAGGTCGTCGCCCCGCGGCGCGCCGGAGGAGCCGCCCTTACCGCCACCCGCCCCCGAGCCGCCGGACCGCGGCCCCGCGGCCCCCACGCTGCCCACGCCGCCGCCCCCGGGCGCCGAGCCGGCGGACGCGGTGCTGCCCGACGCCGTACCCTTCGACGCCGACGCCCAGCCGGTGCCCGGCACGCCGCTCACGCCGGGCGTCCCCGTGCCGCCCGGCGCGCCCGAGGGCGCCGCGCCGTCGCCGTACGGGCCGCCCGCCGACGATCCGGGGCCGTACGGGTCGCCCGCCGACGATCCGGGGCCGTACAGGTCGCCCGCCGACGACCCGGGGCTGTACGGGCCGCCCCTGTACGCGTCCCCGATCGCGGTGCCGGGCCCGTCCGTCGACGGTTCCCCGCCGTACGGGGCGGGCCCGTACGGCCCGCCGGCCGACGCGCCCTCGCCCTACGGCCCGCCGCCCCACGGCCAGGCCGACGCGTCCTCCGGCGCGCGCCGGGCCGCCCGCCGCGGCCTCCTCGCGCGATCGGGGCGCGACCGCCGCCCCGCCCCGGTCCGCCGACCGGCCGCCCCGGCGGCCGCCCCGCTCGTCGTCGCCCTCGTCGTCGCCATCGCCGTCGCCGTCACCCTCGGCGTGGTCCTGTTCCTCACCACGCGCTGACGCCCCGCGCCAGCGCCCGCGCCCCCACCGCCGCCCGACCCCCACCCCCCGCGCCCCGCCACCGCCCTCCGCGCCCCCCACCTGCCGTCGTCCGGCTCCGCCCCCCGCGCCCCGCCGCCGCCCTCCGCACCCCGTACGGCCCGCGACCGTCCGCCCCCACCGCCGCGTCCCGCCGCCGCCGTCCGGCGAGCCCCGTCACATTCCGCCGACGGGTGTGGATACGCGCTGATCAGGGGTTATCTGCCAGTGAACACTGGCGCGATGTGGAGGCCCGGCGAAAAGACGTTACCGCCGGGTACCCAAAGCGGCCGCTCCCGCATACCCTCGCCCCCATGACGGACACGCAGGCCCGCGCCAACGCCACCGCATCCACGTCCACGCCGGCCACCTCCTCGTCGGCGCCCGTGCCGCCGGGGGCGACCAACCCCGTGGCCTTCGCGCCCGCGGCCGCGCGGACGGCCGCCGACGTCGTCACGCCCGAGGTCGTCGCCCAGCTCGTCCGCGGCGTCGTCGGCTCCGGCCGGACCGCCAACCACACCCCCTTCACCGGGGAGCGGCTGGCGGAGCTGCCCGAGTCGACCCCCGAGGACGTCGCCGAGGCGTTCGCCCGCGCCCGCGCCGCCCAGCCCGCCTGGGCCGCCACCCCGGTCCGCCGCCGCGCGGCCGTCCTGCTCCGCTTCCACGACCTGCTGCTGGAGCGCCAGGCGGAGGTCCTCGACCTCATCCAGCTGGAGACCGGCAAGGCGCGGCTGCACGCCCACGAGGAGGTCCAGGCCGTCACCCTCGCCGCCCGCCACTACGGTGTGCGCGCCGCCGCCTACCTGGGGCCGAAGCGGCGCGGCGGCGCGGTACCGGCCCTCACCAAGGTCACGGAGCTGCGCCAGCCGCGCGGGGTCGTCGGGCAGATCTCGCCCTGGAACTACCCGCTGGAGCTGTCCGTCGGCGACGCGCTGCCCGCCTTCGCCGCCGGCAACGCCGTCGTCATGAAGCCCGACACCGAGACGGCGCTGACCGCCCTGTGGGCCCGTGACCTGCTCGTCGAGGCGGGGCTGCCCGCCGAGGTGTTCCAGGTCGTCCTCGGCGACGGCCCGGTCGTCGGCCCCGAGGTGGTCCGGCACGCCGACTACGTCTCGTTCACCGGCTCCACGCGCACGGGCCGCGAGGTGGCCAAGGGCGCCGCGGCCCGGCTCGTCGGCGTCTCCCTCGAACTGGGCGGCAAGAACGCCATGCTCGTGCTGCGCGACGCCGACGTCGAGAAGGCTGCCGCGGGCGCCGTCCGCGCCTGCTTCTCCTCCGCGGGCCAGCTGTGCATCTCCATCGAGCGCCTCTACGTCCACGAGTCCGTCGCCGACGCCTTCCTGGAGCGGTTCGTCGCGCGGACGAAGGCCATGCGGCTGGGCACGGCCCTCGCGTACGGCGCGGACATGGGTTCCCTCGTCGGCGAGCGGCAGTTGGAGACGGTCGTCCGGCACGTCGAGGAGGCCGTCGCGAAGGGCGCGGAGGTCCTCGCCGGCGGTGTCGCCCGCCCCGACGTCGGCCCCCTGTTCTACGAGCCGACCATCCTCGACGGCGTACGGGAGCCGATGGCGGTGTGCGGCGAGGAGACCTTCGGCCCGGTCGTCTCGGTGTACCGCTTCACCGACGAGGACGAGGTCGTGGAGCGCGCCAACGCCACCCCGTACGGCCTCAACGCCAGCGTCTGGACGAAGGACGGCCGCCGCGGCCTCGCCGTCGCGTCCCGGCTGCGCGCCGGCACCGTCAACATCAACGAGGGGTACGGCGCCGCGTACGGCAGCGTGCAGGCGCCGATGGGCGGCATGAAGGACTCCGGCCTCGGCCGGCGCCACGGCTCGGAGGGCATCCTCAAGTACACCGAGGCCCAGACGGTCGCCCACCAGCGCCTCATGCCGCTCGCCCCCTCCTTCGGCATGGACGACGAGAAGTACGCGGCGTTCATGAGCCGCAGCCTGCGGCTGATGAAGGCCCTGCGCCTGCGCTGACGACGGGCGGGCCGCCCACCCCCACCGAGGCCCTGCCCTGACCACGGGTGGGCGGGCGGGCCGCCCGCCCACCCCCTTCCGGTACGAGGAGAGCCATGTCCGAGGTCCCCCCTGCCCAGAACCAGCCGACAGCCGCACCGGAAGCCCCCGGGGACGGCGCGTACGACTACGACGTCATCGTCGTCGGCTCCGGCTTCGGCGGCTCCGTCTCGGCGCTGCGCCTCACCGAGAAGGGGTACCGCGTCGGCGTCCTGGAGGCGGGCCGCCGCTTCACCCCCGCCACCCTGCCGAAGACCTCCTGGGACCTGCGCAACTACCTCTGGGCGCCCGCCCTCGGCCTGTACGGCCTCCAGCGGGTCCACCTGCTCGGCAACGTCATGGTCCTGGCCGGCGCGGGGGTGGGCGGCGGTTCCCTCAACTACGCCAACACCCTGTACGTACCGCCGCCGGCGTTCTTCCAGGACAAGCAGTGGGCGTCCATCACCGACTGGCGGGCCGAACTCGCCCCGTACTACGACCAGGCCAAGCGGATGCTGGGGGTCCGCCTCAACCCGACGATGACCCCCTCCGACGTGCACCTGAAGGCGACCGCCGAGGCCATGGGCGTCGGCGACACCTTCCACCTGGCGCCGGTCGGCGTCTTCTTCGGCGACGGGCGGGACGCGGACGGCGCCACCCGGGCCGCCCCCGGCGACGAGGTGCCCGACCCGTACTTCGGCGGAGCCGGCCCCTCCCGACGGGCCTGCACCGAGTGCGGCGCGTGCATGACGGGCTGCCGGCACGGCTCGAAGAACACCCTGACGGAGAACTACCTGTACCTCGCCGAGAAGGCCGGCGCGGTGATCCACCCGATGACGACGGTCACCGAGGTCGCCGAGGACGGCCGCGGCGGCCACCGCGTCACGACCGTGCCGACGGACCGGCGCAAGGCCGCGCCGCGCACGTACCGCGCCCGGTTCGTCGTCGTCGCGGCGGGGACGTACGGCACGCAGACGCTCCTGCACCGGATGCGCGACCGGGGGCTGCTGCCGCGCCTCTCCGACCGCCTGGGCGAGCTGACCCGCACCAACTCCGAGGCGCTGGTCGGCTCACAGACCACCGACCGCCGCTACCGCAGGCGCCACGGTCTGCCGAGGGTCGACTTCAGCCAGGGCGTGGCCATCACCTCGTCCATCCACCCGGACGCGAACACCCACATCGAGCCGGTCCGTTACGGCAAGGGCTCCAACGCGATGGGCTCCCTGTCGATCCTCCAGGTGCCGCTGGCGAGGAACCGCGTCGCCGCCTGGCTCGGCAACGTCGCCCGCCACCCCGTGCGGACGCTGCGGTCCCTCTCCAACCACCGTTGGTCGGAGCGGACCATTATCGGCCTCGTCATGCAGTCGCTCGACAACTCGCTGACGACCTACCGGAAGCCCGGCGGCATCGGCAAGGGCCTCCTCACCGCCCGCCAGGGCCACGGCTCGCCCAACCCGAAGCAGATCCCGGCGGCGACCCGGGCGGCGACCCTGCTCGCCGAGGAGATCAACGGCTTCGCCGGCTCCAACGTCGGCGAGCTGATGGGCACCCCGCTCACCGCCCACTTCCTCGGCGGCTGCGCGATCGGCGCGACCGCGCGGGACGGCGTCATCGACCCGTACCACCGCCTGTACGGCCACCCCGGCATCTCCGTCGTGGACG